>NZ_JBWKTO010000005.1:51135-220243 GCF_059420365.1 Chryseobacterium sp. GW821-FHT04C04 | reverse complement strand
TTTTAGCGGAAGTTTCTCAAGTCTTGAACTTTTGGTTCATTTTGCTTCAAGGCAAAAGAACAAAAAAATATAATCATGATAATCTCACAGATTTGATACATATTGTAAGTACCATCAGAAAGCGTCTTGCTTCAAAAGAAAAGTAAAACTTTGTTATATAACACGTCGTAAGAAATGACCTAAGAAAATGGAGCGTTAAAAAATGAACGCTGTGAACGTTAAGAAAACTCTTATGTCTGAGTGCGGACGAAATGGTGATAATAAATATACAGTGTTACCGCACGAGTTTAGAGTTTTTAGAGAACAGATTTCATTTTTAGCGGAAGTTTCTCAAGTCTTGAACTTTTGGTTCATTTTGCTTCAAGGCAAAAGAACAAAAAAATATAATCATCATAATCTCATAGATTTTATCTTGTAAATAATTTTATCGGAGATAAAATCCTTGCACCTTAATAAACATTATAATACACATATTGCGTCTTTGTGTTTCCAAAAAACAATCTAATAAAACAATCGGCATTTTTTTTTGCTGCTAAGTCATTTATTAAACTAGTTAAATGTGCAGGGATTTCAGTCTCTTTAAATTTGTCCTATCAAACAAGAACAAATAACAATCTGATATGGACAGAAAAGATTTTTTAAAGAAAGGATTATTGGGAACAGGAATGTTTGTAGCATCAGCTTCTTTAGCCAGCGCTATGAAAAATGACATCGACGAGATCGAACCATTAGAACCGATCGGATACAATCATCTTCCCAATACAGAATCAAAAATAAAAGAAAATTCTGTGATTCACAGAGCAGATTCAAGAGGGAAAGCAGACCACGGATGGCTGTTGAGCCAGCATACTTTCAGTTTTGCCAATTATTACAACCCTGAAAGAATGCATTTTGGAGTTTTAAGAGTCCTGAATGATGACAAAGTAGAATCTGGAAGAGGTTTTGGAACACATCCTCACGATAATATGGAAATCATCAGCATTCCTTTGGAAGGTGATCTTGAACACAAAGACAGTATGGGAAATACAGCAGTAATCAGAAGTGGAGATATCCAGGCAATGAGTGCAGGAACCGGAATCATGCACAGCGAATTCAACAAAAATAGTGATCAGCCGGTAAAGTTCCTTCAAATCTGGATTTATCCAAAAAAGAGAAATGTTACCCCAAGATATGATCAGATCACTTTGGACAAAACAAAAGGTCACAACAAATTTCAGCAGATTCTTTCCCCAAACGTTGATGACGAAGGAGTATGGATCCATCAGGATGCGTGGTTTCACCTGGGAACTTTTGATGAGAATATAGAAACTCATTATCAGATCAGAAAAAAAGGAAACGGAGTGTATGCTTTTATCCTTAAAGGAAGCGCAGAAATAGGTGGAGAGACCATTGAAGAACGTGATGGATTCGGAGTCTGGGATATTCAGGAAATTAACATCAAAGCACTTAAAGAAGGTACAGAAGTTCTTTTGATGGAAGTCCCGATGACCCTATAAGAATCATTCCAAAAAATAGAGGAACAACTAATACGATAAAAAGTCATGAAAAAATTAAGCAAATTATACATCATTGCAGGGCTGCTGTTCACAACATTGATTTTCTCACAAACGACAACAACCATCGGAACCTCTAAAACCTGGGGAATCGTAGACGGAATCTCAATGGTAGGATTAGTACAAGGTCCCTCCTCAGCAGATGCTCAGCTTCAGGTAGCCTGTGTTTTCGAATATACAGAAGGAGACATCTTCAATGCTCAGGCATTACCAGCCAATTTGAACGGATTGGTTCATCTGGATGAAGCTTTAAAAGGAGAACTGACCAATCTTAGAAAAACAGGACAATTTCAGGGACATTCTTTGGAAACCCTTTTAATTACACCTCCTGCGGGATCTATGTCAGCAAAGAAACTATTGCTGATCGGTTTGGGAGACCGTAATAAATTCACTCCGGATATGATGACTTCCGTAGGCGAAGTGGCGGCTCGTGAAGCCATGAGATTGGGCGTTACCAGTTTTGCTTTTGCCAGTGACCTGAAAGATGCCGGAATAGATTCCCCAACCGCTCTGGTAGCCGGAAATGTAGTAAGAGGAATTGTTCACGCCAACCGTTCTGAAAATTACCTGAAAGAACACAAACTATCCAAAACCAAAAAATTAGAAAAAGTATATCTTCTGGCTGGCCCTGCCTTCTTTGAAACCGCAGGTGGAGGAATTGCCGATGCCATTTCAGAAGCAAAAAAGAAATAATGAACCTAGTTTCATTACATTGTTGATTTGGCCCTCTTTTTATAAGGGGGCTTTTTGTTATATTTACTTTTTAAGAAAATGATATGGGATTCGGACTTGAAATAAGTTTTGTATTTGATAAAGAGGAGCCTTTATGGCAATATCTGGACTTGAGAGATCAATACCATTTTGACGGAAGAGATGGTTTAAATCTGGTGATGACCGATGAGAGTCCGGAGGATGATGACCGATTATTGTGTCAAATAGAAAGAGTCTTACATATAGACCTGAAGATATTGGATTTCTGGCATTTTTATGAAGAATATATTGATCTGGACGTTTTAAAATCTAATCTGGTACAATTGAAGAATGCATTGAAAAGTCAACCTGATTTCTATAAAAAGATAGTATATGGTCATGATATTGAAGATGGTTATCTGAAGGAGAAGTTTGTTGAGGATGTCAATTTTCTTATTGAAAGGCTGGAGCTGAATATACTAAATGGTGCAGAAAAAGTAATGTTTATCAGCTCATAATCATTAATATTGCTGGGAGGTTTGGGATACGGGTGCCTACAACTTATTAAAGATCAGCTCCCAACTAAATTAGCAAAATCCAAAAAAAATCCCGATTTTTGCACTCCTTCAATAAACCCGATTTCATGAAATTATGTATTGCCGAGAAACCCAGTGTTGCCAGAGATATCGCCAAAGTATTGGGCGCTACAATGCCTAAGCAAGGCTATATGGAAGGAAACGGCTATTGCGTAACATGGACGTTCGGACATCTTTGTACTTTGAAAGAACCTCACGACTACGGTCCTCAGTTCAAATCATGGAATCTCTTTTCATTACCAATTATTCCAAGCAGTTTTGGTATCAAGCTGATCCCGAATAAAGGGGTTGAAAATCAGTTTAAAGTGATTGAAAGATTAGTCGAAGAATGTGATGAGGTCATTAACTGTGGGGATGCCGGGCAGGAGGGAGAACTCATTCAGCGTTGGGTATTGCAGAAGGCAAAATGCAACAAACCCATCCAGCGTTTATGGATATCTTCATTGACGGAAGAGGCTATCAAAGAAGGCTTTGCGAGCTTAAAACCTGCGGAAGATTATAAAAATCTATATTTGGCCGGAAATGCCAGAGCGATAGGAGACTGGTTATTGGGAATCAATGCCACAAGGCTTTTTACCAAGAAATTTGGAGGAAATAAAGCCGTTCTTTCTATTGGAAGGGTTCAGACTCCGACCTTGGCGATGCTGGTTCAGCGTCAGAAAGAAATTGATGCATTTACTACAGAAGAATATTGGGAACTGAAAACCAAATACCGTGACGTCATTTTCAATGCTGCGATCGATCGTTTAAAAACGTTGGAACGTGCAGAAAAAGGATTGGAATATCTTAAAGTAAATCCATTTGAAATCGTTTCTTTCGAAATTAAAGAAGGAAAAGAAAAAAATCCACGACTTTTCGATTTGACCGGCCTTCAGGTAGAAGCCAACAAAAAATATGGATATTCAGCAGAAAATACGCTAAATTATATCCAGAGCCTTTATGAAAAGAAACACGTAACCTATCCGCGTGTTGATACCACTTATCTATCAGAAAGCTTATATCCGAAAATAGGCGGTATTCTTCAGAAAATGTATCCTTATCAGGAATTAATTGCTCCGTTATTGGAAGCTCCGATTCCAAAATCAAAAGCCGTTTTTGATGATGCAAAAGTAACCGATCACCATGCGATCATTCCTACGGAAATTCCACCTTCTCAGAATCTGAGCAGGGAAGAGAAACTGATCTATGATCTTATTGCGAAGCGCTTTATTGCCGTATTCTACCCGGAATGTAAAATTTCCAATACATTGGTAGAAGGAAAAGTAGGAACCATTCCTTTCAAAACCAGCGGTAGACAAGTCCTGGAACCGGGATGGAGAGCCGTTTATGCTAAAGAACCCAAAGAAGAATCTGCTGATAAGGAAAAAGAAAAAGAGGAAGAACAGACGATACCTGAATTTATTGTAGGGGAAACCGGACCGCACGATCCCATGATCCACCAGGGGAAAACTACTCCGCCAAAACCTTACACCGAAGCAACATTGCTGAGAGCCATGGAAACTGCTGGAAAACAGGTAGAAGACGAAGAACTGCGTGAAATGTTGAAAAATAACGGGATCGGAAGACCATCCACCCGTGCCAATATCATCGAAACCCTTTTTAAAAGAAAATACATCGAGAAGAAAAGGAAAAACCTCATCGCTACCCAAACCGGAATCCAGCTGATTGATACCATTGAAGACGAGCTGCTAAAGAGTCCGGAACTGACAGGAGAATGGGAATCTAAACTTCGTAAAATTGAAAAAGGGGAGTATGAAGCCAATCTCTTCAAAGAAGAACTGATTCAGATGGTTACAGAACTGACTGAAAAAGTCGTGTACGGAAAAGGAAAAGTCATTACTCTGCAGGGAGAAGAAAAAGAAGAAGTGAAGGAAAAGAAAAAAAGAGAACCTGCACAGAAAAAAGAGCTTCAGTCCTGGGAAGAAACGAAATGTCCGAAATGTAAAGAACACAATCTGATCAAAGGAAAAACCGCAGTAGGATGTTCCGATTTCAAAAATTGCGGCTTTAAAATCACTTTCGAAATTTTTGGTAAAAAATTGTCTGATAAACAGCTTTTAGATTTAGTTTTAAAAGGAAAAACATCGAAGCTGAAAGGATTTACGACCCATCCGGAAGACCTTGCAGAAGGTATTTTGACTTTAACTGACGACTTTCAGGTACAACTTAGCTGATTAATATTGAATTTAATGCGAACATCTGTCTAATCCGCTCAATCCGTGAGAGGATAAAAATCTGTGACCAATACATTAAATATTACCGTTTAGTGGAGAATACGGGATTCGAACCTGTGACCTTTTTACTGCCAGTCAAACGCGCCAGATTTTTACCTATTAAAATCCAACCCTATATTTTCTGTACTTTGCAATTTTGTTTTAATAACAAGTATTACAACTGAAGACGTGAAATGGAGGGGTGGCGAAAATTCAAGGAATTTTTGACGGGGTGGTTTACCGGAACAACCTCTCATACCAACCTCCAACATCCTTTTTAATCTCTTCATGATGCTTGCATAAAATCATAGCCAGTTCCAGTTCAGACCTTTCGGATTTATAAGGATTCAAAGTAAGAAATCCAAAGAAATTTCCGTCCTGATCAACGATTGCCGGAGGATAAGCTCCATAAGTATTCCATGGAGAATAGGTGCTATAGGTACTTCCATAGTTTCCATAGGTGTTCCAGATTGATTTTGAACTGAACACATTCCCGTAGTCACTAAACTTATTCCATATCGAATTTTTATCAAAATTATCACAGTTCAGACATCCCAGATATTGATCCCGGTCGGCTCCTCCATATAAATGTAGAGTCTGCGCATGAAAAATGCAGCATAAGCAAAGAGCTAAAACAATGAATATCTTTTTATAATACATAGGACGATTACTTTATTTAATAATGATAATTATCGGAAATAAAAAGACTGGTACTAACCTCCATCTTCTCACTTCCATCTTCCAGCCCTTATCAATTTATTTTAAATTTCTTCGGAGACTTTCCGGTGATCTGGGTAAATTTTCTATAAAAATACTCCAGTGTATTAAAACCGGATTCAAAACATATATTTTTAATTCCAATTTCAGGGTTGCTTATTAATAGCTGCTTGGCGTGTTCTATTCTCAACTGGATAATATATTCTACCGGAGTGCAGTTGTAGGAATGCTTAAACTTTTTAAACAGATTGGCTTCACTCATTCCTGCGATCACGGAAAGTTTCTTTATGGTAATTGGTTCTTTGTAATTTTGTTTGATAAAATGGACCACTTCCTGCAGTCCGTTCTGTACACTTTCTGCCTTGTCAGAATACAACAGAATATGTTTTGCATTGGTCTTCATCAGCTCATAGATCAGTTCCTTCAGACTCAAGCTTAAAAGAAAATCTGAGGTGCCATACATACTGTTGTCTATTCTTCTGTTGTAAAGATTGGTCAGGCTTCTCCATAAAGATTCATCTGAGCTTACAAACTTTTTTACCATATTTTCCTTCATCATAATTCCCGTTCTGTCCCAGTCCGGATGCCAGGTTTCAATTACCTCAGAAAATACACTGCCTATATATTCCTGTTCTATATTCAATACCAGACATTTTGTGGGCTCTTTGAAAACAGGGTGAATGTCTATACTCAGTTCCTTATTACAGGGCGGAATAAATACACTTCTTTCATTAAACTCAAAAGTCTCATCCTCACTGCGAATGATCTTATTGCCACTCAGCATAAGTGTAATGACAGGCTTTTCAAAAAAGAAAGGAAAATCGTGGCACACTACATTCGTTTCAAACACATTCAATTCACCAAAAGGAATGCTGAAAACAGTTCTTTCTTCGATCTTTTCCATGATAGGTAGAGTTTAGGTTAAAAAAAATAGAGAATAGGTAAATGATTTATATCATGTTATTGCCATTTTCGAACTACGTAAAATACAAAATAAATTAAAACAATGGAAAATACATCATTAGCCAAAGAAAATCATATTTCAGACACTTACTTTTTATCCCTAAATCCCTCTACCTTAGAGGTTATAGGTGGTGTTTCCAATACTTCCCATGAGGAGATTGATGCTAAAATTGAGAAAGCAAAAAAGGCCCAAAAACTATGGTCAGTAAGACCGGATTCAGAAAGAAAAGACATTTTATTAAAAGTTGCGGAAGCTTTACAGCAAAATTCAAAACATCTGGCAGAATGGATCACCCGCGAGCAGGGAAAACCACTTAATGGTCCCGGAGCCCATTTCGAAATGCAGGCCTGTGTAGGCTGGACACAAGTTCCCGCATCACTGGATTTACCTGAAGAAATTGTCTTTGAAGATGAAACAAGGAAAGATATTGTATACAGAAACCCAATTGGAGTAGTTGCCGCCATTGCTCCCTGGAACTGGCCTCTGATGATTGCAATCTGGCAGATTATTCCATCACTCAGAATGGGAAATGCGGTCATCATCAAACCTTCAGAATATACCACTTTCTGCAGCCTGGAAATGATAAAAGTAATCAACAGCGTGCTTCCCGAAAATCTTTTACAGGTTGTTACCGGTAGGGGTGAAGTAGGCAGTTATCTTACAGCTCATCCTGAAATTGGAAAAATTATGTTTACAGGATCTATTGCAACAGGGAAAAAAGTGATTGAAGCCTCTGTTAAAAATATGGCACGTCTAACCTTGGAATGCGGAGGAAATGATGCAGGGATTATATTACCGGGTCTTGATGTAGCCAAACACATCGATTCTATTTTCTGGGGAGCTTTCTTAAATATGGGGCAGACCTGCGCCTGCTTAAAAAGATTATACGTTCATGAAAATGATTATGAAAAAATAGTACAGGCTTTGGCAGAATACTCTTCCAACATTCCGATGGGGAATGGGGCGGATGAGAACAGTGTTTTAGGACCGATTCAGAATAAAATGCAGTACGATAAAATTCAGGATCTGATCCGGGATTCTGAAAATGTAGGTGCTGATTTCATATTCAGAGGGCAAAAACCGGATCTGGAAGGATATTTTATTCCGGTAACCCTTATTGGAAATGTAGATAATGGAAACCGAATTGTAGATGAAGAACAATTTGGGCCGGTATTGCCTATCATTAAATATAAAACCCTGGAAGAAGCTATCAGTAAAGCCAATGATTCTGAAACCGGATTGGGAGCTTCAGTTTGGAGCGATGATCTTAATGAAGCACAAAATGTAGCAGCAAAATTGGAAGCAGGAACAGTATGGATCAATCAGCATGGTGCTATTCATCCTTTTGTTCCTTTTGGAGGAGTAAAACAATCCGGATATGGAGTGGAATTTGGAATTGAAGGACTCAAAGCAGTCACCGTTCCTAAAGTAATCAGTATCAAAAAATAAAGATCAAATTAAAACTCATGAAATACGATTTTATAATTGTCGGATCCGGTTCGGCAGGAGCTGTAATAGCCAATAGATTAAGCGAAAACGAAAATATAAATGTGCTTCTGCTGGAGGCAGGCCCTGATGATAAAGTTGCTGAGGTACAGGAACAGGCAGGATGGCCTGCTGTATGGAATACTGAAAGAGACTGGGCTTATCATACCGTGGCACAGGAACATGCAGGAGGAAATACCCGATACTGGCCCCGTGGTAAGACATTGGGTGGTTCGAGCTCTATCAACGGGCTGATCTATATCAGAGGGCATCAGCAGGATTATGATAGTTGGGCTTATAAAGGATGTGTGGGCTGGGATTGGAATACTGTTTTACCTTATTTTAAAAAATCTGAAACCCACGAAGATGGAGGAGACAGCATTCATGGGGGAGAAGGGCCGCTTTTTGTAAGCCGTATCAAACATCCGAATGCCATTTCAATAAGCGCCGTTGAAGCGTGTAAAGAATTGGGTTATCCTTTGACAGACGATTTTAACAAAGAAATATGGGGAGCGGGTCTTAATCACCTGACTGCAGGAAAAGATAATAAAAGATGTTCTACTGCTAAAGCATTTTTAGACCCGGTGAAATCCCGTACCAATTTACATATTCATACCAATGCTTTGGCTCAGAAATTAATTTTTGAAGGAAACGAGTGTATCGGAGTTCAGTATTTGAAAGATGGTGAATTAATAGAAGTAGAAGCTGAAAAAGAAGTCATTATATCTTGCGGAACTATAGAATCTGCGAAGCTTCTGATGATTTCCGGAATCGGGGATAAAGAAGAACTGGAATCAGTGGGAATTTCTGTGGTAAAAGATTTAAAAGGAGTGGGTAAAAACCTTCAGGACCACCTTTTGACCAGTGTTATTTTTAAAGCTAAAAAAGAGATTCCTGCTCCACAAGCCAATTTACTGGAAGCACAATTATTCTGGAAAAGCAAAGAAGAAATGGTATATCCTGACCTGCAGCCTTTGTTTATGGGACTTCCTTATTACAGCCCCGGATTTACAGGACCGGAAAATGCTTTCACATTCTGCGCAGGCTTTATCAGACCTGCGAGTAAAGGATATATTAAATTAACATCTTCCGACCCCTCTGCACCACTGGAAATTAATCCAATGTATCTTTCTGAGGAATCTGATCTGGACGCTCTTTACCGCTGCGTTGAAATCTGCCGTGAAATGGGAAGAACAGAAGCAATGAAAGAATGGAATGATGGTGAAATCTATCCGGGAGAAGGAAAAACAAAAGAAGAAGTGATTGATTATATTAAAAAATCATGTTCCACTTACCATCATATGACAGGAACCTGTAAAATGGGAATCGACAATGAGTCCGTGGTTGACCCAAGACTGAAAGTATATGGAATAAAAGGATTAAGAGTAGCAGATGCATCCATTATGCCTGATGTGGTTTCCGGAAATACCAATGCACCTACCATTATGATTGGAGAAAAAGCAGCTGATATGATTAAAGAAGACCATCATTTGAAAATATCAAGTTCATCAGAGAAGTTATCGTTTGTTTAATTCAGAGTTTAGAAGCTCAAAAAGAAGCCGTTTCATCTTATGTGGAACGGCTTTTTAAATGAAATTTTTCGAATATAATAGAAATAAAAAAGGCTGCAGTCCTTATCTTTGATTAAAATAAAATTCATGACTCCAGAGAAAAGAAAACTTATTACAGACAGCTTCAACCGTTCAGAAACCTTACAATTCTATAAAGCAGAACTGCTGGAAGTAGAAACCGATTTTGTATCCATTAAGATTCCCAAAATGGAAATGATGACCAGAAAAGCCGGAATGTTCAACGGGGCTATGATTGCTTCTCTGGTGGATGTTTCTTCAGGGTATGCAGCAGTGAGCCATTACACAGAAGACTGTTATGTGGTAACCGTTGAATTGAAGGTGAATTATCTGCGTCCTGCTATGGGAGATGCTTTGGTTTCAAAATCCTATGTTCTTAAAGGTGGAGGAAGAATAATTGTAGTGAGAACGGAAATCTACGTTCAAACTGAAGGCTCTGATTCTGAAAGCCATGTTGCCACTTCATTAGTAACCATGATGAAAATAAAATAACAATATAAAGGGAAATAAAGATTAAAATATTCCTTAAACAAAGGGTTTTTGCAGAATTTTTGTTTGAAATGGAATGGCTTTTGCTCAGTACATCCCATCAACATTAAAAAATAACTCAATGAACTTAATTATCCGATTATTTATCACAGCAATTGTTGCTTATCTTTTAACTAAAATCTTACCGGGAGTACAATTTGAAGGATTTTCTTCAGCCATTATCTTTGCTATTGTACTTGGGGTTCTTAACATATTTGTAAAGCCTGTTTTAAGTCTTTTTGGTCTTCCTTTGACCATTCTTACATTAGGATTCTTTGCCTTGGTAATCAATGCCGGAATTGTACTGATTGCAGACTATTTCATAGATAGTATGTTTGTAGATGGTTTCTGGTGGGCATTTATCTTCAGTATATTATTGTCAATTGTTACTTCACTGGCGAACTCAATGTTCTCAGATGGAGAGTAACGATCAGAAATAAATCCAATATAAAATTATAAAGCCTGCTATTTTCAGCAGGCCTTTTTGTAGGTAGAAACTGAATGCCATTATCCATTTTTATTTTCTCTTTTTAAACAGCCACTTGGGAATATCTTCAGTTGTTAAAAATGGGATGGTAATCGTATTATGATTAAGGCTAACGTATGTTGTAAAAGTCAGATTTTTGTTTGAAACTAATTTTTCAAATAATTTGGTACTTCCCGAATAAGGATTTTCATTGTCTTTTTCACCGTGAATTAGCCAGATATTTTTTTTATCCAGTTGTTTTAGATTTGAAAAATCAGGAACCGCTGCAATGGAAACAAGAGCAGCAAATTTGTCAGGGTCTATGCTCATAAGATTTTGTGCTGTAGAAGCTCCCATAGAATATCCCACCAGATAAATTCTGTTCTTATCAATATTCTTGCATTCTTTTTCTACATTTTTTATCAGATCCAATAGGGCAAAGACATCATTTGATGGTTTTGATACCAGATCATTATCAGTATTGTTGTCATAAACTGAAGAACGCGTGCTGAATTGTGGGGCTATCACATAGCATTGGTACTTGTCATATATTTCCTCTCTCAGCCATATTTTAGCCAAAGGTTCAAGCTGGCTTTCATTATCGTTTCCAATTCTTGTGGAATTATGAAAAGTAATAACTAATGGAAACTTTTGATTTTTGTCATTATCTTTCGGAGTCAGGATTCTGTAGGGAATTTGTATATCATTCTTGATGAAAATCTTTTTCTGAAAATTATCTGTATTTAAGCTGTTTAAAAATTTTCTGGTAGTAACAAAAGTCAGACTATCTACCTTTGTATCCAAAAATTCACTTTTTTGAGCAGGCACTGGATTTGAAGTGATAATGACGAGTAAAGTAATAAGGGTTTGTTTTAAATTTCGGCCATTCATAATGTTTTTATAGTTTTCCGGTTTATTTTTCCTTTCAAATATAAATAATTTAGCAATTTGAGCTGGAACGGGTTGCCAGATGTAAATAGGAGTTGCTTTGGCATCTGTACTTGTTTATATTTCTTAACTATACATTTATTTTTAACAATACAGAATAAAAATCTAAACTTAAATGTTAATTCTTTCGTGCGTTTTTATTTTAAATATTAACTTTGGCAATCTTTGAATTTAATAAAAGGGTTTCATGAAATTACTATGATTTCATAGATCCGTTAAAAATGAATATCAACATATGAAACTTAAGTACAGTCTGCTGGCTTTGGCAGCTCCGCTCTTAATGAATGCACAACAAGTAATGACGCCTGAAATTCTTTGGACTTTGAAAAAAGTTGGGGTACAGGCAGTTTCACCAGATCAGGGTTCCCTTATCTATAAAGTTGGACAGGTAGATCTGAAAACAGAAAAAACAAAAAACGAGAACTACTTTCTGAATGTTCTTAATAACCAGTCTTCCAAAATTGATTTCGGTAAAAAAGCACTTATTCAGTGGGATAAAAACGGAATTTATGCTCAGGAAGGAGACAAAATCTACCTTTCTAAAGATGCCGGAAAAACCTGGACAGAATTTTATACCATCGGGGAAGCTGATAACATTGTAATTTCTCCTGATGGGAAGAAAATTGCTTTCAGTAAGCAGGTGTTGGTAGAAAAAGTGATGGGGAAAGACAAATTCAGTGATACTCCTAAAACGACCGCTCAGGTATACACAGATCTGAACCACAGACATTGGGATTACTTCAATGAAGGGAAATACAACCATGTATTTGTAGTGAATACTTCTGATAAAGCAGAGGGCGCAAAAGACCTGTTGGAAGGGAAAATGTGGGATTCTCCTCAAAGACCTTTCGGGGGTGCTGAAGACTTTATCTGGAGTCTGGATTCTGCACAGCTTTTATACGTTACAAAACCTAAAAGTGGTAAAGAGTACGCAACCAGTACCAATACAGATATCTTTGCTTACGATCTGGCGTCAGGTACAACCAAAAATATTACAGAATCCAACAAAGGATATGATGTAAACCCTAAATTCAGCCCGGATGGAAAATCTTTGATCTGGCAGAGCATGGCCAGAGATGGGTATGAAGCAGATAAAAATGATGTGAAAATCATGGACTGGAAGTCAGGGAAAACGACTAACCTTACTTCTGGCTGGGACGAAAGTGTTTCCGGAGATGTGCTTTGGGGAGCAGATTCAAAAACTATCTACTTTACAGCAGCATTCAGAGGAACAAAGCAGCTTTTTGCCCTTGATTCAAAATCAGCAAAAGTACAGCAGATCACCAAAGGAGATTTTGACGTCAACGAAATCTTTACAGACAATAAAACTTCACTTTTAATAGGAAGAACAGATGTAAACCATGCAACAGAATTATTCTCTGTAAACGTTAAAAACGGAGAAATGAAGCAGGTGACTGAAGCGAACAAAGATACTTATGCTAAGTTGGCTCAGGGGAAATCTGAACTTAAAATGGTGAAAACTTCGGACGGTAAAGAAATGGGAGTTTGGTTCCACTATCCACCGAACTTTGACCCGAATAAAAAATATCCTACTTTGGTATACTGCCAGGGAGGTCCACAGTCTGCTCTTACTCAGTTTTTCAGCGTAAGATGGAACTTTGCTCTGATGGCAGCCAACGATTATATCGTGGTAGCACCTAACAGAAGAGGTATGCCGGGCTGGGGTACAAAATGGAATGAAGAAATTTCAAGAGACTGGGGCGGACAGCCAATGAGAGATTATCTGGCAGCCACGGATTTTGCAAAAACGTTACCTTATGTAGACGGTGACAGAGTAGCCGCTGTAGGAGCAAGTTATGGAGGATACAGTGTATTTATGCTGGCAGGAATTCATGAGAACAGATTCAAAACGTTCATCGCTCATGATGGATTATTTGATATGAAATCTTGGTACTTAACCACTGAAGAACTTTGGTTTGCAAACTGGGATCTTGGTTCACCATGGGAAAAGCCACAACCAAAAGCCTACACAGAATTCAATCCAAGCAATTTTGTAGATAAATGGAATAAACCCATCATGATTGTTCAGGGAGGAATTGATTTCCGTGTTCCTTACGAGCAGGGACAGGAAGCTTTCCAGGCTGCAAAATTAAGAGGATTAAAATCTAAACTGGTGTATTTCCCTAACGAAAACCACTGGGTACTTCATCCACAAAACGGATTGGTATGGCAGAGAGAATTCTTCGACTGGTTAAAGGAGACTTTATAAGAAAAATAAGAATACAATATTAATAGGAGCGGGCTTTAGCCCGCTTTTTTTATGATAAAAAATCCCATGGCTTAAGCCAAAATTTATATATTTGAATATGCAAAACCGTATTTCTTCATTTCTACCCCTTATTGATTCCCAATCTGAAATTATAATTTTAGGATCAA
The DNA here is from genome assembly GCF_059420365.1 of Chryseobacterium sp. GW821-FHT04C04. Taxonomy (NCBI): domain Bacteria; kingdom Pseudomonadati; phylum Bacteroidota; class Flavobacteriia; order Flavobacteriales; family Weeksellaceae; genus Chryseobacterium; species Chryseobacterium sp. GW821-FHT04C04. Next base: position 206,097 of record NZ_JBWKTO010000005.1, on the reverse strand, counting down.
TTCCCGGCGTGAAATCATTGGAAAAACAAGAGTATTATGCCCATCCTCAAAATAAATTCTGGAAAATCATTTTTGAATTGCTGAACGAAGAATTTACAGATGATTATACGCAAAGAATCGAAACCATAAGGAAACATCATATCGCCCTCTGGGATGTCATCGATTCCTGTGAGCGGAAAGGAAGTCTGGATTCTGAAATTAAAAACGAAGAAGCCAATCAGATTGCTGAACTATTGGAAGAACACCCAAATATCAAAGCTATTTTCTGCAACGGTGGAAAATCTTACAAAAACCTACAGAAACTGCTGGGGAAAAATTATAAACTGCCCATTTTTTTATTGCCATCTACAAGCCCGCTTCATACCGTTTCCTTTGAAAAAAAGCTGGAAGAATGGAAGAGAATTCTGGAGTTTTTGGCATGAGGGTAAGTTTGGAAAGTGGGAGAGTTTGAGGGTTTGAGAATAAGAGAGTAGAAACAGATTCCTATAGAATGATAAACAGAGTACTTTATCTGTATGCACACTTTGTCATTCCGTAGGAATCTATTCACTTACAAACCCACTCTCTAACCCTCCGCCTCTCAAACCCTCAAACCCTCAAACCTTCAGGTATTCCCTCAGTCCTTTCAACAGCTGCAGCTGGTTTTTTGTCCTATCCAGATTGTGTTCAGGATGTGTGATAGAATAGTAAGTGCTTCCATTCAGGTAATCGGTTAAAAAACGAAGTTCCTGGATATAAATAGCGACTTGCGCTGCATAATCAAGATTCTCAGATTCTTCCGGTGTCAATTTTTCCTTTAGATAGAATAGAAATCCTTCTTTTACAGCCTTATACATTTCAGAGTTGAAATTGTTTTGAGCACTTCCATCATCTTCATGGGTTGTATTGGTGTAGGACTGTATCATCGTTCCAAAATCATATAGAATAGTGGAAATCATCATAGTATCCAGATCAATGACAGCTAGTGGATGATGATTTTGATCGAAGAGGATATTGCTGATTTTTACATCCGCATGGATGATTCTTTTAGGTATTTGATTGCTTTTCTCCATTTCGATCCATTGATCAGGTAAGGACAGAAGCTGGTTGGTGATTTCTATTTCAGCCTTTGCGTTTTCTCTTAAATGAGGAGCTGCATCTTGTAGTGCATTTTTATAGTCTGCGACTCTCTTCTCAAAATTGAGGAAATTGGGAAGGGTATCTTCAATAGCAGGAAGCTTTTCAGTATTGACGGTGGCCAGGAAATAACTGAAGGTTTTAGCTGCTTCAAAAGCCGTCTGTAAAGATGGAGCGGTAAGAAAGGTAATGCTGTTTTCTACGAAACTTAGCATACGCCATGGCTCATCATTTGCATCTTTTACCAGAAGTTGATGGGTAAGAGAAGGGATAGGCTCTATAATTTGAAAATGATAATTATTTGACTTGAGAAGTTCATTAATCATCAAATGGTTATTGATGATGATCTCCGGCTGTTTAAAAACATGATGGTTGATCTTTTGCAGGATAAACTTTTTCCCTAGATCTTTATCTTCCAGAAGGTAAGTGGTATTGATCAATCCGTCATTGATAGGGGAGAGATCATAGTTGTCAGTACCGATAAACTCAATGACAATATCCTTTATTTCCATAAATCTTCCGGGTATCTGTTGTTTTTAATCTCTGAGATCAGAAAATCCTTAATTTCCTTTTTATCATCAGCATAAGTGACTCCCATCCATTGGGAAGGAGAGGCTTTTACCCTTACTTGTACCCTGTTTTCATCTATCATTCTCTGTACCGCAGAAGGAATATAAAACTCCTGGTTCGGCAGAGGACCAGATTCGATAAAATCATAAAAATAAGCTTCCATATAGCAGAAAATATGGGGATGGAAAATAAAAAAGTTCATCGAGACCAATGTGTCAGGATCTAATTTTATATTTTCTCCATTTTTAATATAGATAATCGAATTATTGATGATTTGAATGGAAGTTTGTTCTTCAATTTTGATCAGATAATTTTCAGAATCCAGCGTACATATTCCTCTTGCTACCGCTCCGTGGCCGCTCAATGTGGTACCTACAGGATAAGCAACCATTCCCAGCTGTGTGTCTGAAATATGGTGATGATTAATTTCATATGCCGCCAGTTTATAAGCTTCTTTTCCGTAAAAATCATCTGCATTGATCATGACAAAAGGCTCTTGTATAGAATACTTGGCACAAAGAACAGCATGAGCAGTTCCCCATGGTTTTTCACGCTCAGGATAATCAAAACCTTCCAGCGAAATAGGAATACTGTCCATTTCCTGATAGACCCAATGGAGCTCAAAGCTTTTTGTTGTTGAGATGCTGTTGAGTCTTTCAATGTAACTTTCCGGAATCAGTCTGTTGACAATAATAACCACTTTTTGGAAACCTGCTTCCAGGGCATCGAAGATAGAATACTCCAAAATTGGAGAGCCATTATTGAGTATACCATCTACCTGCTTGAGGCCTTTATATCTGCTGCCTAATCCGCCTGCTAATATGAGTAATGTTTTCTTAGAACTCATCGGTCATTCCAAATACAGGTTTACGGGTCTTCCATTTTCCATTGGTAAAATCAGGGATATCAACCACCTGACCGCCTTTGGCAATAGACTCTTCACTCAATGGCGTAATCGAATACCACAATGCAAGATCATACACATCCATCGGGAATTCTATATTTCGTTTGATGCATTCTATAAAAGTGTTCATCACAAAGAAATCCATTCCGCCATGTCCTGCTCCTGCAGCAGTGCTTTCAAACTTCTTCCATATTGGATGATCGTACTCTTGCATCCATTTTTCCGTATTATCCCAACGGTGGGTATGGTTCATGGTTTTTTCAAAATAAATATGCCCCTGGTTGAAATCTCCCCATCCGAAATCCTGCCACAGTCCTTCGGTTCCCTGAACCCGGAATCCCAGATCATATGGTCTTTGTAAGCTCGTATCATGAGTCAGAAGGATGGTTTCCCCATTGGCACAGGCAATCTGAGTGGTTACTATATCTCCCTGATTGAATTTTACTTTGGCACTTGGATGGTTTTCTCCTCCTTTAGGATGTTCAACGATATATTTGTGAAGGCCTACCGATTTTGAAGAAAATGAAGATAACCTTGTTAAACGGTTTCCTCTGTTGATGTCCATCATCATGGCAACAGGACCTAATCCATGAGTTGGATAAAGCTCTCCATTGCGTTTCACATAATGTTCAGTTCTCCATTTTGCCTCACTGAATCCTTTTTCTCCAAATTCAGCACCGGAATTGTAAGGAGTAACCCCGTCATTGAAAAGGACACCTCTCAGATCATGCTGATAACCTCCTCTTCCGTGTACCAGCTCTCCAAACATCCCTTTACGGACCATATTCAGGATGGCCATGATATCTCTTCGGTAACACACGTTTTCCATCATAAAGATAGGAACTTTCGTTTCCTCATATACCTTTACAAATTCCCAGCAGTCCTGAAGCTTTATCGCTCCGGAAACTTCCATGCCCACAATTTTTTTAGCACGCATTGCCTCTACACCTTGTGTAAGATGCCATTCCCATGGAGTAGCAATGACAACAGCGTCTATTGTTTTTAATTGTAAAAGATTTCGATAGTCATATTCCCCGTTGGAAAACTCTTTAGCCGCCGGTTTATTATTGTCTTTTAATATTTTTTGAGACGCAGCAAGCATTCTTTTCTCGGGATCTGCAAACGCTACAATCTCTACATCATTACGTTTTGCCAGTAATTTGACATGTTCCTGGCCACGAAGACCAACCCCAATAAAACCAACACGGACTTTTTTATCTGTTTTAAAATCATTGGAATAAGCAAATAAAGAGTTCGGTAATACCAAGGCTCCAAAACTTGCCAAAGCAGCTGTCTTAAGAAAATCTCTGCGGGAATTGCTATTATTCATCAGTTTTTTTCTTAAATATATTAAAAATTTTGTGAATCCGCGATAAGGTGATGGACAATCGGAGAATGAAGTGAGAGAGATCGTTTGTAAGAATTTGAGGGGTATTGGATTTTAAAGTTGAATGGTTTTGGAGTTATTGAATTATAGATTATTAATTTTCACTTTTTTCCTATTTTTCTCATTTATTTTATTTTTTATTTATACCCTGTTTTTTATCTGCATGAGAATTTACTGATTGATCCATGCTTTTCTTAAAGCGAGCTGTTTTGAATCAGGATTAGGCAGAACACTTACTTTTCCTGTAATTTCATCATAGTTAAAACCTGCTTTTTCCAGATATTCTTTCAGAGGAAGAGGCTGGGTACCTTCTATAAAATCTCTGAAAAATGTACGTATTTCCGGATAAGTCATTTTTGTAATTTCATCAAACAGGTCATCATCATTGAAATATTTTCCTTCTCCATATTTTTTCATCAGCAGCTGCATCAGATCCTGAGTTCCCATTTTGCCATTAGAGAGTTCTCTTAATCTTATATCCAGACATAGCCCGAGTAATGGTCCTTTTTGGTAAAAATTCATGTACTGGTCCTGTCTTTCCATTGCATTTTTACTGATGTCTGTAAAAGAGAGCTTATTATCAAACTCTTTCATGCCATGTATCTTTTCTTCTATGCTTTTTTCAAAGTCTTCCAGACTGATCATTTTTTGTTTTATAGGCATATGAATTGTAGCATATTCTGTCATACCCTCATACAGCCATAGATGTTTAGACATGACGGGATTCAGGAAATCATAATGCTGAATTTCTCCTGAATGGATGTTGAGGGGAGTAATAATGTGGAAAAACTCATGGGAGGCCACTCGGTTTAAAGCATTCGGAAGAAATTTCATACTTCCGGAACGATATAGGCACATTGTAGATTTGGCATGTTCCAGACCGTCTCCCAGGAATCCTCTTTCATTGGAAGATTCATAATAAATCAAAAAAGCATATTTGTCTACCGGTAATGTTCCCCCAAGATAAGCTTGCTGGTTTTTCAAAATGTTTTCTATCTCACGAGCTATTGTTTTGGAATAATGTCTTTCCTTATTATTATAGAAGGATACAAGGACTTTGGTATGACCTATTTTCAGCCATGTTGTATCGGGAACAGAGTATAAAACGGGGGAGTCAACCAATTGCCGGTAATCTTTTGCCCAAACCCTATCCGTAGTTTTATTTTTCTGTTTATAGTCCAAAGCAGAAGAAGCATAAAAACCCTTGTTTTTGGTAATGTTAATTTGATACGGAATATCCTTCATTTCTTCAAAATATCCCACCAAAGAATTATAATTGATGACAAAAACACTGTCTTTTTTAAACATGCTGCCTGCAGATCTGGCCTCATTGGATTCCTTTTCCAAAGAGTCCCATCCATCTGCTACCTGGTAAGATATTGTAGCAACATTTTTAAGATCATGTACCATCCAGCTATTTTTATCCAAACGCTCGGTAAGTATTTTTTTTCCGTTTTTATCAGTAGCGGTAAAATGAGAAACATACTGCCCGAAATTCATCGCCTGATAAAAGCCGGGAACCAGCTTGGGAATAATAAACTTACCTTGTGTAAGGTTATTCTTGGGTGGAGCAAAAGATACCTTTACCTCATCATTAGACATATGAAGAAGATCTATGTGGTATTCATAATTCTTCTTTGGTGTTTGGGCAATCATCATATTAGAGAATATAACGATCACCAAAAATAGCTTTATAAGAGTCTTCATCTGCTAGTATTTTAGTTATTGTGAAAATATAAAATTATCTGTGAGAGGACTTATTTTTCCATATAATAAACCTCTTCATAAGGCTGGATCAATACCCATCCGTGTCCTGAAAATTTCATCTGAAACTCTTCACCGCTGCCTCTTCCCATCAAACTCTGAAATGAAATATTGGTTTTCAGCTCGGGACTAAGGTTTCCGGACCATGCTACCGTAGCATTTGGATCTGTGAAAACAGGACTGTCAGGAGTAACCAATAAGGTCAAAGGATCGCCGTGAGTGGTAATTGCAATATGTCCTGTACCTGAAAGTTTCACCTGGAAAAGACCGCCAGACATCATTCCTGCAATACTTTTAAGCATGGTGATATCACTTTTTATGCTTTGTTCATGAGCAAGCACATCATTTCCGTTTACGCAGACTGACTCATTATTCAGATAAAGGATACGAACTTTCTTCCCAAAATCAGCGACGTACAACTTACCTGTTCCTTCAGCTTTCATCAGCTTTCCTCCTTCACCACTGATGGCTTTCTTCAAAAAATTGCCAATTCCGCCGGCCAGCATTCCTTGTCTTTCAAAATTGATGTTCCCCACATAACTTACCATGCTTCCTTTTTTTGTCCATACTGCCTGGTTATTAAGGTTGATTTCCAAAAGATGCTTGGTTTCCAGTTCAAAATAATCTCTTTGCTGAGGATTTTCTTTCGTTTCGTTGATAAATGCTTCTATCGAATATTTACTCATAATGATCTATTTTTAAGGTGTTGTTTTTATACTGTTCCTGTTTTTATTTTGTCGAGTTTGTATCTCTTTTGTTACTTTTAAAATTCAAATTCAACAATTTATATTCTTAGAAATTGACATTTAGCTTTAAATATATCAGTTACTTTTTCTATTGACCAAGGTTTTATAAACAAACAGCAGATGGTTGCTGCAAGGTCATTAAAATCCAGTTTTTCATCCCGGTTATCGATCCTGATTCTTCTCTGTTTCCCGCGATAAATTGATGATAAAGTAAAGCTATAATAATTTTTACACCCTATTTTGGAGGGCCAATCGGCCAAATTTTCGTTTTCTTAAGGTTCTCTATCTCGATTATTTGGGTAATAAGCTTTAGTTTTTAAATGAAAATTAATGCAGACAGAATCAATTTTATTGATCCTTCAGAATTATTTGAATATGAATATTTTATGACCATCAGGATACGGATGATGAATGGAGTGAATTTTACTTATTTGTTCAATATTGAATTTAAATTACCCTAAAACTAATCTTTTTAAGCTTCAAAAATCCCCATGAAATCAGGGTTTTACATTTGATTGTAAATAATACTTGACAAAGGGGTATTCAATGTCGTATATTTGCACTCCGAAAATTACACCTTGTAATTTCAGTAATTTTTAAACCGTAATTTAAAAAATGAAAACATCAGATTTTAATTTTGATCTTCCTGAGGAATTATTAGCAGAACACCCATCAGAGCACAGAGATGAAGCTAGATTAATGGTACTTGATAGAAAAACACAAACTATCGAGCACAAGTTATTCAAGGATGTAGTGGACTATTTTGATGAAGATGATTTGTTTATCTTCAACAATACGAAAGTTTTCCCTGCACGTCTTTACGGAAATAAAGAAAAAACAGGTGCTAAAATTGAAGTTTTCTTATTAAGAGAACTTGATAAAGAAACAAGAGTTTGGGATGTTTTAGTAGATCCTGCAAGAAAAATCAGAATTGGTAACAAATTATTCTTCACTGAGGATGAATCTTTGGTCGCTGAAGTGATCGATAATACAACTTCAAGAGGAAGAACATTAAGATTCTTATTCGATGGTTCTTACGACGAATTCAGAACGAAATTAAAAGAATTGGGAGAAACTCCACTTCCAAAATATATCAAAAGAGCTGTAGAACCTGAAGATGCAGAAAGATATCAGACGATCTATGCAAAAATAGAAGGAGCAGTAGCTGCACCTACAGCAGGTCTTCACTTCTCCAGACATTTGATGAAGAGATTAGAGATCAAAGGAATCAATTTTGCTGAAGTTACTCTTCACGTAGGATTGGGGACATTCAACCCGATTGAGGTAGAAGATCTTTCTAAGCACAAAATGGAATCTGAAGAGATTATCATCGATGAGAAAAATGCTTTAATTATCAATAAAGCAGTAGAAAGTCACAGAAGAGTTTGTGCAGTAGGTACTACTACAATGAGAGCATTGGAAACTTCTGTTTCTTCAAACAAGAAAATATCTGCTTTCAACGGATGGACGAATAAGTTCATTTATCCGCCTCACGATTTTGGAGTTGCGACCTCAATGATCACCAACTTCCACACACCGAAGTCTACATTGCTTATGATGATTGCTGCGTTTGCAGGAAGAGATTTCATTATGCAAGCTTATGAAGAAGCCATAAAAGAAAAGTATAAATTCTATTCTTATGGTGATGCAATGTTAATTCTATAAAAAAGATAATAGGGAATAGGTTGCAGGTAATAGTATCTGCAACCTGTCACCTAAGATCTGCAACTTACCTCCTGAAATGAAAGATATCCGTATATTATCACTAGATCAGCTTAAAGACTACTTTGAAACTTTAGGTGAAAAACCGTTTCGTGCGAAACAGGTCTATGACTGGCTATGGAGTAAAAACCTCCATTCGATTGATGAAATGACGAATCTTTCGAAATCACTTCGTGAAAAAATTTCAGAAGAATATACCATCAACCCTGTTTCCGTAGATCTTCTTCAAAAAAGCTCTGACGGAACCATCAAAAACGGCGTGAAACTTCATGACGGACTGATGGTGGAATCTGTTCTTATTCCTACAGAAACAAGAACTACAGCCTGTGTATCGTCACAGGTAGGATGCTCATTAAACTGTGAATTCTGCGCTACAGCCAAACTGAAAAGGATGAGAAACCTTGAAGTGGCTGAGATTGTAGATCAGGTAGCACTTATTGATACCCAAAGCAAAATGTACTTCGACAGACCGCTTTCCAATATCGTATTTATGGGTATGGGAGAACCGATGATGAACTACAAAAACGTAGTAGAGGCCATCAAAAAAATTACCCAACCGGAAGGATTAGGAATGTCTCCAAGAAGAATTACCGTTTCTACATCCGGTATTCCTAAGATGATCAAAATGCTTGCAGATGATGATTTACGTGTGAAACTGGCTTTGTCCCTTCACTCAGCGATCGAGTCCAAGCGTAATGAGATCATGCCTTTCTCTGATAAATTCCCGTTAACGGATATTATGGAATCTCTTCAGTATTGGTATCAAAAGACAGCTTCTGTCATTACTTTTGAATATTGTGTATGGAAAGGGATCAATGATGGAGATGAAGATATCAAAGCTTTAATCAAATACTGCAAACAGGTTCCTTCAAAAGTAAACCTGATTCAATACAACCCGATCGGGGATGGAAAGTATGACAAGTGCAACAAACAGGCGGAAGAAAATTATATTCGTCAGCTTGAAAATGCAGGGATTACGGTAATGGTCAGAAGAAGCCGTGGAGGGGATATAGATGCCGCCTGTGGGCAATTGGCCAACAAAGCAACAGATTAAAATTTCCTTAAAAAAAAACCAAACATTTTCTTAAAAATAGGGTAAGCCATACCTTTGCAAAAATTATTTTGTGATGATGGATTTTCTTATGAGTGAGGACGGGCTGGAAAATGTATATGCATGGTCTATTCCGTTGCATGCTTCTGTCATTTTAGCCGAAATGATTTACAGCCACGTTTCAGAAGCTAAATTATATAGTGGAAAAGACCTTGCTACCAATATTTATCTGGCACTCATGAACTTTGGCTTAGACCTTATCATGAAAGCATTTGCCATGGGCGTAATGTTTTTCTTTTACAATCACAGACTTTTTTCATGGGATTTTAGCGTATGGTATTTATTAGCATGTTTTATAATAACAGACTTTGCCTATTATGTACTGCATTATGTTGACCACCGTTCCAGAGCCTTTTGGGCAGTTCATATCACGCATCACAGTTCAGAATATTTTAACCTTACAACAGGATTCAGAAGCCCTGTATTACAGCCGCTTTACAGATATTTATATTTTTCACCGCTTGCGTTTTTAGGATTCAATCCATGGCATATTATGGTTGCTTACGCTATAGGACAGGTATATGGTACATGGGTACATACACAGACTGTGAAGAGTCTGGGATTTTTAGAATACATTCTGGTAACTCCTTCTCATCACCGTGTACACCATGCATGCAATGTGAAATATCTGGATAAAAACATGGGAATGTGTCTGATTATTTGGGACAAAATATTTGGAACTTTTCAAAAAGAAGACCCGAATATACCTGTAAAATACGGAATCTACCCTAAAATGCCAGACAACAGACCAGATACCGTTCTTTTTTATGAATGGAGAAAAATCTGGAAAGATCTTAAACAACCGGGATTAAAATTCACAGACAGAATCAATTATATTTTCAATTCACCGGGATGGAGGCATGACGGAACAGGAAAGACGGTAAGACAATACCAGAGAGAGTATTTTGAAAAACAGGCAAAAAAGAAAGAACAACAGCAAAATCAGAAAGAGCAGAAAACTGCTTAACTTTTGATTTAAAATCAATAAAAATCTGAGCGAAAAGCGGGCTATTTTAGCTCGTTTTTCTATTGTAGGAAGTAGGTTACTCGAAGGATGACTCAGTAAGCAAAAAACAAAAGGTAAAATTGCAGATCAACTTTTGTTTTCTACCTATTAGCTATCCCATAACCAGCATCTCAAAACCCTCCAACCCTCCATCTCTCAAACACTCTGACTCTCCAGCCCCCCAACTCACAATAAAACCCTACTTTTGTCTTATGAAAAAGTTTCTTTTGATCGTTACTCTTATTATTAGTCAATCTGTATTTTCACAGCAGGCTGATTTCCTGAGAATAAAAAAATATAGAGTTAATCATCTGGATGATAAAATCAAAGAAACGTCAGGATTAAACCTTCTGAACGGAAAACTCTATACTTTCAACGACAGTGGAAACGATCCTGAATTGTTTGAAATCAATAAAACATCAGGGGAAATTGTAAATGTCTTGAAAGTTAATGCTAAGAATAAAGATTGGGAGGCGCTGACGAATGATGGGACTCATTTTTATATAGGAGATTTTGGAAATAATGGCGGGAAGAGGAGAGATCTTGAAATTTACAAGGTGCCTTTTCAGAATGACAGCCTTCAGAATAGTCAGATTCAGAAAATACAATTCCAGTACCCGGAGCAGGATGATTATGCATCCGGTTATTTGAAAACTGATTTTGATGCGGAAGCGATGGTCTATGCTCATGGGAAGATTCATCTTTTCACCAAAGAATGGTCCGCAAAAGCGGTGACTCATTATACCATCGATCCGGAAAAAGAAGAGAAACAGAATGCTGTAAAGATAGAATCTTATAAAACCAATTTCGTGGTTACAGATGCTGCTTATTTTGATAAAAAGCTTTATTTGGTAGGATATACAAGAAAAACGGAGGTCTTTTTGGATATCTTTACAGAAACAGAACCTGGAATATTTTTCAAAGAAAGACCCATGCATTATTACCTTGGGACAGCACTTTCAATAGGACAGATTGAAGGAATAAGTGTGGATGGAAATGGAATTTATATTTCCGGGGAAAAATTCAAATCTCCATTGGGAACTACAAAACCTTCTTTTTATTTTATTCCGAAAGAACAAGTCAAGGATTAATTTTATCTTAAAATTGACCGAAAAAAATTATCTTTGTGAGAATTAATAATTATTCACCCAGCATCGCAGATTGTGGCAAACATTGTAGAAGAAATTAAACGACCTATCAATGATGAAATGAAACTTTTTGAACAGAAGTTTTATGAATCAATGCAGAGTAAAGTAGCTTTATTAGATAAAGTAACCCGTTTTATTGTTACCACCAAAGGAAAGCAGATGCGTCCTATGTTTGTGTTTCTTTGTGCCAAGCTCGTGGGTGAGGTGACAGAAAAGACATATCGTGGAGCTTCTATGATTGAGCTGATTCATACCGCAACTCTGGTACATGATGATGTAGTGGATGAAAGTTTCAAACGTCGTAATTTCTTTTCTATCAATGCTCTATGGAAGAATAAAATTGCCGTTTTGGTAGGGGATTATCTTTTGTCGAAATCAGTTTTATTATCTACAGACCATAAAGATTACGACCTGCTTGGGGTGATTTCCAGAACGATCCGTGAGATGTCTGAAGGAGAGCTTCTTCAGCTGGAAAAAGCCAGAAAGCTTGATATTACTGAGGATGTTTATTATGAAATTATCCGTCAGAAAACAGCAACTTTGATTGCTGCTTGCTGCGAAATAGGTGTTCTTTCCAACAGTACAGATGAAACGCTTGCTAAAAAAATGCTGGATTTCGGAACCTTTACCGGAATGGCATTTCAGATCAAAGATGATCTCTTTGATTACTTAAGCTCAAATGTGATTGGAAAACCCGTAGGAATTGATATTAAAGAACAGAAAATGACACTGCCTTTGATTCATACCCTGAAGAAAGCTGATGAAAAGGATAGAAAATACTATTTCGATACCATAAAACGTTATAATAACAATCCCAAGCGTGTAAAAGAGCTTATAGAATTCGTTAAGAGTTCCGGGGGATTGGAATATGCCATTACGGTTATGAAAGATTTCCAACAGAAAGCAAAGGATATTCTTAATGAATTCCCCGATTCTGAAGCAAAAACATCGTTACATAGCATGCTTGACTATGTAATTGAGCGAAAATTTTAAACTAAATTATTTTCAGAGTTACAATAATAACAGCTAGAACTATACAAAATAAAGCTGTTAAAAATAAATAATCCGCAATATTCTCAAACGTGTATTCCCGCTTTCTATTCCTTGTTCTGATCGCCAGAAATGAAAAGAAGCAGCTGCACGCAAAAAGGATGCAGGCAAATCCTGCAAATTCGTCCAAATAGGTGCTCTGACTGATCTTAGAGATTTTCAATGAGGTGATAATGATCAGTGAAAATCCCAAAAGATTACTCGATGCATTCAAAATATGGGGTGACTTTTTTTCCATCTTTACATTTTTTTTCAAAATAAAGCACAATTTTTTTTATTATCAAATTTTTAAAAAATTTTATTAAAAATTAAAATTAATTTAAAAATTGTATATTAGCAAAATACTTGAAGATTAAAAACTTTTTTACTTAGCTATGCAAACAACCTATATTGAAACACAGCAAATATCCTTTCAAGATTTTAAAAATCAAATACTTGAAGATTACAGGTTAGGAAGGATCTCCCGTGAAATGTCTTATCTCGGAAGGAGAGAAGTACTCACAGGAAAAGCTAAATTCGGAATTTTTGGGGATGGAAAAGAACTTCCTCAACTTGCGATGGCGAAAGTTTTCAGAAATGGAGACTTCCGTTCAGGGTATTACAGAGATCAGACTTTTGCATTGGCAATAGATGCCTTAACAGTAGACAGCTTCTTTGCACAGATGTATGCAGATACAAGTGTGGAAAGAGAACCTGCTTCAGCTGGAAGACAGATGAACGGGCATTTTGCAACAAGAAGTTTAAATGAAGACGGGAGCTGGAAAGATTTGACGGCTCAGAAAAATATTTCTTCAGATATTTCTCCTACAGCCGGACAAATGCCAAGATTATTAGGGTTGGCTCAGGCTTCTACAATTTATAAGAATGTAAAATTTGACGGTTCTGAAAAATTCTCAAGAGAAGGGAATGAAATTGCTTTCGGAACGATAGGAGATGCTTCTACAGCAGAAGGGCATTTCTGGGAAACTTTAAATGCAGCTTGTGCACTTCAGGTTCCTATGATTGTTTCTATCTGGGACGATGGGTATGGAATTTCAGTGCCTACAAAAAATCAGAGAGCAAAAGCTGACATCAGCGAAATGCTTAGCGGTTTCCAGAGAAAAGAGGGAGAGAATCAGGGATGTGAGATTATTCAGGTGAAAGCTTGGGATTATCCTGCATTATTAGATGCCTATGCTAAAGCAGAACATTTTGCAAGAACAGAAAGTGTACCGGTAGTGGTTCACGTGATTGATGTTACTCAGCCTCAGGGGCATTCTACATCAGGTTCTCACGAAAGATATAAAAACGAAGAGCGTTTAGCTTGGGAAGCTGAGTATGATGGCTTGGCAAAATTCAAAGAGTGGATCTTAAACTACTCTATAGAAATCGAAGGAAAAGAAGAAGTAATTGCAACTGCTGAAGAATTGGAAACAATTGATGATGAAGCAAAAAAGATTGCAAAAACAGGGCAGAAAGCAGCTTGGGAAAACTACCAGAAATCGATTACAGAATTAATTCAGTCTATTTTACCTTTAGTAGAAAGTCTTAAAGGTCAGAATGCTGAAGTCGAAACTTATATTGCTCACTTCAATAAGCTTGTTTCAAAAGCTAAAAAAGATATCTTCCATTTGGTAAGAAGATCTTTATTAGTTACCAGAGGGACCAACTCTGCAGAAAGAAACCAGTTGATGCAGAAATACCATGAAGTAACAGCTGTTGAAAAAGATAACTATTCTTCTCACTTATATTCTCAATCTGAATGGAAGTCTGAAAACATTAAAGAAATCAAGCCAGTATATTCTGACAGTTCTGAAGATGTAGACGGAAGAGTAGTAATCAGAAATAACTTTGATAAAATTTTTGAAAAATATCCTGAAACTTTAATCTTTGGAGAAGATACCGGAAACATCGGTGACGTAAACCAGGGATTGGAAGGAATGCAGGAAAAATATGGTGCATTGCGTATTGCTGATACAGGAATTCGTGAAGCAACAATCCTTGGACAGGGAATTGGTATGGCAATGAGAGGTTTGAGACCCATTGCTGAAATCCAGTACCTAGACTATGTTCTTTACTGTTTACAGGGGATGAGTGATGATCTTGCAACGGTACATTACAGAACCAAAGGAGGACAGAAAGCTCCGTTGATTATAAGAACGAGAGGTCACAGATTAGAAGGAATCTGGCATTCAGGTTCTCCAATGGCTGGAATTCTAAACCTTTCAAAAGGTATTCTGGTATTGGTACCTAGAAACCTTACTAAAGCAGCTGGATTCTATAACACAATGCTTCAGGCTGACGAACCTGCGATTATCGTAGAATGTCTGAACGGATACAGATTAAAAGAAAAACAACCCGATAACTTAGGTGAATTCACTGTTCCTGTAGGTAAAATTGAAGTAACAAAAGAAGGAAAAGACGTTACTTTGGTTACTTATGGTTCTACATGGAGAATTGTAACAGAAGCAGCCAACGAATTGGAAAAGCTGGGAATTTCTGCAGAAGTAATTGATATCCAGTCGTTGATTCCTTTCGATTTATCTCATGAAATTGCTGAAAGCGTTAAGAAAACCAACAGATTAGTCGTAATCGACGAAGATGTGGAAGGGGGAACTACAGGATTTATCTTACAGCAGATCCTTGAAAAACAAAAAGCATTTAGATATCTGGATTCAGATCCGCTGACAATCTCAGCAAATGATCACAGACCAGCATATGCAAGTGATGGTGACTACTTCAGTAAGCCGTCTACAGACGATATGGTAGAAAAGATCTACGCTATGTTTAATGAAACAAATCCTCAGAAATATCCTGCGATATTCTAATTGGGATTTAATATACTAAAACAATGGGCTTTCAGATTTCTGAAAGCCCATTGTTTTTTAATCTATTTCAGCCAAAGTAATGCGAAGCTTGTTTAAAGTATTCATTAAGGTGATACTTGCTGTAAGTTCTATAATTTCCCGTTCTGTGAAATGCTCTGTTAGTTTTGCTTTGATCAATTGCCAGTCATTTTTACTGTAAATGACAGCTTCTGCCCACTCTAAAGCAAGCTTTTGTAAAGGATTGAAGACATGGGTATGTTTCCAGCCTGGAAGCCGGTTAATAACATCTTGCCCAAAGCCAAAATTGGAAAGTTCTTTAGCGTGATAACTGCAGCAATAGGCACATCCATTGATTTGAGAAACCCGTAATTCGATCAATGCGATCAGCTTTTCATCAATACCGGATTTTCTAATGCTGTTGTGGGCTCTATACAGATTTCCGATAGTTTCTTTTGCAATTTCTTTGTAGTTCATAATGAAATATTTTCTGCAAATTTGCATCAGAAATAGTTTCGAGCCTATATACTTACCTTTTCGTTCTATACTTACCTTTTGGAAAGTAACTTTATATGATATTGTATTTTAAAGCAAAAAATGCTATCAAACATTGGCAGCCTTTTTATTTTTTACATCCTCATTCAAAAATACACACTCTTTATCTTCATGCTGGCCTTTCACCTGATACTTTGCTTCCCATTCTTCCAATAAATAAAGAATAGGTAACAGAGCCAATCCTTTTTCTGTAAGAGAATATTCTACCCGTGGAGGAAGTTCTTTAAACTCTTCACGGATAACAAGTCCGTCGGTTTCCATCTCCCTCAATTGATCGGTCAATACCTTTCTGGAAATAACTTTAATGCGCACAGCAAGCTCTCCAAAACGCAGCCTTCTGTCCTTTATAACAAGAACAATAATGGGTTTCCATTTGCTTCCCAAAGCGGCCATTGCCTTACCCAGAGGACAGCTGTATTGCATTAATTCATTCTTTTTCATAGAGAAATAGGTATTTTAATTATCATATGGAACCAAAGTTTCATACGTTACTTTGATGTTACTAATGTAAGTTACTGCGAAGTTACCACTATTTTTTTAATAAAGGGTACAAATACGAACTATTATTAGTTACTTTGTGTAACAATTATAAAATATAAATTTAAATATGAGCACATCATCATTATTTAAACCGTTTCAATACAAAAATTTACAGCTTAAAAATAGAATTGTAATGGCTCCTATGACCAGAGCACAGTCTGACAATGGAGTTCCTACACAGAATATCGCAGACTACTATGGAAGAAGGGCTGCTTCGGATGTAGGATTGATTCTTTCTGAAGGAACTGTTATCAACAGACCCGGATCAAAAAATTTACAGAACATTCCAGATTTCTACGGAAATGAAGCGTTGAATGGCTGGAAAAATGTAATTGATTCCGTACATAAAAACGGAGGTAAAATGGGACCTCAGATCTGGCATGTAGGCGATACAAGATCGTCGGAAGACTATCCGTTGGTTCCAATGGAAAAAGCTTCAACAATGACCATTGAAGATATTCAGGATACGATTGCACAGTTTGCAGCTTCTGCAAAATCAGCGAAAGATCTTGGCTTTGACTGTCTTGAAATTCATGGCGCTCATGGGTATCTTATCGATCAGTTTTTCTGGGAAGTAAGCAATACAAGAACAGATGAGTATGGTGGTAAAACACTAAAAGAAAGAAGCAAATTTGCTGTTGAAGTAGTGAAAGCGATCAGAGCAGCAGTGGGAGAGGACTTTACGATTATCATTCGTCTTTCACAATGGAAACAACAGGATTATAAAACTAAACTGGCCTTTACTCCTAATGAAATGGAAGATTGGTTATTACCTTTAAAAGAAGCCGGAGTAGACATTTTCCATTGTTCACAACGTCGTTTCTGGGAGCCTGAATTTGAAGGTTCAGATCTAAACTTCGCAGGATGGGCTAAAAAAATTACCGGACAGCCAACTATTACCGTAGGATCTGTAGGATTAAATGGAGATTTCCTTAATTCTTTTGCAGGGGAGGGAACAGAAAAATCAGATCTTACAGAACTGATCAGAAGACTTGATAATGAAGAATTTGATCTTGTTGCAGTAGGAAGAGCCATTTTACAGGATCACCAGTGGGTACAGAAGATCAAAGACGGAAATACCGAAGCTCTTTTGGACTTTTCAGCAGAAAGTATGAGCGTTTTATTTTAATATCAATAATGAATAGAAAATTCGCTTCGCTGTCAATTTTTTAACAGCATATTTTATTCACTTGCGGAGCAAAATTGATTATTCATACCTGATAGTAAATCAGCATAATTCACTTTATTTTATATTTAATTTTCACCTATTTATTAAAGAATCGGCTTTCAGGATTTCCTGAAAGCCGATTTCATTTTTTATGACATGTTGTCCTGATATCCACATGCAGTTTCGATGGATTCACAAATCCAATACATTGGGAAACCAGGCTCTTTATAAGGGCATGCTATAGTTCCGGGACGGCAGGTAATATTAGGACCGGCTCCTCCATGTATTCTTTTTAATTCTGACTTTGCTAATTTTCTAGATTTTCATGTTAATTAGTGTAAGTATTGTGGTACTTACTGGTAATAAAGTTAAAATTTGGAATTTATTATATCTTATGGACATTCTTTTGTATCCGTTAGGCATTTCCAACGAGGGGGGAATCCATTGTTACCAGGAATGTAACAGGCTGTAGTTCCTTGTGGACACTCAGGAGCATTTCCTCCATTAATCTTCTTTAATTCAGAAATTAATAATTTTCTTAGATTTTTCATGTTAATTAGTTTGTTGATTCATGCAAATATAATATTTTTTGTAAATCAAACAATACTTTGCACTGAAATGGGAAATATATTCTTTCAAATAGCATATTTTAAAAATAAACCCGCTCCTGGGATTTCCGGGAGCGGGTTTTAACAGATTTAAATATCTAAAACTGCCTCTAAAATGGCAGAAATGATTTTCTTATAAACCAATATTCTTGGTGGGTTTCAACTGCTTCAAGATGCTTTTTGGAATGGCGTTTTTGTGAACCAAAATAGCTGTTGATTTATATTCAACGTAAGGTCTTGTTACATAAAGATATCCAGCGAAATCATTGGTTACACCCCAGGAATTCTTCACCATATAATATTCTTTACCCGTTTGATCTTTTGCCAAACCTACGATATGCATACCGTGATCATCCGTTGTAGAAAGGTTGTTAAGTGCTTTCTGACGCATGTCTTCAGTGATGGTTTTATCTTTTTTAGGTTCTGTAAACAAAGTCTGTTTGTTCTCTGCAGTGATCTGATCAAGCTCCATATCCGGAACATAAGCTACCCCGTTTTTGTAAGAAAAATAAGGCTCAGAAACGTCGGTTGCCCAACCTACAGAATATCCTTTAGTTACGGCATTGTCGATGATTGCTGTAAGATCTTTCATCGGAACATTCCAGTCAGAATCGTGGCTCCAGTTATCAGGAATGGGAACTACAAATTTCTGGAAATACGGATAATCTTTATATGAAGATAATTCTACGTAATCTTCAGGATTTATTCCTACCACATCCTTAGCAAATGTTTTAGGAGTGTAGTTTTTCCCTTCATACGTAAAGTTTGCAGGTACTTTTCCTAAATATTCATCAAGAATAGCATCTACAGAATCCATCCAGTTATCGGTCAGTTTCCCTTTCGAAGAAGCCTGAACAAGACTGTCAAGAACCGGCTTCAGTTTCCCCTGCATTTCCTTGAAGTTGTTTGTCGTTTGTCCGGATTTTAAACCCGTATAAACATCCTGAGGAACTGCTCCATACTTTTTGTACATGTTGATGACATCGTGAAGTTCCCCTCCGTCACCCCAGCTGATGGCGCCATTATTTAAAACATATAATTTCGCTTTATCATGATAAGAATTTCTCGCGGTAAAAATTTCAGCAAGATCTACAGGCTTTTTGCCCATTCTCTGCATTTCAGATTCAAGGAACGAATTTCCTGAGTAGCTCCAGCAAGTTCCTGATGAACCTTGGTTCTTTACAGAAGTTGCACCAACGTCTTTTAACGTTGTGAACTGAAAATTAGCATTTTGTGAGTGGTTGTTTTTTAACTTGTTGATTAAGTCATCTTGGGCAAACATCATACTTCCTGCAGACAAAACAAAAAGTAATGATGCAATTTTGGCATTTTTCATTACTATAAAAAGATTATTTGTATTAATAGTCGTTGCTAATAGAGATTTGTTACAGAAGGAAAAGTTAAATTTGAAATGTAAAAAAAATGTGAAAAGACAAAATCATAAAACCATAATAGGCAAATAGGCTGATTTATAAATTTGATTTTCATCTTTTTACCAAAAAAGTTTATTATGTTTCCAACCTTCACAAAAGTTTCGGCATCTATACTATTATAACTCCTGACTATGGAACAAGAATTATTATTGGAATGCCAGCGTAGCGACCGCAATGCCCAGCGGAAAGTTTACGAGAAAATGGCGGGCAGGCTTTACTCAGTCTGCAGACGCTATTTGAAAAACGATGAAGATATAGAGGAAGTATTGGCCGATACGTTCTATAAAATCTTCACGAAAATTACTCAGCTTGAGAATCCCGAAACCTTTGAAGCATGGGCCAGAAAAATTGCGGTGAACGAATGCCTGCAGAAATTAAGAAAAAGTAAAGGATTGTTTATTTCTCTTGAAGATCATCTTATTGATCATTCTGAAGGGACTACGGACAGCCTGTCCCTGGAAAAAGATATTCTGAGTTTGCTGAATTTTCTTCCGGAAGGCTGCAGAGCCATCTTTAATCTTTTCGCCATTGAAGGATATCCTCATAAGGAAATAGCAACCATGCTTTCCATCAGTGAAGGCACCTCAAAATCACAGCTCAATTTTGCAAGGAAAAAACTGCAGGAACTTCTAGTGAACCAAAACATTTAAACTTTTACAACAATGGAAAATAATCATATAGATCAACAATTCAATGAAGCCTCTAAGCTTTCAGAAGAACCAACAGTTTTTCCTGGTTTTGAAAAAGTATGGGGGAAAATTGAAGAAAAATTAGATAAAAAAGAAGAGAAAAAGAGAATGATTCCTCTTTGGCTGCCTTATGGGATTGCGGCAAGTCTTATCATTGGCATGGGTGCGTTTTATTTTATGAATAAAAAAGAAGCTACAGAACCTTTAAAACCAATAATAGCAGAGAATACAACGTCAAGAGGTCCGATTACTAAAATAGACATTGCAAAAATAGATAGTACGGTAAAGAATAACATTAGAAAAGAAGAACTGCCTTTACCTCCTCCTATTGCTTATCAGCCTTCGCCAATTGTTGGGCTAGATCCATATACACTTCCCACTTGTGGTATACCTATACCACCAGTAGAAGCTCCTGATAAAATTGCCTCAGCTTTACCATCTATATATAATGATACTTTAAAAACAAGAAGTATTGAAGAAGTGGTAATGGTGGGATATTCAAAAACAGTCCGTAGAAAGGAAGCATCAGCCTCTTCAACAGTGATGATTGCTTCTACCGATAAGGCTTCTGTAAGATCTTCTGCGGCAATACCTCCTTTGGCAGGAAGTGTGGCAGGAGTAGAAGTAACGTCTGGAGCTAAACGTCCTGGTGAGATATTGATTAGAGGAGCTAGGAGTATAGATAGTCGTTCCACGAGCCCTTTATATGTTGTTGACGGAGTTATACTAGGTCGGAAATCTGAATTTTTAAATACCCTTGATCCTAAAAATATCAAAGAAGTAAAAGTCATAAAAGATGCAGAAGCTGCCGCTTTGTATGGCAGTAAAGCAAGGAATGGAGTCGTAGTAATCAAAACAAAAGGATTATCCAAAGCAGAATTAGAAAAGCTCAAAGAAGTTTCCTCAGAAAGTGAAAAAGAATTACTAAAAGAACCCGAAGAGCCTGAAAAGGTACTTCCTAAAGCAGGTCAGCTGACAGCAGGAGAAGTAAATGATTTCTCTAAATGGGATTACTGGAAGGATATTGCAGTTCCCACTCTCGATCAGTATAAGAATACATGGAAATTTTTCCCTGATAAAAGAGTTTCTGTTCAGCTGGTCAACGGAAATAAAAGACCCGTTGTAGGTGAAAAGATAAAGCTGTTGGATGATAAGAAAAATGTTATTTGGGAAGCCGTTTCAGATAATCTCGGTAATGTAGAATTATGGATTTCACCGATGACCGATGAAAGTTCAGATTCAGAGAAATATTATTTAGCTGATCGTTCCGGCCAAGTGATCAGCAGTAATATCAAAACGTTTAAAAATGGACGAAATCTGATTATTCTGGATAAACCCTGCCTGAAAGAGAGAATATTGGATATTGCTTTTGTAGTGGATGCAACAGGTTCTATGGGTGACGAGATTTCTTATCTTCAGTCTGAACTTTTGGATGTGCTGAAAAAGATTGAAGGACAGCTTAAGAATACGACAGTAAGATACGGATCTGTTTTCTACCGAGATAAAGGAGATGAATATGTAACCCGGAAATTTGATTTTTCAAATAAGGCGGAAGATCTGGTAGGCTTTATCAAAAAACAGAAAGCTGCAGGAGGAGGAGATACACCGGAAGCCGTTGTGGAAGCGTTGAATGTTTCTGTGGATGAGTTGAAATGGAGTAATGAAAACTCAACTAAAATCATGTTTTTAATTCTGGATGCACCACCGCATCACTCAGAACAGAATATAAAAGAACTTTACAGTAAAATAAAATCTGCAGCAAAGAAAGGAATTACCATCATTCCACTGGCTGCCAGCGATACTGATAAACAAACAGAGTACCTGATGAGGACCTTTGCTTTGCTCACGAACGGAACCTACACATTCCTGACAAACGACAGCGGGATAGGAAATAATCATATTAAACCTACCATAGATTCTTATGAGGTAGAAAAACTGAATGATTTATTATTACGATTGATTCTTCAAAGAGCAACTTTACCGGAATGCAGTACAGGAATTTCCAATGAGAATATCAATAAAAAGATGGAGGCGGAAATAAACAGCCAGGCTGATACTAAGACTGTAATATTTCCCAATCCGACAAAAGGTTTGCTGCAGATAAAAACAGGAAAAATGATTGATGAGTTGTTTCTTTATGATCTTGCAGGAAAAATCATCATGAGAAAAGAAAACCTGCCGGATGGTAAAAACACAATTGATTTAACATTATACCCACAAGGAGTTTATCTTATACGTATTCACACCCATGGAGTGTGGGAGACATTTAAGGTAATTAAAAATTAAATTTAACTGGAAAAAAGAAATTTCCCCGGAAATTTCTTTTTTCATATTTTTAAGCATACTAATAACTGATGAAAAAGAATTACCTGCTGTTATTGCCATTCACGATTACCCTATTACAGGCACAAAACTCAAAATTATATTATTCAGGGAAATTTTTAACCCCAAAAAATAAAGCACAGAACTTCCTGAAAATCTATAATAAAAACAATGGCACTTATGAACTGACTGATGAAGAGGGATTTGCCATCATTGCAGCAAAACCTTACGATACTCTTGTTTGGAATCAGGGCAAAAGTATCCATGTTATTTCTTCTTATGAAGCGAGAGAATTAAAAGCTATTCTGGAAGGTCAGACGGATAAAAAATATGTGAAAAATATTTATAGTAAAACGTATGACAGCCTCATTTCAAAAGAGACTAAAGATGATTTCAGCATTGAAAAAGCGAAAACATTTTTAAGTAAAAAATCCGGCAGAAACTTTTACAAAATAAAAAAAATAACACAGAAGAATGACAGTATATACCGCCTAAAAAGTATCAATCAGAAAACATTGGTGCTGAATGGAAGCTTTACCACATCTTTTGATATTAAAAGCAGAAATGCAATTCCCGGGACTCAAAATAAATATGTACAGGGAAGATCTGAAAACGGGAACCTTGTCTGGAAAGGACCTGAAACCAATGAAATGTTCAGTTTTGGACCGGATATTTCCACGTTAGGATTCAATGGACTAGCCTATGAATATGATCAGAACGGAAGATTAATTCCCTGGGTGAATGGGCTTTCGCGCACACAAAAATATAATAACAGCCTTTTTAAAACAACAGTAGGATACAATAACCAACTGAATGTAAATGCTCTTATAAAAGACGGCAATAACGAAAAAATCCGCCTCTCATTAAACTTAGGTCAGCAAAAGAACCAGATGTATTTCATAGATCAGTTTGATATTACCAATACATTAAAAGCAAAACTGAATACAAATTTTGGTGGATATACGGTGAATCTTGCTTTAAATTATGAAGAAGATAAAGCAACCAATACCAATAGAATAGGGCTGTTCAACAGAGCCTATCAGAATTCACTACTGACGCCGGTTTCTTTTTCAAATGAGCAAAGTATATTATTGAATAACGGCTCACAACGATCGTACAGCAAATACGCCGACAACCCTTCATTCCTTTTTGTACAGGATAATAAATACCGTTTTCACAACCGTCAAAGACAGCTGAGTCTTAACGCTGCTAAAGCCTGGGGAGATTTTAGACTCAATCTTAGTCAGTCTTATGAAAACAACAACATTTGGAACTGGGATCAGTATAAACCTTCTACGTATGGTTTCAGCAACGGATTACTTAATGAAAGGATTCAAAATAATAATTTGTATCATTCTAATGTGTTGGCGACCTATACATTGGGAGATTATGACTTTAGAAATATATTCAGTCTGAATTTTATTTTAAACGATAGGAAATCAGATGTTTATAATAGTGTTGCCCAGCAGAAATATCTCTATCAGAGAACTTCACAGGATCATATTTTTAATTATAATATGGATATCCGTGATTCTGATTTTGAAGCAGGTTTTAATGTTGGAAATTCATTTTATATATCCAATACCTCCCTTAAAAATAACTATTGGCTTCCCAAAGCTAATTTATTTTTAAAGTTTAATGATATTTTCAATTGGAATAATGACAGCTTTAAACTGTTGGGAAGCTACACACAATTAAGCTCGGAACCGGAAATTACAAGATCGTATGCTTCCTATGCAACAACTTTGCTGAATGCAGAAAACCATAATCAATATTTTCCTGTGCAGGAAGTTGAAACCTTCAGAGGTTTATCCAATATCAATACCAGAGAATGGAAAGTAGGTGCCAGGTTAAACTTTGGCTATAATATAAGTCTTGAAGGAGAGTATTTCAGCAAAAAAACGACCGATGATATCTTTCCTGTTTTTGAAAACGATCAGTTGAAACTGAAAAATATCGCAGACCATACCTACAGCGGATATGAATTCAATTTTACCTATGACCGGCTGCGTATGGGATACGACTTTTACAGCATTCATAAAGTATCCTTTTTCAAATATAAAGATATTGTAGACCGGATAGCTCCCGGATATCAGAATCTGGCCATTTCGGGATTTAAAGACATTTATAAAACACTGATGGAAGGACAGGTTTTGGGCGCTGTGATGGGAAGCTATTTTGAAAGGAATGCTGCCGGGCAATTGATTATTGATGAATATGGCTTCCCCAAAAAGGCTGACGGAATGAAAGTTATTGCAGATCCTACACCCGACTTTGTGATGAAATTCAATCACAGTTTTGTTTATAAAAACTTTTCTTTAGATATCAATTGGGAATGGAAAAAAGGCGGACAGCTCTGGAACGGAACACAGGCTGTTCTCGATTATTACGGACGTTCTTACGATTCGGGTGAAGAAAGAAATATCAAAAATTATGTTTTTCAGGGTATGCAGGCCAATGGAACTGTAAACCAGATTCCTGTAGATTTCTATGATCCCAGCCGGAATGTGCAGGAAAACCGATGGACGAGATATGGCTATCTGGGAGTGGCGGAAAACGATGTTCAAAAGGCAGATTATATAAGAATCAGCAATATTTCATTGTCTTCCAGTTTTCCGATCAACTATGGAAAACAGAATCTTAAACTTACTTTTTATGTGAATAATCTAATGCTTTGGCAGGCCGGCAAAGGAGTAGATCCGAATCAGAATTTTTATGATATGGATAATGGAAGAGGACTGGATTTTTTCAACCTTCCTTCTTTTAAGACATTTGGCTGTATTGTTTCACTCAAATTTTAACGCATGAATTTCAAACTTATATCATCCTATATCATCTTGCTGAGCTTATTGTTTTCAACGGTTTTCTTCAAAGCACAGCAGTCTTTTCAGGACTTTGAAAAAGAAAAAACCTATATACAGACCAATCACGTTTTTTATAAGCCTGGTGAAGGAATGTATTTTAAAATGTATGTTGTAAAAGGAAGCAGTAATCTTCCGGCAGAAGACAGCAGAATCGTTAATTTCGAAATAATAGATCCGGCAGGAAGTGTTTTGAAAAAATTGAAATATGAAATTATCAATGGATATGCACAAGGCTATTTCCACTTTGATGAAGATATGAAAGGCGGAATTTATAAAATCAGGGCTTTTACCAACTGGATGCAGAATGAAGAGGGGAAAAATACCTTTGAAAAAGAAATTACCCTGCAAAAAATTGTTTCCCCAAGGATTTTAATGAAGCTTGATTTTCCTAAAAAAGGATATGGACCGGGAGATGAGGTAACAGCTGATTTTTCAATGAGAAGCCTAAGCAATCTTCCGATTCCTTTCTATGAAGCGGATTATACAGTAATGCACGATGGAGAAACCATTTCAGAAGGGAAATTGATTACGGATAAAGAAGGTAAAAAGCAACTAATTTTTAAACTTCCTGAGGTTTTGAAATCCTCTGATGCCCTTTTAAACATTAAAGTGAATTTTGACGGATTTACAGAATCTATTTCCAGAAATATTCCCATTGTCCTGAATAACCTGGATGTGAAATTCTTACCTGAAGGAGGAACTTTCATTAATGGAATAGAGCAAAATATAGCTTTTAAGATTCTTGATGAGTTTGAAAAACCTGTAGATGCTGTTTTGGCGGTTTATAATCAGAATCATGAAAAAGTAAAAGAAATTTCTGCCTACAATTTTGGGATGGGAAGCTTCCGTTTTACCCCTAAAAAAGGAGAAGCCTACTATGCAAAAGTTGTAAAGCCGGAAAATATAGCTCAGATTTTTAATTTTCCGGTGGCAAAAAATGAGGGGTTGGTTTTAAATGTTCAAAATGAAAACAAAAAACTGAACGTTACCATCACCTCAACTCAGGAGAAAACCATTACCCTAAAAGGGAGTTTCCGCGGAAAAGAGGTGTACAGCAAAATTTTTCCATTAAAAATCGGGGGCAATTCATTGGAAATTGATGAGAAAGATTTCCCTGTGGGAATCTGCAGATTTACAGCTCTGGAAAACAATATTCCTCTTGCAGAACGTATTGTATTCACCAATAAAGTGAGTCAAATGAATATAAAGGTTAAGCCCGTAAAAAAACATTATCTGCCCAGAGAAAAAGTAATTCTGGATATTGAAACGACTGATGAAAACAACAAACCCATTTCTGCTAACCTCGGATTGAGTGTGGTAGATGATAAACTATGGACCTATGCTGATGACAAGCAGAATCATATCCTCTCCTGGCTTATGATGGACTCCGAACTGAAAGGGAAAATTGAAAAACCTCAGTTTTATTTCGATAAAAAAGAAGAAAAAGCAGATAAAAGCTTAAACCTTGTTATGCTCACGAACGGCTACCGATACTTTGAGCTTATCCCCGAAATTATCAAAACACATCAATACAAATACCTTCCCGAAAAGAAAAACACAATCTACGGAGTGGTAGAAGATGAGAATAAGAAACCAGTAAAAGCAGATGTCTTCCTGCTGGATGCCGATGATAAAAAGATTCTGAAGCAGGCTGTGGCGAAAAATGGCAGGTTTTATTTTTCAGATTTAGATGCAGATCATTCCTATAAGATCATTGCAAAATCTTTCCAGCCTAAACATAAAGTGGAAATCAGGATTTTATCCTACAATCTTGATATTAATCCTTTAGCGAAGCAGAAACTTAGCAATATAGATGTAGAAGAAATTATAAAAGAAGCTGAAAGGAAAGAAGAAATAAAGACTGAAAACAGAAACAATATGGAGCGGTTGAACAAACCTGGCCATTCAAAAACGGATACCATTCGAAGTCAAAGGGTCGAAGAAGTTGTTGTTGTAGGGTACAATATGAATCAATATAAAACAACGGTTGCTTCTACAACGATAATCTCATCAATGGAAATTCAAAATCCAAATGTTACTTCATTATTGAGTGGTAAAGTTACCGGACTTATAGTAACACCTACCGGACAGCCTGGAGCAAGCACACAGATAAGAATAAGGGGAGAAGCTTCCATAACCAATAAAAATCCATTATTTATTGTTGACGGAGTTCCTGTAGAAAACTTTAATACCATCATCAATCCCAATGATGTCAGCAGTATTACCGTTCTGAAAGATGCTGCTGCCACAGCAATTTATGGAAGCAGAGCTGCAAATGGAGTCGTGATTATTAATTCGTTGAGAAATAACAGCTCAAAAATCGAGTTTGATATTACCCCAACAACTTATATTGCGGTAAAAGCAGTCCCATATGGGAAACTTACCTCATATGCCACATCGAGAGAATTTGCCTATCCGGAATATAAAACAACGAACACTTCTTACCGATTTGATTACAGGGAAACCCTTTACTGGAATCCGGTGGTAGAAACTGATAAAAACGGAAAAGCAAAAGTGGAGTTTTATAATTCAGATGCCAGTTCCGCTTTTAGGATTATGACAGAAGGTATTTCTTCATCAGGGCTTTTAGGAAGAGATGAAACGACCTATGCAGCGCAGAGCCTTATTTCAATGGATGCTAAAATTCCACAGTATCTCACAAGAACAGATCAAATGACCATTCCTGTGATAATTAAAAATAACTCTCCGGAAATTCGCAAAATGACCATGGATGTGATTGTTCCCAACGATGTAAAGCTGGTAAGGGCTGATAGTCTGATTACCCTCAAACCATTAGAATCAGGAAGGTTATTGGTTACCATACAAACGGATGAGGTGGTGAATTCTGATATCCAGTTTATAGTAAGATCAGGAGATTTCAGAGAAACCATGATCCTTCCGTTTAAAGTAGAAGAGAAGGGGTTTCCACATCACTTTTCTATCATTAATAATAAAACAGAAGAGATAAAAGTCAATATTCCGGAATATATCAACGGAAGTCTGCATTCCTACTATTATGTATTTGA
Source organism: Chryseobacterium sp. GW821-FHT04C04 (assembly GCF_059420365.1). Lineage (NCBI taxonomy): Bacteria > Pseudomonadati > Bacteroidota > Flavobacteriia > Flavobacteriales > Weeksellaceae > Chryseobacterium > Chryseobacterium sp. GW821-FHT04C04. The sequence continues at coordinate 177,564 of NZ_JBWKTO010000005.1, read as the reverse complement.
GAATACTGCTTTGCAGATGTTTGAGGATATTGAAAGGCTGAAGAAAGAACCTCATGGATGTTTTGAGCAGCTTTCCTCAACGGTATATCCTAATCTTTTTATTCTGGATTACTTAAAGTCCAGTAAAAAAATTGACATTGCGACAGAGAACCTGGTCATTAAGAACCTTAAGAAAGGATTTCAGAAAATGTTAAGCTATAAAAATAAAGATGGAGGATTCGGGTATTTCAATGATGCTGAATCTGACTTAGCACTTTCTGCATTTGCTCTATTGGAATTTACAGACTTAAAAAAATACGTACATCCGGATGCCAAATTGATGCAGGGAATTTCTTCATTTATTTTATCCAAAAAGAATGCAAACGGTTTATTTGAAGTAAGAAGATGGTATGAATCAAAAGATACCTATTCCGAACATTTATGGTCAAAAAATATGTACATTATCTATGCTTTATCTAAATTGGGCTTTACAAGTGAAATAGAAGATTCTTTTAAAGTAACGATGAAAAGAGCTTTGGCTACAAAAGATACTTATCAGCTGGCTTTGCTTGCCAATGCGGCCGCTAACCTCGGAAAGCAAAAAGAATATGATGATCTGATGAAGATTCTGGACCAGCAGTATGAAGCAAAGAATGCAAAATCCAAAATTACATTTACAGGATCCTGGGGACGTTCTGCCGAAGCAGAAACCCTTTCATTATACATGATGGCGCTTCAGAAAGATGAAAAACTCAATGTATTGAAAATTGCAGAAGCAGCAGATCATCTGATCAATTTCAATGGATATTACGGGTTCGGGTCTACGCAGGCAACAACGCTGGCAATACAAACCCTTTCTGAGTTTTTCTCTAAAAATGAAAAATTATATGGTACTGAAAAACCGGTTATCACGATCAATAAAGCTCAGACCCTGCCTATTATAAGTCTTTCATCAGCTTATAAAACAGGAGAAAATAGTATCCATATTCATTATCCAACTCAAAATGGATTACCTTATAAGCTGGAATATCAATATCATACACTCCAGGCACCGGAAAGTAAAGATATTCCTCTTACCATGGAAACCAGGTTGAAATCCGGATCGAATAGAGTAGGAGAGACCAGCAGAATGACGATTACCATTAAAAACAAAATAAATGGACAGCTTCCCATGACAATTGCAAAAATTGGGATTCCTGCAGGATTGACCCTTCAAAATGCTTTATTGAAAGATATGATTGATAAAAAACAGGTTTCTTATTATGAAATTTTTGACAACTATCTGGTATTATACTGGGAACATTTCAATGCTGAGGAAACAAAAACAATCAATCTGGATCTCAAAGTAGAATTTGCAGGAACTTATACAGGAAAATCAAGCAATGTATACCTGTACTATATGCCGGAAGCAAAGTATTGGAATCAAGGAATAACAACCCATATTGAACCTTAATTTTGAATATCATCCTTGTCAAGGTTTTAAACCTTGACAAGGATGATAATAATCTGGCTGGAAGAAAGAAGGAACTCGTGGAAAAGGGAAGGCTCAGTTTGGAATGACTTCTAAGAGGTAAAGCAAAAATCCTCTATGGCAGCAACAATAAATATCAATAAAACCTTCTAAAAAATTAATTTTCAAAAATTATTGAAAATTCAAAAAATATAATTACATTTGCTATAGAAATCTAAAAGGAAAACGAAATGCAACTTTCAGAAGCAAAAGAAAAATATATTCAGACCTGGGGAACCTTTGCTACCAATTGGGGGATCAACCGTACGATGGCACAGGTACATGCACTGCTTTTGGCGACCGGCAGGCCACTTTCTACAGATGAGGTCATGGAGCAGTTGGAGATTTCAAGAGGGAATGCCAATATGAATCTTCGTGCTCTGATAGACTGGGGAATCGTGAAAAAAGAATTTGTAAAAGGCGACCGTAAAGAATATTTCGTAGCAGAAAAAGATGTATGGTATCTTTTCAAGCAAATTACCAAAGAGCGTAGAAAAAGAGAAATAGAACCTGTAATTTCTTTCCTGGAAGAGTTGAAGAATATTGAAGATAAAGATTCAGAAGAAGCTCAGGAATTTATAAAGCTGATGAATGATTTCAGTTCTGTGACCGGAAAAATCAACAATATTATGGATCTGGCAATCAAAAGTGATGATCACTGGCTGGTAGGAAAGATTACTAATTTGTTGAAATAAATTTTCTAAAAATGAAAAATCTTCTCTTATTAGGTCTTTTAAGCCTGACAATGAGTTGTCAGAAAAATGTGAATGCAAATTTTGACATTCATATAGAAAATTCAGATCAGTATGATAATAAACATTATAATTTGTATAAAATTGAAATCTATAAGGACGAGAAGATATTCAAAATTTTAGAATCTGAAGAGCTTGTCCCTTTCTTAGATGCCAATATAAAGCTGGATAGTTTAAAAGAAGGAAAATATTCATTTGTTTATGAAAGTATTTTTGGAGAAGAAATAAAGAAAGAGATAAAAGTAGATGATTCCAAAACATACAGAATAAGTATCAACCCTGATCTTTTAATAAAGAAAAATGAAAAATCAATTTTTGAAAATCTAAAAGACTCGGAAGCAAAATTAGTATTTCAATCTATAGGATGTTTTCATCAGGATAAAGATTCAATTGTCATCATTAACAAAGGAAAAAATTACTTTCTCCGTCAAAAAAACGGGAGTTTGAAACCTATAGATAAAGCAGTATGGGCGTATTTTGTAAAAACGGAAAATAGAATAAGGGAAATTCCTAAAGATGGTGGCTGTACCACAAGAGATAAGTATATTTTCTATCATAAAGGGAAATCAGATACCATTTATGACGGTACATGTAAATTTTCCACCTGGTATACGCTGAAGGATTATCTGAAAAAGAATAAGCTACAATAAAAAATAAATCAGGATAAGAATCCTTTTTTATTTCGATTTAACTTTCAAAAATTACTGAAAATATAAAACTTATAATATCATGAAGAATTTTTTTAAACAATACCTCTATTTAAGTCTCTTTCTGACTGTTGTTTTAATTGTTGCAGTATGGTTTTTTCTGGTTTCCAAAGGTGAGTATGGACTCACAATGTTCTTTACCATTCCGGTTTCTATTGGATTTATCATCGGATATGTAAAGTATTTTAAAAAAATTGGATTGATGAATGTTCTGAAGACCATCTTCAAAATAGTATTAGGATTAGTCATTTTCTCTGTGATCTTGATAGCAGCCGGAACAGAAGGAGCTATTTGCATTATTATGGCTATCCCATTTATTGGCTTTGCCATGTTTGTGGGTTTTACTATTGGTTTTATTATTGGGGTTCTTGATGAAAAAAGACATACGGGAAGTGTTATGGTATTTATCCTTTTTATCAATCCAGCATCTTATATTTTTGATACCTATACAAAACCTATTGAGGAGACTATCACTACAGAAATGATTGTGAATTCTTCCAGTGACAAAGTATGGAAACTTTTAAATACACAAATCAATTTCAATGCACCTGATTTTATCCTGTTTGAAAAAGGAGTCAGCTATCCAAAGAATATAAAACTAGTAGATAAAAACGGAAAATTAGGGTATAGCTGCCAGACCAATAATGATGAATTACAACTTAATATTGACGAGTTTATAGAAAATAAAAAAGTAAAATTCTCTCTGGAAAATCAGACCGTTCCAATGAAAGAGATAACACCGTATGAAGAAATTGATGCTAAGCATTTACATGATTATTTTATCGTGAAGTATGGTGAAATTACTTTAGACAAACTGTCAGAAAATAAAACAAAAATAATAGCAAAAACAAAATACGGGTACAAAATAGCACCTACCTGGTACTGGAAAAAATGGTCTGGCTATATCATTGATAAAATGCAAAGTCATGTATTACAATCTATAAAAACACAATCTGAAAATGAATGATCTGCAGCAATATTTTGACCGTATACAACCCAGATACTATATCAACGAAATTGCATCTCTAGGGTTTACCAGGCTGTTTAGAAAAATGGCAGTCCAAAAGGTGAAAAGTTACGGGGATAAAAGAGTTCTCGATTTGATGAGCGGACAGGGAGAAAACTTAAAATTCCTTCAACAGCATAATGAAAATACAGAAATTGTCACGCTGGATTTTTCTTCAGCAATGAATCTGAAACTGTCTTCAACATTTAAAAAGAAACTCTTTGTAAAACAAATTCAGGATGATTTTTTTGAAAGTCATATTCCGGACCGCTCTATGGATATTATATTGTGCTCTTATGGAACAAAGACGATAGAGGAAGATAAGAAACAGATTTTTGCAGATAAACTATCACGGATTATTGACGAAAAAGGAGAAATAATCATTGTAGAATTTGTAAAACCCAAAACAGCATGGAGATTCACTTGTGTAAAGTGGTATATTGAAACTCTGATTTCAAAACTTTTTGGAAGCGAGTTTGGAAAACTCTTTCATTATATCAACAAGAATGAAAGTCTGGAAGATTTGAAAATTCAGTTTATCAGGAACAGACTGTCTATCATTTCACACAAAAGATATCTGGATCTGGTAGAAATTCTTCACGTAAAAAGAGACTCGTTTTTTATTTGAAACAATATTTCAAAAATTACTGAAAATTTTAAATTAATAATAATTATGAAAAATTTAATCATTCATTTATTCCTGATTATTTATTTCAGAGGAAAAGGATCACTTTAAACTATATCTACCATGAAAACATTTGTAAAATATGATTATTATATTCAGTTGTTCTTTATCATAATTGGACCTCAGGCTTTTATAATTGGCGGGTTGTCTGGACTCATTCTGTTTTATTTTATAGTAGGAATCCCACAATTGATAAGCTTCCTGATCAAATTATTTCTTGGAACAAAAAAATCGGTGTCCTATATCATGTATGGGATTGTAATAGTGCCGGTCTGGATTATTGTAACGATTTTGTTTATAGAGAAAAATCTCAATGATTTTTTTGGATATGTTTTAATGGCAGCTCTTTTATATAGTCCTGTTATGGCAGTGGTATATGTTTATGATTGTTACAACACGTATGAACCTTATAAATCATTATTATGAAAACGCTCCAAAATCACACGCTGATCTACGACAATGAATGCCCAATGTGTAATCTGTATTCCAAAGGTTTTACAAAATGCGGAATGTTGGATGAAGATGGAAGAGAAGCATTTACAGAAATGTCATTAAAAAATAAAGCCCTGGTAGACTTCAACCGGGCGAAAAATGAAATTGCATTGGTAGATCACAACAAAAATGAAGTTGTATATGGATTAGACAGTCTGCTTCTCATCATGGGAAACTCTTTTCCGCTGTTGGCGAAAATTGCAGGAATAAAACCTTTGTATTGGTTTTTCAAAAAGTTGTATTCCTTCATTTCTTATAACCGGAAACAAATTATTCCTTCTAAAAATGACTATACAGAACAATCCTGTGTACCGGATTTTAACCTGAAATACAGAATAGTATACATCAGTTTTGTAGTTATTTTTTCAGCATATACCTTAAGTGAATTTTCCGGAAAACTGAACTTGAATTTGGAAAAGAATTTCCTGAGAGAATTTGCAGTTTGTGTTGGCCAGATCTTTTGGCAGACCATCTTTTTAAAAACGTATGTCAAAGACAAGATCTGGGATTATCTGGGAAATATGATGACCGTTTCTTTGATTGGGACTTTACTTTTAATTCCTGTTTTGATGACCAGTTTTACATCTGTTTTTTATATGATATACTTTGGAATTGTAGTTTTGATCATGTTTCTGGAACATATAAGAAGATGCAGAATACTAAAGCTGAATTTTCTTCCTACCATTTCATGGATATTGTTTAGAATAACAGCGCTTGCTATTATCATTCTGACAACCATTTAAAAAATTAAAATATGAATCATCTTGAAATTATCAGAACCATAGAGTGGAAAGACCTAAAAAAACTTTCTCCAAAGGAAATACTGATTGAAAACAACATCAGTCTGCCATGGCTTTTTATTTCCCTGTTTTTAGCGTATAAAGAATACTATGTATTAGCATTGCCGTTCTCCGGCTTTTATTTCCTCACTGCATTAAGGCAGGTACATAATGGCTTTCATAATTCATTGGGAACCGGAAAAAGGTTGACATGGTTGTCTTTATATCTTAACAGCCTTACCATGATGGCCTCTATTCACGCCGTAAAATTCAATCACGTGAGACATCATAAATTTTGCCTTTCAGAAGAAGATTACGAAGGTAAATCAGCTTCCATGAAATGGTATGAAGCCATTCTATATGGACCCCAACATATGTTTCTGATTCATTGGATCACTTTTAAAAAAGCCAATAAGACCTATCGGAAGAATATGATGTTAGAGCTGGCATCTATAGCCATTTTTATAGCAGTAGTGTTTTATTTTCAAATTTATTTCCTGTTGTATCACGTGCTGATAATGGTTTTTGGTGAATTTCTGATGGCATTTTTTGCCGTGTGGACTGTTCATCACGATACCCACGAGCATCCTGATATCGCCAGAACACAACGTGGATTCTGGAAGAATAAATTGAGCTTCAGTATGTTTTATCATATGGAGCACCATCTTTTTCCTGCGGTGCCTACCATAAAGCTTCCAGAGCTTGCACAAAGAATAGACAAAAAGCTGCCAGAATTAAATAAAAAACAAACCTTTTAAAAATGTCAAGAATCTATTTAAACACCGTAATCAATGCAGATATTCACTATGTTTTTGACCTGGCAAGGAATATCGACCTTCATCAGCAGTCAACTTCAAAAACTGATGAAAAAGCCATTGCAGGACGTACATCAGGACTGATTGAAGAAAATGAAACGGTTACCTGGAGAGCAAAACATCTGGGAGTCTATCAGACCCTGACCACAAAAATTGTCAATATGGAAAAACCTGTTCAATTTATCGATGTAATGCAGGAAGGAGCTTTCAAATCTATGCGCCACCGCCATGTTTTTAAATCCGTGAATGGGAAAACGCTGATGACAGACATTTTTGAATTTGAATCTCCACTGGGCATCATAGGAAAATTATTTAATGTCATTTTTCTCACCGGATATCTCAAAAATTTCCTTCTGGAAAGAAATCAGTTGATAAAGACCGTTGCAGAATCTTCTATGAAGGAAGGTGTTGCTATTTTCTAATCTAAAAAACACATCATTATGAACTTTTTAAAAGCAGAATGGCGAAAATTAGCCGTCATCAATTACGAGATCAGCCCAGAGCTATTATCAGCATACCTGCCTAAAGGAACAGAACTCGATTTTTATAAGGGCAAATGCTATGTAAGTCTGGTAGGATTCATGTTTTTAAATACCAAACTGTTAGGATTACCCATCCCTTTTCACCAGAATTTTGAAGAAGTAAACCTAAGATTTTATGTTAGAAAAAAAGAAAATGGAGTTTGGAAAAGAGGGGTGGTATTCATCAAGGAAATTGTTCCGAAACCTGCATTAAGCCTGGTAGCCAAATCTATATATAAAGAAAATTATCACACCATGCCAATGGAAAATCTGATTCAGGAGAAAGAAGATGAACTGCTGGTCCGTTACTCATGGAAAGATAAAAGCTGGCATTCTATTCAGATTATGGCAGAAAATAGAACGAGGCCAATGGAAGAAAACTCAGAGTTTGAATTCATCACAGAACATTATTTTGGCTTTACCAAAAAAGAACATACAACCTCAGAATATGAAGTATGCCATCCAAAATGGGAATTTTATACTGTAAAAGACCACCGGTTAGAAATCGATTTTCAAAAGATCTATGGAAATGATTTTGAGTGCCTGAATCATCAAAAACCTATTTCTGTAATGTTGGCAGAAGGTTCAGAAATCCAGGTCAAAACTAAGAAATATATTCACTAAAAAAGTTAAGATTAACAAGATGTTCCTCGATCAATAATCATCTGTGAAAATTTGTGAAATCTGTGGGAAAAATAAACCACAAAAGTCACAAAAGTTTTTAAACACTTAAGTAAGATTAAGAGAGTATATTTACGCTTAAGAAGTAAACATAAGTTTTAAAAATCTTCGATTTTTTCTCTTAAATGAACTTTATACTATATTATTTTGAATTGTTTTAAGTGTCTAAAATAATACATAACGTTAACTATCAACATCTGAAAAATCTACGGGGAAACCATAAACTTTGGACCTTGAAGTCAAAACTTTAAAACATTAAATCTCAAACAATGAAAATAATCATAGCAGGAGGAACCGGATTTCTCGGCGAAAACCTTGAAAAATATTTTACAGAAAAAGGAAACGAAGTGTATATTCTTACCCGTAACCCCAAACGTAAAAATGAAATCTATTGGGATGCTAAAACAATAGGCGAATGGAAAAACAGCCTCGAAAAAGCAGATGTTCTGATCAATCTTACAGGAAAATCTGTAGACTGCAGGTATCACGAGAAAAATAAGCTGGAAATCTATTCTTCAAGAATTGACAGTACAAAAATTTTGCAAAAAGCAATGGATCAGTGCTCTGAAAAACCAAAAATTTGGCTTAATGCCAGCTCTGCAACCATTTATGTTCACTCTGAAAAACATCTGAATACAGAAGAAAATGGAATTATTGGAGATGATTTTTCTATGAATATCTGTAAAAGCTGGGAGCAGGAATTTTTTAAGATCAAAAATGCCGGAATAAGAAAAGTTGCCCTCCGTACTTCTATTGTTCTTGGGAATAATGGCGGTGCTTTTCCAAAATTGAAAACGGTTACAAAAATGGGACTGGGAGGAAAGCAAGGAAGAGGAAACCAAATGGTAAGCTGGATTCATATCGATGATTTCTGCAAAGCAATAGACTGGATCATTCAAAATGAAAATATTTCAGGAACCATTAATATCACTGCTCCAGGTCCGGTTTCCAATGAAATCCTGATGAAAAAATTGAGAAAAGAACTAAAAGCACCTTTTGGACTCAATGCTGCTGTCTGGCAGTTGGAAATAGCTTCCCTATTTCTAAAAACAGAAACTGAGCTGCTTTTAAAAAGCCGGAATGTTTACCCTGAAAGACTCATCAAAAACGGATTTAAGTTTTCATATCCCGGATTTGATGAAGCGGTTCTTAATCTCTTGGAATCCTAATGTTTGCGGATATCCCAAAGGATAATTAAATTAGCGGAAAACTATTCCATATGCTGGTTATACCCAAAATAAAACCCTTTTTCCTTTCATCCCTTCTTATCAGTTCAGTGGTGTTTTCACAAGCCCACAATGTATCCGATGGATATCAAAAACCCACAGACCCACTTGTTGTGCAGAATCTGGAACAATGGCAGGATATGAAATTCGGGCTGTTTATGCATTGGGGAACCTACAGCCAGTGGGGGATTGTTGAAAGTTGGAGCCTATGTCCGGAAGATGAATCGTGGACGCAGAGAAAGCCTGAACACGGAAAATCTTATGACGAATATGTAAAGAATTATGAAAACCTCCAGACAACTTTCAATCCCACTCAATTCAATCCGCAAAAATGGGCTGATGCTGTAAAAAAAGCAGGAATGAAATATGTGGTTTTTACCACCAAACATCACGATGGTTTTGCGATGTTTGATACTCAACAATCAGATTATAAGATTACTTCTTCTAAAACCCCATTTTCAAAAAATCCAAAATCAGATGTCACGAAAGAGATTTTCAATACCTTTCGGAAAGAAGGATTTAAAATAGGAGCTTATTTCTCAAAACCGGATTGGCATTCCGATGACTATTGGTGGTCTTACTTTCCACCAAAAGATAGAAATGTTAATTATGACCCTAAGAAATATCCGGAAAGATGGGAGAATTTTAAAAAATTCACCTTCAATCAGCTGAATGAGATCACTTCCAATTACGGTAAAGTGGATATTCTCTGGCTGGATGGAGGCTGGGTTCGCCCTTTTCACACCATAGATCCGAAAGTAGAATGGCAGCGTACCATCAAAGTAGAGCAGGATATTGATATGGACAAAATAGGAACAATGGCGAGAAAAAATCAGCCGGGGATCATTATTGTAGACCGTACCGTTCCAGGAAAATGGGAAAACTATGTTACCCCGGAGCAGGCTGTTCCGGAACACGCTCTTTCTATCCCTTGGGAAAGCTGTATCACAATGGGAGATTCCTTTTCCTACCTTCCCAATGACCACTATAAAACCTCCCAAAAGATCATAGAAACCTTAGTAAAGATCATCTCAAGAGGAGGAAACTACCTGATGAATATTGCTCCGGGTCCCAATGGAGATTATGATGCCATCGTATATGAAAGATTACAACAAATTTCCGGTTGGATGGAAAATAATCAGTCTGCTGTTTTTGCAACCCGTCCTATTGCGCCATATCACGAAGGTAATTTTTATTATACGCAAAGCAAAGATGGAAAAACAGTGAATGTTTTTCACTTGGATGAAAAAACAAATTATGAGTCTCCATCAACATTAAGTTTTACAATTCCTGATAATTTTAAACCAAAATCTTTGAAAGTTTTAGGGTTGTCAAACAAAATTCAATGGAAAAAAGCAGGGAATTCAATTGAAATTAATTTACCTAAAGAAAGAACTCAGTTAAAATATTCAACTGTAATTCAAATAATGCAATAGTTGAATTTGTGACTCATTTTTATATTAAAGTGAGATAGAAAATGGTTCTTTTGCTTTAAGGTAAAAGAACAAATTTTAAACTAAATTATTCTTGAGATGTGTTTTAAACTTCGATTTAAAATTATAGGAATTTTCTTGTTGAGCTCAGTCTTTATTTCTGCTCAAAAGCCTTTATACAAAGATTCAAAACAGCCCGTTGAAGCAAGAGTTCAGGACCTTTTGAAGAGAATGACACCTGAAGAAAAATTCTGGCAGTGTTTTATGATTCCCGGAGATTTGGATTATGTTCCCAAAGGGCAATATGCTCATGGGATTTTTGGACTGCAGGTAAGTGCAGGAAACCAGGGAGGTGGAGCAGCAGGGCAGTTACTGAAATACAATGCCAATGAAGATGCTGAAAAATTAGCAAAAAAGATCAACGCCATTCAGAAATATTTTGTTGAGGAATCAAGGCTGGGAATTCCCATTATTCCTTTTGATGAAGCTTTACATGGATTGGTTCGGGAAGGAGCAACTGCTTTTCCACAGGCAATAGGTCTCGCAGCCACTTTCAACCCTGAATTGATGAACAAAGTTTCAACAGCGATTGCAAAAGAATCAAAACTAAGGGGGATTCGTCAAATTCTTACACCGGTAGTAAACCTTGCCAGTGATGTGAGATGGGGAAGGACAGAGGAAACGTATGGTGAAGATCCCTTTCTGACTTCCGTAATGGGTGTCAGCTTTGTCAGCTCATTTGAAAATCAGGGAATCATTACCACTCCCAAGCACTTTTTAGCCAATGTAGGAGAAGGAGGAAGAGATTCATACCCGATCTATTGGAGCAAAAGATATTTGGAAGAAACCCACTTGATCCCTTTTCACAATGCCTTTACACAAGGAAAAAGCCGTTCCGTGATGACCTCTTATAACCTGTTGGATGGAAGGCCTTCAACTGCCAACCATTGGTTACTGACAGAAAAATTAAAAAAAGACTGGAATTTTAAAGGCTTTGTCATCAGTGATGCGAGTGCAGTAGGAGGAGCAAATGTACTGCATTTTACAGCAAAAGATTATGATGATGCTTCTGCACAGGCTATCAATGCAGGACTTGATGTGATTTTTCAGACAGAATATACCCATTATAAACTATTCATACCTCCGTTTTTGGATGGAAGAATCTCAAAAGAAAGAATTGATGACGCTGTTTCGAGAGTATTGAGAGCCAAGTTTGAGCTTGGATTATTTGAAAATCCATATGTTTCAGTTCAGCAGATTGAAGAATTAAAAAAGCTTAACCATAAACCTTTAGCAGAAAAAACGGCTGCAGAGTCTTTTGTTTTGCTTCAGAACAATAACAGGACCCTTCCTGTTGATGGAAATGTAAAAAAGATCCTGGTAGTGGGAACAGATGCTTTGGATGCAAGATTAGGCGGTTATTCCGGGCCGGGAAACCAAAAGATAAATATTCTCGATGGGATTAAAAGCTATACTAAAAATAAAGGCATAGAAATCATGTATTCAAAAGGAATTGATTGGAATATAAAAGATTTTACTACTATTTCTAATGAATATTTATCCTCAGAAAACAAAAAAGGATTAAAAGGAATCTATTTTTCCAATACCGATTTAAAAGGAAACCCCGCTTTCGAAAAACAGGATGAGCAGTTCAATTTCAAGTGGACTTTGTATTCTCCTGATCCTGAAAAACTCCAGCCGGACCATTACAGTATCCGCTGGACCGGGAAACTGGAAGCTCCGGATTCGGGGAATTATCAATTGGGATTGCGAGGAAATGATGGTTTTAGGTTATACCTGGACGGAAAATTAGTGATTGACCAATGGGAAAAGCTAAGCTACTCCACAAAAACAGTACATGTAGATTTTGTAAAAGGAAAGAAATATGACATTTCTATTGAATTTCATGAAAACCGTGGTGAAGCCAACCTTGAACTGATCTGGAATTATGGTCTGCATGATTACCAGAAAGATTGTAAAGAAGCCTTAGATCTTGCTCAAAATGCAGATTATATCGTTGTCACGGCCGGAATTCATGAAGGTGAATTTCAGGATCGTGCCTCATTGAGTCTGCCGGGAAATCAGGAATTTTTTATTCATGAAGTTTCAAAATTAAATAAGCCGACGACAGTGGTTTTAGTTGGCGGTTCAGCTATAAAAACAACAACCTGGAAAGATAAAGTAGGAGCAATATTAGAGGTTTGGTATCCGGGAGAAGAAGGGGGGAGTGCAATTGCAAAGACTCTTTTCGGCGTTGAAAATCCTTCCGGAAAATTACCCATTACTTTTCCCATGGAGGAAGGTCAATTACCATTAACCTATAATCACCATCCAACAGGAAGAGGAAATGATTACTACGATCTGAGTGGTGAACCACTGTATCCGTTTGGGTTCGGATTAAGTTACACAACCTTTGAAATTTCAGGTTTGAAGCTGGACAAAGCCAAATATTCAGAAAATGATACCATTATTGCTAAAGTCAATGTGAAAAATACAGGCTCAAGAGCCGGGAGTGAAGTTGTTCAGCTGTATGTAAAAGACTTATTGGCTACCGTTTCAAGACCCGTTATTGAACTGAAAGGATTTCAGAAAATAGAATTGCAGCCCGGAGAATCAAAATCTGTCACTATTGAAATCCCCATAAAACAACTACAGTTTTTAAATGAAAAAATGGACTGGACTGTAGAAAAAGGAATGTATAGAATTATGGTAGGGAATTCATCGAAGAACCTTCCTTTAAAGCAAAATATTGAAGTTTTATAGAAATTAAAAAGAGCAGAAAAATCTGCTCTTTTTAAGTATATACTTTTTAAAGATATTAGTATTTTCTGGCCAGTAGAACGTTCAATAAGAATGTTCCTGTCCAGTTACTGTTATTAGCTCCATTATTTCCCATAAAATCAATGCGGGCCACTGAAACTGTAAGTCTGGTTCTTCCGGCAGTACCATTGTTGGCAAGGCTTACAAACGAAGCTGTAAATACATCCGGGAAACTTGAATTGTTTCCTGCCGTAAGAATAGGATACATATTGGAAACATTAAAAGGGGTACCCTGATATTCATAAACAAGCGTCATTCTACTTGCATTGGTATAGGCGGCAGTATGAGCATTGTCTACCGAAGATTTACTCACAATCCACCATCTGTCGTTGGCAGCTCCTGAATCATAACCTGCATTAGTATGATTGGTCCAGTCGGCAACAGAGGCCGTTCCTAATGCATGTGGAGGAATAAAAACCTGCGTACCATAAATTTCCACGTTACTTGGTTTAGGAAGAACTGTAAAGGACAAATCCCATGTTCCTCCTGTAGTATTACTGTTGTTTACCACTTCAGCATAGGCTCCTGTAGGAATTATAAAAGAGGCAACAGGTGTGTTGTCAATTCTTAAGGTATTACCACTGGATGCCTGTAGTGTAATCGCATTCGGAGAGATGTTTTTAATCTTGTAAATTCTCCCTGTAAAACTGGTTGTTCCGGCCCCTACAACAGGAAGAGTAAATGTGGCATCAGCTGTTCCGTTATAAGTGATATAATGATCCGTTGACAGAATGCTATACGTTGTGGCAGTCACCTGGGTATACCCAGCCCTTAGTGAACCATTGACGGCGAGGGTACTGTTAGGAGTTAAAGTATTAATGCCTACTTGTGCAGACAATGGCAAAACTCCAAATAAAAGGATTGAGATGTATTTTTTCATATTTATAAAATTGGTTTCAAGCAAAAATAACAAAAATATGATGCAAAATTCACTTCATAAAGAATAAATTATATGTTTTTAATATTAAATATTTCTTTATGGGGTAAAAATGATTAAAAAATTAAATCAATCTGCAGGGGACTTCCAGATCCTCAGTAAGATAATAACTGCAACATAGTCTATGATAACCGTCCGCAATGATCAGTTCATTTTGACCTCTAACCAGTAGTATGGGTGAAAGTTTCTTGTTTTTTTCTACTTTTTTCAAGTTTTCTTTTACATGAATATTGGTTTCCGGAAGCAGGGCAAGCTTACTCGCTCTTAAAATATCTTTCGATTTTTTTGTGATGGTAGGAGCTTTCTTTAATGTATCAACCATCTTTTTGGCTTCATCCGGTTTGAAAAGGAGTTCCAGATAATCCTGCGCTGCAGGAAAATCATGGTCTTCAGGTTCTTTCATCCAGATGCTGTCTTTGGGCAGATTATTTTTTTTCACAGACGTTTTCATAAGTGCTTATTTAAATGACAAATAAATGTATGAATAAATGTTGGTATGATATATGCAAGATTTGCCATGAACCTGAATGAATTTAATTAATAATATAGAATTGATTGAAATCATTCAAAAAAATATGAACATTATGAAAAAGGTATTAATTTCAACACTATTAGTATTAGGTTTATCTATGAATGTTTTTGCTCAAAAACATCCGCCAGCTCCACCACACCCGTCAAAAACCGAGCTGGTTAATATTAAAATGCAAGAGCTTACCAAAAAATATAATATGGAGAAAAAACTGATCCTTAATCATCCGCTTGCCACCAAACAGATGAAGAGAGATCAGATGAAAGCCTTGAATCAAAGATATGCAACTGAAAAGCGATTGCTTAGACAGGCAAAATAATACAGAATTTTTGCAGTTATTAAAATTAAAAGATCCGTTTTTTATAGGTTGAACTTTGAGAATTTTTCAATGTAAAAGAAAATTTATTGAAAGAGAGCACATTTTGTGTTCTCTTTCTTTGTGTAAAATTAAATAAAAATAGTTTTGTTGGTGCAATTTAAGATCAGTTTTCAGAAACATGAAACATCCAATATTTTTCCTTAAATTCGCATAAAAATTTTTAAAGTAATGAATTACGATATTATTGTCATTGGAAGTGGTCCTGGTGGATATGTTACTGCGATCAGAGCAGCACAATTGGGTTTCAAAACCGCAATTATCGAGAAGGAAAACTTAGGAGGAATCTGCCTTAACTGGGGATGTATTCCAACTAAAGCTTTATTGAAATCTGCTCAGGTTTTTCATTATATCAACCATGCTGAAGATTATGGTTTGAATAAAGTGGAGGCAAGCTTTGAATTCCCGAATGTGATTCAGAGAAGCCGTGGTGTTGCCAGCAAAATGAGCAAAGGAATCGAATTCTTAATGAAAAAGAATAAGATTGACGTAATTCTTGGTACTGCAAAAGTACAGAAAGGAAAAAAAGTTTCTGTTACAGATAAAGAAGGTAAAGTAACTGAATATTCAGGAAACAACATTATCATTGCTACAGGAGCTCGTTCAAGAGAATTACCAAACTTGCCGCAAGATGGTAAAAAAGTAATCGGATACAGACAGGCATTATCTCTTCCTGAGCAGCCAAAATCTATGATCGTTGTAGGTTCTGGAGCTATCGGGGTAGAATTTGCTGATTTCTATAATACAATGGGAACTAAAGTAACTGTTGTTGAATTTATGCCAAACATCGTTCCTGTAGAAGATGAAGAAATCTCTAAGCATTTAGAGAAATCTCTGAAGAAAACAGGGATCGAAATCATGACAAATGCTTCTGTAGAAAGCGTTGATACAAGTGGTGAAGGAGTAAAAGCTAACGTAAAAACAGCTAATGGAAACATCACTCTTGAAGCTGATATCTTATTATCTGCTGTAGGTATTGCTGCTAATATCGAGAACATCGGATTAGAAGAAGTGGGAATCCAGACAGACAAAGGAAGAGTATTGGTAAACGAATGGTACGAAACTTCAGTACCTGGTTACTATGCAATCGGAGATATCATCCCAACTCAGGCATTGGCTCACGTTGCTTCCGCAGAAGGTATTACTTGCGTTGAGAAAATCAAAGGAATGCACGTTGAAAAAATCGACTATGGTAATATCCCTGGATGTACTTACTGCCACCCTGAAGTAGCTTCTGTAGGTCTTACTGAAAAGCAGGCTAAAGAAAAAGGTTACGAAATCAAAGTAGGTAAATTCCCTCTTTCTGCAAGTGGTAAAGCAACTGCAAACGGAAATACAGACGGATTTATCAAAGTGATTTTCGATGCTAAATACGGGGAGTGGTTAGGATGCCACATGATCGGTGAAGGAGTAACAGATATGGTTGCTGAAGCTGTGGTAGCTAGAAAATTGGAAACTACAGGTCACGAGATCATCAAGTCTATTCACCCGCATCCAACAGTTTCTGAAGCCATTATGGAAGCTGCTGCTGCTGCTTACGGTGAAGTAATTCACATTTAATCTGAAAAATACAGAAATCTATATAATAAAAGCCTGGAGAAATCTAGGCTTTTTTTCATTATACTAATCTGAAATATAGTAAACTAAACCTCATAGGTTTTTGAAACCTTTGAGGTTTGGTATTAAAACATATTCATTGATCATCATAAGAGCACTACAAATTAATCCTATTCTGATTTTAGTAGTGAATTTTTTGACGGAATATTATAGATTTTATTAAAATAATTTTAAAATTAGCATATTTATAAAAATTAATCTTATTATCTCGGGCTGTTTCCTTACATTTATTCAATGAATTCGGAGAGAGTAGGACTTGTTTTATCAGGCGGCGGTACCAAAGGAATCGCTCATGCAGGAGTATTAAAATTCTTACAGGAAAAACATATTGAGGTTGATATCCTTTCGTGCTGTAGTGCAGGATCTATTGTAGGCTGTCTTCATGCCATCGGAAAAACGCCGGAAGAAATTCTGGAATTTTTTAACTCCATCTATTTTTTCAACTGGAAACACTTTACATTCAATCAGCCGGGACTCGTTTCTTCAGTTATATTCAGGAACTATCTGAAACCTATTTTTCATGAAATGAAACTAGGAGATCTGGATATAGAAGTGAGAATTGTGGCAACAGAACTCGTTGCCGGAACCCAGAAGATTTTTGACAAAGATTTTGAGATCGTTGATGCCATCATTGCTTCATGCTCCATTCCCGGAATAACCACTCCCTACATTATTGGTGAGGAAATGTACTGTGATGGGGGAGTGCTGAACAATTTTCCTGCAGACATCATCAGGGATGATTGTGATAAGCTGATCGGTGTATTTGTATCACCTCCTAATGAAGCTAAGATCAAGGATCTGAACTCAATCAAAGCAATTGTTTCCCGTTCTTATGACCTACTTTCCTACAGAATTGAAAAAATAAAATTTGAGTACTGTGACTGGTTCATTTCTTCCCAGAAACTATCTGCCTATGGAACTTTTGAACGGAGAAAGGACAGACTGGAAGAGATTTTTAATATTGGTTACAAGGCAGCTAAAGAAAGCTACGAAGAAAGCAGCCTATTTACAGAATTAAGACAATCCGGAACATAAAAAATCCCGCACCAGTGCAGGATTTTTATTTTATAAGAGAGTTGGGAAGCTCTTAGGATCTAATAACGAGGCTATCAACTTCCGGCCTCCCTCTTCCAGCTTCCAGCATTTACAATCTAATTTTTAACGATATATCCATCCTGACGCACGATTTCACGATCATTAGCATCATTTACCACCAATGTATAAGGTGCTTTTTTCGCAGAATCCGTAAGGTAATTTCTCCAGATCTGGTAGCTATGGCCCTCATTGTTGAAAGCGATATAATAATTCCCTCCCGAACCATCAGGAATCAGTTCACCATCGCTGATGATCATGCTTGGTTTTGCCGTAATCTTTGCATTGGCATTCCATGATTGGTAAAGATATTTGCCGTTTGGCTGCTTGTCGATTCTGATCTTAAACTTTTTGGTTTTAATAATAACTGTCTTAGGTACCTGCTGAAAAGCAGAAGAGGTTATAAAATGATCTGTTTTCGGATTCGGAACTTCTTTGGCAGCAACGAAAGAAAACTGAGCTAAGCAGAACGTTCCTAATAAAATATGCTTTATCATATTAAATGGTTATTGGTTAACATTTTAGACTCTATCAAATATGGCGCCATTTTTCAATTGCAAAGAAGAATTATATGGCTGGTAAAGAGACCTTTAAGGTCATAAATGATTGTTTTTAGAAAATAACAGAGTTGATTTTCAATTGATTATCATTTTATCTGTGAAATATTGCCAGATTCTGAAACAAGTGAATACTTTTCTTATGTACATTTGTACCATCAAAGGATCTCGTTCCTTTATTATCAAAATGAAACTAATTAACTTTAAGTTTTTTCTATTAAAAGTATCAGAAATCATCTTCACGATTTTTAATACATCTCCTCCTATAGCTTCTTAATTTTTTTCGAAAGAATTATCATATAATTCGTACTCTGTTTTTTCATATTCCGAAAAACCAGAGCGCAATCCTTGTTTTCAAATTTAATCAAAAACAAAACAAACAAACTATGGAATTAGCTTTTCATGGCTGGATGATTCCGGCTGTCATTGCACTTTTGTGCGTACTTTTTTACAAATTTATTTTGAGAATTTTTTTTGGATTAATCATTGTGCCTCAGGACAGAATTGGTTTGGTTACCAAAAAATTCGTACTGGTGGGTAAGCAGGAACTTCCGGAAGGAAGAATTATCGCGACCAATGGGGAAGCGGGTTTTCAGGCTCAGACATTAGCTCCTGGAGTTTATTTCAGAAAATGGATATGGCAGTATTCTATCGATTTTCAACCTTTTATAGTGATCCCGACCGGTAAAATAGGATTATTATTGGCAAAAGATGGTGCAGAACTAGAAACAGGCAGGATTTTAGCTAGAAAAGTTGACTGTGATTCTTTTCAGGACGCTGAAGCTTTTTTAAGAAACGGGGGGCGAAAAGGTCGCCAAACTGCGATTATTGCACCGGGATCTTACAGAATCAATACGTTGTTGTTTGAAATAGAATTAACGGATATGACTCAGATTCCTGATAATGCAGTGGGAGTTATCACGACAATGGAAGGAAGTCCTTTAGAAGAAGGTCAGATTGCAGGAAAAATTATCAATGACCATAATAAATTTCAGGATGTTGATACTTTTTTAACTAATGGTGGTTACAAAGGTCTTCAGGAGCAGGTGATCCTGGCGGGTTCTTACTTCTTAAATCCGTGGTTTACAAAAGTTGAAATGGTGAAAATGACGGAAATTCCGATTGGTCATGTTGGGGTAATTATCAGCTATGTGGGAGAAGAAGGAAAGGATTTGAGCGGAGTTGATTTTAAGCATGGAAATATTGTTGAGAAAGGGCGTAAAGGCGTTTGGGCCGAACCTATTGGTCCCGGAAAATATCCGATTAACCCTTATATTATGAAGGTTGAACTTGTTCCTACCACCAATTTAGTATTGAACTGGGCTTTTGAAAGAATAGAATCTCACCAGCTCGATAAAAACCTTTCCACCATTACAGTACGAAGTAAAGACGGTTTTCCTTTCAATCTTGATGTTTCGCAAATCATTCATATTCCAACCTATGAAGCTCCAAAAGTGATTGCCCGTTTTGGAAATATGATCAATCTTGTCAGTCAGGTTTTAGAGCCAACGATTGGAAATTATTTCAGAAATTCAGCGCAGGATAGTGATGTGATTGCATTTTTGGGAACCCGAAAAGAAAGACAGCAATCGGCAAAAGACCATATCAGCAGTGTTTTGGAACAATATAATGTAAATGCAGTTGATACTTTAATTGGAGCGATTGTTCCTCCGGAAAGTTTAATGAAAACTTTAACGGACAGAAAATTGGCAGAGGAACAGAAAATTACTTACGAAACTGAAATGCTGGCTCAGGAAACGCGTCAGGCGCTGGAAAAAGAAACGGCTGTTGCTGATATGCAGAAGGAAATTGTAAAGGCAGATCAGGGCGTTTTAATCGCGGAAAGAATTGCAGATGCTTCGGTGAAAAAAGCAACGGGAGATGCCAATTCTGTGAGACTACAGGCGAATGCAGAAGGAGACAGATTGCAGCTTTTAGCAACAGGTGAAGCAGAGAAAACGAGACTTCTCGCAAAAGCCGAAGCCGAAAAAATAGAATTGCTGGCAAAAGCAAGTGCTGAACAAATCTCATTGACCGGTAATGCGGAAGCGGAAAAAATTCTTGCCATCGGTAAATCCAATGCGGAGTCTTATAAATTATCGGTGGAAGCAATGGGCGGTAATAATTTTACCCAATTGAAAATCATGGAAAATATAGCTTCGCAAAATGTGAAAATAATGCCCGACGTTCTTATCGGGGGAAGCGGAGATTCTGCAAATGGAGGAATCAGTGGACTTTTGGGACTTCAGCTCCTGGAACAGGTGCAGAAGAAAAATGGAGAAACGGTTTCTGGAATTGAAGAAAAACCGGATAATAATTCTTAACAAAAATGCTCCAAAAAATTTGGAGCATTTTTTATTTTTATGCGGTATAACTAGCAAAAGCATCTTCCAGACTTTCAAACTTACCTTTAAACTCATCAATAGGGCAGTCCTGAAGAATATTCCCTTTATGAATAAGAATCACTCTTGAACAAAGAGCTTCTACTTCCTGCATGATGTGAGTGGATAGTAAAACTGTTTTTTGCTGGCCAATTTCTTTTACTACATTACGGATTTCAATGATCTGATTAGGATCAAGACCGTTCGTAGGTTCATCCAGAATCAGTAAATCGGGCTGATGAATAATCGCCTGTGCAAGTCCTACACGCTGTTTGTACCCTTTAGATAATTGCCCGATTTTTTTAGACTTTTCGGGGGTAATTCCTACCAGCTCTATTACCTCATCCACTCTGGATGCAGAGATTTTGTGAATATTAGCAACGAACTGAAGGTATTCTTTCACATACATTTCCAGATAAAGCGGGTTGTTTTCAGGAAGGAAGCCTATTTTCTTTTTGCTTTCAATCTCGTGGTCAGAGATATTCAAACCGTTGAAAATAATCTCTCCCTGGTCAATTTTCAGTGCTCCGACAATAGATTTCATCAAGGTAGATTTTCCGGCACCGTTGGGGCCAAGAAGTCCAATGATTTCATTTTGATCAATAGAAATATTGATATTGTCAAGGGCAGTCTGCTCCCCAAATTTTTTGGTTAAATTGATTATCTGAAGCGGCATAAGTTATAATGTCTTTCTGCAAAAATAAAATAAAAAAACTCATCCGATGGAATGAGTTTCGCAATATTTATAAAATATACTTATTTTCTTGATTTTTTCTTGGCTCCCCCTGTTGTGGGAGTAGCAGTAGAAGCAGTATTAGAAGCTCCTTTATTTGCAGTTGGGCTTACAGCTGAAGGCTTTTCATACATTGCATATTTTCCATTGGTTCTTCCAAAAATTTTCTCCACTTGTTTTTGGTTCAAAAACTGTGATTTACCTATATATTTTCGGTTTTTGTTGATGACCTGGATAAACTGTACGGTCTGCTGTCCATAATTCTTTTCATAATGAAGCTCGATGATATCATTGGGAAGCTCCAATACAATATTTTCATCCGGAGTAGAGATAAAACCATCTATAATAAGTTTAAATAACCCCGTGACATCCCCATTGATATTCTGGAATGAAAAAGATCGGATTGTATTCAGGTTGCTGGTATTCAGATCCTGGTAGTTGACTGTAAATTTATCTTCCTTTTTATAGAGACCAACGGAATTATCTTTACCAATTTCCACCAAACTTTCATTTTTCAACACTTTAATCTGTGAGAAAACCGAAATACCGAACATACATGTAATAAGTAGAATTATTTTTCTCATGAAATGATTTTTAATATTTTACAACTTGGTGCACATAAATTTACTAATAAAAAAGCGTAAAAGCAATTTTATTCAATTGGAGCAAAAATAACCATTTTTTTTAATATCCATACAGGTTGCTAGAATAATGTTATGTAAATCATTGTATATGGGTTTTGATTTAATGTGTTTATTTACAGTTGTTTATAGTGTATAGACATTGCCGCTTTAACAAATGTTAAAATTATGGAATGAAGTGATTATTTGTCATAATCTACTGATATATAGTGAGTAATTTTTAAAGTAAAAATAAAATATAATATTTTAATGTCCATAGCTGATCACTCTTGATATTTTCCATCCATCAGGGGTTTGTTTCCATATATGAACAAATTTGAATGTTCCACAATTGATCAGCGAACCATTTTCCAGACGGCAAAATTGATGAATCCCGGTTTGTATGGCTCCATAATCTTTAATAGGATATACTTCCACAGATCCGGGGACTAAAACTCTTCGGGTGTATGCATAGTTTTTAGCTACTCTGGTAAAATTATCAATAGTTTCTTTATAGTTTGCAAGGCCGCCAACATCATGGAAGAACTCAAGATTTTCAGTGAAAAATGTTTTCAGGCTTTCAATATTTCCTGAGTTGGCAGCGCTAAAAAGAATGCTGTCCTTTTTCATGATGGTATTGTAGAGCTCCTGGGAGACTGGTGTATAAGATTTTGATTGTGAGAAAGTGCTAGTCCATACCAAACAGCATAATAAGGTTGAAAATAAAGGAATGAAGAATCTGTTTTTCATATTTCATGGTTTTATAATTCGAAACTTTTCAGCAATTTGTTGTATTTGCTTTTAGTTTATCCAAATGTAACCAATTAAATTTTAGCAGATTGTGAAAAATGTTATTTTAGTTATTGATAGAACGCTTAGAAATAACAGCTATAAAAGTATCAAATTCATTTTTGTAACTTCTCCCCACAGGAATTTGATAACTGCCAAGAAGAACCTCATGATTGCTGAATGCAGTAACGAATTGAGCATTAATGATAAAAGACCGATGGATTCTTATAAAATCCTTGCCGGATAAGGTCGTTTCAAGATCTGTTATCTTAGTCTTTGAAATAAAGCTTTCCTGATTGGCCAGCACGACTTTGATATCATTTCCCTGGCTTTCAAAATAAAGAATTTCCGAAAGTGATATTTTCCGTTGCATTCCCGTTGTTTTGATAATGATAAAGTCTTCTTTATGTTCAGCTGAGTTTCTCAGGATACGTTCTACCGCTTTGAAAAAACGTTCAAAAGTTATAGGTTTCAAAAGATAATCTACTGCTTCCAGTTCAAACCCTTCAATGGCAAAGTCCCGATAGGCTGTGGTGAAGATGGTCTTGGGCTTTTGGGGCAGTGATTTCAAAAAATCTATTCCATTCAGATGAGGCATCTGAATATCCAGAAACATAAGATCTATTGTCTGATTTTGCAATATTTTATATGCCTGCATTGCATGTTCAGCTATTCCTATCAGTTTTAAATCGTCAATTTTTGAAATATGGTTTTCAAGTAAGGACGCTGCCAGAGGTTCGTCATCTACAATGATACAATTAATCATAATGTGGAGGAGTGGTTATTTCAACTTTAAAAATATTGTTTTCCTGTGAGATTTGGAAAGTAAAATTTCCTTGATAATGATATTCCAGCTGTCTTTTTATGTTTTGCAGTCCGATTCCTCTTTTATGTTCCGGCTGATGGTCTGGGAATGTGTTTTCAATTGTAAAAACAGAATATTGGGTATTGGTTTCCAATTCAATCTTTATTGCTGTAGTTCCTGAACTTTTCCCTGCTCCATGTTTAAAAGCATTTTCTACCAAAGTAAGATACAACAGTGGTGGAATAGTATTCGGAGAGTTGAGAACAGTATGTTTATGTATTTTTAATCTTTCATCATGGTAGCGAAGACTTTCCAGCGCAATATAATGATCAATGATTGCCAGCTCATCGGAAACAGGCACCCATTTTTTCTGCCCTTTGTACAAAATATAATCCAGAATATCTGAAAGCTGGCTGATAGATTGTGAAGTCTTGTCAGAATGGCTCATTGACAGGGAATAAATATTATTCAAAGTGTTAAAGAGAAAATGAGGATTGAGCTGAGATTTGAGAGATTGTAATTCCAGTTCCGTCTTTTCCTTTTGCAGTTTAATTGTTCGTTCCTTTTCATCCTTATACCGTATGAAAAACATGATAGAAATAAAGATAAATGCCCCACTGATAATCGTGAATGTATAATGAATCAAGAGATAGGGGATATCAGTAAAAATATCGAATACGCTGTCTTTAACTTCATTGGTAAAGAGTGGTTCCGCAATATAAACAAGAAAAAGCCTGTTGATGACAGAGATAAGGTAAAGACTGAGAATAAGATACAGCGAAAATTCAATATATTTTTTTCTGTCAAAAAAATACCGGACCAGGATAAAATAGATGAAATTGGCTCCTATAATCTGAAAAATCCAGTGGCAGAAGTTGTAGATCAACACTTCTTTAAAAATTCCGCCATCATATTCCCCATACATTTTTGCGGTTCCAAATAAAAACAAAGCAGTCCAGAAGAATAGCTGGAAATAAACATTTGACCTGAGTTGGTTTTCTGACGGGATTTTCATCATCATCAAAAATATAAAATCTTAAGTGACATTATGGAAAAGCAATGTTAAATGCTTGAAATTAATGACAGACAGCATGATTGATGATACAAATGGCAAATTTCGCTATTGACATTAAATATCGCGTTGTCTAAAATCTTCATCAGAAAATATACCTGAATTTGTCAACATTTGCAAAAAAAATAATGACAGAACATTCTGAAAGACTTTACGGATTGGATCATCTGAGAGCTGCTGCTATTATACTTGTATTGATGTACCATTACCGCGCATTTAAACATCCTGACTGGATAGACAGTATTGGAAGATTTGGCTGGACGGGAGTGGATCTCTTCTTTGTTTTAAGTGGTTTTCTGATTTCGGGGCAGTTGTTTAAAGAGATGGAAAGCAAGGGCGGAATCAGTTTGAAAGCATTCTATATAAAACGGTTTTTCAGGATTATTCCGCCTTATTTTTTTACCCTATTTATCTATTTTACGATTCCTTTTTTCAGAGAACGGGAGTCTTTATCTCCTTTATGGAAGTTTTTGACTTTCACGCAAAATTACGGGCTGGATGTCATCAACCGGGGAACATTTTCCCATGCATGGTCATTGTGTATTGAAGAACAGTTTTATCTTATCCTTCCTTTACTGCTTGTAATAGTATTGCCAACCAGATTATTTAAATATCTGGGATTGATGATTATAGCTGTTATCGGATTTTCTTTAATGGCCAGATTGATGGCATGGAATGAATTGATCACAGAAACAGATCCCGGCTCCTCAGATTTCTGGAAATTGTGGTACATGAAAATATATTATCCCACACATACAAGGCTGGACGGACTGGGAATAGGAGTTTTGATCGGCTATCTTATGCAGTATTCATCAGTATTTAAAAAAATGGTTGAAGCGAATGGAAATAAACTTTTCTTTCTTGGAGTCATGCTGTTGGGAATCTCATTTTGGGTATGTAATGAACAGGCTTCCAAAACAGCTTCTGTACTGGGGTTTATAATGGTGGCGGTAAGTTATGGAATAATCCTTATGGCTGCAATTTCAAAATCATCTTTCCTATACAGGTCGAGGTCATCTATTACCACTCAGCTGGCAGCTTTATCCTATGCTGTTTACCTTTCACATAAAGGGATTATTCATATGATACAGGAATCCCTTGATTATTTTAAACTTGAAACATCAGATAATATAAGCCTTCTTCTGTGTCTTTTCGCTTGTATTCTGGGTGGTTTATTCTACAGATTTGTAGTAGAAAAACCCTTCTCTATGATTAAAACAAAAGTTTTGAAAAAGTATTATTCTTGCTAAAAATCTTTGATTTTTTTTGCGCCTTAAAAAATATAAGATTAAAAAAGTCTTTGCGTTTTCCAAAAAAAATAAGGGGTTTAATTGGAAAACGCAAAGGCGCAAAATAGTATAAAAGGTATGTTGTAAGACGCCAGGATTTTATCTGGGATAAAATTGATGGCAGTATGTTTTAAGGTCTATGACAGATATTTTATAGGATACTTTCTTGATTTACTTAGAGGTAATTGCTTTCAGGACTACATTCTTGATTGATGCTTCTTTAAAGCTCCAGTATTCACTTTTTTCAGGCATTTGGTTTTCGAGGATAATCAAAGTGGTATCCGTAGCAGGAAAGTAGGCATTAAGGCAGGTGAATCCGTCACCAAGACCTGTTACGGCAAAATAATCTAAGCCCGCTTCTTTGATAAATCTCACATTATACCCGAATCCCATACTTTCTTTTCCGAAGACATTGTGTTGAGAGGTTGTAGAAGGGGTCAGCATCTGTTTTTGAAACTCCGGAGAGAGAAGTTTTCCTTTGAATAATGCCTGGTCCCACTTTGCGAGATCCTGCACCGTGGAAATGATACCTGCAGCAGGAGCTAAATCATCATTCAGAAATGATTCTTTCACTTTTTCAAACTGATTGTTTATGCTTATATAGCCGGGAACAAGAGCCTGCTTATTCTTGGTATTGTAAACAAATGTTTTATCCATTTTCAGCTTTTTGAAAAGGGAGTTGGCAAGTTCTGTGAAGGTTTTTCCAGTCGTGTTTTTAAGAATTTCACCCAATAGCCTATAAGAAAGATTACCATATTTGAATTGGGAACCGGTTTTGAAAGCGGTAGGTTTATTGATATCTGTGATACCGTGGGTGTGGTTCAGAAGGTGATGTATTGTAACTGTATCTGCCCAGGTCTGTGTAAGTGAGGGCAGGTATTTTTTTATAGGGATATGAAGGTTGAGTTTTCCCTGTTCAGCAGCCTGTACAATCAAAACTGCTGTGATCTGCTTTGAATTTGACATGATTTCAAACTGGTCATCCGTTTTCAAAGAAACCTTCTTGTCAAAATCTCTGTAGCCATTTGATTTCAGATATTGTATTTTTCCTTTCTGGGCAACCAAAACAACGCCGTTGAATGCAATAGGACTGGAAGCCGTTATGATGCTGTCTATTCTGTGTTTATAAATATCTTTTTTCTGAGCTGCTGCAGTAATAGATAGCAAGGTAGAAAATACACCTGTGAAAAGTAATTTTATTTTGGTCATTGTTTATTTTTTACGGCTTGAAAACTGGGATTTGTGAATGGAAAGGATTCCAAATATATGTATTTCCTTTTTTCTTTTATTCTAATAATTTTAATAAATTAGTTTCCATGAAAATTATTAACCTTTCTATAGTTCTTGTCTCCATTATTTCCTGTAAAAAAGATAAAGAATACCCGAAATATGTTGAGCTGGAATCCGGGAACGGAAAATATTCTCTTTATATCAAAAATGGAACTTTTGAATTTTTAAAAACAGAACATGTAAGTTATGACCAGATAACAACAGCTCCTTTTTCAGACGGAAAATACGAGGTGTCAGGGGATGAATTGATTTTGAAAAGCGGCAAAGGAAATCAATATATATTCAAAATCGGTAATGAATCTGAACTGATTCCTGAAAAAATGGATTCGTTGAAAGATCTGAAAGGACTATTTCCAGTACAGATTCTTCACAATAACAAAATGCCGAAAGAAATGGGGCGGCTTGATTCTTTAGGAAGAAAAAATGCACTATGGCTTTATTTTAATGAAAAAGGTAAGGTAATCAACCAACGGCTGTATAAAAATGGAGCGCTATTGAAAGATAATTATAAGTCTGATATTATTATAAAATAAACAACATAATTTATCATTTTTATCTCTCGCAGATCTTGCAAATTAAGCAGATTTAAAAAAATAGAGGAGAAAATTATTTTAACGCAAAGTTGAATTACTACTTTCATAATTTTTTAGAAAGCAAAGGCGGAATCAATTACATTGATTCTGTTTAAGCATACGCACTATCATGCAGCTTCATCAGCGACTTTGTTGCTTACTTTGCCTTCTTTAATAATTATTTAAATAATAAAACTTTGCGTTTAAGAAACTTACAACTCAGTAATTATCAATAAAAAGGCACCATTTACAAGTAAATGGCGCCTCGTCACTGAATATATTTGAATGTAAAATTGTTTTTGGTTTATCTACTCATTCTGCTTGATTTGTGGGTTATTATTAATCTCTTTATTAGGAATCTGGAATCTGAATTTATCTGGTGTCAGGTT
This sequence comes from Chryseobacterium sp. GW821-FHT04C04, assembly GCF_059420365.1. Taxonomy (NCBI): domain Bacteria; kingdom Pseudomonadati; phylum Bacteroidota; class Flavobacteriia; order Flavobacteriales; family Weeksellaceae; genus Chryseobacterium; species Chryseobacterium sp. GW821-FHT04C04. The sequence continues at coordinate 149,110 of NZ_JBWKTO010000005.1, read as the reverse complement.
AAACCTTCCAAAAGTGTGATTCGTTCCTGTGTATACTCTTTCCAAAGGGGTATTTAATCTTTTCATATCAAACCATGCATAGCCTTCACCCCAAAGTTCTATCCTTTTTTGTAGGACAATTTCATTGATAAGCTCATTGCCTGATTTTGTAGATAGCGTGTAGGCTTTATCCCTTTTCGATGTAATGTCGAATAATACCTGTCTTGCTTCCGTTTCTCTTCCTTGTCTGGCAAGGGCTTCTGCTTGTATATAATACAATGAGGAAGCTCTGATATAAATATAATCTCCTTCAAAAAGGGTAGGATCTTTAAACTTCCAGCTTACATACGGTGGATAATTTTTTGTTTTTCCGTTAAAAGTATAAGCCGCATTCTGACTGCCGTTAAATACTTTTTTACGGTAATCTGTCGCCGGGATCGCTTCATAAAGACGTTTGTCAATCAGCTTACGGATCTGTGCAGCACCGGCATATCCTTCGTTGGTATTATCAAACATGGAGAAGAACGAAGCATAATAATTTCCAATACTCATCGTGGAAATTGTATTATGAAAACCCCATATAACCTCAGGATTATTGATGTTGGAAAATCCGGTAGAGGTATAATCGTCCTCTGTCATAAGGGCGACTCCCTGCTTACTTTCTTCAGCGTATTTAATTGCTTTGGTGTAATCTCCGGTTTGCAAAAATACCTCAGCTGCAATGGCTTTGGCGGTTCTTTGGTCTATCTGGGCTCTGGATGGGCGCGCATACGTATCTAAAAGACCGATAGACTCTTCAATATCTTTCTTGATTTGTACATACACTTCAGAAACCGTTGATCTTGGTAAACCCTGGCTCGGATTGGCTGCTGTAAGAGCCAGTGGAAGTCCCGGTTCAGACTGATGGCCATTATAGTCATTGGCATAGAAACGAACCAGATAAAAGTAGGAGTAAGCTCTCAAAGCGAGCAGCTGCCCTGCAATCGCTCTGTTTTTTGCATTGGCATTCTTATCCAGACCATCAAGAAGCTTGTTGATCACAAATATTCTTGCATAAAAAGTGGTCCATACAATCTCAGAAGCAATATTGCTGGCATTGGTAGCTTCATAATTATAAAACATTCCCAAATGCTGGTTGGTAGACTGGATGACATCATTGGACATCAAATCGGCACCTGCTTTGATCCCCATAATTCCGAAATCTGAGTGAACGGTAGTACCACCGGCCCCATTACTGCGAAGGTCAAGATATACTCCGCCTAGAATTTTTTCCGGAGTGGAAGAGTCATTATTCAGCTGTTCACCGGAAATATCACCTTCCGGTAAAGTATTGAGATCATTGGCACAGCTGGCAGTAATAAAGCCTATGCCTGCCGCTGCTATAAAGTATTTTATTTTTTTCATTGCATTCTTTTAAAAGTTAAGTTTAAAGCCTAAGGAAACACTGGACAACAGAGAATATCGATATGAATCCGAAACTCCTGTCAATGAGGTTCTTGGATCATATCCTTTTCTTTTAGACCACAGATACAGATTGTTTCCTGTCACATAAATTTTAAGTCCTGATAAACCAGCTTGTTGTGCAAAGCCATCAGGAAGCTGATAGGAAAGGGTTATATCCTGAAGACTGATATAATCTGATTTGATAAGATAAAGCGTAGAGTTTCCGTTTTGATTCGTTGCATTAAGATCTACCCTTGGTAAAGCGGCAGTTGGATTTTCCGGAGTCCATGTTTTATCCAGATCTGTAGAATAGTTAGAACCATAGCTGTCGGAATGGAATAAACTTCTGTACACATCATCATAACCATATCCGCCAAACTGATATGCAAAATTCACAGCCAGATTGAATCTCTGATAGCTAAAATCGGTTCCGAATCCACCATATACCTTCGGAATGGCTGATTTTCCGGTGTTATAGTCAGTAGCTTCTTTATAATTGTTGGTCACTGTTCTTTCCTCTTTCTGAGTGACAGGATTTATAGAGGTACGGTACCATAAAGCATCACCATTATCAGGATTTACCCCGGCAAATTCTTTAAGGAAATAAGTATAGCGGTCTCCTCCTTCTGTCAGAATAAACAATCCGGAAACCAAACCTGTATTTCTTTGCTCGGCTGGCAATCGGGTGATCTTATTCTTATAATGTGTGGCATTGGCATAAATACTCCACTGGAACTCGTCACCACGAAGAATATCTACACTTATATTAGCCTGAACACCTCTGTTCGTCATATCCCCAATGTTTCCGTATTTCACATAAGAACCTGCATTGGATGGAGGAAGAGGAAGGGTATAGATCATATCGGATACTTTCCTTTCAAAATAATCTGCATTCAGGTTTATTCTGTTTTTTAAAAATGAGATTTCAAAACCGGCATTCAGGTTTTTGGAAGTTTCCCATTTTAAGTCTTTATTTCCCTGCTTTTTAAGAGATAGAACTGGTTTGTCATCCCCGAAATTATTAATCCCGTAGATATCCTGATAAGCATAATAATCTCTGGTGGAACCACTCAGAAGAATGTTGTCATTTCCCTGCTGTCCGTAAGAAGCTTTTAATTTTAAAGAATTAATGACAGTGTTGTCCTTAAGGAAATCTTCTTTTGCTATATTCCATGCCAGTCCCAGCCCATAGAAATTTCCCCATCTGCTTTCCGGAGAAAAAACTGAAGAACCGTCTCTACGGATATTGGCATTAAAGAAATATTTCCCGTCATAATTATACAGTAATCTCGTGAAATATCCTTCTACAGCATATTCATATCCGCTTCCTGATAAATCGGTAATCTTTACAGCATTGTCAAAAGATTGGGAATTGGGTAATAAAAGCTGCTGTTTTGATCCTGAAAACCCATCATCTTTTATCTTATTCAGTTCATGTCCAACCAGAATATTAAAGCTGTGATTTCCCAACTTTTTCTGATAAGTAAGCAATTGCTGGTGGTTCAACGTATATTTAAAATTAGAACCTTGCGAAATAGTACCGCCTACAGAAGATGAAGTTCCTCCTTCGGTATTCCCGAACTGCAGGTTTCTGGTATTTTCGAGATAAGCACCAAAGTTATAAGTGAAATCCAATCCTTTGATGATTTCGTAATTTAAACCAAGGTTAAGGTTGGTGATATTACTTACGATCTGAGACTTATCTTTTTGGAGGTTCCCAACAGGGTTTTCAAAAACGGCATAAGATCTTGTCGCTCCGTTGGATCCCTGACCGTCTCCATAGTCGTATAAGGCATTTCCATTATTGTCATAAAGCCTCTGATAGTTATCATCTCTAAGAAAGACAGGATAGAAAGGAGCAATATTTCTGGCAAACTGGAAAGGATTGGAAAAGCCTCCCGTTTCCCCAAAATCCTGTTTGCTGTACGTATAAGATAAAGCACTTGTCAGCTTCAATTTTGAAGTAATATTATAGTCTACATTTGATCTGATCCCGAATCGTTCAAAACCTGAAGAAATTAAGTAGCCTTTATCATCCAGATAATTAAGGGAAGTATATGATTTTACCTGATCACTGTTGGCATTGATACCTACGGTAGCTTCTCTTCTCAAAGCCGGTCTGAAAAGCAGTTTTTTCCAGTTGTCCTGGTATAATAACTTGGCATCAGGATTGAAAAATCCATCTTTTGAAATCAGTTGATTGAACGGTATATTATAAGCATCATATCCCAGTTTGTTCAGTGCAGCAAGTCCTACATCATGGGGACTTGGTCCGGAAGGAACAGCTCCCGGTTGTTTCAGTCTTGCAATCTCACCAATTCTGGCTCTGTTATAATAAGCGGTGTAATAATCCTGTGGAGAAGTATAGACGGAATAGTCTTCAATAGATCTAAAATTGACCCCGGTTCTTACATCTGCCTCAATACTCAGTCCTTTGTTTTTACCTCTTTTTGTATTGACGATAATAACTCCGTTAGCCCCTCTGGAACCATATAAAGCATTTGATGAAGCATCTTCAAGAAATGAAATACTTTCAATATCCGATGATGCAATACTGTTGAGGTTTCCGCTGTACGGAATACCATCCAGTACAATTAGCGGGTCACTGGACGCGTTGATGGAACCTATTCCTCTCATTCTGATAGTGGGCTGGGAGCCCGGTTGTCCGGAGGAGATTACCTGTACTCCTGCTACTTTTCCTCCAATTCCCTGAAGGATATTTCCGTTCTGAAGATTAGAGAGGTCTTTGGCCTTCAATGACTGTACAGATCCTGTGATTTCTTCTTTTTTCTGCTTTCCAAAAGCTACCACCACGACTTCTTTGATGGAGGTTTCCTTGGAAAGGCTGTCTTTACTTTGTGCAAAACCATATTCCGCAAATAGGAGTAAGGCCAATACACCAAGTTTGCATTGTTTCTTTTTCATTATATATTAATCTAGGGTTAAAATTGAACTGTGTATTACTGTTGATCTCTGTAAGAAATAATGAGATTTCCTGCCTCCTTTTTCAGGGAGGTGTAAGAAATAAAATATTAAAATTTACAGGAGATGTACCCGGATTAAAGAAGCCTTGAATTCTTTGGCTTTAATTCCTACAGTAATGAATGTATCTTTTAGAAAGCTATGACATCATCATTTTGCACATCATATCAAAGCACATGTCTTGAGAAATAGAGTTGTGCTGTGAATGGGAAGGCACTGCGGAACATTTATGTTTTGCAGGAGCTGCCGCCAGAAGGGTGCAATAGTAAGAATTAAAGGTGTTTTTATTCATGAGAATAAAGTTTATGTTTTTTTTAACTGGGTCAAAATTATTTAATAATTGGTAAATCATGATAAAAGAGGGGTATGAGATAAATCATATTAGTCTACTAAATTAGTAGGTTAATCAAATGGAAAATGATTTTATTAATGTATTTTCTTGAAAAACAATTAGTTGTGATTGTATTTGAAAATGTTAAAAAATTATAAAAAAGAACCTTTTTCATGGTGAATTAAAATTAACACAATAAGTCCATTGATTTTGTAGACTTTTAATTTATTTTATAGCATGAAAAATGATGAGAGTGGGGATTAAGAGCTTTATCCTGCTATCCGCTCATACTCCTCACGCCTGCCTGCCACCCTCTGCATAGCCAAAGGGTCTCATTGCCTGTTCCGGGGTAACCGCTGCTATCAGGGCTAGGGGAAGGGCTGGATTATGAATGGAGAAAATGAGCTTAAATATCTGTGTTGATCTCTGAAATCTGTGGGAAAAATTACAATGTTAAACAAGAGTAACCTTAGCCATAATCTAAAAAAAGAAGCCTGCTTTTCAGCAGACTCCTATAAAAACAAGATTGAAAAGAATTTATTGTTTACGAATGTCCGGAACAGCCAGAGAATTCTGATCCCAGCCACCACCAAGTGCTCTGTATACTGCAACACTTGCTTTAAGTTGATTGACTTTCTTCTCTACCAGTTCAAACTTGGATTCCAGCGCATCCCGCTGAGTCAGCAAGACTTCCATATAATCGGCACGGGCATATTTGAACAGATCGTTAGAAATATCAACAGACATTGTTAAAGCATTCACTTCCTTTGTTTTGATATTCACGCTGCTCTCCAGATTATGAATTTTAGACAACTGGTTGGCTACTTCTATATAAGCTCCCAAAACAGTTTGCTCATAATGATATACCGCCTGGATTTGCTTTGCGTTGGCATTATAATAAGCCGCCTTAATTGCTCTTCTGTTGATCAGTGGAGCCGTAAGCTCTCCGGCAACAGAAAACAGAAACGACTGAGGCTTGATGATATACAACGGATTAAAAGCCTGTAAACCGACTCCTGCAGAAAGATCAAGAGAAGGGTAGAATCTTGCTTTAGCCACTTTGATATCAAGTTTGGCTGCTGCCAGTTCATACTCAGCCTGTTTAATATCCGGACGGTTTTCCAAAAGCTCAGAAGGTATCCCTCCGTACACGGCTTGTGGAACAACAGAATCAAAAGAATTCTGACTCCTTTCTACAGATTGCGGAAACCTGCCCACCAGATAATTGACTGTATTTTCAGTTTCAACAATCTTTTGCTGAATGTCATACTGCATCCCCTGGGTTTTCAGAACCTGGGCTTCAAATCTCTGAACAGCCAGTTCATTGGATCTGGCATTCTTTTTTAAATCTTTGATAATCTCCAGTGCATCATTCTGAATTTTGATATTCTGATTCAAAATGACCAGTTCGTTATCCAGTGCCAGCAACTCATAATAAGAATCTGCAATCTCTGAAATAAGATGAGTGGTCATAAAATTCTTTCCTTCAATGCCGGCAAGATACCGCTGTACCTGTGCTCTTGTAGCATTATGAAGTTTACCCCAGATATCCGTTTCCCACTGTGCCTGGGCACCAATTCCAAAGTCAAACAAAGGCTCAGGCATTTCTCTGCCGGGTTCTATTTCTGTATTGGCTTCCATAGCTCCGATATTGGTGTAACGGCTTACTTTGTCTACACCTGCACCTGCTTTTAAACCTACAGACGGAAGATATTCACCTTTTCTGGCTTTGATTTCATTTTTAGATATTTCAATTTCCTGAAGGACAATATTCAGTTCCTGATTATTCTGAAGAGCCTGAGTAATCAGTTCCTGAAGATGCGGATCACTGAAATATTCATTCCACTTCATTTTTCCCGTATTGAGGGTGTCATTTTCTGCTGAACCGTATTTTTCAGGGACGGTTTTATGTTCAGCACGCTGTTCTATTTCGATAGGTTTACAGGCAGTAAGACTTAATAAGACGACTGCCAGACCTGCATATTGATATATTTTTCTTTTATTCATAATGGATCATGTCTTCGCTTAATGGAGATTCATCTTCGTCTTTAATCATTTTTTTGCCGTCAGACCACTTGGCAAATATGTAGTAGAGCCCCGGAATTACAATCACTCCGAAAAGAGTACCTATCAGCATTCCACCCAGTGAGGAGGCTCCGATGGTGTGATTTCCGATGGCTCCTGCACCTCTTGCAAAAACAAGCGGAACCAATCCTGCAATAAAGGCGAAAGAAGTCATCAGGATGGGTCTGAAACGGGCTTTAGATCCTTCTACAGCTGCTTCAAGAATAGAATCTCCGGCCTGACGTCTTTTCACGGCAAATTCTACAATAAGTACTGCATTTTTACCCAATAATCCGATAATCATAATCAATCCTACCTGTGCATAGATATCATTTTCCAGTCCCATCGCTTTTAATAATAAGAAAGACCCGAAAACTCCCACCGGTAAAGAGCAAAGTACTGCAAACGGAATAAGGAAACTTTCATACTGAGCTGCCAGGACCAGATATACAAATACCAAAACAACAAGGAATACGTAGATCGCTTCATTACCACGTTGTGCCTCATCGTAAGACAATCCTTCCCAAGCTACTTTGTATCCGTGAGGAAGTGTTTTAGCTGCCGTTTCATTGATGGCCTGAATGGCATCCGCTGTTGTATAGCCGGAAGCCGGAAGTCCACGGATTGCCGCAGAATTGTACATGTTGTAACGGGTGATTTCGTTAGGTCCCTGTGTCTTTTTCATTGTCATAAATGCTGAATAAGGAACCATTTCATCACGGTCATTTTTTACATACAGATTCATAATATCCGTAGGAAGCCTTCTGAATTCCGGAGACGATTGTACATATACTTTAAAGAACTGTCCGAAACGGATAAAGCCCTGTTCATAGGTACTACCGATCAGAATGTTGAGGTTATCCATCGCTTTTCCGATAGAAACTCCTTTCTGCATCGCTGAATTATTATCAAAAACGAGTTCATACTGCGGATAATTGGCAGCAAAGAAGGTGAACACTCCTGAAAGTTCCTTACGCTTTTTAAGCTGGGCAATGAAATCTTTATTGGCTTTATCAAATTCCTGATAATCAGTCGTTCTGTTCAGATCTAGAAGTCTCATAGAGAAACCTCCCGAAGATCCGAATCCTGGTACAGCCGGTGGTTCAAAGAACTCAATGGTAGCTCCGAGATCTTTAGATTTTTCTTCCAATTCTTCCATGATTTCCTTTACAGAATGCTCACGGTCGTTCCAGCTTTTAAGATTAATCAGACAGGTTCCCGCATTCGAACCACGGCCTTCCGTCATGATCTCATATCCTGCCAGTGATGATACAGATTCCACACCGTCTACTCCCATACAGATTTTCTGTAATGTTCTGGAAACCTTATTGGTTTGTTCCAGAGTAGAGCCCGGAGGAGTTTGGATAATGGCATAGATGGTTCCCTGGTCTTCATTTGGAATAAATCCGCCCGGAAGTACTTTATTAATCATAACAATTCCGGCACAGAAAGCAATCAGGATTCCCCATGTGACTATCTTTCGGCTTACGATTTTTCTAAGGAATGAAGCGTATTTTCCTGTTACTTTATCAAATGCTCCGTTAAAAGAATCTAACGCTTTGGTGAAAATATTTACTTTTTTAGGCTTTCCATGATGGTTCTTCAATAACATTGCTGCCAAAACCGGAGTCAGTGTAAGCGCTACTACTGCTGAAATCACAATAGAACTTGCCATGGTAATAGAAAACTGACGGTAGAAAGTTCCCACAGGACCCGTCATAAAGGAAATAGGAATAAACACAGCCACCATTACGGCTGTAATGGCAATAATAGCTCCTGCAATTTCACCCATCACTTCTTTTACAGCTTTATAAGGCGAAATATTACTGTCTTCCATTTTAGCGTGAACGGCTTCTATCACTACAATCGCGTTATCCACCACAATACCGATTGCCAATACCAGTGCGAAAAGGGTAACAAGGTTAATGGTTAATCCGAAGAACTGGATGACAAAGAAAGTTCCAATCAAAGAAACCGGTACGGCAATAATAGGAATCAACGTAGAACGCCAGTCACCAAGGAAAATGAAAACCACAATGGCAACGAGGATAAATGCGTCCCTTAAAGTATGCATTACCTGTTCAATAGAGGCATCCAGGAATTGCGACACATCATAACTGATTTTATAATCAACACCTGGCGGGAAGTTTCCTTTCATTTCTGCAAGTTTCGCTTTCACATCTCGGATCACATCATTGGCATTACTTCCGTAGTTTTGTTTTAAAACGATAGAAGCGGAAGGATGCCCGTCAAGATTAGAATAAATATCAAAGAATTCACTTCCTAATTCTACTTTGGCAATATCCTTCAGTTTCACATTTTCTCCTTCTGCATTGGAACGGACAATGATATTTTCATACTCTTCCGGTTTGTTGTATTGTCCTTTATAAGTCAATACATATTCCAGGGATTGTGCTGCAATACCGGAACTCTGTCCGATTCTTCCCGGACGACCAATGATACTTTGCTCACCAATAGCCTTCATGACCTCATCTACAGAAATAGAATACGCACGCATACGATCAGGATTCAGCCAGATACGCATGGCATATCTTCGGCTACCCAGAATCTGAGACTTTGCAATCCCGTGGATACGGTTAATTTCCGGGATGATATTCACCATAGAGTAGTTGTACAGGAATTTTTCATCCATACTTTTATTTGTACTGTAGAGATTCACGTACATCAACATACTTGGCTGAATCGGGTTTACCACCACTCCTTCTTTTTGTACAAGCTCCGGCAGTAAAGGCATTACCTGATCCACTCTGGTTTTTACCAGAACTACCGCTTCATTGGGATCGGTTCCGGGATCAAAGACAACGTTTACCGTAGCTTCTCCGGCACTGGTGGCATCGGTAGTGATGTAACGCATTCCCTGAACTCCGTTGATAGCATTTTCGATCGTAATCAGAGATGATTTTACCAATACATCTGCACTTGCACCCGGATAGGCAATGGAAACTGCTACTGTAGTAGGGGCAATTTTGGGAAACTGCTCTGTAGGAAGCTGTTTCATGGCGATACCTCCCATAAACAGAATGACAACCGATATTACGATAGCGAAAACCGGTCGGTGTATTACTTTTTTAAACATAATGCTGTTTTTGGGTTACTCGGCGTACAGATCCAGATTCGACATTACTTTTTCAGGTTTTTGGTATTTTGAACCAATCTTTTGGTTTTCCTGAACCATTCTAAGCCCTTCCAGCAAGATTCTGTCATCCTTTCCAAGTCCGGAAGAAACTACATACATGTGTGGCAGTTCAGCAGCGACTTTTATTTCTCTTGCATGCACTTTGTTGTCTTTGCCAATCACATAGACATATTTCTTTTCCAGTTCTTCAAAAGTGGCTTTCTGAGGAATCATCATGGCATTGGCATAAGGTGAAGTAATAACGATGTTCCCGGTTTCTCCGTATCTTAACAGCCCTTTTGGGTTGGGGAATGTAGCTCTGTAGGCAATATTCCCTGTTTCATTGTCAAAATCAGACTCTATGGTCTGTACCACACCGTCTTGAGTGAACTCTTTGCCATTGGCCATTCTCAGGCGTACATGCATTGGATTATTATCCTTTTTAGCATCCATCTGATTAAGATATTCTGCTTCCGGTACATTGAAATATACCCACATTTTGCTGTTGTCGGAAAGTTCCGTTACAAGTTCACCTTCATCTACAAGGCTTCCCTTTCTTACATGTAATTTTCCTACAATTCCGGTAAAAGGAGCACGGATTTCGGTGAATCTCAAATGGGTATTCATTGAAGCAAGCTCAGCCTGGGCTTTTTCATATTTTGCTTTGGCCATTGCCATTTCCTGAGGAGCAACGATGTCTTTGTCGGAAAGGTTTTTGGTATTCTGATATTCAATCTGTGCATATTTAGACTCTGCTTTGGCGCGGTTTACATCCGATTCATATAAATTAGGCATGATTTTGAACATCAGCTGCCCTTTTTGTACGAATTGCCCTTCATCTACATAAATAGACTGGATGTATCCTTTTTCCTGGGCACGAAGCTCAATATGATTAATAGAACGAATCTGCGCAACATAATCTTTGTTAACTAAAGTATCTTTTATAAGCGGGCTTGTAACGTTGAATGACGCTGCTTCTGCTTTTTCCTTTTTTTCAGATTGACAGCCTACAAACAAGAAAATAAGGCACAAGTTGATATACATGAGACTTTTCTTGACCATGATAAATTTTGTTTTTATAATAATTTATAATTGAAAAAATAGAGTTACCTGCTCTCAAATTAGGATTTGAAAGCATATAAGGTTTTCGAAAAAATTACTATAAAATCACAGTCTGATGACCCTGTACTGGATGTACAGATCATCATCTAAAGGCTTTAAATGTTCGGATTGAGCAAGTGAAACAGCGATTTGTCTGTCGTGAAATGTAGTAACAAAACCTGAGATCAGATGCCAGAAACCATCTTTGAAAAGAGCGAGAAGCTCAGTAGAACCGGATGTTTCTACATTGTCGTCATTTTCGTTGTCGTTTTCAGAAAGATTAGCTCTGATTTTGTTGTAGCGGGGATGGCTGACATTGTAAGCATCATTAGCCTCGTGGTTTTTAAGAAACGCAAAAGATGCTTTGAAGCTTTTATTCTGATGAACAAGAAGATCAGTGGTAAAATGAAGTTCGGAAGAAATATCTGTTGAAACATACTGCTGGATTTGCCCATAGTACCAACCTAAAACGGTAAGCAATGCAAATAACAAGCTGTACAAATATTGATAAAATCTTTTCCGCATCCCAGAGGCAAAGGTAGGTAAAGTTCAAAATAGGTGCAACCGTTATAGATTAAAAAAGTGTTAAAAAGCGTTCTGTTTACCGAAAAAACACATCTATTCATCAAGTTTCCTTTTTTGGCTAAGAAGAAGATAGATTCGGCGAAGTCATCTTTAGAGGTATTTCAGAATTTTGCTCTAACAAAAAATTAAAGAAATGAATATTGTTTTAACAGGTTCCATCGGGAACATCGGAAAACCACTTACCAAAGAACTTATACAAAAAGGACATTCGGTAACAGTGATTAGCAGTAATGAAGAACGGGCAGGTTCTATCAGAGCGTTGGGTGCAAAAGCCGCTATAGGAAGTATGTTTGATGTAGATTTTCTCGCAGAAACATTTACAGGAGCGGATATTGTCTATTTAATGGAAACAATGGAAGCAGCAGGTGATATGTTTGATAAAAACATTGATTTTATTGGAGCCATCAGTAGAATTGGACAAAATTACAAAACTGCCGTGGAACGTTCGGGAGTGAAGAAGATTATCCACCTCAGCAGTATTGGAGCCCATACAAATAAAGGAACAGGTATTATTGTATTTCATTATCATGTAGAACAGATTTTGAAACAATTAGCTGATGATGTTGTGATTAAATTCATTCGTCCTGTCGGTATTTATTTCAATATGTTTTCGTTCATTAATACGATAAAAAATAAAGGAGCGATTATTTCCAATTGGGGTGGAAATCAAAAAGAGCCCTGGGTTTCTCCACTGGATATTGCAGATGCTGTCGCTGAAGAAATGGAGAAACCATTTACGGAAAGGGAAGTGCGCTATGTAGCCAGTGATGAGGTTTCTCCTGATGAAATTACAAAAGCGCTGGGAGAATCTATCGATAAACCGGATTTAGAGTGGAAGGTGATTTCAGATGAAGAATTATTAAAAAACTGGCTTGATATCGGGTTCAATGAACAGGTAGCAAGAGGTTTTGTAGAAACGCAGGCCGCTCAGGGAAGCGGAATTCTCTATGAAGACTATTATCAGCATCAGCCTGTTTTGGGAAAAGTAAAACTGGCCGGGTTTGCAAAGGAATTTGCTGCTGCTTATCATAATGCTGGAGAATAAAGCACTAACATTTGTGAAAATCTGTGCGATCTGTGGGGAAATCAAACCATAAAAGTCACAAAAGATATAAACACACTTAAGTAAGCTTAAGAGAATATTTGTGTGTAGAGTAAGTTCACATAAGTTTTAAAAATCTTTGATTTTTCTTTTAATAGAGCTTATAAGGGAAATAATAAAGTTCGTTGAAAAACAATTTGTAATTTTATAGATATGGAACGACGGGTTACAAAAAGAATAAAATCCATCACAGAATTTCACCGTTCAAGAGGGCTGCCGCCTCCTGAGCATCCGCTGATCAGCGTGATCGACTATAAAGATGTAAAGCGGCCTTCAGATATTGGAGCGGTCAACTGGATGTTGGATTTTTACCAGATTTCTTTAAAAATAGGAATCAATGGTAAGTTGAAATACGGTCAGCAGGAGTATGATTTTGATGAAGGAACCCTGTTTTTCATTTCACCCAATCAGGTTTTCAGAATTGAAGCGGAAGCGGGTTCTCAGGAAAGGCAATCTGGCTGGATGCTCCTGATTCATCCTGATTTTCTGTGGGGAACATTGCTCGCTAAAACTATCAAACAATATGATTTTTTTGATTATTCAGTGAATGAGGCTTTGTTTCTCTCCAAAAAAGAAGAACTTACCATCAATGGAATTATAGAAAATATTGAGCAGGAGTATCATTCGGTGATTGATAAATTCAGTCAGAATATTATCATTTCACATATTGAAACATTACTCAATTATTCCGAAAGGTTTTATGAACGCCAGTTTATTACCAGAAAAATTACCCATCATAGTATTCTTAACCGCTTAGAGTCTTTATTAGATCGTTATTTTAGTGATAATGATCTGGTTTCAAAAGAATTGCCTACGGTTCAGTTTGTTGCCAGTGAACTTGGGATATCTCCCAATTATCTTAGCCGCTTATTAACAACGCTTACGGGCCAGAGTACTCAGCAATTGATCCATGAAAAATTGATTGAAAAGGCTAAAGAAAAACTCTCTACCACAGATTTATCTGTAAGTGAAATCGCTTATGAATTAGGTTTTGAGCACCCACAGTCGTTTACAAAACTGTTTAAAAATAAGACACTTCTTTCTCCACTGGAGTTTAGAACCTCGTTTCGGTAAATAGGAAATAATACACTTTTCTGATAAATACAGAACCACAGCATCATTTTAAAAAATAAATGATGCCGTGGTTTTTTAAGATCAAGCTAGACAAAATCAATGAAGCAAATAGAGAAAAGCTAAAATAATAAATAGACAAAGTTGTCTATTTATTGCATACCTTTGCTTCATGAAACAGAGAGGACAGGTTGTCATTGACAAAATTTTAGATACCGCAGAAAAACTATTCTACGAGCAAGGGTATAGTAATACAGGTATTAATCAGATCATCAGTGAATCTGATATAGCAAAAGCGTCTTTGTATAAACATTTTGAAACAAAGGCGGATCTATTGGTCGCCTATATCCAGCGTATGCATCAGCTTTGGTTTAGCAGGCTTGAAGCAAGCGTCAGCGAAGTGAGCGATCCGAAGGAAAAATTACTGGCTATTTTTGATCACCATACCAAACGACAGGAGATCAGGCAGTATGGGGGCTGTCCGTTTATCAAGGCCAATGATGAAGCGGGAACAAGTGATCCCAGGGTTTTAGCAGAAATTCAGGCAACAAAAGTTCACAGCAAAGATTTTATCAGGACTCTTGTCATGAATTCCGGTCACAAAAAGATTCTTACAGATGAAGAATTGACAGAAACAATATATGTCATGCTGGAAGGCTCCATTGTCACCGCTTCTGTTTTTAAAAAGCCGGATGAAATACAATCTGCAAAAAAAATTATTCAAAAACTGATTTAAAATGAAACACACAAACAATAAATGGCTGGAACTGATCATTGTTCTGGCAGCTCCTTTACTTTCCGTTATCGATGTATTTATTATCAATATAGCAATACCTACGATTAAAAAAGGAATTCATGCCACCGATGGCGAAATGCAGTTCGTGATTGCCGGATATCTCCTCGGATATGCTGCTTTTCTGATTACAGGAGGAAGGGCTGGAGACCACTTCGGAAGGAAAAAAGTTTTCTTTTGGGGAATGTTTGCCTTTACCGTAGCATCCTGTTTATGTGGGCTGTCACAATCAGCATTCCAATTGAACGTTACAAGATTTTTTCAGGGATTAAGCGCTTCATTTATGGTTCCACAGACGATAGCATTCATTCAGGTGCTTTTTATAGATACCAAAGAACGGGCAAAAGCATTTGGATTATATGGAATTACTTTGGGGACAGCTGCTGCAATAGGGCAGGTACTGGGGGGGTATTTATCAGATACGCATTGGGTGATAGAAGGCTGGAGACTGGTTTTCTTTATCAATCTTCCGATAGGAATCATTACACTTTGGGCCACGCATAAATATGTTACTGAAACCCCCAGACATGAAAGTACAAAATTTGATTATACCGGAATACTCATTCTCACATTGGCTCTGTTTTCCCTTATCTATCCTTTGATTCAGGGGCGGGAGGCAGGATGGCCGTTGTGGAGTTTCGGACTGTTGGGGCTGTCTTTTATGCTGTTTGTTATTTTCATTTATAATCAAAGAATGAAGCTAAGCAGAAACGGAAACCCTTTGATTGACGTCAGATTATTTAAAATAAAAGATTTTAATATCGGATTAACGGCTGTTTTATTTCACTTTATGCTGCATACCGCCTATCTATTATTGAGTGCGGTGTATCTCCAGAATGGACTTGGCATTTCAGCCCTTGATTCCGGCTTATATTTTATCGCTCCGGGGATTTTATTTGTCGTTTCTTCTGTAATGGCTTCCCGTCTGATTATAAAATATGGAAAGAGGGTATTGCAGGTAGGCGTCCTTATTCTGTTTATTGCATTTTATCTTCAGATGACCCTTTGGAAACCTGGAATTAGTAACGGATTGGTGATAGGATTGATGGCAGCATGGGGATTTGGAAATGGTCTTGTACTTCCTTCATTATTGAATATTGCACTTAAAAATGTTCCGTCTCAATATGCGGGAGGTGCAGCAGGAATTTATTCCACTTTTCAGCAGACCGCTTCTGCATTAGGAGTAAGTGTTATTGGTGGCGTATTTTTCTATTTTTCAAAAGAAAGCTGGCAGACTGCTTACCACTTCGGAATTATTTGTATATTGATTTGTCTGGTTATGGTAGGAGTAATGCTGCAAGTATTACCAGGCTCAGAATCTGTAAATGAACGCAGTAAAAAAATTATAAAGACATAATGAAAGATCCTGATCCATTGGTTTATAAAGATGTTTTGTCCCCTGTAGGACTGATCAAAGTGATTGCTTCTGATAAAGGTCTTGTCGCGATCATCTGGGAATGTGAGGACTACACAAGAACAAAGCTTTCTGCTCCTGTGAAAAGAGAAGAGCATCCAATTATTTTGCAGGCAGAGAAAGAACTTAAAGAATATTTTGAAACTAAAAGAACCATTTTTACCGTACCTCTTGATTTTAAAGGAACCGATTTTCAGGTTAAAGTTTGGACCGCTTTATTAAAAGTTCCATACGGTATGACAAAAACATATGGAGAACTCGCAAAAATCCTGGGCGATGTGAAAGCCGTCCGTGCTGTAGGGGGAGCTTTAAACAAAAATCCAGTATCCATCATTGTTCCCTGTCACAGAATCATTGGAGTATCGGGGAAACTGACCGGTTTTGCAGGAGGATTAAAAAATAAATCGATACTTCTGGATCTGGAAAGAGGATATACAATGCCTTCTTTATTTTAATTAAAACAGGACCGATGAATAAAAAAACAGATTCTGAAATCTCAGCAATTAGGGCAGAGGTTTTCCATTCAGAGAACTTCCATGAATTGTGCAATTATTTAGCTGACCGGGATACTGATTTAAAATTAATTGTAGATACTCACGGATATCCGCCGATGTGGACACGGGAAAATACTTTTGAGACGCTTGTGCATATTATTCTGGAACAGCAGGTTTCTTTAGCATCGGCTTTGGCAGCTTTACGGCAGTTAAGGGAAAAAATAAAGAGCATCACTCCGGAGCAGATTCTTACGCTCAGCGATGAAGAAATGAGAGCCTGTTATGTAAGCCGCCAGAAAACGATTTATATCAGAGGGCTGGCACAAGCAATGATTAATGGAGAAATTAATCTTGAGAAAATGCCGAAAATGTCCAATGATGAGGTCCGCAAAACATTAATTCAACTGAAAGGCATCGGTAATTGGACTATTGATGTGTACTTAATGTTCACGCTTCAAAGAACAGATATTTTTCCTATTGGTGACCTGGCAGCTGTAAATGCTTTAAAACGCCTGAAAAACCTTTCTCCCAAGATGAGCAAAGAGGAAATCCTTGAAATAACAAAACAATGGGCACCTTTAAGATCAGTTGCATCAATGATACTATGGCATTACTATCTGTCAGATTCCCGTAAAAAAGCGAAAGTTTAGTTTTAAAGAGCTATTGAAGGTTTTTAACAGAAAATTAATATTATTTTTGAAACAGCTTTATTCTGCACAATTTTTGCTGTAACAAGCTACTTTTAACGGACACCCCCTCCAATTTAATATTATGATCTATGATGAAAAAATACCTTACTTATATAGCACTTCTGGGAGCACCTCTATTTTGGGGCCAAAATAAAACAGTTGAAAAAACTGTCTATCAACAAAGCTTGCTGAAGGAAAAGCAGGGAAATGAAGCCTTAGCATTTGATGCTGACATACAATTGTCTGATGCCGAAATAGCCTTGGATAAAAAAATAGTCCAGATTCGTAAGCAGTTTATAAGCGAAACAGAAGCGAAAAAGATATCGTTATATAACAGTTCTTTTACTGAAATAAAACCAATGATAGAGCGCAGTAAGCTGTTTGAAATATTTCAGACTATGCCGAAAGGAGGTTTGCTGCATACCCACAGTGGAGGGATAACAGATGTGAAATGGGTTATTTCAGCTGCCAGAAAATACCAGGAATGCTATGTGTACGATCAGAAAGACAATGACCAATTCATTACTGGACAACTTGCTTTTTTTGAAAAAGGAAAAGTTCCGAACGGATTTGTCAGTCTGGATAAAAAACTGAGCTCAGATCCTGGTTTTGAAAAACAGCTGCAGGAGCTTCTTACCCTGAAAAGGGATAACCTATGCTCTTACACGGATTATTGGATTGAATTCGAAAAACGTTTTAAACGAATCAGCCTCTTATTACCTTATCGTCCTTTCTTTAAAGAATATTATTTGAAAGGCTTTCAGGACCTGATAAAAGATAAAGTTCAGCATGTAGAGATCCGGTTTATCTTTGACGAGCTTTATGATTTTAAGAATGGAAAATATCCTTTAAAAACATCCATTACAGATCTGCAGGATATTCTTAAAGAAGTACATAAGTCAGACCCGCAGTTTAGCTTGAAGCTGATCTATTCCAGCTTTAAATTTTTAGATACTGATAATATTGATAAACAGCTGGAAATGGCTTTCGAGTTGAAGAAAGATTTTCCCGATATGATCACAGGTTTTGACCTTGTGGCAGATGAGGCTGCGGGACACAGTATTAGTTTTTTTGAGAAAAGCTGGACCCAATTGAAAGAGCTTAATAAAAAGTATGGGATGGAAATGCCTCTTTTCCTTCACGCCGGAGAAAGTAATTCTATCTTTAATGAAAATGTTCTGGACATCGCTCATCTGGACAATAAAAGAATTGGCCATGGCCTGAATCTGATTTATTTCCCAAAAACAATGGAACAGATCAGAAAACAGAATAAACTGGTTGAGGTAAGCCCGCTCAGCAATCAGATTTTGGGATATGTGAGCGATCTGAGGAATCACCCTGCAAGAGTTTTACTAAGCAATGGCGTACAGTGTTCTATCAATAGCGATGATCCTTCTGTGTACGGATATAATGGTCTTAGCTATGATTTCTGGGCAGCTATGGTGTATTGGGAACTGGATGTAAAAGCATTGAAAAAACTGGTTTTTAATTCAATTAATTATTCTTCTTTGAACGACAATGAGAAAAAGAAGGCAGTGGCCTACCTGAATCAGCAATGGAATGATTTTGTCCAGAAAACGAATCAGAAATTAGACTAATCAAAAAAATAAAATCGCATTATGGAACTCATAATGCGATTTGTCTTTTAATAGAAATATTGATTTGAGATAAAAGGAATTACTTTTTTAATCCGAATTTGGATAATCCCTTTTTTACAGCTGGGTTCAACTTTGCCGGGCTCACTTTTGTAAGGAGTAAAGACTCGCAACCATTGAAGATGGCAAAACGATTTACAGTTTCTATAAAAGGTTTAAGCCACCATTCAATGTCTATCGTATTGTTTTCAATATGCAAATGGATAAGCTCCAACTTTTTTTCCTTTCTGTGAGCTTTGCAGTCAACTCTTCCGATAAACTGATCGCCAAACAGGATTGGCAGACAGAAGTAGCCGTATTGTCTTTTTTCCTTTGGAACATAGCATTCCAACCTGAAATCAAAATCAAAAATCTGTTTGATCCGGTCACGATGGATAATGGAATTATCAAACGGAGACAGGAGCTGTATATTGGAATCCACCGCATCAAATGTCTTTTCAAAAACCTCGTTCTGAACAAAGACAGAAGGCAATCCTTCTATTTTGATTGGAGATAGTAATCCTTCATCAAGCATCGTTTGTAATACCTTATTGACATTTTGTTTTAAATCATTTCCAGTCCTAAGATGGGTGATTTGTTTTAAAGTCGTAAATCCATAGGCACGGAGATTGGTTTTTACTAGATATTCCGCAAACTCAAGCTGAGAAGGTTCTGTGGTGTCAATGAAAGAAGGTAAAACTCTTTCGGTAAGATCATATGTTTTCTGCATGCCGGAGCGTCCGCTGATCATCAGATCACCTTGCATAAAAAGTCTTTCAAGAGCTAGTTTAGCAGGTTTCCAATTCCACCAGCTTCCTGTCTTATGGCTTTCGTTTTCAAAATCTCTTGCTCTTTTATGACCTTCATTACGGATGGTATCTATGACATATTCCATCATTTTAGGATCGGCATTGTAGTAGCGGGATTCACCTCGTTTGATGGTAAGCATTTGGGGCAAAGCATAGCGGAAATCCCGTATAGGAAGATAGGAAGCGGCATGAAACCAATATTCAAATACTTTACGCTCTTCTACCAGCTGTTCCAGGAAATCTGCCTGAAAATCAGGAATTCTCGTCCATAAAGTATGATGATGGGCACGTTCCACCATAGACAAAGTGTCAATCTGTATATATCCAAGATGCTCCAAAGCTTGAAGAACAGCATTCTTTCCAGTTCCGAACGATGAGTTTTGCGCCAGCCCCTGGCTGTTTAATGTTGCACGTTTTAAGTGTTCTAATGCCAACTTCTTTTCCATATTTTAAATTCGAAGACAACAGGTTTCTGATGTTTCTTTCAAATATAATGAAAGCTTAGGGAAATAGGTGTTTTTTCAATGATGGAGTTCAGTATTTCTATCTGTTTTCGATCCAGTCAACCAGTAATTTACGTTCAGAGAAAAGCCATTGTCCGTTCTGTTTTACAAATTGGTCATGATAACGGATGGCAGCAACCATCAACTTTTGTTTTCCCTCTACTATTGTTAAATGATGAGCCATACAATAAGCAGTACCTGTTGCATGATCTCCATTCAGTACAACAGAATTTTGTCCGTTAAAATGCATGGTGGAATGATAGGTGTTCAGATTGTCAAAGATAGGAAACAGATCTGCCCTTCCTCTGATTACCTGCGAAGGAACTCCGGATTTTGGATTATAGTAGACTTCGAAATGGGTATCTTCTGTAAACAATGCCATTTGCCCCTGTGCATCTCTTGTATCAGCACAGAAAGCATAGTTGTCTACCAATGTGCGGATCGCAAGCCGGTCTTCTGCTTCTTGTATTTTCTGTTCGGTGTTCATTTTATTATATTTTGTTTTTAAATCCGTTGGGAGCAAACATTCCGCGTAGAAATTCTACGTATTTCTGATCAGACTTATTATTTCGGGCTTCAATCATAGAAACGATGTCTGGACCGGCAATATAGCGCAGCTGGTGAGTTCCGTCAGTGATAGAGTTGAATACAGTTTGGGCAACTTCCTGGGCCGAAGCTGTATTTTCAGTTCCCAGACTGCTGAACAAAGCATTGGTTTCATCTAAAAAAGAAGTGTAATCTTCAGGGACCGCATTATTTCCTGAATCTGAAAAAGCACGTTGCTGGAAATTGGTTGCAATATAGCCAGGTTCAATAATTTTAACTTTAATATTCTGTGAGTCCAGCTCATATGCTAACGACTCCACAAAGCCTTCTACCGCATATTTTGAAGCTACATAAACGGATACCAAAGGAAAAGGAATTTTCCCTACTCCTGAAGTAATATTGGCGATCACACCACTTTGTTGTGCTCTGAAATGGGGCAAAATAGCACGGGTTACATTCATCACTCCAAATACATTGACATCGAACTGATCACGGATGGCTTTATCTGTCAGAGATTCAAAGATTCCGCTTGTTCCATAGCCCGCATTATTGAGCAGGGCATCTATTCTTCCAAACTTTTCAATCCCCTTGCTGATGGCATTTTGGATGGTTTCTGGCTCAGTTACTTCCAATTGGGTAACGAGAATATTAGGATTATTGATCAGTTCGGTTTCTTTTTCCGGGCTTCGCATGGTCGCAATAACGTTCCAGCCTTTTGATGAAAATAGTTTAGCCGTTGCTTTTCCTAATCCTGAAGAAGCTCCGGTAATGAGAATGGTTTTGTTCATTTTTCTTTATTTTTTAGTGATTAAACTTTCTGTGGGCGTCAAGCCGTATTTATTTTTGAAAGAAGTATAAAAGTGGGATAGGTTTTCAAATCCTAACTCCAGATAAATCTCGGAAGGCTTTTTGTTTTCCTGGTGGATCAGTTGATACGCTTCTTCCAGACGTTTTTCTTTTAACCATTTTGCCGGTGAAACCTGGAATGTTTTTGTAAAATCCCGTTTGAATGCTGCGAGGCTTCTCCCTGTAAGCCTGGCAAAATTTTCTATCGGAGCATTATAATGATAATGATTTAACATGAAATTTTTAAGGTCTATTTTGTGAGGTTCACTAAAATCAAAAAGAAATTTTTTGCACTCAGGATAGATATTCAGCAGTAATTCTATAGCTTCTGAAACTTTAGAGAATATCATCCTTTCATTGCTGTTCCCCGGTTCTTCCAGATAGGGTATCAAAGATTGGAAATAACTTTTCAGAAATAGATCGGGCTTCAGTACGATATTACTCTTTCCCCCATGCCCTTTATCAAAGGTCATAGTATTCAAGGCTGCGAATTTTCTCAGGTCTTCTGTTTTCAGAATAATAGAAACAGCCTTGTATTCCGGATCTGAAGCCGGAAGTTTCTGTGTTTTGGCAAATTGATTCCGGCGGGCCAGCAGAAGTCTGTTTTTCTTTAAAACAAAAGTTCCCTGCTGATTATAAATATGGGTTTCTCCCGATATCTGAAATGCGAGAACATGTTCAGGAATAAATTGCTCATGGCCCCACTGTTCTTTCGAAACACATGAATACACAAAAGAATTGGCGAATGGTGATGCGGTTACTTTCATAAGGCTCCTGAAGTTAAAAGTTGTTCACGATACGCTGCATTACGGGCAGAAGTATTGCTGTCCACAATCATTAAAAAAGTGACTAGTGAGATCACTGTAATACTTATAGCCCGCCAGTTGGGAGAGGAAAATATCATAAGGAAAAGAGCCGCCACAATAGCTATTGCAGGCAGTATTTTGAAAATCAATCTGAAGTCTCCATCAGATTTTGTGGTGCGTTCTATTTCTTTCTTTACAAAATATTCAGTATTGCTTTTATAATCCTTTTCAAATTGAGAAATACGAGGCTTATTGGCAGCATATAAACCAATCCCTGTAGCCAGCAGAAATACTCCTGAAATAATCAATGGAATAACAAATGCTTTTGCCATTGCTGTTTTGCCCCAGAAGGCAAATCCTCCTGCACTTAATAGTACAATACAGCTGAATATCCAAATGATCTTTGCTGAAAATACCTCAGCTTTTGCCCATTCTATGCTTAATTTTAGTATATCCATTTTGTTAAAATTTATCAATCAAATTTCTGAAAACAAAATGAAATATAAGTTTCTAAAAAGCTCAAATGTAAGTTTCTGAAAAGCTCAGTCTTTAAAGGAATAACTCATCAGAATTGAATAAGTATCACAATGTTTTTGTGATAGAAGACCTTTTTTAGATAATAAAATCTCGGGCAAATATCGAAGATATTTGCCCGAGATTGATGTGAACATCCTTCAAACACATTCTTACAATGTCAACACAATTTTTCCAAATAAAGGTCTGTCCCGTTTTGCATCTTCTATTCTTTGATGGGCATTTTTTATCTCTTCAATCGGATATATGCTATCGATAACCGGTTTTACTTTTCCGGTTTCAATTAATTGGGTAATATGATAGAGCTCATCCCTGCTTTGTCGGGTAAAAACGAAATGGTAAGTCGCATTTTTTTCCCAGGCATGAATAAGGTTTTGTGGCTGGGCGATATCAACCAATGTTACAACGGTTCCATAGTCAGCCAAAGCAAGCGGACTGTCTGAGAGGGTGTTTCCTCCTACAGTATCAATAATGACATCCACTCCTTTTCCTTTCGTATGTACTTGTATTTCTTCAATCCAGTTTTTTTGATGATGGTCAATAACTACATCAGCTCCCAGGTTCTGAAGTTTTTCATGTAAAATACTCTGTCCAGTTGTATATACAAAAGCGCCTAATGATTTGGCGGTCTGTATGGCAAGTGTTCCCACACCGCCTGCACCGCCAAGGATGAGAATGGTATCTCCTTTTTTCAATTGAGCACGTACCGCAAGCATTTCCCATACCGTTCCTCCAATAAGCGGAGCAGCAGCAGCTTCCTCGTAGCTTATATTATCAGGCATTCTGGACAATGAAGATTCTTCTGTAAGGTGATACTCTGCATAACTCCCGGAGCTGCCAAAACGAGGTGAATAATAGACTTTATCACCTGGCTGCCATTTTTTAACAGCTTCACCCACTGCGATAATATCACCGGCAATATCATGCCCGGTTATAATAGGCAGTTCAAAAAAGGATGCATAATCTCCCCGTCTTACCTGGTAATCAAGTGGATTTACTGATGTTGCTCTTACTTTCACCAATACTTGTGAAGGATCTGTTATAGTAGGAATGGGTATATCGGTCACCTGCAGAACTTCCGGACCTCCATAGTTTTTTATGACAATTGTTTTCATATGTGATGTTCATGTATTTTTTAGTAATTGATGGACTAGATTCTATGAGTTATTGCGGTAATGTTCCCATAAATTCTACGATTTCAGCACCAATCTCTACAGCATGTGTTTCCAGAGCAAAGTGTCCGGTATTATAAAACTTTAGTTTCGCATCCGGTATATCCTTTTTATAAGCTTCTGCTCCTGCAGGCAGAAAATAAGGATCTTTATTTCCCCATACCAATAATAATTTCGGCTGATGCTTTCTGAAATATTCATGGAACTTAGGATATAGGGCTACATTGGTTCTGTAATCTTTCACTAAGTCTAGTTGTATCTCTATATTCCCCGGTCTGTCAAGGAATTTTTGATCAAGAGTATAAGCTTCCGGTGCAATTAAAGAAGGATCGGAAACACCGTGATAGTATTGAAATGTAGTGGCTTCTTTAGAAACGAAATCTTTTAACGCAAGGCGGTTTGCCTGTGATGGTTCCTTCCAGTATTTCTGTATGGGGTTCCATTCATTGCTTAATCCTTCTTCATAGGCATTTCCGTTTTGGGAAACGATGCCTGTGATCTTTTCCGGGTTATTCATGGCCAGGCGCAAACCTACGGGAGCTCCATAATCAAAGATATAGACCGCAAAACGTTTCATCTCAAGTTTATCAACAAATGTCTGTACTGTTTCCGCCAGATGATCAAACGTGTAAGAGAACTGGGTGTGATCCGGAGCATCAGAATATCCAAATCCAGGGAGATCAGGTGCTATGACATGGTATTTTTTGCTCAGTATGGGAATCAGGTTTCTGAACATATGAGAGGAGGTAGGATAGCCGTGCAGAAGGAGAATGGTAGGAGCATCAGCAGGACCTGCTTCTCTGTAAAACAGGTTTAAATCATTGACCTTGATGTTGCGATAGTGGATGGGGTGGTTTTCCATAATGTAATTATTTAATTTTTGATGAGATTGTGCCATTGTTACATGGGTTGTCAATAAACCCAATGACAAGGCTGTAATGAATTGTCTGAATATTATTTTCATGTATTCTTTTTGATAGGTCAAAATTAATACGGATATTTGATTACTGAAAACGATTAATTATAATCAATTAAATCACTTTTAATGATTAATTAAAATGAATATAAATGATTTGAAAATATTTGAAGCCGTAGCAGAAAGTGGAAGTTTTACAAAAGCTGCCTCTATGACATTTACGGTTCAGTCTAATGTTACAGCAAGGATAAAAAGCCTTGAAGAAGAATTTGATACAAAACTTTTTTCACGTACCTCCAGAAAGGTAGAACTTACTTCCGAAGGGATGATCCTGATGCAATACTCCAGACAGATTCAGCATTTGGTGGAGGAAGCGAAGCATAATATCCGAAGCGGGGAAAATATCCGGGGAAATCTGAAAATAGGCTGTATCGAGACCACGATGGCATTAAAGGTGCCTGAAATTCTCAATACATTTGATGAAAAATATCCCGATATTGAGCTGGAATTTAAATCAGACTCAAGAGATTCCATCCTATCTGATGTGCTGGATTACGCCCTTGATGCGGCTTTTGTTGCGGCTCCTGTGAATGCGAAGGGATTGGAAAAAATTTGTATTAAAGAAGAAAAGCTTGTTATTCTGGCATCTTCGAAAGGTCCCGGCCTCCAGACCCTTATTGAAAAAGAGCCCTTAAAGATTGTGGTATTTGATGAAGGATGTATTTTCAGAGAAAGATTAGAATCCTGGTTAAGCCATAAAGGCATTCTCAACTACAAAAGTACGGTTCTGAATTCTATTGAGGGGGTGATCAATTTCGTAGAAGCAGGGTTGGGAGTCAGCATACTGCCGGAAGAAGTGGTTTCGAAATATTACGCAGGAAGAGAAATTAAGACATATGGACTGAACAAGCAGCTGGGAACAATGAATACGATTCTTGTTTTTAGAAAAGACGGTCCGCAGTCGAGAGCTTTGCAGTGTTTTATTGATATGCATTTGGAGATATAAAAAGAAGTAAGTACCCATTATAACAGGAAAAATAAAGACTATGGCAAAAACGACCCAAACCCTTGATGAGTTTTACAGACATAAATATGGCGCCGTATCGGGAGACTATCCTAAAAATGACGGACACTTTAATGTCTTTAGAATTGAAGACCGAATAAATACCGGAACTTCGTCACCCACCTTTATCCGGAGAGATTTTTATAAGATTATGCTGTTTCAGGGTAACAATGTATTTCATTACGGAGACCGGAGCATTCCGATAACAGGGAGTACATTGCTTTTCTTTACTCCTCATGTGCCTTATACGTATGAATCTTTAGAAGAAGATACCAATGGCTGTTTCTGTGTTTTCAAAGATGAATTTTTTAAGGGAAATTTTCGTTTAAATCTATTTGAATTCCCTTTATTTACAGCAGGTACATATCCTGTTTTCAGTTTAAAAGGGGAAGAAGCTTCAGAAATAAAAACAATATTTGAAAAGATAATCAAGGAGCTTGATTCAGACTTTGTTTATAAATACGACCTTATCAAAAATTATGTCAGTGAATTAATCTATTATGGGATGAAATTACAACCCGTCAATAGTATTTCTGACCATAGCAATGCCGCTTCAAGAATTACCATTGTATTTATGGAACTGCTGGAACGTCAGTTTCCCATTGAATCTACTGCACAACGTTTTGAATTGCGTTCTCCAAAAGCTTTTGCTGATCGAATGTCTATCCATGTCAATTCCCTCAACCGGGCTATAAAAAAACAGACAGGAAAAACCACTTCAGAGCATATCTTTGAACGGCTTACCTCCGAGGCCAAAGTTCTTTTAAAATATACGGAGTGGAATATTTCAGAAATCAGCCATGTGCTTGGCTTTGAAGACCAGGCTCAGTTTAATAACTTTTTTAAGAAACAGACGGGCAGCAGTCCAAACAGGGTAAGACAGGTTTGAATTTGGCAATTATTGGTTTGTATATCACAAAATAAGTTTTGATGCTTAAGATAATTTTGCATAAAAATAGAATATATGAGTCATACAAAAATCTGGTATATCACTGGAGCATCGAAAGGGATTGGGTTTTCATTAGTAAAAAAGCTGTTGAAAAAAGGGCATAAAGTAGCAGCCACCTCGAGAACAATTACAGCCTTTGAAGGATTGGATGCTGATCCGGACAATTTTCTTCCTTTGGAAGTGGATTTAAAAGATGAACAGTCTATTGCAGAATCCATTGAGAAAACGATAAAGCAGTTTGGGCATTTGGATGTGGTGGTGAATAATGCAGGCTATGGACTTGGCGGGGCCATAGAGGAACTCAGTGCTGAAGAGATTGAAGAAAATTTTCAGATCAATTTTTTTGCAGTGTTAAAAGTGATCCGGCAGGCATTGCCCTATTTAAGAAATCAGCGTTCCGGGCATATTATTAATATTTCATCCATTGCAGGTTTTGCACCGGGATTGGGATGGAGCATGTATGCTGCTGCAAAATTTGCTGTAACGGGATTGTCAGAAGCCTTGGTTAATGATCTTAAACCATTGGGAATCAATGTGACAGCCGTTTTGCCGGGATGGTTCCGTACCAGTTTTGCTAAGCCGGATTCTATTGCTTTCGGCGAAAATCAGATCGATGATTATCAATTCCTGCGAACGGCACATCAGAAAATGAATGAAATAGATGGGAAGCAATTGGGAAACCCGGAGAAAGCAGCTGATGTTTTTATGAAACTTGCAGAGGTTTCAAATCCGCCGGTATTATTGTTCTTAGGAACGGATGCTGCCCAGAGAGCGGAAAACAAAATTGCGGAATTATCTGAACAGATACAGCAGTGGAAAGCGCTTTCTTCATCCACAGATTTTAAAGAATAGATATTCAATAGGACTTTATTGCATTTTTTCATTCCCGTTCAAAAGCAGTTTTTACCAAATGGTAAATATTCCCCGATAAGTATTGCTAACTTTGTTATAATGAAAGAGTTTATAGAATACATCCTGCAGTTTGGTCATCTGAACCAGCAGCAAATTGACCTCATCACAAGCAAAGCAAAAGAAATTGAGCTGAACAAAGATGAGTATTTTGCAGAGGCAGGAAAAGTCCTTAGGCAGGTAGGTTTTATTCTTGACGGAATCATTCGTATTTGCTATTATAACAATAAAGGGGAAGAAATTACCAAGATCTTTATTGAAGAAAAACATCTGCTCTTCAATCTGAAAAATGTGCCTTCCACAGAATATATACAGGCAGCAACCCATTGCAAAATGCTCGTTTTTTCTAATCAGGACTGGAAAGAAATTTCAGATACAATCATAGATTGGGAAAACATTATTCAAAAAGTGACGAATAAAGCACTGGCCCAAAAGCTGGAAAGGGTAAGCCCGCTGATTTCTCAGGATGCCACCACCCGCTATCTGGAGTTTATGGAAAAATATCCGACTCTTGTTAATCGTATTCCCTTGTCATACATTGCTTCTTATCTGGGAATTACCCAGCAGTCATTAAGCAGAATAAGAAAAAATATCCGTTAGATTGCTTTTTACCAAATGGTAAACAGGTTCTTTTTTTATCGGTGCAACTTTGTGGCATCACTTTTAAAAATTAAAAAATGAACCCAACAATTTTCATTACCGGAGCCTCTTCAGGATTAGGAAAAGCAACGGCAAAACTATTTGCTGAAAAAGGCTGGACGGTGATTGCAACGATGCGAAACCCCGAAAAGGAAACTGAGCTTATCGCATTTCCCAACATTCACCTTCTGAAGCTGGATATCAGTGATCCGGAACAGGTGGCAGGATTAGTTTCAAAAGCAGAAGAAATAAGTCCGGTAGATGTATTGCTGAACAATGCTGCCTATGGGCTGATGGGTCCTTTTGAAGGAACCACTGACGAGGAGCTGGCACAGCTCATTAATACCAATTTTTTAGGAACAATGCTTGTTACCAAAGCATTTCTTCCGTATTTCAGAACCAGAAAAAAAGGAACTGTTATTACAGTAACCTCATCCACAGCCAATATTCCTTACCCGTTTGTTTCTGTGTATGCCGCCACAAAATCTGCATTGGAAAAATGGTCCGAAGGAATGAGCTATGAATTAAAAGGGTGGGGGATCAGGATTAAAACCGTTGTTCCTGCTTATATGCAGACCAATTTCGGAAGCAATGCACAAATGGTTTCTCATCAGGATTATGAAACGGTTTTTACTCAATATATAACGGCCATGAGGGGAGACTCAACGGCAAAACGGGATACTCCTGAAACCATTGCCGAGGTTGTTTATACAGCAGCAACAGACAATAGACAACAGCAGCATTATATGGCGGGTGATCTTGCCAAAGCAGAATATGAGTGGCTGAAGAAAGAAGGAATAGAAACGGTAATCAACGAGATGAATCAGCGGTTTTTTGGCTGATCATGATATCAAAAAGTCGCCAGCTGAAAAGCTGGCGACTTTTATTGTAAACGATTTATTTCTTAGGAGTCAAAGAAAAATTATCTACATACACCGCCTGGTGTACGCCGTTCAGTACAACTTTCAGACCCAGATGGGTATCTTTTTTTATAGAAATGGTATAGGTTTTCTTTTCACCCGTTATTTTGGATGCTTTAGCGATTGAAGTGTATGATTTTGCATCAGACGCGCTGCCTACTGAGAAAATTTCCAGAGTAGTTTCTCCTCCGTTGTCTGAAATATCAAGGCTAAGGGTATAGGTTCCTGCTTTTATTTCCGGAGTTACCAGATACATATTCTCTCCAGGATTGGTCATAGAATAGAAAATGATCTTTTTGTCACTGGCATACAGCATTGCTTTTCCGCCCTGAGCTGTCCAGCATTTGTTCATATCCTTCCATGTATCAAAATTTTCTGTTATTGCAGATACAGGTTTGCATTGTGCCTGTGCAGTTATCAGCCCTCCCAGAGTTACCATTCCTGCCAATATGATTCTTTTCATAAGTTATTTATATTATCATGTAAAAATACTTAAAAAAGCTAATATCTGCGGTATTCTTCGTGGTAGAGTAGTAGAGAATTTCAAATATTTTTTTTAATAATGGCTTAAAAACACATACAGATAATATGCCTGTTTGTTGTTTTAAGATGTTGTAATATAGTAATTTGTAATTACTCGTACTTTTTTGTTAAAGATTCGTACTTATTTTTCCGGATGCTTCTGCTATTCTGCAGCTATTTTTTTGATGAAAAAACAGATCTTTATACGACTTATTTCAGGCATGAAGATAAGACGGTAGTCAACAGTACACAACCAGATGTTTTGGGGGCGAAATATCTTTATAAAAAAATCTGTATCCTCACCAGTAAAAGTACTTTTTCTGCAGCGGAAGCCCTTGCTTACTTTTTACAACAGCATAAAGTGGCTGAAGTAATAGGGGAGAAGACACCCGGAGCCGCTAATCCGGTAGATCATTTTATCATCCAAAATCAATATTTATTGCTTGTTCCTACAGGAAAAGTAACCTCCCTGGTCAGTCATAAGAACTGGGAACATGTTGGGGTAATCCCTGATCAGGTGGTAAAAGCTAAAGATGCTTTAAAGGCTGCCCAGATTAGAATTCTGAAAAATAGTTTAGCAACAGATACGAAAACAGAGTTGAGTTCTTCAGAAATAAAAAGTCTTATTCATAGATTACAGCAGTAAGTCAATAGTAATGATATTGGTGATTTGAGAATTAAGATGTTGGAATATAAATTAATTATAGATAGAGTGTATTTCATAGTTCACCAATAATATAAAAACCACAACGTAAAAAGTTGTGGTTTTATATTATTAGTGGTGGGGGGCTACTTTGCTAGTCTCCTTTTCCTACAAAATTTTTATTCCAATTGAACAGACTTTAATACAGCCGTTTTCTTGCCGCGATGTATTGTTTTTATTTCTGCCCAACCGGGTTTTTATTAAGCAATATGATAGATTCCTTCTAAAAAGAACATATACCTTCCGGGTTGAAATTCTCCATATGAAAATAGATAGATCACATCATTATTTTTCAGATAATGAATTTCTAATCCCTCTTCAGATACATATTTTTCAATGAAACTGTTTCTTAAGTTGAATTTATTTTCTCTGACGATGGTATCAAAACTTTCATCATCTATTTCTTTTTTTAAATCTCTTAAAGGACTGTTGTAAAAATCAATCAATTTGATTTTCTGATTTTCAATTTCAAAAATTTCTTTTAGACATTCTTGTTCATCACCATCAAATAGTTTTTGTCTGGTTAGTTCGTTTTTTCTGATCATGCTGAATTACTTTATCGTTGTATAATCTTTTTTGTTGAATGATTTTTCAAAATGGAGTTTTTTAATCAATATTAAAAGGGAGCATCTCTGATGCTGCACCAAGATATTCTATTTGAAAATAATAAGTTTCATCTTGTTTGACATTAAAATTGGCTCCTTTAAAATCGAGAAACAGGTCATTCTCTATTTCTTCAAGTTTCGCTTTTAAAATAAGCTGAACAGATTCTCCTGTCTCAATTGATGTTAGATGGGTAACATCATCTACAGGGATCATATAACTGACTCCTTTATGTAATCTATCCTTATTTTTATCATATAAATGGACTGTTTCTCTTACAAGCCCACCCGTGTTATTAGACAGGTTGAGCTTTAATATCTCTTCGGATACATTGAATATATTTACATAAAACAAGAATGATTCTCCATCCTTTTCTATTTCTGCATTTATTTTAATTTTAGTCATATTCATTTTTAATCTAAGTTACTTAAAGATACTTTTATATCTATTTAAGAAAAACAATTAAAGATAAAAACCACAACTTCTTGTGTTGTGGTTTTATATTATATGTGAGATCATGTTTTATTTAAGTTGATATGATATCATTATCTCCATGAATTCATTTTATAATTTGAAAAGTTAATTTTCATATCTTCTATCCTGTCTTCAAGGGCTTTAATACCTGTGTGTAAATACATTTCTTTTTCAGATTCATTCAAGACATAAATGATATCAAATCCTGGGCTGGGATTGGGAATAGGAACAGATAATTCAATATTTTTGTCTTTTTCAAAAACATAATATTCCCAATCTTTCTTTTCTAATAGTTTCTTCTTATCCATTTTAATTTTTTTACATTATAAAATGAGGCTATCTCATTGTAAAGATAGCCTCGTTAGAACTTATTTATAAAGTACTATTCATTTTTTCTTTCGGAACAATTTCTCCTGTTTCGGTAATCGTATACTTTTTGTAAAAACTTTCAACGGTTTCAGGCTCTCCAGTAAAGGGGTTTCTTCCGTATCTTAATACATATTCATCTGCATTGGCAGGCTCACCCATATTACCCATAAAACGAGGGGTTGAATCTGCTTCATACTTATCCCACCATTCTTTTTCTTTTCTTTTTTCCTCGTCAGACATTAAAGCTTGCCTTTTGGCCTCTTCTTCTTCTCGTATTTTGTATTCAAATCGTGCAATTTGACCTTTATGGTCTTCTGAAATCAAATCAAATATAGCATTGCGAACTTCTCCTTCTTTTTGATAGGCTATTATTTTTTCTAATAATAGGTCATCAAGAGTTTCAGGTAAATTGTTAAAATCTACATAAGGTAGCCTGATATTTCTATCTCCTCTGTACTTTTTAGCCTCTTCAGATTTTTTGAAAGTAATGTATTGTTCTTGCTGATGTGGTTTGAGAATATTAAACACTTCGTTAAAAATAGAGCTATTTAAATCTTCTATATTTAATAATTCTTTTAGATTAAATTTGGGTAATTCATCTTTAAAGGGTATAAAATCGTATATGGCGAAAATCATATTATCTAGTGAATGGTTTTATTAGTTCTGACTGCTCATCGATTGTGGTTTATAAAGATATTTTTTTTGAGAAAGTGATTGAAAATAAAAACCACACAATACAAATTGTGTGGCTGTGAGTGAGAGCTTAGTTTTATTTGATCTAATCGATGTTTTCTATCTTCCTTTTGGACGGATTATTTATCATCTCTTAGAAAGTTATTATTCATCACTCGTTTTCCATTTTTCTAGATCTTCTATCGATATGGCAGGTTCTACGATAATATATTTGTTTATGTATCGCCCTTCAAAAAAAGTTTTGCCTGTTGGTTGCATCAGACTTTTTCTTAGAATTCTTTTTATAATACTTTGCTTATTGGGATCAGTAATATCCTCTTCCCAAAATTGATCTATCATTTCTTCTGAGAAAGCCCTGATCATTTCATAGTATTCTTTTAATGGTTCCAATGGTTCATCAGGTGAAAAATATTTACGGGTAGGTACAAGATAAACATAAAAAGGACGGATAATATAATCTTCTCCTACTTCTAGTAATTGAGGCATAAAGACATGTTCTTTTATTTTATCATGAACATCAATATACTCTAATACAGCCTCATATAATTGAACATATATTGGGAGGAGCTCAGGAGTAAGTTCACCATCCAAATGACGTATAATAACATCATTCCCATTAGAAACATTATCATTAAAATACATCGTTCCAAATTTGCTTCCTAAAAATCTGGTTAGGGGTTCAGTTTTTTTTATTTCTTCAAATGATTTCATCATAATTTTATTTATTGCATATCGATTATTAATATTTTTCCACTATTTGGTGACCAATGTAAATTGTCAGAATTTTTGATTAATTTTTTGAGGATACTTTCTTGTATAGTTCCACGCTGATTAGTAAGAGCTTCTATAGCTAATTCTCTTACTTTTGAAGCAATAGGGTCAGAAATAGCCTCACCTAATTGTACGGATCTTCTATTAAATCCTCTAACAATCCAGTCTGTTCCTTTTTCTGTTACTTCTACAACTTCAAGATATTGTTTTAATACAGGGTTGGAACTTACCATGTTTTTAGCCTCTTCTAAAAGTCGGATAGATTCCGGCATATCTTTTAGTCTAAGCTCATACCATCTTTTTAAAACCTTGTCATCTATTGGATGTATCTCAAATAATTGTCCTTCTCCGCCTCTAAAATTACGATCGAAAGTTAAATCATAATCTCCTCTGAATTTTTTAAGTTTTTCTGCAAATTCTATGTTAGTGTATGGCGAAAACTCATCCCAATTTCCAGGAAGTCTTTTCCCTATTTTATCTAAAAATTCTATTTTGAAAGCATCTTTTATTTTTTGTATTTCTATTGCATCTTCAAAAGCTTTCTTAAGCAAAGATAATTCTTCAGGCGATAAACTTTCTATTTCTTTGATCATTTTTATTTTTTGTATTTGTAACAAAAATTTTTCAAAGGTTAGGGTACCCTTTTGTATATATTGGCGGGCAAGCTTTATTAGTTTCGGAAGACTTTCAGGATTTATCCCAATATTTATTGTAAACAGACTCTTTTTAGTTCCATCTAATGATTCTTTTATTTCAGCTTTGAGCTCTGTTTGTTTTACGGCATTCTGTTGTAATTTTTTATCAAGACCTTCAATTCTAGCTAAATCTTTTTCCAAAGCTTTTATCACTTTTTCCCGAGTTGCACGATTTAATCCTGCTTCGATAAGCTCCTTTTCAGTTTTACCAATATCCTTTGTGAGCTCAAATGTTCTGCCCGCATCTACTAGCTTAGCTGATATTTTAGCCACAGCAGCAGCATCTAAGATGGAACCAACAACAGAAATCACAATCCAAACTGCACTTGGTTCATCTTGGGAAATATCTACTTTATAGGCGGCAAGTTGTGTTCGGTAAGCCTCTATTTCTTCATAAGTTATATAAGCGCCTAGGGCAAAATTTCCTGCAGCCAATAACACGGCTACTGTTCCCGTACCAAAGGAAAGCAATCCTAATGCAACGGCCAAAGCTCCTATTAACAAGCCATTGATAATATGTCTGGTACTTTCACTGCTTTCTTTATCTGCTATTATTAAATCAAAAATACTGCCTTGGGCTATTCCTTGTATTTCTTTGGATTTTTGAAGCAAACTTCCGTAACCATAGATTGAAATACCTTGGTCGGCGTTTAGACTGGTAATGATTTTATTTATATTTCCTTCCTGGTCATTGATATAGCTTTCCAGAAAACTGCGAAGAGCTTGTTTAGTTTCTAGTTTAGCAAAACCTTCTTTATTAAACCCATTATCTTCAACCAACGGAGTTGTGGAGGATAATTCCTTAATTGCCGCATTACCTTCTGTTTTTTTACTTCTTGCAAAGGCCTCCATCTTAACCTTAAATTCTATTTCTGCTGTACTTGGATTATCGGCAAAATGGATACCACCGCTGGCCTTATCGGCGTCTTCATAGCTTTCCTTTGCTTTGGAAGCTTTTATTTTCCCTAATAAATTTGTTATGAAAACATCATCAAGCAATTTCTTTTTCTGCTCAAAAAGAACATGTCTGTATTTTATCAGAGCATCTTCAGCAATGTGAACCGTTTCTTTACGAAAAGCGAGTTCGTAATTTGTAATCAATTTTTCAAATGATGAAAGAGTGAAACCGTGGGCAGTAAGTGATTTTAGTAATTCCTCTAATTGCCTGTTTAATGCATTTTCAAAATAGTTTTTGTTAGGATCATTTTTCTCATAGAGGGTACTTTTGTGACTACTTTTAAACTTAATGTAGGTTGTATATTGTTTATATAAAATTTCTAATCCAGGTACTGCTAATTGTTCTTGTAGTTTCTCTCTCTTGTTTTTTTCCTGGTTTCGAGTATTCCTGTTTTTAATATATGCCTTAAGCGATTCTTCAATTGCATCCATATTAGCTGTTTCTGCCGAAACTTTACTCTTATAATCTGCTATTTCTTCCTCTGATAATTTTTTTAATAAATCAAGTATTCGTATGTTTTGAATGTAATCGGTAATACTTGCTGCATTTCTGATAAATTGTTTTTTAGCAGGTGAAAGTGCTTCCACTTCCTTTTCTGCATTATTTGTTTTCGAAGATATTGTATATATAACAGATCCGCCTTTAGACACCAAACCTTTAACATATTCATCCGTAAATTTTGGCTTCCACGTAAGAGGGCGCGTTATCTTCATCTTATACTCAGCAAAGCGGTTAAGGTCTTCATCAGTTTGAATTAATTTTCCATTAAATTTTTGATTTTTTACTACAACAATAGGATAAGGAATAGAATCTGAGTCTTTAGAATCAATGACTTTAGGCTTTTCTGGTTTTGCCGATAAGACTGTATTATTGCTAGCTTTATCTTTACTTGCTTCTAATACCTCATTCATTTTCAATAAAGTTTCCTTATCAAAAATTCCAGAGCCTGTAATCCTATTCTGTTGTTGGAAATTGATGAGTGCAATCCTTGTTTTATCACCAAAATAAGCTTTGTTCTCAGATACTTTATGCCCTAACTTTTCAAGTGCGGTATTAAGTGCTGCTACATGCTGCCCTTTGTCAAATAATTGAATGAAATATCCGTTTTTTTCTACTTTAACAAACGCTCTGTTTTTAAAAGGATCATATGTTATTTGGGTAACTTCTGTTTTGGCGAGAGATATTTTGCTGTCCTGATCGGTGATTTGCTCAGACTTTTCTTTATCCTCTTTATTATTGTTTTTTTGCTTATCGGCCCTGCCGGCCCTGGGCGCAAATGTTTTCTTAAGTCTGCTCATAGTATTGGTTATTAGATGAGTGTTTATTGTGCTGTGCTAAGGATTTTGTACGAATGGGCTGAGACGGGATTGATTTTTTCCAAAAGCCTTTTCGTTTTCTATCATTAGATAAGTGCTTATTAATGAATAGGTAATATTGGTTTCATTACGGTCATGCAACGCCATAGCTACGTTTTTCATAATGTTTCGGATATTAGCACCGGTATAAGCATACTCTTTGGTTAAATGTTTTAAAAGCTCCTCACTTTCAAAAGTTATATTTTTAGGCAAATAGTGCTCCCAAAGGGCTTTTCTTGTAGTTTCTGTCGGTCGTATTACATTGACAGAAACATCGATACGGCGCTTAAAAGCATCATCCATATTGTTTTCAAAATTGGAAGCCAGGATTGTTAATCCGTCAAATTTTTCTATTCGCTGCAATAAATATGAAACTTCCTGGTTGGCGTAGCGGTCATGAGCGTCTTTTACATCAGAACGTTTCCCAAATAAAGCATCAGCTTCATCAAAAAACAGCATACAGTTTTTACCCTGCAGCCTGTTGAATAAAACTTCAAGATTTTTCTCAGTTTCACCAATGTATTTGCTCACTACTT
Source organism: Chryseobacterium sp. GW821-FHT04C04 (assembly GCF_059420365.1). NCBI lineage: Bacteria > Pseudomonadati > Bacteroidota > Flavobacteriia > Flavobacteriales > Weeksellaceae > Chryseobacterium > Chryseobacterium sp. GW821-FHT04C04. The sequence continues at coordinate 112,001 of NZ_JBWKTO010000005.1, read as the reverse complement.
GTGAAAGATCTACATGATACATATCAATACCATAGGCATTAGCAAGAATTCCGGCCAGCATTGTTTTTCCTGTTCCCGGTGCACCGTAGAATAAAGCAATGAATCCTGGTTTAAAGCTATGCTCATTGGTTTTGAAAAAGCCGTTTTCCAATGCTTTTATATAATGTCCAATAGGTTTTATTTGATCTCTCACATTATCTTCCAAAATAATATCATCCATGGTGAGATCAGACTTGTAAAGCCTGCCGGGAAAGTAAGAACCATGATCCAGCTGAGGTTTTTGACCTGATAAAAAATAATTGAGATAAGCGGTATCCAATTCAATTTTTCCATGAATAAACTCTGTGGAAGAACGATTGTAAATAATGTCATTTTTCAAGAGTACACTTCCATTGATGAGCTGTGCACCATACTGTGACCATAGTGATACATCTTTACCTGCAAGTAAAAAAAGTGCGGTTTGAAAAGTTGGCTTAAAGCTGCGGCTTATTTTATCATATTCACCACCTGCTTCAATAGCAAATGCATTGCTGCTTTCTTCTATCTGTACAAATGTTTTCAGGATGGACGGATAATGAGACGAAGCAATGCCCAGCGCTAAAATTATTCTGTCCATAACGGTAAGCTGATGGGTGTTGATCGTAATGGAATAAGGAGATTGGCCATCTGATTCCGGAGGTTCAGGTATTTCATAACCAATATTCAATTCTGTCTCATCTTCCAGAAACAATTCTTTGCATCGCTTTTCAATAAGCGATTGCAACCACTTCATTTCTTCATTTAAAGAGTTATGATTTACAGCATTGGCTTGAAATAAGGGATTGATTATTTCTGTTTTTTCATTAACATTGGTTTTGATTAATGATGGGTGTTCATGGTTAATAGGAGATTTCATAATCTTATTTTGAATTAATAGGGTTGCAGTGGGGGCATTGCTGATGTAAAATCAGCAACTTCAGAGATTTGGAAGGCTTTAGAGTATTTAGAAAATGTAACCTGTTATTACCAGTTTACGAATATGAATTTTTTCTGCCAGGGGAGTTTTACGAGACCAATTCCCCACGAAAGTTTTTCAAGAAGAATATCCTGTGTCTTTCGCTCTATGGTAAGGGTGTGATCAGAGTCGGTGATGACTAATTTCCCTGGTCGCTGGAAAAACTCGTTTTGTAATAATGCAGCAGATGATTTTTTCATGGGAGCCCAGTTGTGCTGTACACTTTCTATTACATTTTTAGCCTGTGTTTTATGCTTACGTGAAAGTTTAATATGCCTGTTAATCGTTTGATGCATGGGAATATTGCACAGGAATTTTTCAAAAATCATGTCATATTCAGGAGCATTTATTTTTCCGGTGGCGATATAATGCAAGAGATGGGCACACAATTCCGGATTAGTGAGCTGCTGGGTTTTTGGATCAAAAAGCTCACAGTGTTCAAACAGCGTTTTGATGAATGGATGGATCAAAATAAGCCCTGCATTTTGAATGTATTGTTCCTCGTTCTGATTTACATCTTCCTGAATGATTGCATTTTTTTCCTGAATGGTTTCTGTTGACATTGTTACATTTTCAGGTTGATCTGCTGTATTCGTTTTGAGGTTTTCAGAAATTTCATTTTCTGTAATAAAAGGGAATATCTTAACTACTGTTTTCCTGTTCTGATGATTGCTTTTTGTTTGTGATAAGCCCATCTGTTCTATTGTTGAAATTTCCCGTAAAAGATACTCCCGGGGATGGGTATTGGATGTATTCAAATACTCCGATATTACATTGAATATCAAACGCCAGATGGCAATTCTATCCGTATGATTCAGTTTCGATAGATGATGTATTGTATCCGTTTCCAGGTTGATCTTCAATTCCTTATTTTTCAAAATTGCTAGGCATAATTGTGCAATTTGTTCATTGGAAAGCTGATTGATAAGCCGGTTTCGGACATTTTCTTTTGACAAGGCAGATACAATACTTTTTTGAAAGCTGTCAGCCAAAATAAGGCGGTCAAAAACCTTTGATTCCAAAATAGCCATATTGTTGCTTTCCGAATTCCACCAGGGCATAGTTCCTTTTTCTAAAAAATAGATAAACGCTTTGAGCGTCTTTTCCTGATCATTTACCAGATAGGGTTTACTATCAGTTTCTGTTTCCTGGTGGGAAGTTTCAATGGGCTTAATAATTTCTGACAGTTCTTCGTCAAAGAGTTCAGCTATTTGATCTTTTAACTCTGTATTTAATGCACTGCTTTTTACATCCACATTTAATTCTAAACGAGGAATCTGCAGGGTATGACCGGCCAACTTATATTCTAAAGCCTTGATATGCTTTTCTATTTCAGGAAAAACATCAATAGACAAAAAGCTGTTAATGTCATCTTTTATACGCAATGCTTTTTCTTTGTTGTTGACAGTAATTTCAAGAAAAACTTTCTGAATGATATGATCTTGTTTCACATTAAATAGGTTTACATTATAAAATCTCGGGATTCGGCAAATGGTTTTACTTTTGGTCGAATTCTCCACCCCAGAAACCTGCAGGGCAAAGACTTAATTTTGATCTCTGCTTGGCACTTAATCTGCATCCACAGCCTCTGATAAATCCATCTTTTGGACCATCTACTACTTCCAGTGTATCTGGATTAAGCCATTTCATAGCGTTGCAGTTGTTACCGTTTTTTAAAGGACATGCGTTACAAATTTCTTCCCTTAAAGAGAAAATAGACTCTTCATTTTGATCAGCTACACCCAATTTTGAACGTAATTCGTTAAAATGGCCGCCAATGATTTCATTGCGCTTGCTGAAAAGGTTTTTAATATTCATATGATTAAAGTTTTTAAAATTATTGGGTCAAAATTAGAAAGAAGAGATACTATTTTGCGAATTATAAGGTCCCTCTATTCTGTCTTTGCAGTAAAAGACAAAATCATTTCCTGATGATACAGGATTGAAATTCTTAGAAATTACCGGGTACAAAAAACGTGATACTCATGGTCGGAAAGACATATGTTTTTTTTGGGAAAACTGATACTTCAGGTAATCAGTCATCGTATTCGATTATTTACAATTCAGAAAATACAGACCCACTAAAAATGACCATTGAATGAATGTACAATCGGATGCTGAAATACAATGATTTTTAAAAACAGAATAACACTCAATTGCCGATCTGAAATTGGGTCATTATCAGACAAGGAAAATCTGCTGGCTAAAATTTAATTTTTCAATATTGTTTTTAATGAGGTTAATTTCAACTGTTTAACCATGTTTTTTTTGATTTTTTTTTATAGGAATTAAAATCCTATTTACTGCAAAGACTGTATTGAGACCCCAAAATATTTGTCTTTTGAGGGGGGGTGATTGTATGTTTGCACCATAATAATTAAGAACAGAAATTATGATTAATAAAGTATTAACAGTTTTAAAAAATCAGCTAAATGCTCCAGATGGTTTATGGGATCCTAATGTTCCTAACGAAATAGAAATTGCCGTTGTTGATGACATCGCAAAACATGAAGAGAATGCTGAAGGAATTAATAACAAAGTAGTAATCAGTCTGCTCAACATTGAGGAAGAATCTACATTGAAAAACAGATCCAGGTATCAGCAGGTTGTGGTAGACAATAATCCAATCCGATACGATAAGGAAAGCACCCCGGCTTACTTAAACTTATATGTAATGATTGCTGCCAACAGAAGTACATACAGCAAATCTTTACTAGGTATTTCAAAAGTGATTGAGGTATTTCAGGCGAAAAATGTCTTGGAGTATGTGGATCCTAAACCGGAAAATAACTTCAGTTTCAGAATTGAACTACATTCCATTCCCTTTGAACAGCTAAGTTATGTCTGGGGATTGTTAGGCGGAAAAGTAATGCCTTCTGCTTTATATAAAATCAGTGTGATAAAAATTTCGGCTAAGGATGTAGTCCCTGTTAAATTAATTAATGACGTTAATATACAAAGTATTAAAATTGATTAATCATAAAAGCAAAAACTAAAACTAAAAACTAATAACCCTTTAAATTTTTAAACATGTTAAATTCAGCAACACCAGGTGTTTCTGTTGAAGAAATTACAAAACTTCCATACTCAGTTGCATACATAGATACAGCTATGCCGGTATTTATTGGGTATACAGAACTACTCCCTGTGGGGTATAATGAGCCCTTCAGAATCAGTTCTCTTTTAGAATATGAACAATATTTTGGAAAAGCAAAACAAGAAAATATCCAGTTACAGGATGTAGAAGGCAAAGGGGCAACGATTGTAACACCTCATGTACAGTTTTTAATGTACTACTCGCTGCAAATGTATTTTGCCAATGGCGGCGGACCGTGTTATATTATCTCTGTAGGGGATTATACCTCAGCAGAAGTACAATTATCCTCATTGGAAACAGGACTGGGTAAGATAGATCATAAAAATATTAAAGAACCGATTCTTATTATTTTCCCTGATGCTGTTTCATTAACCAATGAATCTGAGTTTTATAATATCTATAATCAGGCCATTGATAAAGCTAACGATGAGAAGAAAAACAGATTTGTTATACTGGACACCTATTACGGAAATTCTGTTACCAGATCAAACAATCTTAACACGATTGATTCTTTTAGAAGTAAAGTAAACCCAACTAATCATGCGGCAGCTTACTTTCCTCACTTAAAAACCATTTTGAATTATACTTTTGATGAGACTAAAACACCTATAGTACATACCGGTTTACAAAAAGCAGGACAAGGAAGTGCTCTTTTTTATGCGGGTGAGACCGCTGCTTTGGATGAATTAAAAAGTTTAGCGAGTGCCGAAATCTCAACCGGTACTGCTGATGCTTACGTCCTTGCCGATTTATTAGGTCAGGCTATTGCGATAGCGGAAGAAGTGAATGAAAATGCTGATGCAGGTGATAAAAAAAATGCATTAACCGTAGCAATTTCTGAGGCACAGATTGTATTAGAAGCCATTTATGACGGAACAATAGATGATTTTATGATCCCTGATGATTCAGATGAAAATGCACCTGATTTTACAGGAGAGTTTACTGATTTAAAAACTGCAATTCTCGAGGTAAAAGACGAAAAAGGAGATGCAAACGGGATTACACTTAAAAATCTGGAATCATCCAATTCGGCATTATACAATCAGGTGAAAAAAGAAATGCAGTCGTTAAAAGTTGTTTTACCGCCATCATCAGCAATAGCAGGAGCATATGGCAGAATAGACAGTACAAGAGGAGTGTGGAAAGCTCCGGCAAATATCAATATCAGTCATGTTATTACTCCGACAGAAAAAATTTCCGATCAGGAACAGGCAGCTTTAAATATAGATGTTTTCGGGAAGTCAATCAATGCGATCAGAACTTTTACAGGAAAAGGTACCTTAATCTGGGGAGCCAGAACTCTTGAAGGGAAAGATAAAAATAATGAAGGAAAAGATAACGAATGGAAGTATGTACACGTACGTCGTTATTATAATATGATCAGACAAGCGATCAACGATGCCCTCAACAAGTTTATGAATGAGCCTAACATTCCTCACACATGGTTACGGGCAAAAACAATGTTGGAAAACTTTCTTAATCAGCAGTGGATGGAGGGTGCATTGGCAGGCAGTACTCCGAAAGAAGCTTATGAAGTAACAGTTAAAGGTGTAGAGGGGACTACCACGATGAATGTAGATATTAAAATAGCATTAGTACGTCCGGCAGAGTTTATTCTACTCAAATTCTCTCACCAATTACAACAATTCTAAATAACAAAAATCAATAAATCAATCACGAATAAATATCCGAAGTTTTACTTCGAGGAATAATTAATATTAACGTAAAATTTTTTAAAATGAATTACAAAACCCCTGGAGTTTACGTGGAGGAACAAGGAAAATTTCCCCCTTCCGTAGCGCAAGTTGAAACGGCTATCCCTGCTTTTATTGGATATACAGCGGATGGACCGAAAAATAAACCAACGAGAATTGCTTCGATGTTGGAGTATGAACAGCTTTTTGGAAAAGCAAAACCGGAAATCTTCGCTGTAGCTTTCAAAGACGGTGTTGCAACAGCAATACCAACCAAGATAAGCGACTTTAAAATGTATTATGCTATGCAGATGTATTTTGCCAATGGTGGTGGTCCTTGTTATATTGTTTCTGTAGGAGATTATAAAAGCCAAGAGGCTGTAGGTGCTCCTACACCGGCGGAAGCTTTTTTATCCGGTCTTGAATTATTAAAAAAAGAAGACGAACCTACCTTGATCATTTTTCCGGATCTTCAAAGTTTAGTTCCTTCTGCTGCTGATATCGCTGCTGCTTCTGCTGTTGTTACGACTGCAGTATATGCTAAGAATGTTGCTTCTGCCGCTAAAAGTATTGCAGGCGTTGTTGCAGACGCTGTTGCAGGGGCTAGTGTAGATGCTGCTGTTACTGCTGCCGTTGCTAAGGCAGCTGAGTTTAATGTTGCTAATCCTAACGATTTACAGGTTGCTGGTGCTAAGGGCGGTCAGGCTGTCGTAACTGCGGTTAGAGTGGCTGCTGCTGTTGCTAATGCTACTGTTGCCACTGTTAAGGCTGCTGCTCAGGCTGTTGTTACTGCTCTTGAAACAGATTTTACTACAGCTTCTACGATGGAGACTGATGCTCTTGCTGCCAGCAGTCTTGTTACCTCCAGAGCAGGTGATCCTGTTGCTATTGGAAAAATCTATGCTTTGTACGGTAAAGCTTTAGATCAGGCAGAATTATTAAAAGACAGGTTCGTCATTATGGATATTCTTCAAGACGTTGCTGCTTTTAGAGATAAAGTAACTTCTAAAGGTCTGAAATATGGTGCGGCTTATTATCCAAGATTGAAGACTGTTTTAAGCTATGATTTCAAAGATGCTGATGTTTTAGTTACCGGTGCATCTGGTATTACAACTTTAGCCGCATTGAAGATTGCTAATTCTGAAATGTATAATCAGGCTAAACAAGCAATCGAGTCTGCATCAGTAGTGCTGACACCATCATCTGCAATTGCCGGAGTTTATGCCAAAGTAGACAGTACTTCCGGAGTATGGAAAGCGCCTGCTAATGTAGGACTTAGTTTAGTAGATGTGCCTGCTGTAAAAATATCTACCAAAGAGCAGGATCTGCTTAATGTAGATGCTGCATCAGGAAAATCAATCAACGCGATCAGAACTTTTGCTGGAAAAGGAACATTGGTCTGGGGAGCAAGAACATTAGACGGAAACAGTAACGAATGGAAATATGTACCTGTACGTAGATTCTTCAATATGGTAGAAGAATCAGTGAAGAAAGCAACGGAACGTTTCGTCTTTGAACCGAATACGGCCAATACATGGACTCGTGTACAGGCTATGATTGAGAATTTCCTTGATCAACAGTGGAGAGACGGTGCATTAGCAGGAAGTAAACCGGAAGAAGCTTATTACGTAAGCGTTGGTTTACACAAAACAATGTCGGCTCAGGATATTTTAGAAGGAAGAATGAACATCGAGATTGGTATGGCAGCAGTACGTCCGGCTGAATTTATTGTGTTAAATTTTTCACACAAATTACAGGAAGCATAAAATCAATTAAATAACAATTAAAATTAAAAATAAATTATGAGTACATATCCATTAGTAAAGTTTGCCTTTGAAGTAGATTGGGGCGGAACAAAAGTAGGATTTCAGGAAGTTAGCGGTTTAAATGTTGAAGCAGCTTTAATCGAATATAGACATGGTGCAAGCCCTGACTTTAGTAAAATTAAAATGCCTGGAATGAAAAGTTTCAGTAACATCACTTTAAAGAGAGGAACTTTCAAAACAGATAACGAATATTTCGACTGGTTCCAAAGTATTCAGCTAAGCACAGTAGAACGCAGATCTATTACGATTTCTCTTTTAGATGAGACAGGAGCACCAGCAGTTACATGGAAAGTGAAAAATGCATTCCCACTTAAGTTACAATCCACAGATCTGAAAGCTGAAGGTAACGAGGTGGCTATTGAAACCTTAGAAATTGCACACGAAGGATTAACTATTGAAAATAACTAACATTAACTTTAAAATTTAAAAAATGAATTACAAAACACCTGGAGTTTACGTAGAAGAAACTGCGAAATTCCCACCATCTGTAGCACAAGTAGAAACAGCTATCCCAGCTTTTATCGGACATACGGATAAAGGACCAAGAAATGAACCGACAAGAATCTCTTCTATGTTGGAATACGAAACGATTTTTGGAGCAGCAAAAGATGAAAAAACAGCGTTCTCTGTTACGATTGAAGATACTGTTGTAACTGCAAAAGTAGACAATGCCAAGCTAAGTCCTTATAAAATGCATTATGCTATGCAAATGTATTTTGCTAACGGTGGCGGACCATGCTATATTGTTTCAGTAGCAGACTATGAAAAACCTATTGTCTTAGGAACAGAAACACTTGTAGGCGGTTTATGGTTCGGATTGAAATCATTAGAAAAAGAAGACGAACCAACACTTATTGTTTTCCCGGATGCTGAAGTTTTAGGAGCAGATGCTTACAAATTATACAATAAAGCTTTGGATCAGGCAGAAGATTTGAAAGACAGATTCGTTATTATGGATGTTTTTGCAGATGCTGCCGCTTTTAGAGCTGGAGTAGATGCTACAGGATTAAAATATGGAGCTGCCTATTATCCAAAATTGGAGACTGTTTTAAGCTATAGCTTTGATGATAAAGATGTTAAAATCGAGAGCTATAAAGAATTGAATGAGTTAGGAGTTCTTGTAGATGTTACAATGCCTCAAAATGGAAATACTTTAGCATGGTTGAAATCAAAAAGTTCAGCGTTGTATAACCAGGCTAAAAAAGAAATTGAATCTAAAAGAGTAGTATTGGCTCCATCTTCATCAATTGCCGGAATTTATGCTAAAGTAGACAGTACTTCCGGAGTATGGAAAGCACCAGCCAACTTAGCAATCAGCAATGTACTGGCACCTGTTGTAAAAATTTCTAATGAAACGCAAGACGGTCTCAACGTAGATGCAGTAGCAGGAAAATCAATCAACGCCATCAGAACTTTTACAGGAAAAGGTACATTAGTTTGGGGGGCAAGAACATTGGATGGAAACAGTAACGAATGGAGATATGTATCTGTACGTAGATTCTTCAATATGGTAGAAGAATCTGTGAAGAAAGCTACAGAACGTTTCGTTTTTGAACCGAATACCGCTAATACATGGGTTCGTGTACAGGCAATGATCGAAAATTTCCTTGATCAGCAGTGGAGAGACGGTGCATTAGCAGGAAGCAAGCCGGAAGAAGCTTATTATGTAAGTGTTGGTTTACACAAAACAATGTCAGCTCAGGATATCTTAGAAGGAAGAATGATTATTGAAGTCGGTATGGCAGCAGTACGTCCGGCTGAATTTATCGTGTTACGTTTTTCACACAAATTACAGGAAGCATAAGCTAAATTAAATAACAACTAAAAATAAATACATTATGAGTACATATCCATTAGTAAAGTTTGCCTTTGAAGTAGATTGGGGCGGAACAAAAGTAGGATTTCAGGAAGTAAGCGGTTTAAATGTTGAAGCAGCTTTAATCGAATACAGACATGGTGCAAGCCCTGACTTTAGTAAAATTAAAATGCCTGGAATGAAAAGTTTCAGTAACATCACTTTAAAGAGAGGAACTTTCAAAACAGATAACGAATATTTCGACTGGTTTCAGAGTATTCAGCTAAGCACAGTAGAGCGCAGATCTATTACGATCTCCCTTTTAGATGAAACAGGAGCTCCTGCAGTAACGTGGAAAGTGAAAAATGCATTCCCGCTTAAATTACAATCAACAGATCTGAAAGCTGAAGGTAACGAGGTGGCTATTGAAACCTTAGAAATTGCACACGAAGGATTAACTATTGAAAATAACTAATCATGGCAGTTTTATATCCTCCAACCAGTTTCTCTTTTATTGTTAATGGGATTTCAACAACAGAGGGTATTGACTCCAGATTTCAATCTATATCTGGTTTATCAACAGAAATTGGAACTGAAGAATATGCCGAAGGAGGCGAAAACAGGTTTACACACCAGCTTCCTTTGAGACCCAAATATCCTAATTTAGTTCTTAAACGTGGGTTAATCGTAAGTTCCGGATTGATAAGCTGGTGTAGAAATGCGATGGAAAACTTCCAGTTTGAACCCAGAGACCTGATCATTACCCTTTCAGGCGGGATTCAATCTACAGCACCCCTAATGGTTTGGAATGTAGTTGGAGCATATCCCGTAAGATGGGAAGTATCCGAATTCAACGCAGAAGAAAGCAAACTTGCTATTGAAACCATAGAACTGAAATATAGATATTTCACAATACCCTCATCGTTAGCAAGCTTAGGCTTGTAATTTCTAAATCAAATCTAAGCACCTGAACGTGTGTTAGTTTAAAGATAACTTTTACCCAAATCTTTTTCATAAAAAACAACAGATTGGTCTATAACAGAGACTGAACACACCCTTCATGTGCTTAGATTTTTAAAAATAAATATGTTAAATCATTGGTTATTAGTGTTTTGAATATTAATGATCGATTAAAAAACAAACGAAATGCCAATAGAAATAAAAGAGCTTCACATTAAAATAAATGTGGACGAAAAAGCAGCAGCAACGACGACTGCCACATCGGTAGATGAAGCACAGCTCATGCGCGCCATCAGCGAAAGTGTAGAGCAGGCAGCAAAGATAGAAAACCGTAAAAAAGAAAGATAATGAGAGGAGCAATTCAAAAACTAACAATCGGAACATACGAAAACTCTGATTATGAAAAAAGAATTCAGAATGGTGCTTTTAAAGCTTTTATCAATCCGACAGGTTTTTCTATGACCTATAAAACGAAATATAATACAGATCAGGCAGATGGGAATTCTAAACCTAATTTAGGATATACCTCATCAGCATCACCTGATTTGCAATTAGAATTTCTATTTGACGGGACAGGGGTTACGGAAGCAAATTCAGGGCTTAAACTGATCAATAAAATTAAAGGAAAATCTTTTGCAAAAACAGCTGTAACAAAACAGATTAAAGATTTTTATAAGGCGACAGGCGAGCTTGTGGGCTCTATCCATAAACCCTATAATGTTATCCTTAATTGGGGAAGTTTTGAATTTAAAGGTGTGCTTTCTGAATTAACGATAGAATATAAGTTATTTGACAACGAAGGGCAGCCTCTGAGAGCCATAGGAAAGGCAACATTCAGTGAATCAACAAGTCCGAAACTTGCCGGTAAAATTGAAAAGCTGGAATCACCGGATCTTACCCACAAAAGAACAGTACAAGCCGGCGATACACTACCATTAATGACCGAAAGAATTTACGGAGATTCCAAATACTATCTGGAGGTCGCTAAAGTAAATAATATTGTCAATTTCAGACAGTTAAAACCAGGACAGGAATTATTCTTTCCGCCATTAGAAAAAGTTTCATAATATGAATAATAGCGGATACATACAAACAGCAAAAAATCCGGATTTAGTCACCTATAAGGTCATGTCCGGAGGAACAGAACTGCCGGGGAAATACGGTGTGAAAAGCATTGTCGTGGAAAAAGAATTCAACAGAATTCCATATGCCCGCATTGTTATTTTAGACGGAAGTGTACCGGAACAGGATTTCAAGCTCAGTAATGAGGATCTGTTAATTCCCGGAAAAGAAATTGAGATTACCGCTGGATACCATTCTGAAGAAGAAACCATTTTTAAAGGAGTTGTGGTAAAGCACAACATAAAAATCAGAAGCGGATCTTCTTACCTGATTGTAGAATGCAGAGATAAGGCTGTAAAAATGACCTTAGGAAGAAAAAGCAAATATTTCTACGAAAGTACAGACAGTGATGTCATGGAAGAACTCATTAGTAATAACGGGCTTACCGCCGATGTGGAAGCTACTTCAAATTCTCATAAGGAATTGGTTCAGTACCAGGCTTCTGATTGGGATTTCATGCTAACCAGAGCGCAGGCAAACGGTAAACTTTGTTTCGTTGAAGATGGAACCATCAAAATTGCTAAGCCTGATTTTAGCGCTGAAGCCGTAGAAACAGTGGTTTACGGATCATCTGTACATGAATTTGACGGGGAAATTGACGCCAGAGATCAATTCAGCAAGATTACAGCCAAAACATGGAGCTATACCGATCAGGAACTGACGGAAGTGGAAGCTCAGGATCCGGCGATTAAGCTCAATGGAAACCTTTCATCAGGTGATTTGGCAGATGTCTTCGGAATTGAAGATCTGCAGCTTAAGCATGGTGGAAATCTTACTCAAAGTGAGCTGCAGGAATGGGGTGATGCCAAAGCCACTTTCCAGCAATTAGCCAAAACAAGAGGAAGGGTAAAACTTCAAGGAATCCCATTTGTGATACCAGGAGCTTCATTAACACTGCAAGGAGTAGGAAACCGATTCAACGGGAAAATATACGTAACCGGTGTCCGCCATGAAATCGCCGAAGGAAACTGGCTGGTGGATGCTCAATTCGGAGTTTCTCCAACATGGTTCTCCGAAACCTATGATGTAAGTGAAAGGCCAGGTTCAGGAATTATGCCTGCCATAAGTGGATTGCATGTAGGGGTAGTATCACAGCTGGAATCAGATCCGGACGGAGAAGACAGAATTCTGGTACAGATTCCTATCATTAATAGCGAGGAAGAAGGAATCTGGGCACGTATTGCGACCCTTGATGCAGGTGAAAACAGAGGATCATTCTTCAGACCGGAAATCGGAGATGAGGTTATCATCGGATTTATTAATGATGACCCCAATGATGCCATTGTGCTTGGAATGCTGAACAGCAGTGCAAAACCAGCTCCTATCGTAGCTTCTGACGATAATCACGAAAAAGGATTTGTTACCCGAAGTGAAATGAAAATGATTTTTAATGACGACAAAATTTCATACACACTGGAAACACCAAAAGGTAAAAAAGTGATTGTAGACGAAGATGCCGATGTCATTACAATAAAAGATGAACATTCTAATACTCTTACCCTTAATAAAGACGGTATCAGTATGGAAAGCGGGAAAGACATCAAGATCAAAGCAAAAGGAGACATTAATATGGAAGGAACCAATATCAATATAAAAGCAAGTGCTCAATTCAAAGCAGAAGGCAGTTCCGGCTCAGAGCTTAAATCAGGAGCAGTAACCGTAGTAAAAGGATCTCAAGTTAAAATTAATTAATAATCATGAAACCGGCAGCAAGAATTACAGATATGCATACCTGCCCTATGGTAGCGGGAAATGTTCCCCATGTAGGAGGTCCTATAATGCCGGCAGGAGAACCCACAGTGCTTATCGGCGGAATGCCTGCAGCAAGACAAGGAGACAAAGCCGTATGTACCGGACCACCGGACACTATTGCATCAGGATCTTCAAGTGTTTTAATAGGTGGGAAACCTGCCGCAAGAATGGGGGATTCTACCGCTCATGGAGGAGTGATAACCGCAGGTGAAGCTACTGTTTTAATAGGCGGATAATAGGGAAGGCAGCTTTTAATACAATCATAAGCTCCCTATCAATAGGATCTGACTAAAACTAAAAATGTAAAACATCAATAACAAAAACGGTTAAAATAACCAAAACTCTATGCTACAGATGCAGGATGTGAACATTCAATATAACAATTTAACGTATGAAAATAAATACAGATTTTTTAGGAACAGGCTGGAGTTTTCCGCCTGAGTTTAATGAAACTGAAGGAAAACTGGCCATGACCACAGATGTGGAAGACATCAATAACAGCCTTAAGATTTTATTGTCAACACGCCCTGGTGAACGTGTCATGTTCCCCAACTATGGGTGTGACCTGCAGGAAATGCTCTTTAAACCTCTGGACTTAACGCTGATTACCCAAATGAAAGGAATCGTTGAGCGTGCTATTTTATACCATGAACCCAGAATCAACATTCTAAGTATTGAAATTGATACTCAGGAAGAGCTTCAGGGAGAAGTTTTAATACAGGTTGACTACGAAGTAAGAAATACTAATACAAGAAGCAATATGGTTTTCCCTTTTTACAAAGGAGAAGCTACCGAAATATAATGAATTACGGGATGTCTGTAGCCATTTTAAATACTACCAAACACTACAATAAGTATTGCATCTGACCATAGAAAGATAAATATAAACAAATGAAAAAAACAGATACATTTTCACATTATCGTGAAGGAAAATCACAAATGCAGCGCTTTTTAGCAGAATTAGATCCTGGGAATCTTGAGTTACACGATTTCGATTTGTTTGACTGGCTATTATTCGCAAACAATTTTGCAAGTCATGTAAACTATTTTGACAAAGGTAATAATACAACACCAAAAGGGAAATGGGGAAACTTCTTCCTGGGTGATGATGCCGATGCGATCCCACGTAGAGAAAGCGTTGAGTATAAAAGTATGAAAAAACAGGTTACAGATCTTATGTCCCAGTTTGAACAGGATAGCAGCCTTACCCCTCACCTGACATTATTTGTGTGCTTTTTAAAATTATTGGATTTCTCAAAAAAAGCCTTCAATAATCTGACAAAAAGACACCTGGATTTCTATTATAACGAAATTCTTCAAATTGAGAAAAGTGATGCCAAATCAGATAAGGTTTATGTGATCTTTGAACTCGCCAAAAAAGCGATTCAGGAAAAAATTCCAGCCGGTACTTTGTTGGATGGAGGTAAAGACGCTAACGGAAAAAAACGAGTTTACACAACAGGCGATGAAATTGTTGCCAATCAGGCCAAAGTAGTTGAAATCAAAAGCTTCTTAAATGATGCGGAAAAGAGAGAACTGAAAATGGCTTCGGTGGCCAATTCTGCCGACGGTTTGGGAGATAAATTACCGGAAGACAGCAACTATTGGTGGCCGTTTGGCTATAATTCCGATGAAACCGCTTCAAATAAATCTATTTATAAAGAACTTCCAAAAGCTAAACTGGGCTTTTCACTTGCCTCCTCATTATTTGATTTAAAAGAAGGAGAACGTACCGTCACTCTTAAAATAGATTTTAATAAAAATTCAACCCAGAAATTACAGAATCTTACAAAAACAGATATTAAAAATAATATCAAAGTGCTTTGCAGCGGGGAAAAGGAATGGTTGTCAGGTGCTGTTTTAACATGTCTTAAAAACGAAGAAGGAAGATTAGAGCTTTCTATTACATTACCTAAAGATTTCCCGGCCGTTGTAAAATACAATAAAGAAGTGCTGGCAGAAACATTTCAAACCAGTTTTCCTGTTATAAGGTTGATGATCGAAGGAGAAAAATACTACGATATGTATGAAGCTCTTTCAGAAAAACTGATAAAAAATATAGAAATAACAGTTGATGTAAAAGGAGTAAAATCAATTCAGATAGAAAATGACAACGGGGCATTAAATTCAGAAAAGCCTTATTATCCTTTCACCGCACAGCCTGTTAAAGGATCTAATTTTTATATCAGATGTCCTGAAATGTTTTCCAAAAAATGGCAGAATGCAGACATTACGATCAACTGGAAGAATGCTCCGGATTCTATAAAAGATTTATACAGCGGATATGTTATTCAGCCTAATCAAAACATCAGTTTAACCGATTTTGAGGGCTTAAAAAATTCTTCAATCGTAGGTTCTGATGCTTACTTCAAAGCGGATGTTGCATTGCTGGATAAGGAAATCTGGTACGAAAAGGCCAATGATATTGATGTGTTCAGTAAAGAAAAAGATGCTTATAAAATCCAGTTTTCTGTAAATAATGCAAGTAATAAGGCTGGAACAAGTGAGACGATCAGGGTAACACTTAATCAGTCGTCATTACAGGATGTATATCCTAAACTCTATACATTGGCATTATCAAGTAATCCGACTTTTAAAAAACTTATTCCCAACGAGCCCTATATTCCTTTTGCTGAAGACATAGAGTTGAATTACAGCGCAAAAGAAAATGCATATTCGTATTTAGAAATAAATTCTGCCGGAGAAGCTTCAAAAAATAAAGAAGTGCAGCTGTATCATGAAGATGCATTCGGACAATATGAAAAAGAAGTCGAAACCAATAGCATTGTACCTGCGCACCAAAATGGAGGCGAATTGTACATCGGTTTGGAAGCAATGCCTCAGACAACCGTTTCACTATTAATCCAAATGCTGGAAGGAAGTGAAAATCCTTTAGTGGATACCTTCCTGGAAAAAGAGTTTATAGAATGGCATATTCTTTCAGGCAATGCATGGATGAGTTTATCGGATTATATGCTGCAGAACGAGACGAGAAAGTTCCTGGAGTCAGGGATTGTTAAGTTTAAAGTACCTAAAGATATTGACAAAAGCCACACAAGATTTACCGACGGATTAGTCTGGATCAGAGCCAAATCACAAAGAAGCTATGATGCAGTATGTAAAATTCAGGGAATTTATACTCAGGCTGTTTTAGCGACATTTCAGAATCAGGACAATGATCTGTCTCATCTCAATAACGGATTGGAAGCAAAAACCATTGCTAAGCTGATCTCCAGAGTTCCTCAGGTAAAATCAGTCAGCCAGCCTTATAACTCGTTTGACGGTAAATACAAAGAAACAGATGCGGAGTTTTACAGACGGGTGAGTGAGCGGTTAAGGCATAAGCACAGAGCCATTACACAATGGGATTATGAACATTTGGTATTACAGGAATTCCCGGAAGTCTTTAAAGTAAAATGTTTAAATCATACTTCCGAAACGTCCTATATGGCTCCGGGCTATGTAACCCTGATGGTAGTTCCGAATATTAAAAATAAAAATGCTTTTGACATCTATCAGCCCCGAGTAAGCAGAGCCTCTTTGAATAAAATTCAAAATTATGTAAATGAATTAAATACAATGCATGTGACCGCTCAGGTAATTAATCCCAATTATAAAGAAGCAAAAGTAGAAACAAAGGTCAAGTTCTTTGAGCAATATGACGAAACATTTTACATCAAACAGCTGGACGAAGATATTAAAAAATACATATCGCCCTGGGCTTTTACAGACTCTGAAAATATTGATTTTAATGTAGAGTTGAATGTTAATCAGCTGGTTAACTATCTGGAACAGCTGTATTATGTAGACTACATTGATGATATTAAAATACTGGTGAACAATATCCCGCAAAGGAAATCTTTAATCGAAGTGGATCCAAAATCAATTCTGGTATCTGCCAAGCAGCACAATGTCACTATTACAGAACAGGTATGTATTTAATAATAAATAAGAAGAAACATAATCATGTCAGAAAATAAACATATTAGTATATCAAAAAATATAGAAACCGGAGATCAGACAGATTTTCATTTTCTACGCAAAACAGGGATTGAATACATAGAAAAGTTAGGAGGAAAACTCTGGACCGATTATAATTCTCATGATCCTGGGATCACCACTTTGGAAGTTCTAAGCTATGCCATAACGGATCTTGGGATGAGAATGAACCTGAATATGGAAGATATCTTAGCATCTGATGATGTAAAAACAGACATTCATACTCAGTTTTTAAACGCTGCAGAAATTTTACCGTCAAGACCTTTAAACGAACTGGACTACAGAAAGTTGTTCATAGATATTAACATGGCGGGAAGTCTTAAAAGACCAATCCGTAACTGTTGGTTAGTTCCTAAAAATGAAAAATTATACGTTGATTGCAAAACCGGGGATTTAGACTTTAAACCTATCGGTGAAAAAACAAAAAGCTTTGACGTAAAAGGAGTGTATGACCTTTATGTAGATTATGCTGAGGATATTGATTTGGATGGTATCGGATGCGATAAATCTAATGTTAATGTCAAAATATTAGACAGTTACCACGCCAATAGAGGGCTTTGTGAAGATCTGGCAGAAATTAAAGAAGTCGAAATCCAGAAAGTGGCAGTATGTGCCCGTCTAGGGCTTGTCAGCAAAGCAGATGAAGAACTGGTGCACGCTAAAGTAATCAGAGCGATCAATAATTATCTGTCTCCGGAGGTTCATTTCTATTCACTGAAGCAAATGCTTGATAAGGGTCTTACTACAGATCAGATCTTTGAGGGACCTCTTTTGGATAACGGTTTTATTGATACTGAAGAACTTAAAAACAGCCAGTTAAGAAGAGAAATTCGTCTTTCCGATATCATCAGTGAGATCATGAAAATTGAAGGGATTAAAGAAATCCATGACGTTTCCATTGCAGGTTGTGATAACATGATCAGGCAAAATAATGATTGGCTGCTATGTATTGAAAAAGGCAGAAAACCGGAACTGTGTGAGCTGAGTTCATTCAGTTATAGTAAAGGAGCTCTTCCGTTAAATATCAATGACAAAAAAGTTCAGGATTACTTAGAAACTCTTAAAAGGGAGGAAGAAGTACTTAGAGAGGATGCAAGACAGAATAAAGAATTGTCTTTACCGCAAGGAACTTCATATGATATTGCGAACTATGCTACTATCCTGAATGAATTTCCGGATACTTATGGCGTAGGAGAATCAGGAATTATAGGAAATCAATCCCCGGAGAGAGAAGCTCTGGCTAAACAAATGAAAGGGTATTTGTTATTTTTTGATCAGATCCTTGCCGGCTATTTCAAACATCTTGAAAAAGTAAAAGAAGTACTAAGTATCAATGGTAAGTTAAAAAGAACCTTTTTTACACAGACTCTTAAGAATATTAAAGGTTTTGATGAACTGGTTTCTGAATATGATACAGAAAGTGATGATCAGCTTACAGACTCATTGTATAAAGAGCTGGATAACAGTGTGGAACGCCGAAATGAAGTTTTAGACCATTTGATTTCCCGTTTTGCTGAAACATTCAGCGACTATACTTTCTTAATGAAATCATTGTATGGAAAATCTACCGATGAAATTGTTTTAGGCAACAAAGAAAACTTCTTAAAAGAATATTCATCATTAAGTAAAGACAGAGGATTAGGCTATAATTACACACTCATCGGAAATTCAGATCTATGGAATACCAGTAATATTTCCGGGGTACAGAAAAGAATTGCCCGTTTGCTGGGAATTAAAGATTACACCCAGAGAAACTTATCTCAGTCGCCGGTATCCATCATTGAAACAATAGACAATGCGGGTAAAAAAACGTATACCTGGAAAATAAAAGATATCAATAACAATATTATCTTATCCTCTGTAAACAGCTACACAACTGAGCACATAGCCATCAAAAACCTGAATGATGCGATTTATCAGACGATTCAGATCGATCAGGAAGACCTTGAAAATGCATTAGCGAAACTGGATGAGAATAAGCCGGAAGAAATATTAGAAAAACTGAAAAATTGTGAAGAGGATTACTGTTTAATTGGAAATATTAAAATCCGTGTTTCATTAGGAGGTAACTATTATTTTGAAATTATAGATGATACTGATAAACAAAATGTTATTGCTGTTCACAAGAAAACAAATCCTTATTCAGGATTGACAAAATTGAAAGACTTGAAAGAAGGAATTGAAGCAACGGTGAAGTATTTCAAATATGAATTTACAGAAGAAGGTATTTTCCTTGTTGAGCATTTATTATTAAAGCCAACCACTAAAGATTATAAACTCATGGGGGGGATAGGCTGTATGTCTATAGAAGGCAGTTTTAGAATAATGTATGACCTTGAAGAAAACGCCGTTAAAAAAGATCCAATAAAATATTCGGAAGCCTTCATGTCTTCTTGTGAAGAAGGTTGCGAGATCGATGTTTTTGACCCTTATTCTTACAGAGTAAGTGTTGTTCTTCCAGGCTTTGCTTACCGTTTCCAGGATCCAGATTTCAGGCGTTATGCGGAAACCGTTATCAGACAGGAAATTCCGGCCCATATTTTAGCGAAAATTTGTTGGGTAGGAGATCGACTGAGTGAAAAACAAACCGCTCAGAACGATTTGGCAGAATTTGAGGTGGCATTTAAAAAATACCTTTCAGATAAGTCAAGAAATAATATTGTGAATCTTGGAAACAGCATTACAGATTTACTGACTGCTCTTAGCCATTTGAACAATATCTATCGACCGGGAAGGCTTTTAGACTGCGATGCCAATGATAGTGATATTCTGGACGGGAAGATCATATTAGGACAATCCAACTTATCAAAAATCAAAAAATAATGAATACTAAATTAGACAACGTAACAACCCAATATAGAAAGTTCAACGACAATCAGGCGTTAACAGAAGGGCAATTAAACGAATTTATCGACTATTTTGAAGATCAGGACAGATTATCAAGAACCAGGCTGAGCGGCGTGGGAGTAGTGTGCGGTTTTCAGGCAAAGTATATAGAACTTGAAGTAGGACCTACTTTGACAGACGGAACCTCCAACAGCATCAGAAGGCCCGATTTAGAGATCCCCTTTGATACTATTGAGATTACACAAGGGGCAGGGGTGACCACAGACGGAGACCTGATAACGCTGCGCCAAAAAGGAAATACATCATCAGAGGCAACCATAGGCTTTGCCATTAAGAATTACAGATATTACAGAGATTATAATGATGAGCTGGGATATGAGCATTTCCGTATTGGTGGGCAGCAAGTTCCTTTGCTAGAGTTGTTTACGACACAGGAATATAGTCAGGCAGTAGCTGCAGGGGCTAATGCTGCAAACTTTAAACTGGTAAGTGACATCCGAGGCTCATTAAATGATAAAATTGTCATTCTGTATCTTGAAAGCTATTCCAATGATGAGAATCCCTGTCAGGATGCAGATTGTGACCATACCGGATCAGAGCAGGTATCCAATCTTAAAGTACTTTTAGCAGATTCAGCATCTGTTTCAGCACTTATTACCAGAGGTGATGCAAAAGATACTATTTATAAACTTCATGATACTTATGAAAAGCTTTTTGATAGCTTACCTAACCTGGCAGCCAGAAGGGTTATTTTGGATGCTGACGTTAAAACAGCAGATCAGTTAAGGTCAAAATTTCAGGGAGCGATTACTGCTGTTGCAGAATTAAGCCGTGGTTTCAGTTCCATTGCAGATACCTTTAAAGTAAGCGTTAATCTGGGAGGCCAGACACTTACTGATAAATTGAATTCTTTACTGTCTATGACGGGATCAGGTCTACAGGATTATCAATACCGATATGATTTACTAAAAGATTTGATTGATACTTATGGCGAAATAAGAGATTTGATCTTACATCTGAATGTTGAATGTTGTCCGGACATCGCTTCATTCCCTAAACACCTTATGTTGGGGGCCGTTGGAGCGAAAATGGAATTAGGACAATATACGCCTTTGCGTCATGGTTTTTATAACTCACCGGTAACGACCAATGATGATGAAAATTACGAAAGAGTGGTAATGCTTGCCAATCGTTTTGTACAGAAAATAAATGGATTTCAATCTTATGTAGGACGTATTAAAATTACGCCATCCAAACTGGATGTAAAATTGGGCGACAAAGCAATACCTTATTACTATAATGTAGATCAGCCTTTATTGGCTCAATGGAATTTTGAAAAAGCAAAAACAGATAGAGAAACCTACAACTTAAGTTATCACACAGCCAATCTGGCAGGAGATGACTTTATCCAGAATCCATTGAATTATAACATCGATAACAATGATTTCTATAGAATTGAAGGTCATATAGGAATGCCTTATAAAACAGCCTTGCAAAACATCAACGATCTTAAAACAAAATACGGATTAGCTTTTGATGCCATTGCATTGGTTTTACGAAAAGATGGAAAAGACGGAAACCAACGGGGTACAGAGGTTTTGGGTAGAGAAAAGACAGTATCCATAGATGACCTCAGAAAACAATTGACCGCTATTTCCAGCGATGTCAGCAACAGAGCAGTGAATTCACAAAATACATTACTGAACATCTCTAAACTGGATGATCAGTTGAGATTGCTTAACCAGGCAGAATTTTCAAAAGAAGGATCATCAGAAGGCGTTACTGTTGTAAAGCAGGATCCTAAAAAAGATGATGTGATCAGCGAGCTTTTAAGCGAATTTTTAGAAAGAAAATCAGGACTGGAGCACGTAGCAGGTGTAGAGCGGGGCGGAACGATTGCTTTGCTTTATGATTCGGAAGCCAACAACCAGGTCCTTGCAGACTTCTCATTGCCTTACCTGTGCTGTTCTAAGAAGGATCCTGTATTCCTGTCATTACCGAAAAACAAACTGTGTCAGAAAGATGCTCCGATTGCGATGACAATCGTTCCGTTGAATGGTGAAGTGAAAGCATTTGTAAACAATGTTCCAATCGCTGCCGTTACACAATCCGGAGGTCAGAACTTCTTCAATCCTGGTTTGGTTACTAATTCTTACTTAGGACAGACAATTACCTTTACGGTTAATGGTGATCCGGTAGATGTACAGATGGTGGTGCATCCTCAGCCAAGTGTTACTTTAACAATGGATAACCCTATTTATGATTATGTTAATAATCAGGCTACGGTTAACTTTAAAGTAGCCAATACCGGCTCAGGTCAAATATCCGCTTATCAATGGAACTTTGGTGATGGGCATACAAGCAATGCCGTTCCTGATGCAAGTGGAGTAGTTGCTCACTTATTCTCAATAACACCAAATGAAAATACAACATATCATGTAAGCCTTAATGTGATTGCTGA
Source organism: Chryseobacterium sp. GW821-FHT04C04 (assembly GCF_059420365.1). Classification (NCBI taxonomy): domain Bacteria; kingdom Pseudomonadati; phylum Bacteroidota; class Flavobacteriia; order Flavobacteriales; family Weeksellaceae; genus Chryseobacterium; species Chryseobacterium sp. GW821-FHT04C04. Next base: position 89,454 of record NZ_JBWKTO010000005.1, on the reverse strand, counting down.
AAATACGGGTTGTAGTACACAAGTACCTCTGGATGTAGAATTAAGCGGTTTACAGCTTGTACCTTGTAGTGATAACTTCAATTACAATGGAAAATCCGGTGCATACGAGTACAACATCGATTTCGGAACAGATATGGGTACAGTGGGTATCAATTATGACGCTATTAGCGTACCAGACAGATTTGTCATTGAATGGAATGGTCAGAAGTGGGATACCGGCTTCGTTGGATCAAGCAGCTATAATTCTTCCTTAATAAGTGCGGGAGTTAGTCCGTCAAATATCCATACGGCTAATCCATCGAATGGATCAGGTCAGCTAACTTTCAATAAAAATCTTCCTTATCCAAGATTTGCTAAAGTTACGGTTTATGCTCCTCTAAATGGTACAGCGTGGAGGGTTTCAGGTATTTGCCCTCAGAAAAATCAATAAAAAAATAACTTCTCAGGCAGACTATCTGCCTGAGAAGATTATGAAAGACCTTAATACATCATTAAAAAATTAACAATAATGAATAATAAATTAAGAAATATATCAACCCAATACCGCAAATTCAGTAAAGGACAATATATAGGACCGGACCAGTTCAATGAGTTTCTGGATTTTTTCGAAGACCAGGACCGTTTGTCCAGAGTGCTGCTGCAGGGAGTAGGTATTGTATGCGGTCTCAAACCTAAACTTATTTATACAAACAGACTATTAAGCAGCATACGGCTTTTTCAGGGAGTGGCACTTACAACCGACGGAGATTTGCTGACTCTGAATAATACCAATAAGCTCAGTGATGAATTGTATGTAAGTGATTTAAAGACTGTCAACATAGAATATAAAGACTTTACCCATTTTAAAGTATATGATGATTTCAAAGTAGAATACCCGTCATTTTATGAAGGGAAGGAGCAGATTGAGCTTTGGGAGCTGGCAACAGCTCAGGAAGCAAGGTCTGATTTTCAATCCATTACTGATCTTCCGGATTTAAAAAATAAATATTTGTTGCTGTATTTAGAGGATTATGAAAAAGAGATGAAACCTTGTAGCGGTGTTGATTGTGATAACCATGGAGTTCTGCAAGTTAGGAACCTCAAGGTATTAGTGACGACAGCACAGGGAATTACTCATATTCTTGGAAATGATCTTCTTGTAACTGATCCTATAACCGGTGTAAGCAAACCGGGGAGGAAAGATCGTATTCAGCCTCATCCTCTGTTTATAGATGGTATATTGGGGCCTGTAGAACCACAAAGGGTGATCCTGAGCCGCTTCGTTTCAGAAAAAGGAGTCGATACTCATGTTTCTGCTTCCAATTTAAAACAGCTGTACATTGATGCTTTGGAGAAAAATAATTATGGGCAGGCTGTTTTTGAAAAGATCCAGGCAATATCTCAAATAATGGGAGTTTCAGTTACTTACCTCCATCAGATATTCAAAGATGAAATACAAAAATGTCTCGCTCTGGATGCTGGATTTCAGTATGCCTATGATGTGACAAAAGATTTGATGGCTACCTATTCTGAAATTATAAAATTACTTCCTAAAGCGTTTACTAAAAATCTTTTCGATCTTGTTTCTTTTCCTAAACACATCATGCTTGGAAAATTAATATCAGATACCCAATTGGATTCTTCAAGACATCAGTTTTATAATCTGCCTGTTTTAGATAATGATAAAGCAACGCAAAGGCTCAAAGAATTAATCAATCGTTTTAATCAGCAGGCATCCAATTTCAGGTATTCGGGTAATAAAAAACAAATTAAAATCACCTCATCGCAAAAATTAAATCCTCTAAGCAATAAAGCGATTCCTTTTTACTATGACGTTACAGAAGGATTTTTAAAAACGTGGAATTTTGATAAAACCAATCACCGGTCATCTACAGAGAATGTAAGGTATGATCTGGCGTTCTTACCTTTAGACACTAATATAGAAGGACCTGTAAACTTCAGTGTAGATAAAAGTTCTTTTTACAATATAGAAGGCCATCAGGGAATGGACTATCAAAAGGCTTTTGAACAAATAGAGGAGATCCGGGATAAGGAGCAGTTGGGGTTTGATATTGTGGCGCTGTCTTTAGAAGAGCTGGTGGGCAATAAAGATCTTTCAAGAGCTTATTTCAATGATTATGTAGAAAAAAATCCGGGACTGGAGCATAGAAATGGCGTTGAAAAAGGAGGAACCTTTTTAATCGTTTATAATTCCGTTAGAGATCCAAAAGTTATCGCAGACTTTTCACTGCCTTACATCTGTTGTACACCAAAAATGGAAGTTAAATTAAGCCTGCCAAGTAATGTCATTTGTTCTAAAGCCGGCGCTGTACCTTTTACTGTACTTCCTGTGGGTGGAGTGGTAAAAGCGAATGTGGATGAAACTTTAAACGGCGGTGTAGAATTAATCAATGGACAATACTTCTTTAATCCGGCAGCAATAAGCCCGGCGTTGAAAGGGAAAGAAATTACCTTTACTGTAAATGGAAAACCAACCAGTTGCAGTGTTAAAGTGGTTCCGCAGCCGGAGGTCACAATAGATGTTGTTTCTGTTGATGATCTAACCGGAGGTTCAAATGCAACAACCGTCAACTTTAAAATTTCCGGAACAAGTTTTACAGACTATATTTACAAATGGGATTTCTGGGATGATGGTGGGTTGATTACCCTCAACCCGGATACAGATGGAAAGGTGAGTTATACGTTATATGATCTTAATCCAAAAAATATTCCAATCATAAAGTTGAATGTGAGTGGTAACGGGTGTTCTCAGGATATTGTTATAAGAGATTGGTACAAAGTTCCGGCTCGATTAAGTTTACCAACTGATATTATTTGTTCTGGAGATGATGCTATACGTTTTACTGAAGTAGTTCCGGCCGGTGGTCCTATAGTAGCTTATGTTGGCACTAATCCTATTGATAATCAGAATAACGTCATAGGCTTCAGCAACGGGAATTTTTACTTCAATCCAAATGGTGTGAATCCTAATTTGTATGGGCAATACATTACCTTTAAGGTAGATGGCCAGCCAACTAACTGCCGTATTAAGGTGGTTCCACCGCCTAACGTTAGCAGGAATTATACTGTTGATTATCCAGCTAATGGTTCAACAGATGTAACAATAAACATTGATATTTCCGGAGACTACGTTGAACACTATCGTTACGAATGGGATTTCCAGGGTAATGGGCAGTATTCCTCCCCGGAATATATTGTAAATGGTAAGAAAAGTTACAAATACACCAATCTGAATCCAAACAATATCCCTGTCATAGGAGTGAGAGTAAGCGGTGGTGTATGTAAGCAAGAGATATTAATAAGAGCTTGGTATGATGCTCCGGTTCAATTAAAATTGCCACAAAGTGTTGCTTGTCCAGATTCGGCCCAATTGCGTTTTGACGTATCTCCGGCGAATGGAATTATAGTAGCTCGTGTGGGGACTGATACTGATAGTGTTAAGGATGTTGTATCCTCCAGCAATGGTAGTTATTACTTCAATCCAAATGCCGTGAAACCTACGGTATATGGGCAGGAAATTACTTTTACTGTAAACGGAAAACCAACCAATTGCACAATTAAGATTATTCCACCGCCAACAGTTAACATTGTTGCTAAATCTGTTGATTATGTAGCTGGTAATCCTACCCAAACAACAGTAAACCTTGAAGTTTCCGGGCCGGATTTTGCAAATTATGCTTATAGTTGGGATTTCCTGGGTACAGGGGTGTTTACTCCTCAGGCTCTGGTAGGAAACAAGATGAGTTACATGTATACCAACCTAAGTCCTAAAAATATCCCAACAATTAGTGTGAAGGTGAGGAACGGTGATTGTACCCAAATCATTACGATAAAAGATTGGTACATTGTGATCAACCAGATAGACTTCTCTAATAGCGTAAATTGCTGTCCTGTCACGAAGCCTTATATCGAGGCTAATGCTGGAGAAAAAGGTATGAGATTTTCTTTGACATTAGGGAAATTTGGATTGAAAGGGTCGGCTCAGGGACCTCCACCAAATGAAATTCAATACTTCTGGAGCAAATTAAAAGGCCCGAATGTGCGGCTTGTTAATCCTAATGAGGCAGGTTTGGTAGTTGAAGATATCAGTGCTGGTCCTTATTTATTCCAGCTTATGGCGAAGCATACACTGAGCGGTGCATTTAGTATCGATACAACCACTGTGACAGTGTATTGAGAGTAATCTTATAAAAACGAAAAATATGTAAGGTTTTCTCATATAGAGATCCTTTATACTGTATCTAATATAAAGGGGTGTTCTATCCTTAATGATTTCAACACCCCTTAGATATTAATAAAAAAATATTAACAATAAAAACATAATATAATGGCAGCAGCAAAATGTGATGTTTCATTCAGAATAGGATATGAATCTTCATTGCCAATAACAGAGGCTACTGTAACTTATCTGGATCCTTCGGGACCTACACATAATATAAAGCAATATCTTACAACGGGTGGTATAGTAAAGCTCAGCGAGATTCAGGATGATATTCAGACTCTGGGTACCTACAAAATGGAAGCTAAACTGGTTGCAAATGGAATTGTCGCCAGAAGGGAGTTTTCTTTGACGGTTGATGGATGTTCCTCTTCTTCTTCCTGCTATGTTCCGAAGATCTATGAAATAAAAGTTTTGAAATATGGACAGATCGTAATGAATTACTGGGTTGATGATACTAGCAATCTTGCGACTCTGGAATATCAGATCGCAAGAGACTCTGGCTTTACAGATATTATTTACTCAAAGGTGGGCTTTAGTGATACTGCTTACACCCAATTTGAAGATATTGACATGAAAAATGGAAAGATTGATGATAATACTCGATTATACATAAGAATAAGAAAGTATTGTTCATCCCCAAGTGGAATTTCAGATTGGTCGGATGTCGTTGATTTTCAATCCGGAGTGTGGAATGAGCCGTTAGCTCCTTATCTTTTTAATGTTGGTTGTGTACCAAATAAGTTTGGCAACCCCATAGATATACAAGAAAGTATCTGTAAGACAGGAGGTATGTGGACTAGAAAGATAAGATTGGATACATTCACTCCACAAATTGGTAGTTTAATTTATTTGAGTGATGGGATGACTCCTGCAGTTCCGGGAAAATTAGAGGAACTCGATGATAATAATCCAGTTGGATTTAATGAGTATGGGATTGGATGGATAAGGTTCCCGGATTATAATCCAAATGTAATTTATGATGTCTCTCCGGAGGTAGGTAGAATAAAGGGTATTTCAAAATATACTTGTTAAAATATCCAATTATATTTATTTGAAAATACCCCAATAAAATCCTCAAGAAATTGAGGATTTTATTCACCCGGGCTGTTATCTTCTGTTATTCTTACGTCTGGTACTTATAATATTGAAGAGCTTTGCAACATCTTTTAGATGGATCTCGAAATCTTCATAATATTCGTTCAGAGAATGAAGCGTGATAATACCGTTCTCAACATCATGGTTGATAATTCTTTTTACCAGAATTCCTTTCTCTTTGTGAACGATTACAAAATCCCACTTATCATAATGCAGCTTACTCATCCAGTAATCCTGTCTGATGTTTCTGCATAAGATAATGTCGCCTTCCAGATAGCTTTCGTACGATCCGTTGTCCATGCTGTCTCCTTTCACTTCAAAGCACATGTATTCACCCCGGTGTTCTACATCATCAGTAAAAGGAATGGTAGGTAGGCTTTCTATATATTCTTCATCTGCAAACCTGCTTAAATAGCCAGCTTGTGCATATTGATTGGCAAGCGGAACATTCATGATTTTTAAATCGGAAAAAACAACGGGAGACGCACCATCATTATTGAGTTTCTTTTGTTGTTCCAATAGTAAGTTGGTTATAAAATAAGCCGTTGTTTCCGGTATTTTTCGTTCGCCTTTTTCCCAATATTGAACAGCTCTGGTGCCTACTCCTATAGATTTTGCAATATCAGCCTGCTTCATGTTTAGTTTCTTTCTGATTTCTTTGAATTCTAAATAGTTCATTTTGATATGTTTATAGTTTATTTGTAAAAAAATATGAAAAATATTCTCTTTTGTGTTTTGAAAAACGAACAATGTTCGTATATTTGTTTCGCTGTTCAGATAGAACCGTACAAATATACAAAATTATATTTATAATCGAATGTTGTTTTACTATTTAAAATCCTTATTTGAATTATATAAACCCCTGTAAACAAAAAGTTAAACAATGGTTTTTATACTTGATGTGTTTTGTAGTCAGATTTTGTTTTATCATGCGCTAATTAAAACAAAAAAAACTTTTCAATCTAAACAAGTGTAAAAAGTGCATTTTTTATAACAGTAATAAGAGTTTTTTGTGCGTTTATCTTGTTCGGTTTTATCAGTGAGGAAAATGTGTTTATTGTTTTGTTAATTTAAAAATGAAGCTGCTGTTGGCTCTTTGTTTTTCGAAAATATGAAATAAACTAAAAATGCAGACTCACATTACTGGTTAACCTATAAAATATCGATTAATTATAGTGATCAGTAAGATTGTTAATACATCCTAAAGAGGAGATAAAGTGTGTTAAACAAGCTCAATTATTTTTGAGAATAATTTAATATAGACAAATAGGATGTTGCGCTCTTTATAAACAAATACAAGAAGTAAATGCTGACTCTGTGCGCTTATAGAAAATCAATTCATAATAAGCGTTCTTAGAATGATTTACAACGAAGTAGAAGTTAGAAGAAAGAAGCCGGTGTATCCTTTCTATTAGAAAATACCTGGTATCAACTTTCTAAAAAACCAAAATTAAATAATGTAATTAGACATCTGTTTAAAGGCCTGAACCATGCCTTTAAGGTTTCTTATGTCCTCAATGGAACAGTAAAATATAAGAAATATGAAACTCGTCTAATTCAAAAAAAACTTTTAGCATAAAAAAAACTTTTAACCATAAAAAAAAATGAAACGTAGCAAAGAATTAGTAGAGAAAAGAAAAGATTTTGTCATTGAATATGTAAGACGTAATCAAGATAAACAGATGAAAGTAATTGTAACTGAGTTAACAGAAATGTTGTTTCTGTCCGAAAGAACAATATATAACATACTTCTTCAAAGTTAGTGAAAACAAAGTTCAGCCAGTGTATTCATATCGTTTTGCACTGGATCTCATTAATAAAATCCTTTAGAGCGAACTCTTTGGATCTTGAAATGATAGATAGAAAAGGATTCAAAGTTATTATCCTGCCCCAATAACTACCCTTAGATCAAATGAATCAAAAGGTTGTCCTGACCTCTTTCTCAAATTTAAGTTGATAGTAAAATACTAAGGTGAAAAACGGTTTTTGCTTTTAAGTTCTATTGTTTAGTAAAAACATAGACCTGAAAAAAGAAACCGTCTGACCTTAGGGTATTAAAGAAACCAATTTAAAAAGAGTAAAAAAACAACTGTTCATTCAATACAACTTAGAAACTTAGAAACCATGAAAAAAAAAGAAAAGAAAAAGAAGAAAAAAGATAAGGAAAAGCTGCAAAAGCCCCATAAAGATATTAGTGATCTTATTGACGAATTAGCCTATGTGAATGAGACTGGAAATATCCGAAAAAGCAAAAGATTTTTAGATGATATGTACATGCTGGATCAGGAATAATGATACATCTGAAAATTGTAAAAAACAAAAATTTTTAATCAATAATATATAGCAAAAGAATGAATTTGGATAGTATAAAAGCCCTTCTGATCGGAACTGCAATAGCATTTTCAGGAGGGTTATTAAGAGTACTGGTCTCAATACAGAATAAGGAGAAGAAGCAACCGTGGGAACATTTTATCACATTATTAATCGTTGTAATCGTTGGATTTACGATGAGTTATTTGATGAATAGAGCCGAATTGCATGATAAATGGTATTCAACAGGAGTATTATTTGTACTGGGATATGGCTATGATAAATTCCTCAAAATGATCACTACCAATCTGCCTAACTGGATTGATAAAGCAGTGAATCTTTTTATTGAAAACAGATATGGTATTAAGACCAACAGACAACCTGAAGAGGAAGAGAAAAAAGATGATATGGTTCAGTAGAAAAATTGAGCAGGGAAAATTCCTTACTGCAACTACAGAATCTATCGGCTAAAAAGCATTTGATTCTCCCAAAAAAGAATGAATTTTGAAATTGAAAAACCATGAAAACTCAAATAAACAAGAGAAAAAATATAAGTGGCTCAGCAGTACCTGTTTCTCATCGCCAAGTTGAATAACCACTTCTAATTACTCAAATTCTTTAAAAAAGATCTACCATATCCGGTCAGATTTTTCACTTCAACAGGTAGGTATAAAGCACAACAATATAAGTTGTGCTTTATATACCTTTTAAAATAATATGTAATTAAAAACCAAGTCAATGAAAGCAGCAAAACCTGTAGAAAAAGACAATAAAGCCCACCAAAACCAAAATAAAAACCAAAAGGCTAAAAAACCTATAGTTATACCCCTGCCATTGGTGGAAGTTGTTAATACACAAATACAAACCCCTGAAACATCAGTCGCTAATGCCGGGCTTGAAAACCGGGATAGCAATAAAATGAACCTGAACGGTGCTATACCATCAGTTCATAGCTCGAAGACCATTTACGATCAAGGTGCTGAAATAATGTATAAAAAGCATCAGGAGAGCTTGGCGGAAACGGGAGATATCAATCATCCTGAGACCCGGAAGATGGAAAAAGGATATGTATCAACCTTGAATACCGGCCAGTCACAGAATTATAATGATATTAAATCCGGAACCGCTTCAAAAACGTTGGAAGAGCAGGCTATGGTTCATCAACAAAGTAAAAAAATTGAAGAAACAAATCCGGCAGTAAAACCTTCAGAGAAAAAAGGGATGCCAAATAAAGCAAACGTTGCCAGTGCAGATCAGTCTCAAGAAGTAAATTCTGACAAAGCAGAAGTGATGGACACCGAGGCTGTCACGTCAGCAGATGCTAACAGTAATCCTGCGTTTACCGCATTAAGCGGAAAAATAAATAATACAGCTAAGCTGCAGAAGCAACACGAACCATCAAGCAAATCGACAAATGATGCACAAGCTGCCGCACCATCACCTGCCAACGAACGTCAGAGTATGGCACAAGCAAGTCAAGTGAACACCATGGATGAACAGAAACCAGGGCTGTTCAAGAAAGAAGATTTCAAAGCTTTGCTAAGTGAAAAAATACACAGCATCAAGCTTCCTGCAAATGAAGAGCAGGCAGATGAATTTGAGAAACACAACAATATACAGGAAGTCAATCAAAAGGCAGTAGGTGATGTTAAAAAAGAGAAAAATGTAGCCTCTAATGATATTGCTTCTGCAACCGCTGCACAACCCAATACGGCTGCACAGCCTGTTCGTGCCGTTGCAAAAATGCCGACACAAAATGTAGGTGCTGCTCCGGGAACACCCAATGTAGCGAATGCGATGCCTGTGAAAAGAAATGCTGCAAGCGTAGAGCAGCCTATTAAGGAGCAGACAGCAAGTATCGACAGCGAAATGAAAGCCAATGGAGTTACCGATACGATGCTGGCAAAATCTAATGAGCCTACATTTACGGATGCTTTGGCCCAAAAGAATAAAGCCAAAGCCCAAAGTGCTGAAGCCACTCAACAGTTTAGAACCAACGAAAATAAAGAGCTGTCTAAAACCCGTAATGATGCACAGACACAAGCGGCGCATCATATTAGTGGAATGCATGGTGCGAGAAAAGGCGGACTAGGTAATGTACATGGTGAACAAAAACAAACCTCAGGCAAAGACAGCCAAAAACGAAAAGAAATAGCCGATCATATTAATGGTATTTATCTTACTTCCAAAACTGAAGTCGACGGTATTTTAAATAATCTGGATAAGTCGGTGGCAGAAAAATTTGATAATGGCAGCAAAGAAGCTAAAAAAGCATTTGAAGCTCATGTCGATAAAGAAATGAAGGCTTATAAGAAGAAACGTTATGGAGATGCCTATGCAAAATATGGCGCTTTGGTTGCAGCTGGTAAGTGGTTATGGGACAAAGCTACAGGCTTACCTAAAGAGGTCAACAAATTTTTTGACAGTGGTAAGGACTTGTACATTAAAGTCATGGATAAATTTATTGACCAAATTGCAACCCATGTTACCACTCAGCTTAATGCAGCCAAAACCAGAATTGCTAAAGGTAAAAAAGATGTACAGACTTATGTCAACAGTTTATCACCAAGTTTAAGAAAAATTGGAAAAGATGCCATTGCAGAAATTCAAAGTAAATTCAATGCATTGGAAGAAAGTGTAAACAGTAAAAAAGATGCATTAATTGATGTATTGGCTAAAAAATATGCAGATAATATTACAAGTATTGATAACAGAATTGCAGATTTAAAAACACAAAACAGTGGATGGGTTAATCAAGCTCTTGATGTACTTAAAACCAGTGTATTTGCTGTTATTATTGAAATTAAAAATACGCTTACCAATTTACTATCCGGTGTTATCAGCGCCATTCAGGCTATTATCATGGATCCGATAGGGTTTTTCAAAAATCTTATTGCCGGAGTTTCGCAAGGATTTACCAATTTCGGAGCCAATATCTGGACACACCTTAAAACAGGTTTCTTCGGATGGCTGACCGGAGCTATGAAAGGTATTTCTTTAAAGATGCCGGAAGATGTATTTTCTTTAAAAGGAATATTCTCTATTACCACGCAGGTGCTTGGTTTAACATGGGATGGTATTAGAGCGATCGGTTCTAAAGTTGTAGGAGAGCCCGTAATGAGAGTTCTGGAAACCGGTTTCGAAATGGTGCAGATTGTTCGTAAAGACGGTGTTGCCGGACTTTGGGAGCATTTGAAAGACCAATTTGCTGACCTAAAAGAAACAATAATGGATACCATAATGGATATCGTTCAAACGCAGGTAATTCAGGCGGGTATTAAATGGATTATGGGATTATTGACTCCGGTAGGAGCATTTATAAAAGCGGCAATGGCCATTATAGATGTGGTGAAATTCTTCATCCAGCGGGCAGCACAAATTATGGAACTGGTAAAAGCCTTTACAGATAGTATAAAAGCAATTGCCAGCGGAAATGTAGGCGCAGTAGCCAAATCAATAGAAAATGCATTAGGCAGAGCAATCCCTGTATTAATTGGCTTTTTAGCTTCATTATTAGGTATTGGAGGATTGGCAGATAAAGTGGTTGGCGTGATTCGAAAAATACGAGAGCGTATTGTGAAGGCGATTACGAAGTTCTGGACTTTTGTGAAAAATAAGGCTAAAGGTTTGCTTGGGAAGATTGGAATTGGGAAGAAAGATAAAGAGACGCAGAAGCGTATTGAAAATGACGATACGAAAACTTGGGATGATGTGTTGGTTTCTTTTGAAGCAGATGACAAGCATCAGCACACTTTATACTTTGATAGTAAAGGTGGTAGAACGGAATTAATTGTAGCAAGTACTCCAAAGAAATTTAGTGATTTTATTGCTGGTATAGAAATAGGAAGCAATGATGAGCGAATCGAAAAAGCCAAAAAGAATGCTATAAAAATTGCTAAAGACATAGATACAAGAAAAACTGATGAAACTAATGGTGAGAAAGAAAAAGAGAAAAAGAAAAAAGCTGATATTTCGAGTATGACCAAAGCCTTATCAAAATTTGTTGCAATATTGTTTGGTATAGACAAGCAAGGAGGTCTCCCTGAGTCAGAAATCATACATTCATCAAAATCTACAACTGGTGGTGCTTTGGGTACATCTATGCGTGCAAAAATACTGACTCGAAAAGGAGTTAACGGGTCAGAACCTAAAGAAACAAATGATATATATAAAGATTTATCTTATAGAATGAATGGTAACGGAAGTTATTATGTAAGAGGACATTTACTTAATGAACATATACATGGTGAAGGTATTTTGGTAAACTTAACTCCATTATCACAAGATGGAAATAAAAACCATTTACGTACTGCAGAAGAGCCTATTAAAATTGCCGTTCTAAGTGGAGCTATAGTTGATTATACTTTATTTGTAAAATATGGTCAGTCTATACCGGAAGTAAATGATAATGAATTAGAGCGAGCAGGTTTTGAAAGTGATGAAGATAAAGATAAAGTTCGTAGAATCCGAAAAGCAGAACAGCATGTGCCAAAAGGTTTGACATTACAATCTAGTTATCTTAAAAAAGAGGGTGATAAATATGTTAAGGACGAAAAATTTGTAGTAAATAAATCAGTATTAAATCCTGTTGATTTTGATATTAAAAATTATCAAATTAATAAATTTAAGAGAGAAAAAGTTAGTATATTGCATTCGTCTGCAAAAGATATAGTTGCTAACACAAAAGTACTATTGGAAGAAAATGCTCAATTGATAATTGATGTAGCAAAAAAAGTACAAGATGCAGGAAAATTGAATAATTATAATCAAATTTTAGAACAGATACCAAATGCGAGTAGAGAACTGAAAAGAGATTTGAAAATATTACAAGAAGCAAACAATGTAACCTTAAAATAAGAATTAATGTTAGAATATTTTGGTGATTTTTTGTATGATTCGCTTTTGGAAGCGGAAGAAGACTTTAAAACAATTGAAGAAGTAGATAGTGATGGTAATTTACGCCTTGAAATGGATTTGCCAGAGCTTACAAGATTAGACGCTGTGCACAAAGGTATAGAAGAATTTTACAGAAAACGGAATAACGGTTGGCAAAAAAGCTGGAAAAAAGCGAAAAATGGAAATATAGGCGGTTATATAAGATTAGCTGAAACTAAGTATTTGTTTGCAGAAGATAATGGTATATATGGAGAGGGAGATGAGGAAGAACTTAAATATTTTCGTCCACTTGATTATCCATCACCAGAAACCTATGTGGGGTTTATTATAAAACCGGATATTATATACAAGTCGCTCTATTATATGAGTGTAAGTAACTACGAATTGAATAATTTGGATTTAGATTATAATGGTTATACCCAAATGGCATTTGAGGCTCGTGTATTTAATCATTGGCAAATTGTTTTATTATACTATATGGATGGCGAAGGTATTGGCTCGGTAGAAACGGAAGTTTTTAAAACAGAGATGCCAAAAATTTTTCCGGGTTGGACTTGGGAGAATTTTATTGCCAAATTTGAAAGTTTGCGTCTTTCTAATAAAAGTAAATAAAATTTTCAAAAAAGTAAAAAGCGAAACTTCAATTAGAAGTTTCGCTTTTTCTTTTAATAAAACTCACTTTTCCGCAAATATAAATGACAGTTTTATTTTAATTATCCAATATAAAAGAATAATCAATACTTTTGAATACATCAAATAACCCAAATTAATAACTCATTAAAATATTGATTATGAAAAAAACACTATTCTTTTGTTCCCTGCTATTCGGTCTTTCTGTAAGCGCCCAAACCATAGAATCCGGAAGCCACAGTACCACTGGCTATATCAAAAGTGACGGAACCATAGAAAACAGCAGCCATTCAACAGTGGGCTACATTAAAGGTGACGGCACTATTGAAAACAAAAGCCACAGCACTATTGGCTATATCAAAAATGACGGTACGATAGAAAACAGCAGCCGTTCTACGGTTGGGTACGTAAAAAGCAATGGTACAGTAGAAAACAGCAGCCATTCCACCATTGGCTACATCAAAGATGATGGAACCGTAGAAAACAGCAGTCATAGTACTATTGGCTATGCCAGAGGCGTTAGAAAAGAATGGGCAGCAGTAGTCTATTTCTTTTTTAAATTAAATTGATCATCAGCTCTGCGAAGACAAAATGATCTCACTAGAATACGTTAAAATAAAAAGGCTTGGATTTTATAATCTAAGCCTTTTTCCATGATCAACATACCCTGGTTGATCTCTTTTTACACACCGTTATTAGTCCCAAAATATTCAAACTGACAAAACCTTAACTGTTTCTAAATCGTCTGAAGTAAGGTTACTGCAACTACAGAATACGGAGGTTCCAAAACTTTCATAATAATAAAAAAAAGATGAATTTTGAACTCAGAAATAAAGTAACCAATCATCCGGTTCTGGAAAATAAGGGTACTGCAACTACAGAATAGAGGAGTTCAAAAACTTTCACAAAAAAATCGATTTCAAACTTTAAATCATCAAAAATAATCCAAGGAGCAGTGTATGCTAATAAGATAAGTAGTAAAGAATTATGGAAGAAAATACATTAACCACAAGAGACAAGCTAAAAACCTATTTTGAAACAGGTAAACATCCGACACAAGGTCAATTTTCGGATTTGATAGATTCCTTAAAGCATAAACAAGATATCCTGACCAATGATGAAATGGTCACCCTGGCCAATAACTTGGCATCCATTAAAAACGGATTCATTTCGTACAACTTGTCAGGTGATATTAAAGACCAGAAATTTCCGATAGTTATAAGTTCGCAAGACAGAGAAGATCAGGTAATTATTTTAGGGGAAGCAGGCAGCTATAGATTTCAGGAAGGAAAAAGATACTTCTTTGGTAGTGCTCCATATTCTGTTATAGCAAAGGAATTTTCAGCAAAAGGACTTGGGAAATATGAATATTTTGTATTGAATTCTGATATACAAGTAAAATACTCAATATCGAGAATGTTTGGAAATAATCTGCCTACAATTCCTGATGGGTTTGAATTTGGAACTTTGGACGGGGATGAGCAATGGCTTTACCTGGAAGTAAGCAAACAGGATTTTGGACGGGAAATAAACATTGTCAATACAAGCATTAAGTTTATTAATAAAACAGGGATCCCTATTCAATATAGAACATCTACCGTTAATTGGAGGGACAGATACAGAAGTGAAGACATTGTTACCGATCATTATGATGTATGGGATGAATTGGCTATCTACTATAATGCTGATCTTACAGAAAGTGACAGGTCTATAGTATGTAAGATCTATAATACAGATAATGATAGCCTTTTAATGGCTTGCCAGTTAGATGCAGGACAAAATAATAATAGTGTTTGGGCAGGTGATCAGGTATATAAAATCAGAAATATAAGAATTGAATGTGATTACGGAACGTTAGAAAAGTAAGGCTGAAATGCTTGATAGCATCAATATTTTGAAAACTTCAAAAGCTGCCATTACAGAACCGGAAAATCAAAAAAAACAATTTCACACTTTAAATTATCAATAATAATCCAGAGAGCAGTGTATGCTGATAAGATAAGCAGTAAAGAATTATGGAAGAAAATAAAGTAACCAACAGAGACAAATTAAAAACCTATTTTGAAACAGGTAAACATCCGACACAAGGTCAATTTTCAGATTTGATAGATTCCTTGAAACATAAAGAAGATGTACTGACCAATAGAGAAATGGCAATTCTTGCCAATAGCTTGGCAAGAATTGATAATGCATTTATTTATTATAATACAAATTATGTCGGAAATTTAAAATTTCCAATTGTTATAAGCTCACAGGATGAGGATGATCAGGTGATTACAATAAAAGAAACTGACAATGTCGTGGTAAAGCAATTCTTATTAGGCAGTGCACCTTACACCATTAAAGCAAAAGAATTTTCAGGAGGAGAATTGAAAGAAACCGAATATTATAGTCTGGGTTATCAATTCAACCAGACCTATACCATTAATAGGCTCTTCGGAAATAATCTGAATACAATTCCTGATGGTTTTGAGCTCGGAATACTGGATGGTAAAAGGATGCCCATACAAATTTCCAAACAGAAATTTGGAAAGAAAATAATGGTCGTAAACACAATTGTTAAGTTTATTAATAACACAGAAATACCTATCCAATATAGAATAACGACAGGCAGCTGGAATGACAGATTTAGGACTGAAGACACTATTACCGATCATTATGATATATCAGATTATCTATCTTTTTATTATAATGCAGATCTTCAGGCAAGTAATAAATCTATAAACTGTGAGGTCTATAATGCAGATAACAATAACCTTTTAGCAACAACTTTATTACATGCAGGGTCAAGTAGTGATTATTGGGGTGGAGAGCAACTAATGGAAGGACTCAGAAATATAAGAATCGAATGTAATTATTCTAAAAATGAAAAATAATCAGGCTGAAGACATTTGGACAAGAATCAACACCTTAAAATTGTACACTATTTCTGAAAAAATAAGGATTATCACAACTACAGAACGGAAAGCTCGAAAAGCGGTTACAGCAATAAATAAAAGATAAAGTCCGGACTTTACATCATAAATAATAATTGGACCCAAAAAGCAATATGTCTATAACATATGCTGTAAAAAATATTAAAATAGTATGGAAAAAGATAATTTAACTACGAGAGACAAGCTAAAAACCTATTTTGAAACAGGTAAATATCCGACACAAAATCAATTTTCGGATTTGATAGATTCTTTGAAACTTAAAGGAGATATTCTTACTAATAAAGAGGCGGTAATCATTGCCAATGGTTTGAATGGGGTATTGATGAATAATGCAAGTATAGCTTATTATGCATATAATATTCAAGGTAAAAAATTTCTGTTCACTATAAGTTCAGCAGATAAAGAAGATCAGGTGATTACAATAGATGATAATCCTTACAATGATAAAAAATACTACTTATTTGGGAATGGACCATATGTCATTAAAGCAAAAGAACTCCCAACAGAAGGGTTAGTGGGGACTGAATACTATTCTATGATGATACAAATAGATGATTACGCAGTTAACCGGTTGTTTGGTAATACATTACCTAAGATTCCTGAAGGGTTTGTGTTTGGAACGCTGAAGGGGAAAAGGGGAAATGTACATATAAGCGGGGTAGATGCAGGGCAGAAATTAAATGTTGTCAACACAAATATTAAGTTTATTAATAAAACTCAGGTACCTGTTCAATACACCCTACAAGGAAATTACTGGAGCAGTGAATATACTGATAAAGATATTGTTACCGATCATTATGATGCATGGGATTCTTTGTATC
Source organism: Chryseobacterium sp. GW821-FHT04C04 (assembly GCF_059420365.1). Classification (NCBI taxonomy): domain Bacteria; kingdom Pseudomonadati; phylum Bacteroidota; class Flavobacteriia; order Flavobacteriales; family Weeksellaceae; genus Chryseobacterium; species Chryseobacterium sp. GW821-FHT04C04. The sequence goes on along the minus strand of NZ_JBWKTO010000005.1, from coordinate 72,544 downwards.
TATATCTCAGAGCAGACCTTCAGGGAATTAATCAGTCCATAGAATGTAAAGTCTATGATGCAGATCATAACAAACTTTTAACAACAGCCTATTTCGAGGCGGGGCAAAGCAATCAAAGTGTTAGCGGGGGCGAAATAAAGCAAATCAGAAATATAAGAATCGAATGTAATTATTCTAAAAATGAAAAATAATCAGGCTGAAGACATTTGGACAAGAATCAACACCTTAAAATTGTACACTATTTCTGAAAAAATAAGGATTATCACAACTACAGAACGGAAAGCTCGAAAAGCGGTTACAGAAATAAATAAAAGATAAAGTCCGGACTTTACATCTTCAATAGTAATAGAATCCCAAAACAATATGATCATAATATAAGCCGTAAAAAAATATTAAAATAATATGGAAAAAGATAATTTAACTACGAGAGACAAGCTAAAAACCTATTTTGAAACAGGAAAATATCCGACACAAAATCAATTTTCAGATTTGATAGATTCTTTAAAACATAAGGGTGATAACCTGAGTAATAAAGAAGCGGTAATCATTGCCAATAGTTTGCAAAGTATAGATAACGCCAATATTTTCTATTCTGGAATTAATATTGGAGATAAAAAATTTATAGCAGCCGTAGGTTCAAAGGATGAGGAAGATCAGATGATCACCATAAGAGAATACCGTGGAGAGGAAAAACGATACTTATTTGGCAGCTCACCCTATACCATTAAAGCAAAAGAATTTCCGGCAGAAGGATTAGAAGAAACCGAATATTATTTTTTGAACTGCAATATAGATGAAACCTTTGTGATAACTAAACTGTTCGGAAATAATCTGCCTGCGATTCCTGATGGGTTTGAATTTGGAACAGCGGAAGGGAAAAGGCTGTACGTGAGAATATTCAAACAAAATTTTGGACAAAGAATAAATATTGTAAACACAGCTATTGAGTTTGTTAATAAAACACAAGCTTCCATTCAATATATGGTCCAAGCAACCTATTGGGGGCATATGTACACCTCCAAAAACATTGTTACTGATCATTACGACATATCAGATTATCTGGCATTTAGTTATAAAGCAGACCTTCGTGAAATCAGCCAATCCATAGAATGTAAGGTCTACGATGCAGATAAGAACGCTCTTTTAATGACGGCTTACTTACAGGCGGGACAAAATAATCAGGATATTTTTGGGGGCGATCGGGCAAAGGAAATCAGAAATATAAGAATCGAATGTAATTATGCTGCCATTGGAAAATAATCAACATACAAATATTTGAAGAAGAATCAACATTTTAAAAATTCACCGGACTGTATTAGAAAAAATAAAGAGGGTGAAAACTTTAAAACCAAGTACCGAATTATTTGATTAATAGAAAAATAAGAGGTACTGCAACTACAGGACAGAAGGGGCAAAAAACTTTGATAAGAATAAAAAAGTGATTAATTTTGACCTGTAAATCATAACACCAATAGCAACTGCTATTAGGTAACAAAATAACAAACCGTGTCCTATTGCTATAAAATGATGTAGGATCGCAGGACGGGAAGATGTGATCAACTCCATTACCCATTACTAAAATATACTCTCAATCGAATACAAATTTTCAATAATAGAAAGCCTTTTATCCCTGAAATCTTGAAACGTTCTGATGTGCAAAAATCAGGAATTCACCCAGGAAGCAGAATAAAGGCTAATCAGATCTATTTTTTTTAAGAATAAATAACACATTTCGTGCAAGCGGAAAACAAAATTTTTGTTGGAAATAGTGAAGCGTGAGTTTTTGAAATTGAGCATGTAATCATCTGATTATTATAAAAATAAGAGTTACTGTAACTACAGGGTAGAGATATCAAAAAACTTTTATTAGACCAAAAAAAAGAGGAATTTTGCCCTGTAAATACTAGATGATAATTGAATCCAGAAAGCCAGTTACACGAAGAACATAAGCACTAAAGAAAATTAAAATAATCATGGAAGAAAACAATAAATTTACCCAAAGAGAGGAGTTGAAAACCTATTTTGAAACCGGTAAATATCCAACACAAAGTCAATTTGGCCAATTCATAGATAATTATGTTCATTTAAATGAGTTTAATTTCGGACTGGAGGTAAAGGCATCAGGAAACTGGAAAGGAAAAGACTATCACTTCTATGTAGCTGAAAATATCCAGAAATCAGGAAGAGGACATATAAACATTGAAGATGATGGGTCAGGAGTACCGAAGATAGATAAATATAAGCATGTTTTAAGTAGTAATATAAAATATAAATTACTCAATATAAAATTATCAAACGACTTAGATATTGATAAATACCAGCCTCAGATTATCATCAAACGATACAAGCAGAAAAAAAGGCTTCAAAGTGGTCATTTAAAAGAGTCTGGCTATTTCAAGGAACGCCCATTAGATGCAAAATCTTTGGGTAGACAGTCCGAATATCCTGTAACGTCTAATGAAATGGTGATCGATATTAATCCTATTAACTATTTCAGACCCAATGCAAGTTTAAAAGAATTTTATCCATCAGGCACCTTCAACAGACCTGGTTCATTTAGATATTCAGTTCATCATAGAAAACCATTTTCTCTTATTCAAGTGCTTTTGGAAATTAATGTGAATGGAAAAAAATACAGATCGGCTCCAGTTAATATAAAAATTATTTTAGGACGAGACGATACTGATGTGATCAATTATATTATTGATTAATACATCCCCTCAATCGAGTAAGATCCTCAATAATGGGAAGCCTTTTGCGTCTGAAATATTGGAATTTTCTAATGAGCAATCATAAGAATCTCCTCCATGAAGCAGAATGATAGATTACCCCATCTAAAATTTTCTTTCAGACGTAGGATTAATTCTTTAAAAAGTAGGAATTCCAATGAGTGAGAAACTTTCCACCAAGAACGGCTCCGGCAGTTTGGGTAAGACTCTCTAATGTGAGCTGCTTTTCGGTTGAGGTTTATTAAAGCAAATCTCAGAATAGAGTGGAAACCTCTTTAATTAAAGATGGAGTACACGCTATTTTATCAACATACAAACATCCCCTCAATCGAGTAAGATCCTCAATAATGGGAAGCCTTTTGCGTCTGAAATATTGGAATTTTCTAATGAGCGATCATAAGAATCTCATCCATGAAGCAGAATGATAGATTACCCCATCTAAAATTTTCTTTCAGGCGTAGGATTAATTCTTTAAAAAGTAGGAATTCCAATGAGTGAGAAACTTTCCACAAAGAACCGCTGTGGCAGTTTGGGTAAGACTCTCTAATGTGAGCTGCTTTTCGGTTGAGGTTTTCTTTTCAGCAGCCTATTAAAGGATGCTTTTAAAAATATAAAAGACTAAAAAACAATGGAGCCTAAACAAATACAAAAATTATTTACTCATTTAGAACAGGTGATTACATGGCGTATCAATAATTCTTCAGAAGATTTTACTATAGGAGCACCTGAGTTTAAACCTAATGACCATGAAGGCTTTCAATTAGGCGACTATATTTCAGGGAAAGAGCTTGCCCATCAGGAAGTTGTTATTCTTCTGATGGCTTTATTACCACGATTGGATCCATCATTGCTGAAACGCATTTATCTGGAGTTCCCCAATACAATGCTGTTTGACTTTTGTTCAACCAATGATAATGGCAGGCTCTTTTATCCTACAGTTCAGGCGGTACAATATATTCTGGGTGGAGATAATATTTCAGAACGATTGAAAGCGCTGGATTATTTGAGTCCAGATTCGGTTTTGATAAAAGAAGAACTCATTGTTTTTTCAGATTCAGCTTATGAGTATGCCCCAACGAACAGCCTGATAAGCATCCACTACGAAGCTTTTAATACAATAATTTTTGGATTAGAAGTATTGCCGAAAATGAGTAATGATTTTCCGGCAGAACAGCTGCACACGGGTCGATCCTGGACAGATTTGATACTTCCTAAAAACACATTAGATGAGCTTCAGAGTATTGCAACCTGGAATAACAGCAGTCGGATTCTTATGGAAGACTGGGACATGCAGAAAAAACTTAAGCCTGGTTTCCGGGTGTTATTTTATGGAGAACCGGGAACCGGGAAAACTCTTGCAGCCAGCCTTTTAGGGAAATATACCAAACGACCTATATTCAGAGTGGATGTTTCCATGCTGGTCTCAAAATATATCGGAGAAACAGAAAAGCAGTTGTCGAAATTATTCGACAAAGCAGAAAATAAAAACTGGATTTTATTTTTTGATGAGGCAGATGCTATTTTCGGAAAACGAACCTCTGTAAAAGATGCTCATGACAAATATGCCAATCAGGAAGTTTCTTATCTGCTGCAGCGGATTGAAACATTTTCAGGGCTTATTATTCTGGCATCCAACTTTAAAAATAATATGGATAAAGCCTTTACGCGACGCTTTCATAGCTGCATACAATTTAATAATCCAAAGCATGAAGAGCGTCTGCGTATCTGGCAGCAAAATTTACCCAAACAATTACAGCTTGAAGACATCAATCTGGAACAAATTGCCAAACGATACGAACTCACCGGCTCTAATATTATGAACATCATACAGGATGTAAGTTTAAAAACAATTGCATCAAAAGAATCGGGTTACAAAGTAAGCTTAGACATGCTATTAGAAAGTATCAAAAAAGAATATGTGAAAGAAGATAAAATATTTACATAAGAACTGGTGATGTAAACTCATTCAATTTTAAAAATAAAACCGATGAAAACGAATATTCTATTATTACTCCTATTGAGCAGCCTCTTATTGGGCTGCCGAAGTAAGCAGAAAATAACAACCACTTATAAAGAAGAGAGAAAAGAAACGGAAAAAGTAAAAACGGATTCTCTGAGTGTACACCACTCAACATCAATTCAAAATGAATTTGCTGATACCTTAGTACAGGAAAAGAAAAACGAAATATCCGGAGACCTCTTGATTACAGGAAAATCTGATACCTCCAATCCCTTTGTTTATCATGTTATAGGAAGTGATACTGTTCAAAGTATTTCCATCATGGGAAATGCAGAATACACAATCAATACCCGTTATACAAAGTCTGATCGTAAAAAATCAGAAATTAAAAAATCAGTATTTACAAATAGTATTCAGGATTCAGCTCAGAAAGTAATTTCAAAAGAAGCCGTCAAAGAAGTAGCTTCGAAAGTCTCTGAAGAAACCAAAAAAGTAACCGTGAGTGGATTTGAAATTGCAGCCTGGATTTTCATTACCATCTTGGGAATCACTTTAATACTCCTCTTTTTTACCTATAAATATTTTAAGAAATGAAAACATCACAAAAAGGAATCAACCTGATTCTATCATTTGAAGGGTTCAGTTCCAAACCTTACCTTGATTCTGCAAGAATTCCCACCATAGGATACGGAAATACCTATTATCCGGGTGGCAAGAAAGTAACCATGACAGATCCTGCCATCAGCAAAGAAAAAGGAGCAGAACTGTTTTCATCTGTTTTACCCACGTATGAAAAAATAGTGTACAATAAAATCAAAGTGGGGCTTACCCAAAATCAATTTGATGCGCTTGTATCGCATACTTACAATACCGGAGGATCAGATGGTCTGTTTTCTTTAGTCAATAAAAAAGCAGGAGAGTCTGAGATCAGAAATTGGTTCACCACGAAATATATTACCGCTGGCGGAAAAACTTTAAATGGTTTGATCCGAAGAAGAAAAGCGGAAGCTGATTTGTTCTTTGCGAAATAACATTACGGGAAACCATAATACTGCTTTTTGTAAATAAATGTATATTTGTTCCGAGATTAAGAAATATGAGAATTAAATCAAAACTTTCCAAATCTGATTACATTAATATATCAAGGTTATTTTCCGCGCCAATTTTTGATTCATTAGCAAATAATGATGAAGAGCGAATAAATTATGTAGTTGAAACATTTAAGAGCTTTTATTCTGATGTGGATAGCTTTACTCTAACAGAAGCATATTCGGAGTTCTATAGAATTTTACTAAAAAAATATAAGAATGAATATGTTTTTAAAAACATAGTATTTAAAGAACTGATTCTAAAAAATCATAAGATCAATGATTGTACTACTATACCCGAATTCAATATAGGAAATTCAAAAGCAGATTTAGCCGTCTTTAATGGAGCTTCCACAGTATATGAGATTAAATCGGAGATTGACACCACAGGTAGGCTTGGTTCGCAAATTCAAGACTACATGACATTTTTTGAATACTTAAATGTTGTTATTAGCGAAAAGCACATTCGAAATGTTGAAAAAATAATTCCAGAAAATGTAGGTATTTTTATTCTAGACGAAAAAAATAAATTGTTCCAATACAAAAACGCCTTATCGAACATTGATAATATAACACATAAAGCACTATTTTTTTCTTTAAGGCAAAAAGAATATATAAGTGTAATAAAAGATGTCTTCGGATTGATTCCAGTTATGCCAAATACTAAAATATTTGATTATTGTTTTGATTTATTTTTAAAGATAGATATTCTGGATGCGTACAAATTAACTCTATCATATTTAAAGAAAAGAGTGTTAAGGAATGAACATTTGGATCTAATAGACAATTTGCCCGCAAGTCTTAAATGCATGACTATAAAATCTTCGTATAGCAAAAAAAAGTGTGAGACAATTATAAAAAATATTGAAAAAGTACATATTCTATCTACTTAGAACTGTAATAAAAAATCCCTCACCGTGTAGTGGGGGATTTTTATAAATATAAAAGAATAATGCTATATAATAGATAATTCATTGTTTACTTGCTCGATATGATTTTTTATTGACATTCTTTTACATATTCCTAAGCCTGGATAGTGTCCATCAGTATGTCTGTCTCTAAAATCTTTTATTCCGGATCCCTCATGCATTGGATTTGCATCTATATGCTTAATTAATTTATTTAGTGCCTGAGTGAATTTTCCGGCTTGGTTCTTTCTGTCTTCAGCATCATCCGATACAAAATGATAAATGTCAAAATTCGGATTTTTTATTTGTGACAAATGTAAAGCGATAGCGAAAGGAGACCCTCCTGTATCTGAAACTTCTTTACCAACTATTGTAAAGTCACCAAAGCCAAATATTCCATCATTTTCATATTTGAATATTAAATCTGAAAACTTAGAATCTGCAGGATAATCTGTATTTCTATCTTGTTTTTTAAATCCATCCTCAATTAAAATAATTTCACCATTAGCTGTATCATTTATGTATGTTTGATCTACTTTATTTTTTAGATAAATATTGTATTTTGATTTTGGGTTTTTTCTTAAAAATTCTCTATCGCTAAATTTACCAAAATGCATCAATGACTTTTCTAATTTAGGATTTGAGGCGAAGAAATCAGAAATATCATATTCGGATGTTTTGTCGTCTAAAATAAACGCAATAGAGTAATTCTTGTAATCTTTTAATACACCCTGGATGAATTTATGTTGAATTACATTCATTTTAGGATATGAAGATTTTTGAGGGTTTATAGCTAAAATAAAGTATATATTTTTATCAACCAATTTTGTAATTTGTGTTATCAAGTTCTTACTATTTGGCGGGATAAGAATTGGAATTGTATTACTGAATGCAGTGTCTGGTAATTCGCTTAATGCAAAAACCTCGTTTTGCTTTGCTGTTAAAATGGGAAAATACATGTTATTAAATTTTATATTACATGGCTAATATAAAAAAAGGTAATATAATGTAATTACGGTTTTCCGTAGAGTTAATACTACAATGTCGCCGTATATTTAAGGGGGTTTGTGAAAAAAAGTACCACAAAAGTAACTATCTCATCAAATAGTGATGTAATTGGCATATGCGTTGTTAATGATATTCTAAGTTTTTAAGAGAATTTTTATTTAACACCACATCATTTAAACTTATAATTCATTTTTCACTTTACCTTCCAGTTTCTCGGGAGGTATTTTTTAGCATCTCAAATTCAGAAACATAGTTTTGACAATTCTAATGTGTATTATAAGAAAAGTACATATTTCTATTATTAGTGATAAAATTAAACTTGATATTAGTAGTATTAAAAGGTTTTCCCGCAATATTTTTATTTAATACTAAATTAATTTATAGCTTTTAGTACCACAATCTTTTTTATGAAGGTTTTGTTTTCATATATTTAAATGTTCGATTAATTTATATTTCGGATTTCATGTATTCAACCTCCAATACTGGAGGTTTTTTTAATTTTAATGATGCATGACAAACCATGTTGGTTACTTTGTCGTATATAAAACAGAAGTCGGAATTCTTTACAATGAAAAATCATAAGGTTTAAAAATAAAGCTCATGTTTAATTTCATGGTTATTAGTTTTTATCTTCGGAGAGATCCGGGGATTTTTATATTTTTTCTCAGGTCAGGTAAAATACATCATTCAAACTATTACCAAATCTCATAAAATTTAAATTGTTGCAAATTGTATGATCATTTGTTTTATTGTTGTTCAAAATTGCAACAATTTTGTTTCGTGAAATTACGAGGCACCATCAAGGAAGCAACCTATCCTTCTAAAAATACAATGATAATTGAATTTCAGTATGATAAGAAAAAACAGCTTTTTGAAGTGAAATGTTCTTTCAATGCTATGTGATAGAGCTGTAGAATTTTATTCAATACATGATGAAAGATAATTCTGCAACTAAAATAAAAAGGTGTCAGATTTTAAGTTATTGGATACTTATTTTTTAGACTTCCTTCCTCTTGATAATTTCAATATTTGGATTTTGATCGAATTAACGTATTTTTATACAAATTAAAATATGAATATAAAGATAGAAACTGATAAGTTTGAGGTCCTTGCAAGTGGATCCGTAGTTACCAATTTTAAGGATCCACTATATTTTCGTTTATTTGATGGGGCCAGGAATTTCAAGATTATATTTGATTTTATTGGACTAGGAGAAGAACCTCAAACACTTTATGAGCTTTTAAAAAATGAAGAAAATGTATTTGAAGTTAAAATTCTCACTCCTAAACGGCACGATAATACAACCAGCACAAAAAAACCTCTTCATTTAGCTTATTTTGATGGGAAAAATATTTATTTGAAATTTAGTTTTAAATACAGTTATGATATAAATGAAAAACAAGAATTAACAGATTCTGAAGAAATTGTATTTCATTATACTTGGTTGCAAAATAAATAGTTATGGCAGAAAATAACAATGGATATGTGATTCAAGACCAGAATGGTTACGTTAATCCTGCACACGAACTTAAAATGAGCAAACAGGTTCAAAGTCATGAACAAATCATATTAACTCAAACTAACCAACACGATCTTGAAGTGCTTGATAAAAAGCATAAGCATGAATTAGACTGTAAGGACAAAGATCTGGGTTGGCTTGGATTTATTTTTGGGGGCAAAGAATTAACTGCTCTAAATATCTCAGGGTTCTTAATATTTTTACTATTAATAATTGGAAGTTGGCTTACGTATATAGTTTATAATAATAATAACGACATTGACAATGTAGTAAAGATTTGGAGTATTATAACACCAATTGTAACATTAACTTTGGGATATATTTTCGGGAATAAGACTTCAAAAACTAAAAAATAAAATTCTTAAACCTAAACTTCGTGATTAAAATAACCCCTGTTAGTGCAGGGGATTTATTTTGGTAGGGTAATTCTACGGGCATTTAGCGGATCAAGATAGGCAAGCTTTTTCTCAGCTATCATTTTTTCAAATAGTTTATTTCTTTCGGGAATTTGTAAATTTATTACTTTATTCAGTTCATTTATATCCGTCCCGTTAGATCCGCCATTTACTTTATGATCTTCTTTTACTTTCTTTAGAATTTTCGCTTTTAGCTCTTCTATGTTTTCCGTGGAGTAAAGATACTACACTTTGAAGATAATTTATGACTCCTCGTTTTTTGGCTTAAAGTTTCTTCCGGCTCCCTGCCTTAGAAAGGTGATTTTACCTTGTGTTTGCTTGGCTTTTTCAAGAACTTCAAGCGCTCTTGTACGTTCGTTCATTCTACCGGCATGCGTTATACTCCCTTGATTTTCAATTTTTTTCATGTTACAAGATAGTGAAAATAATTGACAAAAGCAAATTTCTTATGGAATAGGGCAGTAGTATTTCAGACTGCTTTGGTTTGTCGAAAGTTTGAACCCTTCCCACTAAACCCCTTCTCGAAAGTTTAATTTTTTGATGAAAAAGTATTTTTATAACATAATTATTAATCCAAATAAAATATACAGTTATTTTATTATGTTAAATCTCTAATTGGGGAATAGTTGTTATATTTGGGCTTAAACTAAAATTAAAACCATGAAAAATTTCAAAAAAATTTCTAGAGATCAGTTAAAACAAGTAAATGGGGGCGGAGGCCGAGATGGTATTTGTAAACCTCAATACATGTGGGTTTGCGAAGCTACAGGGATTTGTGGACCAGAATCAGATGCTGCTTGTAATTGCTATTGCATTCCAATCGTTTAAGATAAAAATAGATCCCTCACTTTGAGGGATTTTTTTTGGACTAGAGTATTGGTGTTGCAGACTGCTTTGGCTTGTCGTAAGTTCGAAGTCTTCCCACTCAATACCATCTAGAAAACTTAATTTTTTTTTAATAAAAATGTGTTTTTGCAGCATATTATCAATTCAGATAAAATATACAGTTGTTTTATTATGTTAAATCTCTTATTGGGGAATAGTTGTTATATTTGGACTTAAACTAAAATCAAAACCATGAAAAATTTAAAGAAAGTTTCAAAATTGAAATTAAAAAGTATTAATGGAGGGGGCAAAGGAGGTCCGTTCAATTGTCCTCCAGGGTATTTTCACTGTCCGCTTCCTTGGGGAAATGAAGGAATTTGTCTTCCTCATGAAAATCATATGGCTTGCCCGGATTTATAAGATACAATCCCTCATTTTGAGGGATTTTTTATGGGAATAGGACAGCGGTATTATATACTGCTTGGGCCTGTTGAAGGCTTGAATTCTTCCAAATTACTACTTATGAAGCATTAGCATTTTCGTCATATTATTTCTGTCGGGAAAGATATTCTTCAAATTGCTTATTCAAAGCTTCACATTCGTGTTGTAATATTCCCGTTTCTATTTCAGGCTTATTTCCCCATTTGGGAATAGTTTCGGTTTCCAGAATTTTAAATTCTGAAGACTGTCCACCCACCAAAGGAACAGAAACGCCAAAAACAATTTTAGAAATTTTATGATGCCTGATGAGGTAAGAGCACATGATGCAGGGCTCGTGGGTAGAAAACATCACAGATTGGTCTAAAATAGCTCTGTAGCCATTGTTCAAAGCATCTTTTACAGCCAGAATTTCTGCATGCTGTGTAATATCTCCACTTGATTTCCCGGATTCAATTCCTCTGCCGATAATCTGATCTTCAAAGACCAGTAGAGATCCTACGGGTGGATTTCCTTTTTCCAATGCCTGCTTTGCAAGTTCGATGCACTCAAGCATATATTGATTATAGCTGTTCATGATTATTCTTAATTAGGATTCGCAACCTCTGTTGAACCCGATAGTATTTCTGTAAATCTGAGGTGAAATATCTGTTTTGTTTTTGAAAAGCCTGCTGAAATAATACTCATCCTCATATCCAAGCTCATAGGCAATTTCTTTGATCGTTTTATCCGTAAGATACAATTCCCTCTTTGCTTCAATAATGATCCGTTCAGTGATCAGATCAGAAAGGGTTTTATTAAAATGATTTTTTGTAATCCTTGCGAGTGAAGCAGGCGTTTGATTCAGTAAGTCAGCGTAATCACTGGCAGAATGTTTTACACGGAAATGATTCTCTATCGCATTTTTAAGATTCTGAATAAGAAACTGCTGCTTTATATTGGCCGTTTCCGAATCCTGAACCGACTGTTGCTCCAGTTTTATCCTCGTTGCAGTGACCAGCAGAATTTTAAGATAAGAAACCAGTACTTCATCTTTCCTGAAAGCATCTGCTTTTAATTCATTGGCGATCCCGGTGATCAGATTCAAAACAGCACTTTTGCTCAATTCGTCCAGGCAGATAAATGGCTGCTGATACACATTGTTGAATAAAATACCATTGGCAGCAATTTCCTGATGATGCCGGTAAATACAGAAAAAATCATGGTGAAACTGTATAGAAATACCCATAATCGGTTTCACAGACCGAAGCATAAAGGGCTGGTAAGGATAAAAGGCAAACAACGTATTTTCTTTGAAAGAATAATCGGAAAGATCAACGGTAGCAACACCCTCTCCTGAAGTAATCAATATAAGCGTAAAATAGTTATTGCGCTGGATATGATCAAAATAACTGTTGTTATCAAACTCAAATAGCTTGAAAGCCAGATTTCCATTCTGTTGATTGATGAGTGTATAGACAGATTGTGATAACATGATACCTGCAATTTAATTAATATTTTTTAATGAAGAAATGAAGTTTGAAGCGGGAAGCTGATGATGTCCCAATCGGGGCTTGAAAACAGGTTGATTCATTTTGCCTGGATAAACGAGTTCGGATGTCAAACCGTGTCAAGGTTGAAACCTTGACACGGTTAAAGTCCACCTTCTTCTTCCAGCCTCGAATCTTATCTTACATCAAAACTGCCCTCCGAAAATTTCGAAGGACAGTATAAAACTGTTAGAAAATCAAAATATCATACCCCTCATTTCTGAGAGTAAGGAAACTTGGCAGGCCGGGAGTTCCGGGCACTTCATTTTCGTTGAGTAACTCATACCCGGAAACTTCAGTTCCAAATACGGCAACGCAGCCTTTCGAAAGACCATGAACATAATCTTTAACTTCATTATAAAGTCCATGTACAGGATGATCAGCTTTCTCAAGCTGTTCAGGCCATCTGATACCCGTTCCCTGAAAAATGATCTTTACCTCTTCCCCCGCATGTTTGAATTCGTATGCGGATGCCAAAGCATTAAACACTCTTCCCATAGCTTCTTCTGAACCCGCCTTAGGATCTGAAAGAATAATAATTGCTGTTTTTTTCATTGTAGAAAATTTTATTTTACACTGCAAAGATGTGGGAATAACGCTCGTTAAAGAATGGATGATTTTTACTTTGTAATGGAGATTTTTTGCATAACTTCTTTCGAAATCAGCAAAGACGTATTGAAAAAAATAAAGCGAACTCTTATGCTAAAGTTCGCTTTACGCTAATGAATAAGTGGAAGAGAAATTATGATCCCGGTTTCACGAAGGTTTGCCAGCCTCTCATTGTTTCAATAAAACGTTCACTCAACCCTCCTTCACGAAGAAAATCGGCTGTGACAGGGAGTGTAGGGCTGTCGTACAATGGATTGGCCTGTACTTGAAGAGGAAAATCCCGTTGAAGAATCCCGGCTCTTGCAATCAGGACAAAATCACAGCCTTCATCCAGCAGTTCCCCTGCACGCTGCGCACTCATTATCTTTCCGGCAGCACCCAAACGTACTCCTTTACGCGGAAGTTCCGTGAAAACACTGAGCATTGTTTTTCCCTGAAATGTTCCTTCCCGGACAAGCTGAGCCGAATCCCAGAGAGCCAGATCCAGATAGTCAATCAATTCTTTATCAAAAATTTCAGCAGTAATCTCACGTAATTCTTCCAAGCGCAGTCCATACCGTTCAATCGACAGGCGCCAGCCAATCTGAAAGTCGGGACCACAGGCTTTCCGGATACCTTCAATGACTTCAAGGGTAAAACGGGCGCGGTTTTCTATACTGCCTCCATATTGATCTGTCCTGTCATTGAGATGAGGAGACAGAAACTCTGAAAGAATCCATCCAAAAGCACCATGTACTGAAATCCCATTAAATCCTGCAAGCTGGGCCCTCCTGGCAGCGGTAATAAAACTATCACGGATTCGTTCCACTTCTTCGGTGGTGATGGCTTTGATATCCGGCACTGTTTTATCGGAGGCAGGAGCGGGTATTCCTCCTATTGATGGTTTTGCTCTGTGTCCGGCATGGTGCAGCTGTACCGCAGATAATGCTCCTCCTTTCCGGATTGCTGTAGCCATTTGAGCTAATCCCGGCAGATGTTGATCACTATGAATACCCAGCTGGCGTTCAAAGGCGATAGCTCCGGCTTCTACCGTAGCGGCACTGGTTTGAATCAGCCCATAACCGCCCTGGGCAAGCTGTTCCATCCAATATTGGTCGTATTGGGAGGCCGTACCGTCATGATCACTTTGCTGGCTCGTAAGGGGGGCCAGCATAAAACGGTTTCTCATAGCCGGACCGTGAAGAAAGGTAAGGGGTTTAAATAAATCGGAAACAGACATTTATTTTAATTTTAGGTTGTACGTATCAATTTTGTCTGCTGCAAAGTTCCGGTTATAAGTTCCCGTTAAAAATGGATGATTTTAATGATATGATGGATGTTTTCTACAGTATACTGTAATCATCTAATCATGTAATAAAATCATATGCTGGACTTTTTCGTACAAAAAAAATCTCAGGAGTACTGAGATTTTAAAATATATAAGTTATTATTATAGTGTTAACAAAGTCAGTTGTTTTGAAGATTATCTCTCTTCAATTCTCTTTCAATTTCATCTACATATGGTAGGGGAGAAAGAAAACTTTCTTCAATATATTTTCGGATATCTTCATCAATCTTATGTATCTTTCTGATAAAAAGCTGATTACTGGATTGTAGGGACTTAATATCATTAGATGTATTCTGCTGATTGGGGAAGATCGATTTCTCAAGCACGGCTCTTTTATCATCATTGATGATGATGTCATTAAATGCCGTATTCATCAGAACAGTCTGAAAAAATGAATCTGCAGGTAAAAAAGTATGAGAATAGTAATCTTCAAAATCCATTACCATTTGGTTATTGGTTAAAAACGAACACGTTTCTCTTGTGAAAATAAACCATTTTCCTCCGATATAAGGAGTCACTCCTTTCATAAACGCTCTTTTATAAATGAGTGATGAGATTATATGGGCCAATTCGGTAAAATGATTTTGTATTCTTTGGAGAGTATCCGGTCTGTAAAATTTCTGATCATAATAAAAAAGATAATTTCTGCCTTTATTGATGGTAAGAAATTCCCGGATGATATTTTGTGACTTAAGGGGATAGTCTTCACCACTAAGGTTAATGAAATAATCCCATTCCCGGCTTACATTTAGAAGAAATTCCATGGCATTAAGCTCGGCCTGAACCATGCTGAATCCCCCGGAAACGATATTCAGACTGTCCAGAATATAAACATTAGGAAATTGAATGATATACAGCTGTATTTCTTCTGTAATTTTTGATTTGGTTTTTCGGTCAATATGGATCAGATAAAACTGATCTCTTGTATAAATCTTCTGAAACATCTCTTTAAATAGTTCAGGCTTATGATGTACCATGATAAAATAAGCAATTCTTACATGTGGAGAGGTAAGTGAGCCTAAAGTCTTGGGATAAGGGTATGCTATGGGAGAAGATGTTTGCATAGGTAGGATCTTAAAATCATCCGTATTAGCAAATAATTGGGGTGATGTGCTAAAGCTACGAATATATTTTTGATAATCAATTGATTAAATGCGTTTTTTTTATTGTATTTTTGTAAAACATTTATAAAAACAGGTCACTGCCTTTGCTATTCTGTAATAGTTTAAAATCACAATTTTTTCTTTCAGTTTTGCTCTTTCAGCTACCAATTTATAATCAGTTTCAACAGCAGAAATCAGAGATTATAAAGTTCTATTGTAGATAAAAGCGATATGTTATTGCTGGTTATCAATGATATATTAAGGTCATTATTGTAGCTAAAGCAAGAAAAAAGATAAACAAAAAAGGAATAGTCTTTACTAGTTTGTCAATACACCAACTCAAATTCTGATAATCAGATTTGCTTACAAACTACCGGAAGACCGGAATTTATAATGAGTTTTAAAAATTTAAATTTAATCAACCCAATTATCCGCGCAATGACAGAAGCCGGATATTCTAAGCCTACTGAAATACAGTATACCGCAATTCCGCATATTTTAGCCGGAAGGGATATTATAGGCTGTGCCGAACCAGGTGGGGGGAAAACTGCAGCCTTTGCTATGCCTATTTTGCAATTGCTAAAAAGGCATACTCCGGAACATAAAGAAATACGAACCCTGATCCTTACCCCGACACGAGAATTGGCAATAGAGATAGAAGAAAACCTTGGAATTTACAGTAAGTATTTACCATTGTCCTTACTTTCCATTTATGAAGGTGTTTCTATTGGAAGCCAGCTGGCTGCTCTCAGAAAAAGGGTGGATATCTTGGTGGCAACACCTGAAAGACTGCTGGATTTGATTAACCATAGACATATTGATCTTTCTAAAATTGAAATATTTGTTTTGGATGAGGCAGACAGAATGCTTAGTAAGGCATTTGTAGATGATGTAAAAAAAATTTTAAAACTGATTTCCCCAAAAAGACAAACCTTATTTTTCTCTGCAACAATGCCGGCAAGTATAAAAAGTATGGCCAAAACGATCCTCAATAATCCGATAGAGGTTATTGTAAACCCCGTTTCTTCTACAACACAACCTGTTAAGCAGGCACCCTTTTTTGTAGAAAAAGAAAACAAAACGGATTTACTGGTTGACGGTATAGGGAGAAGTAACCGCTATCTCATTGTATAATGTGGATAAGCGCTTAGAATGTAAAAATATTCAAAACTGATACGGCTTACAACCTGTCAGAGATTTTTAATAAATAAAATCTGTAAAGTGTACAGATAAAATATACAATTTTTAATAATAATTACAATGCAAGAAGGCACCGTAAAATTTTTCAATGAAGCAAAAGGCTTCGGGTTTATTACTCCGGCAGATGGAAGTAAAGACATATTTGTACATTCTTCAGGATTAAACACAAGAGTGATCCGTGAGAATGATAAAGTAGTTTTTGATGTACAAAAAAGTGATAAAGGTTTAAATGCTGTTAACGTAAAGTTGGCATAATTTAGATCTCGATTACAAGTATGTTAAGATAACATCCTTTATTATATCAAGTCTCATATTTTTATATTTTTTTACAAATTCAAAATCCATACTCTTCAGTATCTGGATATATGGTTTGAAAGAACATTGATGCCAATGAGATTCGTTTTTATTTTCATCATGTTCATTGGCCTCTTACTTTATGTGAGAGGTTTTTGAGGGATCTAAATAGATGAGACTTGATATACAATTGTACAGTGATTATGATAACCATTGTATATATTCTAATTTCTCAAAAGCTTCAGAAAATAATATGATTATTATCAATAGTTTTAATGAGTATAAGGCTCTTGAGGGTCAGATAATAGGAGCTTCTGCCTGGCATAAAATAGATCAGGGGCAGATCGACAGATTCGCAGATGCAACTTTAGATTATCAGTGGATTCATACTGATAAGGAAAAGGCAGAAAAAGAAGGTCCTTTTAAATCCACCATTGCTCATGGTTATTTAACATTGTCTTTGATTCCTTATCTCTGGAAGCAGATTGCAGATGTTAGAAATGTAAAAATGGAAATCAACTACGGAATAGAAAATCTTAAATTTGGTGAGGCTGTTCCGGTAAATAGTGAGGTAAGACTGCAGGCCACTGTAAAATCAGTGCTCAACCTTCGGGGAACTGTAAAAGCTGTTGTTGAGGCTAAACTATTAATTAAAGATCATATAAAACCAGCCTATACAGGCGATGTGGTTTTCCTTTATCATTTCATTAACGCCTCTTAAGTCTCAGACATACTTTGGTTTTCTGTGGAAACACTAATCCCAGCGCTGCCGGGATTTTAAATGATGTGGAACATTCTGAGATCATTGATTGATCATTTTGAATCTCCAGGTTTGTGTTTGTGAGGCTTTAGCTCCGGATGCTTCGGTTTTGCTTCCGGTGTTACTCTTCTTCTTCTGTCTGGTGTTCCGTCAGACTTATCAGGCTTTGGACCTGGTTTAATTGCTTTAATGGTTTCCATAATATATTGTATTTAAGATATACAATGTAAAACCATATTTACTCCTTACATTACGGGAAACCCTATCTTTAGGAACATCTTGTTGTAATGTACTGCGCTGGGATATAAGTTTTCCTTCATTTTCTAATGAAAATGTACCGGTTAAGTTTAGAAATAATCCCTTCACAAATAGGGCGAAGAGATTGTATAGCATTTGCATATTCAAAGTCAGTAAGCTTCCGGGAGTGGAGAGTCTGCTGTCAATCAGTTATGTTTTTATACCCGTTGTCTGGGAAGTGGCTATTTTGAAAAACTATTGTTATCAATTACTTTCAATTAATAATATTCGAATTTTCTTTCTATTTTTTGTTGTACAATTCCCTTATCGTCTACCAATTCCTCATAAATAGAGTTTGAATCTGCATCAAGCTTTACATTTTTATAGATAAGCTTAGACTTTTTTTGCTGAATGGTATCTTCAAGAACCATTTCACTTTTTATGGCATTGGTATAAGTGTACAAAATGGTATTGTTAATCGGAGTTTCATAAAAATTCCCTGTTTCTTCTGTTTTTATAAGGCGGTTATTTTTGTCAAATAAAATAACTTGGTAAGAGACATCTTGTCATCAGCAGCATTTGAAACTCTTTTATACAAAGAATCGGAAATTTTTTCAAAATAGCCCGTAGTTCCTACCTTTTTATTTCCTTGATTAATGCTTTTGAAATGGCGTTTAGCTCTATCCTTTGAATCATAGATAAGAAGGTCACTGATCAATCTTTTATCAGGAAATTCGATGGTGGTTGTATTATAACGTTCAATTTTTGTCAGAAAGCCTTCTTTGTCAAAATAGAAAATACTTTTATTGCTGTTCTGGGGTGAAAACGTAATGATCTCTGTTACTTTTTTTGGCTGCCCGGAATAGTTGGAAAATTCCAAGTCATTAATGATTGATTTTCCCTGGCCGCTTACAAGGGTATAGAGTACAATAAACAGATAGCTCAATTTTATTTTCATATTGTAAACTTTACGGTGTTCTACAATTCCCACTAATGCTCAGATATAGGTTTTCTGATTACCAGAAAAGGTCGAAAAAATTAGCGGACAAGAAGATAGATTCCAACCCCAATTGCGGTATAAGCCGTCACCGTAAGAATATCAGCGATAGGTTGTGAAAAGCGTTTTTCTGCAATTTTCTCGCTATTGATCTGGTTCTTATGGAATTTCATGATTTTTTTAGCATTACGAACCGGATGTACTACCAGACTGTCATTTTCCCATCTGTCAACGATTACTTTATAACTCTTGCCATCCACTTCAATTTTAACATTTTTACCGGAGGCCAATTTCTCCTGAACATTGATCGGAGCAGGTGCTTGTACTGCGTTGAGGTTTTGAGGTGCTGCTGTTGCCCCATTCATTTGCGGAGCAGTAGTATTAGCAATCGCTGTACTCTTTTTAGAGTCTTGCTTATTATCAGCCGTTGGATCCGCTTGCTTTTTTACCTGATAAGTATAGCAGCTGGTAAGAGAAAATAATAGAATGATGAGGTATAGATTCTTTCGCATGAGCCAAATTTAAGAATTAAACGGAATATTTGGGAGTTTCTTTTGAAAGATGCTGTTTTTTTTGAAAATCTCTGTTATGGAAAGTCTCCTGATTTTGAGCCCATCAAAAATAATCCCTTTAAACATGATCTAAGGTCAGGAGCTTTCGAAGAGTGGGTGAAACTTGGTTGACATCTATAATGTACGGTCTTAAGCTTTGTGATAGGGCTGTTTTGTATTACAAAAGTCAATGTAAATACTGCTTACCTACTATTACGAACTCCTTGTTAGCCGTTGTTTTTATTCGTCATCCAATTCGTCATGATTCAATTTTCTATAAGTATCAAGTTCTTCATGAGTAAAGAAAATTTGATGGGCTTCAGATTTTGAATATATTTTGGTTCTTTTGCTAAGAATATAACAACGTAAACCACCATATTTTTCTTTTCCATACACATCATTATTTATATCCCAACCAGCAATACAAAATTCAAAAAGCATTTTCTTAATCAAATCATTCCAACCTTTTCCATTAAGTTAAAAATTTGAAAGATTTTTCTGGACGAAATTGTCAATGTTTTTACTATACATTTTAGTTGGTTAAAAGTTGGTTATTAATCTCAATTTTGTTGTAAGCAATCCATCGTTTTAAGTTCCCAACCATTCTTTTTAAATGATCTTCATTCAGGAAAATATTGGTCCAATATTCAAATCTGTCGCATTGAACACTGATGTAATAGGTCATAATGGCTAAACATGCGTAGGGTAAAAACTTTTTTTCTTCGTCACTCATTTTAGTTACCGTCTCATAACCTTTGATAAAATGATCTGCTTTTGCCTGATATTCCTCTTCGTTCAAATGGGTTGCAAATAACTGAAACAGGAAATAAGAAATGTCAAAGCATAAATAACCGTTGCCACAAAAATCAAAGTCAAAAAATGTTATTTCTTTTTCATCGTCAATGTGCAGATTGTCAAACCAAACGTCAAGATGAACAGCTCCATATCTCATTTTCTGTTGGTCAGTATTGTCCATTTTTATCGTTAAAAAAGCAGAAAGGGTTTCTAAAAATTCAATTTCGCTGGTATTTTTACTATAGAATTCTTTTGTTCTTACAACAGGGTTCTTCAGCATGTTTTGAGCATTGTAAGACATCCTCATCAGTTCGACATTTTCTGTGGTTTGATGAACTTTTGCTAATGCTTGCCCAATCAGAAAGCTTGTTTGGGCTGAAAATTTTGCAGTCTTGATTCCTTTAGCATACGAAAATAAAACCCCGAATCTTGTACCTTCCGGAGCTTCAATTTCCTGAATGAAGTTGTTCGATGTATCAGCGATTGGAAAAGCAGCTTGCCGGTCTGCTTCTTTTAGAAGAATTAACAGTCTTAATTCTTCTTCAATTTCTAATCGAGTCCGCCAATGATGGGTGTACACTCTAAAAACGTATTTGTTTTCGTCATCATGAACCATGTATAAATGATTCATAGCAAGTCGAAATATGCTGCATTTCGTATTGTCGGTCAGTTCATATTGTCGTTGAATAAGTTTGCCAAGCCCATCGGGTGAAAGTGTACTGTTTATTGTCGGAAATTTCTCTGTCATTAGTTCTTGGGTCGTAGTTGGTGATAAAATCTATGCAATTTCGTTAATATTTTTGGGTTTTACTTCTATCATCCCTATAAATATTCTATTGATAATGCTAAAAATCATACAATACAATCGTGCGGTAGTGAGGGGCAGGTGTGGATACTCTATCATGTTTTAATAATTACCAGTGAAAAATACCATTGCTTTTCTTTATTGCACAAAAAAATAGCAGAGAACTATTTATAGTTCTCTGCTAATTATTAATATATTGAGAAAGAAGCTTTTAAACTTCTGTCTTAATTTATGCTAGTTTTACGTTAATTGCGTTAACGCCTTTTGCTCCGTTTTGTACGTCAAATGTTACGATATCATTTTCACGGATC
>NZ_JBWKTO010000005.1:11821-51036 GCF_059420365.1 Chryseobacterium sp. GW821-FHT04C04 | reverse complement strand
CCTCCATTTGAAGGTGAAATAAAACCAAATCCTTTGGCATCGTTAAAGAATTTTACTGTTCCTTGTTGCATTGTATTATAAATTGTTGTATTACTGATAAATTATTTTGGCTGTTGCCATTACGGGATTGATAATTACTTCAAAACTGTAATAAATCGATTTGTGAACAAGAAAATGATGTTGGTATTTTTAGAATCTTGAAAGTATTCAAGCTGAAAAAAGGTACTGCACCTGTTAAGTTGATGACAAAAATTAGCGGCTGTAAAAGCGAAGACTGATGGGGAATTGTAAGTTCAGAAATTTCAGAAGAAGCGTCGGCAGAAGCCTGATTATTTTACAAATATAAACATAATTTATTGAAAACAAGCGCTTTTCTGTTTTTTATTTTTTTATAATAGAAATTAACACGAGTATAATAAATAAAATTGGGTTATTTCAGACCCTTTTTCTGTCTCTAAAAGGGGATGTTTACTCCTCAGATTAATACCAGGCAGAACTTTTGTTACATATTGAATGTGCTATGAATCTTTTTTTGAGATTAAGTTTTATCTATAGCTAACGTTTTGGGGCTTGCTAGGGTAGGGCAATCGAAGCACAAATCTTCAGTTTTGCACCGTTAGAATGCTTAAATAATGCTAAAACCACACGAAAGGATTCGTGCGGTAGTGGGGGGCTATTTTCAAATTGTTCATCACCAGATATTACCTTGATTTCAATGTCTTTAGATACCTCTAATAGCCCATGGCTTGACGGAGCTGCTGATTTCTTTTTTTGAGCCGTTACATTCGCTGCCGGGAATGGGATTTCAACAACAGTTGATGATGATTCTGAGCTTTTTATCTTTTGAAGGAAAGGCTTGACAATATTAGGAAAAGAAGGTACTGATGATCAATTCTATTTACCGGATTTTCAAAGGTTAAAATAATATTATTTTTTATTCACTATTTGATGATCCATAATAAAAATATACTTTTGTAATCAACAACATAAAATCAATATAGCTGATCATATTGTTGTTGCAAAAAAACTAAAAACCTGATTTCAAAACTAATTAAACCATGAAAAAGAACAAAACTACACGGTATTTATTTCTGTAATACCTCAAAACTAAAGTGTTCCCGACAATGTAACAACAGTAAATCCTCAGAATTTCTTGAGAGCTGCCAATCCTTTAGAACCTGTAAGGCTTATTTGATTATTTCCGTCCATCAAGATGGGAAGAATAGCTGGTATAAAAAAGATGATCGGAATTTCGCTTTCGATCTGCGATCTGCTTTTGTTGAAAGTTGGGAAAGCTTCATATGGTATCCGTTATGATACAATACCATCGCAGTCAGCGAGACATTTTTTAATCAATAGTAATTTATTGATGCAAATCTTTATACGATTACCCTGTACCCGGCAAAGGGTGCAATGGGAAAATAGCAGCAAGAGAATGATTAAAAAACCAAAGAATATAATTTAATAATAAACTCAATAATTTTTACACTATTATGACAAAGAAACTACTTATCGTTGCCTTCACAGGCTTATCGTGTACTATGGCTTTTGCCGCTGATTTATATGTTAGAAACGGAGGAGCAGGCGGAGCTTATCCTACCGTAAGTACAGCAATCACAGCAGCTTCAGACGGAGATCGTATCATCATTCAGCCTAAAGCGAATGGAGAAGCTTATGTAGAAAATCTGATTATCAATAAATCGCTCACTTTTGTTTCCGAAACCCATTATACCAAATATATCATTCAGGGAAATGTAAGCATTAATCCGGCAACAGGAAGAACGGTGACGATCAGCAATCTGAGTTCAGGATATTATGGTATGTACAATCTAGAGGCAACTTTTCCAATAGGTACAGGAAGAACTTTTATTAACATTGTAAACTGTGATCTGCATAATGTTTTAACAGACAAAGTGAATTTCACTACCAATATCTCCGGTTGTACGATTAGTGGAATGCTGAAGTTTTCTCACGGAAGATGTACCGCGAATAAAGCACAAAGTATTGCCGTAATAGCCACGCAGGACAACAGCCCTGTTGGATCTGATATTGAGGTGTACGGTAATGTATCTGGCTCGTTTATATCCAATTCACAATCCAATTATAATTTTAAATTTAACAATAATTTTTGTACCGGTATTTATATTTATGGTCTTAAAGCAGGAAGCTCTAACGAAATCATTAACAATACCGTCTATAATTATACTCCCGCAGATACGGCTCCGCTTTACGTCAACTTGGGGAATAGTCTTAATGCAGGAAATATTGCTATTATGAACAATGCCTCTTCTTTTGTGGTAGGAGGGACCAATGCGTGCATTCAAAACAAAAGCAATAACGTCGCTATAACGGCTAATTATAATGTATTCACCAATACTTTTGTAACAGAAGGTAATATGACGCAGAGCGATAATTCAGGATCAATGACTCTGAACTTCGATAATGTAGCGTATACGGTAACCGGGATGAATGTAAATGCCGGAAATCCTGGTGTAAAATACACCGATTTAGACCTAACAAGAAACGACGCCGGGCATTATGGAGGCTCTAACAGCTGGATGAATTACTGGCCGGCAAATAATGGTAACAAACCTCAGGTAAACTATCTGTCGACTCCTAGATCTATTACCAGCGGAACTTTCAACATCATCGGATCTGGTTTTTCTAAATAATTTCTAACGATATAACAATATGAAAAATTATATCTATAGTATAATTGCCTTGTTGATGGTGATGCTGTGCCCGGCGCAAGTATTGGTCAGTCAGGCAGAATATTTTTGGGATATCGATCCCGGAACAGGAAATGGAACTCCGGTATGGGCTGCCGATGGTACTTTCGATAACGTTGTTGAGCAGCTTTCCAAAACAGACATTGCCACCCCGGGCAACGGTTTACATAAATTCAGTATCCGTGTCAAGGACAATATGGGAGTTTGGGGACCGGTTTTCACCAACATTATTGATGTTCAGTCTAATCAGACTTCTGCAGTAATAGCTGTTTCGCAGGCTGAGTATTTTTGGGATACTGATCCGGGAGCAGGAAATGGGAATCCCATATTGGCTGCCGATGGTACTTTTGACAGCTTTATTGAACAACTGAGTGCATCAGGAGTTGCCACACCGGGCAGCGGTTTACACAAATTCAGTATCCGTATCAAAGACAATATGGGAGTTTGGGGGCCGGTTTTTACTCATGTTATTAATATTCAGCAAACTTCAGCATCTCCCATAATAACTGTTTCTCAGGCCGAGTATTTTTGGGATACAGATCCGGGAGCAGGAAACGGAACTGCTTTATTGGCTGCTGATACAAATTTCGATACTTCTTTTGAGCAGTTGGCTGATGCAGGAATTGCTTTACCGGCTAATGGCTTGCATGTATTTGGTGTTCGTATCAAAGACAATACGGGTGTTTGGGGACCTGTTTTTAGAAATGTTATTGATGTACAGACCACAGCTTTTACAGGCTGCTGGCAAAGCCTTATCACAAGAGAAGACCATTCGGTAGGAATCAAAACAGACGGAAGTTTGTGGGCATGGGGAAGTAATACATCAGGACAATTAGGGGACGGAACTACATATGTCAAACTTATTCCTACCCAAGTAGGAACATCAACAGATTGGAAAAGCATATATGTCGGCAACAGGCATACCCTTGCCATTAAAACAAACGGAACGTTGTGGGCGTGGGGGAATAATGCTTCCGGGCAATTAGGAGACGGAACGTTAACTGGCAAAACGGTTCCTACCCAGATAGGAACTGCAACGGACTGGCAAAGTCTTGGCGGTGGAGCTGAACATTCCGTAGGAATTAAAACCGATGGAACGCTATGGGCATGGGGAGGTAATGGTAACGGACAATTGGGAGATGGAACTACAGTTTCGAAAAATATTCCAACACAAATCGGAACGGCTGCCAATTGGAAAAGTATTCGTGCCGCCAATTATCAGACCTTAGCCATCAAAACCGATGGAACGCTGTGGGGATGGGGAATTAATAATTATGGACAACTGGGAGACGGAACTTCAGTATCAAAAAATACCCCAACGCGAATTGGAACGGGTACTAATTGGAAAAGTATTGATACAGGAGTTCAGCATTCGATAGGAATCAAAACCGATGGAACGTTATGGACCTGGGGTGGTAATAGTAATGGACAGTTGGGAGATGGTACTACCATTTCAAAAAATACCCAAATACAAGTAGGAACCGCAACCAACTGGCAAACTGTAACGGTTGGAAATAGTTTTACATTTGCAACCAAGACAGACGGAACCCTTTGGTCATGGGGCAAGAATAATTTTGGACAGTTGGGTAATGGTACCAGTGGAGGAAATACTACATCACCTACGCAGGTAGATTCCTCTTCAGACAATAAGCAGGTTTTTGCCGGTGAAAATCATATTCTTGTGCAGAAATTTGACAGTTTTCTAAAGGTTTGCGGACGAAATGATAGCTGGCAGCTAGGTGACGGTACGAAAGTTAACAAAAATACATTTATTTCTACGGCTTGCCCTCAGTATTGTATTCCTCCAACACCGGTTTCATCTGCCAATATTACTTCTGCAACGGCTACCCTTAACTGGACAGCAGCAACGTTGGCTCCTAGTCAGGGGTATGTGTATCTTTACAGTACCAGCCCAACGGTTGGAGGGGTTCAAGGAGGTGTACCTTCTACTTCTACAACAGCCAATTTAACCAATTTACTACCTGACACTACTTACTATTGGTGGGTAGGGTCTAACTGTGGATTCAGCCCGTATATCTGGGTGCCGGGAGGTTCCTTTACTACACTTCCTACCACTGCAACAGGCTGCTGGCAAAGTGTGAGCGGTGGTATTGATTATTCAATAGCGCTCAAAACAGATGGAACACTATGGGCCTGGGGAAATAACTATGAAGGAGAGCTGGGAGATGGAACTACGATCAATAGAAATACCCCAACACAAATCGGCACCGAAAATAATTGGGTAAAAATTGTTACCGGGTCTTATTTTTCAGCAGGTATGAAAGCCAATGGATCCATATGGACCTGGGGAGAGAATAGCAGAGGACAGTTAGGTGATGGAACTACCACCACGAGAACTGCTCCAACGCAGGTAGGAACCGCAACAGGATGGTTGGATATTGCAACCGGGGAAAAACAGACTTTTGCTATACAGTCAGATGGAACACTTTGGGCCTGGGGCTATAATAGCTGGGGACAGTTAGGTGATGGTACCCTCATTAACAAAAGCATACCTGTACAAATAGGAACAGCAACAGACTGGGTAAGTATTGCCTCAGGAGGATATCATACCCTTGCTATAAAAAGTGATGGAACACTATGGACCTGGGGAGATAATAATTATGGACAATTAGGTAATGGAACTGCAATAGCAGTAAGTTCCCCTATTCAAATCGGAACGGCAACGAATTGGAAAAGTGTTACAGCAGGAGATGATCATTCGATAGCACTTAAAACCGATGGAACACTATGGGCCTGGGGTTATAATGGCAGGGGACAGTTAGGTGATGGAACTACAACTCAAAAGAATATTCCGACCCAGGTAGGAACAGAAGCCAACTGGCAAAGTGTGAAGACTGGCATATATAGCTCTACTATAGCGCTCAAAACCGATGGAACGCTATGGACCTGGGGATATAATGGCTTTGGGCAATTAGGAGACGGTACAGAGACGAACACCTCTACACCTATGCGTATCGGAAATGCAACCGACTGGCAAAGTATTGCAGCAGGAGCTAACAATACATTTGCTATCAATGCTAATGGATTTCTGGCCATCAGTGGTTATAATTTCAAGGGACAGATTGGAGATGGCACTAATGCTATAAAGAAAATTTTCACACCCGTTGCTTGTGGTACAAGTAGTGGAACTGTTACTAAAGTTTCAACTTCCGCTAAAGGGAATTTAGCCGTTGATAAAATTACAGCAAAAGCGGATCAGCTGAAGGTCTATCCAAATCCGGTACAGGATATCCTGACGATTTCGTTCGACCAGAAGATATTGTCGGTAGCGGTTTACAATGCAGCCGGACAGCAGGTACTTACGAAGGCCATCAATGATACGAAAGGAATCATTGATGTTTCCGGACTCCCATCAGGAGCTTATCTGGTTAAAATAAATGCTGCTAATGACGTTGTGAAAACAGTAAAAGTAATCAAGCGATAAGCATTAAAATCTTATAAGAATAACTAAGATTTCTTTACATTTGAAATCTTTCAAAATAGCGCCACTTATCTTTAAGTGGCGTTATTTTTTTAATATTCTTTTGCTGATCTCTTTTCTTTGTTATATAAAGTCTTCCGACTTTGGATGAATATAATAAAAGCAATCATTAATAAAACATTCTCCAAAGTCAGGAAACTTCGAAGAGCAGAGAGAAGCACACCTAATGAATAGAAATTTCATTGACGCAAAGGTTTACTGTAATAATGTATAGAGTAGGAGGCAAAGAGAGAATCAATCCTTGATTGATTTGATGAAGTGATCGTTTTATCCATCTGCTTCATCAGCGGAAAATCCGCCACCTTTGCTTTCCTAAAAATCATCAGGATCTTATAAAAACCTTTGCGTTAAAAAAGCGTAAGCTTATCTGATATAATCGAATACAGGTTATTCCCTAATGAATAACTAGCTGAAAATCTTTGATTTTCTTGCGTCTTAATTCCCATACAGCTTAAAAAGCCTTGCGCCTTTGCGATGTTCCAACAAAGCAATAAGCAAACGTTTATCCAGCAGTATAGACTTTGTAAAGGAGTAAAAAGACTTCCCTAGCCAGACCTGAGTTAATGAAATTCACGTTTTTCCAAGAGTCCGTTTTTATACATTTCAGTATATACTAATGGTCCTTTTTTCCTTGTATTGATGATAGGTTCTCCTGTTTCCTCACTGTATTTCTGTAGTAATTTATAACATTTCCAAGTTCCAACAGGTAACCCATTTTTATACTCCGCTTCCAGATAAGTATAGGGATCTGTGAATTCAGGATGTTTTTGTATATCTATGGAGCTATTGGATTTGGTTTCGATCCATTTTCCTTCTTTAAGGTGGTTTTTCACCGTGCCCTGTTCTTCCTCATTTTTATAAGGGCCATCTTTGTTATAGTATCTGGAAAATTTTCCGGAGGGTAGAATCTGGTATTGCTGTAAAGGTTTTAGCTTGAAAGGATCTTCAGTAAACTCATAATCCTGCAGAGAAATGATGTGATTTTTATCGATATTAAATAGGGTGTAGTGGGCAAAACCCATTTCTCCCTGATGATTAAGATAGATTCTTTTCATATCGATAAGCTTACCGTCCTTGGTTGAAACTAAGTATATTTTTTCAATAAATGGCTCGGCGTAACGAACAGTATTATAGACCGCCATAAAGTAGACTGAATAGTCTCCGTAGCACAGAAAATCAGAGGCTATTGTAATACGGTCATATTTTTCATTGACAGTAGTGCTGAATGGCAGAAGGACATCATATTCTTCAGGAAGTAATACAAGATCTTTTTTGATTGTTGTTTCAAATTTCAATGCATTGATTTTCTTCAATGTATTCTCATCCTGTATGACAGGCAGAATGGCATCAGCTGTTGTTCGTTTTGAAAGATCTGAATACCCAAATGGCAGCGTTATACAATCCGCCTTCTTGATATTAAAAGAAAACGATCCTTTATCTGTTGAATGTACTTCTGTGTTGGTTGTCTTATTTTCTGTTTGAGCCTTACTATAACAGGAAAAAAGAAAAAATAAGATACTAAAACAAGCGATATTAATTTTAAACATATATATCTGATATTGGGGTGAAACCGTGGACATGCAAATGATTGTTATGTCTGGGATTAGCGGTATGGGTGGTATGAGGTAACCGTGTGCTGGCATTGTCTGCCGTACTGGCATTTGCAGTGTTGGAAAAATCTTCTGACCGGCCTAATATAAACCCAAAGTCATAAAGGATGTTTCTAAGAATTACTTCATTGTCATAATCAAAATTCGCGGCCGTAAGGATCGTATTGTTTCCATTCTGCAGAGTCGTTAATAAATTCAAATCTCCTGCTTCTCCATTCACATGTTCTGCACTGGGATAACACGACGCATCAGCATAAGAGAACCCCTGAGATACAATATAATGATTGTGTCCTTCCTGTCTGAATTGTGCCAATGACCCTAAGAAACCAGCAAATAAATCCGGCTGAATACTTCTTCTTCTGGTATGCTGAAATCCATACCGGATGATCACTCCATTTTGATTATAATTGAATGCTTCAAAAATCTGTGGTCCCACACCATTATTCGCTAAAATATCCATATCCACCATTTCAACATTTCCCTGTTGGTTAGCGTACCATTTATCGGTGGCTCCATCACCAAGTGTTCCGTTAGCATACACCAATAACTGATGAGCATCAATCTGTTCTCCGGCAGCTCTGTTGGCGGTAAAATCTATGGTCTGCAACAGCGCTCCTCTCTGGGCCAGCGGTGGAATGGCATTCATTCTTCTTTTTCTGGTGATCGTTTCTTTGGTTCTGGCACAAATCCTGTGTTCATTATCGTTTTGATCATAATAAAAGAAGATAACTTCCGTAGATTGGGCATTCAGAACTTTCTGAATCCTTCTCCTTCTTTCCGGATTGGTACTGATCACGGCTAAAGTATTGTACGTATTACTGCCATGGTGAATGGTATAGATATTTTTATTGACCACTCTGAATCTTGCTGTGTCATCATCTAAGAAAATACCGGCTCCATTTACTTCTTGCTGTTCATCTCTATAGGCACAAGGATTGTTGTCTGTTCTTTCTACTGCTACTTCCAGATTGATACTGCCATCTGCCAGTCTTCTGGTCCAGTCATCAAAAGTAGCTCTTCCATCCGGTCTGAGCTGTAGTTTAATAATCGCTTTATTGATATGGTCACTTTGCAGATTGGTATAATGAGCATGGCTGCCCTCTCTGTTGTTGAGGGCAGCAAAATTTCCGACCTGTACCGTCAACAGCCTCTGTACTTCATATCGGTTGGGAGATACAAAACGCATGAGCTGTAATGTGTCTGTGTTTTCTGTCATGGTACTGGCTGAAGGTCTTATCACGGCATCTATACTCAGGTCTGTCATATTGCTGGTCTCAATAATCAGATACACGGTTTTTCCTAACATAGAATCGTAGGGAATTTCCACATTATCGTGATCCCGCTGTATGTGGGCAGAATCAATTTTTGTGAAGCTTACTCTTGTTCCATTGTCTGTAGTCACTTTTTTGGCAAAATAAACGTCACTGATGCGCTGCAATGAGTCATCGGGAGTATCCGGAGCCAATGGGCCGTTTAAAGTCTGTGTCTGCCCGGAGTCTGTTATGGTAATACGTGTCGCCATTTTAAGATTTTTCTATTTTTAATACGGGAGTTTCTGATATTTCATGATGAGGATGATCCGTGATGTTATCTTCTTTACATGAGATGAGGTTCAGACCGTCAAATTTTTCATCCAGCTGGTTCTGCAGTTCTTCGATCCATCCTATTTTTTTATAATTCTTCATGACTTATTTCTTTTATATGATAGATGATTTTCTTTTGATAGTTTTCTCCCAGGGAAAACTCTATGGTTAATTTATGTTCCAGCACTTCTTTGGTCACAGCATCTAATAACATCTGTCCTTTATATTTGTCCAGTTTTGGAAAATCAGTTTCGCTATGATAAGCGATTTCCTTTCTTTTCATCTCTCCATAAAACATTTCCCAGTTTTTATCTGAAGGGATATCGCCGGTGTATTGTAATAGTAATAATTCATCATCACAACGCATAGCCTCCGTCTGTATACTTTCGTCTATATCGATTACGGTATTATCCATAAAATTACGGTAACGTACCCTATGCTTTTTCTGATTCTCTTTCTCATGCCTTCCGTAGAATTGATGGAGGATCATTCCGAAATGAATATTTTTTAAAAAATCTTTACCCACAAGATTTTCCTTTTGGTAAAAATCTTTTAAAAACTGATAAAAATCCTCTGCCTTTTTACCAACATAAGATCGGGAGAGCTTTTCTATAGTTTTTTCCATTCTGTCCTGAAGAATTGTCAATCCCTGTACATTTTTTAAACGGCCGTATTCATCCGTTATAAGCACTACATCATCATTGACTGCTGCAATTCTGGTTAAAAAATCTTTTTCGGAGAGCGAGAGTTCCTTATCCCGGTGCACTCTGTCAAAAGTTTCGATATGGTATTCAAATCTTTCTGTTTCTAAACGCTTCAGCGTAACATGAAAATTTTTGTTGAGCTCGCTTCTGTGAGTTTTCCCATGGGTGGTGGTATATTCATTACATGAATAGCGATAAAATTTCTTTCCTTCGAGAAGGTTTAATTTAATATGTATAGGAAACACTGGCTCCATAATTTTTCACCCGTTTTTTACAACTTCTTATCGCTGATTAAACCATTACTTTTATTTAAAAACTACTTTTCCGCCAGAGGAAACCCACTGGCTTTTTTTGTTCCAGGATCCATCACAGTTTTGCTGCATTTGTTTCACTATTTTTGCTGTTTTCAGATCAATAATAGCACAAGTGTAGTTTTCATGCAGGGTACTGTCTTTATCACTTTCATGCACATAGTCTTTGATGATGGCATCTACCACGACATAATTGGCATTGGGAGATAGACGGGAGAATAGCTCACTTCCCGTACCTTTGTATTCATTTCCTTTTCCTACTTTTATCTTCTTCTTTTTATTGATGATATAAAGATTATACCATAGTTTCATATCGCTGTTATAGGACGCATAATACAGTGATGAGGTACCATTTAAAGTAATGAGGGTGTCTTTCTTTACCTTTTTATTCTGTACATCATGATTTCGATGGGAAACGGTGTTTCCGCATGTAATGCAAATGACTAAAATCATTAGGAGGGTTATAAATTGTTTCATGATGATAAATTTGAATTTTTTTCCATTTTTTCATACCGTTTGTCCATATCGGTACCTCTTCTTGTATTGCCGTAATCATCAAGGATTTCCTGTTCATATTTACCGTGCATCTCTCCCCACTCGCCAGGATTTCTTGATAGTTTTTCTATTTTTTCACCTTCTTTTTTGGTTTTATTTTCTTTGGCCGTGTTGGCATCTTTTTTGGCGAAAAACCTATCTAATGCAGCTCCGAAATCATCTTTTACGAATCCCGGTCTGTTGATGTGATGATCCAGTACGGTGGCCTTTCCTAATTTTGATTGTAAATAATCTGACAATTTATAGGAATAGCCTGTAGGAGTTAAAGGAAGTACAACCTCTTTTAATCTCGTGATAAAATCCAGCACTTGTTTTTCCTGAAATGTTTTATCAATAACAGCATTGACAATCGGTTGCAGTGGCTTGCATTCTACTGTTTTTCCAAATAAAGATTCTTTACAGTTTTCTCTGATTTTGTTTGATAATGTATTTCCTGTAATTTTTTCCGCTTTGGAATCTGCCGGATCTTTATAATACAGAATCCCGGAGTCTACGGTCCATCCACATGATACAAATAGCTCGTCATATTTTTCAGGATGCTGGGCTTTAAATTCTTCAACCTGTGTCGTAAATTCCCCTTTTCCGGTATGATCCACTGTTTTTTGCATGGCTCCGGCCGTTAATATCATCTGTTCACCGGAGAGGTCCCAGTCATAGGACTGGACAGAGTCTAATTTGCCTTCATTTTCAGACATTCCCACCAAAATAGCCTTTTCTTCAGCCGTAATTTTTTTATCTTCAATTAATGTATCCCAATCAGAATAATTTTCAAGTTTTTTTGATCCCCAGTAGGCGGGCCCATATCTTTTACTGTATCGGGTACAGGTGATATCGTAATTGTTTCCACAATTACAATATCTGATCTCGAATCTTTCATTGTCTTTATTTAAAAATTCATGCGTTTCATCCGGAAATTTCACTTCATCTTCTGTTCCTGTTACTTCAGCTTTGAAATATAAAAACGCGTTTCTATCATCTCTTTTATTAAATTTATCTATCAGTTTCTTCAAATCTTCATCACTTTTGGGACGCATTGCTATTTCTTTGGCATACACCAATGTTCCGTTGATCGTGAATTCAATTTTGCTTTTTTCCTCCTCACCATCCAGAAACTTTACTGGATTTTCATAGATGTTTTCCGCATTTTTCAATTTATTTTCATGAATCTCAACCGATAGCTTTCCGCTGGCTCCTTCACAATTGGCTACAACCCAGACTTTCTTTTTAATGGTGGTACTGTTTATTCTCTCAAAATCAAAATCCAGGCTGCCATCAGCTTTTTTCGCCTGTACCTCTTCTTCCCATGTGATTTTCACCGACTCTTTTGCTTTTAATCTTACAGAATCTTCTTTATCAGCCTGGAGATTCCTTCTTCCTTTTTTTTCATACTTCTTTTTGACGTCAGATACCAGCCCTCCACTTTTTACGGTATAGGGTTCTTCTTTCTTTTCCCAAATCATTTTAGGAACTTGTTTCGCAAAATATATTTTCACCACATTCACCTCATGATCTACCTGGTGCGGCATATCATAAGTCTTTTGATTGGGGTTTGCAGCGTAATCATCTTTTTCTTGTGCTTCTTCACTCATACCATTTTATTTTGAGCTGATTATTGAAAATTACTTGAGTTATTATATTTTGTTTCCAGGTCTTTAATCCCTTTTAATTCAATTTTCCTAGTATGTAATTTCTTATTCTGAAATTTAAAATGTAGTTCAATAGTAATATTAATAAAATATAATAGCTGCTAATGTTCAAAATGTAGTACACTAATGGTATTAGCAACAATAATGAACTTCCAAATAATAAAAAATCTACGATATAGTATTTATTTTTATATGGTTTAATAGTTTTAATAAATAAAATACTTAGAAATAGCTGTACTAGTATTAAAGGTAATACATGAGCAAAAGTGCCTAATTTATTTTCTATTTTTAATATTCTATCATAGTTTTGTTGCTTTATCTTCTGAATCTCTGTAAACTCACTATAAGAATCTGGAGTTTCTGATTTTGTAAAATAAAATTGGGTTGTAGGGTATGTTAAAGTAAATTCTTTATCGCTGAACTCATATCCCTTATTAATAACCCCTGTGAATAAAAGTATTATCACAAATAGAAAACTTTCTATAAATATTTTAAGTTTCATCATGGTTTTTTCTTTTCTAATATTTTACGCCAGCCGTCCATTCTAGCCATTGTTAAATTTCCCGGACAATATCTTTCATCTGTTCCTGCTGAAGCTGCTATTTCCATATGACCACCAACATTATCAATTTTATATAATTTATCTAAATGTATACACAATCGTAGTACAGCTTTTTCCATAGCGTCAGTGATATAATCATCACCATCCTTTTCTTCTCTATTTATTTTTACTTTCCCCCAAAATCCTTTATCAACACCTGCGTTGTCTGTGCTTAAGTCTCCTAATAAGACTATTCCTATTTTTCCTGTATTTGCTGAATCTACATGAGCTCCTTTAATATTAATAGGTCTTCCTTCGTAAATTTTCCCATTTTTATCTACGGCAAAATGATATCCAATATCTGCTTTGCCCTTATCATCCATGTGTTCATTTTGTATCTCTTTTATCGTAGGAAAATGTTTTGCATTTCCCGAATGATGAATTACAATCGTAGTATAATACTCATCAAGTGGGGCTTTGAGTAATTCGTATGAATAATTATCTCCTGTTTGAGGAGAACGTGCTCCCCAGCTTTTTCTTGGAATAATAGTAATTTTTTTTATTTTTACTCTTACATACAAATTTTCATTTGGTTTTTGTAAATATGCAAATACTTTAAATTCAGAATCGTAACAATCTTTATCTCCAACATATAAATTAAGATGTTCTCCCTTATCTTTTAATTCTTGTATATCATTATTTCCATAGTCAATATTCCAATGTACAGATTTTTTATCTTCCATTGATGGTGGATATTGATATTGAGTAACTTTAAACTTTACTGTATCAAATAAATCCATCTCATAGTTTGTAGTTCTTTCAAAGTTTTTAATAATATTTTTTCTTAACGATGAACTATTAGGTGTTAAAATCCTATCCACCTTTGGAATTGGTGATGCCGTTGCAGCATTAAACTCAGGGTCACAATTGATAAAAGATTCTTTTACTAAAGCGGTTTGTTCCTGTATAATAGAGGTTCCCAGATTATCCCAGGGACTCAGTTTTATCACACTCATACAGGGTGGGGGAGACATATTTCTTGCAGGCCATTTTGGGTGCCCGCAATTTCCTTTGAATTGAAGGTTGACCATATTGTTTCCATCTCCCTTTGTGGCAAATATCTTATCCTGAAGGTTTATTTCATTTGAGGTCACTTTCAGTTCTCCGGGAGCCTGGGCATAGGGGCACTTCAACGTGGCTCCATGGATGACCATTTCTCTTTTTTCTGAAGGAGAATCTTCGGTGGATTTTTTTTGTTTTTCGGCTCTTTTTTCAGAAAGTTTCTGATCATGCGCTGAAGTATTCTGATCTTCCATGGGTTACTATTTTGGATTGGATTCAATTGTTAAGGCGGAAATCATATTCGCAGGCAGCAATGAAAATGTATTTTCATCACCCGAAATAGATTTAGCCTTTACTTACTTTAACGTCTTTTCCTCCCTGGAATACGGCCAATGATGTTCCTCTCAGCTTTAAATCACCTTTAGAGGTCTGTATATCGGCTTCTCCGGAAATACTTTTAAATGTATTACCTGTGCTTTCTGTTTGATCTTTCTTAACGGTAACACTTTTATTTTCGGAGGTCTGGGTG
Organism: Chryseobacterium sp. GW821-FHT04C04; assembly: GCF_059420365.1. Classification (NCBI taxonomy): domain Bacteria; kingdom Pseudomonadati; phylum Bacteroidota; class Flavobacteriia; order Flavobacteriales; family Weeksellaceae; genus Chryseobacterium; species Chryseobacterium sp. GW821-FHT04C04. Next base: position 36,264 of record NZ_JBWKTO010000005.1, on the reverse strand, counting down.
TATCTCTTTGTAATAGATTCGGTATGGTCGTTTCCAATATTCAGGGTGCTGTCCTGCCCAATCTTAGTGGTCATATTCCTTCCCACAGAAATGTGCATATCTTCGCCGGCCGTAAAAGTCATATTCTTCGGTGCTGTAACATTAATATTACCCTGGCCATCCATAAAATAAGTATTTCCGCTTGGATCTTTAATGGTTACACTTTTGTCTGCATCATTCATTAAAACCTTAATACCGCTTCTCGTCTGTATAGACTTAAGATGATTGTCCACGCCTCCGCCCAGACCTACCTGCCCATGAAACATTCCACCCATGGCAAATGGAAAATCGGGGTTGTGGTATTCAAATCCTACCATCACCTGGTCGCCGATCTCCGGTACCGCTACAAAACCTCTGTTTTGGGTGACAGCCTCTGTTCCTCCTGCATCGGGGCTCATCATTCTGATAAAGTGGGTGGTATCATTTAACTGCCAGTCAAACCGAACCTGTATTCTGCCCTGATTCAATGGATCTACATTGGAGATCACGGTGGCCACCTGCGGTTCTGCTTTAGGCATTTCAAAATCAGGTTTGGGCATAAAACCGGTGCCTTCAGCAATGGCTTCAAAGCTTCCTGTATAATATCCTCTTGCATTCACTTCATGGGTTACCTCTGTAATCATAAGTGTTGTAAAATGGGAAGTTTCATTAGTATCCGCCTTTCGCATGGCTAAATCTGCAACGCAGCCAATATATAGAAAGGGAACGGTTGTTTGTCCTGTAACCGTAAAGACCTCTACGGCTTTACTTCCTCTTGCACTCTTCTGGGAGTCATCCACATCCAGAAACATATTGGCATTGACGGGAGTGGGAGTCAATGACCGTGTCGTAAAAATAGTGTCGTTCAGTTCATAGGCTTTAGAAGATAATTCTCCTAAATGTTGTATGCGATCATCAGCTCCCACCATTTTAGTATGGTTGCTGCTGTTGTAGCCAAAGTATTCCGGCTTGGTATGAACCGCTTTTAGTTCAACAATCACATCATTTACATTGCTTCCATATACCAATTGGATAGGTTTTTCAGAAGCGGGGAGTTTTCCGAAATGAAGAATTTCGCCGTCATAATAAAACTGCTCTCCATAGGCTTCTGCAATTCTTGTCAGGTAATTGTAATGGGTTTCGTTGTATTGTGAGCTGTAGCTGATATAACTTTTGTTTTGAGTGTCTACTCTGAAATCAAATTTGTTGGTTCCTAAAGTCTCCTTGATAATTCGGGTGGCAATAATATTGGTATTCACCGTCTGGCTTCCTCCGAAACTTTGGGTATGGGGAGCAGCATCCATCAGAATAGTGGGGCTTTTCCCTTTTAAAATAATATTTCCCAAACTCATTTTTTCCTGGCTGAAAGCTACCTGGGTAATGAGGCCTACAAATGTTCTTTCGGGGCTTTCACTTTCAGCATCTTTATATCTAAAAATAATGGTGATTCTTTTTCCTAAAAACTTTTGGGCCTGCTCAAGGTTGTGGTTTTGTACCTCACCTAAAGAGTCATGAGCCAATACCAGTTCAAAATCATGGTGCTTTCTTGCACTCTGTTGCAAACGAAAGTGCTTAAAGTGATTGACAGCTTTGCCCTCAACCACAATTTCCAGTTTTACCACCCGGTTGATACCCGAAATGTGGTTGTCTGAAACTTTCTCAGAATTTGAGGAGTTTTTCATAATATTTTATGCGTTTTTTTTGGTATTATGTCACCGAATTTAGATAAAAAATAGATTACAAATTGTAATATTATATTAAATCTGAAAAATTGTAGTAAAACTACGATTGATGAAAAATCTTGCTCAAAGTAGCTTTTGATTGATGATATAAGGAAAGTCTTGGAAATTGGGGAATTTTCTGGCTGGTAAATGTTTTTTCTGGCTGGATTGAAATAAAATCTTTAAACTCGGGGGCAGGAGATATTGACTCATTTGAAGTTCCGGATATATCGGCTGAGATTCAGTAGCTATGTTTTTTGAGTGCTAAAATATTACTTTAAAATCTTAAAGTTTTGCTGATAGGTTCAACCTCAAAATACATTAGAAACATGTCTGATTTTCCGTGTGAAGATTATAAATATAGTGGTGCAATAGATTATATTGATGAAAAAAGGACTTTTAGATCGTATTGTTGTTTTTAAAATGTTTGATTTATAGTCCCAAAAACCACACGAAAGAATTCTTGAGGAATGGGAGGTACTAGCTGATTAAAAAATTTTTTGTGGGTCAAAGATAAACTGATAAGTATATGTATATTCTTCGACAAACTGTTTCGAATATTCTAATTTGAATTTTTCTAATACTTCACTAAATTCACCAAGTTCAGTTTCTATTCTACGATCCCATTTTGATGCTTCAATAACTTTCCATTGTCCACCAAGGGTTTGAAGATATTCTTCTTTATCATCTCCATCATACCATTTTATGAGACTTCCTCCAACATTACAACAAACGATTTTTTTGTCAATTAATATTAGCCATTGAAATTCAGGTGCAATAAGAACTGTATAACCTGTATCATTAATCTCAACCAGCCCCCATTGTCCAGTTGATAATTTGCCTATATAATGGTCTCCATTCCAGGAATTTGTATCTATATGTTCTAGAAAATATTGAGATGAGTAATCATCAAATACCCATGAATAATCACCATTGAAAATTTTATAAAATTTATCCTCAATTAAAGGAGAGATATAATCGTAAATAGGGGGTATTATTTCTTGTCCAGAAATATGAATAACTCCCCACTTTTTTTTACCCTCTATGCATTTGAAATAGCGTACCTGATTATTTTTTGAATCAATAATTTTCGTAACATCAAGTTCTTTAATAGAATCTTTTTTTGCATGGAATACTTCTCCTTTTTTCAATTGAAAAATTGCACATTCAAATTCTTTTGAAAAAAAGAAATTATCGTAAAGGTCAGTTGGATTATCCATGGCGATCGTTTTTATTTTGAATCAGATAAATTATTTTTTAATATTAAAAGCTTGAAGATCCTTTTAGTCCTATTTTAAAATCTGTTGATCATAAAGAAGATTGTCATCTTCATCAAAGCTTATGATCAAAACTTTAAATTGTTTTGCAGTGTCATTATTAAAGAATTTAATTCTCGGCGGAACATAATCACTGTCAAATAAATTAGGATTCCAGTAAAGGGTTTCCCGGGTGTCATTTTCGATTTTCGTTGGAGAATCATCATCTAACATTTCAATAGGAAATTCTGAAGGTCTATCATATCCCTTTACGATCGATGCATTATTTTTTTTCGTATCGTTTCCAGTGCTTTTAGATTTCATATTGCCCCTCATCGTATAGACTGCTACTGCATCACCTATTAATCCTGCTCCTTTAATAATTTTCACCATCGCAATATTGCTTACAGGAAGGTTTGAAATCATCGTAGGATCAGTAAGTATTTCATCCAAATAGAGTTTAGCTGGCTGGTTACGGATGTAGGGTACATTGACTCCTGAGCTATTTCTCTGAAATGTTAAGCCGGCAGCTCTCCCTTGCAGCCAATCTAATATATTGATTGATCCGGCGGCGTGCTGGTCTTCATTGACGAAGTCAAATATAGTAGAATTGATAGAATTAAACATTCCGGTAGACAGCTGCTTGTTGAGCTCTTCTTTGGGATCTTGTTTTTTTCCGGCTAATTTTACTTCTTCAATCTGTACCTCACCATTTTCATTTTTTTTGTTATTTTTCTGAGTGTTGATGGCTCTGGAAATTGCAGGTGGAAGTTTCCTGTTTGCAGCGGCTTTCACCAGTCTGTATTTTGTATTGGGGAAATTGCCTTTAAATTGTGTTGGCTTAACCATGGGTTCAACGGTAACATATAAATCATCGGTACTTGATTCTTTACCATTTTCAGGATTTACAAATAATGAAACAGCTAAGGGCTCATCGAAATCAACACTTTCTAAATAAACATATCCATTTTGATCTGTTTTAAACAGGTTGAAATTAGGTGGGTTTTCACCTAACTTTAATGCTAAAGTTACATTGGTATCTCTCAGTATCGCATTGTTTTTAATAGGCTGTACTTTATAAGAAAGAAATTTAGGAGAATTGTTTTTAATGCTGGGAACAGATCCGCTCAGTACGGAATTCCAGTCAAATCTTTTCCAGTTTTCGGAAATAAGCAGTGCATCCAAAGCTTCACTGTTGGCATTTTTAGAGAAATATTGTGCCGGGGTATCTATTTTGCTTGTAAAATCTCCTGTCAGCCATAGGCCACTCAGTAAATTTTCTTCTTCTGAACTACCGCTTCCATCATCCTCACTTACCAAAACGGTATAGTTTTTAAAATAGGTCTCTGGAGAAAGATCGATACTATTGAAAGATCTGGGAGTCTGTTTTAAACTCTGAGCGACAATCTGGGCTTTCTCAATCTTTAAATTGTTGGGTCTTATAAAGCAAAGTCTTGTTGCAACCAGATTATCTTGTTCATCAAAAATAGCTAGCTGCAAAATACCATTGTTCCCATTGCTGATTTTTGTAGGAATAAGACTTGATACTTCATTGGTCAACTGATTGATATTGGCTTTATAAGCCAGATGATTATTGATGGTTCCTACAATTTTATAATTTTGGAGTTGTTGTTTTAGATTAACTCCTTTTAAGCTGTATTTAATTCCTTCTTTAGAGCTGTTAACTTCTAAACTGAGACCGCTGTCTGCTACTTCCGGTAAATCGATCGTTTGCTTTTTTCCAGTATTATCCTGAATAATAGCTTGGTATTTTTTTCCTAACGCCGGAGTTATTTTAAAAGAGGCAATATTTTTATCAAATGATGTAAACGATGTAATAGGTACATTTGGATTTTGAGTGTCGATTATTTTTCCGGTCCAGCTTTCTGGCAGTGAAGGATTGCTTGATAACCTTACGGCAAATTTAGTGGGCATCCCATTGATGAAAGTTCCGCCTTCAGCAAAAGCTTTGGCAGACCAATCAGCATTCTTAGAAACCTCTAATGTTTCGCCTGAGTTGGGGTTGTAAATCGGAATTGTTTTAACAATCTGGAAGTCTTCGTTAAAATTGGTCATGTAAAGAGTATAAGCCCTTACAAAATAAACCTGCTCGGGAAGGTCTTCTTTCAGTTTAAAATCTCCACTGCCCTCACCATTGGTTAAACGTACAGTTTTCCAGTCTATTAATTTTTTATCAGCATTATACAATTCAACAAATAGAGTGGTAGACAATGTGGACCGATTGTAACCATCAAATACAAAGCTTTTGAACCAGATCTGGTCACCCGCTGCATATTGTGATTTGTCAGTAAGCAAGTATACTTTTTCCTGTTCGTAATTATTCTCAAGACTTGTAATTGCCTTTTCTAGTTTAGTTTGTGCCAATACAGGCTGTACCATTGAAAGAAGCAATACACAGAATATATTTTTCATAGAAATCTCAGCGCATTTTAATTCACTGCTAATGTAGTCATTTAAAGACTTCGGAGATTGATATTTAACTTCTTATTTCAGAGAAAAAAATAAGATTGGTGATATCTTTTGGGTGGAAATTCTGAGATACAATACAGGTAGGATATTAAGAGTGTGTAAATTGAAATGGTGAATTAAATTGAAATGTGCTGTAAATTAAAATTTTAGAGAGAAAAAAATAATCAACATTGAGTGATAAAAAGTGTGGTGAAAGGATATTTTTATTATTTTTATAAAAAAACTAATCCATGGAAATAAATGAAAATTATTCATACGTAAACATTTACTTAAGTGAAATGTCTTGTAAATAATCTATTTTATTTTTAATAATATAATTGATTTGCTCGTTGGTAAGTTGGTCTTGCTACGGGCATAAGATACTGTGTCATTAAAAATATATACCGACAGAACTCAACATAAACATACAATCAAACCAAATTATTCTTATGGAAAAACAACACACGCACACGCATGGCTGTACCCATTGCTCTTGTGACAATCCAATTTTAAAAATTTTTAAAGAAGAACTTTTCAGTGCAGAGAATCTTACGAAAATAAATCCCGGTTCCGGAAAAGCTACCCACGAAAAACCAAAAGCCCTGATGGTGATTGGCGGAATCATCCGGCCTATGATTGGCGGATCCACGGCTGCCATTGCTGCCATTGGTATGGCTGATGGAAAAGTTGTGATAACCGGTGATGAGACAACGGTGAGAAAACATATGGAGGATCATTATAAAGGATATTACACAAAAGAATTAACAGCAACCCAAACATTACTTCCAGGCCTGATAGAACCCCATGTACATATGGTTCCTACAGCAATGATGCACGGCTGGCTGGATCTGAGCCCTTTTAAAGGACAGAATTTAAAAGCTGTATATGACCTGGCTTCTGTTGGAGCCATAATAAACGGACACATTTCTAAACTTCCGGGAGTTGTTATTTTAGGAAGAGGATTAGATCCGTCGTTGATGCCTTTTGAGGAAAAAGACGGTAAAAAAGAGTTAATAACAATCAATAATACAGTACTTGATGAGATTAATGCTGATGCACCGATGATGCTGTTAAGTGCTTCCATGCATACACTTTATCTGAATACGAAGGCATTAAAGCATGTGTTTGATCACAATCCTGAAATCCAGGCTCAATATGATAATTCCGTTGATAAATATATCAGTGAGACCAAAGGCCAGCTGCAGGAAGGTTTACAGATGACTCCTGCTTTGAAGACCGTAAAGCTGCAAATCATTGCGATGAGCCTGCAGATTAATAGTTATCTTACCGATCTTTTTAAAACAGCCAATTCAAGAGGTGTTACTTTTATGTATGATGCGGGACTGAATGAAGGTTCAGTAAAACTTTTAACCAAATATTTCGAGATTCATCCTGAAGTAGTGAGAACAGGCGGGGCGCACCTTTGTTCCAATCAGGAAGATGTTGATAAGCTGGATCATTATAAAGAACCGGATCATTACAAACCCGTGTATTGCGGTCATATTAAAGTGGTTTCAGATGGTTCCAACCAGGGACTTACCGGCTATCAGAGTACTCCTTATCTGTGCGATCCTGCCAATAATACAGGGGTGTTTAATTTCCCACAGGCCGGTATTCCTGCCCATACGATTCCGCCAGGTTATAATACACTCATCAATACTGTTGTAGCGGTAAAAGGCTGGCCGCTAATGGTTCACGCCAATGGCGATCAGGCAGTAACATTTGCGATCAATGCTTATCAGCGTACTCTTGCTCAATACAGAGGCCCTGAGCTTCGTAACCGTATAGAACATTGCTCGCTTCTTACAGCAGATCAAATTACCAATATGCTTCAAATGGGTGTTTCACCAAGTTTCCTTATCGGGCATGTAGGCTATTGGGGATATGCTTTTAAGGAAGTGATATTCGGTGAAAAGGCACAAATGTTGGATCTTTGCGGTTCAACGCTTGCTGCTGGTATGAGAATTACCCTTCATAGCGATAATGAAGTAAGTCCATTGGGACCTTTAAGAATGATGGAACAATCGATCACCAGGATAATGGAAAAGAACCCAACGGATATTGAAGTTTTAAACGGTGCCGAGCGTATTACCCCTGAGCAGGCTCTGATTGCGGTTACTTATGATGCTGCATGGCAGTGCTATGCAGACAAATGGATAGGATCGTTGGATAAAGGGTATTTTGCTGATTTTGTTATATTGGATCAGGATCCTCTTTCACTAAATACACCCTCGTTACAATACATGAAAATGCGGGACATTCCTGTATTGGAAACCTGGGTTGGGGGTATTCCTGTATATGTGAACGATAAAGCCGGAAATGAAGTAACTGAAAAAGCTATGACCTTTTCTGAAAACTCATAGCAGGTACTGAATAGATTTTTAATAACTGCTAATCCAATATCAATCAGAGTAGATTCTTTCTGCTCTGATTTTGTTTTTTATACGGTAATTCGAAGATAAAAAGTATTATAAACTTAATAAAAAAGGAGATGGCAATCAAATAGTGTCTCCTGAAAAGTAAGCAATATAGAATTGCCTTCAAACATTGTTTTTAAATCGGGTTCGTTTAAACCCAATTAAAAGTGAAGGTAATACTATTGATAAGCTGATTAAAATACTCTTAATCTAGCCATAGATATCCTGTAGAATAGGTTCTGGCTTTACCTGCCACAATCACTCTTTCATTTTTATTTTCACAATAGAGTTGTCCGCCTCTTTCGGATAACTGACGTGCAAAAAGCTTATCTTTTCCCAGTCTTGATGACCAGAACGGAATAAGTGAACAGTGTGCAGATCCGGTTACAGGATCTTCAAGAATTGAGGACTGTGGTGTAAAATATCTTGATACAAAATCACTGTCAGTACCCACTGCTGTCACAACAACACCTCCCGGATCCAGATTGATAAGATCGAAAATGGATCTTTCAATTTTGATGTTTTTGATGTCTTCTTCAGACTCATATACCAAAACATAATCTCTTGATCTGAATACTTCTTTCGGCTGTATATTGAGAGATTGGATGATGGTTTTCGGAAGAGTAGAGGTTTCAGGCATTCTGGACGGGAAATCCATATAATACAATCCATCTTTTACATCTACTGTTAATTCACCGCTTTTGGTTTCAAAAATGATTCTGTTTTTCGGATAATGTAAAATGGAAACTAAGCAATGAGCTGTCGCAAGAGTAGCATGTCCGCACAAATCCATCTCTATTTCTGGGGTAAACCATCTCAGGTGAACGGTATTGCCGTTATCGATAAAGAAAGCTGTTTCTGCTACTGCATTTTCACGGGCTATTTTTAAGAGCACCTCATCAGGTAACCAGCTTTTCAATGGGACAACACACGCAGGATTTCCCTGAAAAATATTTTCTGTAAAGGCATCTATCTGATATAATTCCAACTTCATGATTGAGAAAATTTAGGTCTGTAACAAAGATAAATAAAAATATGGTGTCAGATTACAAGCGAACTGAAAACCTGTTTTTATTTCAAAATACAGCCTTAGCGGGATTTTAGAAAATAAACCTGCTGCAACTACAGAATAGAGGGGGCAAAAAACTTTCACAGGAATTAAAAAAAAATGAATTTTGAAGTCTATAATTGCGAAACAATATCATTCTGTTTCAGAAAATAAAGTCTGCTGCAACTACAGAACAGAGAGGTCAAAAAACTTTCACAGGAATTAAAAATAAATGAATTTTGAAGCCTGTAATTACAAAACACGATCGTCCTATTTCGGAAAAATAAAGTTTGCTGCAACTACAGAATAGGGAGGTCAAAAAACTTTCATAAGAGGTAAAGAAAGATGAAATTTGAGCTCTAAGAAATCCGAATAATCATTGATTTCAAAAAATAGGATGCCAAGAGAATAGGCTTGAAGCAGTCTAGGAAAACGGAAGTGATCCTGTTACTATCAAACAACATTACAAGGCATTGACAAAATGGATGGTTTTCTTAATGATCGTATAAACAATTCACTAATTGATAAGACGATAAAAGAGAGGTGAAATCAAAAACTGCCCAAAAAAATATAGAATTCTATCTGGGGCGATCAGTCTATGAACGCTATAGGTCTTTCCAATTATCAATTTTATCAAAACTAATCTTCAATAATCAAATGAGTACACCATTAAATATAATTTTCAGCTGGTTCGAAAAAGGGGATATTCCTACAGAATATCAATTTAAGGAGACCTTTTCTTCATTCCGCCATTTAGATGAAAAAATCAAAATGGATGAGGTGACGGGCTTATATGAAGCTTTTCAAAAAACGCTTTCTACCACAATTTTCACCAATCATCTGGAGGATGAAAATGCACATCATTTGGCGCTGGCAAAACTTAACGCGTCCAATCTTACTGCTGCCAATATAGATGAATGGAAAGAAAAATTAAAAATCAAATTAGCGGCTACTATAGATGGAGGTGGAGAGACTGGCAACGTCTATACGAAAGAGCAAATCGGAGAATTTGTAAATATATTTCAGGCAAAGGATGAGGAAATGCTTGAAGGTATTGCGAAAATTAACGAGATGCTGGCCTCTAATGATGTAAATCTTAATCAACTTCAGGAAATCGTAGACTATATCAAAGAAAACAGGAAGCAGGTAGAATTGCTCCAGGAGGCTGTTGCCAGAAACATTTCAGACGATAAAATCCACCTCATCGGAAGGTATTCAAACTGGGGTGCGGTCACTTATCAAAATCAGTTTAATGATTTGACGTATGAGAAAATTAGAAATATTGAAGATCAGGCCAGTTCCGAAAAAATTAAATACGAAGAGAGAGTGAGGGGTGACTCCAGGATAAAACATGATCTTGATACATTAAGTTTTGTGATTGATGCTTATGACATCGTTACAAAGTTTACTGTACCCCTTAAAGTGAGAAGAATAGACTCCAATACTATTGAAGTGCTATTTGACTCATTGCCACCAAATATAATTCAAATAACCATTAAAAAAATATAATTATGGACATTAAATATGCTTATTATCGAAGCTCTGTAGGATACAAAATCGAAGGAAAAACAGACAATGATATTGTAACCGCTGGCGGTAACACGAGATCAATCAATTCTTTCTGGCACGACGGAAATTTAAACCCGTTAGATTATGTGCCAAAAACAAGAACGTTAACAATTAACGGGACAGCTTATGATCTATCGGCAAACAGGTCATTTACAACGCCAGATACCATTACCCGTCTTAAGGGTGGCGCATCAGGCTCCTTGGTATCCGGAGATGTTACTCTTGCAGCAGGTGCTAATATGGCGATTAATCAAGCCGGAAATACAATTACATTAGCCTCTACGGATACAACCTATAGTGCGGGTAATGGATTGACATTGACGGGAACTTCATTTTCTTTACCGGTTGCTACTTCAGGTACAGGAAATGTGGTTACGGGAATTACTCAGACGCCTAACGGAATAACGGTGAATCTGGCCACTATGCCTACCTCATCGGATTTGGCTAATTATGTTCCTTTATCACAAAAAGGTGCGGCGAATGGGGTTGCTTCATTGGATGCATCGGGTCAGGTGCCTGCCTCTCAATTGCCATCTTACGTGGATGATGTTTTGGAGGGGTATTATAAATCTGCTGACGGAAAGTTTTACAAAGAAGCGGCTTTTACTAACCTCATCGCCGGGGAAACAGGTAAAATTTATGTATCTCTTGATACCAATAAAACGTACCGATGGACCGGAACAACCTTCGTTTATATTACCTCAGGGGCTGTAGATTCTGTCAATGGATTAACGGGTGTTGTCGTCTTAAACAAATCACATGTCGGCTTAAGTAATGTTGATAATACGGCAGATGCCGCGAAAAACGTTCTTTCTGCTACCAAGTGGATTACACCGAGAACAGTTACACTTTCCGGAGTTACTGCAACGGCACAAACCATGGACGGTTCGGCAAATGTATCAATTCCTATTACAGCTGTTCCTGCGACATTATTAACAGGTACTGCAGCCATTAATACAACCGGATCAGCAGCAAAATTGACAACACCGAGAACAATTTCTGCGACAGGTGATGCCGCGTGGACCACAACTTTTGACGGTTCAGCAAATGTTACCTCAGCGTTGACATTAGCTGCAACAGGCGTGACTGCCGGAACTTATGATGAGGTGACAGTTGATGCTAAAGGTAGAGTTATTGCCGGAAGTAATAACGTAAAATCATACACTACTGCTATTTCCGGAACGTCGAGTGTGGCACACAACTTAGGGACTAGAAATGTAGATGTTGCCATGTTTGACACAGTGACATTTTACAAAATTGACGGCAGGATAAAATTAACGGATCCTAATAAAATAGATGTTGAGTTTGATTCTGCTTTGCCTAATACTGTATCGATAACAGTAACCCGTAAAGATATTTAGAATGGATGTAAAATATGCATATTATAGCACTTCTAAAGGCTATAGAGTAGTGGGCGGTACAGCCGCCCACTTTTTAAAGGCGGATGGTTCCTTAGATGGTAAAGAGTATATTGATAAGAATTCAGAACAAACAATAGATTCTACAAAAACCATAGGTATTCAAAATACTCTATATTCCGGATGGGACAGATCATCAGTAGCTAACCCGCAGATGGGGCCAATCTCTTTACTTAATCTTGCATTACAGGGAGCTTATCCTTTATATGGAGATGAGGAATTCAGAAATGGAAACAATAATATAGCTGTTTATAATAACTCCGGTAATGGTACTGTAACTATGACCAGAGAAGTGGCCTCTAATCTTCCGAATAGGTCAGGAGTGCAGCTGAGATTCAATTACAATGGTAGTGGAGCCTCTCCTGGTTTAGGTGGATTTATATTAGGGTTTATGGCAAGAGCGAATGCTGTATTTATTCAAAAGTTTATGGCCAAACTTCCTGTAGGATATTCATTTAATAATGCTGAAAACTACATGGGAGCGAATGCTTCAGTCACCTGGTTAACATCAAGAGCCGGGACTGGAAAATGGGAAACTTATGTTAGAGCAGTGATATGCGGAACTGGAACTGGTTTTGGAAATGGAGGCCATGTATATGTTAATGGTCCAAATACAGCACTGGAATTCTATTTAGCTTTTGCTGAAATTTATGAAGTAAATAGCTCCGTATTTTCCAGAATAAAAGAAGCTTTCTATGCTAAGAATGAAACAATCCATTTTAATGGGGCTATATCTGATTTAATTACTGTTGGGGATTCATATGCTCAGAAAAAATTATTATCCACATCATGGGATGGAACTAATGGAGACCAAATTCTCTTAAGGGTTCCGGGAAATCAAAATAATGGAGCTTATCTCAGATATTCTCAGAATGGAGCTTTAAATGGTAATATTGGATTATTGGGTTCGGATAATTTAACGGGTGGTCAGATACTCAATTCTCAAGGAGATCATCTGTATCTGGGAAATTCATCATTGCCCAATATGGTACTTCAAGCGACTACCAATACTCTATTTAATTATGCGGGAGTGGGTAGCATTTATAACTTTAATGTCAATGGAGCTTACTTAGATAGAAATATTAATTTTAATCAGGATAACTCTGGCGTTAATTTCTTTGATGGAGGTAAGATCTATAAAAAAGCTGGAGGGGGAGTTCACATTAATAAGGGAAATAATGGACTGGATCCGAGAATTGAAACTGCAGATGGATCTCAATCATGGGTAATATTCCATGGTGGAAATTACAGTCCTTTTAAGAATTTAAGAAATGGGGTTGTTTTAGAAGATGTTTCAGAATCAGGAATTTACAGACAGGAAACCCCGACATCCGCATTTAATTATACCACTACTTTAAACCTAAACTCTTCTGATGGCAGGCAGCAGCTTACTATTGATAGAAGCGGAAAAGGAATGAAATTCCGCGGAACTCCTACAGGTTCAGGAAATTCAAACTGGTCAGATTGGAAAGACGTTTACCATACAGGGAACTTTAATCCTGCAAATTATATAACACAATTGGCTTTAAATACCCAGTTAGGTAATTATGCTGCATTGAATGGTGTTCAGACTTTTACAAATACCAATACTTTTCAGCGAAGTCCTGTTATCCCGCCAGGAACTTTAGGAACTCATGCTGTAAATGTAAATCAGCTCAATACAAAAGCTAATGGTCAGGAAAATGCTACGGCAGTTGGTTTCTCATCTGGAAATGTACCGACTTCAGATGGAAATGCGTTTCCGTATATGTATCATAATTCAGGGTTATATGTAGCATTAGCAACCCAGTCTTATCTACAAACAAACTTTTTAAGTACACCGAATGGTACCTCTGTCATCATATCAGGGTCGAATCTAAATAATTACCTTAAAACCGGTTTTTACAGAGGTTCAGGATTAACTAATGCACCTTTTAATAATACTGGTTGGTGGTATGTGACCATTGAAACCCATGATAGTACCTGGGTTACACAAAAGGCAACTTCATTTGGTTCAGGTAACACTTCCAATATAACCTACCAAAGGACAATGGCTGGAGGTAACTGGTCAGATTGGACACAAATTTGGACCGCTCAGGATTTTACTGCAACGAGTATTCAACAATGGAATTATATGGCGCAGTACGGGTTACAGCTCAACTCGGAATTTTCGGTCAATACAGGATCCGCTTTAGCCATTGGAGATGGTCATTTTGGGGCTGAATCAGGTCTTATAGATTTTAAATGGAAGTCCCTTGTAGCCGCAAAAAGAAAAGAATATTACTGTTATGGTTCAGAGCATGATGGATGGTCTGGTCTCAACTACCATGGGGAGAGTAAGTTCTTTGGAATGGGAAGGGAATCTAATAAGGATGATAAGTTAACCGTAGCAGGCTCCGTAAAAGCCAGTGAAAATTTTAAATCAGAGGATGAAAACCCAGATACAATGTTTATTCCTAATGGGAGAACAGCTACTCTTAAAGATGAAATTGTTAACGACCAATCTGATCCTGATAACTATGCTGTTAGATTAGATCCACACGAATATGAGTTCGCTTCTTCTGGAAATCTTGACATAGACGATAGAAACAGACTTATCCATATTATTGGAGAAAAGATTAAAATGGTGGTGAGTTTCAAAGAAATCTATCCAAAACAGCAGATCGTTATTTATAATTTTGATTATAGCGGAGGTATGATGGGAGTTGATATATATGGCAAAAGAGTATATAATATTAGCCCAGGCTGTTCCCTTAGATTGTATGTGACAAAATCACGAAGAGTGATTGCAGAACAAGAACAGAAATCTAAGTTTATTTGGTAAGAAAATAGAATAGCTATTTTACAGAATATAGAAATTAAAAACGGCTCACGATAATTTAAGATAAAGCCCACAGTTAGAGGATGAAAGTCTTCTGATTGTGGGTTTTGTATTACCATGAACGTTGTAATAATAAAATGGGTAGCTATACCGATGAAAATATCAAATAGATGAAGAATATACAAGAACATCAAACAAGAGTATTGGGCGTTTTTAAGTTAAAGGAGAATTACAGAACGCTTTTTCAGCCTTAAATTCTGATCACTTGTAAACATTTACAAAAACAAATCCCAACTCTCGTCAGGATTTTATTCATTTTTCAGTTTTGGACTGTATCCACTACAAACGAAAGTCTTGTTAGCTTTAGTTTGTAGAAGAGTTGGTGTTAAAATCGATAACCAATATTCAATCCAAGCTTTATCACCTGATCATGATCTGTTTTGTTTGCATTAAACAAAAGTCTTCCATAGCCTGCGTTGGCTTCAACAACAAATCCTTTCTTGGTAACCAGCTTCCAGCCAAGACCGGCACCCAGTGCAAGATCATAAATATTTTGACCCTCAGTGAAGGTCACATTGTCTGGTGCGTATATTTTTTTTCCATCAATAGAAGTGAACATTCCAAATCCTTCGGCAAAAAAACCGGATGCATATTTTTTTCCAAAATAATATCGGTAATACGGGGAGATAAAGTAATTCATATCTTCTTCTTTGGTGTTATCATAAACAATAAATGCAGAGATTCCCAGTGATGAGCTTTTGTTGAGGTATCGTTCGAAGCCTGCTTCCACAGCACCGGATAAAGGCGCAATTAGATTCAGTTTAATTTCATTTTTTTTCTCAGATAGATCTCCGTTCGTTTCGTTTTTTTGAGCACTCACAGAATAAAAAGCAAACAAAATCATTGCTGGCAAAAAGTTCTTTTTCATAAAAAAGTTAATTGAATTATTTGAATGCAAAACTCAAATAATCCAAGTTAGAACAGGTTTCAAAAGCTTAAAACTGGAGAAAATGGTACTTATTTGATGGCATTTTTATATTCATTGGGCGTTTGACCGGTTACTTTTTTAAAGGAATTATAGAAAGTTGTTTTTGAAGTAAACCCGGATTCTAATCCCATGGTCAGCAAAGTATAGTTTTTATATTCCGGATCTGAAATCATTTCCTTGACCGCTTCTACCCGATATTGATTGATATAATGGGCAAAATTATCTCCTGTTATCGTATTTACAATTTGTGAAAGATATCCCGCACTTATGCCTAGTTTTTCAGCCACTTTTTCCCTGTTTAATGTACTGTCGGTATAAATGTGCTGATCCTTGCAAAGAAGTTCCAGTTTTTGAAAATAAAGATTATCTGCCGTGATAGATTCCTTATATTCTTGTGGTGTGCTATTTTGTACAATTTGCAGATCGGGATATGAAATAACAGAAGTATTATTTAGTAAATTATAGATAGCATCTTTGTTTTTGGCCAGTTTATATTTGTAAATACCTATATAAGCTGTCCAATGCATAATGAATGTTGCACATAAAGCCAGGACGCTCATGGTAGAGGAAATATCTAATCCAAAAAACACACCAGTCATATAGGTCGTAAGCCAGACAAGCAACACCAGATAGATAATGGTTAATAAAGTCATGACCCATTTTTTCTCTTGTGAGTCTTTTAAATGCCTTATCATAAAATAAGAATAGAAAGGAAGAAACAAGATGATAATCACCGCCAATAAGAGCTGAATCATTTGAAGTATGTTGATTAGATCCATGTAAGATTCAGGGATTTTATAAACTCCTCCTACAATATCAAGACAGATGGCAGTGTTAAGAATACTATTATAGACAAATGGAATGTAATACAAATATTTTTTTTGCCTGTTTTTAACTGCATCATCAATACGATGTATAATAAACAAAAATATAAAAACGGGTAACAAAAATACCCAGTCAATATTGTCAATAAAACGTAATAAAGGATAGGATATGAAAACTCCCTCAATTTCAAAAACATAATTTAGTAAGACAATGGAAAGTGCAAATAGTAAGTATGCCAAATATTTATTGGATTTACTATTGAACAGTGACGACTTTAAAATCACAAAGCCTAAAACGATTCCCTGGAAAATTGCAATATTTAAAAGTGTTGTATAAATCAATTTTTGAATATAAAAGTTGTTTTTAAATATAGTTCATTCATACAACCTGATACAACTAATCAGTACTGATAATCTCGATCTTGAAAATGTTTTATAATTATGTTATTGAAAATCATTAGTTTGGAATTTTTTCGTTTGTTAACTAGCCATTTAATATACTTTTGATGAAAAAAACTCAAACACAGTCAATCAAATTTTTATATTTGCATCTGTTGGATTTTTAGGCTTGATTGACTTTTGGAATTCCAATAAAAACGTAAAAATAAAATAGCAATAAACAAATAAGAGTAAAGAATGGATAATATTAATTTATTAATTGTTGTAAATATAGTTTCTTTATTCATTTCATTATTTCTGGCGTTTTTCCTGTTTACCCTTAAAACAAAGTATAAAATAAGCAATTCTTTGTTTGCTTTTTTTCTCATATTAAATGCAATAGATATTAGTGAGCCTTTGTTTAATATGATGGTTGATGGCCCATCTAATCTGGGAATGTTTAGGACCACCTTCGCTTTCCTGCAAATTCCTGTTTTTTATCTTTATATCATATCAGCCTGTTACTCTGATTTTAAGCTAAAGCCGAAATATTTGCTGCATCTGCTCCCGTTTTTAATTGTTAACCTGGTTTTATTACCCCGTTTTTATACTGTAGATACAGCATCAAAAATAAGTTTTATTCAGAATCGTCAAAATATGATAGAGTTCCAGTTTATTCATATTTTAATACATCTGCAGATGGTTCTATATATCATTACTGTTTTTAGAGTGCTAAGAAAATCAAAGAAATTATATCTTGAAAACTATGCAGGAAAAAACATCAGCTCCTACAACTGGCTATTCCAGTTGACCATTGTGTTGACCATTTTATATGCGGTAGCTTTCTTAAAAAACATTTTGAAATTTTCTGACTATCAACACGTTTCCGAATGGGTCAAGATCGGACTTTTATCGTCTTCTCTTTTTGTTTTTTGTTGGTATCTGTTCAAAGCGTTAAATAACCCTGGTCTTTTTAGAAATATTGATTCGAAACTAAAGCTTGTTTCTGAGCTTGTTTCTGAAGAAAAAAGCAGTAAGGAATCAATAGGAGATGAAAGAGAATATAATGAAGAGCTTTTGAAGTTGAAAAAGTATATGGTTGAGAAAAGACCTTTTCTGGACTCCTCGCTAACCATTCAGGATGTTTCCAATGATATTGAAATTCCTGTTCGGGATTTATCTCTTTTAATCAATAATCAACTAGGGCAACATTTTTATGATTTCGTGAACACCTATCGAATAGAAAGTGCTATGGGTATTTTAAAAGATACTTCAAAAAATAAGGTAACGGTTTTAGAAATTCTATACGAAGTTGGTTTTAATTCAAAATCTTCTTTTAATACCGCTTTTAAAAAACATACGGGTAATACACCAACTGCTTATCGCAAAAGTCTGTAAAATAAGGATTTGTAATTATTCGTACTCTTTTTTATAAAGATCCGTACTCATTTTTTATACAAATCCGACCGATTACATTTACTCGGTCGCATCGCTTTAATGTCTTCCACATCTTTGTATCGAAATAATTTTTAACATAAAAAACGATACAATGAAAAGTGCCTTTTATTTACTGATTCTTATAACGCTGTTTTCAAGCTGCCAAACAAGTAAAAAAGTTTTTTCGGAAAAAAGAGATTACAACTTTCTTACTGATAGTTTAAACATTCAATCACAATTAGAAAAATACAAGCTTCCTGGCTTTAGCCTTGTTGTTTTTGAAAATTATAAGATTGTATACTCAAGCCAGGTGGGGGTAAAATCAATGAATTCTAAAGAAAAATTAGATGAAAACACGGCTTTTTCTACGGCATCTATTGCGAAACCAATCACCGCACTTCTTTGCCATATACTTGAAGAAAAAGGCTTAATCAATCTGAATGATCCAATAGATAAATATTTAAAGCGCTGGCATTTGCCAAAAAGTAAGTTTACTGAAAATAATAGCCCCACCTGGAAACAGTTTTTAAATCATACGGCCGGTACAAGTCAGGGTGGATTTGAAGACCATTATGAAGGAGAAACCATTCCAACGATAATGCAAAGCCTTTTAGGACAGATTCCCAGATACGATAAGGAAATTGAATTTTTGTTCACACCGGGAACCAGCTTTGAATATAGCGGTGGAGGCTATGTAATCATTCAAATGGCATTAGAAGACACTTTGAATAAACCTATTGCAGAATTGGCACAAGATTATATCTTTTCCCCTCTTGGAATGAAAAATACCACAATGATTCAGCCTAATGAAAAAGGATTTCTAAAGAATGTAGCTTTTGTACACGATAAAGAAGGAAAAGTGATAAAAACAGGTTTGCCTATCACACCTCAAGTTGCACCATCCGGGTTATGGTCTACCCCTACAGATTTAGCTAAGCTTTCCATTGAGATACAAAATGCGCTACGCAATAAAAATAATAAGGTGATTTCTCATCAGGTAGCAACGGAAGTAACAAAAGTGACTGCTTTGAAAAATGCGGTTGGGGGCTGGAGCTATGGCTGGCAGAAATCTTTTGGATATAGTAATTATGATTGGTTCTCGTGTAATGGTTCCAATACCGGAGTAGGAGGGAATGTTTTGGCTTCTATGACAGATGGTAACGGGATGGTATATCTTGCCAACGGCGAAAAACCGAATCGTTTTCCTGTAATGAATCATACCAGAGCAAAAGTTCTTACAGTAATGAATTGGAATAAAGAAATCCATGAAGATATTCAGGAACTTCCATTAAGCCTTAAAAAACAACTCATCGGAACCTATGACGATTTTCTGTATGGACAGGGAATGGAAACAAAAATTCTCGAAAAGAATAACCGCCTGTATGTAGAGTCTCCAATTCTGGAGCATTTTAAAGGTAAAAATGAGTATGAATTACTCTATCTGAAAAACGGAACCTTCAGAATTGTAGATTATCCGAACCTGTTAAAGTTTGATTTTAGCAATGGAAAAGTAAACTCTGTCATTTTGACAAGAGATTCTCTGAAAACAGAAGTTAAGATTACTAAAAAATAAATCCAACAAATATTTAAAAAACAAAAACAAAAACCTAAAAAGTATGAACCCATTATTTTTAATTCCAGTCGTAGCAATAATTGTAGGTGTAGCTTTCATGATCATCATGAATAATAAACACAAAGCTGCAAAATCAGAAATTGATTTAGATTCTGAAAGAACTAAATATGACCAATACAAGCAAGAGCTTCTGGCTCAGGATTTTTCAAAATTAAAACAATGGATGGAAGGTAAACCGATTGATGCTTTTACTTCTGCTTCTGTTCCTCAGTCAACAACCAATAAAGTGCAGGAACTTGTAACTGACGGAATAACAAATATAGCATTATCTACAATTGGTGTAAAGCTTAAACGAATTGAAACAGATTGTTTTTGGGTGTTAAGCGGAAACGATATGCATTTTTTCAGCACCGATACAGTTGGCGAATTAGATGAACATATTGTATTTGATAATTTTAGAGTTGAAAGAGCCAGCCTTCAATATGGGGGTATCTTGAAATCGCAACTGGGTGCTTATTCAAAATCATCAGAAGAATATTTACCCAAAACGCATATTATCACCTTTGATATTGACGGAAGTTCATTATCTCTTGAGATTCACGATAGACTTAATTACAGAGTTGACCCGGAATATATGCTCCATCTGAAAAAACAATTGGAAACCAGAGCAAAATATCAGGTAGTTGGCGAAAGATTTGTAAAAATTTCGCAGAATAAATTCCCTAATCTCAAAATGTCTTAATGTAATATGGGAATTTTATCAAAATTTTTAAATTCATTTAAAAGTATACGATTAAATGATAAGAATGCAGTAAATGGGTATTTATTAGATCATTTGCTCATAGGTTCAATGTATGCCGAACAACAATCGGCATACCTGAATTCTTATGAAACAGGAGTGAACAGATCTGATATTATCAAATTAGTTGAAACCTATTGGGGAATATCAGATCAAAATCAGGCTATAGAAATTCTCCGGAGTTTACACGACAGAAATCAGGATGAAAATCTTGATATTGTATACAAAGCATTTGAACATCCGAAAAACTATGTTGATATTTTAAGATCTAATCTACCCAATGAAGACGGAGCTTTTGAATATTATCTGGATCAATTCCGAAAACTGAGAAATGTGGTTCCGGAATTGATTGAGCAGAAAATTATTACCGACTTTGCTGAGTTAAAATTTGCAAAAGATAGTGGCTGGAATTATGGAAGAAGTGTATTTTTAGCACGCTGTTGTTACGAACTGGATTATATTTCTGAAAAAGAACTTATCGAATATTTGGCAAAATCCCACAGAGAATTGAAAAAATATTGCAGTACCTGGAAAGAATATACAACAAGTTATATTTTTGGAAGGGCAATTTGGGGAGGTAATAACAATAATGGAATGGTACAGATTGCAAATGATTTACTGAATGACAACCGAAGTCCCCTTAAAGATAAAACATACATCTGATGAGAAAAAAACAGGTTCAAAATTCAACCAATATGTTTTTCTAATTTAGGAAAAAAGATATTGGTTCATTGAGCTAGATTTACATAAATTTAAAAGCTAAAAAGGATGACCATAAAAATCTATAGACCTGAAAATTCTGTATTAAAAAAGTATATCGAATGCTTTTATATCCTTGAGCAAACGTCTGAAGAACCCTCAGCAACTTATTTTACCTTTCCAAGCATCTATACAATTGTCACTGCTAGTGAGAAAACAGAAACCCTCGTCACCAAAAATAAGATAACAACCAGATACTGTTCGTCCAACTCAATCGAAACCAATCTGGTAAGCAACTTTAATGAACCGGTATTGGTCAGCTATGAAGGCATAATCAATGAAATTACGACTTACTTCAAACCATTGGGGATCAATGCGTTTATACCGGGTAATTTAAGAGATTATTCAGAGGGAAGTTTTCCAGATTTTAAACCATACGAGGATTATAAAGAAACCATGGCAGCCGTTCTTTCCATAAAAGACCCGAAAGAAAAAATCAGGGCGGTAGAATTGTATTGGCTTTCAAAGTTTCGCCCTTTTGAGGATGCCCTGTTGACAGAGGTCCTGGCCGAAATGCTGAATACCAATAACATCAATCAGTCTATGACAAAACTGTCTTATACAACGGGTAGATCACGAACAACGATCAACAAACATTTTGATCAGCATATTTGTAAAACACCATCTCAGTTCAAAAAAATTATCAGATTCAGGGTAGCTGTTCAAAGTCGGCTTGACGACAAAAATAGAGTAGAGCCGTCTTATAGTGTGGATTATTTTGATCAGTCACACATGATCAGGGATTTTAAAAAACTGACTGGTTTTACGCCAAAAATTTTTTTTTCAAAAACAACAACACTGGAAAAAGATCTCATAAAATGGATGTTTATTTAGTCGGGGTTTACAAAAATACAATGATGCCGGTTTATTAAGTAGTAACATTGCAGCTTAATAATGTCATTCAATAATTTATGAAGCTAATCCTACTGCTATTTCCAGTTTTTATTTTCGGACAGAAAGATGTGTCAGCCCATCTTGCGAAATATATGCAGGCTCAGGTTGAAATCAATAATTTTAGCGGAACTGTTCTTGTGTCGAAAGACGGCCATGTTTTACTAAAAAAAGCATATGGTTTGGCAGATTATGAATGGAATATAAAAAACACCGTAGATACTAAATTTCAGCTGGCCTCAGTAACCAAACAATTTACCGCCACAGCTATACTTCTGTTGATTGAAAAGGGGAAACTGTCCCTTAATGATAAACTGAGTAAATTTATGCCAGATTACCCCAAGGCCGATAGTGTTACGATTCATATGCTATTATCACATAGCTCAGGGCTGGCTATGGGTTTTAAAGAAATAGCCTTAAGCTCTATCGATAAAGATTCTGCGTATGCCAAAATAAAGAAAATGCCTTATGAATTCTCTCCGGGAACTAAAAGCGGATACAGTAATATTGGCTATTATTTGCTGGCCAAAATTATTGAAAAAGTGTCCGGTGAGAAGTACGCCGTTTTCTTAAAGAAGAATATATTTGAAAAAGCAGGAATGAACAATACGGGCGTCAGTAATAATGAGTCGATAGTCACAAAAAAAGCAAAAGCTTACTATCATGCAGAAAACGGGCTTGTTCACAATCCTTATATCAACTGGGAGATTAATGTAGGGCATGATGGTGTTTATTCTACGGTTGAAGATCTTGCCTTATGGGATAAAGCTCTATATGGAAAGAGTATTCTTTCTGCGCAAATGAAGAAACTGATGTTTAGTCCCCATGGCACTGAAAACTGGGGATATGGATTTATCATCAATCCGTTTTACAATCACGGGCATCAGTTAATGGCTCATGATGGAGGATTTTTTGGTACCATGACCTCCTTTAACCGCTTTACAGACGACAAGCTTTTTGTGACCGTACTTTCTAATAACGAATCATTTTCCTATATCATAAGTTATGGGCTTTCCGCCATTGCTTTGGGAAAAGAAGTTGAGCTTCCTTACAAACACCATCGGGTTGAAATAAACACAGGTCTATACAATCAATATGTCGGTCAATATGATACAATTACCATATTGAAAATTGACGGTAAACTTTATTTTAACAATGCAGACATAGAGCTTATCCCAGAATCTAAAACCAAATTTTTTAGAGCGGATAATAATGACAGAACAGTTGAATTCATTCCGGACAGTGCGGGTCTTTACAATTCTATAATTCTAACAAAAGGAGGAGTAAAAGAAGTGGTAAGAAGGACGAAATAGCCACAATGGTCTTGAAAGTTACACACAAAACTTAAACAGGTTTATTTTCATTAAATACAAAACAAGAAATCCAGTAAGCTACTGGATTTCTTCGATATTTAATCATATACGATTATTATCTGTTTTATAAAATAGCATATGATCTACTTGATCACAGTCGCCTTAAAAGATAAGGACGAGCCGCCACCACTACCGGAATCATATATATAAACAGTGACCGTATTTGCTGCTGTTACTTTTGTCGTATAGATAGGTGGATAAGTACTGGTTCCTGCTGAAATAGTACCAGTTGGGTTTACAATAACCGCATCACCCACAGCTGCGCCATTGACTGTAATGGTAAACGTACCTGCTGATCCTGCTGCTGGCAGGGTGATATTAGCTGTTCCTGTTAATAATTGTACACCACTGCTGCCTGGTGCAGACCAGGTTCCATCCCCTCTAAGATATGTGGAAGAACTTGCTGTACCGGAAGAGGTAGATATTTTGGCTACGGTAACAGACGCATCAGCAATTTGAGTTGTTGTTACCTTAGAAGTTCCAATAGTTGTAACTCCAGAATTGTTCATTGTGATGTCACCGCTTATACTTACCGGATTAGAAGGAGCAAATGGAATAGATCCTGTTATGTAGACCTGTCCTGAAGCTGTTCCATTGGCAAAACCTGACCCCGCTACACCAGCTATTCCCTGTGCACCAACTGGCCCTGTTGCTCCTGTAATTCCCTGAATCCCTTGGGCTCCTGTTGCTCCCGTTACACCAGGT
>NZ_JBWKTO010000005.1:0-11725 GCF_059420365.1 Chryseobacterium sp. GW821-FHT04C04 | reverse complement strand
AATCCCTGTGCACCAACTGGCCCTGTTGCTCCTGTAATTCCCTGAATCCCTTGGGCTCCTGTTGCTCCCGTTACACCAGCTAATCCCTGTGCACCAACTGGTCCTGTTGCTCCTGTAATTCCCTGAATCCCCTGGGCTCCTGTTGCTCCCGCTACACCAGGTAGTCCCTGTGCACCAACTGGTCCTGTTGCTCCTGTAATTCCCTGAATCCCCTGGGCTCCTGTTGCTCCCGTTATACCAGGTAGTCCCTGTGCACCAACTGGTCCTGTTGCTCCTGTAATTCCCTGAATCCCTTGAGCTCCTGTTGCTCCCGTTACACCAGGTAGTCCCTGAGCACCCACCGGCCCTGTTGCTCCTGTTATTCCTTGTGGCCCTGTTGCTCCTTGAGGCCCAGGAAGAGAACTTCCTGAAGTTTTAGCATATAAAGCATAAGGAACGCTTAATAATTGTGATGTCCCTGTTATGGTATAGTTATTGGAACCATTAGGGTCTGTTTCTATTTTTATAAAGTAAGTATCTGATCCCCAGTTAATTGTAGAATAAGAACCACTCACTAATGTACCGGCACCTATTTTTACAGTGACCAAGCCATTGATATTGGTAGGCTGAGTTTGAGTTTCAGAGTATACTATTGTTCCTGTTGTAGAACCTTTCAATATAGAAAATCTCATTCCTACATTCTGATTGCTAACCAATTGATTACTTGAATTTCTGATAATAGCCTGATAGCTCATTGCATCCTGCACTTGCGAAAACACTAAAGCAGAAGCCAGAGAGGCTGCTAGAAAAGAAAGCTTTTTCATAGGTAATTAGTTTTTTATATTTTATTTATCTGTTTTTAGAACCTTAAAAATTTTGATGGTCTTCCCTTCTTTTGATACTTTTAATAAATAGATTGAAGCTGGATAAGATGCCATTATAATTTGAGTTTGTGCCTGAAGAATAGGTTGGCTTGCCAGTAACTTGCCGGTGCTGTCAAAAATATCATAACGATATTTATTATAATCTTTAAACCCCATTTTCAAATTAAGAATATCTGCTGTGGGATTGGGGAAAATAGTAAGGTTCAAACTGATTTCGGTGATATCAACTCCTAATGTTGGTGTGATTTCATAAGAATGCTGAACACCTGTTGCAATATTTCCTGCAGGAGAAGATGCTGTTTCGTAAAAAATCTGGCCTAAAGAAGCTGTAACATTCCCTGTGGTGCCTGACATGTTAGTGCCACTGGTATTTAGAGTTTCTTGCCCCGAAACCTGAATCGAGAAACTAGCAAGAAACAAAGAAAGTGTAAAAAGTGTAGTTTTCATATCATATTGGCGAATATATTATTAGTTTTTTATTATCTATCAAATATATAATTATATTATGGTAACTATATTAATTTATAATTAAAAAAAATCATAATATATTTCTATCATTCTATCCTTTTACATTAAAACTGATTGATGAAAACTAAGAAAAGAGAATTTTGATACATCGTACCCATTAGATAAGATCCCTTAAATACTCTCTATTTTGTTTTACAGAAAGACAATCTGGTCTTGAAAGAGATGCTTTCTCATTGTATTCATGGGCCTTTTTATAGTCTCCTAAAAAAGATAAACAAACACAAGCCTCAATATTAGGGATATATCCTGAATAATCAGAAAATACAAAACCAACAGGATTGGCATTAGGAAGTCTTGTAGCCAAATCAAACCATTTAAATGCCTGATGATAATTTTGCTCCTCTTTATAGTAATATCCTAATTCACAACATATTTCCGATCTCGGAACATCATACTCAAAGCTTTTGAATAAGATCGGCAGAATTTTTTCTTTAGCGCCCATTTTTTTATATTCAATAGCTAATTGATGGCAAGTCGTTATGATATCTTCTCCCCAGCCTGATCCCAAATCTAAAAACTTTTCATAGCAGGCTATAGCTTTAGCCGTGTCGTTATGATCTTTCAGTTCTCTGGCATAATAATACCATTGTCTTGCAGAAAATTCTTTTCCATTCTTCTCCAAAGCTCTGTATATATCTATATTTCTTGTAGAAAGTTCTTCAGTTTTTGTTTTTTTATGCCAAATTTCAATATCCGTATACTGCAGATTACCGATCAGAGGAATACATTCATGAACCGGATCGATCCATTGATAGTTTTTACTTCTTTTAAATAATCTCTCCCGTGTTGAATGAAAAGAGGGATTGTTGTTGTGATCAAATGACAAAACATATTTCATAGTGACCATCTCAACATGATCTTTCAGGGTTTTCTTCAGCTCATTGATTTCTGCAACTGATTTTTCCGGAACAACATCATCAGCATCCAGCCACATCTGATAGTCCATAACCGCTTTGGAAAATGCAAAATTGCGGGCTGCGGAAAAATCATTAACCCATTCAAAATCGAAAATTTTGTCTGTAAATTGTTGAGCAATTTCTTTGGTCCTATCAGTAGAGCCAGTATCTACTATGATGATTTCGTCTGCAAATTTTATTGCACTATCCAAACATCTGCCTAGAACTTCCTCTTCATTTTTAACAATTAGACACAAGCTTATTTTCATTGGCTTCAAATGATTTTTAGGGTATAAATATACAGGTATTAATTGTAGCTATTTAAAATAGGAAGCTATATGTGTAAATATACTGAATCAAAAAACAATATTTGTTTTATTTTTAGGTTAATTACCTCTGCTTATGCTCTCAATACCAGAACTATGCTGCGCAAAGTCTCCTGACTTTGAGCGGGTAAATAAGATGATTCCCTTTATACTTGCTCCAAAGTCAGGAGACTTTGGAGAGCGGGAGATTTTCTATTCTGATTTTGTTTTTTTATTGGCTTATTTTTATTCTAATTAAGAGGCTTTCTGCCGGTAAAGATGTTGATAAGAACAACGATAATAGCAATAACCAAAAGCGTGTGAATCAAACTTCCTGTATCCATTCCCGGAATTATTCCAAGCATTCCTAAAAGCCATATAACGATGCAGATTACTGCAACAAGCCATAATAAATTTCTCATAATACTATTTTTTGTGGTTAGTGTTGTGATAGAATATAGGTTGGAAGGTTCAGTCTATTGATGCCTTACACCTTTATGATGGTAATTAGTATTTTTCTGAATCGTTTTATACTGTATATGAACATGATCATTACTGTACTTTGTATTTGAATAATGATGGTCATCTAATTCAGGTAAGGAGTAGTGAAATTCCTTGCCGTTCTTATAAAGCTTGTTATTATAAGTCCGGTAAATCTGATTTTCTTTATAAGTGTTTCCGTCAGGAGCCAGGTATATGTTAGTCTTTTTCTTCTTTTTTCGCTGATCCAGATAAAGCAAAAAACTTCCTGCTGCAAGAGCCAATGTAATTTTTACTATTTTGTTCATACGATTGTTATTTATTTTTAAATAATTACAATTTTTTTGCCATAAAATAGAAGTGTGGTATATTTTAAATGAAAAATATTTATTGTTATATTGAATTTAAAGAAAAAAATAAAGTCCGGAAGAACCGGACTTTATTTTTTATAAGGTTTGTTCCTGATGCTTTCCTTCCTTAATCTCTTCTACAATTTTAGCATTGAAAGAGGGCAGGTCTTTCGGAGTCCTGCTGGTAACGAGTCCTGCATCTACTACCACTTCGCTGTCTTCCCAGCGGGCGCCTGCATTTTTTAAATCCTGGCTGATTGAATGTACAGAAGTTAAATTTCTGCCCTCTACAACACCGGCATTTATTAATACCTGCGGACCATGACAGATGGCTGCTACAGGTTTGTGCTGGGCAAAAAAATCTTTAACAAAGCTGATCGCTTTTTCGTTGGTTCTGAGCTGATCCGGATTGATCACACCTCCCGGTAAAACCAAAGCATCATAGTCTGAAGCATTTGCATTATCTAAACTTTGATCTACAGGATAGTCTTTACCCCAGTCTTTTTCTGCCCAGGCTTTGATGCTGCCGTTTTCGGGGCTTACAATATGGGTGGTCCATCCCTGCTGTTCCAGATATTCCTTAGGTGAACTTAGCTCACTTTCTTCGAAGCCGTGCGTGGCCAGTATTGCTATTTTTTTTGACATAATGTTATTTTTGTGTTATGGGTTGATCAGGATGTCCGATAAATAGAGCTCTGATCATGCTCTGAAGGCTCATAGAAAAACTCCGCTTCATACAATGAAGCGGATACTCTTTTAGATCTTTAAATCCTCAAGGTTCTGAAATTTATCATGGGAAGCTCTTAGCTGATGAAGCTGATCCAGTACAACTTGTGAGCTTTGCGGACAAAGATCGCCACTGTCTAATGCATCCTGATAGGCATCAATAGCTGCATTTTCGCCATATACTACATTTCCCAAGGTGGCGTTAGCTGTATCTCCTGCAAAAGAGTTTTTTACATCTATCCATGCCCTGTGGAGTGCCCCGGCAGCTGATCCGGACTGATCGGGTACGCCGCCTCTCTCTGTAATAAGGCCGGTAAGTTCATTTTTCATGGTCTGAGATTGTGATACCATAGTATCGTAATCTGCCCTCAAATGAGGATATTGATCCCATACTTTATCTTCAACTTTATAAAATCCCTGAACTCTGTCATTCGTAATGTTCAGTAAATCATTTAATACTGAAACTGTTCTTTCGGTACTCATATTTTATATTTTTAAATTGGTACTATAAACTTTGCAAGTGTCATGCCTTAAACAGTAGATTTGATAAGATGTGGTACGTAAAGAAATCTTAAAATTTTAACAAATAAATCTTAAATATATAACAGAAGGGATCTTAGAAAGCAGGGAAAATTAACTGATGTACTTCTATTTCCCCCTAGATCATTTTTACTGATTATTTGGTGGGATTGAATATAATCAGGAAAGAAGGATAAAGCTCATTTATCAGAAAATTTTAAACATTTCCTGTAATCGTAATCTAAAGTTTTTTAAAATTTAAGCATAAAAAACAATCGAAAATTGGCATAGCTGGATCTTAGCGTACTTTTCCATAGGCTTTGATTGCTAACCTGCTTTTTTATATTGTTTATTTTTTAGCTTGCATGTTATTATACAGGTTATCAACTACTTTTTCTAGAATTTCTCCTGTTTCATTAAAGCTGGTGTTTGTCAATATGGATATCCCTATATTTTGTTTAGGATAAATCACAAACCAGTTATGCATTCCGTATATCCCTCCGTGATGCCTATATATTAATTGATGATCATTTTCTATGATGTACCAATGATAGCCTTCCCAAAAATCAGAACCTTCTTTATATAGTTTTTTATGAGATTCTTTGACAATAAGATTGGATGGGTCAAGCTGCAATTTCATATATTTCACCAGATCCGTAGTCGTAGAGTGCAATCCTGAAATTCCACCCCATAAAGTTCTGTTGAAATTAGGCATTAACTCGTTTTTATCGTTATAGCCTTTTACCAATCTTGTTCTGTCATTTTCAGTGAGTGTAAATTTTGTTTGGTTCATGGTATTGGGCTTCAAAATATATTCAGTAACCAATTCCTCAAAAGGTTTTTGATACACTTTTTCAAGGATATAGGCGGTCAGCTCCGGAGCTGTGTTTGAATAGGAATAGACTTCTCCGGGCTTCGTTTCAATGTTGATGAGTTTTAAACCTTCCAAAAAAGCCTTTTTATTTTCGCTTTTTATAGGGAAATTAGGAAATCCACTGGTATGGGTGATGAGGTGTTTGATTCTGATAGGTTCACCTTTGAACTCTAAATTAGGATAAGGTTCATTAAGATAGATTCTGATATCATCCTCTAAATGTATTTTTTGATCAAGTACGGCTTTGGCGGCTACATAACCTGTAAAAGTTTTAGTGACAGAAGCTAATTCATAAAGGGTAGAATCGTTGGGTTTGTTTCCCTTTCCAATCGTTAATTCTCCAAAATGTTTGATGGTAGATTTTCCGTCCTTAAGCACGGCAATGGAAACAGAATGAAATCTTTTGTCTTCTAATAACTGAAGAGCATTTTTTGTAATGGCATTTTCAACATGTTGTTGATGGGTTGGGTGAACACTATTACAGCTAAGTAAGGCAAAAAATAAAATAGGGATTACATATTTCATGGTCAGAATTTTACTTTAATATTGATAATCTGATGCAAATATGCTGTGTAGAATCCTGAAAAAAGTCCGTATAAAAAAGTCGGACTCATTTTAATGAATACAATGAGTCCGATTATCTGCAATGTAAAGTTCGATTTTTTACAATGGATTAATTATCAATTGTTTCTGAATGCGGTTGGCGTTTGGTTCGTGTATTTTTTAAAAGATGTATGAAAAGAAGATTTTGAATTGAAACCCACTTCATATAAAATTTCTAACACCGTATATTGTTTTTTCGTGGGATCTTTTAGAAGGGTCATTGCTTTTTTAACGCGGTATTCATTTACAAAATCAAAAAAGTGCTGATTGATATGATGGTTAATCAAAACAGACAACTCACGAACAGGAATATTCACCTGGTCCGCCAATTCCTGAATCGTTAATGAAGGTTCCAGGAAAGGTTCTTTTTCAACCATGAATTTTTTAAGCTGTTCGATCTGAATGCTTTTTGTTTCATTGGTTGTATTTTCAGTTTTTACTATTTCTGCAAAATCTTTTGTCGGTTGTAAGGTAGAATCAATTCTTCGAAAAAGCTCAGGATAATGTAATGCCTTTAAGATAAACCAACAGGCAGCCAATAAAAAGGAAGCTCCCGCTACAATATGGATCCAGATAAACATATCGTTGTATGCCGTATATCGTATGATATTTTTAAAAATAATACATACATGGATGAATAGGAAAATGATGGTAAGCTGAGACAGCCATTGGTATAACAAGGTGTTGGGATTCGTGTAGTTTTCAAGATAAATCTTCTTATATTTTTTAAGCACAGTGAATACGGCAACGATATAAAAGAAAAACTGCAGTTCTCCGATGAACTGATACACAAACATTTCAGGAGAGTGCCACATTGTGGTAAAGAAAGCTTCTTTTGCAGCACCTTCTGCCAGATAAAGCCTTGGAACCAACATTAAGTTGGCAACAATAAACGGAATAAGATGCAGTAAATGCTTTCTTTTTAGGGTAAAATCAGAATAACAAACAGCATTCACGTACAGATAAAAAAGAGGCATTACCAATAAGTAAGCAGATATTTTGAAAGCTTTCAGATTGTAACTCTCCACAAAAAGATGCATGAAAATTCCGCTGATATCAATGGCATTCATGATAAGGAACGCTGCAAATAATCTGTTTTCCAGTTTCCTTTCTGTTTTTACCGTTAACAAAAATACGGCAAGCAGCAGCGATATAAAAACAGCCATCGCAGCAATAACTTCCAGAAAACTTAATTTGTCCATTAGTTTTTTTACAAAAATAGGATATAAGTCATAAAGAGAAATGATGGTCGAGAATCATTTTTAAAATATTGTGCTCTGCTTTGGAAAGTCCTCCGGCTTTGAGCGGGTTAAATAAGATCATTTTCAACCCGAAAATGGGGGCAATGTTACTGAGTTTTGCGGTTAGGGAAATGATTTTAAATTCTGAATGAAAATTATAATTTGCCAGCGATGGGATTAGAAGATGGCTTTACTTCAAAAACAAATTTTCAAAAAGCCTTTAAAAAAGTGCCGAGACCCCCAACGAATATAAAAATACCGGCAAATAAGTACCAATTTATACACTTTTAAGCTTTTGAAACCTCTTCTCATTTTTATTACGGGAGTTTTGCATGTAAATAATTCAAATTACCTATTATGAAAAAGTTTTTATTACTAGCTGTTGTTATTTTGATCACCTCATGTTGCCATGACGATGCAAACCCATTACTTGATAGAAAAGCGATGGCACAGCAAAAACTCGATAAAGCTTTGTCCAACTTCCCCGGCTTAAGCCTTAGTGTAAAGACAGCTTCCGGGAATTATACCCTGGTGGCAGGAGACGCGGTCATGAATGAAAAGCCGATGGCTGCTTCTGCACTTCACTATATGCAGAGTATTTCAAAAACCTTTACTGCAGTGGCTGTCCTGAAACTGAAAGAGGAGGGCAAAATTAATCTCGATGCCAAAGTAAATACTTATCTTCCTGTTATTTGTAATCATCTTCCAAACGGCAATATCATTACGGTAAGGCAGCTGCTTACGATGACATCAGGCCTTCCTGATTATTTAGACAGCGATCAGTTTTTAAACGATGTTGTTGCAGTGCCGCTGCCTATGATGAGCGAACAGGTATTGACTTATGTATACAATCAACCCGCAAAATTTGCACCCGGTGCCTCATTTGGGTATTGCAATATAAATTATCACTTGCTGGCTCTTATTATTGATCGTGTTACTCCAAACGGGCATCGGAAATATATTACGGACAAAATAATTAATGGCATTGGACTTTCCAACACCTATTATATAGCAGGCTCGGCAAGCACTACAGCTCCCGAAGGAACGACGGCTAACTATCTGGAAATAGACCACACTTTTAACGATGTGAGCGAGTTGCAGTTGGGTACAGTACTTACGTTCATTGGCGATGATGGTATTGTGGCTTCTGCTCAGGATATAGCTGGATTTTACTACAAGCTGCTCCATGACAAAACGGTACTTTCGCCTGCATTGCTGGAAGAAATGAAGGTGACGGTGAGTGATCAGGGTACTCCGATATATGGCTTAGGGCTGCATTTTTATAAAACCAATGGCGGCCTGCAGGCCATCGGCCACCAGGGTAGTGGTATCGGAGCCGGTGCCAGTGCTTTTTATTTTCCTTCCAAAAATACCAGCGTCGTCCTGTGTACAAACACGGGAACGCTTTTCGATGCTATAAAAGAGGAGGAGTTACGGGCATTGTATGAGGAAATTATAGGGATATTGCTTGAGTGAAAATTAATGTAAGCCGCCGCATCGCGTCCCTTACGTACGAAGATATCAGCTAATGATGAGCCATCAGTGGGCAGTAGTGGAAAGAGAGGTAAAGAAATTGCCACTGGTCTCTTCAACATGGATACTGTCAACGGTGTGCTGTGGAAAGTCTCCCTTTTTGGGCAAGTCAATAAGATCATTTCCTTTACACTTGCTCCAAAGTCTGGAGACTTTGGAGAGCAGCTTCATACCAACTTATTGAAGGAAGGCTAGAGTTCTTTGTGTAATAAAGCCAAACAGATTGTTTGGACTGGTGGTTTTTTCCAACCCTTGTTTCCAATCTGTTTGGCTTTAAGGAAAATACATTTTTACTTCTTTGTTAAGCATTCTGTTGTTCCAACCATTTTAAAATTGCTTGGGTAGTTTCTTCCGGCTTTTCTTGTTGAATCCAATGGCCACAATCCAGACTCACCATATCCAGATTAGGAACAATATTTTTCAGGTTTTCAGATTGGGGAATCGTGTCCTGTTCACCATATATCATAAGAGTCGGCTGATGAATGATTGGGGGTATGTCCGCCATTAAGTGCCAGTTTCTATCAAGGTTTCTGTACCAATTGATACTTCCTCTAAACCCTGATGCTTCGAAAGCAGAAACAAATACAGACAGTTCGTTGTCTTCCATTAAGGGTTCCCCCAGTGGATTTTCTGCTTTTGCAAGATTGATCATTAGCATTCCGGGCTCTGGCGGTGTTGGAGGTACGTTTTTGCGGAATATATTACGGAGGAACTGAGAGGTGTTTTCATTCATTATGGCATCTGCTACTCCTGGCTGTCGATTGAAGTGAACAAAATAGAAGTCTCCTCCAAATATAGCTTCCATCAACTCAATCCATGGCTGTTCTCCACGCTCCTGGTAAGGCAAAGCCAGATTTATTATTTTATTTACCCGCTCAGGATGCAATAGTGCCAGGTTCCAAACAACATTGGCTCCCCAATCATGCCCAACAAAAGTGGCATCTCCATATCCAAAGTAATCGAGTAGTGCGACCAGGTCACCTGTCAGGTGTACAATATCATATTCAGTGACTTCGGCCGGACGGGATGAGTTGCCATAACCTCTCTGATTGGGAATGATCACATGATACCCGGCTGCAACCAATGCTGACACCTGATGACGCCAGGAAAAAGCATGTTCCGGAAAGCCGTGGCAGAGTACAATAGGTTTTCCGGCATTCTGTTTACCTGCTTCAAAGACTTCCAGTTCTACACCATTCACTGAAATAAGAGTAGGGTTGGGAAAATGGGTTGGCTTCAATACTGAGCTCATTTCGTTTGTCATTTTTTTCTTTTAAAGATTAATTAATGATGCAAACTTACACCGGCAGTGTGACAGCAGTGTGTCAGCAGTCAAAAATAAATGAGATCTATTACCTTCTACTGTGCAAAGTCTCCCTTTTTGAGCTAGTCAATAAGATTGTTTCCTTTACACTTGCTCCAAAGTCTGGAGATTTAGGAGAGCAGGTGTTTTCTTTTGATGAATCAAATATTTTTTGGGAATCAGCGTTATAATCCCTAATAACCTATTTAATGATGAACATCAGATACTTTACCCTTCTCCTGGGCTTATTTTGTACTAACCTTTTTGGACAGACTCCTGAAAAAATCACTTTTAAAGATACGCAGAACCATTATTTGAAATTACTTCCGAAGGATAAACCTGAAGGAATACTTGTTATTTTACCGGGTGGAGGTGAAAATGGCGAAAAAGTAATGAATCAGATTAAGCTGGATGATCTGGCGTTGGAGAAAAATCTTATCGTATTACTCCCAACCTGGGAAGATGGGGATTTTGGATTTCATATAGAGCAGAAGTTTTTAGACAGAATGGTAAAAGATACAGTGGAAAAGCATAAAATTTCCAAAGATAAAATATCAATGGGAGGACTTTCCGGCGGCGGAATGCTGGCTGTTACCTATGCTGAAAGGGCAATCAGGGACAAAAACACCTATTTTATACCCAATTCTGTATTCGCTCTTGACACACCGTTAGATTACGAGAATATGTATTACAGATGGCAGAGAGAGATGGAAAGAAACTATTCTGATATTGGAACTAATGAAGCTAAATATCTGACTGCTGAAATGGTTGATGCTATGGGTACACCGGATATAAACAGAGCCAATTACGTAAGAGAATCCATGTTTTCTTATCGTGAAAAAGATGGTGGCAATGCAAAATATCTTCTGAATATCCCTATTCTGATGTATACAGAACCGGGGATTATATGGCAGATGGAAAACAGAGGAAGGGATATTTACGACCTTAACGTGGCAGATATTACAGCGATGATTAATCTATTACGACTAAAAGGCCACAAAAACGCTGATCTTGTTATCACCAATGATCGTGGAATTCGTCCGGACGGTACAAGACATCCTCATTCATGGAGTATCATGGATTCTAAAGAATGTTTAAACTGGATATTAAAACATATGAAGGCATAAAGTTGCCACAGCTGATTGAACGTTTCACAGGTATTTACTAACGGATATACAGATAATAGCGGAAAAGATACTCATAATATCCAACTGTCAAAAGACCGCGCTACAACCGTATTGAACTTCAGGGATAGATAAAGCAAGATTTTTAGTAGAGGTCTTTGGCTGCAAAAACCCGATTGCAGATAATAGGTTTGAAAAAGGAAAGACACAAAAACTGTATAGTAGAGCTGGTGAAAAAATAATATAAACCTAATAAGAATATAGGATTAGATATTCTTTTGCTTAAAAAAATCCCAACGAAAGTAGACTGCCCCCAAAAAGTTAGACACTTTTTAGGGGCATTTTTTATGTATAAAAAAGAAAAATTTAGCATTGATTTT
>NZ_JBWKTO010000004.1:392602-767534 GCF_059420365.1 Chryseobacterium sp. GW821-FHT04C04 | reverse complement strand
TGCGGTAAAAACAATTTACTGATTTTCAATCGAATGAACAACTTTATTCTTTTTATTCATAATGCACAATGGGTTTAAATTATATAAAACTGCAAAAGTCACAAAAGCTTTTGTTTTAAAAACGTGTTAATCCACTCAAATAATTTTAGTTAGAATTATTCTGAAGAAAAGTACACCTAAGTTTTTAAACTTTTGTGCCTAAAAACAATCAAGACAGAAGTTTAGACGGCTTCAATGTTTTTACGATAAAGCTTCTTCAGCGACAAAGCCGACTTCTTTGCGCTCTCAAAAATGAGCATTTGAATCACCCTTATTTTGCGTCAAAAAACTTAAAAACATGACATTTGACATGTTTTACACATTGAGAAATACTATTTGATACATAATTCATTTTAAAATAATATTTTTAAGAAGTGAATAGTTGTAAAGGATTTTTAGATGAACAATAAAAAGAACTTTTATCAAAACTTTATGACAAAAAAACCTTTGCACAACTTCCATATTCCGGTAATGGGACTGGCTTATACAATAGACAGTCCGATTCGCGTTGCCCAATATGGAATCTCTTCTGTAGTCTCTATCATTGATGATGAAATCCTTGAAAAGATGAAAAACTTTTACAACAAAAAGTTTAATCTTGATTATTGGGGAATTTCAACGAAAACGGAAGACTACAGAGCAAAAAGAATTACTGCCTATCTGGATATGGTGGATGATATCGTGAACGAAAAATTTGAATCTTTCAAACAGGAAATCAGTAAAAATAAGGAGGCTCTAAAGGACTTTATGGCGATGCTTCCGAATTCTTCAGATCTGAAATCCGGCCTTCAAAACATGGTTAATCAGACGGATAACTGGAGTTCTTCTATAAAAAATTTCATAGAATCCAATTTTAAACCGGGAAGTATTGACGTCAATATCATGACGAAAGTAGATAAAGACAAATATCAAAAAAACGAACAGCTTCCTGTGATGTATAATGATGCCCATGCTTCACTGCGCGGATTTGCAAAAAGCAAGCTATCATCTTCTATGGTTCTTTCTGCAGGAATGAATCCTCGTCTGTACAGCTACATGGAAGAATTTGAAGACTTTTTTCCGGATGAAAAAGGAAAGATTAAAAAGAAAATTATTCTTAAAGTGAGTGACTTCCGTTCTGCCATGATCCAGGGGAACTTTCTGGCTAAAAAAGGGTTGTGGGTCTCAGAATATAGAGTAGAATCCGGGCTGAATTGCGGGGGACATGCATTTGCAACCGAAGGAATGCTTCTCGGACCTATTATGGAAGAATTTAAGCAGAAAAAAAATGAACTGATACAGTCCGCTCATCAATTGATGATGAAAGCTCTGGAGCAAAAAGGAAGAGCGATAGTTTCCGAGCCTTTAGAAATGAAAATTACCGTTCAGGGGGGAGTGGGAACTTCTGAAGAACACGAATTTTTATTGGCCAATTATAATGTAGACAGCGTAGGATGGGGCTCACCGTTTTTACTGGTGCCTGAAGCGACTTCTGTAGACACCGAAACCAGGAATCTTCTTGTAAAAGCAAAAGAACAGGATTTTTATCTCAGTAATATTTCGCCACTGGGAGTTCCCTTCAATACAGTAAAAGGAACCTCTAACGAAAGATTAAAACATGAAAAAGAGGCTAAGGGTAAACATGGAAGCTCATGTCCAAAAAAACTTCTGGCATTGAGTAAAGAGTTTTCTCCGGAAGGCACCTGCACCGCTTCTAAGAAATATCAGGAGATCAAACTGAAAGAACTCTATGCTGGCAGGGAAACATTCACAGAGAAAGAATTTGATAAAAGGAAATCCGAAATTACAGATAAAGCCTGTCTGTGCGTAGGTCTTGTAAATGCTGCATACATGGAGCATAATCTTGAGATTAAAGGTGAAAAACAAGGAGTTGTCATATGTCCCGGACCGAATATTGCTTTTTTTGATAAAGAAGTTTCGCTTTCGGAAATGGTAAAGCATATTTATGGAAACACCAATATTCTTGCTGATAATCAACGTCCCAATATGTTCATCAACGAACTGAAAATGTATGTTGATTATCTTAAAAAAGAAATCGTCGAATCATCAGCACAGATTAGCCATTCACAAACCAAAAAATGGAACGCTTTCAAGAAAAATATACTTGAAGGCATAGAATATTATCATGAGCTTTTTAAAGCATCATCATACTTCAGCAACGGTTTATCAACCATCAACCTGCAATTACAGGAATACAAACTTCAGCTTATCGCTATTGAGGTTCCACAGGTTGAAAAATAACCGTATTTTTTAATTGATAGATAATAAAAACAGCTTTTAAATGGGGCTGTTTTTATTTTTTTTAAGCTGTTTTTGTTGGAAAAGCACAAAGGCGCAAAGAAATCTTACCCGAATTGTGTTATAAGGCGCAAAGATTTTATCTCCGATAAAATTGAATACCGGATATTGTGAATCTGCTCTTGCAGATGCTGCAAATTAAGCAGATGATAATGAAAAGATCTACAGGGAAAATATATATATACCATTTGCTGAAAATCTATGATTTTCTTGCGCCTTAAATATGCGATAATTCTATAAATCTTTGCGCCTTTGCGATTTTCCAACAAAACAATAATCAAAAAAACGGAGGAAACATCAGCATTTCTATTTATAATAACTATGGAGTGAATGGCTATTTTGAATATTCTCAGGGCTTAATATTCCTTACCTTAGAGGTCACTTAGTAAAATTATTTTTATGGAAAAAAGAAAGATCAAAAATACCGATTTAACGATTGCTCCAATCAATTTCGGGGGTAATGTTTTTGGATGGACGCTGGATGAGAAACAATCATTTGATATACTGGACCGTTTTGCAGAAGCCGGTTTTAATTTTGTGGATACTGCAGATACGTATTCATGGTGGGTAAATGGTAAAGGCGGACAGTCTGAAGAAATCATCGGAAAATGGATGAAAAGTCGTGCGAATCGTGATCATATTGTTTTGGCTACGAAAGTAGGCTCTGAAACCAAAGAGCATGGCTATGATATCAGCAGAAAACATATCTTACAATCGGTAGATGAGTCCCTGCAAAGACTTCAGACGGATCATATTGATATTTATTATACTCATTTTGACGACAATATCACTCCGGTAGAAGAAACACTTTCTGCTTATGATGAAATCATTAAAGCTGGAAAAGTACGCTATATCGCCGCTTCCAACTTGTCACCAGAACGTTTAAAAGCATCATTTGAAGCTGCTGAAAAGAATAATCTTCCTAAATATGTTGCTTTACAGCCTCATTACAACTTAATGGAAAGAGAAGGCTTTGAGACAAACTACGCTCCTCTGGCAGAACAGTTTGGTTTAAGTGTATTTCCATACTGGTCTTTGGCAGCAGGTTTCTTAACAGGTAAATACCGTGATGAAGCAGACCTTGCAAAAAGTGCGAGAGGGGAAGGAGTAAGAAAGTACTTAAATCCAAAAGGACTTGAAGTATTGAAAGCGCTGGATCAGGTAAGTGCAAAGCATCATACCACTCAGGGAACGGTTTCTCTGGCATGGTTGTTATCCAATCCATTGATCACAGCTCCCATTGTAAGCGCAACCAGTGCATCACAGCTTGAAACGGTATTCAATGCTCCGAAACTTGTTTTGGATCAGGAAGATATTGAGCTGCTGAATAACGCGAGCAACTAGTTTTCGACTTTCATTATAGATTAAAATTAAATCCGTTCATTGCTGAACGGATTTTTTTTATGATTCGATGACGCTAACCACCTGTCAAAAATTCTTTGAATTTTCACCACCCCCTCCAGAGGAATGGAATTAAGGTTTTCGGTTGTCATATCCGGTTTTTACTATTAATCAGAATATTCTTTCAAGAGCTGTCTGTAGCTCATCAATATTGAAGATTTTGAAATAAAGCCTATAAAATCATTATTATCACTGATGACGGGCAGGTTCCATACTCCGGTATCATCAAAAGTCTGGAGTATTTCCAATGGCTTATTTTCACGATGAAGTATTGCTGGTGGAGCTTTCATTAACTGTACTACCATCTGGGAAGCATCGATCTCTTTGTTAAAAAGATAAGGTCTGATATCATCCAATGTAAGAACTCCTTTTAATTTGCGGTTTTCATCTACAACGGCGAAAATATTTTTATCGCCATGCTTTACCATTTCAAATAATTCTGTCACGGAAGCATTTTCATTGATCGTCTGCGAATATTTATCAATAAAATCATCTGTTCTTAAAGCAAAAAGAAGGTTTTTATCATGTTTATTGGTAAAAATCTTTCCTTCATCGGCTAAAGATTTCAGTTCCGGAGAAATTGGAGAAAACCATTTTGCAATAAGATAAGAGATCACAGAAACAATCATCAGAGGGATAAACAGATCATATCCAAAACTGGATTCTGCAATCAGAAATATAGCAGTAAGCGGAGCATACAAAACACCACTCATGGCTCCGGCCATTCCTACCAAAACAAGATTGGTCACCGGAACATCTGTAAAACCCAGGTGCTGACAAATCAGTGCAAATAAATAGCCCAAAGTTCCACCTGCAAAAAGGGAAGGTGCAAAATTACCTCCGTTTCCACCACTAAATATGGTGAAAGAAGTTGCAAATGCTTTTAAAAGCAATACAAGCACTAAAAATATAATAATCGTCCAGTCTCCAATTTCAAAATATCTGAAAAAACTGTTTTCAATAATAGAGTAGGTATTTCCGTTGGTAAAAGCTTTTACGGTTTCATACCCTTCTCCGAATAAAGGAGGAAAAAGAACACATAAAAGCGAAAGTACCGCACCTCCGAACATTGCTTTACGGATTCTCGAAAGCTGAAGTCCTTTAATAAAATGCTCCACTTTTTGAGAAATGATCACAAAATAACGGGCATACAAACCTGTAAAAATTCCTAAAATAAGATAATACGGAACATTTTTATAGTTGAAAGGGTCTCTCGTATAAAATCTAAAAAGGACATCTTCCTGAAGTAAAATCCTTGACAAAAGACTTCCGCAAACTGCAGCAACCACCAAAGGAATAAAATCGGTAAAAACGACTCCGGTTAAAAGGATTTCAAACGCAAACATAATCCCTGCAATGGGAGCATTGAATGCGGACGCAATTCCCGCCGTAGCACCGGCAGCCAGCAATAATGTACGTTCTTTGTAGCTCAATCTGTACGTCTGTGCATAGTTTGAGCCAATAGCCGCTCCGGTAACAGCAATCGGACTTTCCAGTCCGGCAGAACCTCCCAAGCCTACAGTCACCGCACTCTGTATCACCTGCGAATACATTTTAACAGAAGCTACAATACTGGAATTCTGTGCAATCTCATAGAGAATGGCTCCGATACCTTTACGGTCCTGTCCTTTAAACAAGGTCAGAACAATCATCGTGGTCAGAACAATTCCTAAAAAAGGAAAAACAATATAGAATAATATCTGATATTCAAAATGAACTTTATTGGTTATAAAATAATGAATATTGTGTACCAGGGTTTTCAGAATAACTCCGGCAAGACCTGCAGTACAGCCTACCAGAATCCCTGAAAGAACGAGAAATTGATTTCTGCTCAATCTGTTATTCAGCCAATGCAGGATGAGCTCATAACTGCGTGCTTTTTCTAATCCGTATTTCTGGAAATCTCTTTTAAATTTAAGGAAGCTTAGGTATTTTTTTTTGTTGTGAATTTTCACCTTCGAAACATTTTACACTATCATCAGATTGATACAGCACCGTAAATTTATGAAATATATAATAAAAAATCATAAAAAGGGCTTTCCAAAATATGGGTATTCTTTTTTTAATTTAAAAAAGGTAATATTTATTTAAGGTTGTAAGTCAATGTTTTATAAAGTGGTTTCAGTGTTTTTTCGCTATATTATGATTAACTTTTATTTTGAGTTCAAAATTTCTTCGAAATTTAATAATAGTTTTATTGCATGAAAATTCTAATCGTTGAAGACGAAGCAGAGCTTGCCAAAAGTATTTCCGAATATCTGTCCGGAGAGCATTACCTCTGTGAATCTGCCAGTACATTTGGTGAGGCTATGAACAAAATAGAAACGTTTGCATATGACTGTATTTTATTGGATATTATGCTTCCGGATGGGAATGGTCTGAAGATTCTGGAAGAATTAAAAAAACAGCAAAAACAGGACGGTGTCATTATTATTTCTGCTAAAAATGCGCTTGATGATAAAATTGAAGGACTGAAACTGGGTGCTGATGATTATCTTACCAAACCTTTTCATCTTTCGGAGCTGATGGCAAGGGTATATTCTATTATCCGGAGAAAACAGTTCAGCAGCTCTAATGTGGTAACGCAAAATGAACTTCAGATTGATTTGCTGGCCAAAACAGTATCGGTAAATGATGAAGCCATTTCACTGACTAAGAAAGAATTTGATCTCTTAATTTATTTTATCGGCAACAAAAATAAAGTAATTTCCAAAAGTACATTAGCTGAACATCTTTCCGGAGATTTCGCAGATATGCTTGATAATCATGATTTTGTTTACGCACACGTGAAAAACCTTAAGAAAAAGCTTTATGATGCCGGATGCGGGCATTATCTAAAAACGGTGTATGGAACGGGGTATAAGTGGGAAAACTTTAATAATTATGAATGATGAATTATGAGTGAAAAGAAAAATGTGCTGAAAGATAAAAGTTTTAGTTTTGCAATAAGGATTATTAATCTCTAGATATATATTAAAAATAATCCGAAGCATTATCATTACATCAATAAATAATAAAACAGAAGTTAAAAACTTTACTATTTTTCGAAAAAACAAGAATTAATAACTCATCATTATTGTGAAGCCTCTACTTACCAAAACCACGAAACCCTTTCTTATCTACGTACTTATTGTACTGATGATAAGTATTCCTGTGTATTATTTTGTGGTGGATACGATCTGGAAAAGTGAGTTGGATGAGCACAATCAGATTATTGTTGAGAAAACAGCTTATGAGTTCAACCAATTACAACTGTCGGAAGAAGCATTGGACAAAAGCCTTGAGTTGTGGAATCACATCCAGCCTGAAACGAATATTGAAAGAATTTCTCCCAATCAGGTAAAGCGGGACAGTATTTATACTTACGAGAAGCATCTTCCGTTTATTTCGGAACAAAAAAAGGAACGTTACAGATGTCTTGAAAAAGTAATTTATATTCACGCCAAACCTTATCTGTTTACGATACAGACCAATATTGAGGAATCTCATGAAACCATAGCCGTAATTGCTATGATTACCATCTTCTTTTTTGTGATGATTGTTGTCGGGCTTTTATATTTGAACAGAAAGCTTTCTTCATCTATCTGGAAACCGTTCAGAAGTACATTGGATCAGCTGAAGACTTTCAACCTTAACAGTCAGAATACTACAGAATTTCCGGTTTCTGATACTACTGAATTTGAAGAACTCAATCAGTCTCTTTATAAATTGATAGAACGTAATGTCTCTACTTATAAAACTCAGAAAGAGTTCACTGAAAATGCTTCCCACGAATTACAGACTCCGCTTGCTATTATTAAAAATAAACTGGATCTTTTACTTCAGGATCCGAATCTTACCGAAAAGCAATACAGCATCGCAGAAGATATGAACAGGGCGCTTACAAGAAGTTCCCGCATCAATAAAAATCTTTTGCTTCTTGCTAAAATTGATAATAACCAGTTTGACAGTTCAGAAACTATTTCCTTTGATCATCTGCTTCATCAAAGTATTGAGATCCTTGGGGAACATATTGAACAAAAAAATATTTCTGTTCAGAAAGAGATCTCTCATAATGTAGTGGTTAGGGGAAACAGCATTCTAACTGAAATATTGATCAACAATCTCATCATCAACGCGATTCGTCATACTTCTTCCGGAGGTATTATCAATATCCATCTGAACAGTTCTTCCTTTGAAATTTCTAATTCCGGGATGGAAAAACTGAAAACAGATTTACTATTCAAAAGATTTTCAAAACTTTCAACGGATAACAGCGGAAGCGGGCTGGGGCTTTCCATTATACAGGAAGTAAGTAAGTTTCATCATTGGAATATCAGTTACAGGTTTGAGAATAATCAACATATTTTCACTGTTAATTTATAGTTAAAAAATATCCTGCTTCAGACAATTCTAAATTTCTTCTAAATCGGATTGCACCTTTGTATAGAAAACATACTGAGGTATAAATTTTATTTAGAAATGATTTTAAAAATTGCTCTTTTATTCGCAGGAACAATCCTTGCATTTTGGATCAGCGCTATTTGTGGAGGCGGTGCAAGTCTTATACTGATTCCGATTTTGAATTTGCTGCTTCCTACCTCTCTGGTTCCTTTTTCTCTGACGATTGGTACTTTTACAAGTTCAGCGTCCCGAATTGCTGTATTTAAGAAACATATCAATTGGAAAATATTTTTATGGTTTGTTCCTTTCTCTATTCCGGCGGTACTATTGGGAGCTTACCTTATCAAATATGTCAACCCAAACTATCTTCAGCTGGCTGTTGCTTTTTTCCTTATTGCCAATCTTCCACAGCTTTTTGCCTCTAAAAATAAGATAGAAGAAACAAGCAGAGAATATCCGAAATCTGCATTGGCGCTTATTGGTTTTTCTGCCGGTTTTATTTCAGGAA
Organism: Chryseobacterium sp. GW821-FHT04C04; assembly: GCF_059420365.1. NCBI lineage: Bacteria > Pseudomonadati > Bacteroidota > Flavobacteriia > Flavobacteriales > Weeksellaceae > Chryseobacterium > Chryseobacterium sp. GW821-FHT04C04. The sequence continues at coordinate 758,905 of NZ_JBWKTO010000004.1, read as the reverse complement.
TTACTGGAGCTGTTGGGCTGCTTTTCAACCGTTTTTATCTGAAATTTGGTCTTAAAAAGGAGGAAATTGTAGCTACACGGGCAGCCAATGAGGTCTTTCTTCACTTTATGAAGCTTATCATTTACATTTCATTAGGATTATATTCCAATACAGCATTATGGCTGGGGATTGCCATTGCAGGAGCAGCTATAGTTTCATCATATACGGTAAAATATATTCTTCCGCACCTTAGCGAAAACCTATTTAAGAAAATAGGGTATGGAGCAATGGTGGTATCAGGAGTCACATTATTCACGAGTACTTCCGGAAAAATTATTCAACAGGATAATATTGTGGTAAAAACTTTCTCTACACAAGATGAAAATGTCTATTCCATGTCCTGGAAAGATAGCCACATGGTATTTGAATATAAGCCGAGTAAAGGACTTGAAGTTGAAAAAACTGTACAGCCTGAAGAATTATCAGGAACCCTTAAAGAGAAATACCATTCCCTGATGGAATACTACTACGAAGTTCATATAGAAAAGGTGTATGCTCCGGGAAAAGAGACCATTCATGAATTCTATTGTTACAAAGACAATGTACTTACCAAATTTAAAGCCTGATCATTCACTTATAAAAAAAATAAGACATGAGAACAGCAAACAAAGTTGCAGCAGTCACTCTGCTTTTCTGGTTGATGAAAATCATAGCGACCACGTTAGGAGAAACACTTGGTGATTTTATATCCATGACACTTAATCTGGGATATGTCATAGGAATTTTGGTTACCCTGCTATTTTTTATTATCATTCTATCAGTACAGCTTCAGGTGAAAAAATATATTCCTTCAGTATACTGGATGGTGATTATAGGAACAACAACGTTAGGAACCGAAATTTCAGATTGTATTGACAGAACTTTAAAAACAGGATATTTTGTAGGGAGCCTAATTCTTCTTTCAGGACTTTTGATTTCCTTATTCTTATGGTACAAAAAGTATAGTAATCTTGAAGTATATCCGATTTTTGAAAGAAATAAAGAATTCTATTATTGGACCGCTATACTATTTTCCAATAGCCTGGGAACTGCATTTGGGGATTTTCTGAGTGATAATTTAGGACTTGGATATCTGACGGGAGCCTTGGTAACCGGATTGATTATATTAGTCGTGGTAGTGATGCATTACTTTACGAAAATCAATCACGTTGTCCTGTTTTGGATTGCATTTGTATTTACAAGACCATTTGGGGCAACCTTCGGGGATCTTTTAACCAAACCTTTAGCCAAAGGGGGACTTGATCTTGGAACCCTCAATGCATCTCTGATATCCCTCACACTGATGGTTCTATTGATTATTATTTCTCAAAGAAAGCACAACAGGAAGTTACCCTTTCAGCATGAATGATTCACCTATATCGAAGAAGATTATTAAGAAAATAAAGATGAGTAAAATGAATAGAACAAAACTGTTGTTTTTTCCAACCTGCATGGTAATTTCCTCAATGGTTTCTGCACAGATAACCTCTGTAACGTTATCAGGGAAAATCACGAATAAAGATAAGACCACATTACCTTATGCCCATATTATTTTAAAAAAAGAAAAAGACAGCGCATTTACAGTGGGAACGATTACCAATGAAGAAGGAAGATTTTCTATTACAGGCATAAAGCCGGACCATTATCTTCTGGAAACCTCCATTGCAGGATATCATTCACAAGTACAGCCTGTTTTTATAGGAAGCCTTTCTGAATTTCTTGAAATCCCTGCTATTGAACTCGTTCAGAAACAGGATAATGAGACTTCGATAGAAGCCATCACCATTACTGCTTCCAAAAAGAATGAAATTGACAGCCGGCTAGACAAAAAAACATATTCTGTAGCAGACAACATCAGCCAAAGTGGAGGATCTGTCTTACAAAACATGCAAAATCTTCCTGGAATAACTGTACAGGATGGTAAAGTACAGCTAAGAGGAAATGATAAGGTAACGGTATTGATTGATGGGAAACAGACCGCTCTTACAGGTTTTGGAAGTCAGACCGGATTGGATAATATTCCTGCTTCTGCAATTGATAAAATTGAAATCATCAACAATCCTTCATCTAAATATGATGCCAATGGGAATGCGGGGATCATCAATATTATCATGAAAAAGAATAAACAGAACGGATGGAATGGAAAAGCAGGATTTACCATGGGCTTAGGTTCGCTTTGGGTAAGAAAAGAAAATCTTCCCACGATAAGACCGCAGTATACGCTGACACCAAAGATTAATCCTTCATTATCTGTTAATTACAGGAAAGATAGGATTAATATATTTTTACAAGCCGATAATCTATATACTGAAACACTTAATAAAAATGAATTTGTAACGCGTACTTATGATAATGGAACTGTTATTAATTCCCAGCTGAAAAGAAACAGAAATACCAATTTCTTTACCACCAAAGCCGGAATAGACTGGACTATTGATCCACAAAATACATTAACTGTTTCAGGAATGTATGGAAGTGAAAAGATCATTGACAGGGGAGATCAGCCTTTTTTTAATGGAAATTTCTCCCAGCGTCTCCGTCTGTGGGAGTTTTTGGAAGACGAACTGAAAACAACCGTGATGGGAACCGCTTCCTATCAGCATAAATTCAAAGATGCCGGGCATGTCCTGAATGTAGGTTTCAATTATACATTCCACAGAGAGGATGAAAAATATTTTTATGATAATTATCTTCCCGCTTCTACAGGGACAGATGCCTTTAAATTATTATCTGACGAACAGGTTTATGATTTCAATGTAGATTATGTAAAACCGTTGAAATACGGGAGAATAGAAACAGGGATTAAACTGAGGAACAGAAGTATTCCTACGAATATGAATTTTATTCCCGGGGTCAATTCCGTTCTGGATGTTTCTGCCGGAGGGAAAGCCGATTATAAAGAATTTATTCCTGCGGTCTACGGAAACTATATTTTCGAAAATGAAAAATGGGAAGCAGAACTGGGACTCAGGCTGGAATACGTAAAAATTCAATATGACGTCAATCCTAACCATCCCACTTATAAAAGTGATGGATATAATTATACACAGCCTTTCCCGAATTTCAGGCTGGCTTACAAGCTGGATGAACGTAATAAATTCTCTGTCTTTTATAACAGAAGGGTAGACCGTCCCAATGAAGTAGATATCAGGATTTTTCCAAAGTATGATGATGCTGAAATCATTAAAGTAGGGAACCCGGCATTAAGGCCCCAGTTTACCAATTCTGTTGAACTTGGATATAAACACCATTGGAATAATGGATATCTGTATTCTGCATTATACCATCGTTTTGCCAATGGAACAATCACCAGAATCTCAAGTATTGTACCAAACAGCAATCTTATTTATGCACTATTCCAGAATGCAGGAAAAAGCTATAATACAGGAATCGAAACCATATGGAACCAAAAGATATCTGGTGTCTATTCCTTTAATGTGAATGGAAATATTTACCGCAATCAGATCAATGCATTTACCGTACAAAACCTGTATCCTGAACCCAATACATTTTCGGCAGATCAGCAAACGGCCATTTCAGGGAATATCAAGATGAATAATATTTTCCATTTTACAAAAGGATTAGATGCTCAGTTTACCCTTGTTTATCTGGCTCCGGATATTATTCCTCAGGGAAAGATACAATCGAGATTTTCGATGGATATAGGAGTGAAAAAAGCCATTCAGAAAGGTAAAGGTGAATTGTTTTTGAACGCTTCAGATGTATTGAATACAATGGTTATAAAAAAATCTATCAAGGGAAATGGGTTCGCTTATACCAGCAATGATTATTATGAAACTCAGGTCGTTCGACTGGGATACAGCTATAAATTTTAATACAGAATTGAAAAATTATAAATGTGATTTAGGATGAAAAAGTACTTTCAAAAAACACTTATCTATATGATGGTTTTGAGCTCATTGGCCAGCAGAGTCAATGCTCAGAACACCAATGACACGATAACAGTTCAGACACCTGTACAGGACAGCATGATGACTTTCGGAAGGCAAAAAAATACGCTGAATTACAAAAGTCTGATCATTCCTGGAGCATTCATTGCTTATGGAGTGGCAGGTTTAACGATGAATAATCTGAAGCAGCTTAATCAATCCACAAGATTTGAAATCAATGAACATCAGCCTACCCGTATGAACCTGGATAATTATACCCAATATGCCCCTGCTGCAATGGTATATGGGCTGAATGCTATAGGGATAAAAGGGAAACATAACCTAAGAGAGCGTACCATTATCTATGCTTCTTCACAACTGATTGCGGCAGCATTTACAATGCCATTAAAATATCTTGTGAAGGAAGAAAGACCCGACGGTTCCAATACGTTATCTTTTCCTTCAGGGCACGCTGCTACAGCATTTTCCTCAGCGCAGTTCATGTTCCGGGAATATAAAGACAGCAATTTCTGGCTGAGTCTTTCTGGATATCCTTTTGCTATATTTACAGGAGTATACAGAATGCTGAATGACAAACACTGGCTGGGAGATGTGGTTGCAGGAGCTGGTTTTGGAATTCTTTCTACAGAACTGGCATATTGGCTGTTTCCAAGAATAGACAATTTGCTGAGAGGGAAAAATAAAAGTAAAAATACATTTTCATCCAATATGGTAATGCCATTTTATCAAAATAAAATCGTGGGAATAGGGTGGGTGAAAAACTTTTAATATTACCATAAAGCTTCCTGTTGTTATTTTATTGATTAAAAAGCACGTTTCATGAATGGATCATGCTTTTTAATCTTATATTTTATCAAACCACTTTAGCTTTACGGATTATTTTTGCCAGAAGATTGGGAAAGAACCTTTTCAGATAAATAGCCATTACTTCTTTGCCTCCTATCGCTTTTTGTATTTTCTGCTTTTCAATGGCATACAACATTTTTTTTGCGAAAACATCTGCAGGCATTCCGTTCATTGTGGCATCATCCATTGTTCCCTGTACAGAACCATCTCCGGTAACGGCATGTACAGAAATATCCGTTTGAATAAACCCTGGGCAAATAATGGTAATTTTAATATTCTTATCAAATAATTCTGCCCGAAGCGCATCGAAAAAACCATGCAGTGCATGTTTTGCACCAGCGTATCCGCTTCGCATAGGGGCTCCAAATATCCCCATCAGACTGGATACTACGGCAATCTGTCCTCCTTTGTTTCTGATCATATACGGTACAACCGCTTTAGTAAGAGCTACAGTTCCGATATAATCAATATCTATCAGCTGTTTATCTACCTCAATATCAGTTTCCATAGCCAAAGAACGTTGTGATAATCCTGCATTATTAATCAGAATATCAATCTTTCCGAACCGTTCTGCTGCTTTCCCTGTCATATCCGGCATTTCCTTATAATTCTTCAGGTCTAAAGCAATTACAGCATATCGGTCAGAGTTCAATCCCATTTTTTTAGCCACTGAATGAAGCTGTTCTTCTTTCCTGGAAGAAAGGATTATTTTTGCATTGCTATTCTTTGCCAGATCTTTCACCAACGCTTCTCCTATACCTGATGAAGCCCCGGTGATCCAAATGACTTTATGGTCAAAATAATTACTCATACTTATTATCTTATTGAAGTCCGGCAATATATTTCCCGGCTTTCATTCCTGAAAAAATACAACCTCCCAGAAAAGTTCCTTCTAATGCCCGGTAGCCGTGCATTCCCCCACCGCCAAAACCAGCGACTTCTCCGGCCGCATACAATCCTTCAATGATACTGTCATCATCTCTTAATACCTGCCCGTTCAGATTGGTTTTTATTCCGCCCAGCGTTTTGCGGGTTAGAATATTAAGGCGTACCGCAATTAAAGGTCCATTTTCAGGAGCAAGAATTTTATGAGGAGAGGCTACACGCCCCAGTTTATCTCCTAAATAATTCCGGGTATTCCGGATATAATTGACCTGAGTATCTTTCGAAAATTTGTTGTTTAATTCTCTGTCCCTGGCTTCAATTTGAGATTTTATCTTTTCATAATCCAAAAGATGATTACCCGTTAATTCATTCATCCTTTTAACCAAATCTTCCAGATTATCCGATACGATAAAGTCTTTTCCATGCTCTTTAAAAGCTTCTACCGGTCCTGGCGCCTTTTTACCGAAAATCCTTTTTAGGAAAAGAACATAATCTTTATTCGTAATATCCGGATTCTGTTCCGATCCTGAAAGGGCAAATTCTTTTTTGATAATTTTTTGAGTCAGGATAAACCATGAATAAGAAAAACCAGTATCCTGGATATATTTTAATGTCCCCAACGTATCAAACCCGGGCAGAAAAGGAGCGGGCAGACGTTTACCATGTGCATCAAACCATAAGGAAGAAGGTCCCGGCAATATCCGGATTCCGTGCTTCGGCCAGATGGGATTCCAGTTCTGTATACCTTCCGTATAATGCCACATCCTGTCAGGATTAATGATATGAGCACCTGTATTTTCAGCAATACCAATCATTTTCCCATCTACATAGGCGGGTACCCCGCACACCATATTTTCCGGAGCTTTTCCCAATCTTTCGGGCCAGTTTTTCCTGACCAGATCATGATTGGCTCCAATACCTCCGGAAGCTATAATAATATTGGGTGCTGTATATTCAAACTGCGAGATCACATTTCTGTTGGTAGGAGCCCCTCTTTCCTGAGTGTCATTTTCAAGGATATCTCCTTTAAGACCTTTTATTTTTCCATTTTCTACCAACAATTCTGTCACCCTGTGCCTGAACTTCATCTGCAGCAATCCTTTTTCCTGAGCTTTATACGCCTTTTCTACAAAAGGTTTTACGACGCCTGTACCGGTTCCCCAGCTGACATGAAAGCGGGGTACAGAGTTTCCATGGCCTGTTGCAGAGCCATCACCACGTTCTGCCCAGCCTACCATAAACATCAGTTTGATTCCCAGTTTAGAAATGTATTCATATTTTTCACCTGCAGCAAATTTCAGGTAAGCTTCAGCCCATTGGCGGGGCCAGTAATCTTCCGAACGGTCAAAGCCTGCAGTCCCTTTCCAGTCCTGCAAAGCCAGTTCATAAGAATCTTTGATTCCCATTTTCCTTTGTTGAGGAGAATTAATCAGGAATAAGCCTCCAAAAGACCAGAAGGCTTGTCCACCTATATTCTGCTCCGTTTCCTGATCCAAAAGCAGTACTTTTTTTCCTACATTGGTAATTTCCATCGCAGCAGTAAGCCCTGCCAGTCCGGTTCCTATGATAATGGCATCAGGTTGGAATTTTTCTTCCATTTTTCAGGTGTTTTTATTGAATGATACTTTGATATAAATGTATAAAATATTTGTTCTCCAATGAGATAAAAGAACTATCAATAGCATATCATTTGTAGGTCTTTTATTCTAAAATTTCAAATTCTACCTGAGCTCCTAAATCTTCCAGGTCTTTACCATCATGCTGTAACCATTGGTAATACCCTGTTCTGAATAGAATTCTATTACTTTTACTTAATGCCAATGCTTCTGATCCAGACAGTTTATATTCTTTTTTCAGCAAAGCAACAATCTTCATTTTATTGGATCCGATATCAGTAATGTATAAATTGGCCTTTTGCCAGGATGATGCTGTGATTTCCTCATCCACAGTGTTCTCTGTCATTTCTTCCAGATTTTCTATGGCTTCACAAACTTCTCGCCAGAAAGGATTATTAACATCCTCATACTGACTGAAATAATCTGTCAGTACCTCTTTATCAAATCTTATAGCATCAACATCATCTAACATTTTTTGAAAGGAAATTAAATTTTCAGCCACTTGTATAGGTTCCCAGAAACCCTGCCCATGATAGGCAAAATATACTGGAAAACCGGAAGCATGTTCATTTAAATCAATAAAGAAGGGATCTGCAAAATAATTGGTTCCCAATACAACCCAATCAAGTTTAAAATCTCCGGAAGCATTACTGCTATGCACTTTATTTTCAACTGAATTATAATGATAGCCATCCTGAAAATAATAGATTTGATCAGTCACTGCGTAGTTTTCAGGGAATAGGAGAATTTCTGAGGCAACTGCCTTTTTAAGAAATTGTATAATAGCAGGATAAGAAGAAATCCTTTGAAACAGATTCTTATTTTCGATTGCTCTTTTTTCCAAATCCTCGGTTGATAGAGAAATCTGTTTTCTCTCAAATGGAAACCTTTGCTGCATCCAGTGCATTAAATCGCGATCCAATACTTTCAGTAATTCTTCCTGCAAAACACCGTAAGAGCTTATATAAACCTTGGTATCATTTTCTTTTTTGGAAATTAAAGCAACTTGTCCCCCCGAATCATCAGCAACGGGAATATAACCAGGAAGAAACTCCTCAAACTGATACGTATCATATCGTTCCTGGATATCTTCTTTGCTTCGAAATACATGCACAATATCATACACGATCTCATTTTCAAATTTTTTTGTGAAAACTTTTATAAATTCAACCCAATGAGCCGGAAAACTTACTTTCATAAAACCATATTACTTTTTTCGGAAACCATGATCAACAAAGGATTTTCATCAATCTTACCACTAAAATACAAAAAACTCTTATCCCTGATCAATAAGAACCGTATTTTTATATTTGTTAAGGTTTTAAATAAAAACTTTTAATAACAAAAAATGAATACACCCCATAAATATCAAGCATTCGCTGTTGCAAAGGACGGAACACGTCTGCTTATTGAAGCAGAATCTATTATTATACAGCTTGAGGAAGAGGAAATTGAAATTCCACTGTTACCACTACATCCTGTTTTTCAGGGAAAATTAACTCTTGTAACAGGATCTGCCATAAAAGGCAGGGAAAATGAAAGGGAAGGTGGGACTCAATTTGTCATAGAACCGGGTGCCTCAAATGTGATTCATGTAACTCCAAAAAAGTTCTGATTTCTACAAAATCTACCATGGATACTAATTTTCCTGTATCCAGTACAGATCGCTCAACAAAACATTTTTATCTTTGTGAAAAATAGAAGTATGAAGTATTTGTTTATCATTGCTTGTTTTGTCTGTTCCTTTTTCAGCCAGGCACAGCAAAAACAGGATCCATGGAAAGACAGCCAGCTGATGGACCCAGCGCTGCTGGCTTCCAGAATTGTAAAAAATAAAACAAAAGAGGTGGTCATCATTTCAGTAGGACCTGAAGCCATCATCAAAGGTTCTGTAGATATCGGACCTACCCACGAACCTGAAAATCTGGAAAAACTAAGAAACTATCTTAACAATGTTCCTAAAAACAAAGAAATTGTGATCTACTGTGGATGCTGTCCTTTCGTGAAATGTCCTAATATACGCCCTGCTTTTGCATTGCTGATGGAAATGGGATTCAAAAATGCAAAACTATTAAATCTTCCGAAAAATATCAAAACAGATTGGCTAGACAAAGATTATCCTACAAATGATTAATATGAAGACCAGTTTTATCGTATTATTTTTAACGATTTTCTCAGGACCTGTTTTTTCTCAGAATAAAATAGAAATAGGACAGAAAGCTCCTGAAATTACAATAACTAAGGCAGACGGAGCTTTATTTTCGCTTTCAACGTTAAAAGGGAAGCTGGTTCTGATTGATTTCTGGGCTACATGGTGTGCTCCCTGCGTAGAGGAACAGCCTCAACTAAAAGCTATTTATGATACCTATTCAGACCAGATAAAAAGCAATAAATTTGAAATTTTGGGTGTTTCTTTAGATAAGAATAAAGAAAGCTGGCAGAAAGCCATCAATAGATTTGGTATCAATTGGATACAGGTAAGTGATTTAAAGTTCTGGAAAAGTCCTGTTGCTAAACTTTACGAGATTGATGAACTTCCCTTTAATGTTATCATTGATGGACAGGGAATTATTGTGGCCAAAAACCTTCATGGTAAAGATCTGGATGAATTTTTAAAGAAAAATTTAAGTCAGAACTAAAGATGATATCTTATAGATAGTTAAAAAGAGCAGTAAATAAATTACTGCTCTTTTTTGTTGAAAAGAAGTATTTGTGTATTAGAATCTTGTGTACAAAATAATTTGAAAACATCATTGTGAAAACAGACCAATGACCATGAGGGAATAAATCATTGTGTCTGATAAAATATTCTAGTTAAGTTCTATGTGTAGCTGTAATTAAAATTGATCGTGTATTTTTCATGTATATTATCATTATGATTGTAAATATAATAAATTATTTCAATTATATCACTAAAATATGAAATATTAAAAATTATTTATTATTAGCTCTATTTCATTAAAATGCTGTTCATAAACAAAGAATATAATTTGGTATCTATTTCAAAGCTGTTGGTATACAAAATTAAAGGGGCTTTCTCTTCATCTACTAATTTTGGTCTTATGAAAAAGAATTTCTTCCTTCGTTCGGCACTTTCAGTTATTTTGATGATGCATAGTGTGATTTCTATATTCAGTGGAGATGTTAATACTTTTGGTCATATTTATCTGGACAGTATAGGATTCTATCCTGCAGGGGTTTATATAGCCTGGGCATTGAAACTGACGCATCTCGTCTCAGTTCCATTGATTTGGATTGATAGATGCATCAAACCAGTGGCTCTTTCTAACATACTCATTTTTGCTTTCGGAATCTATTACGTCCACTGGCAGAATGGCTGGTTTGTAGTAGGGGGTGGGATTAATGGGATTGAGTTTAATATCTTGCTGATCTTCAGTTTTTTCAATCTTATGTATCCTGAAGTTTATTTAAAATTTCTGAATAAAAATAACACTTAGATTTGCAACAAAGATCTTTAGTTTCCTATTATCTTTTCCTTAATAACAGCTCAAAAACGGTAGTTTATAGATCAGTGCGCTCATTTGGTAGACTTATATTTCTATATTTGATTGAACAATCAGTACTTTGTGCTATTAAATCATCATAAGCTTGAAATCAGACCCTAGATCTAAGCTGCGCATTCATTTGCTTTTTTGGATATTGTATTATATTCTGGAAGCTTACCTTGACTTTTATTGGTCCAGGTATCAGTTTCCGGACGTCAAATGGCCAATAAGACTTCAGAATACCCTTATTCTGGAGCTGGGTTATTTTTTGGTTAAAATTCCATTAGCCTATGCTTTGTTGTATGTCTATGAAAAAGTTCGTTTTAAAGAACTTTTAAAATATCTATGCTATATTTTTATTGTGATAATCGCTGTTTTAGGACATCGGTTTTTAGCCCATAATATCATCTATCCTTACATTTATGACGTCACAGAAACCTTGGATGGTAAGCAGCCATCAGGCTTTATAAATGGTTATGTGGCATTCAATTCTTTTATGGATCTTATTTTTATGGTAGGTCTTATTTTCGGGGTAGAGATTACAAGGCAGAAGAATCTTTTAAAAGAACAGATCTCACAGTTAAAGTCGGAAAAACTGGATCAGGAGCTGACGATGCTCAAAGCGCAGATCAATCCGCATTTTCTTTTCAATACTCTCAATAACATCTACGGAATGGCTCTCAAAAAGGCTGATGAAACTCCGGATGTCATCCTTCAGCTTTCCAAGGTAATGCGGTATAATATCTATGAAGCGGCAGAAAAAACCATTTCCATAGCCAAGGATATTGAAAATATTAAGGATTTTATACAGATCCAGAAAATACGACACCACCAGCTTACAGTGAATTTTAAAGAGGATATTGATAATCCTTCTCAGGAAATTTCACCGCTGATATTGATACAGTTTGTAGAAAATGCCTTCAAACACGGAGTTTCCGAAAGTTTAGGAGCTCCATTTATCACCATTGATATTCGGTTGAGAAACAAAATCCTTACGTATTTCATAGAAAATTCCAAAGAAGGAAGACCTCACGAGCATTCTACGAAGATAGGTCTGAAGAATATCCGCAGACAGCTTGAACTGCTTTATCCTTTACATACCCTTTCTGTAGAAAATCATAATGACCACTATACTGTACAACTAACCATAGATTTCCATGATACACTCAGCCTCTAAAAAATACAACTGCATTATTGTAGAAGATGAACCTATTGCCGCGGAAATTCTGGAGAGCTTTGTATCCCGGGATCCGGAACTGAATCTGGTAGGAAAATGTGCCGATGCCGTATATGCCAGCAGTCTTTTGAGCATTCATGATGTGGATCTGATGTTTCTGGATCTTCATCTTCCGGTGGTAAAAGGTTTTGATTTTCTGAGGAAGATAAAAAATCCTCCATTTGTTATTGTTACGACAGCTTATCATCAGTATGCGGTAGAGGGCTATGAGCTGGATATTGCAGATTATCTGATGAAACCTATCCCGTATGACCGTTTTCTGACGGCTATCGAAAAATTCAAGCATTTAATGGAAGCTGAAGATGCTTTACTGGAAATATCTGAACGTGATTATATTTTTATCAACAGTGGTAAAAAGCAGGTTAAAATCATTTTAGAGGATATTTTTTACATCGAAAGTTTAAGGGAATACATTAATATTCATACAAAGACAGAAACTTTTACTTTCAAAATGCCTATCAGCAAAATGGAGGAAACGTTGCCTCCTAAAATGTTTGCCCGCATTCATAAATCATATATTATATCCAAATCAAAAATCGAAGTAAAGTCTGCTAATGTTATCCAGATCAATGGAAAAAAACTGCCTGTTGGCAGGACTTATAAACCGTTGCCGGAACTTTAAGATTGAAATGAAATTGTTTAAAACCACTCCGTCAAAAATTCTTTAAATTTTTGCCACCCCTTCAAAAGAGGTGAATTTTCAGCTCTTCGCTTCAAAAGAATCAGTAAAACTTGAAATTTTGTTGTTGGTATTTTCAACACATCATTTATAATTCACAGCTTATAATTTTAATAGACCTTATCCTGCCGTTGATATATAGCTTTGACTGAATTCTTCACCAATTATTGAATTTTGATTAACGATACGTTAAAAAAATTAATAATTATGAAATACAAGTTAAGGCTTTTAAGTGCGGGGGTAGCTTTTTTCATAGGAAGTGAAACCTACTTCAGTCAGGGAAAACAGGATACTCTTACCACAAAAAATATTGAGGGAATTGTGGTAACTGCTTTAGGAATTAAAAGAGAAAAAAGATCTCTTGGATATTCAACACAGGAAGTAAAAGGGGAGGATCTTAACAAAAATCCGACGACTAATTTCCTGAACAATCTATCCGGAAAAGTGGCTGGATTGGAGATCAGGCAGTCAACGAATTTTGGTGGATCTGTAGACGCGGTGTCCAGAGGGTACAAATCTATTTTAGGGGATAACCAGGCTCTGTTTGTTGTGGATGGAGTTCCAATAATCAATAGAAATATTAATTCTTCTGTTCAGCAAAACGGGTTTGGGGGCTATGATTACGGAAGTCCGGTTTCAGATATCAATCCCAACGACATTGAAACGGTAAATGTTCTGAAAGGGGCTGCTGCCACTGCGTTATACGGCTCAAGAGCTCAAAATGGAGCCATTATCATTACCACCAAAAAAGGTAGAAAAAATACACAGGGAATTGGTCTGGAATATAGCGGAAGTTTTTCTGTTTCTTCTATTGATAAATCTACATTTCCGGAATATCAGACTCAATATGGGCAGGGATATCTTGGAAATTCACTCATCCCTTACCAAAACGGTTCATTGATTTATTTCTGGCATGATGCTTCTCACGGAGTTCCTTATGATCCCAATCTTTTGGTTTGGCAATATGACGCATTCATTCCTGACTCTCAGAATTTTGGAAAACAGACTCCATGGGTAATGGCGAAAAACGGTCCGATTACTTTTTTTGAAAAAGCAATTAACCGAACCAATAATATTGCGTTAAGCGGAGCGAATGACCGGGCTTCATTCAGATTAAGCTATTCCAATACCAATGCAACGGACATTATGCCCAATTCTTCTTTAATGAAAAATAACTTTGGGGGAAATGCTTCTTATAAAATCACCGATCATCTTACAGCTGCTATTTTTGCCAATTATATAGTTCAAAGAACCAAAGGACGGAATTCTACGGGATATGGAGATAATATTATGGGAAATTTCAGACAATGGTGGCCTACGAATGTAGATCTTCAGTATCAGAAATACCTGTATGATACTTTTGATAAAAACTATACATGGAACATTAAAAATCCTGTAAATCTATCACCTGCGTATTGGGATAACCCTTATTTTACAAGATATAAAAACTATCAGAATGATAAAAGAGAGCGGTTTGCCGGGAATTTCAGTCTAAGCTATGATCTTTCCAAAGAGATTAATATACTCGGAAGAGTAGGTATTGACGGGTATAGTATGATTACGGAAGAAAGAAGAGCCGTGGGTTCTATTCCTGCATTTTTTAGTTTTAATCCTATAGAACAGCCTTCAGGCTATGCGGTGACCAATCTCCGTTTTACAGAAACCAATTATGACCTGCTCGCCACTTATAAAAAGAATATTTTTGAAGATCTGAACGTTCAGGTGTTGCTGGGAGGGAATATTAATGTACAAACCAGCTATTCTAATGCACAAACGACATCCGGGGGACTTTATATTCCGGGACTTTATACGATTTCGAACTCAGTAGCTACTCCTGCCAAGCCTATTATTACAGATACTTCAAAATATATTTATGGAGCTTTTATTCAGGCGTCTTTGGGATATAAAAATACATATTACCTGGAAGGAACTTTCAGAAGAGACCAGTCTACAGCACTACCGAAAGAAAAAAGTGTGTATTATTACCCATCGGTCTCGGCAAGTGTAGTATTTTCCAACCTCTTGAAACAGCAATGGCTGAGCTTCGGAAAAATCAGGGCAGCCTATGCAGAAGTAGGTTCAGATACGAACGCTGACCAATTGAGAAACCGGTTTATTGTACAGGCTTCTTTCACAAACAATCCTGTTTATTCTTATAATACAACCTTGAGAAATGCCGATCTTATGCCTCAGAAACTGAAAAATTTTGAAATAGGAACCAATATGCAGTTTTTCAAAAACAGATTGGGATTTGATCTTTCATGGTTCAGAAATATTGCATTTGATCAGATTCTTCCGCTTCCCATCTCTTTAGCAACAGGTTCAGCTGCAAAAATTCAGAATACCGGGGAACTTACGACAAAAGGAGTGGAACTGTCTTTAAATATTACCCCTTTAAAATTCACCGATTTTACCTGGGATATGATCCTTAACTGGTCTAATCCTAAAACAAAAGTGACTGCCCTTCGCGAAGGAATTGAAAATATAACCATAGGCACGCTGCAGGGAGGTATCACAATCAATGCACCACTCAATGAAGAATACGGCAGTATCTGGGGAGCCAATTTTGTATATGATCCTAACGGAAATAAAATCGTAGGAAATAATGGCGCCTATCTTCACACGGATGACTCTGATCATAATCTCGGAAGTTTTCAGCCGGATTTTATCGCAGGACTGAATAACTCTTTTACATATAAAAATTTTAATCTCAGTTTTCAAATTGACTGGAAAAAAGGAGGGAAAATATTCTCCCTAGATCAATATTATGGATATGGTACAGGCCTTTACCCTGATTCTGTAGGGTTTAATGATCTTGGAAATCCTATCAGAAATACCCTCGCTAATGGGGGCGGAATTATTTTACCCGGAGTGATGCAGGATCCCAACAATCCAGGAAATTATATTCCCAATACCATCCGGCTTGACAAATCTATTTCCAGCCAGTCTCTGGGTACAGATCCTCCTGTAGCCGACTTCGTATATGACGCCAGCTTTATAAAACTTCGTCAGGTATCTGTTTCTTACACTTTTAATAATAAATTTTTAAAAAACACGGGTATTCAGAACCTTACTTTGGGGGTATCAGGAAGTAATCTATGGATTATTCATAAAAATCTTCCGTATTCAGATCCTGAAGCCGGACTTTCTTCAGGAAGCATCCAGGGATATCAGTCGGGGGTGATGCCGGCGACAAGAAATTTCTCATTCAATCTGAAAGTTAATTTTTAAAAACTATTACAATGAAAAATACAATTATATTAGGTTCTTTTCTCGCTTTATTAATACTAAGCTGCACTTCTGAAGATGTCAATCTTGATCCGCATGTAGCCTACGATATGTCTCCGGAACCTCTTCTTACGTATGCTGAGAAGGAATTAAGTGACTACATGACGACCCCTAGTGTCAACGAAAATAACTTCCGTCTTACCATGCAGTATTGGCAGGAAGTAACCTATGTGAATGAAAGCAATTATAACTTTACAGCAAGAAATGTTTCCAACAATGTATGGGGAGATAATTATGTAAATGTCCTTAATAATCTGAATAAAGCAAAAGAGCTTATAGAACAGTATCAGCCGGGACCTTCGGAACTGAATACATGGCCTGCGAAGAAAAAAAATCAACTGGCTATTATAGATATTCTTTCGGTATATACCTTTCAGACTTTAGCAGATACTTTTGGAGACATCCCTTACAGCCAAGCATTGAGTCATGACAAATTTCCTCTTCCTGCCTATGATGATGACAGGCAGATCTATGAAAGCCTTATCAATAGGTTAAAGACAGCCTTAAATAACCTACAGGAGGGAGCTGGGACATTTGGATCAGGAGATATTCTTTACAGCGGAGATATAGGGAAATGGAAGAAATTTGGTAATTCTTTGCTTTTGAAACTGGGAATTACCATTTCAGATACCAATCCAACACTAGCACAATCCAGCATCAATGCGGCTATTACAGGAGGGGTTATCACTGACGAATCCCAAAATGGCCTTTTCCGGTATCTGGCAGAAACACCCAATTTTAATCCATTATTTGAGAACCTTGCAAACAGCGGACGGGATGATTTCTTTGGAGGGAAACCTTTTGTTGATTTTCTCAATACGACTTCAGATCTGAGGGTTACAAAATATTTTCAGGATGTAGATGGAGAATATATAGGACAAGCGATTGGATTGGCAGGTGATTTTTCTGCATTTTCAGCTCCGGGACTCTTTGCGTATGTTCCGGTAACCTCAGGAAATCTGATGACTCATACAGAAGTTGCATTTTATCTTGCTGAAGCAGCTGCCAGATTTGGAATAGGAGGGAACCCGCAAGCTTTATATCAAAATGCAGTGCATGCTTCATTCCGGGAATGGGGCCTTTCTGATCAGGATGCTCAAAGTTACCTTACCAATAATCCTTACAACGTCTCCAATTGGAAAAAGTCTATTGGGGAACAAGCCTGGGTGGCCCTATACAATCATCCTGTGATAGCCTGGAATTTCTACCGCCGTCTGGATTACCCTGCTTTACAAGCTCCGCCTACAGCTATTGCCAATGCAGGAGGAAAAGTACCGGTAAGGCTGCAATATCCAACTTTAGAAGCGACTACCAATGGAACCAATTATAATAAAGCCGCTGCTGCTATAGGGGGTGATAAACTTACTACCAAAGTTTTCTGGGATATTCATTGATAGAGAAAACGGGAAATGTGTAAGCATTCCTGTTGCACTATTTTTCATATCATTAATTTTGTTCAACTCTTCAAAGGTTGTTTCTGCTATGGAGACAGCCTTTTTTCTTTTGTAACTCTCTACATTTTTGGTAAAAAGATTAATTGGTAGATCCAGAGTCTCTGTTTATAGATATTTCTTCCACATTTCCATTCATTTATCCAAATTTACCCAACCAAAGATTATTGAAAACCAAGTGGTATATACATATGTGGTTAGTGTATTATTTCAATGTTGAATAATGATTTGGCTTAATGATTAGCAATAATCTTAAGCCAATTTCTTTTTTAAAATAGTTTAAGACCAACGATCCCAACAACAATCAATAAGGCAGAAAGTAATCTTAAAATACTAGCCGAGTCCTGAAAAAAAAGAATCCCTACCAATAAAGTTCCTACTGCACCAATTCCTGTCCAGACGGCATATGCTGTTCCGATAGGAATACTTTTCTGAGCATACCAGAGAAATCCGCCGCTAATGGTCATACACAAAACTGAAAACATAATCCAGCTCCATTTATTATTTTCCGGCTGTTGAGAGAGTTTAAGCCCTAAAGGCCATCCGATTTCAAAAATTCCTGCGATAACTAATGCAATCCAGTTCATATTATTTATTTTAATAATGTTTTCTACTGTTGAAAAAGAGTTCCTTACAATAGAATTACTGCTTCGAAATTACCGCTATCTATTCATATTCAGTATAATAAAATAAGCGATCCAGCAAAAAACAGGGATAAAGCGTACTTTAAAGAGGGTGAAACGTAACTTATTTTGATATAAAATGTATCCCTTAATGCTATAAATATTGATACCTTTACGCAATGAAAATACTTATATAGCCAATTCATTTTAATTATGCTTACAGACATTATTTCACCCCAACTCAATGTAATTTTTTGTGGAATCAATCCGGGTTTAAAATCATCCAATGACGGTCATCATTTTTCAGGAAGGAGCAACCGTTTCTGGAAGGTTCTTCACCTTTCGGGTTTTACACCTTACGAGATTGAAGCGGTGAGTGACACTTCTCTTCTAGATTTCGGATATGGACTGACGACTGCTGTAGCAAGAGCAACTTCCCGCGCTGATGAGCTTTCAAAAGAGGAGTTTGATGAAGCCCTCGAAAGTTTTAAATCAAAAATATCAAAATATCAACCGCGATATGTGGCTTTTCTTGGTAAAGCAGCTTACAAGGCTTTTTCTAAAAAGAAAGAAATTTTGTGGGGAGAACAGTCTGAGGATTTTTGTGGAGCAAAAGTCTGGGTTTTACCCAATACCAGCGGTCTGAATCGTGGTTTTTCTCTTGAAAGTCTGATTACGTACTACAAAGAGTTTTATGATTCTGTTTATAAATCCTGATGGTTATGCTTTATTGGGCTTACTCACATATTTATTTCCTCTCACAAAAAAACGCCAGGGCAAAAGTGCATCTTCCTGTGCATAAGCAACACCTATCCGAGGTCCTGTAACAATTTCATCTTTAGTATACGAAATACCACGATCCTCAATCCAGATTTCATTTTCCGTTAAATCTTTTTTGTTGAATGACCTGTCAATTCCTAATGCTTTGGCAGCAGATCCCGGACCGGCAGAAATAGCTGACTTAGATGCAGGCATATTTCTCCTCAATTCCATAATTTCTTTACCGATCAAAGGTTCAATAGCTCTTACCAGAACTGCGTGAGGATCGCCTTCCACGGAAGTCACTATATTAAAAAGATGATGAATTCCATAGCATAGGTATACATAAGAAACTCCGCCGCTGTTGTACAGGATTTCAGTTCGGTCTGTACGTCTGCCTCCATAGGCATGGGAAGCTTTATCCTGAACGCCAAAATAGGCTTCTGTTTCTACAATGATTCCAGCTGTAATTTCACCATTGAGTTCCGTAAAAAGAACTTTCCCCAAAAGATCCTGAGCTATAAAGAGAACATCCTGATTAGAATAATAGGAGTGTGGTAGTTTCATGAATGATGTTAGAAATGATTCACTCAAATTTAGTGATAATCTTCTAAAAATAGAAGAGCTGAAGAATTAAGTAAAAAGATACCACAAAAATTCACATTTCATAAAATAGTGATTAATTTGGCATATCCATTGTTGTTATCCATGTAACATCACTTTACATCACTATAAAAAATATCGGTTTTTGACACTATTATTCCCCGGAGCAGTCCGGGGGATTTTTGTTTAATCCTAAAACAAAAAGTCCCACATTACTGTGAGACTTTCGTTATTATTTTCCTCCCGGAGGACAATGTTCTTTCAAATATTTGGTGAACATGGTCGCCAGGTGCAATGACGTTCCTTCTCCTTCATCAATAGAGTGGGTACGATTAGGATAAGACATCAGCTGAAACTGTTTGTTGTATTTTACCAGTTCGTTGATATATACTTCTGTATTCTGGTAATGTACATTGTCATCACCTGTTCCGTGAACGAGCAAAAGGTTTCCTTTTAGATTTTTAGCATAAGCCAGTGGAGATCCGTTAACAAAGTCTTCTCTGTTCTCCTGTGGAAGCCCCATATAACGTTCCTGATAGATATTGTCGTAAAATAACTGATTGGCAACCGGAGCAATCGCAATTCCAGTCTGGTAAATATCAGGATATTGTCCTAGAAGGTTCAGGGTAGAAGAACCACCACCGCTCCACCCCCACACAGCAACTCTTGAAGTATCGGCATATGGCCATTTTGCAAATAAAGCTTTGGCTCCCATTGCCTGATCGCGGATATTAAGCTGTCCTATTTTCCGGTAGATAGATTTTCTCCATTCACGGCCTCTTGGCGCAGGGGTTCCACGGTTTTCAAGGGAAACATATAAGTAGCCGTCTTCAGCCATATCTCCTACATACAAATCATTCCATCCTGTATAGAAACTGTCGGTTACTGTTTGTGTTGCCGGCTCTCCATATACATTGAAAACAATCGGATATTTTTTATTAGGATCAAAATTTTTAGGCTTTACCACCCATCCATCCAGAGTAACTCCATCTTGTGTCGTAATCTGGAAAAACTCAGCTTTAGACCTTGCGGGATCTGCTTTTGCGGATCTCTTGGCAGCAACAAGTTCTTTATGCTCAGGAAGCGAAACTACAGAGCCTATTGAAATTGTATTGGTACTGTTATTCGTAAACATCGCAATTTTCCCATTGGGCGATATAGTATATTGATTAGAACCTGTATAGGCTCCAGGCGTTACTTTTTGGGCATTTCCTCCTTTCATGCTTACTTTGTACAGATATTTCTGAGTAGCATTATTCGGTGAAGCCAAAAAGTAGATCTGCTTGTTCTGAACATCAAAAAATTCCGGTTTAATCACATCAAAAGCGTCTTTCGTAATCAATGTTTCTTTACCACTCATATCTATTTTATAAATATGTCTCCATCCGTCTTTTTCAGAAAGCCATAGGAACTCTTTTCCATTGTCAATCCAATCCCAGCCGCTTGGGTCATTGTCGTTCCAGTGGGATTTGATATCAATCCATGCAGCATCTGTTTCTGTGTGAATGGTCTTACTGCTTCCGGAATTGGCATCTGCTACGATAATTTTACTTTGATTCTGTTTTCTGTTCAGCTGCTGCAGAATAACGGATTTAGAATCCAGTACCCATTCCATTCTTGGAATGTAATTTTGCATTTCATCACCTGCAATATCAGCTTTCTTTGAAGATTTGGAAGCCAGATCATAAAACCAGATACTGCATCCGGAAGGATTTTCGCCCACCTTTGGATATTCTACCGGAATAGTAAATGAATACAGACTGTCGGTATTATTGATCATCAGGAAATTTTTCGTTCCTCGTGCATCAAGCTTCCAGTAAGCAATTTTGTTTCCATCGGGTGACCATCGGAAGCCATCCTGAGTTCCGAATTCTTCTTCGTACACCCAGTCGAAGGTACCGTTAATCATGCCATCCGTTCCGTCTGTAGTGATTTTGGTAAGCTGATTATTGGAAAGATCTTCCACATAAATATTATGCTTAGACACATAAGCAACTTTTTTACCGTCCGGTGAGTACTTTGCAAACATCAGTGATGAAGCTGGTAATCCTTTTCCAAGCTGGGTAAGCTTTTTAGTATTTTTATCGAAAATCCAATAATCCCCACGGGTATTGTCTCTCCAGACTTTTTTAGTATTGGCAAAGAGTAATAAACTTTTGTCATCGGGAGATACCTGAAAACTCTGTACCTGAAGTGCTTCAGAACTTCCTGCAGGAACCAGCTCGCTGCTGCTTAAAAGCGTCTGATCTTTTCCGGGATGCAGTACATCCACAATTTCAACTCCTTTTTTAGTAAATGAATAATACGCATTGCCATCTGGTGTCCACTGTATTTTTTGTGCCGCAAAAGGTGAAAGACACAGGAAGTACAATGCAATGACCGTTAGTTTTTTGATGTTCTTCATAGATATTATTTGGATTAAGCTAAATGCTCAGCTCTGTAATTTTCAATTTCTTCAACTGTTTTGATCAATCCGTTTCCGAGGAGTCTGTAACCGTTATCTGTGATCAGGAAATCATCTTCTACACGGATTCCTCCGAAATCTCGGTATTCATTGACTGTATCATAATTAATAAAGTCCGCATTTTTATTTTCAGCCTGCCACATATCGATCAATTCCGGAATCATATAAATACCAGGCTCAACCGTTACTACAAATCCGGATTCAAGAGCTTTTCCTAAACGTAAAGATTTCAATCCAAATGTTTTGGTATCTTTTGGCTCTTCTTCAGTATAACCGATATATTGTTCTCCAAGATCTTCCATGTCGTGTACATCAAGTCCCATCATATGTCCAAGTCCACACTGAAAGAATAGCGTATGAGCATGATTCTTTACAGCGTCTTCAGGGTTTCCTTTCATCAACCCAAGATCGGTGAGTCCTTCTACCAGATGCTGTGCTGCTTTGAGGTGAATATCTTTGAATCGTATTCCCGGTTTCAAAAGGTTTTGAGCTTGATTAAAAGCATTCAGAACCACTTCATACATTTCCTTCTGCTTCGTTGTAAAAGTCTTCCCTACAGGAAAGGTTCTGGTAAGATCACCTGCATATCCCATGGCGGTTTCTGCTCCGGAATCATTCAGGAAAAGATCACCTTCTTTCATGGTATTGAGACGATAATGATTATGCAGAATTCCTCCGTTGATGGTCACAATAGGAGGATAAGACATCTGACATTCTTTGTTGGCAGCAAGATGCTGGATAGCATTGGCAATTTCATATTCTTTCATCCCCGGTTTCGTGGCAAGCATTGCCAGTAAATGCATTTCATTGGAAACATCCACGGCCTGTTCTATTTGTGTAATTTCCTGAGTTTCTTTGATGGAACGCTGTTTTACAACAGCTTTAATCATTTCTACAGAAGGTTGTAGTTCTGTAATTTTAATCCCAAGAAGATCGATCAGTACAATTTTATTGGAAGACTGATAGGGAGGAAGGTAATGAACCTTTCTGCCGGAAGTCTGCGCTTTTACAATATATTGTGCAAGTTCTGCATAGGGTAGTGTTTCCTGTACTCCGGATTTCAGACTTTTTTCTTTCAAGGTTTCCTGCCTGCCCATCCATACAATATCATCGATACTTAGTTCATCTCCGAAAACAATGGTTTTATTTTCATCAATATCAATAATAGCTGCAATGTGGGGTTCCTGAATTCCGAAATAGTATAAATAGGTACTGTCCTGACGGAAATAATAAGGATTATGTTCAAAGTTCACAGGATTCTCTATATTTCCCAGAAATAATAAGATTCCGTTAGACACACTTCTTTGTAATACTGACCTTCTGTCTTGATAAGTTTGTGCTGAAAACATATATTATGAATACTTTTTATTTTAAAAGTTTAAAGTTACGATTTTGTACTATTTATAGTACTTTATTCATTAAAAATAAGAATATGTAAAATTTGGATTTTAATATGATATTTAATGTTCATATTTTGCTTAACTTCAGCAATATTTTAACCTTGCTAATCTAATAACCCAGTAAAGCATTCATATTATGATGAAGAGTCTCCAGTTTTATGTTCCTGCCGATACCAACAAAAGTATCCGCATTCAGGAAGATATAATGCCTAATTTCTATCCTTATTTCCACCGTCATACAGAAACACAGATCATGTGGATTCTTAAAGGTCATGGAACTCTGGCCATAGAACAGAATCTCTTTAATTTTGAAGCAGGTGATATTTTCTATCTGGGAGCGAATCAATCCCATGTTTTCAGGGGCAATTTTGAGAAAAATGAAAAGCAGAAGGTTCATGCCATCTCTATTTTCTTTGATCCTCACAAAAAGATTGCTGCATTTTTCGACTTACCGGAATTTGAGGAACTTAAAAATTTCATCAATCATTCAGAAGTAGGCTTCCAGGTGGCTTCCAAACTGAAAAAAAGTATCGCAGAAGATATTGCTGCACTGCAAAAAACAAAAGGAGTAGATCAGATTATTGATTTTATCAGGATTTTAAATCATCTTATGCAAAACAGGCATTTGCATATTCCGTTATCTTCAGAAAAGAATCTGCCTAATCCTGTTTCTGATACGGATCAAAGAATTATTGATGCACAGACTTTTATCAAGAAAAATTTTGCCCAACATAAGCTAACCCTTGACCTTATTGCCAAAGAAGCCTGTATGACGCCTCAGGCTTTTTGCCGGTCTTTTAAAAAACGTACCCGCATCACTTATATTGAATACCTCAATGAACTTCGTGTACAACGGGCCTGCAGACTATTAACTGCCAGTAATATGTACAGTATTTCTTCTGTTGCTTTTAACAGTGGATTCAACAGCCTTACCAATTTTAACCGGGTTTTCAAATCCATCATGAAATATTCTCCTAAAGAATATCTTAAACACTACAAAGAAGCTACCATACAGCAATAAACAGCTACATGTTAAAATACGGTGAGAACCTATTAAAATATTAACATTTACCGTTTTGAAATTCTGCTAGTTTTGGATAAATATTATTTGATATGAGTACAAAACTAAACTGGGAGGGTATTTATCCCGCTGTATTAACTCCTTTTACAAAAGAAGGTGAAATAGACTTTGACATGTTTGCCATCAATACAGAAGCCCAGATTAAAGCAGGCGTTCACGGAATTATCCTTGCAGGAACATTAGGTGAAGCCAGCGCTTTGGAAACAGAAGAAAAATTTGAACTGCTGAAATACGCAAAAAAGATAACGCAGGGAAGAATTCCTGTTATTCTTAATCTTTCTGAAAATACTACCAAAAATGCAGTCAACTTTGCTCAGAAAGCAAAAGAATTTGGGGCAGACGGGCTTATGCTTCTTCCGCCAATGCGCTACAAAGCAGATAACCATGAAGTTGTTGAGTATTTTAAAGCCGTGGCTTCCGCTACAGATCTTCCTATCCTTATTTATAACAATCCTGTAGATTATGGAATATATGTTTCCCTTGAAATGTTTGAGGAGCTTATTGAATATCCAACCATTCAGGCTGTAAAAGAATCGACAAGAGATCTGGCCAATGTAACCAGAATGATCAACCGTTTTGGAAAAAGAATCAAAATTCTCGGAGGGGTAGATACTATTTGTCTGGAAACCCTGATGCTTGGAGCAGACGGTCTTGTAGCGGGTCTTGTAGATGCTTTTCCTAATGAAACCATGGCCATGTACAACTATGTGAAATCCAATGAATACGACAAAGCTGTAGCCCTATACAGATGGTTTATGCCATTGCTGGAGCTGGATATTCACCCTAAGCTTATCCAATATATTAAACTGGCTGCAACAGCTGAAGGAATAAGCAATCCGTATGTAAGAGCTCCACGTCTTGAACTTCATGGAAAAGAAGCTGAAAAAATTCAAAAAATCATTGAAGAAGGCAGAGCAAATCGTCCCGCACTATTAATTCCAGAACAACAAATATGATGGAAGAAACATCAACACAAAATATAGATAAAAGAATTCAGATGGCTGCTGAAGCCTTCCAATTTCTTAAAAACACGACAATCATTGAACGGGCAGAATTTATGAATGCTGTCGCTGATAAGATTGAAGCTTTGGGAGAAGACCTTTTGGCTGTTACTCATACCGAAACTTCATTGCCTTTAGCCAGACTTACCGGTGAAAAAGCCAGAACAATAGGACAATGGAGAAGCTATGCAAAAGCTGTTGCTTCCGGGATATATACAGAAGCCAGAATTGATCTTGCCCAGCCTGAAAAACAAAAAGGTGATCTCAGAAAATACAATGTAGGCATCGGACCTGTTGTCATTTTCGGAGCCAGTAATTTTCCTTTTGCATTTTCTACTGCAGGTGGAGATACCGCCAGTACTATCGGTGCCGGTTGTCCTGTTATTATAAAAGCACATCCGGCACATCCTCAGACTTCACAAATAATGGCTGATGCTATAACTGCTGTTGTTACAGAATTTGGATGGCCCGAAGGGATTTTTAGCCATATTACCGGAACATCTTACGAGATTGGAGCTTATTTAACTCAGCATAAAGACATCAGGGCAGTTGCGTTTACCGGTTCTTTCCATGGTGGAAAAGCTCTGTTTGATATTGCCAACAGTCGTGAGAATCCTATTCCTGTATTTGCAGAAATGGGAAGTATCAATCCTGTTTTTGCCTTTCAAAACTTACTTGAAACCAAAGCTGAAACATTAGCCAAAGAATATATTGCTTCTTTAACATTAGGGGTAGGACAGTTTTGCACCAATCCGGGAGTGTTTATTGCATTGGAAGGGAAGTCGCTTGACTGTTTTATCAATGCATTAAAAGAGGAAATTCAGAAGGTTGCTTCTGCCAATATGCTTCACCAAGGGATATTCGAAAGTTTTGAAAAAAACAGAAGTAATGCAATAGAACAGCTTGATGTTGAAATAATTACATCGGGAAATACAAAGGCAGAAGATGGTAAGGTAAGTGCTTCAGTTATAAAAACAAATGCCAAAACATTCCTGAATAATCCTGTATTGAGTGAAGAAGTCTTTGGCCCGTTTGGTATTGTTGTAGCGTGTGAAACAGATGAAGAACTCATGAAAATTGCTCAGCACCTAAAAGGACAGTTAACCATTACCATCGCAGCGACCAATGAAGATGTACGTGATAACAGTACATTGATTAATGTTTTGAAGGATAAATGCGGAAGATTACTCTTCAATGGAATGCCCACAGGTGTGGAAGTGGTGTATGCTATGCAGCATGGAGGGCCGTTTCCTTCCACTACCGATTCCCGTTTTACCTCTGTAGGACCAGATGCTGTCAAGCGGTTTCTTCGTCCTGTTTCTTTCCAGAACTGGCCGGATGAATTTTTACCTGATGAGCTAAAGAATGAAAATCCATTACAAATCAGCAGAATGGTGGATGGAACAATGAATTCAGAATCATTAAAATTACAAACCACATGAACAGAACATTTTTTTGTATAGATTCACATACCTGCGGCTGCCCTGTACGTCTTGTAGCAGGAGGCGCCCCTATTTTAAAAGGAAATTCCATGATGGAACGCCGCCTTCATTTCATGAAAGAATACGACTGGATACGAAAAGGACTCATGTTTGAACCCCGTGGTCATGATATGATGAGCGGAAGTATTCTGTATCCTCCTATCGATGAGAATAATGATATCGGAGTTTTATATATTGAAACCAGCGGATGTCTTCCCATGTGCGGACACGGCACTATTGGAACAGTGACTATTGCCATTGAGGAAGGTCTTGTTGTTCCTAAAATTCCGGGAAAATTACGACTTGAAACACCTGCGGGACTTATTCTCATCGATTATATACAGGAAGGAAAGAAAGTAAAATCAGTAAAACTCACCAATGTAAAGTCTTTTCTCTATGCTGAAAACCTGGAAGTTGAATGTCCGGATCTTGGATTAATAAGTGCTGACGTAGCTTATGGCGGAAATTTTTATGCGATTATAGATCCTCAGGAAAATTTCAGAGATATCTCTGATTTTACAGCCAGCCAGCTCATCCATTATGGAAAACTTATCAGAAAACTGCTCAATGAAAAGTATCAGTTCATCCATCCTGAAATTGAACACATTAGCGGATTAAGTCATATTCAATGGACAGGTAAACCTACTGACCCTAAAGCCAGTGGAAGAAATGCTGTTTTAGTAGGCGAAAATGCCTTAGACCGCTCTCCATGCGGCACAGGAACGTCTGCAAGGATAGCTCAATGGTATGCTAAGGGAAAACTGAAGGAAGGTGAAGAATTCATTCATGAAAGTTATATCGGATCCCAGTTTATCGGGAGAATTGAAGAGACCACTACTATTGATGGAAGAGCCGCCATTATCCCATCAGTAGAAGGCTGGGCAAGAATTACCGGATATAATCATATTATTATAGATGATGAAGATCCTTATTGGCAGGGTTTTCAGGTAATGTAACAAGCATATGACACAGAATAAAGGAAAAGCACTGATCATCGGTGCAGGAATAGCAGGATTGAGCTCCGCCTATTACCTTTTAGAGAAAGGCTGGAGTGTAGAAATTCTGGAGCAGAACGATCTTACCAACAATTGTTCATATGGCAATGCAGGAATGATTGTGCCCAGTCATTTTACCCCATTGGCCGCACCGGGAATCGTTGCACAGGGAATCCGCTGGATGTTTGACAGTAAAAGTCCGTTTTATGTAAAACCATCACTCAATTCCAGGCTGGTTTCCTGGGGAATGAAGTTTTTGAAACATTCCAACCAGAAACATGTTGATTACTCTGCATCTGCAATCCGGGATCTTAATCTTGCGAGCAGCCAACTTTATAATGACATTGCAGCAAAAGATGAATTTGATTTTGAACTTAATCAGAATGGCATTTTAATGCTCTATAAAACAGAGAAAGTAGCAGAAGAGGAAACAGAACTGGCTTACAAAGCAATCAATATGGGGTTATCCGTTGATATTCTGGATAAAAAAGAAATTCAGGAACTCGAACCCAATATCCAACTGGATGTTATTGGAGGGATCAATTACAAATGTGACGGCCATATGAATCCTATGAAACTGATGAAGCAAATGATCTCTTATCTAAAAAATAAGGGTGTCATTTTCCATACTCATCATCAGGTAACAGGCTTTAAAACTTTTGGAAATACTATTAAAACAGTCATTGCCAATGGTAAGGAATTTACCGCAGACCAATTTATCATGACAGGAGGTTCCTTCTTACCTGAGCTTGCTCAAAAAGCAGGTATTAAAATTCAATTAATGCCTGGGAAAGGGTATTCATTGATACACCAACCGGAAAATCCGCATAATATCCTGAACCATGCTGCTTTATTACTGGAAGCAAGAGTGGCTGTCACTCCTATGAATGGGCAGATCCGTTTTGGCGGAACTATGGAACTGGCTTCACATCATGATAAAATTAATATGAAAAGGGTAGAAGGAATCATCCAGTCTATTCCAAAATATTTACCCGATTTTCAAGTGGAAATGCCTAAAGAATCCGAAATCTGGTTTGGTTACAGACCCTGCGCTCCGGATGGCCTTCCGTATTTAGGTCAATCTTCGAAATTAAAAAATCTAATTATTGCCGGAGGCGGTGGAATGATGGGACTAAGCTTAGGACCCATTTTCGGAAAAACAGTTTCAGAACTTGCCAATGACCAAAAGCCAACGGTTGAAATAAAGATATTCAACCCAGAAAGATTTAATTAAAAAATATCACATAACACACACAAAAAATTATGCCTAAAACCATTTGATTATTCAAATAATTTATTAACAACCAAATCCAAAAAAATCATGAAAAAAATTAAATTACTACTACTTGTTTCCCTATTTCCAATAATAGGTTTTGCTCAAGAAAACAGACCTCATGAGTGTAAAGCAGATGAAATGATGAAAAAACATTTTGAACTGCACCCTGAATCTAAGGCTGAATATGAAAATTTCGAAAAATTCACCAAAGATTTTGTAAAAAAAATGGAATCAAACAAAACTCCATTGAATAAAAAGGTCAACACTTCCACCTACATCATCCCTGTGGTTTTTCATGTGTATGGAGAATCTCAAAGTAATGTAAAAGTAAATTACCAAAAAGTAGTTGACTTACTGCAACAAATCAACTTAAATTTCAATGGAATCAACACTGATTCAAATACCGTAGATCCAGATTTCCAATCTATCAGAGGAGCGTTAAGTATTGAATTTCGATTAGCTAAAATTGATCCAACCGGAAAAGCAACAAGCGGAGTGGTATTTCATCCTTTCAAAGGGGGATATGGCAATGGAGGCGGATATGATGCACAAATTGGCACAGATGCCTGGGATAATACAAAGTATATGAATGTGTATATACAAAATGATCTATATGCTGATAAAGATTTATATCAATCAGGAGTTGCCTGGTATCCGGATTCATACATGACTTCAGTAAATACAGCCAGAGTTGTTTATAATGGCCGTTATATATTCAATGCTGCAGGAACAGTAGCTTCAAACGAGTTTTCTGATACATTCACTCACGAATTCGGACATTGGTTAAATCTTCAACACACGTTCAATGTTCTTTGTTCAACGGGTAACCCTGGTAATGATGGTGACGGAGTTGCTGACACCCCTGTTGAAAATAATTCTTCCGGATTAGGATGTACAGCTGGAAACAATTGTCTTGGACAAAAAGTAAACGTTGAAAACTATATGGGATACAATGGTTCTTCCGGTTGTTATAAAATGTTTACCAATGGACAAGTTAACAGAATGTTAGCCGCATTAAATCACCCTTCAAGAATAAATTTATGGCAGCCTGCCAACTTAGCCGCAACCGGTGTTGCTAATACTCCGCCTAGATTAACTCTTAACAACAGTACATTTACTGAAAATATAGACAATAATGGTAAAGTATCATTAGATGGAACAGTAGCATCTGCTCCTACATCAACGATTACGCTAAACGGAGCAACATTTGCCGTACCAAATGGAACAACTCTTACTGCAGGAACACATTTCACTTCTTCATTACCAGCAGGACTAACAGCAGCTATAGCAGTTACAAGCCCTACTACTGCTACACTTACTATAAATGGTGCGGCAACCAGTCATCCTAAAAGCCAGGTTCTGAATTCATCAATTACATTCCTTAATCCAGCTATAACAGGAGGTGCAACGTCATTAGGATCAACGACCGCTTTGGCATTAACTTTTTGTTATAAAGATCCTTATAAAATAGTTACTGGAACTCCTCTGGAAAGTTATGCCAATCCAACACCAACAACAGTAACAACCAACTCCGGAGCACCTTGGAAATATTTTATCATTAACCCGGAGCTTAGTGATGATGCCGGGTATGGCGCTTGGTACTATGGCGCCAATCAATTAAAACTGGAAACCTATTGGAAAGGATTAGTTTGCCAAACAGGAACACGAAATATCAGTTTAATTCCGGCCTGCACCACTATAACTAATGCAAATAATATAGGTTACCCAATTGGTACTCCCGGACAGCTTGACGTGTACACGCCTACCTACACTAACTGGTCTGGCCAAACCGCTTATGTTGGTTTTAGAAACCAATTCGAAGGCTATAATATTAACGGCTATTTCAAACTGATTGTGGGGGCCAATGGTTCAAATTATTCTGTAGCAGAGTTTGGATATAATACACAACCATATGGCAGCATTACAACACCATGCGCATTATCATTATCCACTGCAGACGTTGATACAACAAACTCAGAAACATCCATCTATCCAAATCCAGTTTCTGATGTATTAACTATTAAAACAAAAGGGAAAATTAAATCAATTTCTGTTTACGACATGTTTGGAAGAAAAATGAATGCTAAAGTTATTGGTGATAAGGTTGATGTTAAACACTTCCTAAGCGGAACTTATTTAATTGATATTGAAACCTCTTTAGGGAAGTCTTCCCAAAAATTCATTAAAAAATAGGATCAAACGCTATATCGATACAATATGATCGTTAGTAATAGGTGTTATTTTAACGGCATGTATGTTTGAGATATGCAGGATTAAGATGGGCTCATTGAGCTCATCTTTCTTTTTTCTAGACACAATCATCTTTCAAATTAAATAACAAAACACTTTTCTCAGAAATGAATAATAGTTTAGTATTCATATACAGTGGATTGGCTTCATTGTAAACCCAATTTTTTATCCTATTTATGAGTAGTTCTTCATTTATTTATGTAATTTTATTCTTTGATAACAATATTCAGTGCATTATAAAAACGACACTATCACCATTCGCGAATTTACTCCCGAAGAATTCCCTTTATTTTCTACTCTTTTTGAAAATGAAAATGTTACCCGCTATCTGCCTTACAAAACTCCTGAAGAATATCAAGAGATGTTTGACAAAGCATTGGCCGATTACAAGGAAAGTCCATTCAGCAGATGGGGAATATTCAATACCCAAACTGATGATTTTGTAGGAATGTGCCTTGCCAGAGTCTTTCTTGATAATCCGGAACAGATAGAAATTGGGTATACCTTAGGAGAACATTACTGGGGGAAAGGGCTCGGAACAGTAGTATGTAAAGCACTTGTTGACTATTGCTATTCATTACATCCTAAAAAGGATATCGTAGCGGTAACCGATCTTGATAATATCGGGTCTCAAAAAGTACTTCTAAAGAGTGGTTTTAAAAGAGTTGAAAATTTAAAACGGGACGATAGGGAATTGGCTTACTTTATATTGCAAAAAAGGTAAACTTATTAAGTTTATTTTTCCCACAGATTGCACAGATGCTTCTGTAATCTCAGGCAATAAAAAATCTTTGATTTTTTAACCTTAAATGAACTTCTCAGCAGTTTATTTGTAACTTAAAATCAACTTAGGTGTTTTTATCTTTTGTCACTTTTGTATTTAAAATACAAAGTTTTCAGCTATAAAAACATTTCATTTATCAGATAATTTATCATAACTTGCAGGAATTATGATGTCGAAACGTTGCAAATATGCGCTTAAAGCAATGGTCAGATTAGCAAGGAATTATAACCAGGGCTTTCTGCCAACTTCTATTATTGCACAGGACGAGAACATCCCCAAGAAATTTCTGGAACAAATTCTTCTCGAGCTTAAAAGAGCCAAGCTTGTCAACAGCAAACAGGGCAAAGTAGGTGGGTATTACCTTCTGAAATCTCCCGATGATGTTTCATTAGCAGATATTTACCGTATTTTCGATGGTCCTATTGCTCTTACTCCATGTGTTTCTTTAAACTTTTATGAAGCATGTGACGATTGTGTAGATGAAGCAGTCTGCTATCTGAGAAAAGAATTAATGATCGTTCGTGAAAAGACCAGAACAAGCATGATGGAAGCCACTCTGACTAAGTTTATTAATAACAAATAAAAATTTTTTATTTAAATTCGACTATTTTGATAGGAGTTATAGAATTTTGTATATATTTGCAAGACTTAAATCTCAATTCAAAATGAATAACAGTCTGAAAAATGAATACGAAAATCTTGTAAAAGAGGCTAATGAAGCTTCTTTTAAAACTGATGGACTGCAAATACTGACTGAAAAATTCCCGGGTAAAGTGATCTTTTCAACCAGCTTCAGTTACGAAGATCAGGTCATCACTCATCTGATAAAAGATTTAAATATTGAAATATTTACCCTCGATACGGGGAGGCTTTTTGAACAGACCTACGAAACCTGGACCTCCACAAAAGCTTTTTTTAAAAAGAACATCAAAGCCTATTATCCGGATATGGAAGAGCTCAGAGAATTTGTAACAGAAAATGGTCCTGATTCTTTTTATCAATCTGTAGAAAAGAGGAAAGCATGCTGTACCATCCGAAAGGTTCATCCTTTAAGAAAAGCACTGGAAGGCTATGAAGTATGGATTACAGGGCTGAGATCTGAACATTCTGCGAACAGACAGAATATGCCTCAGCTGGAATGGGATCCCGATAATAAGATTATTAAGTACCATCCCATCCTTCACTGGACTTCTGAACAGGTGACAGCGTATGTAAAAGATCATCACCTGCCTTACAATCATCTTCATAAAAAAGGATTTGTAAGCATAGGATGTGAACCCTGTACCAGAGCCATCAAAGAAGGGGAAGATTTCAGAGCCGGCCGTTGGTGGTGGGAAGATGCCAATAAAAAAGAATGCGGTCTGCATATTCATCAATAAAAAAGGAAAAAAATGTCAATACATCAGTTAAACTATTTAGATCAGTTAGAAGCCGAATCTATTTATATATTAAGAGAAGTAGCGGGTCAGTTTGAACGTCCTGCCTTATTATTCAGTGGAGGAAAAGACAGTATTGTACTGGCACATCTGGCCAAAAAAGCATTCTTCCACGGGAAAATCCCATTTACATTCGTTCATGTAGATACCGGGCATAACTTTCAGGAGGTATTGGATTTCCGTGATCAGCTGGTAAAACAGCTGGATGTTAACCTGGCTGTAAGAAAGGTGGAAGACACTATAAAAAGTAAAAAGCTGACTGAGGCCAAAGGTAAATTCCCAAGCAGAAACTGGCTGCAAACCTATACACTTCTTGATACCATTGAAGAATTTGAATTTGATGCCTGTATTGGAGGAGCGAGAAGAGATGAAGAAAAAGCACGTGCCAAAGAAAGAATCTTCTCAGTTCGTGATGAATTCGGGCAGTGGGATCCAAAACTTCAGCGTCCGGAGCTTTGGAATATTTTCAACGGAAAAATCCATAAAGGAGAAAATGTAAGAGTATTCCCGATCAGCAATTGGACAGAGCTTGATATCTGGAACTATATCCGAAGGGAAAAGATTGCATTACCTTCCATCTATTTCTCGCATGAAAGGGAAGTGGTAGATTTTAATGGCCAATGGCTTGCCAATTCTTCACACATTTTCTTAGAACCTGAAGATCTCATCACCACCAAGAAAATCCGTTACCGTACCGTAGGAGATATGACCTGCACTGCTGCGGTAGAATCTAATGCGGTAACAATTGATGCTGTCATCGAAGAAATTGTTGCCACCAGAATTTCAGAACGTGGCGAAACCAGAATTGACGACAGGGTAACAGAAGCCGCCATGGAAGACCGAAAAAAAGGAGGCTATTTTTAATCAATGATAAAAGATAATTGATTAATGATTACACAAAGCATTTCATCAATTATCATTCATAATTTATCACTTATCATTTATAATTACAATCGGATGGATATATTAAGATTTATAACAGCAGGAAGCGTTGATGACGGTAAAAGTACCCTTATCGGCAGACTGCTTTACGATAGCAAAAGTATTTTACAGGATCAATTGGAAGTCCTTGAAAAACATTCAAAAAATAAAAACGAAGATGGGGTAGACCTTGCCCTTTTAACGGATGGTCTGCGTGCAGAAAGAGAACAGGGAATAACGATTGATGTTGCCTACCGCTATTTTTCAACCGCAAAAAGGAAATTTATCATTGCTGATGCACCAGGACATGTGCAGTATACCCGCAATATGATCACCGGAGCGTCAAACTCTGACCTGATGGTTATTCTAATCGATGCACGAAAAGGGGTGATTGAACAGACCAGAAGACATTCCATCATCGCCTCTTTATTACAGTTGAAAAAAGTTGCCGTAGCTATTAACAAAATGGATATGGTTGATTATTCAGAAGACGTTTTCGAAAACATAAAATCAGAATATTCGAAAATTGCAGAAAATCTGGGTCTGAATGATGTAAGTTATTTCCCGATCTCAGCATTAAAAGGAGATAATATTGTTTCAAAATCGTTCAGAACAGACTGGTACGAAGGAAATTCACTTCTCGAATATCTTGAAGAAATAACTTTACATGAAGAAAAAAACAATGGAAGCCGTTTTCAGGTTCAATATGTAATCCGTCCTCAAACTGAGGAATTGCATGATTACAGAGGATATGCCGGACAAATATTAAGCGGGAAATTCACAAAAGGAGAGAAAATCCATATCCTTCCGGCAGATCTGACCACTGAAATCACTAAAATTGAAATCAATGGTGTTGAAAAAGAAGAAGCCTTTGAAGGTCAGCCAGCCGTGATCCACCTTGCTCATGATGTAGATATCAGCCGGGGAGATATTTTTGCCACGGAAGAGCATGTTCCCACAGTTGAAAAAGACCTTGAAATTCTTTTATGCTGGCTGGATCAGAAACCGCTGCAGCCAGGGAATAAATACCTTCTGCAGCAAAACAGCAGACTTGTAAAAGCAGTTGTAAAAGAGGTAGATTACAAAATCAATGTCAACACCCTGATCAGGGAACAGACTGATGGCGAAATTAAACTGAACGAAATTGTAAAAGTTACACTCCGTACAGCACAGCCTCTGGTGTATGACAGCTTTACCCATAATAAAACAACGGGTTCGGCTATCTTGGTAGATGAAACGTCCAATTCAACGGTAGCAGCCTGTATAATTCAATAGAAAGATGCCAATTTCCGATCAATTAATACAAAGAATTCATAAGACCAAACAAAATAATATTCATGGATTCTTTGATAAAATAAAGACCAAAAGATGGGTGAAGGATTTGTATGAAACACTCTTCCTTCCTCAGAATGACAATACGGAAGATCAGCTGAAAAGAAATTTTGAAGCACTGCAGGAAACACTTTCTGATCAGATCAATACGGTAACAGGAAATAAAGACCTTACTGAAAAACAGGTCAAGCAATTTTTTGAGGCTTTACCGGAATTATATAATCAGCTGGTTCTGGATGCAAAATCCATTTTGGAATTTGATCCAGCCGCCGATTCTCTGGAAGAAGTATATCTGGCATATCCCGGCTTTTTTGCCACCTATGTCTACCGTATTTCGCACCAGCTTTGGAATCAGGAGGTGAAAATTTTACCGCGTGTCATTTCAGAATATGCCCACAGCAAAACCGGGATTGATATTCATCCGGGAGCAACGATAGGAAAGTCTTTCTTTATTGACCATGGAACAGGAATCGTGATTGGAGAAACAACCATTATCGGGAACAATGTCAAAATTTATCAGGGAGTCACCCTCGGAGCTTTGAATGTTTCCAAAGAAAAAGCCCATCAGAAAAGACATCCCAATATTGAAGATGATGTGATTATCTATTCGGGAGCCACTATTCTGGGAGGTGAAACCACCATTGGCAGAGAAAGTCTCATAGGAGGAAACGTCTGGATAACACAGGATGTCCCCGCCAACTCTCTGGTCTACCATAAAAGTGAAATAAAAATAAAGGATAATACTTCATTACCGGAATCATTAACCTTTGTGATCTAAAAAAAACAAAAATAAAAAGTACATTGATATGAAGTTTCAGAATGCATTAGAAACGATTGGAAATACACCCGTCGTAAAAATTAATAAACTCTTCAGTTCAGATCATGAAATCTGGATCAAACTTGAAAAAAGCAACCCTGGCGGAAGCATTAAAGACAGAATTGCACTGGCCATGATTGAAGATGCAGAAGTAAAAGGATTATTAAATAAAGACAGCACCATTATAGAACCTACCAGCGGAAATACGGGAATAGGACTTGCTTTGGTTGCTGCCGTTAAAGGATACAAACTGATCCTTGTTATGCCGGAAAGCATGAGTATAGAACGTCGTAAAATCATGGAAGCTTACGGAGCGGAATTCGTATTGACTCCAAGAGAAAAAGGAATGAAAGGCGCTATTGAAAAAGCTAATGAATTGGCTGAAGAAACACTTAATTCATGGATTCCAAGACAGTTTGATAATCCTGCCAATGTAAAAGTACACGTAGAAACCACTGCACAGGAAATTTTAAAAGATTTCCCGGATGGTCTGGATTATATCATTACAGGAGTAGGAACCGGAGGACACATCACCGGAATTGCAAAAACGGTAAAAGAAAAATATCCTAACGTAAAAGTAATTGCCGTAGAACCGGAATTATCTCCTGTATTAAGTGGAGGAAGCCCGGCGCCACACCCATTGCAGGGATTAGGAGCAGGATTTGTTCCCTCCATTCTGGATATTACCCTTTTGGACGGAGTGATCACAGTAGGCAAGGAGGAAGCGTATGAATATGCCCTTAATGCCGCTAAAAAAGAAGGTCTTTTTGTAGGAGTTTCCACAGGAGCCGCTTTAGCAGCCATCGCCAAACATTTACCGGAAATACAATCTAACGCTAAAATCCTTACCATCAATTACGATACCGGAGAGAGATACCTATCCATAGAAGGACTCTTCTAAATCCTTAACTAACATCTACTTCAATGAAAACAAATATAAAATCACCAAAGGTTTACCTTATCGGTGCAGGGCCCGGCAATCCTGAACTGATCACTGTAAAAGCAATAAAAGCTATTGCAGAAGCAGACGTCATTTTATGTGACCGCCTTGTAAGTCCGGAAATTCTGGAAACCTACGTTAATGAAAACACAGAAATCATCTATGTAGGCAAAGAATGCAGCAAAAATGCGTCCACCCCTCAGTCTCATATCAATGCTTTGATGGTGGAATATGCCTTTCAGAATAAAACTATTGTAAGACTGAAAGGAGGCGATGTTTCCATATTCTCCAATATTCTGGATGAATTACAGGCTTTAAAACAGAATCATATTCCCTACGAAATTATTCCGGGAATTACAGCGGCTTTAGGAGCAGCAGCATTTGCAGGGATGCCTTTAACCGCAAGAGGATATTCTACATCTGTTCGTTTTCTGACGTATTATAAATCGGAAATTGTGAGTGAAGAATACTGGAAAGAGCTTGCTTTAACCAATGATACTCTTGTTTTCTACATGTCTAAAGGAAATCTTACCCCTCTTGTAGAAAAGCTGAAAGCCCTTCAGATTTCAGGTGATAAAAAAATTGCAGTCATTGAACAGGCTACGACTCCTTTCCAAAAGGTTTACACGTCATCATTTGATGATTTTAATGAAAAATTCGGAGATAAGAACTTTGCTTCACCTTCTTTGGTTGTTGTGGGTAAAATTGTGAATCTCCACGAAGAATTTTCATGGCTTGAAAATGCAGAGCAGGAAGGTCTTTATTTCAAATCAGTAGAAAACGGAAGTCTAATCCCTACCACTCAAAATTTCTTTGAATATGCTGTCTGAAACTAAATTAAACGTATTAAAACAAATATCTGGAGATCTCTCCAGAGAAGAAGCCATCTGGGCTAGCGGATATTTGGCCGGAATTGCTGGAGGGTCATCATCCACAGCCGTTCTGCCACCACAGGAAACGAATACTATTATACAGAATGTGGTAAAGAAAATAACGCTGGCTTACGGTACAGAAACCGGAAACAGTAAAAAACTAGCTACTGCTCTGGCAAGTATTGTTAAGAAAAAAGGACTTCAGGTAAAACTGGCTGACCTTTCCCAATACAAGCCTAAAGATTTGGCGAAAGAAGAATTCTTTTTTGTAGTCATCAGCACTCAGGGAGAAGGCGAACCGCCAGCGCTGGCCAAAAAGTTCTATGATTATATTTATGAAAATGAAATTAATCTTAGCGGACTAAAATATGGAGTACTGGCGTTGGGAGACAGCAGTTATCCTTTGTTCTGCCAAACCGGAGAAGATGTAGATTCGCGCTTTGAAATATTGGGAGCTCAGCGTATCATTCCGTTAAAGAAATGTGATATTGATTATGAACAGGAAGCTTCACACTGGATAGAACATGTATTCGAGACAGTCAATAAAAATGCTGGTCAGACTACAAAAAGTATTTCAGCTCCAAAGGTTTCTGCCGGAAGAAAGAAATACCAGGGAAAAGTTTCGGCAATCATTAATCTGAACGATATTACTTCTGAAAAAGAAACGTATCACATCGAAATTGAAACAGAAGAATCGCTGGCTTATCAGCCGGGTGCAGCGTTAGGATTAATTCCTTTCAATTCAAAATCTATAGTAGATGAAATTATTACCCTTACAGGAATTGATCCTCAAAAAAAGATAGAAACAGCAAAAATTACAGATACCGCTGAAGAACTTTTACAAAAACACCTTAACATCAGTTATCTGCTTAAATCTGTGGTTGCTCAGTATGCAAAAATAACGGGCCATTCCATTCCGGAAGTAAGATTAAGCCTTCTCGATCTGCTTAGGATTTATCCTGTAAAAAATGCAGATGAATTTGAGGAAATCATTCAGATATTAACCGCTCAGTCACCTCGTTTGTATTCAATCTCTTCCTCTGTGGAAGCGCATGGCGATACTGAAATTCATATTACTGTCGCTAAATCGGAGTTCTTTATTGACCATCAGAAACACAACGGATTATGCAGTGGTTTCCTGAGCGAATTCAAAGAAGGTGAAGACGTTGAATTTTATATTCAGGATGCAGGACATTTCAAACTGCCGGAAGCTGATAAAGACATTATTATGATTGGTCCCGGAACAGGGATCGCTCCATTCAGATCTTTCCTTTGGGAGCGTGATGCCACAGGGGCAGAAGGAAGAAACTGGCTATTTTTTGGGGACAGAAAATTTGTATCAGATTTTCTCTATCAGGCTGAACTTCAGGATTTTCTTAAAACGGGCAGTCTGACGCATTTAGACCTTGCATTTTCGAGAGATACAGCTGAAAAAGTATATGTGCAGCACAGACTGGAACAAAAGGCTCAGGAAGTGTTTTATTGGTTGGAAGGAGGAGCATCGGTATATGTATGTGGAGCCAAGGAACCAATGGCTCGTGATGTAGAACAGACACTTCTCACAATCATTCAGAATGAAGGAAAAAGAAGCAAAGAAGATGCAGTCCTTTATCTGGAAGAAATGGAGCTTAGCGGCAGATATTCCAAAGATGTTTATTAAATGGGATAAAGAAGTACTCGTAAAAAATTAAAGGAAACAATTATGAACAATGATAAAGAAAACCTTTCACCTGTAGAAAGGATTAAAACCGGCAGTAACGGACTCAGAGGGTCTTTAAAAGAGAGCCTTGCAGACAACTTCACCGGAGCCATAAGAGAAGATGACCAGACTCTGATTAAATTTCACGGAATGTACCAACAGGACGACAGAGACCGAAGGGAAGAGCGTGTCTCCAAAAAACTGGAATGGCTGTATTCTTACATGATTAGACTAAGGCTTCCCGGTGGCTTTTTAACTCCGGAACAATGGGTGGGATTGAATGAAACCGCTGAAGATCATTCTACAGGAACTATAAAAGTAACGACAAGACAAACGATTCAGCTGCATGGTATTTTAAAATCTCAGTTAAGACCTACCATTCAGAGTTTCAATCTGCAGCATCTGGATTCTATTGCAGCGTGTGGTGACGTCAACAGGAATGTAACCTGTACAGCGAATCCTTCGGAATCACCTTTGCACAAGGAAGCCTACGAACTCGCTGGAAAAATCAGTGAAATGTGTCTTCCAAAAACTAAATCTTATTATGACATCTGGATTGATGATGAACTTCTGGTAGACCGTAAAGCAGAAGAAGATCCACTGTATCAGGACAGATATCTTCCCAGAAAACTGAAAATAGGAATTGCCGTTCCGCCCAATAATGATGTAGATGTATTCATCAATGATATTGCCTTAATCGCTATTATTGAAAACAATCAAATTATTGGTTATAACATTGCTGCAGGAGGAGGATTAGGAGCAACCCACGGTAATGAAGCCACTTACGCACGTCTTGCATCCATTCTTGGGTTTGTAGATACCGAAGAAAAAGTATTGAAGGCTGTCTATGAAATCATCACGGTTCAAAGAGACTTCGGAAACAGAAGCGACCGAAAATTATCAAGATTAAAATACACGATTGATAAACTGGGTATCGATCAGTACAGAGCTGAAGTAGAAAAGAGAACAGGATTCAGTTTTGAACCTGCCAGAGAATTTAAGTTTGAACAGCGAAAAGACCGCTATGGCTGGATTCAGAATCACGAAGAAAAATGGTTTTATACGGTATTTGTAGAGCACGGAAGAATACTTAATACAGCAGAATATCCTTTAAAATCAGGATTATTAAAAATCGCACAGACAGGCAAAGCCAATTTCCGTTTTACCTGTAACCAGAACCTTATTCTGGCTGATATTGACGAAAAAGATAAACCTGAAATTGAACATATTTTAAAAGAACATGGAATTTCAGATGAGACGGATGGAGCAAGCGCCCTGCGTAAAAATTCTGTTGCCTGCGTGGCCCTGAATACCTGTTCATTGGCTTTGGCGGAAGCACAGCGTTATTTGCCTTCTTTGGTCACAAAAATAGAACCTATCCTTGAAAAATATGGTCTGCTGGAAGATGATATTACCATTCGTATGACAGGTTGTCCTAACGGCTGCGGAAGATCTCCCAATGCTGAAATAGGATTTGTGGGAACAGCTTATGGCAAATATAATCTTCACATCGGAGGAGACCGTTTAGGAATGCGGCTGAACACAAAATTTAAAGAAAATATTGGTGAAGAAGAAATCTTGACCACGCTGGATGAACTTTTCGGGATTTATGTACAGAAAAGACTTGCAGAGGAAACATTTGGTGATTTTTCATACCGTTACTTACATACCTTAAATTAATTATATGGCTAATTTTCATTATGATCTGAAAAAAAACAAAAAAACTAAACCTCTTCATTTAGGCGGACGAATGTGTATGTGTTGTTGATTCTCAAAATAACAATACAAACAAAGCTGTTTGAAATAGTAAAGCATCTTAGTTCACCACTTAAATAAATCAAACCATTAAGGAATTAAAGTTATTAAGGAAAGTTAAGGTAAAATCAAATGATTTTTTAAGACCTGTTCTTTAATACGAAGCACTCTTAAATACCTTAAAATCTTATCAATTCTTAATGGTTTAAAAACTTTTATGTTTTATTTAAAAAATTCAGACAGCTTCATTCTCAACCTAAAAAAATGAAGAAAAAATGAAAAACAAAAAGCAGGGAAATTTTCTACCAAAAGCAGGTATTATTGCATTCACATTTCTATTCTTTAACTTCGCAGAAGCACAGCAGCAGCTTATAGAGCTTAGCGGAAGCATCAAAAATACAGATACACGAAAAGGTCTTGACTCCGTAAAAGTACAGATCGAAAATACACAGAATAACGCATTTACAGATCATTTAGGTAACTTCAAAATCAGAACAAGAGTTACCATTCCCTTCAGAGTGGTTGTTCAGAAAGATGGTTTTAGCAGTCAAACCGTTGAAATCCTTTCTCCTTCCAATAAAATAACGATAGGTCTTAATCCACAGAACACCATCATTGATGATGTGGTAATTTCTGCCTCCAGAGTTCCGGAAAAAATATTAAGATCACCGATTGCCATTGAAAAAATTGATATTAAAACCATCAGAGAAAGTCCGGCTGCCTCTTTCTATGAAACACTGGAAAATGTAAAAGGACTTCAGCTTTTAACCTCAAGTCTTACGTTGAAAATTCCTAATTCGAGAGGTTTCAATTCACCTAATAATTTTCGATTCATGCAGTTGGTAGACGGGGTAGATGTACAGTCGGCAACGTTGGGAGTGCCATTGGGAAATGCAATAGGTCCTACAGAA
This sequence comes from Chryseobacterium sp. GW821-FHT04C04, assembly GCF_059420365.1. Lineage (NCBI taxonomy): Bacteria > Pseudomonadati > Bacteroidota > Flavobacteriia > Flavobacteriales > Weeksellaceae > Chryseobacterium > Chryseobacterium sp. GW821-FHT04C04. The sequence continues at coordinate 716,068 of NZ_JBWKTO010000004.1, read as the reverse complement.
CTCGACATCCAGTCTATGGAAGTCACTCCCGGAGCCGCTTCAGCATTGTACGGGATGAATGCCATCAACGGATTGGCAAGTTTACAGACCAAAGATCCGTTTACTTCTGAAGGAATAAGCCTTTATTTCCGTGGCGGGGTGAATCATGTAGACAATGCTAACCATAAAATAAGTTCTCTGGGAGAAAGTGCCATTCGTTTTGCAAAAGTCATCAATAAAAACTTTGCGGTAAAAGTTAATGCATCCTATTTCAGCGGAACAGACTGGATCTCCAACAATTTGACTGATCAGAATCCAGGATCTTTGGTTACAGCAAATCCTAATTTTGCTTTGGTTAATAATCCGGCGGAAGACCTTTGGAATAAATACGGTGACGAAAGAAACAACCGTGTAGCTGTAAAAGTAGACTATAATGGGAAACCAACTACATTTAATGTTTCAAGAACAGGATATCTGGAGAAAGATCTTGTAAGTCCGGATGTGAAAAATATCAAGTTTGATGCGGGATTGTATTATCGTTTCGGAGATCAGTGGAGAACATCTTACGTGTATCGTTATGGTTTACTGGACGGAACTTTCCAGAGAGGAAATAAAATCCGTTTGCAAAATGCTACTGTTCAGAACCACAAAATAGAACTGACAGGAAAGGAACTTACTTTCAGGGCTTATGTCTCGATAGAAAATACAGGAGATTCTTATAATCTGAAACCTTTGGCAGATAATCTTGATCTCACCAATCTTTCCAATACCAACTGGAGAAATATATTCCAAACAGCTCTTCAGAATAATCTGAATGCAGGAGCCAATCTTAATGAAGCTTTTATTCTTGCTCGCCAACAGGCAGATAAAAACAGAGCCGTACCGGGAACTGCAGCCTTTGAACAGTTGAAAAATACCATTATCGGAATCAACAACTGGGATTCCGCCAATGGAGGCGTAGCAGGAGCTCCGGCAACGGGAGGAGCAAAACTTGAACAGAAATCCCGTTTCTATCAGGGCGAACTTACCTACGATTTCAGCAGGTTTGTGAAGATCTTCAACCTTCTTGCGGGTGTAGACTACCGTTTGTACAGTATTACTCCGGATGGAAACAATTTTGTTGATTTCGACCGTCCTGTGAATGAAAGAAACATTCCTTTAGCCAACGGCACCTTTGGGAAAGATGTTATTTATCAGAAATATGGAGCTTTTGCTCAGATTACGAAGCTTTTCTTTAATGATAAATTAAAAATCAACGCTGCTTTACGGATCGACAGAAATCCTGAATTTGAAGCCAAATTAAATCCGAGAATCAGTATTGTTTATTCTCCGGTGAAAGAGCATAATTTCAGAGCTTCTTTTCAGAACGGATATCGTTTTCCATCCCTATTTGAAGCACTTTCTTTTGTAAACAACGGAAATGTAAGAAGAGTGGGAGGTCTTTCAAAAGTAAATGATGGATTAGGCTATCTGGAGAATTCCTACACATTAGCTTCCATTGATAGATTCACTTCAGCAGTAAATGCAGATGTAGATGCCGGAAAAACCCAGGCTCAGGCAGCTCAGGACAACAAACAGCTTTTAACAGTAGCCAATCTGCAGAAGTTACAGCCGGAAAAAATCAATTCATTTGAAGTAGGGTATAAGTCTACTTTTTTCAATAATAAACTTGTGCTGGATTGGGATTTTTATTATAACATTTACGAAGGGTTCCTTGGACAGGTAGAAGTAGCAGTTCCTAAAAACAGCCAGGTAGGAAGTAACACTGCTGTTCTTGCTATGTTGGACCGAAGCAAACAGGACCGATATAGAGTTTATACCAACAGCAACAATACGTACAAAAGCTATGGAACCTCTTTAGGAATTCGTTATAATATCACAGGAAATTATAATGTGAATACCAATGTTTCTTATAATGATCTTGCTTCCAACAATTCTTCAGACCTGTTTATTACCGCTTTCAATACCCCGAAATGGATGGTAAATGTAAGTGTAGGAAATAGAGAAATTGTTAAAAATATAGGGTTTACCCTTGTGGCAAGATGGCAGAGTGGCTTTATGTGGGAAAGTCCTTTAGCATCAGGAGCAATTCCGGCTTATTACACGATTGATGCTCAGGCCACATGGAAGCTTCCTGAAATTCGTGCGAATATTAAAATTGGAGCCACCAATTTACTGAACCGTCGTTATTTCCAGTATGCAGCAGGTCCTGAAATCGGAGGACTATATTATCTCGCTTTTACTTATGATTTAAAACTGTAATCAGGATGAGTAATTCATTATATCCCATATTTTTAAAACTTGAAAACCTGTCACTGCTGATCATCGGCGGTGGCAAGGTCGCTCTTGAAAAACTGGAATCCGTATTGGGGAATTCTCCGGAGACGTCTATCAAACTGGTGGCAAAAGAGATTATTCCTGAGGTAAGAACCTTACAAAATCTGTTTTCCAATATAACAATGCATGAAAGAGCATATGATGACCATGATTTTAATGATGCCGATCTCGCCATTATTGCAGTGAACGATATTGTTTTGGCAGGAGAGATCAGAGAAAAAGCCCAGGAAAAAAATGTACTGGTCAATATTGCAGACAAGCCGGATTTGTGTGATTTTTATTTAGGTTCTATTGTTAAAAAGGGAAGTCTCAAAATTGCCATTTCCACCAACGGAAAATCTCCAACCATTGCTAAAAGATTAAGGGAAACCTTTACGGAAGTTATTCCTGATGAAATGGATCATGTATTGGATAATATGCAGAATATTCGCAATCAGCTCACCGGAGATTTCAATTATAAGGTGAAAGAACTCAACAAAATTACTACAGAATATCTGTCAGACGGAAAAGTTGCTGCAAAACCAGACATGGAAATTGAAAAGCTGATCAATATTACCAAAACTGCTCAGAGAAAAGCTAATATTTACCTTGCCATTATTGGAGTTTTGCTCCTTTTTGGATTATTTGGACTTGTGGTGTACCAGTTCAATCTTTCCGGTGATATTCAGTATTTTCTGAATAAAGATGGGCATATTTTTTACTGGATGCTGTTTGCAGGTTTTATGGCAGAAATTGTTGCCGGATCTATGGGAATGGGATATGGCGTAATATGTACCACAATTCTTTTACTGCTGAATGTTCCGCCACCTGTTGTAAGTGCAAGCATTCATTCTGCGGAATCTTTTACTACTGCTGCCGGAAGTTTCAGTCATTATAAACTGGGAAATGTTAATAAAAAAATGGTATGGGTCTTGTTCCCGCTGGCTATTGTAGGGTCTGTTATCGGTGCTTTAACGCTGTCTCATTATGGCGAACATTATGCTCATATTGTAAAACCTATTATTGCCTGCTACACATTGTACCTTGGAATCAATATCTTAAGAAATGCATTCAAAGATAAAAAATCAGGGCAAGGTAAGGTGAAACGCAGAACTAATCTCAGAGTCTTGGGATTGGTAGGTGGTTTTATTGATTCCTTTGCAGGAGGCGGTTGGGGGCCATTGGTGACCGGAACCTTGATCAAAGAGGGAAGGATTCCCCGTTATGTAGTGGGAAGTTCTACTGTTGCCAAGTTTTTATTGACCATTACAAGTGCTATTACCTTCATTTTTACCATTGGAATTCATCACTGGAATATTGTGTTGGGTCTTTTGCTGGGTGGCGTTTTTACGGCTCCTTTTTCGGCAATGCTTACCTCAAAACTTCCAACGAAGAAAATGTTTGTTGTGGTAGGAATAGTAGTAATCTTAATGAGTCTTGTTACGATAACGAAATCAATTTTATCATAAGAAACCGATAATAATCAAGCTTTGTAAAAAGCGTATTTTAACGTAAAGATTTTAATGTTTTACTTTATTTTGAGGCAGCATAGGGGAAAATCAATGATACAGTCTGTTGACATTATATCATTACTCATTTTTAGTAAAAATCTGAAACCATTAAAACTTTGCGTTTTTTATTTTTTTTAAATGAGAATGTTTTGGATACGCAAAGGCGCAAAATGACATCAAAAAAGCCTGCAATAAGGCGCAAGGATTATATCTGCGATAAAATTAACACTGTATACTTTAAAACTCTCGTAGATTATTTAAATCAAGCAGATGTTGATGTAAAAACATGCGAATCACTTTAATCTATTATAAAAACACAATCTTCACTTGCTGAAAATTTTCGATTTTCTTGCGCCTTAAAAATCATAAATAAAATTTAGAAAATCCTTGCACCCTTGCGATTTTCAAAAAAAAAAACAGCTCCCCAAAAGAGAGCTGTTTATAATCATTAACTATTTCTGGTTTTTCGGAAAGTATCAAGTCCAAACCCTGTACATCCCTGAAATAAGAACAGAAGCAAAAATAGGAGATACAATGTCTGAGGCAGATAAAGAAAATAGCTCAGCCATGTAAAAGGATCCATTTCATACACTCCGGTTTCAGGTTTGATGGGAATAAGTTCCTTAGGAATTGAGCTTAGATCATGTGTGAATAAAGCAACAAGGATAATGATGATTAAAAATACAGAACTTATTCTTGTCCAAAAGCCGAGCATTAAAAATAAGCCAAATATACATTCACAAAAAGCGGTGAAATTGGCGGTAAACTGAGGAAAAGGAAATCCTATCGTACTGATGGTATTGAACATATATCCTTGGAAAATAGGATGGAAAAGTTTGTTGAAACCTGCTATAAAGAAGAATAGTCCAATTAATATTCTGCATATTATAAAGATGTTATTAGTGTTTTTTTCGAGGTTTGATAGTATTGTTTTCATTATTTTTTTAATTCATTTTTTAATTACATCACCACGGCAAAGCCATGAACAGCAGCTGGTCATGTAATTCTGGTTTAGATAATAAGGTTGCTTATATAAATTTCAGAGATCGGTAAAATAATACGATCTGAAATTATATTTTCGGAGGAATCCAGATAGAATTAAAAAATGAAGAATAGGGTGGATCATCATACAGAAAATGGCGATTATTGATTTCAAGATCCATAAATTTTTCAAATGCAAAAGAATGAAAAGAAGCGGTAAAAAACAGAGAAAAACCAGAACAATAATTACTATTGCATTTTATGGGAGTCTTGTTATTTTCTTCAAGAAAAATCTTGTTGCATTTTTTATGGGAAGTCTCTCTCAGGCTGTATTGACTCTTTATTTCCACCGTAGAAAAGCTGGTGCTTTCTGTTTTTAGGATCAACAAATGGATGAGCATTAAAAATACATTAAATACTTGTATATACTGCCATAATCCGTTTCTTTTCCCCATAAATCCCATAGAATTAAAACAAATATAGTAAAATATTCATAGCTGCTTTCTACATGAATATCTATTTCTCAAGTTCAGAAACTACTACTTTAGCCATTTCTTTAGAGCTAAACGGATTTTGTCCGGTAATCAAATTACCATCAACCACAACATTGGAAGTCATAGGAATAAATGCTTTTCTGTAATGTACATTTCGCTGTTTAAGAGCTTCTTCAAGATTAAAAGGAACTTCATTTTTTCTTCTTGCCAATGTTTCTTCAAACCAGTCGAATCCGGTGATATTTTTACCTTTAATCATATACTCTCCATCGGAACGTCTTACATTCAGTAATCCTCCGACTCCATGGCAGATCGCAGCAACCATCTTATTGCTTTCATATTGATCTCTGAGAATCTCCTGCAAAGTAGTATTATCAGGAAAATCATACATGGTTGCGTGTCCTCCCGTAAGATAAATACAATCGAAGGATTCATTTTTTACCATATCAAGACTTTTTGTATGAGCCAGCTCATTCATAAATTCCGGATTATCATAATACCCCTTTGAGATACTGTCAAGCACCATTGGTTTCAGACTTTCCGGATCAACAGGAGTGTTTCCTCCTTTAGGAGAAGCTATGGTAATTTGCCATTCTTTTTCTTTTGCCTTGTGATAAATATGGGTAAGCTCGCTCAGCCATAATCCTGTTTTAAGGTTACTATTGGCATATTGGTTTACATTTGTTACAATTAACAGTATATTTTTCATGATGGTCATATCAATTAAAAGATTTTCTGAATTCTAAAGGAGAAACAGCGGTCTGGTTTTTAAATAAGCGGTGAAAAGACTGAGGATGTTCAAATCCTAAATTATAGGCAATTTCAGAAACGGACATTGCGGTGGTAGAAAGCAGTTCTTTTGCCTTTTCAATCACTCTGTTCTGAATATGCTGCTGTGTGGTCTGTCCCGTGTGAACCCGCAGCATATCACTCAGATAATTAGGGCTTATATTCATTTGTGCTGCTACGAACTGTACAGTGGGAATCCCATTGATCAACAGCTTTTCATTTTTAAAATAATCATCAAGTAACGTTTCCAGCTGAGTCAAAAGGTCATGATTTACTTTTTTTCGGGTTAAAAACTGACGGTTGTAGAATCTGTCACAGTATTTTAACAGCAAATCAATGTTGGATACCAATAAATCCTGAGTAAAGCCGTCCATATTGGCTTCAATCTCCCTATTGATATTATCCATGATATCCGTTACAGATTTTTCTTCTTTTTCGGAGAGATACAACGCTTCATTGGCCGTATAGGAGAAATAGCCATACTCTTTTATAACAGAAGACAACGGATATCCCTGCAGGAAATCGGGGTGAATAACAAGTACATTTCCCCTAACCTCAGAAAGCAGGATATCTTCAAACTGCAGAACCTGATGAGGAGCAATAAAATACATGATTCCATCCTCAAAATCATAATAATGCTGCCCATATTTGCATCTTCCTGCACAGTCTTTTTTAATGGAAATCACATAAAAATCTGTAGTTACCGCACTCAGAATAGTTTCCGGATCTACATTCACTTCATTAAAATCAAATACACTGATCAAAGGATTGGAAGGTCTTTTCAACTTCAGATACTTGTGTAGCGCTGTGATGGAGGTTACTTTTTCGGGAGTTTTCATTTTATTTCTTTTTTTAACCACCCTGCCAAAAATTCTTTAAATTTTTGCCATCCTCCAGAGGAGAGGAATGTTTTGCCCTTCGGATGTGGTAATGGAATTTCTAAGTTACTTATTTTTAAGATGATTATTTTGTCGTTTGCTGTTCTTTTTTAATCTGTTCGATTCCCTGTCTGTAAGTGGTTATCCGAAATTCCGGGAATTTTTTCCGGAATTTTGAATCATCAAAGAGATTGTCATATTGATATCTCGGAAGAAGCTCCTGCAGCTCTTTTGCGTTTTTATTGAATAAAGATCCTATGGTAAAAGCCAGCTTCGGAATTACAGAATATTTGAATTCTTTTCCATAAATCTGAGAGGCCAATGCAATGAATTCTTTGTAGGTCAGTTTATGATCATCTACCGGTAAATGCCATGTCTGTCCATAAGCCTCCGGAGTATTTCCGATTAAAGCGGTTGCGCGGCTTGCGTCCGGAGTCCAGATCAGGCTTCGAAGTTTATCATCTCTTAACGGAACTTTCAGTTTTTTTTCCTCTTTAATGGCATTGAAAATAAGACTATTGGTAATACTTTGTGTCTTTCCAGGACCATAAAATTCAGGAGCTCTGCAGATGACAGCTTCTATTGTTCCGGCTTGCATCTCTGCCAAAAGCATGTCCGTCATTTTTTTTCTTACAATTCCTTTTCTTCCTACGGGATCAAATCCTGTTTGTTCCGTTAACACCTTTTGATCTTGAGGATACATATAGGTATTGTCAAAAAATACCAGTTTGGTACCATTGATTTTACAAGCTTCAATGACGTTTCTCAAGATTGTCAGGAACTGCTTTTCCCACAGATCAATATCCATAGGAAGTCCAAGGGTAAAGTAAGCAATTTCACTTCCTTTCACGGCTTCAATCGCCTTTTCTCTGTCTGATAAATCGGCAGAGAAGACGGTGTCAGTATCATTTACTTTTTTAGCGTTTCTGCTGACAATACGAATGTCTGAGGTATAATTTCTTTTCAGTTCTCTTGCCAGTTCTTCGCCAATCTGCCCATTGGCTCCTAATATAGTTTGCATTGTTTTCTATTTTTAAGGGTTATGTATTGCGTTGAAAATAAATACAATATCTTCAGTCGTTATTATTTATGATGCAAAATTCGGGCATAATTATAAAAATAGAGTAGCAGAATCTATGGAAGTTGTAACATAATCTCTGATGATGTAAAAAAGCCGGGAAAGAAAAGCTAACAATTTTCGAATAATATACTTCTTTTATTCTCTCTGTAATCTTTCTTTTCCCAGCCTTAATCGCTTTCTTTGCTTTTATCATTTCCTGTCTAAAGCCAGATAATTGTCATCTATTCTGCTGATCAGAATGTAAAACAACCCTGCATAGATCATCTGAATTCCCATTGCTTCCCAGTTTTCGACAGTACTGCTTCCAAAAAGCAACAAGATAATCAGAGAAGCTCCGGCCATAGTGGCGATACGGGTTTTAAAACCAATCATTAACAGTAATCCGATTATAAATTCCAAAAAGGGGAGTGTAACTCCAAACAGATGCACCAATGGCTGTGGAAGCCAGCTTGTTTCAAAACCTTTCATCATTCCTGATGCAAAGTCCTGTAGTTTTACGAGACGAACCAATCCGTGTCCTAAAAGGTTGATTCCCATAGACACGCGGAGGAAAAAATAGGCTGTTTTTGTATTCATAGCGTTTTTTTAGGTTGGGTGTAGGAAGCTGGAGGCAGGAAATTATATTGGTCTTAAAAATATTTTCAAGACTTCTATAACATCCTTCTTTCAGCCTCCAGTTTACTTACTTATTATATTTTTCTTCACTGTTATCAACAGGAGTATCGGGATCATTCATCACCATTTTGGCAATATCATCTTTTCTCATAAAGACTACACCTTGTTTTTCTTTGGTATATTTGATGAATGCCTCCATTGCATGCATCATTGCGGGTGTTCCCCCGATTCTGTCGTGAAAGCTGATACTCATCATTCTTCTCTTTGAGGCTCCTTCTTCATAAAGGCGGTCAAACTCAAATTTCAATTGTGCCAAAAACTGATCGGGACTCCAGTGTTTCCCTTCAATATTGACAATATCATTATTGCGTAATGTATAGGGAATCACCACAAAGTTTTTCCCTTTTACTTTGGTCACGAAAGGTTCATCGTGGCTTACATCATCTATATGATACAAAAAGCCGAGTTCCTGTAATACTTTAAGGGTATTGGGACCTCTTCTCAGCCAATTGCAGTTATAACCTACCGCTTTCTGTCCTGTAATCTTTTCAACAACATCTACACCTTGCTTCACAAAATTCAGTTCGTCTTTGTAATTTTTATTCCATTGATTGTCCCAGGCAATACCATGAGCCGCAATCTCATGGCCTCCGTTTGCAATAGCTCTGGCCACTTCTGGATATCTTTCTGCAGCTGTTCCTACGATATGAGATGTTACTTTAATGTCATATTTTTTCCATAAATCCAGCATCCGGTAAATTCCTTCATTTCCTCCATAACGGTACCAGCTTTCAGCCGGAAGATCTGGCTGCCCTTTAGGAAGGGGAGTTCCACTGAAAGGACTTTCAGCACCCTCTGGTTGTCCTCCTGTTTCAAACTGTATAGAGACAGAAATAACCAATTGAGCCCCATTAGGCCAGTATTTTTTGTTAGAAGTCTGTGTTTCATGATCAGCTTTTTTTTGTCTTTTATCCTTATCATGATGGTCAGAAAAGGACATCAGAACAATTGTTGATGCAAGCAACAATACGGATTGTTTTATATATTTCATTTTGAATGTATTGATAGGACAAAATTGATGAATAACCCATCATCATTTATTGTAAAAATTAATGGTAAATTTGTAAAAATCCATTCTTCTATGAAGCGAATCGTCAATTTCAACACTTTTAATGTTTTCAGTATTGAAAAGGAAACCTGGGATGTAGAATATCACAACCATAACTTTTATGAACTGATTATTATAGAAAATGGAAAAGGATTTCATCATCTCAACAGTGTTACTTTCCCTTACAAAAAAGGAGATGTTTTTCTTCTCAGGCCCAGTGATGGTCATGAATTTTCCATTACAAGTAAAACATGCTTCATCTACATAAAATTTACAGAACAGTATATCTGGGAGAACCTTTTATCTCATAAAAAAAATGAACTTAGAAAGGTTATTCAACTTTTGATGGAAGACCAATCTTTTGTTTATGAATCGGTGATCAAGTGCAAAACGGATAGACAACACCTGCTGCAGCTAGCCCGGATTCTTTTGTATGAGTTCAGCCATAAAAACACGTATAATAAAGAGATTACTTCCGATCTTTTTTCAGGCATCATTACCATTCTGATCCGAAATACGATGGACAATGACACCACCAAAAACTTGATCACACAAAATGTAAGCAGAATTGAAAGGATCTTGTATTATATCAATGTGAATGCTTTGGATGCGGATAAAATGAAAATTGAAAGCCTAGCCCAAGAATTTATGCTTTCCCCGAATTATATCAGTATTTACATTAAAAAACAGACGGGTTTTTCCATACAGCAGCATATGATGCAGCATAAAATAAAAACAGCAGAAAAACTTTTACTCCAAAGTCATTATAACATCACTGAAATTGCAGATAAACTGGGGTTTAATGATGCCAGCCACTTCAATAAGATTTTCAAAGGGTATAAAGAAATGTCTCCTTCTGAGTTTAAGAAGAAATCAACAACAAAGTAATTGGTTAATAAGTATATGGGGTCGGAAATTCAATTTATCTTTTGATGCCAATCGCGCCTAACGCACTGGAAGTTAAAAAGATATCATCAAAAACAGTAAGTGATTCTACATCAATGAATCCTGAAGGGATCAGGTCACTTTTATTAAAAGACAGTTCTATAGAAGGATCATAAGAAGCAATGATACGCACTTTTGAATAGCCGTTATAATCTACTTTAAAGCCTTCAAACATACAGTTCTGTTCAGCCTTCTGGTATTCACCATATTCTTCAAACCCCGCAATATTATCTCTTTTTCCATCATTATGATCAAGAGATTTCCATTCAGCATAATTTTTAGGTTCTTTCAGAACATTTCCTTCACGGTCTACAGGAACAAACATCCCAAGAGTCAAATTCTTCTTTAAAAAATTGGCATAGTTATTCATCAGATTTAAAATCTGAAGATCGGCATATCCTTCGTGTGAATAATATTCAAGCACGAAAGTGGTCATCGGAATCAGCTTATGAGAAGCATCAGTCGGCATAATTAGTATTTCCTTTTTTGGCCGATAAAAATAGTATTTTTATTTACGTTACCCAACGGAAGCCGGTGAATAGGATGGAATTTATACCCATTCTGAATAACGATAACTTTAGGACAAGCACTCTTTTTTCAGTATTTTTGAAGGAATAACCATACAAACAATAACAAATCCACCTGCAAAAGACATGAAATTTTTTGCGAATACAAATTACAATATGTTGAATAAGATACTATTGGCAGCCGGTATTATTCAGTGCTGCTTTTACAATATCAAGGCTCAGAGTGCCGGAGCACATCCGGTATATACCTCAGAATGGGGACATCTCTATCGCGAAAATGGAAATAATAAGGATCTTTTAGGAATATTTTCTACCGAGGCTCCTGTTTACCTATTAGATTCCACCCAAACACAATATAAAGTGCAGGTAAGTAATGGTGATATTGGTTTTATAGACCGTCAGCCTTTACAAAAGACCATGCGTGGCAAAAAATCTTCCGGCGAACCGGTTCAGTATTTCTATCGGGGATCACAAGGACAGCAATGTCCGCATTTTTATATACAGGTGTCTGAACTTCGTGTACGGAAAGCCCCTACAACCGAAAGCCCAGCAACACGAAGGGCTGCTTTAAATGAAATGGCCTGTATAGATTATGTTCCTTTATATCAGGATGGCTGGGTCTATATTGGCGATCATTTCCACGAAAATCCTGAATATATCCAAATGAAATATCTGGGTAATGAACTTACTTACGATAAAGTTTTGAAAGAATATCTGGCAGCGAAAGGCAAAAACAAAGAAAAGGAACTCACTCAGGTTGGAAGATTGCGTGAAATTGCATGGCTGGAAGAGAAAAATCTTAAACAGGCCTTACAATATTGGAAAGAATCTTATGCAAATGCAGGGGTAGAAAATCCCAAAATAGATATTGACTTTGAACTTCTTCTGGCAGATCAATTTGCAAAAAAACCTGGAACAGAAGCTTATGAAAAAAAGCTAAAAGCCTTGAATATGCATTTCATATGGAAGGAGACCCAACTATTTGATGGGAAAATCACGGATGCACAGGTGAAACAACTGCAGATGTCGAAAGCTAAAGATATTCCCAATATGCCGGAATGCGGCTGGGAGCCTCAATATTTTTATAAAAACCCTAATATCATTATTGCTTTTGAAGAATATAAAGGGAAAGTTTCCGGAAGTATTTACAAAATGTCCTTCAGCAATGGTGAAGCTTTGGTTTTAGGAAATGAGCGTATGGATTCCAATTATGATGAAAAGAATTTTGTAACCCGTTTTGGTGATATGCTTTCTGCGCGATGGATTTCTTCCCCCCACGAATATCACATTCAGAATGGGGATGCGGGACTCTTTATTTTTACCTTTAAAGATGGAAAGCTTTTCAGCTACGAATGCATGTTTTATTGTTAAATAAATTGTTAATCATTCATATCAATAGAAGCGGGCTAAGGCCCGCTTATTTTTTTGTTTTCGATAAAGGCTTCAGCCAAAACTTAATACCTTCTAAATTTTGGCTGAAGCCATAGGATTTTATTCTTATTATTAAAACAGACTAAATTTCGTTCCTATTGAATATTTACAATTATTAAGAGTGAAATTTTCAGATGATTTATATATCACTAGAGGCGGGCTTCAGCCCGTTTATTTTATTATTGTTCACAACAAAGGCTTTAGCCAAAATTTAATAAACAGATATAATTTTCCTACAATTGTGATTAAATTTTAAAGCTGTATCTTTACACTACCAAACAAAATATTACAATATGTCATTTATAACACCGGAAGGAGCCAGGAAGGCTCAGCTATCCCTTGCCGAAAGAGCACCCGTTGCTCATGCCGTTCTCTCAGGAGCAGAGAATATCTCGAAATATAACAGTGGAGTATGTCATGACGTGGTTGCCTACGCTTTGTATATGCGCGGAGCCAGGATAAGTCCTTCTCAACTGGCAGAATCAGCTGGACAAAAATGGTTAACCTTATTTAATTATCCGGCAGGAGAAAAATGGGACGGATATTCACCTATTCCTGCAGGAAAAGCGATTGGTTTCTACAGACTTATCGATAAAACTTTTTTTCATTCAGCAATTACCACAGGAAACGGAAATGAAATAAGATCTGTTAATGGATTTTCATTAGGATCGGCATGGTCTGTCCCTGTAGATATGAAATGGGTATTGGGTAAAAAGAATTCTGATGGCACTTTCAATTATGACGGTACCAAAATAGAAGTATATATCTCTTCTTTATAACAATAGTCTAAAAAGTAAAAAGGCAGATCAGCAAATTCGCTTTTTTACCTTTTTACTTTTTATATTTCTAAGCATCAGCACACTTCGGGCAAATTCCGCTGATAATGAAGTTATACTCCTGCGCAATAAAATGTTCAGGCAAGCTGATTTCTGGAATCGCATTTTCTATGCATGTTACAGAATGACATTCCTTACAATTGAAATGAACATGATTGTGAAAATGCTTTTCATGTGTACATTTTCCACTGCATTTTGCAAAATTCACCACTCCGTCAATATTGACGATCTTGTGTACAGCCCCTTCATTTTCAAGCCTTTCCAATACTCTGTAAATGGTTACTCTATTGCAGAGATCTCCCAATTTTTTCTGAATATCAGAGTGGGTAAGCGCTATATCTGAACTATTAATAAGGTTTAAAATCTCAGTTTTAGCATGGGTATTTCTGACCTGTTTCATATTTTAATGCAACAAAGTTGCGTTATTTAAGTTTTTTATCTATACTTTTGCAACAAAGTTACGATAAGAAAATTAATCCCATACTATTATGAAATCAAAAATTCTTGATGCTGTAGGAATCTCCGCTGCCGTTTTATGCCTGATTCATTGTATTGTCTTTCCATTATTACTGATTGTTCCTTTAGGAATATCGCATAACCCTTATATCGATCTGATTTTTCTTTGTATAGGTGCTGTGGTTGTATTCCGGGTAACTAAAAAGATGGAAAGCCGCTGGTTGAAATTTTTATTTTGGATATCTGTGAGCCTTATCTTCATCTCTGTACTCACAGATCTGATATTTGAGATTCATATTCCTCTGATTTATGTTGGAACTGCTGGTTTAATTGCAGGTCATATCATCAATTTTAAACATCATAAACATTAAGATACATGACTAAGAAACTTCCTGTAACGGTGCTCAGCGGCTTTTTGGGAGCTGGCAAAACCACATTATTGAACCACATCCTGCATAATAAGCAAGGCTTAAAAGTAGCTGTGATTGTGAATGACATGAGTGAGGTCAATATTGATGCACGTCTTATTGAAAATCAAAACACGCTTTCAAGAACAGAAGAAAAGCTGGTAGAAATGAGCAACGGATGCATCTGCTGTACACTTCGCGAAGACCTGATGGTAGAAGTAGAACGTCTCGCTCACGAAAATCGTTTTGACTATCTTCTGATTGAAAGTACCGGAATAAGCGAACCTATTCCGGTTGCCCAAACCTTTACTTATATTGACGAAGAAAGTGGTATTGATCTTTCCCGTTTCAGCTATGTAGATACAATGGTTACGGTAGTTGATTGTTTCAACTTTATGAAAGATTTTGGCTCTAATGAACTTCTGACAGATCGTAACCTTACTGATATGGAGGGTGACTGCAGAACCATTGTCAATCTTCTTACGGATCAGATAGAGTTTGCTAATGTTATTATTTTAAATAAAACAGATCTTATCAATGTTGAGACCCTTGGTTTTTTAACAGCTGCTATCAAGAAATTAAATCCTGATGCTGCTATTCTTCATTCGGAATTTGGCAAGATCAATCCACATCAGATTTTAAATACCCAGCTCTTTGATTTTGATAAAGCGCAATCTTCTGCCGGCTGGCAAAAGGAATTACAGGCTGAACATCATACTCCTGAAACGGAAGAGTATGGTATAAGTTCTTTTGTATTCAGAGACAAAAAACCTTTTCATCCTGCTAGACTATGGCAATATCTTACTCATCATTATCCGGAAGGAGCCATCAGAGCGAAAGGTTTGTTTTGGCTGGCATCGAGACCCGATGATGCTTTGAATTTTTCTCAGGCAGGAGGTTCTTTCCGTCTGGAAAAGGCAGGTGTCTGGTGGAGTAGTATGCCGATGCATCAGAGAGTACAGTATTCTTCTTTTGAAGAAAATCAGAAATTCATTGAAAGCAGATGGGATAAAAACTGGGGTGACAGAATCAATGAACTTGTATTTATTGGTCAGAACCTGGATAAAGATCAAATGTTATCCGACCTTCAAAGCTGCCTTATTAATGATTACGAAAAAGAGCAATTTGATAAGAAACAGGATTTTGAAGATCCTTTTCCAGAAAATATTTAAAATTAACCTTTAATTAATGCAACAATGTTACGATAAAAAATTAAATACAATATCTTGCAGCATTATTTTTACAGCAATATGGACAGAAGAAAATTTCTAAAAGGTTCAGCATTACTTTCAGGGTTATTGACTTTATCACCATCAGATCTCTGGAGTTTTGGGAGGAATATTGAAAAACCGCATGCCGGAAAAGCAAAGAATATCATCTTTATGGTAAGTGACGGGATGAGTCTTGGGACCCTCTCTATGGCAGATTTATATTCCCGCAATATTTTGGGAAAAGGAAGTCACTGGATGAATTTATATCAGGAGAAAAAAGTGACCCGCGCTCTGATGGACACCGCCTCAGCCAGCTCTATTGTCACAGATTCTGCGGCGGCGAGCTCAGCCTTCGGAGGTGGAATAAGAGTTAAAAACGGAGTTCTGAACATGGGAGCTAATGGTGAAAAGCATCTTCCTATATGGCAGAAATATAAAAAAGCAGGGAAAAAAGCAGGCTGTGTGACCACAGTAACCATTACCCATGCCACTCCTGCAGGTTTCTGTATAAATTCTTCCAAAAGAAATGCAGAACCTCAAATAGCAGAAATGTATGCCGAACTGGAACTGGATGTCTTGTTAGGAGGTGGAGATGAATTCTTTAATCCTGCAAAAAGAGAAGACAAAAAAGACCTTTATTCTGTCTACAGTAAAAAAGGATACAGAGTTCTGAAAACACAAAAGGACTTGAAAGAAATCAAAAAAGGGGAGAAACTCTTAGGAATTTTTAATACAGGTGCTTTACCTTACAGTATTGACAGAGCTCACCTTCCGGAATACAAAAACACACCCACTCTTGCCGAAATGGCAAAAACGGCCATTGATCAGATGAAAGAACACCCCAATGGTTTTGTTCTTCAGGTAGAAGGCGGAAAAGTAGACTGGTCTGCACATGCTAATGATGTAGCCGCACTCATCCATGATCAGCTGGCATTTGATGAAGCCGTAAAAGCGGTAATGGATTTTGCAGAAAAAGATGGAAATACCCTGGTCATCATTACGACAGACCATGGAAATGCCAATCCGGGAACGATCTACGGAAACGATGCTACAAAGAATTTTAACAGCATTTCAGATTATCAATATACCAATGAATATATTCTGAATAAGATTCAAAAAGAGTATTCGATGAAAGATATTAAAGACTGGATTTATGAGGGCAATAAAATTATTCTGAATGATGATGAAGCCAAGCATCTGATGAGCTTTTACAACGGGCTTGAAAAAGAGGATGCAGGGTTGTATAATTATAAAAAGCTGCCTTTCAAGCTCTATTCAGAAATCCAGAAAAGCAGAAATTCTGTAGGATGGATCAGTATGGATCACTCCGGAGATTATGTGGAAGTAGTAGCGTATGGTCCTGGAAATGAACTTTTACAGCCCTTTATTAAAAATACAGATTTGCATGATTTGATGCTGAAGGCATCTCCAATATAAACTACACCGTATTTTTTCATATTCATATTTTACATTTTTAACAGGTTGAGGAAGCAGAGTGAATAAAATTCACTCTGCTTTATTTTATATTAAACACAAGTTCCTTCCAGTTTTTAAATGAGATTTTAAGTATTTCTACGTATATCACATTAGGTAGAAATACTATTGTCACTTTTTATAAATAGAGGTAACTTTATAGTATCATTGAACGTAAAAAACAACCTCAAAACACTCCTATTATGAACCATGTAAAATACAGAGTGGGGAAGTGGCTTCCCTCAGACAGAAAGTTTCTGAATAGCTGGCTGGAGAAAAAAGTACATCAGGCCAAAAACAGCAGACTTCCTATGAATCCGGCTGTAGATGATCTTAAGAACGCTATATATAATGATCCTATTTTGTATATGAGTTTCACCAGCATGTATGATGAGATCCCACAAGGCTATAATGAGCCTGTAAAAGATTTCCAGACCATGCTTCTTATTATCAATCAGGTTTTACAGGAAGCACCCTGCTACAGCGTGATAGAAGATAATATAGGACTGGTAGGATTTCCCATAAATGCAATCGTAGACTGGGCTATGGGAACTCAGGCAGGATATTTAACATTTCTTCATCCGGAAGTTAATCAAAAACTAAGTGTTATTTTGGGAGAATGGAAGAAGTTCCTGGAATCTCCGGCATCACAATATGTACTTGTAAATGGTCCTGTGAATCAGCCGCAACCGGATTATACCAATCCTCTAGGCTGGTTTTCTCCACAAGCTTTAGAAGCTATTGCTGCCATGGATCCTTTGAGAGGAAAGGGAAATAGCCCTGAAGATCCTTTGCAAAATTTCATTTATAATTATCAATGCCAGCCTCATCAGCCTTATTTTGGATTCAAGAGCTGGGATGATTTTTTTACCAGACAATTCAATCCTGGGGTAAGAGAAGTAAGTGAGGAAGATAAAGACCCTTCGGTCATTGTTAATGCATGCGAATCAGCTCCTTACAATTGTGTCACCAATGCCCAGATGAAAGATAAATTCTGGATGAAAGGACAGCCTTATTCTTTACTGGATATAATGAACCATCATGAACTAGCACAGAAATTTGGGGATAATAGTACTGTTTACCAGGCATTTCTTTGTGCTAAAACCTATCATAGATGGAACAGCCCTGTAGATGGCATCATTGTAGCCATTCAGAATGTTCCGGGAACCTATTACGCTGAAGCTCCTATTGAAGGATATGACCCTTCAGGTCCCAATGATTCTCAGGGGTATATTACAGAACTTGCCGCCCGCGCCCTGATCTTCATCCAGTCAGACAATGAGAAAATAGGCCTGATGTGTTTCGTAGCGATTGGTATGGCAGAAGTTTCCAGCTGTGAAATTACAGTGAGAGAAGGCGACCATGTTAAAAAAGGAGATCCTATCGGGACATTCCATTTTGGAGGATCTACCCATTGTCTGATTTTCAGACCGGAAGTCAATATTGATTTTGATTTCCATGGACAGACTCCATGCCTGAATACCTACAACATTCCTGTGAAAGCAAGAATTGGGGTAGTCACAAACTAAATTATACGTCTATAATCATATTTTATACAAAGAAGTAGAACAGTATCTGCTTCTTTGTTTTTTTAATACAAATCAGACCACTGAATTTCTTTTTCACCAATACGGAAAGTATGCCTGACTAGGCCCGGAAGATGTCAAATCTTACCCCTGTAACCCATTTTATCAAAGTAGTAAGGCTCATTGTACTGAAAGGAAGTCATTTCTCTGAAATAAAAACTGAATTCTTCTATCTGATAGGCTTTGCTGTTGTTCTGAACAGTCTTGCGGTCTATAATTACAGAAAGACAAATTAAAATGGGTGGAATTAAATTCCGCCCATTACAAACATATTTTCCATAGTAGGTACTGTACTTCCGCCTTCTTTTTCAAGAGTAATTGCAAAAGCCTGAGCTTTTGATATATTGGCCAAAGCAATCCTGCTGTCTTTATCCTCAGTGTACATTCCTGCACTTACCGGTTTTCCATCTTCAATAGCCCAAAGCTGATACTGCATTCCAGTAGGAGCTTTAGGAAGCTTTTCTGCATTCAGATAGACTTCTTTTGTTTTTTTATCCCAGAAAACCATTGCTTTTGCATCCGTATGCTTTTCTACTCCTTTCAGCATCACCATCTGCATATCAGGATTGGAGAACATGTCAAGCTTCTGATTCATTTTCTGCATTTCCCGATCCTTAGCCTGTTGATCTGCAATCAGCAGAGACATTTCCTTTTGATTGTCAGATTGAGTATTCATCCAGAATAAATTTCCGGCAACACTCACAAGGAACAATACGGAAGCCGCTATTGCATAGGTTTTCCAATGGGTATTTCCCTGAATATTCTGCCTGCCTGTGCTAATTTCTGTCTGATCTTTTGCTTCAGTAATATCCGCCGAAAGAATAGGAGGTATTTCTTCAACAGTTTGTTCCTGTTGAATTTTATTCCAAATCTTAGATTTCAAATCGCTTGGAGGTGTTATAGCCTGTGCTGTAGCAAGACTTTCCAAAGTTTTCTGTGCTTCTTCAAAAGCCGTTTTTACTTCAGCATTATTCTTCATCACACACTCCAAAATCCCTGCTTCCTCAGGAGAAGCATGGCCTAGAATATAAGATTCTATAATTCCGGATGATATGTATTCTTTAGTGTTCAATTTATTGATAATCTTTTAACAAATCTTTTAATTTTATCAATGCATTACGCATTTTCGTTTTTACCGTTCCCAGCGGTATTTTCAGTTTTTCGGATATTTCATGTTGGGTATATCCCTGATAATAAGCAAGATTTATAAGCTCCTGCTTGTCTACTTCAAGGCCTTCAAGTACATTATTAAATCCGATATAATCGGAAGAATTATTAGTTGTTGAAAGCTCTGCAGTATTATATACGAAATCGGGAAGTGATTGGTTTTTAAGTTCATTCTGGAATGCTTTCGATTTTAAATAATCGATGGCTGTATTCCTTGCAATATTGATCATCCAGGTATAAAATCTCCCTTTAGAAGCATCGTACTGATGAATAGAATTCCATATTTTAACAAAAACATCCTGAATAATTTCTTCTGTATATTCTTTAGACTGAACGATTCGAAGAATAATCCCGTAGAGCGCACCAGAATAGTGGTCATACAGATAATGAAAACCATTTTCGTTTTTTTCTTTTAGTAAAACGATAAGTTCTTCTTCAGAATAGGTTGTTTTAATAGCGTTTATTTTTCTGTCCAAATGTAATAAAATAAAACATATTCCCAAAAAAATCCACATCAACTTTTATTTCGTACATGATTTTAAGAAAATAATTAAAAAATAGTCAATATGAAAACATTAGTTTCAAAAACCATACTTGCTTTTTGTCTTACCTTATCCTTAGGGACCTACAAAGCACAAAGCAACCTTTTTAAAATTAAAAATCCCTATTACTCACGCACCGCAGAAAACACTCTAAAAGTAAGCAATAGTGAATGGAAAAAGATTTTAAAACCAGAACTCTATCAGGTTGCCAGAGAAGGAGCTACAGAAACGGCTTTTACCGGGAAATATAATGAATTTGATGAAAAAGGCACTTATTATTGTGCTGTATGTGGAAATGCTCTATTTATTTCGACTTCCAAATTTGCAACTACCTGCGGATGGCCTTCTTTTTATCAATCTATTCGTAAAAATAGTGTCAAGTACAGAAAAGATACCTCTTATCATATGGAACGTACAGAGGTTCTGTGTGGCAGATGTGATTCTCATCTCGGACACGTTTTTGATGATGGCCCAAAACCCACAGGAAAACGTTTCTGTATGAATTCTGTCTGTCTTGAATTTGTCCCTGATAAAAATTAATACACTGATTTACAATTATTTAAAATAATTTTCACTTTTTTTCAATCTAAAACAAAACCAACCTCGTAAATGACATTAAAAGCACAACTAAATATAATTAACTAAAAAATAATCACACAATGAACACACAATCAAAAATCACAGTTTTAGCAATGGTAGCTTTATCATTTGCTTTCAGCGGAAAGGTAACTGCACAAACGATGAAAGAAAAAACAGTAATGGTAGGAGGAGCTCCTATGTATCCTTCTAAAAATATCATTGAAAATGCTGTCAACTCCAAAGATCATAAAACTCTTGTCGCTGCAGTAAAAGCTGCCGGTCTGGTCGAAACATTACAGGGAGCAGGACCTTTTACGGTATTGGCACCTACAGATGCTGCTTTTGCAAAACTTCCGAAAGGAACAGTTGAAAACCTTGTAAAACCGGAAAATAAAGCAATGCTTACTTCCATATTAACGTATCATGTTCTCTCTGGAAAATACAGTGCTAAAGACATATGGGCTGCTGTAAAAGCAGGAAATGGGAAAAGCATGATGAAAACAGTACAAGGTGAGGAGCTTACTTTCTGGACAAAAGGAAAAGATCTTTATATAAAAGATGCCAAAGGAAACAGCGCCAAAGTAACCATTGCTGATGTGAACCAATCTAATGGGGTTATTCATGTAATAGATACAGTTTTAATGCCATAACAATTTGTAAGATTTCAAACAGCATATTTCAATATGCTGTTTTTCTTTCTTTTATTTATCCTAACACTAAAAAATTAATATTATGAAAAAACCAATTCAGGTTTCTAATCAGGGAGTAACTCTTGATACCAGCAGAAGAAACTTTTTAAAACTAAGTGGAGTAGGATTGGCTGTCGCAGGTCTGACTTTAATAGGCTGTGATGACAATGATGATTTTCAGATTATAGAAGAATCCAAGTATGATCTTGGAACAGGAGATGTAGGAGTTTTAAATTATGCCTACGCCCTTGAGCAGCTGGAAGCGGATTTCTATACGAAAGTGGTGAATAATTTTTACACCGGAATTTCCAGTATTGAAAAAGAAGTTTTTACAGATCTCTATCATCATGAAGTGATACACAGGGATTTTTTCAAAGCAGCGATAAGCGGAGCTACTGATCATGTGCTGCCTAAGCTGGAGTTCCAGTATCCTAATGTGAATTTTAATGACCGAAACTCGGTGCTGGCTACTGCAAAAGCATTAGAAGATACTGGTGTAGCAGCCTATAATGGTGCTGGAAAATACATTACCAATCCTGCTTACCTTGTCATTGCCGGTAAAATAGTTTCAGTGGAAGCAAGACATGCTTCTGCGATCAGAAATCTAATCAATCCCGGATCTGCTGACTTCTCAGGAGATGATGTTATTGATGCCAACGGACTTGATCTGGCGAAAGAGCCTAAAGACATTGTAATGGCTGCCGGAGCATTTATCAAAACACCTTTTACCTGGAAAGAAAGAGGGATCAACTAATCATTCACCTTAAAAACTCACATTATGAATATTCTTAGATTATTGGATAAACTTTCTTATGATAAGTTTTTCACAACAGAAGCTTCAAGACTGGAAACCATTACGAATATGTCATTATTCGGAAAAAAAGCAGCTACAGCAGCGGTACCGCTTGGATTGGGAGCGCTGATGGCTACTCCTGCCAAAGCAGAAACTACAAAAACATTAACAGGTGCTGCGCTAAAAAGTACGCTGACGGATGCTTTACAACTGGCATTGGTACTGGAATATCTTGAAAATGAATATTACAGCATAGGATTATCTACACCGGGATTGATTCCCAATGGTGACAGAACTGTCTTTATGCAGATCTCAAAACATGAATCGGCTCATGTCAGCTTCCTGAAAAGCACCCTCACTTCTTTAGGAACAACTCCGGGGAATAAACCTACTTTTGATTTTACAGCAGGTGGAAATTTTACCCCTTTTACAAGTTATAATCAATTTCTTATTCTTGCTCAGGCTTTTGAAGATACGGGAGTAAGAGCTTATAAAGGACAAGCCGGAAACGTCATGTCCAATAAAGTAGTGCTTCAGGCTGCATTACAGATTCATTCCGTTGAAGCAAGACACGCTTCACAGGTAAGAAGAATGAGAGCTAATAAAGGATGGATTGAGCTTGCCGATGGAGGAAGTATGCCTTCAGCCACCAATCCGGTTTACGCCGGAGAAGACAATGTAAACCAGGCGGGTTACAATACATCAACTTTATTTGGTGCAGCAGCCGGTTCTGCAGCGTACGACGAAGTTTTAAGTGGTAGCGATGCACAAACTATCGCTTCCCTGTTTATAGTTTAGTTGTGATTTGGATGATGTAAAGTGGTGTGTCCATTTCCGGAGATGCCCCCGGAAATGGACTTTTCAAAAAAAATCATTCGTCAGGCCTTAAAAAAACACATCATTAACTGCTTCAATTCACCCGAACTCATACTTAAAGTACCGTATCTGATGATACGGTACTTTTTATTTTTATACTGGATACCTGAATAATAAATAAGGGTTTTATTCTTTACTTGTAATCAGAAAGGGATATAACAAAGACAGTAGTATTAAATAATTGATTTTCTATTAATATCAAATAAGTCAATATCTTTTTCTTGAAATAGGTCTTCCAATATTGATGCTCCGTTTTCTATTCTGTATTCGAGTTCTTTATCAGAAATTGGAATGCACAAAAGCCAATGTACAGTTTTCGTTTCAAGTTTCAATGGTTCTAATTTATTCGCCCACAAAAAGGGTGATACAAACATAATATGCTTCATTTCGGAAGTTTCATTGTACATCTCAATAATCCTAATAAACACTGAGCCTGGTTGACATTCCCAACTCTTATTAATAATATAAAATCCTGATTTAGAAAGAATATGGGCCAACATATCGCAATCTTTATATCCAGCAATTAAAAGCTCTATTGGGATATTTTTAAAACTATTATCATTCATTTTAATTTTGTTGGGATAGTCAGACAAACCTATAGTACCACAAGTTTTTATTCTTCTATAAAGAGGATCATCACATGTGAAAATATCGATAAAATTCTTTTTGTTTTCATCATAATGACGGTCAATCATTTTATTAATACCAACGATAGTTGTTATGTAATTAGAAAGTATTTTGTTTTCTTCAAAAGCTTGTTTAGACATAAAATTAAATTTATTGAATATAATATATTTTGGTTAATCCACACTGCACAAAGAGCCCAATTCGAATACGGAGCAATTAAGATTGAGATCATAGTTAGCTTGTTGGATTCCACTACACCATTGATATATTGAGTTTTTTCTCTGTCAAGAAGACTATTATGATTTCGTTCAGAATAAGTATATTTACAACTATATGGATCAAGTAGGAAGCGTTAGGCTGTTGTATTACAAAGATGCTTCCGGAAACGTAAAAATAGACAGAACAGCTCATTATTATCCTTTCGGGTTATAGGTTGTGGGAAGTCTTTAAATTGAATTGATGAACAGAAGACAAGAACAAATACCATTGATAAATCAAAAACAATGACCACGTCACCAATAGTTTATTTAAAATGAAATATTATGCTTTTATATTATTAGTTTATCTTTCTAGTTGTGAGAAGAGAATATCTAAGATTATATCCAATAAGGAAATAGCAATTTCTGTAGCTGAGAAAAAATGGAAGGAAGCTTATGGTAAATCAGCAATAGATAAACAAAAACCGTTTGTTGCAGAAAAGAAAAACGATAGTATTTGGATTGTACATGGAAATTTTGCATCACCTCCAACAATAGGAGGTGTTGCGTATGCAGAAGTAAATATAAAAACAAAAAAAGTGATTAAATATACCCATGGAGAATAGAAATAGTAATCTTTGGAATTTTAAGAATATCTCAATAAGATCAGATGATAAGAGTTTATTTACCGAAGGACTATTTTTTATTATTGGGAAAGAATTGAAGCTACATATAGGCAGTTATAAAAATGAAGACTACTTAGAAGTAATCAAATATCTCATTAACTACTGTGTAGATACTAATCCAGTAATTACAGGTACCCAAAATATAGGATATTATTCATGGCTTTTACAATTTAGACTAGATGAAGATAACCGCTATGATCTATATGAAGCAAACGCTGATGGTAGTGGTTTTAATAAAGGTTGTGATACGGCAATTTCAGTTGTTAGACAGCAATGAGAAATATGTTGGCAACAAAATCTTATTCCTCTTTTTCCAAACTTTAATCAGTCGGTTGTTATATCAGATGGTGTTTACGAAGGAAGAGATATTGAAGGAATTAGATATGACTCACCTTCGGATGAGAGTGGATGGTATCTTATCACGGATGACTATAATGACGATATTAAGTCATTAAAAATGGTACACTTTTATCATGTTGCTTTTGCTCGTCCTGATATTTTGAAATATTTAGCTATACCTTTCGGCTTCAGATTTATCATGAAAGAAGGAAATATTGAAATATGTAAGAATGAGGAAGAATAATTCTCAATTAGAATAATATTAGAACATGGATTACGAAGAATATAGTAAGCAAAGATTAGATGACTTGGTTCAAATCCAGGATAAGTTCAAAGAAATTTATAAAATTGATTCATATGCAAATTGGTTTTATGACAGTGAATTAGAACTTTTAAGGTTATATAACGATGATAATGATGAAGTCTATTTTAAATATATTCCAGTAGGAACCTATTCCTTAAAATCAAAGACATGGATGTGGAGTTGGTATAATAAATATTCTCTGGAAAAGAATAAAAAAGACCTTTTAATAATAAAGGGATTGGGTGTTAATAATAAATATGAAAAACTTCACAAAGGAACTTTTTCAAGTGATGAATATGATGGATGGGAATTATCTTCAATTTGTTTAGAGTTTTTCAAAGGTATTGGAGTATATAAAGTCAATACGGATGAATTAGAGAAATACATGTTAATCATCAATTTTGTTGATGAACAGTCATCAGATGTAAGAATGATGAAACAAAAGAATATGGATTGCTGTAGTCATGGATATTCACGCTCTGCGTTTGTCTGCCAACACTTAGATCTTAAAACTCCTAAAGGTTTTAATGAAGTATTTGATACCTATAAGGGAATGGATTTGGAGGAAGATGATGATTTACAGGCGTGGTGTAATGAATGTGAAGAGATTAGAATTGAATATGATGGCTGGAATGAAGAGTCTGAAAAGTTCGCAGAGATAACACTGATTTGTGAGAATTGTTATTTTGAATTGAAAGAATTTAATTAAAAAATACATTATATACTTAAAGTACCGTATCATCAGATACGGTACTTTTTATTATATAAGTAAGATCAATATTAAGACTGCTTACGGCGGCGGCCTGAAACTTTTTTGTCAAGATCTTTGATATCCTGTCTCAGTTCACGGAACATTTCTTTAAAATTATAGCTTTCATAATCGCCAGGCTCAAAGTCTTCCGGGAAAATTCCTGAAGCATATTGCCAGATTTCCACCACTTCTTCAAAAGGGATATCATAAGGCTCATAGAAAGAGTTATCAGCGCTTACAGAGATTGTATTTTCTTTTGTTTCCTTAAAACGTTTATAGGTAATACCATCATTCAGGGTTACAAAAACATAGGTTTTACC
This sequence comes from Chryseobacterium sp. GW821-FHT04C04, assembly GCF_059420365.1. NCBI lineage: Bacteria > Pseudomonadati > Bacteroidota > Flavobacteriia > Flavobacteriales > Weeksellaceae > Chryseobacterium > Chryseobacterium sp. GW821-FHT04C04. Next base: position 689,574 of record NZ_JBWKTO010000004.1, on the reverse strand, counting down.
AGGTTTCAGTTCGTTGATTCCTTCTACATATTTTCCTACAATATAGGAACCGTTTCTGAATGGCGGCATAGAATCTCCATCTGCAGGGAAAGCTCTATATTTTCCATTGTTAAGAAAGGGAAGGGCAATACGCTGCAGGCTCTCAATATAATCCACATCACTGTACCCTTCAAGATATCCCATGGAAGCTTTTTGAGGAATAATTTCTATGGTATCATTCCCATGAGTATCTACAGCCACAGGAAGAACAATTCTATTATCAGGAAGTTTCAGCATATCATCCATTGGGTATTTCTGAATATCTACCGACAGCATAAGATCAATGCTTACATGAAAATATTTGGAAATTTTTACCAGCAGTTCGATAGGCGGTTCAGATATCCCGTTCTCGTATTTGGAATAACGGACTCTTGAGATCAACAGTTCGTCAGCTACATTCTGTTGAGAGAGCTTTCTTTTGGCTCTTAAAAAGCGTATATTATTTGAAAAAATTGACATTGATAAAAGTATGTCAGCAAAAATACAAAATTTGAATTCGTTATCAATAACTATGACAGGTTTTACCATCATAAGTAAAGAAATTTAACTTCATTGTTCCCGTTTTTCAAAAAAAGGGAATTTAAGGGATTCATACAATCAATTTTCAGGGTACAGAAATCTTGTTTTTTGGTAAATAAAGAGGGTATTACAATCTTTAAATAATAATCACAAATAAACAGAATATGATGCAAAAATAATAACTCTAAATTTCGCAAATTGAGTTATTATTTTTAACATTTAGAAAATCAATCAGATATAAATAAAAATGATATTTTCATTAAAAATACTTTATATTAATGAAATATTAAATTATATAAATATTTAATTAATTTATTCAAAAAAACTTGCAATCATATATTTATTATTCATATATTCGTGATGTAATAATCATATAAAATTATAGTTATGAAAAACTTAAAAAAATTAGACAGAAACGAATTAAAAACTATTTCAGGTAACGGATTACTAGATCCAATTGGTGGACTACTAGGTGGACTAGGTGGTGTTATCGGTGGTGTAGTAGGTGGTGTAGGAACTGTCGTTGGCGGTGTTGTTAGCGGTGTAGGTTCTACAGTAGGTGGCGTAGTAGGTGGTGTAGGTACTATTGTAACTAACGCTTTATGCCAAACACAATGTGTTGTGAATGGTGTAATCCACATCAAATTACTTGAGTGCGGTTCTACTTGCTAATCAGTAAGTTTCGACATTAAAAAATTCTACCGCTCTGAAAAGAGCGGTATTTTTATGTACAGCTAGTACGTACTATAAAAATCTGCAAATTTACTTTCCTTAAATATAAATACGATCAACATATGTAAAGGTTTCTTACCATTTAGCAGTCTACATTTGCTATAATAATTTTAAGAGAAATACGATGAAATCTATAGTATTAAGTTTGCCGGCGCTCTGTATGAGTTTTCTGGCATTTTCACAAAATACAGTCAGCAACACTCAACAAACAAATATGAATACAATCCAATACAAAAATCCAAAAGCTCTTTTTGATCCGACACCTTATGCTTTTTCTCATTCTGCAGCACCTGCTGAGTCTGAAGGAAAATATGTATTCATTTCCGGACAAAGCGGAGGAGAGGGCTTAAATCATCATCTGTCTAAAGATTTCAGAACCCAGGTTAAAATCTCACTGCAGAACTTAAAAATTGTACTGGCTGAATATGGGTTAGAAGTGAAAGACGTACTGAAAATTACCATTCTGATTGTAGATCATAACCAGGAAAAGCTTACAATATGGTCAGAAGAAATTCATAAAGTATGGAAGGGTCATCAGTTTCCGGCAAGTACCTTAATTCCGGTTCCAAAATTAGCATTGGATAATATGTTGATAGAAGTAGATGCTGTAGCTTTTATGAAAAAAGATAAGGCAGAATAAGCCCTTATATAAAATCCCGAATGAGGGATCTGTAGTGTATATACCATAAGTTATTCTGAAAAATTATTAGATATCAATGCTTTGTAATATTTTCAGAGTAACTTTGCCCATTATAATTCTTTTTGAATTCCATACAGTAGGTTTCATAGGATTGTATGGCTGTTAGATTCGCCTCAATGAATTTTCTACTAATGAAGAATATATACACCTTATCACATGATTTTTAATGATATCAAATTAAATATTGATGTTAAAGACAGTACCTTTAATGACCTATATCCCGTACACATCAAAGAACTGGCAGGCCAGCATTGGACCCCGATTGCCGTAGCAAAACTGGCAGCTGAGTATCTTGCGGAGAAGCCCAATAGTAAGATATTGGATATTGGTGCCGGTGTCGGAAAATTTTGTCTGATTGGTGCGGCTTTTACGAAGGGAATATTTGTTGGAGTAGAGCAACGGGCATCTCTTACCAAAATATCAAAAAAAATTGCAGACAAACATAAAATTACTAATGTAGAATTTATACATTCCAATATCAATGAAATTTCTTTTTCCGACTACGATGCATTCTATTTTTTTAATTCTTTTTACGAAAATATAGATACATTATCTGTAATTGATAATACAGTAACTACGGACAAAGATTTATATTTTGCTTATTCAGAGTATGTAAAAGAACAGCTCGACAAAACTCCTGCAGGCACACGTTTGGTAACGTATTGGAGCAAATGGGACGAAATTCCAAGCAGTTTTAATTTAATTGCAACAGACTGTAATGGATTATTAAACTTTTGGGAAAAATAAAGTTAAACTTTATAAAAAAGCATGAAAATATTTTCATAAAAAATACCCTGAATCTTTTAGGGTATTTTTTGTGAAGTTATAGCTAATACTTTTTGTCATTGAATTAATTATCTGGAAACAGGACTCCTTTACTGTCTTTTTTCCAGGGAAATGAATAATAGCCAATACCTGATTTCTGCTGTCCTGAAAGTGTCTTACAGCATTCATTGATGTAAGCATTAATAAAATCATTGATGTTCTTATTGTTCTTGTTAGTTTCATTTATAAGTGCTTGCAGACTCGTAAGCCATGTCGCATTTACTCCCTGTGCACTTTTATGAGCAGGATTGCCAAGATAATCTGCAACCTGTTCATCAATGCTTTCACCTGGATAGTTGATTCTCTTATTAGCATCCGGAAACTTATTTCTCTTAACATCTTCAGGCGCCCGGCAGATGTTAACCGGATTCCATGTTACAATCGCAAAAAAGTTTCCCACCTTATCTTCAGAATCACTCTGAGTATAATCAAACATTGGAGCTTTAATATAAACCCCGTAATCATAAACAAGTTTTAACCAAGGATACGCACCTTTCTTTTTTTCTATGAAATCCTTTATCGCCTGATCATCTTTACATTTTGCCATCTCGTTCATAAGAGGATCTAATATACGATTAAGCATACCCTGAGGTACAATATGCCCCTGATGATCATAAATATTATCCTGACTCTTCACAATATTTACCTTTTTGTTGATAAACTTTGAAGGTCCATTCTTCTCTATATCAAAAGAATAAAAATTAAGTCCTTTCTCATTTCGATAAACGACATTATATCCGTGTATTCTGCTATTTGTTCCTGCCATAATAAAATTATTTTTAATATTTTGATAAATTTAGAAGAATCAGGAATGAAAAAATACCGTAGATCTAACTAAAAAAAGGGTCAGTATTTCTACTATATCATTGATCGACCTCCATAAATCTGCTTGTTTATCACCGGGTATGATATTTCGAGCAGATTATAGCAGTGGCAGAAATAGTAAAAACCTGAAAACCTTCTGATAAAATGTATTATTTCCCCTCCGGTTTGGAAGATCGGGAAGTTATGCAGCATATCACCTCCTCATTATCTGACCTGCAAGGGAGCAGCGGCGGTTCCGCTTATTGGAGGAACAGCATGGTAAATAATTGTGGTACGGACACCTGTAATTCAATATTTTACCTTAAAACACAAGGCTTTCACATAAAATCAATAAAGCAACAATGTTGCATTAATAAAATTAATTATCTAGCTTTGCCGGATCATTAAAGTATATGCACATGAAAAAGACCGTTTATTTTTTGATGGGAAGCACTCTGATGTATTCCTCATCCATTCTGAAGGCGCAGAAACTCACTCCTGAAAAAAAAACCGTAAAAGACATAGAATCTATCCAGATACAGGGGAAAACTAATTACAGTTCTGTAAATATCTCAAGAAAAAAGCTGGATTTTATTCAATCCAATACATTAGGAGAAACATTGAGTAAAATTCCCGGGATTCAAAATTCAGGATATGGTCCGAATTCCGGAGCTCCTGTTATCCGAAGTCTGAGTGGAAACCGGGTCAAAATACTGGAAAATGGAACCTCAGTAAATGATCTTTCAGGGATAAGCCCTGATTTTAATACTGATATAGAGATGAACAGTGTTCAAAGCATTACTGTTTACAAGAATTCTGCATCAGTTTTATATGGGGGAAAGGCTATTGGAGGTGCTATTGATATTGAAACCGATTATATTGCCAGACAATTACCGGATAAAAAGCTAAATGTAAAAGGACTTATTGAAGGGGGAAGCAACAGTGGACAGAAACAGGCATTTTCAGCCCGGGGAATCATTGCTAAAAACTGGGTTTGGTCTGTAGGAGGAAGCAATCACAAGCAAGATAGGGTCACAATTCCTGGAAAATCTAAAGACAGCAGGTGCTATGATCCGGAATTGGTAGGTTTCAATAGTATTTTACAGTCACTATGCCAGGTAGATGTGGATTCCAGACGGGTATTGAACAAAAGTCTTTTCCCATTCATCAGTCAGTTTGCTAAAGATCATATGATAGACTATGAACTGTCAGAAGATGACCTTTATACCTTCAGTTCTACCTATTATAATCCTGCTGACGGTAAAAATTATCCTAATCCAAAGAATGACTTGTACGTTCCCGGCCAGGATCCTTCGAAAGACCGTTATAAAAGTGAAGTAAACGGAATCAGGGATTATGTGGAAACAAAAGACGGAGTAATCCCCAACAGTCATTCGGAAAGCAATTCATTTTATATCGGAACAAGTTATATAGGGAAATCATTTTATGCAGGAGGAGCTTATCAAAACTCTTATTCCTATTTTGGAGTCCCAGGGTATGCGATACCTAAAATACCCACCCATACCCATGGAAAACCACAGCAAAAAATAGAGTATCTTCCCATCAATATAAGAAGTTTATCCCATAAAGCTATGTTTGAAGCAGGTTACAGATTTACCCATTCCCCAATTTCCAGCATCAAGCTAAATTATATGGGAGTATTCTCCAAAAATGCAGAACTTCTTGACCGCTTCAGAGCCAATCAGTTTACTGTGAACCAACACAATGGGCGTTTGGAAATTGCACAGCAGAAATTAAAATTCCTGACCGGAACGACAGGTCTTGAAGTGCAGTACAGAGATATGGAAGGAAGTGGGGGGCAGAGATACTTACCCAATACTATAAGCCGTGAAATCGGAGTCTTTACGATGCAGCACCTTGATTTTAATATCATTCAACTGGATCTTGGCTATAGAAACGATCATGTACAACGCAGGGCAGAAGCGGATAATAAATATGTCAGAAGCCGTGGACTTTCCGGTGGAAAACTCAGTGACAGAGACTTTACCCTTCATCAATTCCATAGCGCTGCTCAATGGAATATTTTCAAAAAAGGCTATCTGAAAGTACAATACAATCATTCCGAAAGAGCTCCGGAAGTGAACGAACTGTACTCAGGAAACAATCATTTTGCTATTCTCACGGAGGAAAATGGTGATGACAGGCTGGATAAGGAAACCGCAAATACGGTTGAAATAGGAGGGGGCTTAAACTTAAAGAACCTTAGGGTATCTGCCAACTGGTACCATACGTCTTATAAAAATTATATTTATCTTGCCCACACAGGGCTTTCCAGAGAGGTTTTTCTTGTCAAAGAATGGCATTCTGATGATACAGAAATCAACGGAATCGAAGCAGAAGCAGCTTATAAAGCAGATCTGGGGAAAATAGGGAAGTGGGAGATAGGTGGATATTATGATTTGGTGAGAAATATAAGTGTAGCCGACAGCTCGATAAGAAAATGGAGTGATGGCGATTATATGCCCAATATGCCTACAAGCCGTTTTGGATTCAATCTGGAAGGCAATATACAGAACTTCAGCCTGAATCTAAGTTTAGATCACTATTTAAAACAAAAATATTTAGGGAAAAATATTAATCCTGAGCTTCCTATGCCGGCATTTTCACTACTGAATGTCCGTTTAGCTTATAAGGACAGCAGCTTAGGCATAGGTGATCTGGAATATTATATTATAGGAAATAATCTACTGAATTCTGAGGCGAGACTTCAAAACTCTCAGTTAAAATTTCTAAGTCCGCTTCCGGGAATCAATATTTCAGCAGGGGTAAAAATTACCATATAACCCAATTATTATACTCGAAAGAAGACATGTACTTTAATACATGTCTTCTTATTATCAATGGTATTTCATTATTTCAAATCTACTATATTATTCAATAGATAACATTGTTCCCATTGTTTCATCCCGATTTTAGGATAGTAACCCACAGCTTTTGGGGCGGCTAAAAGAATCAGTGTAGCTTTTGGAGTATGCTCTTTTGTCAATCGGATCAATTCTTTTCCAATTCCTTTCTTTTGATAATGCTCATCAACTGCCAAATCTGAAAGATAAGTACAAAATGCAAAATCAGTTAATGATCTTGATACTCCAATCAATTTACCATTGTCCCGTGCTGTTGTGATAAGGTTTGCATGCTGCAGCATTCCCATTATTCTTTCCGGTTCGTTTATCGGACGTCTTTCTCCTAATGTAGAATTTATCAGGACCTGTGTAAATTCTTCTATTCCAATTTTTTCTTCAATTTGATAAGTAATCATTTTTTATCCTTTTTTATTGTTATTTTAAAAAATACGGTCTGAAGGAGCTTCCTGTCTTTCAGACATCCCATAATTTCGTATTACTGAAGCTACCCGTAATCTGTAATCTTCAAACACAAAGTTTCGCCCTGCCTGCTGTGCATTCCTGTGCGTGGTTCTGTTGCGCCATTCTTTTATACTTTCTTCATTTTCCCAAAAAGAGAGGGAGAGTATTTTTTTTGGATCCACAAGACTTTGAAACCGTTCGATAGAAATAAACCCGGAAATCTCTTCCAGCTCTGATCTTAGGGTCTTTGCTATATCTAAATATTCATCCTTTTTCCCTTCTCTAGGAACCACTTCAAATATTACGGTTATCATACTTTTACTTTCAATTAAAAATTTATTTCTTAAAAACTATTTTGATTTACAGGACAAAATTATATTCAATTTGGACTACATTTGTACTCCAGATTGAATATATAAAGTAGTCCAGAATGTTTCCGTTTGAACACATAATCAGTATCGACAAAGAAAAAAAGCTTCCTGTCTACAGACAGATCGCGATATCTATTATTAATGCTATACAAAATGGAAATTTACCCACTGAAATGCCTCTTCCCAGTACCAGAGAACTCGCAAAAATTCTGGGTGTACACCGCAAAACTATAACAGCGGCCTATGAGGAGCTCAATGCTCAGGATTGGATATTAATTATTCCCCGGAAACAAGTCAAGGTATCCGAACATATTCCCAATCTAAAACCACAAAAATGGAACGCCCAGGATTCATCTGTATCGTATGAAAATAATTTCAACCTTCCACTTCATACATCCAAGAAAGATCCGTCTCAGCAGGAACTCATTGCGGCTCCTGAAATTTTTATTGATGATGGGCATCCTGATATTCGACTTTCTCCTATAGATGAGTTGTTGAAAATTTACCGCAGCTATACCTCGAAAAGTTTTACAATTAAAAATGCAGTGGTCGGGACAAGTCAAGGGACATTAAAATTAAGAGAAGAGCTGTCCAGATACTTATCTGTGACAAGAGGATTGAATATTTCTGCTGATAATGTATTGATTACGCATGGTGCACAAATGAGTATTTATTTATCAGCTCAATTGCTTTTACAGGAAGGAGACACTATTATTTTAGGAAAACCAGGATATCCCATTGCCAACAGTGCATTTGAAAAGACAAAAGCCTCTGTTGTGGAAATTCCTGTAGATGAAAACGGATTAGACATCAATGCTCTCGAAAATATTTGTAAAAGGAAAAAGGTAGCAGCCTTGTATATCATTCCTCATCATCATTATCCTACAACGGTAACATTGAGCGTGGAAAGAAGAATGAAGGTATTGGAGCTTTCAAACCGGTATTCGTTTGCAGTCATTGAGGATGATTACGATTATGATTATCATTATTCCTCCTCGCCTTATTTACCTTTGGCAAGTGGGGCCCATAAAGGAAACATCATCTATATTGGTTCCTTTTCAAAAATAATAGGTTCTTCCATTCGTATTGGCTTTATGGTGGCTCCTAAAAATTTTATACAGGAGGCTCTCACTTTACGAAAAGTGATTGATATTGGTGGTGACGGATATATGCAAAATGCGTTGGCTGAACTGATTAAAAATGGAGATTTAGGGAGGCACCTGAAGAAAACAAAAAAATGTTACCATCAACGGAGAGATTATCTGAATACACTTTTACATCATCATCTAAGACCTTACGCATCTTTTTCTTTACCAGATGGTGGTCTTTCAGTCTGGATCCAATTAAAACATCCATATAGTATTAATACATTGAAAATGAGCTCACAATTACAAATCAAACGAATCAGTGAAAAAGAAAATGCTTTTCGATTTGGCTTTGCTTCAATGAATGAGAAAGAGTTGGAAGAAGCTATTTTATTATTAAAGAAAATTCTCACCACAGAATAGGGAAGATCCTCTAAAAGAAAAATAGCATTTGATCGATTTTATCCAAAGTTTCTAATACTTTCACAGAAGAAACTTCCATAAAACGAGCCGATCTTGGTTGGCACAGCAAACACTAAACTAATAATCAATCAATTCACAACAGTTTATATATTTTCTTTTTTCAGAAAGTTATTGATTGTTGTAGAGGTTTCCACGATGATAATTTTCTCTCAAAAATATTCTTAGAATCTAAAGAGTACAATCCCCATTTCGGGTGGTTTTTACAAAGCTTATTTATATAAAAAATTAATCAAAAAAAACTTAAAAAAAAGAGATGATTTGTTTTAATACGACAAGTTCTGTCGCTGTGCGTCTCTATCTTTATAGTAGAAATAAGATAAAGAATCCCGGGAAATTTATTGTCTTAGTGAATCAAATTTTAACCTTAAAACTCTTTTTAAAGTATGTACAAAAAACAACTCATCATCACTTTTCTCTTTTTATTTTTCATTTCTTATGCGCAAACTGAATTTATTACTTTGTGGAAACCTAATGTAAATGGGACCATTGATAATTCAATAACTTTTGGTGGCACCGGAACAAGTTACACCATCAGCTGGGAAGAAGTAGGCTATCCTCAACATAGTGGACTTATGAATTCTGTAACCTCTAACAGCAGCAATCCGATTACAATTTCTTTTGGGACATCTTTAAATACAAATCCTCTCCAGGCAACCTATAAATTGAAAGTATCAAATGGCGGTGGATTATTTTATGGATTTAGAGCCAGCCCAGACTTTATAAATCCTAATGCAAATCTTGAGCTTACTGAAATTAGTCAATGGGGAGATATTATTTGGCTTCAGCAGTTTAATGCAGGATTTGCAGGTTGTCCAAATCTTAATGTAACGGCTGCAGATACACCCAATCTGACACAAATAAACAATCTATCACAAATGTTCTTTAATTGTTCGTCTTTGGTTGGAAATAATTCATTTTCTAATTGGAACACAAGCACAATTACCAATATGAATGGCTTATTTAGCAGGGCAAAGCTTTTTAATCAAAATATCGGAACCTGGAATACAGCGAATGTAACAGATTTTAGCGGAATGTTTTCTTTTGCAGCTGCTTTTAATCAAGATATTTCTGCCTGGAATACAGCAGCTGGAACCAACTTCTCTGCAATGTTCAAGGATGCTGTAGCTTTTAATCAGCCATTAAATTCATGGAATACAAAAAATGCTACTAATTTTAGGTATTTATTTTCTAATGCTTCAGCCTTTAACCAACCACTTAATAATTGGAATACAAGTAAAGTAACGGATTTTGAGCGTATATTTGAAAATGCTGTATCTTTCAATCAACCCATTGGAAATTGGGATGTAAGTAAGGTCAATTATTTTGCCGGATTGAATATGTTTAATGGTGCTTTACTTTTTGACCAGGATATTTCTACCTGGAATATCAAGCTTCAAAACTTTTCAGGGAACTCAATGTCTTTTGGATTTAAAAACTCAGGGTTATCATGTACGAATTACAGTAATTTTCTAATTGCTCTGAATAATAATCCTGCATGGGCAAACTCTACCATAACCTCTGGAAACATTGATGCAACGGGACTCGTTTATTCTACACCACAAGCCATTATGGCAAGAGCTCAATTGGTTAATAAAGGTTTTACGATTATTGGAGATTCTTATAGTTCCGGTTGTTTTTTATCAACAGTAGAAACTTCAAAAAAAATAACAACCCCAGCGTATCCAAATCCAACAACAGGAATGATAACTGTGGAGTCTACTGAAAACGAAAATGTTTATGTATACGATATGACAGGTAAAATCATTAAAAATATGACTTTAAATAAAGGGAAAAACAGTATTGATCTTACTGGTTATCCATCAGGGAATTATCTATTAAAAGGAAATCATATTTTCACTAAAATAATCAAGAAATAACAGATCAGCTGAAAAGCTACTTATAAAATCAGCTCCAAAGTCTACGGATTTTGGAGCATTTTATGGGTAAAATCGAAAAAATAGTAGCATCATTACAGATTTCAATAACACAATCCGTATTTTTGAGTCTTAACTGATAGGTAGATCTAATTGCCATGATAAAAAAGTATGTACTATTTCTTTTAATTTTCACTTCAGCAACGTCTTCACTGCTTGCCCAGAACTACGAAAGATATAAAATGCTAAAAGACACCATATTAAGTTCAACAAGTCTGGGATTTAATAAAAAGATTTCTATAATGGTTCCCATAGAATGGCAAAAGAAGTCCAAGAACAAATTTCCATTAATTATTGTATTTGATAGGCAAAATAAAAGGAGTAATAACTATATCCTCAATACAATTGACTATTTAACGAGTAATGAACAAATTCCTTCATCGGTTATTATAAGCGTTGAATCGGAACAAAGATATCGCTATCTTGAAACACAGTACAAGATTTCTGATCCAAACGGACTTGCCCTTGAGAATGAAAAATTTATTTTTGAACAACTGATCCCATTAGCTGAAAGAAATTACAAAGCTTCTGCTTTTAGGTTGTTAATTGGTCATTCAAGATATGGATATTTTACAACATCTTTGTTTAATTCAAGAATAGCTGATTTGAATGGAGTTATTTCTATGAGCCCATTTTTTACTCAGAAAAATGTTGCCCTAACAGATTCAATAAGCCAATTAAATATGCGTTCTATTCCTGTAAAAAAGTATTATCGCTATGGAATCGGAAACGATTATCCTGAAGATTTCGTTAAGATGGATTCAATCACTAAGAATATTCACAATCCCTTTTTAGATATCAAAGGGTATCGGTTTAAAAATGCAGATCATAATGCAACACCAGGCTTACTTATTAATGTGGCCCTTTATGAAATATTTGAAGATTGGTCTGCTATTCAGTCGAAGTATATTTCAAATAAACAAACAGACTTAAGTATTAAATCATCATTAGATAAAGAAATACAGTCCAATTACGGCGTAAAACTCAATTTTTCACTGGGTATTTTAAATGGAAAAGGTTGGTACTTTTATAATGAAAAACAATATGATAAAGCCATTCAAGCTTGGAAAATCTTAACAGATTCTTATCCCAACTTTTCAGAGGCTTATTTACATATTATAAAGGCTAAAATCCTATTAAAACAGGATTACTCTGAAACGATCAAAGAATTCACCAATTCATTAGCAGCTTCTGAATTTTATAAAGAAAAGGAAAAGAAGGATCTAGAAATTGAATTGCGTGAAATAGTTAAGGCAGGAGTTCTACAATAAGAAAAGACCACACTCTTCTTTGAATAGAAAAACGTTTTGGGAAAACAAAGCCCAAGATTAAGTAGACTCTGCTGGAGAGCAACCTACCAGCAATAGGCTTTTAGATAGACGGAAAGGGAGACCCAAAAAGTCTCCTCTTTTTATTTCCGGTATCTTCTATGGCTAAGAAAGCCCTCTCTTAATTTGTAGAAATGTAAATTAGTAAAATACGCTTTACAGTAGATGTTTTGACCCACTTTTGGGTTGAGACCAAAGACATTAACAGATAAAACAGTATCGTTAACAGATATAATTATCACCTATTTATTAATGAAATTACTTTTGCTCTCAATTAAAACATTGAAGTATGAAAGCAAAGCATTTCTTATGTACAGTTATAGGTTTATCACCCTTCTATTTCCTTTCCGGGCAAATACTGGAAGGACAGGTACTGGATGAAAAAACATCGAAACCATTGCAGGGGGCATTAATTATTTTAAAAAAAGGTGATGGCAATTTTACAAGCCAGGCATCCACCAATGACAAAGGAATTTATCAATTTCCCAAACCCTTTGAGAAAGGCAATTATTATCTTGAAATAAGCTCAGCAGGATATAAAAAAAGAAGTATTTCTGTTTCTATTCCAAAAGATACAATTCTGAATATTTCTCTTGCCTCCAACTTACATGAACTGGAAGGAGTTCTGATTGTAAAAGAAAAGACACAAACAGAAATGTTGCTGGATAAAAAGGTAATCAATGTAGGAAAGGATTTATTATCAGCAGGAGGAGATGCTTTAACCGTGCTTTCGCGTGTTCCGGAAATTCAATCCGATTCCAATGGGAATATCAGTTTAAGAGGAGATAAAAATGTAAATGTTTTGGTTAACGGAAAACCCTCGCCGCTTAGTAGTTCTGAATTACTCCGTCAGATTCCGGCAAATAATATCAATAAAATTGAAATCATTACTTCTCCGTCCGCAAAATATACAGCAAGCGGGCTAACCGGTATCATCAACATCATCACCAATAAAAAAGTAGCACCGGGTGTCTCAGTAAATACTTCAGGATCCGTGAATTCTATCGGTGGATATACAGGAGACGCAGATGTGAACATAGGTCGTGAGAAAGTTAATTATTCATTTGGAATTGGATATGTAAAAGATATTGCAAAAAATAGGTCATTGATTGACAGGCAGAATACAGATCCTGTCCGGATAGAAAATGATTTTAAATTTACAGGCGACATTTACAGGGTAAAAGGAAGGATAGACTGGTTTATCAACAAAACCAATGAACTAAGCGTGGGCCTCAATTATGCAGACAACAGCCATACAATGCTTTCTGATGGAATGATTTTTCAAAAAGACAGCCAGCTTCCTCAATATAACCTGGCCTCTCATCATCACAAAACGTTTGATTTCACCACTAATTACAGACACGTTTTCAAAAAGCCTGAAAACTTTCTGGAATTTGATTTATACCTGTCAAATAATACTAATCTCGTAAAGAACGAATTTCAAAAAAACATAGGTGTAGCCAATAATACTACAAACGATGTGGTTGCCATTTCCAGAGCAAGTGCCGATTATACGACAAAACTAAATGAAGTCATTAAGCTGGAGGCAGGTGCATTGTGGGAAAGACAGAGTTTAGATAATAATTTTTCAGTTACAGAAACCAATGCCGTGGCTGACAGAACGTTTAAAAATATCCAGAGTACCTATGCATCATATGGAATGTTAAAATTTGACATCAACAAATTTAATATCCAGGCTGGCTTGAGAGGTGAAATTTTCCGGAGGGATGCCGATTTAATTACAGCAGGAAACAAAATCAACAGTGAGTATATCAACCTGTTCCCTTCTTTACATATGGGCTATACCATAAGCAAAGGAAAGATGATATCGTTTGGTTTTAACAGAAGAACCACAAGACCATCGCTGGAACAGATCAATCCAAACACGGCCCAATACAGCAGATTCGAAATCTTTGTTGGTTCGCCGGATTTACGTCCTGAATTTTCGAATAATTTTGATCTCGGTTTTCAATTTAAAAAATCTAAATTTAATATCAATACAGGGATTTCTTATAGGCTCAGAGAAGATGTTATCTTAAATAATTTTTCTGTAAATGATACTGGAACTACTGTTTACAAGCCTATTAATGGAGGCCGCAGTAATGCTTTTGGAATAGATTTTTCGGTGGGACTTACTCCTGTAAAGTGGTGGGATTCTAAACTTTCAGTAAATTGGAACTATGAAAATTCCAGGCAGCGCGATGTTTTTTTCTTTCGTAACTTTAACACTGGCTACAGCTTCACGCTGCAGAATGATTTTAAACTGTCCAGTAAAGCAGAACTTGGGGTAATATGGAAATATGACAGTGCTCAAAAATTATATCTTTCAGATGCCAATGAAAATCAGGGATTAGATATAGCATTCAGGTATAAAATGATGAAAAACAACGGAAACATTACCTTACGATTTGCTGATATCTTTAACACAAGAGTTTATGAAGGAAAGGATTATGGGGTGAATTTCGTGAGTAAATACCGCTTTAAACCCTTATCAAGAGCTGTATATGTGTCTTTCACATACAACATTAAAAAAGGAAATAAAATAAATGAGCGCAACAGGAAAGCTCAGGATTATATCAAGGAAGCAATAAAATAATTACTAAATAAAGTAAAATAAATAATGATGAAAAAGTATAAGCTTTTACTCATAGAACTCATTGGTCATTTGCTGTTCTGGACATTTTATGTGGTGTATCCTGCCTTGATATTTGGGAAAACTGACTGTTTTACATTTGATATTAAAAAATCACTTATTGCTATTGCTGTTATAGGAGTTCCATCGTACCTCATGTATTTCTTTTTACTGAAAAACATAAAAAAAAACTTTTACTGGACAGCATTGCTGATATTGGCAGGTGCAATCATATATTTTGCTTGTAGATATGACTGTGTATGCAATCTGAAGCATTGTTTAATGAATAAAATCTTCGAATTAATATTTGTCAGCAGTATATTTATAGCAGTTTTCCTTACAAAAAGGAATATTCTCCACATAAAATCGCTGGCTAAAAGCGATCAGGCAAGGGCAGATGCTGAACTGAAGGCTTTGAAAGCTCAGATAAACCCTCATTTTCTATTCAATACTTTAAATATGTTGTATTCGGACGCGATTGGTATAAATGAAGATATTGCGGATAAAATTCTCAAACTTTCAGATAATCTCCATTATTTAATCCATGAAGGCCAGAAAAAAGAAATATTACTGGATACTGAAATTAAGTTTATTGAAAACTATCTGGTTCTGCAGAAATCCAGAATGGGAGATCGGGTAGATGTTCAGTTTCAGGTTTATAATGATGATCATTCGCAGCTTATTCCGCCCTTATTGTTTATTCCGTTTATAGAAAATGCCTTCAAATATTCAAGTATGCTTGAAGAAAAAGGATCTCCCGTTTTAATTGACATACATTCTTCCAAAGGAATAATTACTCTGAAAGTCAGCAATAAATTCAGTGCGAAATACAGGCAGAATCAAAAAGAAGAGTGGAAAGACAGCGGTATTGGAATAGAAAATGTAAAACAGCGGCTGGAACTCCTTTTTCATTCAAAGCATGACATTTCAATTATAGAAAATGGAGAGCAATTTTTAGTTAATTTAATGATCAAAACGCGATGAAATGTATAATTATAGAAGATGAGCAGCCCGCCATAAAGCTCTTGCAAACGTATGTAGATAAAACATTGTTTTTAGAGTGTCTGGGTGTATTTCAGTCTGTTTCTGCATTACCTTCCGGGATATTAAATAAAGCAGATTTTATTTTTTTAGATGTTCAGCTGCCGGGAATTAACGGACTGGATTTTTTAAAAAGCCTTGAAAAAAGACCAAAGGTTATCATTACAACTGCTCACAGAGATTATGCGGTAGACGCCTTTGAACTTGCTGTAGACGATTATCTGCTGAAACCGTTTTCATACGAGCGTTTTTTGAAATCCATCTACAGGCTGCAGAATGTGAACAAAACTGATAAGGAAGAGAATAAGAACGAGCTCTTTGTTTATACGGACAAAACTTTCTTTAAAATCAATAAAAACGATATTTATTATATCAAAGCTGAAGTAGATTATGTGAATATTTTTTACAAGAACAACCAATTGCTTGTACAGGACAGTATGAACAATTGGGAACATAAATTAAAAAATGACGGTTTTATCCGAGTACACAGATCATACCTAATCAATTTCAATAAGATCATCAAGGTGGAAGGGAATGTGATACATATTAAAGACAGTATTATTCCTATTGGAAAAACCTATCAGGCTTCTTTTTTTAATGCTATTAAAGAAAAATAATTTTCTCATTAATAAAAAAGACATACAGTTGGTTGATTATCAACTGTATGATGCTACAATATATACAATTTAACATAATATAAATTATAGGACTTTTATTATATTATTAGAATAGAGTATTAAGCCTACTCAGAATCCATTATTTTCCAGATTTTTCTTCCAGGTATTTTTTAACGACTTCTAAGAACTCTTCTTTGGTCATATATTTATCCAGAAAAGTTTCCAGGCTTCCTTCATTTCCAATTTCCTCAAAATAATTTTCATGGTCTGTACTGTATACTGTCGGATTATTTTGGTCAGGATCTGTAAGGCATACAAAATAATGATCCGGATATCCGTATGAATAAAATATACAGATAAATTCCATCTCTGTTCCTTGTACGGTTTCTCTGATTTTATTTTCCTCTACAAATCCATCTAGCTCGCCAAAATCTGTTGAGTCTTCATTAAACGGCAAAAACAACCAGTCTTTATAAAAATCCTGCCCATAAAACTGTTCATGATTTGAAAAATAATGCTCCAGCAAATCTTGATAAAAAACATCCTTATTGCTGGTATATAAATTCTTATTATTCTCGTAGAATTGATCAATTCCGTAAACATCCCATTCCTTATCGTATAAATAATTACTGAATTTCAGACTCTTCCAGTTCTCTGCAAAGCTTTTTCCTGCGCTTACATTTTCTGTATTTCCTCCTAATATGTTCAGTTTTTCTATTATTTTACTATACATTATGTTAAATTAAATAGTTTAAATCACTTAAAATCAACCCAATAAAACATCATATCCTGATATTATGTTAAATTACACTATTGTAAATCCTATTAGGTACCCTTTCAATGATCTATAAAATTACAAAATCTTGCCACATGACAGCTTTTATGATGATGAAACATAATACCTTTACCCTAATCCAAAAAGAAAATAATATGAAACCTACAATGATCTGGTCCAATCTGGCCGTAGCCAATCTGGAACGTACGTACAAATTTTATACTGAATTAGGATTTAAACCGAACGGCCCGCATACTTCGGACCAACTGGTAAGCTTCTTTTTCGGGGAAAAGGATTTTATTATTCATTTCTTCTTACAACATATCATAGAATCAAACCTGAAGCCTATACAATTCTGTGAGACAGAGAAAGTAAACGAAATAGTTTTTACCTTATCTGCAGATACCAAAGATCAGGTAGATGCATGGGCCCAAGAAGTTGAAAAAGCTGGTGGAAAAATTATTTCAGAGCCGGAAAGTTTCGGAGACAACTATTATGGTTTTGTTTTTGCCGATCCTGATGGTCATAAGTTTAATGTTTTTTATATGTAACCTGGAAAATATTTTCCCTATATTTGAACTTCAACAAATAAATATGAACCGCGCGAACTGTCTGCCTCCTCCGGCACCTTAATATTTTCAAATTAATTTGAAGCGTTCTTATGCCATTAAAAATATAATGGCCAGAATTATTATGCTTCAGATTCTGACAAAAAAATATTAATTCAAATCTTTACAGTTCATTCTCAATGAAAAAATCATATGTAGTATTACATCTGGCCGTGATATTGGCCGGATTCACAGGTGTGTTCGGAAAATTAATCACCCTTAATGAAGGCTTACTGGTTTGGTACAGACTTCTCTTCTCCTCTATTATTTTATTTTTTATTTTAAAATTGCTGAGAATTCCCTATAGACTTTCTGCACAGGAAAAAATCCGTATAATGAAAGCTGGGCTGCTTATCACCATGCACTGGCTTTTTTTCTACGCCAGCATCAAATACTCCAATATCTCAATCGGTGTAGTCTGCTACTGTCTTACCAGTTTTTTTACGGCTGTATTTAAACCTTTGATCGACAGAGAGAAATTTAAAATCTCAGAGCTGCTTCTCAGTACATTGACTTTGTTGGGGATCAGCCTGATCTTCCATTTCGATGCCTCTTACCAGCTGGGAATTATTCTAGGTGTTATTTCTTCTGCTTTAGGAGCACTCTACACCATTTATAATAATCGTTTGGTGAGACACTTTGACACCAAAGTAATCAACTTTTATCAGATGATTGGCGGCACTTTAGGCCTCGGAGCACTTTTGCCCATATACCTCGTTATTTTCCCGGCAGATAGCATAGTACCTGACTGGAAAAACACGGCTTATTTGGGCATTTTGGCTCTTTTTTGTACAGTTGGGCTATATGTGGCTTTTGCAGAAGTTTTGAAGAAAATTCCAGCATTCACGGTGAACCTAACCTTTAATCTGGAACCTGTTTACGCAATCATTATAGCTTTTCTGTTTTTTGGAGAAAGCAAAGAAGTAGGATTTCCATTTTATATAGGATTGACATTCATTATTGCTTCTGTTATTTTGCAGACACTCATTTCACTGAAGAAAGTAAAATAATACCTAAAGCTGTTTAAACAGTTTTATTGAAATCATACCAAAAGATGACATCTTTTAAACCACAAATCGAAGATTCAACGAAGTTAAAAGTCACAAAAAATTGTAACACTTTAGTTATTTTAAGTTTCCTACTTTGTGTATATGAAGTATACTTAAGCTTTGAAAATCTTTGATTTTCCTCTGAAGTGAACTTACTTATACAGAAGAATATTAAAACTTTCTAAAGTGTACTAAAATGCTTTAAAATTATACGATGTTAGAATTCTTTCGGAATGACAATCAAACCATGTCAAGGTTCAAAACCTTGACATGGTTTACAAATTTTCACTTTCATGACAAAAGTTTTTGAACACTTAAGCTTTACTTTCCTGAGTGAGTTAAAGTGTTTTAAAATAAACTCTAGAATACTATTTATTCATTCCCAAACTGTTATATAATTGAACCTGCCATATTCCCAGTACTTCTTTTAGCATCACAAAGGTAAATGCGGCATTATAGCTGTTTGGAAATATCGTTATTTCGGTATCTATAAAATCTGATGCCTGTGGAATAGGTTTTAATCCAAATGTCTGAAACAGAGAAACAGATCTCTTCATATGAAAACCTGAAGTTACCAGATACACACTGGAAGGAGCCATTTGCTTTACTATTTTGCTGGAATATTTTGCGTTTTCATAAGTATTCATGCTTTTATCTTCCTTAATAAGATCAGAGTCTGGCACTCCCATACTTTTAAAATTTTCACTGAATAATTCAGCTTCACTGGTATGCCCTCTTCCTTTTCCGGAAATTAATATTGTACACGGTTGATTGTTTTTCTTGTATTCATGATACAATTGATAAGCGGTTACAATTCTGGAATAAGACATGGTATGCAGCTTTTCTGTATTGTCAAAATCTACAACTCCGCCACCCAATACTACAATAACAGCGCTCTGAGAAGCTGTATTTTTAGTATTAGAAGTATTAACATAACTTTTCTGCAGATATCCGGAGGTTAGTTTGCCCAAGAAACCATTTCCTATAAAGATAATCATTAAAACAGCCCATATACAGATTCCTATCCTCAGATTTTTACGCTTATTTTTTCTTTTTAAAAGGGCTATAATAACTACCGCAAGAAATACTAAGAAATAAGGTTCTGTAAAAAGCTGAAAAACACGGAATAAAAGGTCTAGTAAAAATTTCATCTATGATAATATTGATTAATGTTTAGAAACATCGGATGTACAAAGATAAGGGTAATTTCGTGAGTGCTACCATTGTCAATATTTCAATAGCCTGTTTTAAAGTCATTTCATTTTTTATTTAATAATTTTATAAGATTAGAATATTGAGTACAATGGATTATCAAACCTTTCAACCACAACCGGATCTGGCTTCTATCATAAAATGCTACTGGACTCTGGACAGCCCCAGAGAAGCTGTTCCGCAGGTACAAACCATTGTTCCGGATGGCTGCATGGAAATGATCATTCATTATGGTGACCTTTATCATCAATATATTGATGGGAAACCAGTTTTACAGCCTAGAAGCTGTGTTTTTGGACAGTTGACCGAACCCTTGAAAATAGAGCCCACAGGTATTACCGGTATTTTCTCTGTCCGCTTTCATCATGATGGGTTCATTCCATTTGCTACAATTCCTATTAAAGAAATGGATGATCAGGCTATTCCGCTGGAAAAACTCTTCGGAATACAGGGCGTTGAATTGGAAGAAAATGTATTAAAAGCTTCAACAGTACAGGAAAAAATAAGCATTGTAGAAACGTTTCTCCTGGACAGACTTAATACAGAAACCATTGATAGAATTGTACAATCTACTGTGGATTTGCTGTTGAATGTTGATGGAAAAATATCAGTCAATGAACTTTCAAAACAAACGAATATCAACAGAAGACAACTGGAACGTAAGTTTTCTTCAGCCATTGGATTGAGTCCGAAACAGCTTTCAAAAACCATTCGGCTTCAAACGACAATCAAACATCTTCTCAATAAAGAATATGCCAGTCTTACAGCACTCGCCTACGAATCCGAATATTATGATCAGGCCCATTTCATCAAAGATTTTAAGGAGTTTACAGGATTTACCCCCAAAGAATTTTACGGAGATACGCTGCAAATGTCTCTCCTATTCTACAGAAAAGATTCCTGATGTCGCATTTTTACAATTTTAAGACCGTTCTTATTTTCAACTTTGCTGAAATAAAATCATCTGACAATGAAAACAAAATTAATCCTTGCAATAATCGGTCTATCCATTGCAGCCAGCTGGACACAACAACAAAGTGAAATTAAAAAAGTTGAATGGCTTCTCGGCACTTGGGAAACCAAAACCTCCAAAGGAAGCCTCTACGAAACCTGGACCAGAAAAAGTGATACCGAACTTCAGGCAAAAAGCTATTATCTGAAACAAAAAGACACCATACTATTTGAGTCTGTACGCTTGGTAGAAAAAGACAAAAAACTCCATTATATGGTATCTGTCAAAGGTCAGCATGATGAACAGCCTGTTGATTTTGTATCAACTTCTATGTCTAAGCCCCATTCACTTATATTTGAGAATCAGGAGAATGACTTCCCCCAAAGAATTACTTACAAAAAGATCCTCAAAGATTCTTTATTTGCTGAAATCTCAGGAATGATGAACGGAAAAATGGCCAGACAGGCATTCCCTATGAAAAAGATACAATAAATAGTATACTTTTATCCTGCTTATCATAACCAGGGCTTTGTATTTTTATAAAGCCCTACAACATATTGACAGCAACAAACAATTAAAAATAATTTCGCCTCATTTATCTTTTTGTTTATACAAAATTATTTATACATTTGCAGTCATTAAACAACACACTTTTTAGTGTGTTAATGAAAAACCAATACCTACCCTCGTGAAAAAGCAGAAAAGTATCACCGTTTTTATGGCTGTAATCCATATATTTTTGGACAGACATTTTTGTAAACAAAAAAACAAAAACTCCGCCTTAAGTATAAAGAAACGATTACAACATTAAACAGGTGAAAAACAGATATTTGAGTACTAAAATCAAAATTTAAACCATTAAGAATAAATAAGCAATTAAGAATAGTAAGAGAATATCTAAAGATATTCTTCAAGCATAGTGCTTAACTCAAATTTATTTGAATCTTACCATTTCTAAAAAACTTAATAGCCCTTAATGGTTAAAAAATAATCTCTCGCGAATCAGACTGATATCGCAGATGATTATATTCCAAAAAACGGTATAATCCAAAATCTACAAGAGATCAATCTCTGCTCCATCGGCAAGTTCACGTCCCCCTCTTTAGCTCACTGAAAGAAAGAAAATTATATTTTTTAAAATTTACGTTTAAATTAAAAAATAACAATTATTATTGATTAATTATCTTACATATTATTAAAAGATTATAAACAAATTTGATTTCAAAATTAATATTGTATCAATGCAATATGGTTTTAAAAAAAATACATTTGTCTTGTAACTTCAATACAATCAATGATATGTCAACAGTTCTTAAAACATTTGTAGCTTATCTTAAAAGACCTGCTCTTTATCCTGAACTGGGCAGAAAAATTATTAAAAATACAATCAACAGAAGAAGCCCGTTCAAAGGAAAAGCAAAAACAAATACCTGGGCTGCCTCCATAGCAGTATCTCAAAAAGAGGCAGTCTCCAGACTTTTCTCTATGGATACTGATCATTTCAGAGAGATATATGCTGATACGCTGGAAAAAGCAAACGTAAAAGAAAAAGAATGCCCTATTACAATGGGCGGCCCTGGTGCACTGGAGCTTATCTATTATGCATGTGAATTTACCAAAGCTCAAAACGTTCTTGAAACAGGAGTGGCTTATGGATGGTCTTCTTTAGCCATACTGCTTTCAATTAAAAAAAGAAATGGCACGCTCTATAGCTCAGATATGCCTTATCTTGCTCAGGATGGTGATCGCTATGTAGGATATATTGTTCCTGAGAACCTCAAAAAGTTTTGGAAGTTATTCCGTTTTGCAGATAGAGAATCTTTGCCTAAAATATTTAAAAAAGTTTCCTTTTTTGATGTTTTCCACTATGATTCTGACAAAAGTTACTATGGAAGAATGTGGGCTTATCATCAAATTTATAAAAGATTGAAACCCGGTGCCGTATTTATCAGTGATGATATTGGCGACAATTCTGCGTATCAGGATTTTTGTCATAAAAAAAAGATTAAAACTTCTGTGGTACAATACTGTGGAAAATACATCGGGGTTTTTGTAAAACAATAAAGAAAAACGATCCACATCGCTTCATCAGGCAAGTCCACTTGCCCATCCTCAGCCTACTCAAAAATATAAAATCCTTTAACTTAAAACTTTGCGTTTAAAATTCTAATAAAATATTTGAACCATTAAGAATAGATGAGTTGTTAAGAATAATTAAGAGAAGATCTAAAGATATTCAAGAAGCATAACGCTTAACTCAAATTTATTTGAGTTTTAACTTCACTTAAAACCTTAAGTACCCTTAATGGTTCAAAAAATCTCGCTGATCAAGCAGATATCGAAGATTCTTATGTTTACTCTATCTGCGCAATCTCCTAAATCTGCGTGCGACTATCATCCGCTTCATCAGGCAAGTCCACTTGCCCATCCTTAGCCTACTCAAAAATATAAAATCCTTTAACTTAAAACTTTGCGTTTAAAATTCTAATAAAATATTTGAACCATTAAGAATAGATGAGTTGTTAAGAATATTAAGGAAATAGAAAAAAATCCAGGATCATTAATCCAGGTTTTTTTTATTATTCTTTTTGGAAATTGAAGCCTAATTTCATTTATATTCTAGTTTCCTTTAATTTTTACACCAAGGCCAAACTTAGGATTTGTCATTTCTTTACCATTCTTATTATGATATACCATAGGATAAGTTTCAAATACAGCTTTTTCTTTTGGAATGATAACATAATACTTTCCTTTTCCATAGGAGTTAAGTAAGTTAAGAAAATAGTAAGCCTTTACTGATTGAGCCGCATCATAAGTTTCTCTGTCTACAGTGGCCTTTTGAAGCATAGAATAAACAACTTTTTTATTCTTTACAAATAAAAACATTGAGGTATTATCAGACTCCCAGGTAAAATCATCACGTATAGGTAATTTCATTCCTAACTCTTTTTCCGCTTCCTCATTCAAAGAAATTGGCATCATAATAAGTAAAGAATCCCAATCAAAACAATGAGTATCTTCCTTTAAGTTAATCACTTCTCCAATTTTATTTTCAGCATTTACTTTTGGAGACAGTTTTTCTTTAAGTTTTATCAAACATTCCTGATTATCTTGTCCCTTACAGGAAAATAAAAAGAATAGTAATACAAAAAATATGGATTTGGTACTGACGTTATTTCTCATTATTGATTAGGTTGAGTTTGATTCACTGCTTGTTCTAATCCTCAGGACTCAATAGCAATGGTTCAAAAATAGCATTTATCCCTCATAATCCACTTCCCTTTCCAGGATAATCTGGTTTCTGCTCACCGTAACCAGTATCTTATCTCCTGCCTGAAAACCACATTGCTCCACCCACTTCCCTGCAATTCTTATTTCCGGGAAGTACACTATTTTGCCATACGCTCTTGAAAACGATTTGAGGAAAACCGTAAGGTTACGATTGTGTAGTTCATTATATTTGCTGCTGTTCATCCTTATTTTTCTTTTCATATTTGTTATTTTTCAACAAATCAAATCATAATAAGGAGGATATACCAGTTGAGGAAAGGATAATTTATTCAGAAAGAGAGATATTTTAGAATAGTATTTATTTTAAAAAGGAGCTTCATTTTTTTGTTCTAAAGCTTTATATTTGTTATTATGATTGACACAGATATGCAAAATAAAAAAATACATCAGGGTAGAAATATAAAGCGTTTCCGCGAAATGCTGGGGATCAAACAGGAAGCATTAGCTTTTGAAATGGGCGATGACTGGAACCAAAAGAAAATCTCCCTTTTAGAGCAAAAAGAAACCGTAGAATCTGATATTCTGGCACAGGTAGCGAAGATTTTGAAAGTTCCTGCAGAAGCGATTGAGAATTTTGATGAGGAAAATGCTATAAATATTATTTCTAATACGGCTTCTTTTGATAACTGTCAACAACCTGCTTTCTTTAATAATCAACCTACTTTCAATCCTATTGATAAAATGGTAGAGCTTTATGAGCGTATGCTTCAGCAGCAGAAGGAGATGATTGATAAATTGGAGAGGTTGATTGAGAAGAAATAATTAGAAAAACACTTTTACAAACTAATAATAATGAATCGTATAATTTTAATTGGAAATGGTTTTGACCTTGCTCACGGGATGTCAACAAGTTATGGAGCCTTTATTAATGATTATTGGGGAAATAAAAGAAAAGAGATTTTAAGTGGTATATACAATGGTAAAAGATTTGAGGATGACAATATCTCTATTGATCGAGTACCACCAATTGTATATTCAGAAGCTGCTAAAGGCGAATCTGAATACAGCAACTTATTAAGAGCTTTAAGATATAATAGCAGTAAAGTAAAATACAAAAATAAATTTCTTGAAATTTTAACAGAAAAGAATCATTCTCTTAATTGGGTTGATATTGAAAAAGAATATTATTTGTTATTAAAAAAAAGTTACAAAGATTTTTCATTACCTAGATACAAAATAACTGCTCTGAATAAAGATTTTCAGTCTATTGAATCGCTGTTAGAAGAATACCTTACAAAAATTCAAACAAAATTTACAAAAAGTTTTGCAAGTACTGCTGAAGAAATGAGTTTTAAAAAATCTGTTTATAATGTGATATATTCAGATTTTAATTTCAAGGACTTCTCAGAGTCATCAATTAACCAACTAACTGAAATTGAATTCCAAAGGGTTAATAATTATGTTAAAGATATTGAAGAAGAAAAGATATCAATTTCAGATTTAGAGTTATCAGAGAGAGACATCCGATTTTATCAAGCTTTAATAGGTATTAAAGATAAAAGACAAAAAATTAAAAAAATATTAACATCCGATGTCGCACCAAATTATTTTCGTCATAGACCAGAAGATATATTATTGGTAAATTTTAATTATACATCAACTGAGACTCATTATGACAATCCTCCGACTGATCGTGAATTTGGAAATGATATATCCACAGATGTAACACACATTCATGGAATTTTAAATAATAAAACAGATAATAAGATTGTTTTTGGTTTTGGAGATGAAATAGATAAAGATTACTTAGAAATTGAAGATCTTGATGATAACGAATATTTACAAAATATTAAGTCAATGAAATATCTTGAAAGTGATTCATATAAAAGACTACTGGATTTTATAAATTCAAATAATTATCAAGTTTTCATATTTGGACATTCTTGTGGAATTTCAGACAGGACTTTACTTAATACTCTTTTTGAACACAAAAACTGCAGCTCCGTAAAACCTTATTATCGCAAAAAAAATGATGGAAGTGATAATTACAGTGAAATGATAAGAAACATATCTAGAAATTTCACAGATAAGGCTTCAATGAGAGATAAAGTAGTAAATAAAAAATATACTGAAGCACTATTTAAATAATCTAACTCTCCAAACCATAAACTTATCTTAAAATCCTACTCCACAACTACTTATTATCAATATTTTTCATACATTCACGTGATTTTATAAAAGCACATTGAAAACTCTTGTTTACTACTATTTTTAATCAATACATTGAAAATAGATCAATTAATAGCAACAAAACAAGCATAGTTTTCAATTAAAAGCACAATCATATATATGTTGAAAAATTTTAAAACCGTTCGTTTTTTACTTCTTCTTCCGCTTACATTTTGTGTGTTCGGTTTTCGTCCTCCCAGCCATGAAGAAGAAAAGATGCAGATCATCATGGTCAATACAAAGAATATTTTGTCTTACCTGCATTACAGCCCCAAACCTATTAATGATGCGTATTCAAAAGAAGTGTATAAACAGTATTTTGAATCCATAGATCCTACAAAAATATATTTCCTCCAATCTGATATGGATGAGTTTCGTAAATATGAAACCAAACTGGATGATTATCTGAACACCGGAGATTTGACTTTTTATAAACTGACAGTCGATAAATTGTATCAAAGGATTGATGAAATTGATAAAATGACCAAGGATATTTTCAGTAAACCCATCAATCTGGAAGAAGATGAAATACTGACTTTGGAACCCAAACTGAAAAATGCAGCGGCCAACAAACAGCAGCAGTATAATGAATGGAGGAAATATGTGAAATACAATATTCTGCAGGAAATAGAATCCATGAACAGGAAAAGCGAGGAAAAAAAGAAGGAAGATAATAATAAAGAAAACAGCAGTAAGCCTGAAGTACTGACCCAGGATGAAAAGGTAAAAAAAGCGACAGAAAATGTTAAAGATCTTCTGGAAGAAAAATTTATCCGATTCAAGAAAAGAAAAAAAATGGATTGGTTTACGGTATATATGAATGCCTATACTCATATTTTTGATCCGCATACCAACTATTATTCACCACAGGGCAAGGAAGATTTTGATACGGACTTCAAAGGAAAAATAATCGGGATAGGTGCAGTAATCCAGGAAAAGAAAGGAAACCTATTTATCGGTACATTATCCATTGGAGCTCCTGCATGGAAGACCAAGCAGCTGACTGAGGGTGATAAAATTTTAAAAATAAAATCTAACCCCAATACTGATCCTGTAAATGTTGCTGATATGCTTTCCAGCGAAGCCATACGATTAATCAGAGGCGAAAAAGGATCGCCAATTACTTTAACTGTAGAGAAAAAAGACGGTACCATTCAGGATGTAACCATGCTTCGCGAAGAAATAACTCTTGAAGATACTTTTGCCAAAAGTATAATCGTAAATGCATCCGATAAAAAATACGGACTGATCAATTTACCAAAATTCAATGCTGATTTTGAAGATAAAGATGGCAGAAATGCATCTGACGATATTAAAAAAGAAATCATCAAACTTAAGGAGCAAAATATCCAGGGAATTGTTCTTGATCTTAGAGGTAACTCCGGAGGGTCTTTAACGGAAGTTGGAGATATTATGGGTCTTTTTATGGATGCAGGTCCTTATGTGCAGGTGAAAGATGGAAATGGAAAGATTACCACCTTAAAAAATAAAAATGAAACTCCCATCTGGGACGGTCCACTTGTGATTCTACAAAATGAATTATCTGCTTCTGCGGCAGAAATTTTATCCGGCGTAATGCAGGATTACGGAAGAGCAGTTATCATGGGATCTCCTGTATCATATGGAAAAGGAACCGTGCAGGTATTTGTAGATTTGAACAGGTTTCTCAATACTCAGGAAGACTTTGGTTCCATAAAACTAACTATTCAGAAATATTATAGAATCACCGGAGAATCTACACAGAGAAAAGGAGTAAGCTCAGATATCCAGATGAAAGATATCTTTTCTTACGCAGACATAGGTGAAAAATATGATGACTATGCATTAGCTTGGGATAAAATACCGGGAACAAGCTTCACCAAACGAAACTTTCTCAATATTCAGGCTTTGCAGAAAGTAGGCACAGAGAGAATTGCTAAAAACGATAATTATAAATTATTACTTGAATACGCCCAATGGAGAGAAAATCTGGGTAAAGAAAAAACAGTGCCTCTGAGCATACAAAAATACAGCGACCTGATGAAGAAGAGAAAAGCTCAGGATGATAAATTCAAAGTTTTGCAAACATTAGAAAGTGGCCTTCAATTCACCCTATATCCCAAGGATATTGAAAGAGAAAAAAATGATGCAGCATTCAAAAATAAATCGGAATTATGGGTTAAAAATCTGAAAAAAGATCTCTATCTGCAGGAAGCCATCCATATAGTTGAAGATCTGGAAGTAAGATCGTAAGCGTACTTCTTATTCAAAATTCAAAATTACAGAGCTCAACAATGTATTTCCCTACATTTTTGAGCTTTTTTTTATTAAAATCAAAAATTTTACATAAAATATTTGCGTAGCTAAATAACTACACATATATTTGTAGTCAAATAACTACACGATGAATTTAAGAAGAGATGTATTTCAGGCGATAGCAGATCCTACAAGACGATCTATATTGATGTTGGTGGCGGCACAGTCGATGACAGCGGGAGCTATAGCCTCCAATTTTGATACGGCAAGACCTACCGTTTCAAAGCATCTCCAGATCCTTACAGAATGTGAACTGCTAAGATCTGAACAAAACGGCAGAGAAGTTATCTATCACCTAAATCCCAATAAAATGAAAGAAATAGCCGATTTTATAGAGCCATTCCGCAAAATGTGGGACGAAAAGTTCAACAAGCTGGAAAGTGTGATGAAAGCCTTTCAAAATATGAGTAACAAAGAATAAGAGATAAAAGATGAGAGACGAATAGATAATAGACTTCAAATAGTATCAATTTTCTCCCACTCTAATACTCTCACCCAAGAAACCCTCAAACACCAAAAATCATGGAACTCAAAACAAAAATCCAAGCAGAAGACGGCAAACAGGAAATTTTCATTATCAGGGAATTTGATCTTCCTGTAGAACTCCTTTTCAAAGCCTATACAGAAGCTGAACTTTTCGAACAATGGATGGGAACCAAAGTCACCAAATTCGAAAACAAACAACACGGAAGTTACCGTTTCGAAACCTTAAATCCTCAGGGTGATGTAGTTTTCAGTGCCAACGGAACCATTCATGATATTGTTCAGAATGAGAAAATCATAAGAACTTTTCAAATGGAAAACACGCCTTTTCCGGTTCAGATAGAATTTTTAGAATTTGAAAAACTAACAGATACAACGAGTAAAATTACCATTCAAACTGTATATAAATCGGTAGATTTCAGAGACCAGCATCTGAAAATGCCTTTTGCACAGGGTATTAATATGGCGCATAACCGTTTACAGGAAATAGTAGGTAGCAGATAGTAGGTTTCAGGTTGTTAATTATAGAGATAATCTCATCCAAAAACACAATACTCTCCCACTCTAATACCCTAATACTCAAGAAACCCTCAAACATAAAACACATGAATCCAAAAGTTAATTTTTTCTTTAATGACGCCAAGCAATGGCAAAAAGAGTTTGAAAAATTAAGAACAATTGCCTTAAGCACTGAGCTTGCAGAAGATTTAAAATGGGGATGCCCCTGTTATACCTATGAAGGGAAAAATATTTTCCTGATCCACGGTTTTAAAGAATATTGTGCAATTCTCTTCTTTAAAGGAGCTTTGATGAAAGATCCTGATCAGATTTTGATTCAGCAATCTGAAAATGTACAGGCTGCAAGACAGGTTCGTTTTACCGATGTAGAGCAAATCAATGATCTGGAGGAAGTTCTTCGATCTTATATGTTTCAAGCCGTTGAAATTGAAGAATCAGGCGCTAAAGTTGAATTGAAAAAAACAAAAGAATTTGAAATGGCCGAAGAGTTTCAAAGTAAACTGGATCAGGATCCGGCACTGCAGGAAGCTTTCAAAGCATTAACTCCGGGAAGACAAAGAGCCTATCTGCTCCACTTTTCCTCCGCAAAACAGTCCAAAACCCGTGAAGCCCGCATTGAAAAATGCATTCCACAAATAATGGACGGAATAGGATTAAACGACTAACTATAAAAAAACAGATCATGAACACCCCACAACAATCACAAAAAAGAACGAAGATTATTTACTGGATATTTACCCTTTGGATGGCTCTGGGAATGGTTTCCACCGCCATTGTCCAACTGATGAAAAGTAAAGATGAATTGCTCAATTTTACCAACCTCGGCTACCCTTCTTATCTGATGACCATCATTGGAGTATGGAAAATCCTGGGCGTTATTGCCATACTTATTCCTAAGCGACCCCTATTGAAAGAATGGGCCTATGCCGGCTTTTTCTTCGTCATGTCAGGAGCTGTAATTTCCCATCTGATTGTGAGTGACACAGCAGGAAGAACTTTTCCCGCAGTATTATTATTGGTACTGGTTCTTATTTCCTGGTATTTCAGACCTGCAGACAGAAAAATTACTATTATTGATTAATATATTTCAAAAGTAAAAGTCAGCAATTTTATCGAAGATAAAATCCTTGCGCCTTAAACAAAACCTCATCAGCAAAACTTGCGCCTTTGCGATCTCCAACAACACAACACAACACAACACAACACAACACAACACAACACAACACAACAAACTGTAAAACAAAATTTGATATGAAAAAGAAACTAACCCAGGAACAAATCAACGAACTTTTAAAAACACTAAAAACCCGTTTTGAAAAAAATATGAACCGTCATAAAGACCTGAAATGGGAAAACATCCAGCAAAAACTGGAAGCCAGCCCTGAAAAACTATGGTCTTTAAACGAAATGGAAACCACAGAAGGTGAACCCGACGTTGTAGATTACGATAAAAAAACAGACGAATACTCCTTCGTTGACTGTTCACCAGAAAGCCCAAAACGTCGAAGTCTCTGCTATGATTATCAAGCGTGGGATTCCAGAAAAGCCAACAAACCTGAAAGCAATGTCATTGATACCGCTTCTGAAATGGGCATCGAGCTTTTGACGGAAGAACAATACCGCCACCTTCAGGAACTGGGAAAATTTGATCTTAAAACCTCAAGCTGGATCAAGACACCTCAGCAAATTCGGGAACTTGGAGGCGCCCTTTTCTGTGACAGAAGATATAACACCGTATTTACGTATCACAATGGTGCAGATTCTTATTATGCAGCGAGAGGATTTCGGGGAAGTTTGAGAGTGTAGATTAGGGTTTGAAAGTCTGAGGGTATTAGGGTGTGAAAGTGTGCAAAAAAACCAGAGATTCTCAAAAACTTAGGTGTACTTGATCCCCGCAAAGCTTGAAACTTAAAACAACTAAAGTGTTAAAAATCTTTTGTGACTTTTAACTTCGTTGAATCTTCGATTTGTGGTTAAAAAAAACCTCTCATTTCCAGTAAAATTAGAAACCTTTCAGCCAGGGAGATTCCACACTCCAGAATATAATTTTCACACCAAGATAATTTTCTGCATACTCTACAAATTCTTCTTTGGT
Source organism: Chryseobacterium sp. GW821-FHT04C04 (assembly GCF_059420365.1). Lineage (NCBI taxonomy): Bacteria > Pseudomonadati > Bacteroidota > Flavobacteriia > Flavobacteriales > Weeksellaceae > Chryseobacterium > Chryseobacterium sp. GW821-FHT04C04. The sequence continues at coordinate 657,690 of NZ_JBWKTO010000004.1, read as the reverse complement.
AAAAGGTTTTTTAGTTGTTGGATTTTTATACGTAAGAGTCGGCTCCTGAACCGCCATAGCAACTAAGGGCAGCTTTCCTTTGTATTGATTAAAAAAAGGATAAGAGTTTTTCATCTGTGCTTTTTTATTCGGAACAATATCAGGTCCTCCCAGCCCTATATTATTTTTATATGCAAAATCAAACAGCCTGGACATATACTGGTGATCATTATCCCACTCACAAGGAAAAAAATTCACATATTGCAAGACGTAAGAATCCTGGAAAACACTTCTCGCAAATTTTAGATTTTCCAATTCTGCCTGAAAATAACGATCACAGCTAAAACCGGTTTTATCTGCTTTCATTTCTATATCTATTGATGTTTCGGGAAGATTAATCCCCTGAATCTTTCCGTCAAATTTCTTTGCCAGCGCTCCGATCAGCTTCTGAAATCTTTCACGGACAGCGGGATTCCACTGTTGAGTTACCCAACCACTTCCAACAGGTTTATTCTCACCCGGATTATCATATTGAGGAACCAATCCTCCGGTATACTCTTTATCATTCAAAACATAATCAGGAATATATCTTGCCTGTGGCTCAAAAAACCGGTCCTGAAGCTGGATAAATAATTTTCTATTTACGGAAGTTAAATAATCCAGATCTTTCTCAATAACAGAAAAATCATATACATCTTTTGATGTTTCCAAAGCCCTCCAGTTATAAACAATCTGTACTCCACCAATATCTTTCCTCGTAATCATCTTTTCAATAGCATGAAGGTCTCCCGACGAAGTATAAATGTAATTTTGAGGAGCCTGTGCCGTCACAAATTGCAACCCTAAAATAAATAATCCCAACCCCAGCACTTTAGTAATCTTTTTCATTAAAATCAATTTTAAAAGGTAAATCATTTATCATGCCTAAAAGCATTTATCATTTTTAATGACTATTGAAAATTATTCTTATTTATCAATAATATTCTTTAATATATAAATAGTATTGTTATTTTTGAAAGGTAAAAATTTGAGTTTAACAATTAAGGATATGAAAAAATTAATCTTATTGGGCGCTGTATCAGCTTTTTTAATCAACTGTAATAAAAAAACTGAAACTCCAGCTCCTAAAGTAGAAGCAGACACCATTGCTGTTGCCGAACCTGTAATAGATACTCTTGGACCAAAATCGTTCTGTTACATCGGAGCTACAGGAAAAGACAGCGTTTTTGTTTCTATTGATGACAACTTAGGAACAATCACTGGAAAATTATCTTATAAAAACAGTGAAAAAGATAGTTCAAAAGGAGATGTAACCGGTTTCAAATCCGGAGATACCCTGAAGCTGACTTATGAATTCACTTCTGAAGGCAAAAAAAGCAAAACAGATATTTACTTCCTTCAGAAAGACAATACGTTAACGGAAGGAATTGGTGATCATAAAGAGGAAGACGGACAGTCTAAATATGCTGACGACAAAAAGGTAAGCTATAAAGACGGACAAAAGCTGAGTACTGCAGATTGTAAAACAGTCAACAAAGCTTTAAAATAATCCATTATAAACAAAAAACAGCCTTATTTCAAGGCTGTTTTTTTATGCTAATTCTGTTCAATAATTTCAATAAAACGATTCACAGCTTCATCTCCCGTACTCCATGAAGTAATAAGACGAATGGCCGAAAAGTTTTCATCTACTTTTTTCCAGACATAGAATTCAAAATTTTCAGATAATACCTCAATAAGATGGTTATTCAGGATAGGAAAAATCTGGTTGGTATACGTATCAGAAAGAAATGCAGCTCCTTTTTTCTGCAAAGCCTTCTTAATTTTCATGGCCTGCTGATTGGCATGTCTTGCCAGATCAAAATACAGATCATCTTTCATCAGTTCCAAAAACTGAATTCCCAACAGTCTTCCTTTTGCCAGTAATGCTCCTTTCTGTTTGATATTAAAAGCAAAATCTTCCTGAAGAACAGGATTATTAATCACGATTGCCTCTCCTATTAAAGCTCCGTTTTTGGTTCCTCCCAGATAAAAAATATCGGTAAGAGCAGCTACTTTTTCCAGGGTAAGATCACTGATTTCCGCAGTCAGACCATGCCCCAGCCTTGCTCCATCCATAAACAGATACAATTTGTTCTGCTTACAAAACGCTGAAAGCTCTTCCAGTTCTTTTGCCTGATAGATGGTTCCCAATTCTGTAGAATTTGAAATATACACCAGCTTAGGCATTACCTGATGCGGTACATTACTATGTCCCTCTAAAACCGGGATAATATCTGATGGTCTTATTTTCCCATCTGCTGTTTCAATGCTCAGTACTTTATGACCTGTAGCTTCAATAGCTCCGGTCTCATTATTCAGAATATGTCCGGGAGCGGCAGAAATCACACACTGATAAGGTTTTAAGATCGCAGAAATAACAATTAAGTTGGCCTGCGTTCCGCCTGAAACTAAAAAGACTTCCGAATCCGGGTTGTTGATTTTTTCTTTAATTAATGTTTTAGCTCTTAATGAATACTCATCTTCTCCATAGCCAGCCTGCTGTTCAAGATTACACTGTAAAAGGGCCTGTAAGATATTCGGGTGGCATCCTTCAGAATAATCGTTTTTGAATGAAAATTTCATAGAGTAAAATTAAAAAATAAAAGAAAATTGGTCCTATGAAAAAGCTAAATATTTTTAAAAATTAAATACCTGTAAATATTGAGTTTATTTGACAACATCATTAGGCTGCCCAACCTGTAAATCTTTTCCGGTACTTATATATACTTTATATTTCTTTTTACATTTTTTTTCCAGTGGCTCAATAAAATAAGATATTCCATTCTCCATATAAGCTCCTGTTAAATTCCCGGAGGCGATGGTCAAAGTAATAAGCTTGGTGCCATCTTCGGATTTCCCTTTAAAACTGTATATTTCCTCTTTTCTCAATGCTTCGGATGTTCTATCTGCCGTTATATATTTTGTTTCCTTACCATTGATATCATATAAATTAAAAACAATCTCTTTTCCTCCTCCCTTATTCAGTTTATTTTCCTTTATAAATTTTTTAGGATTAAAATTAAATGTAAAGCTTCGGGATTGACCCGATACATTACAGAACAATGTAAAAAGCAGAAATAATATAATGTTTTTCATCTGGATGGTATTGTATTGATACGTATACAAATTCTATACAAAAAAGGAGCTATAATGATATAGCTCCCTTTAAATATATAGTATCGATTATTTTTTGATAACTTTTGATTGATGAATCAGTGTTTTATTATTCAATAATTTTAACATATAAACACCGGTTTCAAATTTAGTAAAGTTGATTACTGAATTATTCAACGCATTACTCTCCATTAATCTTCCTGAGATATCATAAATTTCATAATGAGTGATCTTCTCATCACTGTATACCTGAAGAAAATCTTTTACCGGATTCGGAACCAGACCAATCGTCTTTTTAGAAAGCTCTTTGGTGCTTAATACAGAAGTAATATGTAAAGTAATATTGTTTCTGCTTAATTGGTAACAAACTTTGGCCTGATTAAGTTCAGCAATCGTTTTATTAACCAAGGCACTTTCCGTTCCTGTAAACGAAATACCCTGTACCGTATATGTTCCTACTGGCAAAGTTGTAAAGTTAGCTGTAGAACTTGTTGCAATAATTGTATTGGTTGTCGTATTAATAGCTGCATATGTGAAACTAACGCCTGCAGGTAGACTTACAGTATCATAGAATTGTCCAGGCCCATTAATGCTAACCACAACACTTGATCCTGCAGGAGTATTGCTCAGATTTCTTGAAGTCATGAAATACTCTGCACCTTTTTCCAGATTGACAGTGAATGTTCTGTAATAAGTAAAGCTGGTTCCTGTTCCTGAATACACCGCATTAGAAGTCAGGAAATTAGCTGTTCCTGTCTGAGTTCCTTTATATAAAGTAATAGCCACACCACTTGGAGAAGGATAGCTTAATGTATAGCTTCCTGTTTCTGTTGCTTTGAATTTTAAAGTCAGCATACTTGAGCTTGCATTAAGCAGATAAGGAGCTGTTTGTGTCTGATTAAATATATACCAGCTATTGGCTGTCATATTCGCAGCATCGAAAGTCAATGTTTTAGAATTGTAGGTATCATTAGATGGCGTTTGTGGCAACAGATTAAGATTAGATTGTGAGCTTCCCTGTACTGCTGTTATCACCTTCGGGTTTTCTACCATAATGGTTTGGAAAGCATTACAGTTTGAGCTGATAATAAAATTAGTATCAGAAACATCGAAAAATTCTGCATAATCATTGATCACTGCGGTCACCTTGATTCTTGCTTTACTTGTATAAGGAACAAACGGCAAAGTTACAGCAGCGGTTCCATTATTAGGAACATTGGAAGCAAGTACATAAGGGAAAGTATCTCCTCCATCCGTAGAAAGAAGGACATTTACAGTGTTCTTTAGAACGTTGGTCTGATTTACATCCCATGTTACATTGATGTTTGTTTCAGCATTCACGGTTACGTTTGAATTAGGATATGTTACCGCTAAAGGTCCTTGGTTGGTTACGGTCACAACAACCTGATCAGAATCTGCCCCACCAGAAATCACACTGTTATCTCTTACAGTAAATCTCATTTTCATTGTTCTTGCTACCAAAGGAAGTGCTTCTGCTTCATTAACAGGAGGGTTATTCTGGTTATTCAGAACAAATTTCATTTTTGGAAAGTATCGTTCTGTAGTCGTTGTGCTCTGCTCAGATCTGAACAATGGAGCTGTAGTACTGTTTACTGCGGAGTATCCGCCACTTCCGTTAATAGTACTTCCAAAAGCCCCTTTATCATTAGCTGTAGCAACGTCTACCTGATCCCAAGTATAGGAAAGGTTTGTATCTTCAGCATCACTCGCTATTCCTTTCAGTTTAAAAGGAGTATTTTTTGGAATGCTTATCGCTGTATTCCCTGGATTGGCAGAAGGCGGTGTATTATTTACTGCTACAGAAGTATAGCAGGTAGAAGATACTGCAAGGGTATTTAAAATCTGATCAATACTTTTAGCATGGAAATAATTCAACCCGTTATTTCCTGTGTTCGTTTGATCATTAGGAGTGGTACAGTTATTTTTATAAGCCATAATAGTAGATCCTGAACCTGGCTCTGTAGCTGCTGCAGAGTTCCATCCGGAAGTACAGAATGTAGGGCTCGAAGGAGTTCCTCCTATCGCATTATAGGTATGTCCTGCTCCAAACTGATGCCCCATTTCATGAACGATCAGGTTAGCAGATAACGATTTTGGCATAGAAAGCGTCCACTGGCTCCAGGCCCTTGCTTTAAGGGATGCCGTACACGGACGAGGACCTGCCTGCCCCTGAGCACTTCCTCCTGCTCCCGGCATAATATTAAAGGTATGACCAATATCGTAATCTGCGTATGGCAGTGTTCCGTTCGTATTCATAATATCAAACCCGGATTGTGAATTAGCCGCGGAAGCAAAAGATGGATCTATTGTAAAAGGATCTGTAGTTCCATCGGTAAAAATCAGGGTTTTATTAACTGTTTTATCAATTAATGTAAAAGAAATGGATAATTCTGATTCATATATTTGATTGATCAGGTTCATCATAGCGACCAATTCTCCAAGAGCAGCATCCTGATTTCCTAAAGCAGTTGTAAATTCGCCAGTCGTTGCCACTGCCATTCTGAAAGTTTTCAATGAACTTCCATAAGGGAATCCTGTTGCCGACTTCTGAACGTGCAGCCCTTTGGCTACAGCCTCCAGACTTTCCTTGAAATCATTTTCGTCCGTTCCGCATATAAATTTCTCACCAAACATTTCAAAAGAGTTATAAATACGATATTCCCCTTTTTTAGTTTTATAAGGTTCTATAATATAATATCCTGTACCGGATTTTACCATTGCAGAGATCTCATTTCCAACCAGGGTAAGTTTTATCTTATCTTTTCTGTCCTTTGAATATCCGTCAAAAGTAACAATATGATCAAGCTTCCTGTTTAGAAGATTATTTTCAGATAGAATAAACTCTTTTTTAGTACCATCAATAAGTGTTAAAACAATAGATTGACTGCTGATCTTTTCAGATTTTTTCCTATTTATATTGACATTTCTTTTAAAATCATCAATATTAAGTTTAAAGGTTGTTCCGGGAAGATCATCACTATTTGACACAATGGGGTTCAATATCTGCGCATTCATAAAAAAAGATGCACAGAGGGAAAGAAAAGTAATTTTTAATTTCATTGCTATAATTTTTTGAGAGTTAAGATAAGTAATTAAGCAATAAATCTTATAAAAATAAAAAACATACACTTTAATTAAAAATACTATTAAAAAATTATAAATATTTTCAACTATTTAAAATAATATTCATTAAAAACAGAATAAATAAAAATATCAAAAACCTATACACTTAGATATAACAACCTTATTTATAACCAATTTTAATTTTATTCATGTTAATTTACTCATAATCCTATTTTTTTATTAAAAATTTTTCCCAGTCATTTTGGTTCATAAGCACAATAGATTTAATATTATTTTGTTAGTTTTGTACTGAAAATCATCTAACATTTTGAGAACAACCCTAACAGAAGAGAATTACCTGAAAGCTTTGTTTCACTTAGTTGACAATGAAGGAAAGGTTACGATTAATGAGCTCAGCAAATTTTTAAATGTAAAAATGCCGAGTGTCAATAACATGATGAAGAAGTTTGCAGAAAAAAAGTGGGTCATTTATGAAACCTACAAACCTTTAATCGTTACGGAAAGCGGAAAACGGGAGGCAGCTCTTGTCGTACGTAAGCACAGACTTACCGAAATGTTCCTGGTTAAAAAAATGAATTTTGGCTGGGAAAATGTTCATGAGATTGCAGAACAGCTGGAGCATGTACATTCTCAAATCTTCTTTGATAAAATGGATGAAATATTGGATTATCCTAAATTTGATCCTCATGGAGAGCCTATTCCTGATAAAGACGGAAATATAATTTCACAGGATCTTCAAAGATTAAGCAGCTGCGAAGCTGGTGAAAATGTAACTTTTGCTTCTGTTACTCTTTCTGATGATGCTTTCCTGACTTACCTTAATGACAGGAAACTGCTGCTCAACACCAAAGTAAAAATCATTAAAATTGAAAGTTTTGATAAATCGATGGCTATAGAAATTGATGGTAAAACAGAAATTTTAAGCAAAAAAGCCACTGAGAAAATACTGGTTAAAAAGTAATCGATTGCAATGACATTATATAAAAAGGTGACCGCAAAAACTTCGGTCACCTTTTTTATATTCTATATTTAGAAAGGAACGACAAGTTTTAAAGATATATTTCTTCCCATATTATAAATATTTCCCAAATATTTTAACCGGCTAAGATGCGACTGATAAGCACGATCAAATACATTATTTACCTGAAACTGTAAAACTGCAGAATGATTTTTAGAATAATGAAGTTCAACGGATGTCCCAATATTAAATAAGGTATAATCATTCGTTGCAGTTTCCGTATTATCCAATCCCAAGTATCTGTTCTGCATTCCTGAGAACTCCACTTCTGCTGTGGGAGTAATTGATGAAACTAATTTTGAACTCACAGGTATTTTCTGCGATAGATTCCCGGATAACTTTAACGGAGAAATCAAGGGAAGATATTCTCCCTGGGTTTCTTTATTTTTAAATTTTTTATCGCGGTTGAACCCGTAAATAAGGGATAAACTGGTTTCAAAATTAAATCCTTTCCATTTTTCGGGGTGTAATGAAAGCCATGCTTCCATTCCATAAAGCTGAGCAGAAGCCTGCTGGTATTGATAAGTTTTATTTCCCTGTGTATCCACCAGAGGATTTCCCTGTGCATCTACAAGTAATGACAAATAAATATAATTCTGAATATTATTGTTGAACCAGCTTACATCTGCTGAGAAATCTTTGAAACGTGTACTGATTCCCAGATCTTCCTGCAATGAAAACTCAGGATTGAAATCTCTGTTGCCTTTATAAATAATATGAGCTCCGGGATCCAGTCCGTTCGAACCAATCTCCGTAATATTGGGTGCTCTGTAGCTTCTTCCTACATTAGCTTTTAAACTGATCTGTTTTGTCAATTGAAAAGCAGATCCTATACTGGCTGATAGACCTCCGAATGTTTTGTTATAGGATGCAAATCCAAGTCTGGTAGTGGAAGATGCCTGAGCAGCTTGTTCTTCAAACTGTGTTATCGGATTAGTCTGGATATAGAAGTTCCCCCAGCTGATGTTTCGGATATCATAACGTGCTCCCCCACTGATGTTGAGTCTTTTATATTTCCATTTGATATACGTGTAAAGACCTCCTTCATTCAAATCGTAATCGGGAATGGGAAAATCTGTGGCTGATTTATTTTTATTATTTTGAATCATTCCATTAGCGCCCGCAGAGATTTCAATGGATGAAAACTTGGGAAAATTATAACGGACCCCATAGTTTAGGGTATTAAGCCTTACATACATTCCTGGCTGTGAAGGTACAGTTGGATGATTGTATTCTCTACGAATATTTTGTTGTAAGGCAAAATGAACATCCAGATCTCCTTTTCCAATCTGCTGACTGTGCTGTGCATAGAGTCTATAATGCTGAATTCTCTGATGCAAAGGAGAAAGAGTGTATGAATTAAGATCTTTTTCTGAAACAACAGGTCTCTTTTCTGCATCGTCATCATCGCCTTCTCCGGTCTGATAGGTAAATTTCCCGGTGTCCGGATCACGACTCCCATCTGGAATTCCCTGTAAATTGTCGTATAATGTGAAATTAATTTTTGAAAAACTATTGCTTGTTTTATGGCCTAAAAGGAAAGAAAAGTTTTTCTCTTCAAAATTGGTGTTATATACTCTGCCATCTATAGCATTTCTGTAATTTTTTGCCATTCTGTAAGAAGCATTTACCGAAGCTATAAAAGAGTTCTTTTTGTAGCCCAATAGCATCCCGTTTCCAATAAGGTTGTTATTTCCCTGATATTCACCGATTATTTTCCCATGCACAAGACCATCATCCTGAATAGGCATATAGGGAAAAAGACTTACGACTCCAGCCAATGCATCAGAGCCAAACATTAAACTGGCTGGTCCTTTTATTACCTCTGCATGATCAATGATATACGGAGCGACTTCTATACCATGTTCATCTCCCCACTGCTGGCCTTCCTGACGTATGCCATCATAAAGAGTCAACACCCTATTATAACCTAACCCTCTGATAAAGGGCTTTGAAATATTCGGACCTGTTTCTACAACGCTTAATCCCGGAGCAGATTTCACCAATGCACTGATGATATTTGTAGCGACAGCCCTTTCGATCTGTTTAGAAGAAATACTGAGGATGGCAACAGGGTTTTCTTTAATTAAAGTTTCTTTTGAAACTCCTGTTATTGTTATTTCATCAATTCTGCTACTGCTTCGAGCAAGAAAGATATCAGGGATCACCGTTATTTTTTTCTCAACAGAGATTCCTTGTTCAACGTCTTCATATCCTTTAGCTTTCACCAAAAGTCTATAATTTCCAGGAGTGAGATTTTTGATTTTATAATCACCATTTTTATTGACCGTTGTTTTTACCGAAGTCTCTTTAAGTATTACTTCAGCTTCCGGACTGCCTCCATTTTCAAAAAGTATCTTACCCACCACTTCTTTATCCTGAGCATTTATCATCGAAATAAGAAAAATAAGAAATACCGACAGCATTAATTTTAATTTCATATACATTAAGATTTTTATTAAGGTCTTTTAAACTTTTAAAAATGGTTATTAATAAAAATCAAATGTAATGAAAAAAACAATTATTGCAACATAGTTGCATTATTAATTTTAAATTGATCTCTGCATTTTTGCAAATTGTTAAAAAACGGTTAAACTCTCCTTCATAAAATAATTGACAATTTAATTTTATTAGGTTTGCAAAACTTTCTATAGCCATTGTCTTTTCTGACAAATACAAACATTTAATTCGTACTTAAAAAAATTATGAAAAAAAGCATTCCGTTTTTTATTATTTCGATGTTGTTAAGCCCTTTTGCAAATGCTCAGGTAAGAGATTTTGTCATTGAGCCCCAGATTAAACCCAACTTCTATATTTACAAAACTTTTGGTGTATTCGGAGGGAAGGAATATTCTACCAACGCAGTATATCTTGTTACTAAAAAAGGAGTCGTTTTATTTGATGTTCCATGGCAGAAAACCCAATATCAGAGCCTGCTGGACACGATCCAAAAGCGCCATAATCTTCCTGTCATTGCAGTATTTGCCACCCATTCTCACGAAGACAGAGCCGGAGATTTAAGCTTTTATAATAAAAAAGGAATTAAAACCTATGCTACAGCAAAAACCAATGAACTGCTAAAGAAAGATGGAAAAGCTACGTCTACAGAACTTATAAAAACCGGAAAACCTTACCGTATTGGTGGAGAAGAATTTACCGTAGATTTTCTTGGTGAAGGGCATACTGCTGATAATGTAGTGGTATGGTTTCCAAAATATAAAATATTAGATGGCGGATGCCTTGTAAAAAGCAAAGCAGCAGTAGATCTGGGCTATACCAGAGAAGCTAATGTTGCACAATGGCCAAAAACGATGGAGAAACTGAAGTCTAAGTATTCCCAGGCTGCCCTGATTATTCCGGGACATGATGAATGGAAAGGCGGAGGGCATGTAGAACATACTCTTGACCTTCTAAATAAAAAATAAAATTGAAAAAGCCCCGGCAGATGCCGGGGCTTTTTTATAAACATTTAAGCCGTTATTTTTAATGATGAATATTTTCCAAAATCCGGGATACTTGTTCAATTTCTTCCATGGTATTGAAATAGTGAGGTGATAAGCGGATGGCCTGATCTACATTTTTTGATGTAAAATCAATTAATGCATCCTGTCTGCGGTTTTCCTTAAAAAAAACATTATAATCACTCAAAGCCTTATGAATCTTTTCAACCTTTCCATCTGCCTGGCAAAAAGTCACAATACTGCTCAACCTGCTTCCTTTATCCAGAACTCTGAAACCATTATTCTGCAGATTAATTCTTAAAGTATCGGTCAACTTCCGGTTGTAATTCTCAATTTGATCCATTCCAATCGCATTGGCATAGCGTAAAGCCTCTGCAAATCCAGCTAAAGCAGCATAAGGTCTTTCAAAAAGTTCAAATCTTTTAGCAGTATCATGGAGCTGAAAATCATCAAATGCTGTCCATTGAGCACCAAAACTATCTAAAAACAGAGGATACATTTTCTGGTTTAATACTTTATCCGAAACATATAAAAATCCAGTTCCTCTTGGTCCTCGCATAAATTTCCTTCCGGTTGCCGTCAGAAAATCACAATGGACTTTTTCTACATCCACCACGACCTGCCCTACAGACTGACAAGCATCCACAAGATACAGAACATCATACTGTTTACATAACTTCCCCACTCCTTCTACATCTTGAATTAAACCGGAATTGGTAGGAATATGAGTAACAGCAATTAATTTGGGATTATGCTTTTTAATCAGATTTTCAAAATCTTCAAGATCCAATTCATGGTCAGGAAGATTGGCCACTCTGATGATTTCAATACGATATCTTTTCTGCAAAGAAATAAAAGCAATCTGATTGGATATATAATCATCATTGGTTGTGATGATACAATCTCCTTCTTTAAAATCAATACTGGATAAAGCTTTTGCATATCCATCTGTAGAACTGCTTACAAATGCAATATGGAAAGACTTTGTATTAATCAATTTAGCCGCCTCTTCATAAAACTGATTGATGAGACCTGGGTTTTGCACCGCTGCTGCATAACCTCCCAATTCCTGTTCTTCATATAAAAACTTAATGGTAGTCTCCACAACAGATTTAGGCATTAATGAAGCCCCTGCACTGTTTAAGAATATCTTATCCGAACACCCCGGGGTGTCTTGTCTTATTAAATCTAAATTCATTTTCTATAAATCTATAAAAGCAAATGTACTTCAAATCTTGTTTGTTACTGCTAATAAAAAATCCCGAATTCTCATCCGGGACTTGTATTTATTTCAATGGTATTAATCTAAAACACTCCAACCTCTTTTTGGATTCGTGTTCGTTGAAACTTCCTGCTCGTTAACAATAATGTTTTCTTTTCTCTGACCGATATAATCAAGTTCGCTCAATTTGGAGAAAATCGTTTCAAGGCTTCTCAACATCTGTTGAATGTAAAGCAATGGTTCACCACAGTTATGATGATCATAGTTGGTCTCCGCAACAATAGAAAGCTGGTTCAATAAAGTATGAGGAGCAATTTCACTCCACTCCAGGCTATAGTTCAGCATTTCTTCCAGCTCAGCCGGAATAAGAAGCTGTGTTGAATTGTATAAATGAAGCGCCAGCCTCGCAAAAGACTCAATCAAGAATACAGGCGGCTGCCAAGGAGTAACATTTCTGAACTGAAAATACATATCACCAAAGGTATTTACCATGGTAGTACACAAGAACTTAACGTTTTGTGCCAGTGCTGTATTCTGGTTTTTATGAGAGGCTTTCTGAATAATTTTAAAAGCATACTGCTGAAGATTTCCGATAGACTTTGCAAAGTTGCTGTAATACTCTACTAAAGCCGGGTGGCTCTGAACGGAAGCACAAGGCGGAATAAAGTTGGAATCTACCTGGGCAATATTCCCTTTTAAATCTACTTTACCGATAATAAGATAATTTCCTCCTGAGTAGCTGCTGTTCAAAGAAGTGACAGGTAGAAGCTCAATATGATGATTCGGCTGTGCACTTGGATGACGCGGCGGAATTTCTTCAGGATCAATATCCCCAAAAGGTACTTTATCAAAAGGATTTACAGAGATTAAAATATAATATTCACCGTCTGCCTGCTCTTCGTTCATGGATTTTGCCAATGATTTCACACTGATTCTTCTGTCTGTCAGCTCAATACGATATCCTGCCATGGTAACAGCGCTACAACGCTTAATAACCAGCTGCACATCGTTGGTTGCCGTATTGTGAACATCAAAAATGGTACGGTCTGTAAATTCAGTGGAAATAGGCAGAAGCCCATAATTATATGTAGTAATTCCAAGGGAATTGGAATCTCTGATGGTATCAATTAAGAAATTATCCTGATCATTAAGGTGTCTCTGGGAAACTTTCATCCCATCCACCCAATTGATTGCAAAATGTTTAATAGGCTGTATCATGTTAATACTTTTTAAATTTTGTGTTTATGATTTTTTTGCGACTCCTTCCTCTTCATGCTGAATAACTCTCTTACAAATCACCACTTCATTTTCAGAAATGCTGTTTGAAGTAATGTCCTGGTCGAAATCTATATATTTTCTGAAACTGAAAAATGATTTTTTAGTGTAAAAGATCCAGTAATAAGGCTCATTTCCTTCGTCAGAAAGATGAATAATAGATCCTGGATTTTTGTGGTTGTAATCATCCACTACTCTGTAAAACCAATCTCCGAAAGTAACTCCAGTCGGAAGTGTTTTAGCTTTAATTCTGAATCGGTTCGTATCTTCTAATTTTTTGCTTAATTCAACATTCAATACCATTAATCTGTCAAAATCTGCTCCTTCAAAATCAGGCAGTTTCTGATCCGGAGAATACCTCCATGTTTTATAAATATCAAATGGAATACTGATAAACTGAATATAGCAGTAATAAAATACCATCGGAACCACAAAGATCACCATACTTGTTGCTGCCATTACTGAATATCCTATTCCTTTACTCATCCAGTTAAAGATAAGAGTGAAAAGATACCCTCCTAATGCAATACACGTCAAAGAAAGTATAGATTCAAACAGAATACTCATAGACAGAGATTCGATGTGTTTTTTGAAATATTTGTGTAATAAATTTACATGAATAATCCCAAAAATAAGATAAATAACCTGTGCTATAAGATACCAGTAAGGATTAAAAAGATTTCTGGCAAATCCAAATACGCCCGGGATCGCCAGACATAAACTGCACAGAAGTACGTATACAATAATTACTTTAATTTTGATCGCAGGCTTATTTCTCCTGATTACACCGAGTATAACCATCATAATAATTGCGATTAAAGGCATTAAGATATACCTTAGAAAAATACCTTTTACTGAAGAAATTTCCATGTTTTTCTTTTCGAATTTATACTTTGTTGGTAGCTGTAAATATAATAAAATAAATTAGAGGAAGGTAGAGTATCCAAGGCGGCTGGCGTTTCTTTCATCATCCTCAAGGCTGAATGAGTATTCCTCTTTTTCTGTGACAAAATTCTCTTCCACATCCACGGTTACCGGAAGAAAATAATCATACAATGCCTGAAGCACATTTCTGAACGGACTTCCCGGAATATACTTCTTCATATCTCCATAAGGAATCGGACCAATGTTTACCACCCAGTTTCGCTGTCCGTCCATATGCGGACCACTTGGAATATAGGTTACCCCTAATCTTGAATTTCCCAATAACATCGAATCATTATTTTTCTCAATCTGATCAATAATATTGGGTGAAAAACTTACTTTTACCGGCACCTGCAGAAAAGCAGTCATACATCTTTCAAACCATCTTTTATCTCCTCTGATCTGATGGAAAAAAGGTAAAATATGCATGAAGACATAAGCACTCTGCTTATCCAGCATTTTTACCAGAGGCCAAAGCTCACTCACCGTTTCCAGTAAAGAATCTGTATGGCTTGCCATATCAAATTCAGACTCCTTAAGCAAAGCGCTGATCTCCGTAAAAAAGACTTCCAGTTCAAAAGGACGGAAAAACTTACGGGCATCATCTTCTACCCTTTTCTGTTTCCGGATTTCCCTTACCACAGTATCCACATTCTTTCTGGAAGCTCCAAGAGATGGCGGATGGAATAATCCTTCCGGAAGGTAGTCATAAATGCCTTCCCTGTAACTCTCTATGGTAAATACTTCCTCATCAAATCCTAAATAACTGCTTGAGATACTTTTTATATCCTTCAGGTAGGCACGGTCATTCACTCCGACACGCTCGATGAATATATTGCTTACCGCACGGTGGTACTTCAATAGGTTAACCGCCACAGCTTCAGCTTTAAAATCTGTCTGCAGCTTATTGTAATGCATATCTACAATATTATTCTCATACATAGTGTTTCCTCTGATTATGACTTGTAAAGATAATATATCTCATAAGTTTGAAAAAATATTTTTACAATAATTTTATCCTAAAAATAGTAATTTATTAACATTACATAGAATAAATTCTAACAAATTCCGTAAAAATACGGTAAATACAAGATTTGCTTGTTTTTTAAAAATAAAATTCCTTGTTCAGGATCAGATGTTTAAACCACATGGGTATTTCAGATGCTTACTATCTTACTTTACTTTTTCTCCCCTATTCTTTCCTATCCTTATACTATACATCTGTTTTTCTTTCTGCATTTTTCAAAAAAACAACGTTTCAAACCTAGGGTAATTACCTCTTTTATTTAGATTAATTTTTATTAACATCATCTTATAGAATAAATTCAGGATAATGCGTGCTCATTCCGAAAGCGGGCCGTATCTTTGCAGACTGAAAATTGTTATTCAAAATGAAAAGTATTTATTCTAAAATTCTGATTTTAGCATTCATGGCCTCTTCACTTTATTCTTATGCGTGGGGATTAACGGGACACAGGGTTATTGCAGACATTGCAGAAAACCATCTTTCCCGCAAGGCAAGAAGAGAAATTAAAAAGATGATGGGAAAAGAGCGCCTGGCTTACTGGGCAAACTGGCCGGATTTTATCAAATCTGATACAACAGGTGCATGGAAGCAGGCTTCATCGTGGCATTATGTAAACATTGATCCACAAACTGACTTTAAAGCTTTTGAACAAAACTTAAAAGCACAGGCAGGACCAAGCCTTTATACACAGGTAAACACACTGTCCAGCCAGATCAAAGACAAAAACACGTCTGAAAAAGACAGAAAAATTGCTTTAATCTTCCTTATCCACATTATGGGAGACCTCGCACAGCCCCTACACGTAGGAAGAGCGGAAGATTTGGGTGGAAACAAGATCAATGTTACCTATTTCGGGGAAAAAACCAATTTACACTCAGTTTGGGACGGAAAATTGGTAGACTCTCAAAAATACAGCTATACAGAATATTCTAAACTTTTAGACATCAAATCTAAAGAAGAAGTAGCACAGATCCAGTCCGGGACATTAGAAGATTGGTTATATGATTCTCATAAAATCGCCAACAAAATCTATGCACAGACTCCTAACGATTCTAAATTATCTTATGACTACCAGTATAAGTTCAACGATACGATGGAAAGACAGCTTCTATATGGAGGATTGAGACTGGCAAAAGTTTTAAACGAACTTTTTTAGTTGAAAATTATTTAAAATAATATAAAAAAAAACGGGGCTTCGGTTCCGTTTTTTTTGTTTAAGATATGGGGTTTAAGGTCTAGTCATTATAAAAACTCTATGTCATCTATAACAAAGTATCCGGAATATTAATTCTTTTACCATTAAAAAACATTTTAATTTTCAATAAAAAACAACACCAATACACTTGTTATCAACCAATTAAAAAAATTCATAAAAACATTAACACATTTTATGGTGTACATTGTACAAAAAAGATTCTACCTCGTGTAACCTTTTTACCTTTTCATACGTATATATTATAGTAACTCTTTTTTTGAGGATAAAATAAATGAGACAATTAAAAATCACTAAGCAGGTTACCAACAGGGAAACTGCTTCATTAGACAAGTATTTGCAGGAAATTGGTAAAGTGGAACTGATCACTGCGGACGAAGAAGTAGAATTGGCACAAAAAATACGTGCTGGCGATAGAGCCGCACTGGAGAAATTAATCAAAGCCAACCTTCGTTTCGTAGTTTCTGTATCTAAGCAATACCAAAATCAAGGTCTTTCTTTACCCGATTTGATCAATGAAGGTAACTTAGGACTAATGAAAGCGGCAAAAAGGTACGATGAAACTAGAGGTTTCAAATTTATCTCTTATGCAGTATGGTGGATCCGTCAATCAATTTTACAGGCATTGGCCGAGCAGTCAAGAATTGTAAGACTACCATTGAACAAAATTGGTTCTATCAACAAAATCAATAAAGCATACGCTCACCTTGAACAGGAAAATGAAAGACCACCTTCTCCGGAAGAATTGGCTGAAGTTCTTGATATGAGCGAGGAAGATATTAAAGAATCTATGAAAAACTCCGGAAGACACCTGTCTATGGATGCGCCTTTAGTAGAAGGTGAAGATTCTAATCTTTATGATGTATTGCGTTCAGGAGAATCTCCAAGTCCAGATAAAGATCTGATGCTTGAATCTCTACAAATCGAGATCGAAAGAGCATTGAATACTTTGACGCCGAGAGAGGCTGATTTAGTAAGATTATACTTCGGACTGAACGGAAAACACCCAATGACTTTAGAAGAAATTGGTGAGACTTTCGATCTTACAAGAGAGAGAGTTCGTCAGATCAAAGAAAAAGCAATTAAGAGACTAAAACACAATACCAGAAGCAAGATCCTTAAATCTTATCTAGGTAAATAATTTTAGCGTAAAAAATTTTATACGGAGTCTGTTTTCAGGCTCCGTTTTTTTATAAATATCCACATATTCATATTAAAATATTGTATAATGAAGTCATTAATGAAGCCAAAACCAGGTGATCTGTTTTATATTCCTTCCATCAGCCAATCGAATGAAAATGGATTTGTTATTGCCCGTTATATTGAATTTATTAAACCCAATTTAGGTCATCTTATTGAAATTTTTGACCATTTTTACACCGAGCCTCCAAAAAATATTTCTGATGTAGATACAAGCAAGAGATTATTCCAGCCCATATTTTGCAGTATGCGCTTCGCAGCAGGTATTCCAAGATGGGAAATACTGTTCAGTAATCCTGAATATGACAAATCTGAGTCAAATTATAAGGACATTACTTTCGTATTTGATAGAAGTTTATGGGTCGGCGGTGAAACGAAAGGAATAAAAACTGATGAAATGCAAAACATGGAGCCTTCTATTTGCTGGCGTATGGACCATATGATCTTTAGAGTATTAAATCATTTAAAAAGGATTTCTGTCTAACGATGAAGTTATGGACTATGACAAAATACCTATGGAATACAGAGAGGATAATGAAATAGCTCAGAAAAGAGTAAACGAGATTGCAGAAATAATGCATGACAAGTTTAAAAGCTGGGGATAAAGCCCATATAATTATAATTTTACAGATTTTAAATAAAAAAGATTGATTTACTTTCAATCTTATAAGCTATTGTAACAATTTTCAACGTTTGTTCAACTAATTAAAATCATATCCAGTCATTATTGATGACAAATCCTAAATGATTATCTTTAGTTGCCGGGATATGATATATATTATAAACCCCAATAAAACATACTATGAAAAAAATACTTTTCGCTTCGGCAATAGCTTTATCGCTGCTTTCCTGCAAAGAAAATTCTACCAAAAAACATGCGGCCGTAGAAAATGCTGTTGACAACGCAGAATCTTCAATTTCCACTTCTATTAAGAAAAATACCCGATCTTATGGAAATCTTGTTCACGAAATTTATGATGAACTTTTAAAAAATAATAAACCTTTACAGGAACTCGACCAAAAAATAGAAGCTATTAATAAAGAAACCGAAGAGACGATTGCCGAATATGATAATGTAATAGGCAAATCAGAAACGTATTATAGTGATGCTGTGGCCCTGTCAAATTCAGTAACTGATTCTATCACTAAAAAGCAGATTGAGCAAGAGATTAAGGCTAGTTCTAATCGGTATAACTTAAAAACACAAACCATTAAAGATTTAATTGATAAAATCAGAAAAAATAATGCGGCTATTCGTGATCATTACATCGTATTCAAAATCAGAAAAACTCTTCCAGAAATTGAAAAATATCAGAGTGCTCATCCTTTGAAAACGGATAGCCTCACTCAATTCATCAATAAACAAAATACACTGCTGGAAGAACTGAAAAAATTACAATAAATACCATTACACCTCATGAAATATACTACAAAATGGCTTACCGATAAAGCCCGCATCAAAGAGCTGGTAGACTTTTTTATTACCCATAAAACAGATTCTTATATCTCCCATGGCGAAATGATGTCTGGCAGAGCTATAGATACACACCACTGGAATCCGGATCTTGAAGTGATTCTGACCGAACAGCTGATTACAGATTTTAATTCTGACGGCAGTTCCAAGCTGAATATTCTGATTGCAGAAAATGAAAACGGAGAAATTGTCGGAATGATGGTTTTCAATGTAATCAACAGCCCTTTTAAAAAGTATGCTATTTTAGAGGATATGCTTCTGGACCAGTCTGTAAGAGGTCAATCTCTTGGAAGCAAACTTTTGGAGAAAGCCATTCTGGAATCCAAAAGCTGGAATATCAGTTTTATCTTGCTGGAAAGCGGGGTCAACAATCATGGAGCTCACAACTTTTTTAGTAAATACGGCTTTAAAAAGGTATCGGAAAGCTATATTTTAACGTTATAAATTAAAATAGCAGAGTGAAAGTTTATTAAATATAAAATTCCAGCGTCTTACAACAGACAACAAAAAACCCAATCTTTATGAACACCATTTCAATCATCGGAGCAGGAATCGGAGGACTTACCCTCGGAAATATACTGAAACAGCATCAGTATGATTTCACGATCTATGAAGCTGCTCCTGAAATAAAACCTGTAGGAGCCGGAATCATGATGGCGGTAAATGCGATGCAGGTTTTTGATACATTGGGTTTAAAAGTGAAGATTGAAAATGCGGGAAATAAAGTTCACAGGATTGTTATCACCAATGAATCCTTACAGCCTATCTCCAAAACGGAAATTCTGAAACTGGAAGCTCAGTACAATTCCTGTAATGTTGCCATTCACCGGGCAGAGCTTCAAAGAATTCTGGCTGAAAACTTATCTCCTGATACCATTCAACTCAATCATTCATTACAAAAAATAGAAAAGAGAGAAAACTATATCCTGGATTTTGAAAACGGAAATCAAATTGAAAGTCAGATCATTTTTGGAGCCGATGGTATAAAATCCCCTATCCGAAATCAGATTTTAAAAACCGGAACGATCAGGAATTCAGGTCAGAAATGCTGGCGTGGTCTGCTGGATTTCGATCTGCCTGAAAGACATCACCAGGAAGCTTTTGAAATATGGGGAAAGGGAAAACGTTTTGGATTTGTGAAAATTTCTGACAAAAAAGTGTATTGGTATGCTTGTGTCAACGAGAAAAGTTTCGGGAGATCTATTGAAATCGCGGAGATTTTTAATGATTTTGATCCTTTAGTTTTACAACTTATTGAAGCTACAGCAAGCGAAAATATTATTTGTAACACCATTTCCGACCTCGCTCCTATTCCTCAATGGTATTCTGAAAATCTATGCCTGATCGGAGATGCCGCCCATGCAACGACTCCTAATATGGGGCAAGGTGCCTGCCAGGCTATTGAAGACGCTTATATTATTGGAAAGCTGCTGGAAAAGAGCCAGGATTTCAATACCATTTTTGAAGCGTTTCAAAGCATCAGACGAAAAAAAGTAGATTATATTGTCAATACAAGCCGGACTATCGGAAAGGTTTCTCAATGGGAAAGAGGAAATTCTCTTCGTAATTTCCTCATGGGCTTAATTCCGGAAAGTATGAATCAGAAAATGGCTAAAAAGATTATAGAACTGGAAATGTAGAGATTACGTTTTTAAGAAAAGATAAAATGTAAAAAAATTATATTCGATTTATTAATAACAACCAAAAATTACAACATGAAAAAAATCTTTTATGTATTGCTCTTATTCATAGGAGTTCATACAGCACGAGCACAGGAGGTGCCGGTACTGGACAGAGGTTTATTCTTTGGAAACCCGGAAATTGCCGGAGGACAGCTGAGCCCGGATGGAAAATGGATCTCTTTTACAAAAGAATACGGAGGCATCATGAATATATGGGTAAAAAAAATTGATGAACCTTTTGAAAAAGCCCGCCCATTAACGGATAGTAAACGACCGATGAGCGGATATTTCTGGTCAGAAGACGGGAAGTATATTCTTTATGTAAAAGATGGTAATGGGGATGAAAACATGAATATTTTTGCCGTAGATCCCATGGCAAAAGTCACGAGCGGAGTTCCTGAGTCTAGGAATATAACCCCTCTTAAAGATGTAACTGCCCAAATCTACATGGTAAGCAGAAAAAATCCTGACTTATTGATGATTGGACTGAACAACCGTGATAAAGCGTGGCATGATTTGTATTCATTGAAAATTTCTACAGGCGAGCTGAAAAAGATTTTTGAAAATACAGACCGTATCACAAGTTATGAGTTTGACTGGGATGAGAAATTAAGAGTGTTGTCCAAAACGGATGATAAAGGAACTACCCAGTTTTTTTATAAAGAAGGAGATAAACTCACTCCTATTTATGAGACTTTGGTAACGGAAAGTGCTTATATCTCAAACTGGAATGAAGATAATTCTAAATTCTACCTGGTAACCAACAAAGGGAATCTTGACAAATCTACCTTATTTCTGATGGATCCGAAAACCAAGCAGATTACAAAAATAGAAAGCGATCCCAAAGATAAAGTAGATTTTGGAGGGTTGTCCCTGGACAGAAATACCAGAAAGATGATCTATACCTCTTATACCGGAGATAAAACAGAGTACTACTGGAAAGATAAAACATGGGAAGCTAATTATAAATTTCTGCAAAGTAAATTCCCGGGAAGAGAAGTTAATTTTTCAAGCTCAACCAATGATTATTCTAAATTTTTAGTTGCTGTTGGAGGTGACAAATATGCTTCCGAAGCGTATTTCTTTGATGCAAAAACCAAACAGCTTATTTTTCAGTATACTCCAAGAACAGAATTGAAAAAAGTTGAAAAGTATCTGGCTGCTATGACGTCTATTACTTATAAAAGCAGTGACGGACTTGAAATTCCGGCATACCTGACATTACCTGTGGGATCAACCGGAAAAAATATTCCTGTAGTAGTTTTAGTTCACGGAGGTCCAAAAGGTCCAAGAGATTACTGGGGATACAACTCTACAGTACAGTTTTTAGCCAACAGAGGATATGCAGTATTACAGCCTAACTTCAGAGCAAGTGGCGGATATGGTAAAAAGTTCCAGAATGGCGGAGATCTCCAGTGGGGAAAACTGATGCAGGATGATATTACATGGGGCGTAAAATACCTTATTAATCAAGGAATTGCAGACAAAAACAAAGTCGTTATCATGGGAGGAAGCTATGGTGGATATGCAACGCTGGCAGGGTTAGCGTTCACGCCTGATGTATATGCTGCCGGAGTAGATATTGTAGGACCAAGCAACCTGTTTACTTTATTGGATTCTGTTCCTGCTTACTGGGAAGCTGCACGTGCCTTCCTTTACGGAATGGTAGGTGATCCTAAAACTGAAGAAGGAAAAAAACGTATGCATGATGCCAGTCCGTTATTCAGTGTAGATAAAATCAATAAGCCATTACTAATCGTTCAGGGAGCAAATGACCCGAGAGTAAAACAAGCTGAAGCGGACCAGATTGTGATTGCCCTTCGTGATAAAGGTAAAAAGGTAAATTACATCCTTGCCGATGATGAAGGCCACGGATTCCGTAAACCAGTGAACAGCATGGCAATGTATGCTGAAACAGAGAAATTCCTTTCAGAAGTAATTGGAGGAAGATACCAAAAAGAAATGCCTGAAAATGTGGCAAAACGTTTGAAGGAAATGACTGTTGATATTTCAAAAGTTACTTATACTCCGGCGAAAAGCGAAAAAACTGCAGGAGCTTCTAAATAAAGTTTCTGTATAATAAAAACAAAGCCATCTCATGGAAATGAGATGGCTTTGTTTTTTAAGTTTTATTTTTTATTTTCAGCCTGCATCAGCCCTATCCAACGAACCATTTCTTCTATCTGTTTTTCGGAAAGTTTAGCTTCCGGATGAAGATAAGTATAAGAGGTAAGCGGCATTTTCTTCTGTTGTATCTGATTGGCAATAGAATTTAATTTATTGACCTGTTTACGACGGCTGTAACTACTCCATTCATTAAAATTCAATTCTTCTTTTCCCTTTTTAATATGCTTTTCAAGATAATAACTTAAAGGCTGTATATAGGAATATAATGGATAATGAGTAGAATTGCTATGACAGTCATAGCAGGAATTTGTAAGAATAGATTGCACATTCTTAGGAAGCTTGTAAACCTTTGAAATATCTGTTGAAGAAACCTGCCCATAATCAATATTACGGACAGGCTGAATGATCTGAATGAGTAAAAAAATTAGAACAAACCCTAACAATATGTTTTTCACGTATCGGTTCATTTCTTTTTACAAGTTTAAAATACTTTTTTTATAGATCCGCAGTTGATCATTTTTTGCCCTTCATATGGATTGACAATCTCTTCCGACTCACTGATCCAGATTCCGCCCTTTCCATTATTATACATAGGACAGAAATCCTGATACAATTTTAATCCGTCAGTTCCCTTTTCTTTTATTAAATCAGTAATATCATTACTCAGGGACAGCAGATGTTCTCTCTGATGGGCTATATCGTCAGATTTTTCACCTATATGTTCTGCATTTTCTGCGGCACTTTCCAAAATATCTTTTACTTCGGGACTTAGTTTACTTACATCCTGCTTTTTTAAGACAGAATATAGTTTTTTAGCTTCTGCTGAGGCTGTTTTAGAATCATCCTTCGTTAAAGCATTTTTTAAAGGAAGATAGTTCTCAATAATCTGTTTTATTGAAAATACTGAAGAAACTGTTGATTGTTTTTTATCTTTCTCCGAATCATTATCTGCCTTTAGCGGTGCGGATGCTACGGATGATTCTTTCTCGATTTTAAGATCAGCTTTTGTTTCCTTTTTTGAGGAATTGTTTTTAGTACATGAGTATAAAAGACCTCCTACTAAAAGAACGGTTACTATGTTTTTCATTGTTTTGCTAATTAATTTTATAAAAATTCTATTGTTTTATTTAATAGGTTAAAGTAACACCTGCACCCCAGCCCATTTCATTATCATAATTTCCGGAAAGCGAAAACCATTTCTGAACGATATATCGTATTCCCGTAGAAAATTCGCCATCGGAGTTTACACTGAAATTTCCTCTCAATCTTCTGGAAAGCGGGATATCCTCACGGCTCAGTTCTAATAGTACTTTTCCGTTTTGGTCAACACTTGCATCAGCGGTAATCAACATGGGAAGTACATACTGCATACCCACCATAAAAGCTAATTTGTTTTTTGAAGCTTTCTGCTGTCCAAACCAGGTCTTTTTACCATGAAAATCCGTTCCCATATCTTCAGCCATCTTTCTCTCCATGATCTCATGATTTTTTTGAACTCTGATTCCTGCATAAGGAAGCGCCCATTGGAATTTCCCTAAGAAACGTCCTACTTTTGCACTTCCTTCGAAATGATCAAAATTCCAGTTGGAATGAAACTCATTCAGGTTGGCCCATCTCGGTCCGAACATCGTCATGGTTTCTGCATGAATCTTATTGCTTGCTACATCCAGCATTGCCATAGAACTGGTCATTTTATTATCCTGTATAAAGTTTTTCCAGGCCAGTTTTCTGTTCGGAAGCTGTGGATTAGGTTTAGAGTTTTCATAACTGAAGATTCTTCCCATTCCCGCCATCATATGGTATAAAATATGACAGTGGAAAAACCAGTCCCCATCCTGGTTGGCAGCAAATTCTATTGTTACCGTCTCCATAGGCATGATATCCACTACGTTTTTCAATGGCGAATACTCTCCTTTTGAATTAATTAATCTGAAATCATGACCGTGGAGGTGCATTGGGTGGCGCATCATTGAATTATTATACATTTTAATTCTAAGAACTTCTCCTTTTTTGATCAGAATTTTATCTGTTTCCGTTACAGTTTTATTATCCAGTGTCCACAGATAATGGTTCATATTTCCTTCCAGCGTAAATTTCATTTCACGAATACTGTCTGTTGGAAGAATTGTTTTCTCAGGAGATTTTAAAATATTGTAAGACAATCTCTTGATCGTTTTTTCCTCTTTCATATCCATTCCGGAATGTTGAGAATGATCTTCATTCTTATCATCTTTCGTTTTTACTCCCATCATCTCATTGATGTGCTTTGCCGTAGTTTTTCTTTGGTTTTCAGACAACTCCGGGTACATTACTTCATTCATATCCATCATCTGATTTCCCATCGTCATATTCATTGGCTTCATATTCCCGCTCATTTCCATCATTCCGTTCATCATTTTCATTCCTTCAAAAAGCATTAATCTCGGAAGATTGGGTGCTTCTACCTTTTCACCGGAACCCAGCCAAAGAGAAGCATGTCCTATCCTGTCTTCTGAAGTCGCTCTGAATTCAAAACTTTTATTTTCAGGAATAGTAACTTCAATATCATAGGTTTCGGAAACCCCAACAATCAAACGGTCCACTTCTACCGGAACCACATCATTCCCATCATTTCCTACTACTTTTATTTTTCCACCTCCATAATTCAGCCAGAAATAAGTGGAGGAACCTCCGTTTGCTACTCTTAATCTTACTTTATCCCCAGGTTTTAAACTGGAATAATCTGAACTGGGAACACCGTTGATCAAAAATTTGTCATAATAGACATCACTTACATCCATGGCTTCCATCCTCTTCCATTCATTCAGAACTTTTGTCCCGAAGTTTCCAGACTTAATGGCTTCCCAATAACTTTGTACTGCATTTTTCTTTACAGCATACCAGTCTGTATTAGCCATATGAAGCCTTCTGGCAATCTGCATCGGGTCATCATCACTCCAATCTCCCAGCAATACAGGAATCTCGGCGTTATATTCTGTTTTAGGCTCGCCTTCTCTTTTTTTGAAAACCAGAATCCCATTCATTCCAATCTGTTCCTGAAGCGCTTCATGGGAATGGTACCAATACGTTCCGTTTTGGGAAACTCTGAATTTGTATAAGTGGGTTTCTCCCGGCATTACAGGTTTGGTGGTAAGGAACGGAACGCCATCCTGTTCATTGGGAAGAATCACTCCGTGCCAGTGTAATCCTGTTTTTTCCTTCAGCATATTGTGCAGGTAAATTTCAGCTGTATCTCCTTCCGTAAAATATAAAGTCGGAGCCTGAAGTTTACCGTTGATCGCTATCGCTCTCCTATTTTTCCCGGTAAAATTAACAATGGTATCTTTCACATACAGATCATAACGAACGGTTTTTCCACCGAAAGTTATTTTACCATTTTCGGAATTACGTCTTAAAACAGAACTTTCCTCTTTCGGATTGTCAGTTTCTGCATGAGAATGATCATCTTTTTCTACCAGATCCATCCCGCATTTAGGACATTTTCCCGGCTTGTCTGAAATAACTTCAGGATGCATTGGGCATGTATAGGTAGTTTTAGCGTAAGTCTGAGGTTTAGATTGAGATAAAACCTGGGTTTTCGCTGGCATTACAGTTTTCACTTTCTCAGCTTCCCTTGCTTTATTGACCTTTTTTACCTCTATTTTTTTATCAACTTTACTCTTATTTATTTTTGTTTCTGCAGATTTTGTCTTGGTCTCCGTTTTAGGAACAGTCTTCACTTCCGGTTTCACTGCTACTTTAGGCTTTACAACCACTGTCTTTTTGACCAGAGTCATTCCACATTTCGGGCAGTCTCCAGGTTTTGGGGATGCCACTTCAGCATGCATCGGACAGGTATAATATGTTTTTGTAGTTTGTGTGAAGGTAAAAACAGAGAACAAAAGCATCAGAAACATTATTAGTTTTTTCATAATATTTCGAACTTTTTAGAAGTCGCATAGCTTAAAGTTAATCACACATCAAGCTATGCAACTATTTGTTTTAAAGAATAATACAATAATTATTTAATTTCTGACTTTACACTTCCACATGAAAGCATAGACTTCCCATAGTATGGGTTATTGATTTGTTTTTCATTGCTCAACCAGCTGCCGTCCGCCATTGGGCAGTACTGTACATACACTGGCTTCTCAGAAAGTTTAAACTGCTTGGTCAGCGCAATCATATTGTCCGAAAGGTTGAAAAAAGTTTCTCTTTGTGCCGCAACGGTTCTTGCTTCAGAAATGGCAGAAGCATCTTTTCTAAGAACGTTAAGATTCCCCTCAGAAACTACTTTATAGTCGATAACAGAAGCTGTTTTAATGAATTCTGTTGCTGCTTTTGATGTTTTGTCTGCATCATCTGAAGCTAAGGCTGATTTGATAGCGATATAGTTCTGATACAATTTAGAAACCTGAGCATCCTTTTTAGATTGTGCTGATAGTGAAATAATGGAAAATAAAGAGAAAGCTGCTGTAATGATATATTTTTTCATTGTTTTAAATTTTAGAATTAAGTTTTAGAATTAAGTTTTTTAATAAAGAATAGGTAATGCATCAGAAAATGCATTAGGACATGCCGTCCGTAACAGTATACAATTGATAATACCAGAAACGACCGACGGATTCTAAATTCTAAAATTACAATGATTGATATAGATTGGTACCGGCTGATGTTCAGGCGGTGCATTGATCTGGATTTGAGTAAACTTGATGGCCGAAAAAGACTTATCAACAACAGCAAACTGATGTTTTACCGGAATTTCTGAAATCTGATTTAAAAAATCAATTTTAAGGAAATCAGACTTTTGGGAATCATCTACTTTTACAATTTTGATCTCTGTTTTGCAGCATCCTTTTTTGTCTTTAACACCGCATTTAGCACAGATATCACTTGTTTTCTGGCTCACGGAAACAAGTTCTTTCATGCAATAATGAATGCTAAAAGCTGCTCCGGAAGAAAAACCGAAGTAGAAAATAGAAAACAATATGGCAAGAATCTTTTTCATTGGTAGGACAAATTTAAAAATATCTATGATAGCATTGTTATAAAATTTGGTAATGTTGTTATAAAATTCGGGTAAATAAAAAAACTTCCGAAAAAATCGAAAGTTTTTATTTATTTTATTTTGATATCAATTCTATAGCCTGAATTCCAGTTTTACGTTAAAGAAACGTCCTGTAAGACGTACTGGAACCGGATACATATAATTGCTGTTGTAATCTGTAATCCATTGGTTGGCTACCGTATTGTTGATATTAAATGCATTGAAAACCTGAACCCCTAATGTCAGTTCCTCAAAATTACCCCAGAAACCGGATCTTTTATTTTTCTCTTTTGGATCGATAAATACTTTTGTCAATCCTAAATCTACCCTTTTATAAGAAGGAAGAGTCTGTTGATAATTATAAGCTGCATTAAAATCAGGCTGACCATTGCTGTTGAATAGTACAGGAGCTCCTGTTGGTAATCCCATTGCATATACTAAAGTAAGATTGACACGCATAGATGGGAAGCTCGGCATATAATCCTGATAGAACATCGCAAACCTCAACCTTTGATCTGTAGGTCTCGGAATATCACCCCTTCCGTCAATATTTTCGTATACTCTAGCATAACTCGCAGACAACCATGAATCTACACCAGGAACAAATTCTCCAAATAATCTGGTATCAATACCATACGCATATCCTTTAGAATTATTCTGCCCGGAATAACGGATTCTTACATTATCCATATAATATGGAATCAGGTTATCCATTTTTTTATAATACAGTTCTGTAGTCAGCTTAAAAGGTCTGTCATACATCTGGAATTCATAATCGTTGGCAAGAATCACCTGAATAGAGCGCTGTGACTTTATATTAGAATTAAAATTACCATCTAAATCTTTGATCTCTTTATAGAAAGGAGACTGATAATAGATTCCTCCGGAAATCTTGAACAACATATCACTATCCCAGTCAGGCTTTATCGCAAACTGAACTCTTGGAGAGAATATGGTTTCTTTATTGAAACTCCAGTTGGCAACACGTACTCCAGCATTCACAAATACTTTACTGGCTCCCCAATAGAATTTCTGAGAATACTGCGCATATGCAGAAAGCCTTGTAGGTTCAATATTATTTTGCCCGGCAATATAATAAGCAAGCTTCAGATCTCCTGTAGTCCCTGTTCTTGGATCAATCACTTCCGGTCTTGGAATGCTGTATCCGGCAGAATCTACAAGTTTCCACTCATTGGTAAAATCCTTAAGGTTTTCTTTCTCATATTTGAATCCAACCTCAATATCAGTATTTACATTGGGGGAAAATTTCGCTCTGAACTGTGTTCCGTATGTTCTTACAAACAAATCGTTTCTTGCATGCTCTATCTGCCCACCAACATCGAAAGATGTCACGGGCTGCTGTGTCACAGGATCAAAGGTCTGCAATTCGTAAGCAGATTGTATTGTATAATATTCTCTTTCTCTGTTCTGATAAGCAAAGGCATCCAATGTAAGCTTCCATTTGTCTGTCGGCTTATAGTTCATGGAGAATGTCCCCATCATATTTTTATACTGGTCATTTTCTTTACCTGCATATCCTATATTCACTGTAATAGGCTGCTGAAGGCTTCCGAAAGTAACACTTTTTGCCTTAGGAATCATCTCATAGTCATTCTTGGAATAGTACCCAATAAATGACATGGAGAGTTTATCGTTAACATGGTAATTCAGATAAGACTGGAAATCCCAATATGTTGGGTTAAAATCTGTATCTTCTTTTAAGGTGTTAAGAACAAGATTGGTATTTCTGTATCTTCCGGAAAATAAGGCTGTAAATTTTTTATTTTTTGAAGCCAAACCAGTTGTCAGTCTGCCCCCAATTAAACTTGCCTCTCCTGAAACTTCAAATTTTTCAGGTTCACGGTAATAGATATTTAAAGCAGAAGACATTTTATCACCATACTTGGCTTCAAATCCTCCTGCTGAGAAATTCACTGCAGACACCATATCCGGATTGATGATACTCATCCCCTCCTGTTGTGAGTTTCTGATCAGGAAAGGTCTGTAGATCTCAATATCATTGATGTAGATAAGGTTTTCATCATAGTTTCCACCACGAACCATATATTGGGAAGACAGCTCGGTATTGGAGTTTACGGAAGGAAGCGTCTTAAGCAATCCTTCAATCCCACCATTAATAGAAGCCACAGATTTTGCTTCTTTTGCTGAAATTCTCACATTGGTAAGGTCATTGGTTCTTCCTGTTACTTTTTTCTGGAAGACAACTTCCTCTATATCGGTTACTTTAGTGGTCGCCGTATCCTTTTTTCTTTGTTGGGAGAAAATCAGCATAGGGACCATAAGGCTTAGCGGTAAAACTAGTTTTTTCAAAAGAAATGTTTTAGAATTTCTAAAATTAATGTTTTTTTAACAATTACAAAATTGATTCTCTAATTCTTGTCAATTTTTGTAACAAATCTTCTAATAAATCTAATCTTAACATGTTGGCACCATCAGATAAAGCAGTTTCCGGTGTAGGGTGTGTTTCGATGAAAATTCCATCCGCACCTACTGCAATTCCTGCTTTGGCAACGGTTTCAATAAGGTCTGGTCTTCCCCCTGTAACTCCTGAGTTTTGGTTGGGCTGCTGTAGAGAGTGTGTAACATCCAGAATAACAGGAGCATATTCTCTCATCGTAGGAATTCCTCTGTAGTCTACGATCAGATCTGTATACCCGAAAGAATTTCCTCTTTCAATAATGGCTACTTTCTGGTTATTGGAATCCGTCACTTTCTGAACCGCAAATTTCATTGATTCAGGAGAAAGGAACTGTCCTTTTTTCAGGGTTACACATTTCCCGGTTGCTGCAGCAGCAATCAAAAGATCAGTCTGGCGTACTAAAAATGCAGGGATCTGAAGTACATCCACATATTGTGCTGCTAAAGCGGCGTGTTCATTTTCGTGGATATCCGTTGTGGTAGGAATATTAAAAGTCTCTCCTACTTTTCTAAGGATTTCAAGAGATTTCTCTTCACCAATGGTTGTGAAAGAGTCTACACGACTTCTGTTAGCTTTTTTGAAGCTCCCTTTGAAAATATAAGGAATGTTATATTTATCTGTTATGCTGATTACTTTCTCTGCAATTCTCAATGCCATGTCTTCACCTTCAATAATACAAGGTCCGGCAATAAGGAAAAAGTTTTTTGAATCTTTGTGCGAAATATTATCTAAATACTGAATCATTTTGTTGTAATTAAAAAGTTCAGTAAAAATACTTATAAAGTTTCAGAATCGAAAATTAATTTCCATCGGGATTCATATGGCTGATGATAGATATACTCTAAATAAGTATCCAAATGTATTTGAATTTATATAACTTTATCTTATGAAATCAAAAGAAACATTATCTGAATTTTATGCTTTGCATGGCCAAGAATATGCAAAGCCGGGACAGTTTAATGTGTACCGAAGAGAAGATTTTGCATGCAGCCAGCAGCTAGAGCCTGTTTACCGCAGAGACTTTTATAAGATATCTATAATTTTAAGTGGAACGGGAATTGTAAATTATGCTGATAAATCTATACAAATAGACAGGCCCGCTGTCATTTTCCTTAATCCTTTGATTCCTTATTCCTGGGAACCTACCTCAGAAAATCAGTCGGGCTATTTCTGTTTGTTTACAGAAGAGTTTGTAAGTCAAACCCTTAAAAATGAAAGCCTTTCCCAATCAGTCTTGTTCAAAGCCGGAGGAAATCATACATTTTTCCCAAATGATGAGAGTCTCACCCTGCTCAAAACGGTATATGAAAATATGATGCAGGAAACCCAGTCGGATTATCTTCATAAATATGATCTCATCAGAAGTTATGTACAGATCATCATGCATGAAGCAATGAAAATGCAGCCTTCTGATTCTTTTTACCGCCATACAAATGCTTCTGAGCGTATCAGTACCTTATTTTCAGATTTGCTGGAAAGACAGTTTTTTATTGATTCTCCGGAACAGACAATATCATTAAAAAATGCCAATGAATTTGCCGGGCAGCTTAATATACATACCAATCATTTGAACAGAGCTTTAAAAGAAACTACCGGTAAGACAACGACTGCATTAATCAGTGAACGTATGATTAAAGAAGCAAAGTCACTATTACAATTCCGTGACTGGAATATCAATGAAATTGCCTACTGTCTTGGCTTTGAGCACCCTTCAAATTTTATTTTTTTCTTTAAAAAACAGACAGGAGACTCTCCGAATCAATTCAGAAAGAAAATTATTTCAATTTCATAACTTTCTGTTTGTTCTTCACAACTTGTTCTTTTCCCATACTCCTACCTTCGTCTTATTAAAATCATAAGACAATGACAGACAAAATTTTAAATGGAAAAACAGCTCTTATTACTGGTGGCACGACAGGTATTGGTTTAGCAGCAGCAAAACTGTTCCTAAAAAACGGTGCAAAAGTAGTTATTGCAGGCCGAAGACAGGAAGAAGGAAATAAAGCACTGGAAATATTACAACAGATAAGCCTTGATATTCGATTCGTACAGACCGATGTTTCAAATAGCAATGAAATGCAGCATCTCATCAGTGAAACTTTAAAGCATTTTGGAACTTTAGATATTGCTTTTAACAATGCCGGAATTGAAGGTAGTTTTTCTCCTATTGATGAAACTCCGGAAGAGGAATTTGATAAGGTAATTGGTATCAACACAAAAGGGGTCTGGCTTGCGTGCAAGTATGAGATTGAGCAGTTTAAAAAACAAGGAACAGGTGGAACTATCGTTAATACCTCTTCATGGCTGGCAAGAGGTGCCAGTTCCGGATCCGGAGTGTATTCTGCAAGCAAAGCAGCATTGGATGGATTAACAAGAGCGCTTGCCGTGGAAACAGCAGCAGAAAATATTCGCATCAATGCCATTCAGCCAGGTTATATCCGCACTCCAATGTTTGACCGTTTTTTTCCGGGAGAAAATAGTGAAACAGCCATAGAGCCTTATAAAAAACATGCTCCTATAGGCAGATTTGCTTCTCCTGAAGAGGTTGCCGAACTGGTTGTATGGTTAAGCAGCCCAGCAGCATCTTTTATAACAGGAGAAAGCATTCTCGTGGACGGAGGTCTTGCGATTGGCGGACAAAGATAAAGGATAACCTTATGAATAAACTTTGTTTTCTATTTTTCTATATGCCATTCATTCAATGTAATGCACAACAGGCTATTAATACTATTTCTACATCCCAAAATATCATGTCACACAACAACAGACTTTACCAATATGGAATTGCAGATGCATTTGTAGGTGGAATCTATAAAGGGACCCTTCCTTTAAAAGATTTAAAACTGAAAGGCGATTTCGGCCTGGGTGCCCCAGATTTACTGGATGGTGAACTGACAATAATGGATGGAAAGGTTTACCAGACTAAAGCAACAGGACAAACGATAGAACCCGGAAATGAGTTTAAAACCTCTTTATCTTTTGTCACTTTTTTCAAACCGAATGCCGGTTTTGTGATTGAAAAGAAGACAGATGGTAAATCATTATTAGAGCAAATAAGCAAAACTCTTTCCCATAAAAATGCAATGTATGCCATTAAAGTATCCGGAAAATTTAATCATATCAAAACAAGAGCATTCCCTCCTGTGAAAAATGAACCATTTCCTGTTTTAACTTCTATATTTGATACTCAAAAAACATTTGATTTTTCGGAAAAAGAAGGAGTATTGATAGGTTATTATCTTCCTG
The DNA here is from genome assembly GCF_059420365.1 of Chryseobacterium sp. GW821-FHT04C04. NCBI lineage: Bacteria > Pseudomonadati > Bacteroidota > Flavobacteriia > Flavobacteriales > Weeksellaceae > Chryseobacterium > Chryseobacterium sp. GW821-FHT04C04. Next base: position 624,115 of record NZ_JBWKTO010000004.1, on the reverse strand, counting down.
AATATCTCAGCGGGATAAATGTAAAAGGTTTTCATTTTCATTTTCTTTCCACAGATAAAAAGTATGGCGGACATGTGCTTAACTTTACCGGAGAAAATCTGAAAATTGAAATAGCAGAATTAAAAAGCTTTGAATTGGAAACATCAAAAGATAAAGATTTCCAGAATTTCAAATTCAACACGAAAGACAACGAAGACTTAAAACGTGTAGAAAAAGGAGAATAAATATTTCTTCAAAAAATATCATATTGTCATTATCTACTGCGTTAAAAAAGCCTTTTAGTCCATTTTTTTCAGAACCTTCTCAAAAGTATTGATGTTTCTGCTTGTCATCTGATCTTTAAGGCTTTTTTTTCCTAAAACCTTTCCAAATACAGAATCTAAGGTATTACCTTTGGGTACCTGCCAATAAAAAATTTCATTAACGATTTCAGCTCTTTCATTCTCAGCTCTGGAGGCAGCTTCAAACTCTCCCATTAAAACGTTTTCTACTCCTGGATTTCCAACAAAAGCATAAATATGCAGATCGTCACTTTTTTCAAAAGGAATACTGTTCCAGAAAATTTGTGTTTCTTCCTGGGACTTTATAAATAAAAAAGCTTCATAAGAAAAATGATCAGACATTGCTTTTTCAAGAATTTTCTTTAGATCCAAAGCATTTTTATCTGAAGAAAAAACAATATTTCCTGAAGCTAATATTGAACTCACATCTTTCATTCCGGCATCTTTAAAAACCTGGCAGACATCAGCCATTTTCATATTGGTTCCTTTTACGTTGACACCGCGGAGAAAAGCACAGTATTTCATTTTTTTTAGGTTTTAGTTTTTAGATAATAGGTAGCAGGTGATTGTATTTGGGTTTAAGAGTATTTGAGTGAAAGAGTTATTAAGGCTCTAACGAATCTATTGTCATCTTTAAATCTTTAAATTTTTCAATCCTTTAATCAACTCTAATGTACAAATTATAGTCTGTTCCGGAAGGTTTCAAGTGGTAAATTTTTTCTAAAATCTTATTGTCACTTTTCAGGTGGTCCTTCACTCTGAATTCCTTTAAAAGTTTATAATGGGTTTGGTAATACAAAGAATTGGCATTATTTCCTTCATAGATATTTTGGTAGGAAAGCAGATATTTCGGTTTTCTTGTTTTTACCGTATTGATCCAGTAATTCACTTTGTCCTTTTTAATTTCATCCTGGATCTGCTTGTCTACCAATCCAACCTCATCAATTGTTTTTAAACCTGAAAAATAAGGAACATAACCAGCCGGCTCCAGTAAAATCCACTGATTTTTGTCTTTTTCATATTGATTTAAAAATGTTCCAATCGTTCTACGGTAGTTCCATTCTCCGTTCCCCGTTGCAATACAGTGAACAGTCTGGAAAACAAGCATAGGGAAAATATAGAATATAGCCAGTAATGACAGCCATAGGTTTCTCCTCTCTTTCTGCTCCAATACAAAAATAAGAACAGGAACGAAAAGTAGCAGCTGTGGTACCCAGTAATACCAGTCGAAAAGGCTTTTCTGAGAAAGAAAAATAATCTGTTTTGCCCATCCAAAAATAAAGATCATCCATAAAAAATAGTTTCTCTTTTCTCTTTGTCTGATCAGATAAATAAAGCAAAGCAGTTCAAAAATTAAGATAACAACAGTCATAGGATTAAAATCTCCAGGAACTTTAAGCATTCCCCAGAAGTTCCCGAAACTCTTAAAAAAGTAACCGATATGTTGCTGGATGGTGAAATTTTCACTGTAAAGCAGTTTTTTTGCCGTAATGGTATTATTCACCAGCTCACCAAAGTAAAACCAGTTGAAAGCAACCGTTAACAAAACGCCCAGAATTCCGCCAAAAATATAATTCCATCTTATTTTTCTGTTCCAGCATAGATCTACAAGAAATACAATTCCCAGGAATATCACAGTATCAATCCTTGTAAACATGATTAAAACCGGAAGAAACGTTACTACCCATTTCTTCCCTTTATGGAACCCGTAATACAGGAACGCCATTTCCAGGAAAAACAGGATTCCGTACTCCATTCCGAGAATTGAGATTTTAATGGCTGGCGGTAAAATACCCACCAGAAATATAAAAATAGCTTTATGCCATGGGTTTTTAAGAACCAAATGAGAAAGCAGTAAAGTTCCTATTGTAAACAGAATGGAATTGAAAATCAAAAGAGGTTCAATAAAATTTTCTTTTCCAAAAACAAGATTGAAAAAGTAAGACACAAAAACATACAGATGAGTAGTAGACGCAGAAATTTTGGTGTCTCCATTGAAACCAATTACTCCATAATCCAATAGATTCTGAGCCACTCTCCAGGTAATAAATGCATCTTCCTGAATATAATGTGTCAGTAAAAAAAGAAGCTTAAAAGCAACTGTTGCAATTACAGCATAGATTGGGAACCTGCTATTTTTTGTTTCAGCCATTATGTATTTTTAACTTCACAAATATAACCTTAATATTCAGGATTCCCAATAATAAAAAAACGGGACCGAAGTCCCGTTTTACAATATTTTATTTTGTTGCTTTGATAATCGCAGTGGTTATCTGATTTTCTTTTTCTTTTGAATAAGTAGAATCATAAGGTTCCATGACATCAAATAAATACTGATAGAATGGTGTGATCTGCTGAACATTTTCCGATTCTTTCATCGCTTTATCTTTACCCATTTCCTGAAGATCTTTGATAAATACATTGAACTTTTTATCAATCGGCTCTATGGATTTTACCAGATAAGCATATCCTTTTTCTTTCTGTCCGATCTTCGTGTAAGCATCCGTTACTGCAGCTACAACAAGAGAATATTCCATCGGCTTTGTTCTCATTTGTCTTCTCAGGTAGCTTTGGTCTGCTTTGGAAAGGCTTAAATAATAATCATACTCTTCAAAGATTCCTTTTTTAAGAACCTCAGCAAGCTGAAGACCTTTCTGCTCCTGACCTGCGATAATGTATCCTGATACAATTGAGCTTAATGAACGAGGGTCGTTGTATTTCTCAGCAGGTATTTCCTTGGCGGCAAGATCCAGAATTTCCAATGCTTTAGCTTTCTGTCCGCTCAAAGCAAGTGCTGCTGCAGCTCTGCTCGCTGACATTCTGTAGCTGATGATATTGGAAGTAGCCGTTTCATCAAAGTGAGCATTTAAGTTTTTGAAGTTCCCCCATCTGAAGTTTTTTACTACATTATAAAGAGAATTGGCATCTACTCTACCCATATCTCCATCAGCTGTTGGAGGCGTTTGAATAGGAATTAATCTGTAACTGAATCCGTCAAACTGAAGATAATCGTTCAGATAGAAAATGTTTTCACTGTCATAGATACCTCCTGATGAGAAGTTGATTGGACGCTTCCAGTCGAAATTGGCCAAAAGATCCATCAGAATCAGGTTATTCTTATATAATGTATTCCCTTTGTAAGTAATCATAATCTGATTCGCAACATTCGGAAGATCTTCTTTGTTGATGATTCCTGCTTTTAAAGCATTTTCTTTATTTACAGGAAGAATGAATTTGTTTACCGGAAGGATATTGTATTTTTCAAATTTCTCTTCTCCGAAGTACATTTTCAACAATTCGTCTTTCTCAGGGGATTTGAATTTAATAAATTCAATAGCTTGTTTTAACGTTAAAGAATCCTGAGTAAGATATTTTCTGAACGACTGGAATTGTGTTTCCGGAGCTCCCTGTTCTTTCAACATAGAGAAAACACCTTCCCAATCTTCTTTCTTCATCATATAGATCTGATCGTTTACACCATCTCTGTAATCTTCGTGTGTCAACTGGCTAGGGATTCCCATAGCATTATAAGTTCTTCTTTTTACCTGATCAAGATTCCAAGGAGTTGAAGCAAGAGTAAAGTTAACGACCTTCACATCATCTCTGAATTGTTCTGTTTCCTGGATTGCCCAAACCGGGTAAGTATCGTTATCTCCGTAAACGAAAAGGATATCGTTTTTCGGTAATGATTTTAAAACTGAATACGCATAATCGTAAGCTGTATATCTGCTGCTTCTGTCATGAACATTATAGTTCTGGAAGCCCATCATGAAAGGTACTCCTAATAAAACGACTCCTAAAGCAATATTAGCTCCGTTTGATTTTATTTTAGACTGCAGGAACCATAAAATTGCTCCGGCTCCCATACCAATCCAGATCGCAAATGCATAGAATGAACCTACCATTGCATAATCTCTTTCTCTAGGTTCGAAAGGTTTTACTCCTGTATAGAAAACGATACCAACACTTGTTAAAATAAATAATGATAACAGTGCATAGAATCTTCCGAAGTCTCTGTTCAATTGGAAAAAGAATCCAATCAAACCTAAAATTAATGGAAGGAAGAAGAATTTTACTGTACTTTCATTTTTGAATTTAGCAGGCATTTTATCCTGATTTCCTACGTTTGCATTATCGATAAAAGGAATACCGGAAATCCAGTTTCCTTTTGTACTTTCCATGTTTCCTTCAAGATCATTCTGTCTTCCAACATAGTTCCACATCAGATATCTTACAAAGTAATATCCGTTCTGGAAAGAAATAAAATAATCCATATTCTGAAGCAATGAAGGCTTCTGAACGTTGATCAGGTTATAAGGTTTTACTTTCAGATAATCTGAAGCTGTAATCGACTTATCTTCATATTTCCCTCTCAATTCGTCAAAGATCTGCTTAGCCTGTGGATTGTCTGCCACGTCTTCGTTAGCATAATTGAATGTAAAATCAGGAGCACCATACATTGAAATATAGTTAGCCATTACATCCTTATCCTCATTAAACATTCTTGGCATTAAGCTTACCTGAGACTTGTTGAATATATAATTGAAACGGTCTCCGGTTTTTCTATATGTTCCGGTTTTTTCATCTTTTTCGTAGATCTCACCGGTTTTTTGAGTTTTAAAACTTCCGTCCTCATTCTTCTCAATTCCGTTCGCATCAAGGAATGCCGTGTAATTCTGTCCGTAGATTGTTGGCCAGTCACCGTATTGTTCTCTGTTATAATAATCCAACATACCAATAGCTGTATCCGGGTCATTAAGGTTCATCGGCGGGTTAGCATTGGCTCTGATTGGAATAACCATCCAGCAAGAGAATCCGATCATCATGAAAACTACAGATAATGCAGCCGTCTGATAGATTTTTTTCTTTGCCTTTCTTGCGTACTTGATTAAGAAATAGCAGATTGCTACCATCAAAATAAAGGCTACAATTGTCCCAGAATGGAAAGGAAGTCCAAGACCATTCACGAAGAAAATTTCAAGTCTTCCGAACATGGTCATAATTAAAGGGAAAATAATTTTGAAAACAATAATCAAAATCCCCAGTGTAATAAGGTTTGCCCAGATAAAATTTTTCCAGGTAAACTTATAATTTCTTGCATAATATACCAGACATACTGCAGGGATAGCCAGCATACACATCATATGCACTCCCACAGAAAGTCCTAAAACAAAGAAAATAAGAATAATCCATCTTTCACTGTCTCCCGCCTGATATTCATTCTCCCATTTGGTGATTAACCAGACCAAAAGCGCGATAAACATGGAAGCCATGGAGTAAACCTCTCCCTCTACTGCCGAGAACCAGAATGTATCTGAGAACGTAAAGCAAAGTGCTCCTATCGCTCCGGCAAATAAAATAGAGATTTCCTGATGTTTTGTAATTTCATCAAAATCTTTGTTCAGAAGTCTTCTCACAAAGTGAGTGATCGTCCAAAACAAAAATAAAATAGTCAGCGCACTGAACAATGCAGACATCGCGTTGATCACGATAGAATAATTTTCGCCTTTCCCTAATGCAAAAATGGCTGCCACGGCACCCACTATCTGGAATAAAGCAGCTCCGGGAGCGTGCGTTACTTCAAGTTTTACTGCAGAAGAAATGTACTCGCCACAATCCCAAAAACTGAAATTGGGTTCTATGGTGGACAAGTACGTGAAAAACGCAATGACGAAAATCACCCATCCTGAAACGGTGTTCCATTGCCTAAAAGTCCAATTTTTCATAGTATTAAATCAATTATGCGAAAATAAGGCTTTTATCTTATTTTATGCGGGTTTTAACAAAATTTAAAAATTTTGGCGTAGTATTTGCGAATATACACCTGTCAAAACTGTAAATACGAAAATAAGTTTTACAAAACTATGCCCTAGAAATCAAACAAAAGTTTAGTAATTATTTATTTTTTTGTATTTTTGCAGTCAGATTTTTATTGAAAATAACAAATAATGAGTAATGTTTACGATAATATTCTTGGCCTAATAGGACATACTCCTATGGTGAAGCTAAATACTGTTACAAAAGATATTCCAGCAACCGTTTATGCCAAGTTAGAATCATATAATCCTGGACATTCCACTAAAGACCGAATCGCACTTCATATTATAGAGAACGCAGAGAAAAAAGGCCTTTTAAAAGAAGATTCTGTAGTTGTAGAAACTACTTCCGGGAATACTGGGTTTTCTATTGCGATGGTATGTATTATTAAGGGATATAAATGTATTCTTGCAGTAAGTGATAAAACAAAACCAGAAAAAATTGCTTATCTGAAAGCATTGGGTGCTGTGGTGTATATATGCCCGGCCAATGTTCCGGCGGATGATCCAAGATCATATTATGAAGTAGCTAAAAGAATCGCTCAGGAAACTCCTAATTCTATTTACATCAATCAATATTTTAACGAGCTTAATATTGATGCCCACTATCAGACTACAGGTCCGGAGATCTGGGAACAGACAGAAGGTAAGATTACTCACCTTTTTGCCTGCACCGGAACCGGAGGTACGCTGTCGGGTTCAGCCAAGTTTTTGAAAGAGAAAAATCCAGATATCAAGATCATCGGAGTAGATGCAGATGGGTCTATCCTAAAAAGCTATCATGAAACTGGAGAAATTCACAAAGAAGATGTACATCCTTATCAGATTGAAGGAATGGGTAAGAACCTCATCCCTGCTGCCCTGCTTTTTGACAAGGTAGATGAATTTGTAAGGGTAAATGATGAAATGTCAGCATACCGAACCCGCGAAATTGCTTTGAAAGAAGCGATCATGGGTGGCTATACTACCGGAGCTGTAACACAAGGACTCATGCAGTATGCAAAATCTCATGAGCTCACAGAAAATGACCTGATTGTTTTAATCTATCCTGACCACGGTTCCAGATATATCACTAAAGTATACAGCGATCAATGGATGGCCGAACAGGGATTTGTGAACAACTGTGTTCACAATTATGACGAAGTTTTCAAAACTGAGTTTATCAAATAAGAACAAATAAAATCACAATACAAATAAAGCCTTTTGCGTGTTCTACAAAAAAGGCTTTTTACTTAAAAATTACGATATAATGTTGGATATTTTTGAAAGAATAAAAGAAAATCCAGGACCACTTGGACAATTTGCAGATTATGGTGAAGGCTATTTTATTTTCCCAAGATTAGAGGGACCTATTGGCCCTAGAATGCAATTTCAGGGTAGAGAAGTAATTTTCTGGAGTGCTAATGACTATTTAGGATTGTGTAATCATCCTGAAGTAATAGAAGCAGATGCAAAAGCGGCTGCAGAATACGGAATGTTCTATCCAATGGGAGCAAGAGCAATGTCTGGGGAAACAGATCAGCACCTTCAATTGGAAAGAGAACTGGCAGACTTCGTAAAAAAAGAATCAGCATATTTATTGAATTTCGGTTACCAGGGAATGGTTTCTACCATAGATGCTTTGGTAAGCAGAAATGACGTTATTGTTTATGATATGGATTCTCATGCCTGCATCGTGGATGGAGTAAGACTTCATTCTGGTAAAAGATTTACCTACAGGCACAATGATATGGCAAGTCTTGAGAAAAACCTTCAGAGAGCGACTAAGGTAGCTGAAGAAACAGGAGGAGGTATTCTTGTGATTACAGAAGGGGTTTTCGGAATGAGAGGCCAGCAGGGGAAAATCAAAGAGATCTGCGATCTTAAATCAAAATACCAGTTCAGACTATTGGTAGATGATGCGCATGGTTTCGGAACTCTTGGTACAACAGGTGCCGGTGTGGGTGAAGAGCAAAACTGTAATGATCAGATTGATGTGTATTTCTCTACTTTTGCTAAATCAATGGCTGGTTTCGGAGCATTCCTTGCGGGTGACAAAGAAATCATCAGATATCTGAAATTCAACCTAAGGTCACAAATCTTCGCAAAATCTCTTACAATGCCAATGGTAATCGGAGGATTGAAAAGATTGGAGCTATTGAGATCAAAACCTGAGATCAAAGCTAAGCTTTGGGAGAATGTTTACAAACTACAAAACGGACTTACAGAAAGAGGCTTTAATATTGGAGACACTAATACTTGTGTAACTCCGGTAATGATGCAGGGAACCCCGGTAGAAGCTACTCTATTGGTGAAAGACTTAAGAGAGAATTACGGTATTTTCACATCAGTTGTGGTATATCCGGTCATTCCAAAGGGAATGATTCTTTTAAGATTAATTCCTACCGCTTCTCATACGGATGCAGAGATCAATGAAACTCTGGCCGCGTTTGAAGCTATTCATGATAAACTAGTAGGTGGCTACTATAAAGATCAGGAGCAAAAATTACTGCAGGAACAAGGATTAAGTTTTAAACCAATTTAATCATAAAAAAATAGAAAAAGCCACTGATTGATTCAGTGGCTTTTTTGTTTAAATAACCCTAAAAATAAATGAAACTTAGAGGTTACATACTGGGAATTCTGTCGGCTGTTTCATATGGCCTGATTCCGATTTTTATTCTGCCTATCAAACAGGCACACTTTTCTATGGACATAACCCTGTTTTACAGGTTTTTCTTTTCTGCTTTAATGATTGGCGGTTATCTGATATATTCCAGACAAAATTTCAGGCTCAACAAGAAAGAAGTTTTAATATTAGCGATTCTGGGAATCTGCTATGCCCTTTCTTCAGAATTTCTATTTTTAGGGTATGATTTTCTTACTCCGGGAATTGCTTCCACCGTGTTGTTTATCTATCCGGTTATTGTCGCTTTGATCATGTTTTTCTTTTATAAGGAAAAACTTTCCAGATTATCTGTGGTTTCATTATTGTTTGCTTTTGCAGGGGTCATTGTTTTATGTTTAAAAGGAAACGGGTTGGAAATTAATTTCACAGGTTTAGGAATCGTGATGCTGAGCTCTCTTTTTTATGCACTTTATATGGTCATTGTGAACAAGGCAAACCTGAAGGTATCGGGATTTAAGCTTACTTTTTTTTCCATGTTTTTTACTTCGTTGTTTTTTATGACAAAGGCAATGATGGGTCATGAATCATTTGCGATTCCTTCCATATCCATCTTTCTGAACTTTCTTGTTTTTGCATTTCTTACTACAGTGATCTCAAGTCTATGCCTGGTATATGCCATTAAACATATTGGTTCTACACCAGTAGCCATTTTAGGAGCATTAGAACCGGTAGTTGCGGTAATGGTAAGTGTATTGCTATTTCATGAAAAATTTACTACGAACCTGCTTATAGGAATTACTTTGATCCTTTTTGGAGTTATTCTTAATGTCATTGGAGATCAAAAGAAAATACGTCATGCCTAGAATTTGTACTCATAGGCTGATATCAATAATACAAAAGCCGGAATTCTTACTGATTCCGGCTTTTTGTATCACTTTATAAAGGTTACTTTACCTTATTGAACATATATCGCGCAATTTTCCATTTTGCATTGCTTTTCTCCAATACAAACAATTCACGATTTTCTTCCGGTGTGGTTTTGTTATCTGCATAGAGCAATTGCGTTCCTCTTGACATAGTACGTGCTATGGCATAATTTTCATTGATGATTGTGATTTCCTCAATTTCAAACTTTATATTCAGCTTAAGAGTTTTAAATACAAAGTCATAAGATTCTTTAAGCTGTTCTTTGCCTTGAGATGTTGGACCACCTAACGGCATGAAAATACCTGTTTCACTATATAAAGAAATGGCTTGCTCAGTAGATGAGGCATTCAGTGCGTTCTGATAGCTATTAAGTAATTCCTCTATATCTTTTTTTACTGTTGCTTCCATATTCTTGTAATCAGATGTTTTAAGAGTTGAATTTTGTTTTTTTGAACAAGAAGTTAGTATTAACAATACCTGAATGATGATAAGAATGTTTTTCATCTATTTTTTAAAGCTTTGACTTAGCTTCAGAAAGGTTCACCGTTTTTCCAAGCGCTCCAAATTCATGCAGATCTCCAAAAACTTCAATACGAATTGACTGATCAATCCCTCCTACTTTTAAAGGATCGAATCCTGCTTTTTCAATCACTTTCTCAATATCCTTATCAATGGATGTATCATCCGAAGCATAAAATAATACTGCTTTTTCAGGATTTCCGTTGGAGGCTCCGGCAAGACTTCCCGCTCCCAGTGTTCCAAATGCTTTTACCAATTGAGCTCCCTGAGGAAGAATCGCTTTATTGAGCTCTCCCGCAGATTCTCTTTCTCCAATGATTTTTTTGAATCCTCCATTTCCATCCGGAGCAATAGGATTTGAGACATCCACAATAATTTTGTCTTTCAGAATATTTCCATAATCATTAAAGAAGTCTTTAAAGGCACCAAACCATATTGCCGGTATAATAATATCAGCAGTATTGATGGCTGCATCAATATTCATACTCTGTGCTAAACCTCCGGATTGCTGGGCAAAATTATCGGATTCCTCATTATTTCTTGATGCTACAATAACCTGGTGGTTATTCTTGATCAAATCTCCAGCTATTGCTTTCCCAATGTTTCCAAGACCGATAACGGCCACTTTTTTTAATGTTTCCATTTCTTTTGATTTTTATTATTTATCTATGTCAAAATTAGGAGGAAAGGCATTCAAAAAAAGACAAACAAGTTTAAGAAATAGCCTTGACCTTTGGTAAGATCAATGATGAAACTAGTTTAATATTAAAAGGGAATATAATCAGCTTTTAATTCTTTTCTGTCGGATTTTACTCAGGAATTGTGGGGTAATTCCGAGATAAGAAGCAATTTGCGTATTGGGAAGACGATTCGCTAGCTGTGGATACTGCCTTATAAAAAATTCATATTTTTCCTCTCCGGTGGCGCTTATATTTTGAAGCACCCTATTTTGGAGTTCAATGAATTTTTGCTCAATAATCACTCTGAAGTTCCTGTCAAATTTGGGATAATAAGTATAAAGATACCAAAGGTCATTTTTTTCAATCTGCAGTACTACAGAAGTTTCCAGGGCAACAATATACAATTTGCTGGGATTTTTATTATGAAAGCTGTCTATATCTACAATCCAGTCATTTTCTGCTGCAAACTGGAGATTATGTTCTTCTCCACTGCCATCGATATTGTACATTTTTAAACAGCCGGAAACAACGAATGTATAATACTGGCACACTTCATTTTCCTGCAGGATAAACTGCTTCCGTTTGATCCTTCTTTCAATGAACCTTTCATCCAGTACTTCAATTTCTTTCTTTGAAAGCGGAATATAGCTTTTAAAATATTCGATAAGCGGAGCTGTTACATCTGACATTGTGAATGGGTGTGATTTTTATATTGAGTTAAAAAAATATTGAGACAATATATTAAAAAATACCGGAACTTATTTTATTAGAATATTTAATGATACCAATAAGATCAATGTATAACATTTAAAAGAACCTATCTATATCTGTCAATTTTCCAAAGAATTTTCTGAACAAACTCCATAGGAACCCATGCTACAATCATTAACTGGATCATTGCGTACGTTAAAAGTAAAGATCTTACCTTGAAAAACGGTCTTGCAGCCTAGCATTTTGAGCAAATAATTGGTCTTTTCTATTATTACTAGTTATTAATACAAGTCTTTCTATCATAATATCGACCGTCCCATCACTCCTTTTTCTTAATTATATCGGATTGATTTTGTTTATTTTATGGATATTCGGATTCATCAATGCAGTGAATGAACAGAAAAAATACATCCCGTTTGTTGGAAAAATTTTCAAAAAATAAATTCAGCTTTCTGGTATAAGAAAATTTATCTGATTATATTGCATCCGTTTGTTTATAGGAGTTCCCCCTATAGCAGACCATTGTATTTATCATAAAACAGATGAAGGAACTACAAAAACTTACCAAAAAACAATTATATAATAAAATCAGAGAGAAATCAGAGAACCTCTATGCCATCACTCATGAAACGCTGGAAAATAATTTCTTTAATGAAAGTTCTTTAGACGAAGAAAGTCTTGCCGAGTTTCTTGAAATGCTGGATGATGAAACCGCAGAAAAAATAAAAGATGCTTCTCTGCACATCAATAATGAAAATGATACCCTTGAAATTGTCCTCATAGAAAACGAAAGCGATCGTTCTCTTGAACTGATAACTCAGGAAGGGGAAGGATATAAAATTATTCTTATAGAAGAAGATATTCACTTATCCGAAAAACTCTTTGTTGAAGACTATATTGTTCTTATCGTTACAGGTAACATACAAGCAGAGAATATTATCATCAATGGTTCGCTTTACTGTGCAGGGACTGTTACCTGCAAAGTATTATTTGGAGCATCGGGCAACGATAACGAAACCTATATTGGAGGAAGTATTATGAGCTCTCTTATTGCAGAAAACGGACATTACACTGTGGCAGAAGGTAATATATATTCTCGGTATCTGATCAGTTTTCATAATGAAATCATGGGAAAAACCGGAAAATTCATTGAGAATATCAGCTTCGAAAAGCCAAGCGAAAGCGGGTTACTGAATCCTGCAATCCTTGATAAAGACGGATATTTTGATGAAGATTCTTTTTTAAACTTTATTGACAGTAATACTCCTGATGCTTTGTTTATTAAACCGACAGATTTATTTTGAGATTGTATTGCTATGGAATGACAAAGTGGAGGTATTCTATTGGATAAGAAACCCGTTTTCATATAACAGAATTCAGAAGACTTTTCTTCACTGTTTATAATCAGGAGAAAAAATTTTTTTCTAAAAAAACTTTAGAATAACTTTGCAAAAAATTTCTGTTGAAAGACCTGCTTCTTATTACTCCGCCTTTTACCCAACTTAACACCCCTTATCCTGCAACAGCTTATATTAAAGGATTTTTAAATATCAAAAATATTTCCAGCTATCAGGTAGATTTGGGGATTGATGTTATTTTGGAATTATTTTCAAAGGATGGAATTCAGAAGGTTTTCAGCAAAGAAATTGATCTTCAGAATATTTCAGAGAATTCTCAGAGAATCTATGCGCTGAGAGAAGAATATTTAAAAACCATAGATCAGGTTATTCCTTTTTTGCAGGGTAAAACCCCTACATTGGCAAGACAGATCTGCAGCATGAATTTCCTTCCCGAAGCTTCCCGTTTCAACCAATTGGATGATATGGAATTTGCTTTTGGAAATATGGGTCTTCAGGATAAAGCCAAGCATCTGGCAACCTTATATTTAGAAGACATTTCAGATTATATTGTAGAAAATATTGATTCTGATTTTGGTTTCAGCAGGTATGCAGAGCGTCTTGGAAAAAGCGCCAATTCTTTTGATGAATTGTATTCAAAACTATCTGGTGATCCTACATTCATCGATACCTTTACTTTAAAAATTCTTCGTGAAAAAATAGAGAATATTCAGCCCAAACTAGTTTGCTTCTCAGTTCCTTTTCCTGGTAATCTTTATTCCAGTTTCAAATGTGCTCAATGGATCAAAAAGAATTACCCTCACATAAAAATTGCTATGGGAGGTGGTTTTCCCAATACAGAATTAAGAGAAGTTAAAGACCCTAGAGTATTTGAATTTTTTGATTTTATTACTTTAGATGATGGAGAAGTTCCTTTGGAACTCCTTTACCAAAATTTGGAAATTTCAAGTGAGGAAGGTGAGTTTAAAAGAACTTTTCTTGTTGAAAATCAAGAAGTCATTTATAAGAACAATTCTAAGCGACATGATTACAAACAGTCTGAAATTGGTACTCCGGATTATACCGATTTAAAACTGGATCAATATATTTCCGTTATCGAAATCGCCAATCCGATGCACAGCTTATGGAGTGACGGAAGATGGAACAAACTGACAATGGCCCATGGATGCTATTGGGGGAAATGTACCTTCTGTGATATTTCTTTAGACTATATAAAAATCTATGAACCTATTTCTGCTAAAATTCTGGTAGACCGAATTGAAGAGCTGATCAGAACAACGGGTGAAACAGGATTCCATTTTGTGGATGAAGCTGCACCGCCAGCTTTGATGAGAGAGGTAGCCCTTGAAATTCTCCGAAGAAATCTGGTGGTAACCTGGTGGACGAATATTCGTTTTGAAAAAAGCTTCACCCGTGACTTATGCTATCTCCTGAAACTTTCAGGATGTGTTGCTGTTTCCGGAGGGCTTGAAGTGGCCAGTGACCGATTGTTGAAATTAATTGATAAAGGAGTTTCTGTAGAGCAGGTTGCCAATGTAACAAGAAATTTTACAGAAGCCGGAATTATGGTTCATGCTTATCTCATGTATGGCTACCCTACTCAAACTGTTCAGGAAACAGTTGATTCCCTGGAAATGGTTCGCCAGATGTTCGAGATGGGAATTCTTCAAAGTGGTTTTTGGCATCAGTTTGCAATGACAGCTCACTCGCCTGTAGGAATGAGTCCTGAGGATTTTGGAATTGTTCCGGTAAAGCAGGAAATACTATTTGCCCATAACGACATCGATTTTAAAGATAAAACCGGAATCGATCACAACAAGTTCAGCTTCGGATTAAAAAAATCTTTATTCAATTATATGCATGGAGTGAATTTTGAACTTTCGCTTCAGGAGTGGTTCGACTTTAAAATTCCGAGGACGACCATTCATCCGGATTACATTCATGACTGTCTTTTGGAAGATGCGCAATTTACTCTGAAAGCAAACTCAAAAGTAGTCTTTCTAACCAAAAATGTAATCGCTGAGAATCACGTAAAAAATAAAAAGAAATATTCTGGTACGTATACGCTTCTTACATTCCATTTAAAAACCAATATTGTTAAGGTAGAACTGGAACAGGAAAAAGCAGAATGGCTGGTAACGGTATTAGAAGAGAATTCTATTGAAAATTTAAAAAAACCTACTATTCAGCAACTTAAGATTCATTTTGAAGAGAGTTTTGAAGATTTTGAGCTATTCTGGTTCTCAAAACCGATGCAGCAATTGAAGGAAAATGGCGTGATTTTGAGCTTATAAAAATTTTCGTTTTTTTCTCAGGGATTTTTAAAAAGAGACGATTTTCTGTGAATTGTTAGTTTTCTGTATGAATAAAACCTCTTTCGATTGAATGATAATCTCTCGCAGATTTTAATTTGAAAGAATAAAGGGTTCTATTTTTTCATTCCAAAGAAATTTATATAAAAATAAATCTCCGAAAATGACTAACAAGATTTCAATAGGTTTTGGCTAAAGTCAGCTAAAATTTGATCTTTAATAAAAGAACGGGCTAAAGCTCGTTCCTATTGATATAAAAGTGTATTTCTTTCCGATAAATAATTAATTTTGAGTTTCTTTTGATACAGGTCCTACGGATACTTTTTCCTGTATTTTAATAAAATTCGGATCCATAATAGCCATACGTTCAGCCAGTGCTTTATAAGTAGGATACTTTAAAATAGAGGCTCTCCCAGACATTTCCTTATAAATGACAAAAGACTTTCCACCAGCTGTTTTCAGTTGTTTTGTGGTAGTGATATATCTTCCGATAAGTTTGCTTTTAGCATCGTAAATTTCAATATCTATAGGTGTTTTATCCATTATCGTGTCTTCTGAGCCGAAACTTACCGGTAAATTGGTAAAATAACCTACCGGAACACCATTGCTAAGGATCTCTCCTACTTTGTTGACCTCAATATTCAGTTTATCTATTTTCTTTCTTATAACATACGCTTCTTTAGTTTTAGTATCCAGTTTTCTTTTGGGTACATTTGAAAAAAGCTCATCAAGGTTTTTGACATTGATCCCTTTGTTATCAATTATTTTAAGATCTTTAATAGAAGTAAATACGGCCGATTTTTCTTCTCCGGAAAATGCAGAGGGTGATGAATAATCAAGTTCAATGGTTTTGTCCCTGTTATATATCCTGTTGATCGTGATATAGCTGTCACGTACTGAATCAACGATACTTTTATCAATGAATTTTATCGTATACAGCGGGGTTTCCTTAAGATCCATAAACGTATATTCGTTGGACTTATTGGACAGTTTGGCAACCGGAATACCGTCTAAATTGATTATCCCTCTCTTGGTTTTGAAATTCTGAGCATGAAGGAAAACACCCAGAACTGTAAAGAATATGATTATGCTTTTCTTCATCCAATCAGACTTTTACAACAATAAAAAAAGTGTAACACAAAGTTACACTTTCTTGAAAATATATTTAGCTTTTCATTTAATTATTCACAAAGGATAATTCCTTTATTATGATTAAATTCTACAACACCGCTTTTGATAGCATAAGCAAAAACAGAGTCTTTTCCAGTTTCTTTGGTAAAGTTTTTAGCAAAAGCTTCATCAATAGAATTAGCAAAAAGCTTTACATCACCTCCGATCAAAGAAGAAACGATTCCTGCGTGGTTTTTCATGATGTGAAATTCACCATTTTTTCCAGGCAATAATACTGAGTCTACTTCTCCTTCAAAAACTACGTATTCTGGTGTTAAAATTTTTATATTCATTTTAATTTAGATTTGAAGATTTCAGATTTCAGATTTCAGACAACCTTAAAGTCTCATGTCTTGTATCTGTTATCTTTATGTCTAATTATTAAGCGTTTTCAGCTAACATTTTTTGTCCTGCTTCGATAGCTTCTTCGATGGTTCCTTTCAAGTTGAAAGCTGCTTCTGGTAAGTGATCTAATTCACCATCCATAATCATGTTGAATCCTTTGATTGTATCTTTGATATCAACTAATGATCCTGGGATACCTGTAAACTGCTCTGCTACGTGGAAAGGCTGAGATAAGAATCTCTGAACTTTTCTTGCACGGTAAACAACTGATTTATCTTCTTCAGAAAGTTCTTCCATACCAAGGATTGCGATGATATCCTGAAGCGCTTTATATCTTTGAAGAATTTCTTTTACTCTTTGAGCACAGTTGTAGTGTTCGTGACCGATAACTTCTGGAGACAAGATTCTTGAAGTAGAAGCTAATGGATCTACCGCTGGATAGATACCTAATGAAGCAATCTTTCTGTCAAGTACCGTAGTTGCATCCAAGTGAGCAAATGTAGTTGCAGGAGCCGGGTCAGTTAAGTCATCCGCAGGTACGTATACCGCTTGTACTGAAGTAATTGAACCATTTTTAGTTGAAGTAATTCTTTCCTGCATCGCACCCATTTCAGAAGCAAGAGTTGGTTGATAACCTACCGCTGATGGCATACGACCAAGAAGTGCAGATACCTCAGAACCAGCCTGTGTAAAACGGAAGATGTTGTCTACGAAGAAAAGTACATCTCTACCTTGTCCGCTTTCTCCACCATCTCTATAGTACTCAGCTAATGTAAGACCAGAAAGTGCTACTCTAGCTCTTGCACCTGGCGGCTCGTTCATCTGTCCGAAAACGAATGCAGCCTTAGATTCTTTCATAACTTCTAAGTCTACTTTAGAAAGGTCCCAACCTCCGTTTTCCATAGAGTGCATGAAATCATCACCATACTTGATAATACCTGATTCCAACATCTCTCTCAAAAGGTCATTTCCTTCTCTCGTTCTTTCACCTACTCCGGCGAATACAGAAAGTCCTCCGTGTCCTTTTGCAATATTGTTAATCAACTCCTGGATCAATACTGTTTTACCTACACCAGCACCACCGAACAAACCAATTTTACCTCCTTTTGCGTAAGGCTCAACTAAGTCGATTACTTTAATACCTGTAAATAAAACTTCTGCAGAAGTTGAAAGTTGATCAAATTTTGGAGCTGGTCTGTGAATTGGAAGACCACCTTCCTTAGAAATATTTTGAAGTCCGTCGATAGCATCACCAACAACGTTGAATAGTCTTCCGTTTACGGCATCACCGATTGGCATCATAATAGGATTTCCGTATCCAATTACGTCCTGCCCTCTTTTAAGACCGTCAGTAGCGTCCATTGCGATACATCTTACTGTATCTTCGCCAATATGTTGTTCTACTTCTAAGATTACTTTTTCACCGTTTTCTTTTGTAATTTCTAACGCGTCATAGATTGTTGGAACAGCTTCCACATCTCTGAAGACAACGTCGATTACCGGACCAATAATTTGAGAAATTTTACCTTTAATTTGGTTTGCCATTGCTAAATTTTTTCTTGGTGCAAATATAATGATTCTTCATAAACCTGCAATTGGTAAAAAAAAGATTTTTATCATGCTTTTGATAATAGATAAATTTAAGAATATACCTATATAACAGCATATCGGTATAGCAATTCTACGCTTATAGGGATTCATCTCTTGTTATATTGATAGATTGGCACATTATTTCTATATTTGCAATCAAATTTTTCCGTTTTGAAAGTTTTCAAGAATTTTACAGATTATTCTTCACACAAGCCTTTAGCATTATCTTTGGGCATGTTTGACGGGGTACATCTCGGGCACAAGAGTATTATCGATGAACTGATTAAAATAGGTACAGAAAACAATCTGGAAACTGCTATCCTTACTTTTTGGCCGCATCCAAGGTTTGTCTTTAATCCCAATGAAGATTTAAAACTTCTGAATACATTGGAAGAAAAGAAACAGCTGGTTGAGAAATATGGCATTGATAATTTGTTCCTGAAGGAGTTTGATGAGGAATTCAGAAACTTAACCGGAGAAGAGTTTGTGCGTAAGATTTTAATTGATAAGCTCAATGTAAAATACCTTATTATAGGATACGACCATTCTTTCGGAAAAAACAAAAGCGGAAATTTTGAGCTTCTTCAGAAATTATCCAAAGAACTTGATTTTGAGGTTGAGCAGATGGAAGCGATCAATATCCACGAAAATAATATCAGTTCTACGAAAGTGCGTAATGCCCTTTTAACAGGAAATATTATAGATGCCAACGAAATGCTGGGGTACTCCTACTCTGTTTCCGGAACGGTGGTTCATGGCAAAAAGATTGGAAGAACAATTGGATATCCAACAGCCAATATTGATACGGAATCTATAAAGCTTCTCCCTAAAAAAGGTGCTTATATTGTAGAAGTATTTGTGAAAGGCAATCAATATAAAGGAATGCTGAGTATCGGAACCAATCCTACGGTAAACGGAGAAAAACTCACTGTAGAAGTTTATATCCTTGATTTTGATGATGATATTTATGATGAAAAGATTACCGTAAGTTTCAGGGATTTTCTTCATGATGAAATCAAATTTGAAGGTCTTGAAAAGCTGATTGAAAGGCTGGACGAGGATAAAAGAATAACCCAGGAATATGATTTCAAGGAGTAATAATTTTGACTTTCTAAGGCTTGTTTTTGCAAGTCTTGTGGTCATTACCCACTCCTATGCTCTATCCGGAGCTACTCAAGGCGATCCTTTATCACAACTCACCAACGGCCAGATGGAATTTTCATATCTGGGGGTTCATGGTTTTTTCATTATCTCCGGATATTTGATCTTCAAAAGTCTGCTGCGCTGCAAAGGTCTTCCCGATTTTTACTGGAAAAGACTTTTAAGACTTTTTCCAGCTTTGTTGGTAATACTTTTCCTTACTGTCTTACTAGCACCTGCTGTGTATGAAAGTTCCGTTCCTTATTTACAAAACAAATCCGTATACACTTATATTCCTCAAAATATCACTTTATTTTTCCGCCAAAAAGGAATTGATGGAGTTTTTGAAAGCAATCCTTATAAACATAGTATCAACGGGAGTTTATGGACCATATGTTATGAATTCAGCATGTATGTGATGGTTTCATTGCTATTTTTTATCAGGAAGAAAACCTTTGTGAAAACGGTTGTTATTCTGTTATTTATATCAAGTTATATCTTTAGTATTTTCCAACCTTATTTTCTTTACGGGCTGTTCCTGAAAATGGCATTGGGAAGTAATCATTTTTATAATCTGATGTGCTTTTTCGCAGGCGGAATGGTATTAACCTATCTGAATACCAATAAAAGAACAGAGAATATTCTCATTATACTCTCCTTCATTATTCTTATTGTGAGTATATATTTGAATATTTCCAGATATACCTGTTATATTACCCTGCCTTTGCTGGTCATTCTTCTCGGTAAGCGTTCTACCCGATATCTCAATAAAGTAGGAGACGTGATTGGGGATACTTCCTATGGAATTTATATTTATTCTTTCCCTATACAGCAGACGCTGATGTATTTTTATAAACTGGACACCGTTCCATTACTGATATTTTCCTTACCACTGTCAATTCTCTTGGGATACCTTTCCTGGCATCTGATTGAAAAGAAAGCATTGGGATATAAAGATTTATTTGCTAAAAAGGCTATTCAGTGATGAATAGCCTTTTTATTTATTTCAATACTTTTAAGTAGAGTTTCTGAGGTTCACTGCTCAGTTTCACATTAGGAAACTGCTTGTCGTAGTCAATAAATATATCTCCTTTTTCATCCGCTTTTCCATTTCCATCAGAGTCCCAGCTTATTGTCACGTAGTATTTTGCAGGTCCTGCAGGTTTTGGATTGATCTTGCTTTCAGCATCTTTAGGTACCGGCAGGTCTATCGTAAATGGTACAGATTTCTGCTCATACTCTTTTTCTGTAATCAAGGTGGCAGGAGCATCTGCTAATTTTTCATCCATTCCGTACAAACTTACTTTCATTTTTGGATTTTTAATCGTAAAATTATCCGTTCCTGAAAATTCTAGTTTTATATTTTCTGAAGCTGTTTCAGAAGTTGAAGCAACAGGAGCTGGATTTTCATCTGTATTTTTCTTCTCTGTTTTGGTGCAGCTGGACAGCATCAATGTACCGGCTGCCATGAATAATAAAAGGTGGTTTCTCATTTGTTCTTTATTTTATTAATGTTGATTCTATATTTCACTGATAATAGATAACAAATTCCGTACCTCAATCTTTTTTTATACTTTATAAAGAATTCACTTCGTTCTGAGCCTTTTTTGTAAGGGATTTGAAAACCAGATCATAGGACTGATCAATAAGTTTAAAGATCAAATCTCTTTTCAATCCGTCCACTGTTACAGAATTCCAATGGGTTTTGTTCATATGATAGGCACCCGTGATCTGAGGATATTGCTCACGAAGCTCAGCGCTCCACTCGGGATCTGTTTTTACATTAACCGCTAAAGGCTGTCTTTCAAGCCCCATTAATAGAAATATTTTTGTATCCAATTTCATTACAAGTGTTTCATTATCAAAAGGAAAACTTTCTGTAACTCCTTTTTTGGCAAGACAGTAATCTAAAATTTCGTTGGCATCCATATAAATGATAAGTAATGAGTGATCAATAATTAAGAATGATTGTAAATGATATTTGATATAATTTTTCAATCTTTAATTCAAATTTAGTAAATTTAAGAAAGAAATAATCTCACAAAATCACAATTATTATGAAAGCTTTGGTAATAGGTGCTACAGGTGCTACGGGAAAAGATCTTGTCAATCAGTTATTGAATGACAAAGAGTTTGATGAAGTGGATATTTTTGTCAGAAAAGCTGTCGATATTCAGAATGATAAACTTAAGGTTCATGTTGTGAATTTTGAAAAACCTGATGAATGGAAAGAAATGGTGAAGGGAGATGTGGCCTTTTCTTGTCTGGGAACAACTTTAAAGGACGCCGGAAGCAAAGAAGCCCAGAAGAAAGTAGACTTTGATTATCAGTATGAATTCGCAAAAGCGGCGAAAGAGAATGAGGTAGAAGATTATATTCTGGTATCAGCGTACGGAGCGAACCCACAATCAAAAATTTTCTATTCCAAAATGAAAGGCGAACTGGAAGAAGCTGTAAAACAACTACATTTCAATAAGATTACTATTTTTAAGCCGGGAATGCTTGAACGAAAAGATTCTGAAAGAACCGGAGAAGTAATGGGAAGCCGTATTATAAAATTTGCGAATAAACTAGGGCTATTAGAAAGTCAAAAACCTCTACCAACAGATATTTTAGCAAAAGCTATGATCAATTCTTCAAAAATAAAAAGTAATGGCTACTCCAGTATAAAGCTTGGAAATATTTTCTGTTTTGCGGAAAAGACTAATGAATAATTAAAAAATTAGAGGTACTTGATTAGGGGTAATGCGGTTTGACTTTGCTATTAATCTCCTAAAACCTAAGCCCTAACTCCTATTACCTATTACCTATTACCTATTACCTATTACCTATTACAAAATTACTTTGTGGTTTTACTTCCCATTTTTTGCCCCAGCTTTTCATATTCAAGATCATTAGGTTCCCAAAGTTCTATTTTATTTCCTTCAATATCCATAATATGGACGAATTTCCCGTATTCATAAGTCTCGATCTTATCAACAATGGTTACCTCTTCTTTTTTTAGCTGTTCAACTAATTTTTCAAGGTTTTCCACCCGATAATTGATCATGAAATCTTTTTCAGAAGGTTGGAAGTATTTTGTTTTTTCACTGAAAGGGCTCCATTGGCTAAATCCTTTTTTAGAATTATCAGCTCCCTGATACCATTCAAAAACAGCTCCATATTCGTTGGTATTAAGGCCTAGATGACTTCCATACCATTCTCTCATTTTTTTAGGATCTTTACATTTGAAAAAGATTCCGCCAATACCAGTTACTCTTTTCATTTCATTCGATTTATTTCCTGTAAAGGATTTAAAAGCAAATCCTAACATAAAGGAAGCCAGGACGCAAAGGGTAAAAATTATTTTTTTCATAAAGAATCATGCATTGGTTTTACAATAAAAAAAGTGGATGTAAACACCCACTTGTAAAAATATACTTTTTTATCTTTATTTCAGATATTTTGTAATAGCTTCATCCGTAGGCTTTGTAGTACTTACAAAAGAATCAATCAGCTTTCCGTTTTCATCAACCAGGAATTTGGTGAAGTTCCAAAGAATGGTGGTATTCTTTACTCCATTTAATTCTTGTTCTGTTAAATATTTAAAAATCGGGGCTGTATCATCTCCTTTTACGGAAACTTTAGCGGCCAATGGAAAAGTCACTCCATAATTTTTCTGGCAGAAAGCACCGATTTCAGTGTTGGTTCCGGGTTCTTGCCCTCCAAAATTATTGGCAGGGAACCCTACGATTACCAATTTATCTTTGTACTGCTCATATACTTTTTCCAGATCTGCATACTGCGGAGTAAAACCACATTCTGAAGCTGTATTCACAATAAGGATTTTTCTTCCTTTATAGTCTGCAAAGTTGATTTCTTTCCCGTCAAGGCTTTCTACTTTGAAATCATATATTGTTTTTCCCATAAGTTCTTTGGTTTTGGCTTTAGAAATTTCACTTTTTTGGTTGGTACAGCTTTGCAGAAATGCAATAAAAGAAAGCAGCATAAAAAAAATATTTTTCATAGTAATATTTTTAGTAGGATTGACAAAACACTAATTTAAGAATATTATTTATAATAATTGAGGAAATACACCTCTGGTCTATAGCTTTGGTCAATATTTTGAGGAAAACATTTCGTTTTAGGCCTCTTGATTACAATAAAAAAAATGATTCACAACAAGTTACCCATAACATCAGGTTTTGCATTTTAATGATCTTTTAATCTTTGCTAAAGTATAAATAATTAATTATATAATTTAATTAAAGTAGCATCTGCATGTTTAATAAATCAAACAAAAGCAAATAACCAATTGAAAAACAAATCATTAAAATCAAATAAGAATAGATTGATAATTCGATCACAAGGGATTCAATATCCATTAATTTATAGATTTGAGAAATAAATATAATAAAATCATTTAATTATAATTTAAAAGTATGGCAAAAATCACAACTTACACTGTTGACTCTGCAAAACGCCGCATTATCACAGTTAAAAACATGGAAGAGCTAGGAATAACAGATGAATTAATTCAGAATTTTTTGAAAAAAAAAGTAAATGAATTAAGAAGAATTAAAGTAAATGAAAATGGAACGTCTGTTCGGGATAGTAAAGATCAAGAAATCCCGTTATGGCCGGTAGGAGTATCTATAAACGATAAAAAATTTGGCAATTTTCCTGATCCAAACGCTGCACAACGAGGATGGATTGCTTTTTTTGAAATTGGAGCTCCTTTGCTTGAAGAAAGATCAAATATCATTCCCCCAGTAGCGGATATAATATCTACCAGAACCTATGACAATAGGTCGAGTGAGGTACGTCAGTTTTCTGATACTATTGAATTTACTGTAGGAAATACAATCTCTTGGAGTTTGGAAGGGATGGGAAGTTTCACTTTTGGAGGAAAAATTGAAGGGGGATTGCAGGCACAAATATCACAAACTATAGAGAAAAGACTGGAAGAGAGTTTGGCAAATAGTTTAGAAAAAGGGCTGAACCATAAAGATCATAATCATAAAGACGATATAGGTACCGAAGATGAATCTGAAGTTAAGACAAAAACTGAATATACCAGCAGCAATTCAGGCATGACAAGTTTCACAGCGACAGGTACTGCTACTGGTCTTGGAGAGTTACATGCAGAAGTAGCACTTTCTTTGACAGGTACAATTTCTGGTACAGTAACAACATCATGGAACTCAATTTCTAATGTTTCAGGAAATATTCCCGCCAACTCCCGTGTTGAGACCTTGGCCACACAAAGGCGTCAGGTGAAACAATTTACTTATGAAGTACCTATTACATTTGATGGATTCATTGCATTGAATTATGATGAATTAGTTTTTCCTATTTCTAATGGGGAGGGGCCACCACTTGCGAATATCAATTCTAACATTCCATCTAAAGTAATTCCTGTTAATATATCTTATTTAGATCTTAATTCAGCAGAGAGAAATAAGCTATACAAACCAAAAGGAATAGCAGAAACAGTATCAGCTCTGGATGTAAATCATTCTATTTTCGATATCAAGCAACTTAATAGACATGAAAATCAAAAATTTGGAACAGAGCGTCCTCACAATTTGTAATCAATATAACTTATAAAAAAAACAATATGGCATTTCCAGATATATTCAATTTTGGCCGCAGTATAGCTGCCGGGGGAAGTAAAGCAGAAAAAATACTTTCAGAATTCATACCAACAGAAGAAAATGAAGCAATCAATATTCCTCCTCATGACCCGTTTAAACCCGAAAAACCTGCTCGACAGGATCCGAAAATTGTGAGAGAAACATCTCCACAAGCAGTTATTATATTCGATTTCATAAGTTCTGCAGTAACTTCTGACATGAAACAATCTAGTGATAATGTAGAAAAATCAATGGGTGACCCTTCATCAGTAGTTGATCCAGCCGCAAGAGGCATGGGTAAAGCCAGAGAAACTTCTGATAAGGTTAAGGGTGATTGTCCTACTCCTAAAGATGCATCAATTACTTCTCCACCTAAACCTAAGGATGTAAAACCAGAGGGATGGAATGATGTACCCCAACCTAAAAAATAGGCTAAGAGTAAGCATTTAATCAGATGTCTTTATCAAAAAGACTATAATTAGCAAAACCTCAGATCAAATCTGAGGTTTTGTTAATTAAAAACATGATGTTTTTTAAAAGTTCTCATTATCCTTATCGGATTCTAAAATTTCGTTCTTATAGGAAGAAATCTTAAAGATAGTTTTTAACCCATATGAATACTATCTAAAATTTAAAAGTATTCGCAGGAAATACTTTGTTTACATCAACCTTGTTGAGTAACATTACGTAGTCCCCGTCTTTTTTAAGGCTCGAAGATTCAATTCTGAAAGGCATTACTATATTTCCTACTTTTTTAAAATCGGAATACACTAGCGTTTCATCTTTTTTCACTTCTTTTATCAGCATATAAGTTTTTGTATCAAAATAATACATATTCTTATTTACATTCTTGGTCAGTTCTACTTTATGGCAGTAGATCTCTCCTACTTTTTCTTTTCCAAGGTATTTGGCATCAAACCCTTTATTTTCCCAGTCTATGAAGTCGTTATCAAAACTTTCCGGCACATATTCAGGATATACCTGAAGTTTATTGGCGGCATAGTTCATTGCATACCCTTTGGTTCCGTCAAAACCTTCAATTGCATTTTCTTTTCCTCCGGTAGTAATCAATGTTTTGGTAAGATTTGGACGCTGCTGAAAAATTCTTATTGGATATTCATCTTTGATTCCCAATACCACTTTTCCCTGAAGCAAAACCGAATTCAACAATTTCCAATTGGTTAGCCCTCCGGATAATTCAATGTTTTTGTCTATAATCTCCTTTGCGGTCTGCGCGAATGTCAAGTGCGAAAATATCAGTCCAAATACTAATAGTAACTTCTTCATTAATTTTATTTATAAATTCAAATATAGGGGGATTTATGTAAAATTGCAAAAAAGGTGAAGGGCCCAATCAGCGAATTGGCTTTTTGACCTTCAGCACTCCTTTAAATCAACTTTCTGGCTTTTTCAAGATCTTCGGGTGTATCGATGCCTACTCCTACGAAATTGGTTTCTATCATTTTGATTTTCATTCCGTATTCAAGATAGCGGATGCATTCTATTTTTTCGGAAATTTCCAATGGTTTCATTTCAAATTTTGAGAACTGCAGCAGCGCTTCTTTTCTGAAAGCATAAACTCCAATATGTTTAAAATAGCTTACATCATAGGAAACTTCTCTATGAAAAGGAATTGCAGAACGGCTGAAATACAGAGCAAAACCGTTGTTATCAGTAATCACTTTTACATTATTCGGGTTTTCAATCTCTTCTTTTTCATGCAGCTGTATTTTTAAAGAAGCTAAGGAAATTTCCTCTTGCTCATCATGTTTAAAAACTTCGATCAGTTGATGTAAAGGTTCCAGCTTAAGGAAAGGTTCATCTCCCTGAACATTGATCACGATATCGCAATCTATATTCTGTACTGCTTCAGCAATACGATCGCTTCCTGTCTCATGCTGTCCTGTCATTACGGCTTTCCCACCGTTTTTTACAATTTCATCAAAAATAATTTCTGAGTCTGTTGCCACAAAAACCTCATCAAATAGTCCTGTTTCCACTACATTCTGATAAGTGGTGGTGATAACGGTTTTTTCTCCTAAAATCTGCATTAGTTTTCCCGGAAAACGACTTGCTTCGTAACGTGCAGGAATGACAGCGATTATTTTCATTCAATAAAAATATTAAGTAATTCTCTTTAATTCAATAGGTTTCATTCCAGTCTTTACAAAAGCTGTAATGATCTTTTTATATTGAGATCAAATGTAGTGAAAAGTATCTTATTTACTCTACAAAACAGAGATTTCAGCAGTTTAGAAAGAGAGTTTTACCCCTACCATATTATATTCCCATTGGCGGGATGCCACAAAATTGAGATTATATTTTGTTTTTCCAATTGTTCCTTCTGATGAAGTATATCTGCTTTTTGATATGGTTTTACCAATAAAATATCCCATTAACAAGGCTAAAGGGTAATCTGAAGCCCAGTGAACTTTACTCTGCATCATTTGAAAGCATAATGCTCCTGCCAGCGTATATCCTACAGGTTTGATCCATACTGCATCCGGATAGTTATCTGCTATTACCGTGATACCTGCCATAAATGTCGTTAAGTGGCCCGATGGCATTGCATCATAATTTGAGGTGTTTTTACTGAATGCTGAAAAGCTTGGAAACGGATTCCACGCTCCTCCTTTATGGCCATATTCTTCTGCAATAAACGGGCTTTCTCTTCCGGTAATTCTTTTAAGGGTTTGGGTAAAAACTCCGGAAAGAATTAAACTTTCCATTAAACCACTGGCGGTTGCCTGAGCTCTGTAGTCATTTTTGATCAAACCATAGGTTCCGAAACCAATACCTAACAACACTAATGTAGACCCGTTTCCGATCAGGTACAGTGCAGATCCTACATCTTTAGGAATTTTAAAAACACCTCCTACTTTGTTATAATTGTTATCCTTATCCATTCCCCATCTTTCTGCCAACTCTCTTGAATTGTCAATCAGTTTCTGGTCAAATGGCAGGAGAATCACCGTCGCTGCAACAGCACCTCCCAGGTAATAAGCATGGTCTTTTGCTACAAAATCTTTATTGGTATTGATAAAGTTTCTGGGTAATTTGGTTACAAAATCAAATAATTTGGGCTTTGGGTAAGTTCTGACAGTACCGTCTTTTAGGGTGTAGGTCTGTACTTTTGGTAAATCAATTTCCTTTGGCAGTTCTTTTACCTTCAGTGTATCAACCTCTTGTGAGCATACCAATATTGAAACTGGTAAGAGTAGAAATCTCAGTTTTTTCATCGTGTAATTTTCGACTTTATTATATTTAGGTGTGTGTAAAAGTCCAAAGTTAGCTCCTAGCTGAGTTTCCTACAAAGTATTTATTTAATTTTTAATATTTATTTAATTTTTTTAGATTAAATACTATAATCTGATGTGTTGTTTAGTTAACATACTTGATCCAAAAAATAATTCCATAGATCCAAAAAACATATAATGAAGAATATAAAAATCCGAATCCAAGGCTTTTTACTATGTTTCCTTTACATTTTCCTGAGTTTTTAAATACTAATCTCAAAGCCCGGAAAAAAATCCAATACAACATAGCTGCCAAAAATAAGACGGATGACCAAAAGAAAAGTCCTAGAAAATATAAAAGGAATATCAGTACAATGGAAAATACAATCCATACAATAATAGAAAGTAGAGCACCTCCTATTCCATCGCCTACAGCTGGAGGATCAAAATCAAATGTATCAATTTTGGGGGTTTTATCAGAATACCGCTTTATTCTTTCTTGGGTTAAAATACTTCCTATATTGTCTTTTAATTTTAAACCGTAATACAACCCTGAAGTGATAAACAGAAAAAAAGAACCTGCTAAAATAGAGGTTGATACAATAGAATTCTGAAATAATGACCGGTGGTCTCCTTTACCTGAAATCCAAACACTTAGAATCACTATTGTTATTATCGCCAGCGTAGAAAAAAATAAATATTTTGTTTCAAGAAAAGATTTTCGGGGAAGTTTCATGGTTTTTCCATTGTATATGAAAAAGCTTCAACTCCGCTCAGCGTGACACGGCTAATACGATTGGTTTGTTTTAACAATGTCATGCCGAACAGAGTCGAAGCATTTATTTTATGTAAAGATTACTTTAAATTGTTCAAAGCACTTTCCAGTTTCGGAAGCATTACTTTGATCTCATCAACAGCCAATCCACCTACAGAAGCACGGAACCAAGGTTCAGATTTGTCTTCTCCGAAGGCTGAGAAGGGTACTAAAGCCACTCCTGCGTCATTGATCAGGTAGAATACAAGATCTGAAGAGTTTTCAATGACTCCTCCATCTGGTTTTGTTTTTCCGATATAGTCTAATTTGATGGTAAGATAAAGTGCTCCCATCGGCTCAATACTATCTACAGAAAGTCCTTTTCCTTTTAGATCCTGAACTCCGTTGTGAAGAACTTTTAAGCTTTCTTCAAGTTTAGCTTTAAAATCATCAACGAAAACATCTACATTTTCTGGATTTTCATAGAACTTAGCCGTTGCTTCCTGTTCTGGTTTCGGTGCCCAAGCTCCAACGTGGGTAAGAAGCGCCTTCATTTTATCAAGGATATGAGAAGGACCGAATCCCCAACCTACACGTACTCCAGTTGCAGCAAGGCATTTAGAAATACCATCGATATAGATCGTATAGTCTTTCAATTCAGGGAAAAGTGATACGGGATCTACATGCTCAGCGCCGAAAGTAAGGTTAGAATAGATCTGGTCATACATTAAATATAACGGTTTTTCATCTTCTCCTCTTTTTTTGTTTTCAGCGATTACCAGTTCACAGATCTCGGAAAGCTGTTCTTTTGTAAACATTGTTCCTGTAGGGTTCAATGGTGAACACAATGCTAATAATACAGCTCCATCCAAATGAGGTCTCAAATCATCTGCAGTTGGAAGGAAATTGGTTTCTGGTTTTGTTTTTACTTCTACAGCGTTGGCTGAAGTAAGGTAAGCATAGTGATTGTTATTCCATGATGGTGTAGGATATATCACTTTATCTCCTTCATCTACGATGGTTTTGTATACAGCATAGATCAATGGTCTTGATCCTGCAGTAATCAGGATATCTTCAGGAGAATAGTCCAGGTTCCATCTTTTTTTAAGGTCTTTGGAAACTTCTTTTCTTAAAGATAAAAGTCCGTTTGCAGGAGGATAGTTCGTCAGATTATTCTGATATGCTTTCTGAATCTCTTCCTTCAGCAATGCCGGAATAGGATAGATATTAGAATTCAGATCACCAATAGTAAGATTGGCAATTTCTGCTCCCTTTGCTTTTAGATCATTTACTTCGTTACCAATTTTTACAATTTCAGAACCGATCAGGTTCGCTGCTAATTTTGAAACTTTCACTTTTTTCTTATTTAAAATTTACTATTATTATCGCTCTCCATTAATTCTCTCATCTATTTGATCTACCGGCGTTTGTGAATCAAAAAGGGAGATTACTTCTTTTGCTTTTTTTGCGGTATTGGAATTCGGATATTTCTTGATTATCCTGTTGAATTCCGCTCTGTTTTCATCGTTTAGTTTTCCGGTTCCTTTGTCCTGCTCTCTTTCGTAGGTGGGTGTGTTATCCATTCCTAAAAGATAATCGGACAAATAGTAGTTATAATCCTGTTTTACTGTTTTTATCAGCTTGCTCTTAGGATATTTATTCATAAAATTTTCCCAGAACATAAGCCTGTCTCCCAGCTGTTCCCAGGAAATTATCAATCCTGCATCCGCTGCATAATTGGTTTCACTTTCTTTGTCGGTCTGTGAAATATATACTTCATAATCCGGAGTCACTTTATTCTTAAAAATAGAAGAATAATATCCCGGGATGGTCCATATTTCGGTCATTCCTTCCCCTACTTCCCTAAATTCAAGACCTGCTTTTTTCAGTTCTGAAGCTATTTTTTTGACATTGTCCGGAAGATTGTATTGGTCCTTATCATAATTATAATAATTCACATATTTATCCAAAACGTTGCTATGCAGGTTCATCAGACATTCTGTATACTTACCTCTTATTTTTAAATAATCTTCGTATACTTTGTCATTCTGTTCCGGACTGTTTCCAGCCATCTCTTTGTCGATTTTGGTACGGTACCATTGAAGAGATCTAATATAATCCTCCGTTTTGTTGGTGGATGAACAAGCTGTGTCTATAGGCTTATACAGATCTTCTTTGGATTCAGTTTGAGTAATCGAATCGTTTACCGGTTTTACTTCCGAAACTGCAGCTTCCTTTTTACAGGAAACTACAGCTGCAGATAGCAAGCAAACTGCTATTATTTTTTTGATCATCTGATGTTTTCAGAGAGTTAGTCCAGTTTCAAATCTGTTTTAACAGCTCCGATTTTAGCTTCCAATGATTTTAATTTATCTCTGAAATCAGCTTCTGAAGTAATATAATCCTTTACAGAAACATAAAACTTAATTTTTGGCTCTGTTCCGGAAGGTCTTACACATACTTTTGTTCCATCCTGAGTGTAATAGATCAATACGTTAGACTTCGGAATATCGTTCATTACTTTTTTCTCGTTTGTAGAAATGGTAAGGCTTGTCTGTTCTTTGAAATCCTTCACTTCTTCTACTAATGAACCTGCCAATTCTTTTGGTGGATTTTCACGGAAGTTTTTCATCATTTCCTGAATTTCTTCAGCGCCTTCTTTTCCTTTTCTTACAATGTTTATCAATCCTTCATAATACATTCCAAGGTCTTCATAGATCTCGATCATATACTGATACATTGTTCTTCCGTTGGCTTTGCACCAAGCTGCAATTTCGCAAGCTAAAAGGATACTTCCACAAGAGTCTTTATCACGAACAAAATCTCCGGTCATAAATCCGAAGCTTTCCTCACCACCACATACAAATTTCTGTGTTCCTTCTGCTTCACGGATCATTTTTCCAATCCATTTGAATCCGGTAAGACCTGCTTTACATTCTACGCCGAATTTCTGTGCAATATCAAAGAAGATATCCGAAGTTACGATCGTAGAACCAATAAATTCTTTTCCTGTAATTCTTCCCTGCTTTCTCCATTCGTTCAGAATGTAATAAGTAAGGATGGTATTGGTTTGATTACCGTTCAAGAGCTGCATTTCGCCATCAAGATTTCTTACTGCAATACCTAATCTGTCCCCATCCGGGTCTGTTCCGATAACGATATCGGCATTGGTAATTCTTGCCAGATCCATTGCCATTTCCAATGCTGCAGGCTCTTCCGGGTTTGGAGAGTCTACTGTTGGGAAATTTCCACTTGGGATCATCTGCTCTCTTACAAGATCTACTTTTTTGAATCCTGCTTTTTCTAAAGCTTTCGGAATAGTAGTATAAGTTGTTCCGTGGATAGATGTGAAAACAATATTTAAATTTTCTTTTCCAACATTCTGATAGGTAGAGTTTTCAAGGCAGGCATCGATATAAACATCATCCTGCTCCTCTCCGATCCATTCGATCAGATCATCATTTCCGTTGAATTTAATTTCTTCAAATTTTACAGAATATACTTCATTGATAATCGCTTCATCATGAGGTGGAACAATTTGTGCCCCATCATTCCAATATACTTTATAACCATTGTATTCCGGCGGGTTGTGAGAAGCCGTTAATACAATTCCTCCGTTACATTTTTTATCACGAACGGTGAAAGACAATTCCGGAGTTGGTCTGTGATCTTTGAAAAGCAACACTTTGATTCCATTGGCTGTCAAAACATCCGCTACCAATTTCCCAAATTCTTTTGAGTTATGACGAACATCATAAGCAATAGCTACTTTGATCTCTTCTCCTTTGAATTGCTGCAGCATATAGTTCGCCAATCCTTGTGTAGCCTGTCCTAATGTATATTTATTCAAGCGGTTGGTTCCTACTCCCATTATTCCACGCATTCCTCCTGTCCCGAATTCCAGCTCTCTGTAGAAAGAATCTTCCAGATCAGGGGAATTACTGTCGATTAATATCTGTACAGCATCTCTCGTTTCTTTATCGAAGGTATCACTTAACCAAAGTTTCGCTTTTTCTAGTGTATTCATATTTATGTCTAAGTTTTTTAAGCTGGAAGAAGGAAGCTGGAAGTTATATCGTGCCTAGCTTCAAAATTCATGCTTTATTTTATTTTTATATTATTTTATTTTATCAATTTTGTTGGAAGCAAATTTCTAATTTTGAAAACAAAAGGTATGAAAAACTAATATTTCTCCCATCCTCCAGCTTCTGGCTTCCAGCCAAATTATTCTAACTTCTTATTCTCGACTTTCGTTGTTTTATCAATTTTGAACGCTCTGATTGGGTCGTTATAATAGATGAATTTTGCAGTATTCTGAACATGTCCTTTCAAAGAATCTTTTACATTTACCTCTGCATAATTCCCGTTTTTAGAATCGATATTCAGGTTGGTAATTTTCCAGTAAGGAGCAATTAAACTAGCTGTATCTGAGATTTTTATAACTGCATCTTTGGATAACCCTAAGAAGTTGGCTCGGCTTCTGTTGTGCATTTCCAATTCTGCTCTTCTGGTATTCACAGACCCCATAAAACTTGCATTATTTTTCATCGTAAGCCTGAAATTATCGGTTTTAATTTCGCTAGAAATATTCACTTCTACAGAGTCTGCAACGGCTACTTTTTCCAGGTTATATTTTGAATAAATAGTCACATTATAGAAATCAACTCCCTTTGTCCCTCTTTTTTCTTTAATAAAAAGTGTTTTGTCTTTTACATCAACATCCAGATTGCCCGCCACATTTGGATAGGTCTCTATTTCAACAAAATTCTTAGGACCTCTGGCATAGAAAACACGAAATTTCCCCTCCAGATCAAGGTTTACGAATTCTGATACATCCACATCTTTCTTTTCAATATTTCCTTTTGGAGAAACTTTTCCACAGGAAACTACTGCCACCAGCATCAATGTGTATAAAACTTTTTTCATATGTAATTTTAAATATTCTTTATTACAATTGCAACGATATTTATTGAAATTCTTAGAACGTTTTTTTACGTCTCTCACAGAACTTTCAATATTATGTTGAACAAAAATAGGATTAAAATTTCTAAAAATCTTTGTCTTTTGACAATAAAATACCTGATAATTTTCAATTTTTGGCTTTTCCGGAAAAGACTATTTCTTATTCGTCTTTTCTTTTACTTTTTTATAAAACCATGTTTTAGGACTGCCAGCCATTGAAAATAAAAGAAGATAATTTTTACTTACACTGGAAATTTTCATTGGGGTTATATTTTCATTGTCATTATATTTCATTTTCAACAGGTTGTTTTCTATCTGATAAGTTCCATTGTTCCCCATTGAACTGAACGTTTTATCCTGATAAAAGGTCAGAATTCCTGTTCCGTATCTGGAATCATTTGTTTGGGTTTTCAGTGTATCTGTATTACGAATTTCCCCATCATAAATATCAATAAACTCCCATGAGCCAGAGAGTTTGTTGGATGAACAGGAAATTACCGGAAATAAAAGAAGATAAAAAAGGATTGATTTGAGTTGAAACATTTAAGTTAAAAGTTTTTATAAAATTACAAAAAGCACCCTGTTAACAGAGTGCTTTTATTTATTAAGATGAAGTTATTATCATTAATTGTGGTCTACTATCATTTAGTTTAAAACCACTAAAAGTACACTAATTTTATACACCAATATCACAAACACCCATAGTGTCATTTGTGAAGCATTCGTGCCATTAATGTTTAAAGATTATATTACTTCGTCAATATTATAATTCTTGTGCTCGCGGTTTGTTCTGATAATCATTTCTCCCAAGAACCCTGCTACAAACAGAAGGCTTCCCATAATCATCATGGTTAAAGCAATAAAGAACCAAGGATTATTGGTTATTAAATGTCCGTATATTCCTCTGGCAACATCAATCAATTTGGAAATACCTAACCAAAGTGCTGAAAGAAAACCGACAATAAACATTAAGGTTCCTACTGCTCCGAAGAAATGCATTGGTCTTCCTCCAAAGCGACTTACAAACCAAAGGGTTATCAAATCCAGAAATCCTCTGACAAATCTTTCGGTTCCGAATTTTGAAGTTCCATAAGGTCTTGCCTGGTGCTGTACTTCTTTTTCAGTAATTCTTCTGAAGCCTGCATTGGCAGCCAATACCGGAATATAACGGTGCATATCTCCGTATACATCAACAGATTTTACAACCTGTCTTTTGTAAGCTTTCAAACCACAGTTGAAATCATGAAGATAAACTCCTGAAACTTTTCTTGCTGCTGCATTGAATAGTTTTGACGGAATATTTTTCGTCATTACATTGTCAAAACGCTTCTTTTTCCAACCGGAAACGATATCGTAATTATCATGAATCACCATATTATACAGTTCCGGAATTTCTTCAGGGAAATCTTGTAAATCGGCATCCATGGTAATGACTACATCACCGTTTGTTCTTTCAAAAGCTGCATGAAGCGCCTGTGATTTTCCATAATTTCTGGAAAATTTAATAGCGTGAATCTGAGGATGCTGTACTTTCATATTCTCAATAATGCTCCACGACAAATCCGTACTACCATCGTCTACAAACCAGATTTCATAAGATAAATTGCTGGTTGTGCATACTTTATCAATTCTTGAAAAAAGCTCTTCCAGAGAGTCTTCTTCGTTCAGTAACGGAATAACTATAGATAAATTCATTTAATTTTAATAAAAATTATTCTTGATTTGTTTCTTCGGGCTGATGTATCGTTCTTGTTCTGAAAAATGCTCCGAAAAACACCGACAAAACTACGTAAAATATAAGAATTGCTGCAAAATATCCTGAAAAATGGCTTACGGTAAGCATATCTTTTCCTTTAACTGCCTCAGGAGTGAAGCTTTGTAATCTTTCTTTGTACTTCTGATCCAGCTCATCAATATCTTTCTGGTGCTTCATAATTTTTCTTGCAGAAGTGTATTCTGTATCCAATTCTGATTTTTGCCTTTGAACGTATTGGTAGTTCAAGAGCTTTTTAGCAGCCGGATCTACAAAGTTTAAAAAAGCATAAATACTGAAGATGGAAAGAATTCCCCCGACAAACATCGGAACAAATGCTCTTTTGAAAGCATCTTTGAATTTTACCACTCTATGGTTGTTCCAATGTGATTTTACAGACCAGAAAGCAGCACCTGCATACAAAAGAGGCAGCACAAAAGCGTTGGCTTTCAAAGAGATATCAAAATAATTGATTCCTGAAAAAAATGTATACACTACAAAGAAAATGATCATTGTAGCGATAAAAAGTATAATTCCTAGTGTTGATGGACTTTTCGTCATGTTTAAATTTTTAGAAAAAAGCTGAAAAATTTTCTCTCTAAATGTCAAGGGTTTAGCTTTACCACTGCATTTTTTCGACTAATTTTTTCTAATAAAGTTTTGAAGTTTATAAAATATTCCTACCTTTGCAACGGCAAGTCCTAAACAACCAGCTCCTGAGAATCCTCCAGGGTGGGAACACAGCAAAGGTAATTGGTCGTAGCGGTGTGATTTAGGTAGCTTGCCATTTTTTTTTGGTTTAAAGTGAGAAGAGAGGTAATTTGATAATTATCTTTTTTTGTTTTTAATACCTTACGCATCATTTTCATTTTTCTAATTTTCAGATTACTTCCGATCTCTTTATTGATTAAAATTCGAACGTCTCGCCTAGTTTTGGTAAAACAAGTTCTACATTTTTATCTGCAAAATGCTTTAATGCACTTTCGTGATTGATTTCAATTGCAGGGAAAGTATCAAAGTGACATCCGATTACTTTCGGTGTTTTCAACAGCTCTGCTGCTGCAAAAGAAGCTTTTCTAGGACACATTGTGTAGTGGCTTCCAATGGGAAGTATAGAAAGGTCCAGGTTTCCGTATAGTCTTGGAAACAGCTCCATATCTGCCATTACTCCAGTATCTCCTGCCAAATAGATATTCTTACCTTCAGGTAATCTGAAAATATATCCTACAGGAACGCCTCCATAGCTTCCATCCGGGAAAGAACTTGTATGGTGAGCCGGAACCATGGAAATTTTAAGATCGTCGATTTTTGCCGATCCTCCTAAGTTCACATCGTCTCTATTTTTAGCCTGTGTGAAATACGCGCATACTTCAGGAACTCCAATGATGGTAGCTTCCGGATAATGCTGCAATACTTCTCCTACATCTGCAATATGATCACCGTGTGCGTGAGTCAACAGAATATAATCGATTTTTTGCGCGGAAATATCAAACCCTGATTCCGCTTTTTTGTAATTGTAGAAAGGGTCACTCAAAATAGTCTTGTCTTTGTACGTAAACAAGAAACAATTTTGCCCTAAGAATTGTATTTTCATTGTAAATTCAGTTTCAATTATTATTAAACACAAATGACTCAAATAATTTCACAAACAGCACCATAAGATTCGTGATATTTGTGAAAGCATTCGTGTCATCCGTGTTTTCTTTACTATTATTTCGACGGGAATTTATCCTCAATCAAGTTGAGATTAATCCCATGTTCCAGATAGGCTTTACAACCATCTAAAACGGTCGTAAAACCACCTGTATTGTCATTAATTACTTTTAACAGATCTTCGCCAGTCTGGCTGAATCCGTAGCTTTTAATAACAACAAGAGTCCCCTTCTCCATGGTTTTGAATTCATAATCTACGTTTGTTGAAGGCTCTCCCCATTCTGTTTTGATCAGCTGATTGGGAATAATCTGATGTACTTTTACAGCATTTTTTACTCCGTACATTTCCCATTCCCAGGTAACGGTCTTGCCTTCCTCTAATTTCCCGGTAGATTTTGTAAACCAGAAATTAGTGGTTACTTCAGGATTGATAAATGCTTCAAAAACATCTTCAATCGGTTTTCTGATAAGCATTTGAGCTTCAACATAGATCGTAGAACTCATGGTATAATATTTTAGATTTAGTTAAATAAATTCAGTCCGGCTGCTGTAAGGATTGCCATCACAAACGTCATGATCCCTACCTGCTTTAAATACTGATCTAATTCTTTCGGTTCTTTCACCGATAAAATCTTTCTTCTTAGTTTCGATAATGGGATCAACAGAATCATTACGATAAAAACATAATAATTTTGCTCCTGCATAAATCCATTGATTCCTAAAAATATAAGGATCAGTAATAAGGGAAGCTGTAAAAGAACCATTTCATAGATCATTGCATTTCTGAATCCAATTCTCAATGCAAAGCTATTTTTTCCTGATAATTTATCGCTTTCAATATCTCTCATATTGTTAAGGTTCAGAACAGCCATACTCATCATTCCCACTGCTGTTCCGGGTAATAACATATCCCAGCTGAAAGTTTTTGTAAACAGGAAATAGCTTCCACATACAGAAACAAGTCCAAAGAAGATAAATACGAAGATATCTCCCAATCCCATGTATCCGTAAGGTTTTTTACCTACTGTATATCCAATAGCTGCCAGAATACTCGCCACTCCTAACCCTATGAAGATATAGAATTCATTCATATAGTTTGGAATGAAAGCAACATACAATAAAGCAATGGTGGCAATGAAAGATAAAGCTGAGAAAAGAATCACTGCATTTTTCATTTGTTTTGCCGTAATTTTTCCTGATGCTACCGCTCTTGCTTCAGCTTCATTGATTCTTTTGGCATCGGTACCTTTTACTCCGTCACCGTAATCATTGGCATAATTTGATAAAATCTGGTACAGAAGTGTCACCAAAAGGGCGAGTGCAAAAATCTTCCAATCCCAGATTCCGCCTTCTCCATAAAGTCTCCATTTTGCAATGAAAGCTCCCATAATAATTCCGCTTAGTGAAAGCGGTAAAGTTCTTAGCCTTGCGGCTTTTATCCAATCCGTCATAAATTTATCATTGATAAGCGATAATTGATAAATGATAATATCATTCATCAATTATCAATTATATTTTTAAGATATCCATTGATCGTCTCCGAAGTTGGGTTTTCTTTTTTCAAGGAATGCATTTCTTCCTTCTTTAGCTTCTTCGGTCATATACGCTAAACGGGTTGCTTCTCCTGCAAATACCTGCTGACCAACCATTCCGTCATCGGTAAGGTTCATGGCAAACTTCAGCATTCTGATAGACATTGGAGATTTTCCTAAGATTTCCTGAGCCCATTCGTAAGCAGTATCTTCTAATTCTGCATGTGGAACCACTTTGTTTACCATTCCCATTTCAAAAGCTTCCTGAGCAGAATAATTTCTTCCTAAAAAGAAGATTTCACGGGCTTTCTTCTGACCTACCATTTTAGCAAGATAAGCAGAACCGTAACCACCGTCAAAGCTTGTCACATCAGCATCAGTCTGCTTGAAAATAGCATGTTCTTCACTCGCTAAAGTCAGATCACATACTACATGAAGTGAATGTCCACCACCTACAGCCCATCCCGGAACTACTGCAATAACCACTTTCGGCATGAAACGGATCAAACGCTGAACTTCCAGAATATTTAAACGGTGTCTTCCATCTTCTCCTACATATCCCTGATCACCTCTTGCTCTTTGATCTCCGCCACTGCAGAAAGCCCAGCCTCCGTCTTTAGAGCTTGGTCCTTCTCCTGAAAGCAAAACAACACCTATTGAAGGGTCTTCAGAGGCATCGTAAAAAGCGTCATATAATTCTGAAGTTGTTTTTGGTCTGAAAGCATTACGTACTTCCGGTCTGTTGAAAGCAATTCTTGCTACTCCGTTAGAT
Source organism: Chryseobacterium sp. GW821-FHT04C04 (assembly GCF_059420365.1). NCBI lineage: Bacteria > Pseudomonadati > Bacteroidota > Flavobacteriia > Flavobacteriales > Weeksellaceae > Chryseobacterium > Chryseobacterium sp. GW821-FHT04C04. The sequence continues at coordinate 584,381 of NZ_JBWKTO010000004.1, read as the reverse complement.
TTTTTATAGGTAATATCTTCGTATTCCTTAACGGTTTTCCACTCGATCATCTTGTTAAAATTTTTCTCAAAGATACGGAATTACAGAGAAATTCTAAGGGTGAAATTCACCCATCATTTCAATAAGGAAGAGAAATTTTGAATGGCTAATTTTAAGGTATAGATATTGAGTAAAAAGGTAGTTTCAGAGTGATATTACTGCTAAAAAAATAAAAGCCGAAACAGTAAATGTTCCGGCTTTTTATTATTGAGTTATCAATGATTACTTTGCAGCTGCACTCAGTTCAGCTTCTTTAGCTTTCATTTCTTTAACTTTTTCAATGTTTTTAGTTACTACATAAATTTCTTTTAATGCAGAAACCGCATCAATGCTCTTTGGATTTGCTTTATACCATCCTTCAGCATATGGTAATGCTTTACCAAATCTTTCTCTTCTTGCGTCGATCAATTTGGAAGCTTCATCCGGCTTGTCTTTTCTCAATGCATTGATCTCTCCTACTACTTTAGAATCATCACCGATAGTAGTATATACTAAGTTTTGATAAGCATCAGAAAAATCAGGCTTAAGCTCGATTGCTTTTTTGAAAGATTCTACAGCATCATTCACAGTAGCTGGATTTTTAGCCTGCATTACTCCAAGGTTGTACCAGTTTGTTGGATCATTTGGGTTCTTAGCCAACTGTTCTTTCAATCCTGAAACAAATTTATCCGTGTTTCCTGACTGAAGATATGCTGTAGTCTGTGCTTCTTTAAGTTTAGCACTGTTCGGGAATTTAACCAATCCTTTTTCGATAACAGCAAGAGCTTCAGGTCCTTTCTTTGCATTAAGAAGTAATGAAGCCAACGTTTCATATAAATCCGGTTCTATGCTTTTTGTCTGTTCTGTTTTGAAGTCAGAATAATCAGCATTTTTCTTCATAAGTTCCCAAGTGGACTTATCAAGATTTACAACCTGTCCTGTTTTCTTTTCTTTTGCAGTATAAGTAGTTTCTACTCCTGTAAATCCAGAATTAACAAGGTCTGTATATATTTTGATGGATTGATCACTGTTATTAGCTAACGCATGACTCAGTCCTGCATAATACATATATATTTTATTATCCTGACCACTAGACTTTAATAAGTCATAAACTTCTATAAACTTAGGTGCTGCAGCGGCATAGTTTTTCGCATTGTATGCATCCATAGCAACCTTATTAGCTTCCTGAAGCTGGGCATTCAAAGCAGCGGCATCTTTTTTCTGTCCGAAAGCAAAAGCTGACGCTACGATAGCCATTCCTAAAATTAGTTTCTTCATAATAACTATTTTATATTAATTGTACAATTTATTCTTCAGAATCATTCTCATTTCCCTCTGTCTGGGTTTCATTTTCAGCCTGAGGTTCCTCATTGTTTTCCTGGTTATCAAATAGCGATCCTATTCCTTCTTCTATTTCTTCAGCTCCTTCAATTTCTTCAGAATCTTCCTCTACATCTTTATCCATTGCTACTTTTGCAATGGCTGCAATTTCGTCATTTTTCTTAAGGTTGATCATTTTTACTCCCTGAGTATTTCTACCCATTACTCTCATTTCGTCCATTCCCATTCTGATGGCAACACCGGATTTGTTGATAATCATCAATCCATCTTCGTCTGTTACGTTTTGAATCGCAATAAGATTTCCTGTTTTTTCGGTAATGTTCAGGGTAATAACTCCTTTTCCTCCTCTGTTGGTAATTCTGTAGTCTTCTACTGCAGTTCTCTTTCCGTATCCTTTTTCAGATACTACAAGTACTGTTTCGTTCTCCACATCGTTCACAACAATCATACCAATAGCTTCGTCATTGTCTTCCATCGCAATACCTCTTACCCCGATAGATCCTCTACCTACTTCTCTTACTTTTTCTTCAGGGAAACGGATACATTTACCATTTTTAGTAGCGATCATGATCTGAGATGTTCCATTGGTAAGGTAAGCCCCTAACAACTGGTCATTATCTCTGATTTCAATTGCATTTACACCATTTACCCTCGGTCTTGAATATGCTTCTAATGAAGTTTTCTTGATTGTACCATTTTTGGTAACCATCACCACACTCATTTGATTTACATATTCTGAATCCTTCAGGTTGTTAGTTCTGATATATGCTTTGATCTTATCATCCGGTTCTATGTTGATCAGGTTTTGTACTGCTCTTCCTTTTGCTGTTCTGGAGCCTTCAGGGATTTCAAATACTCTTAACCAGTAACATCTTCCTTTTTCTGTAAAGAATAGCATATACTGGTGGTTGGTTGCAGAAACAATATATTCAAGGAAGTCAGAGTCTCTTGTTGTTGCCGCTTTATTTCCTACACCACCTCTACTTTGGATTTTATATTCTGAAAGTGAAGTTCTCTTCACATATCCTGCGTGAGAGATGGTAAGAACTACAGATTCGTTCGGGATAATATCTTCGATAGACATTTCTCCTCCTGAATAGTCAATTTCAGTTCTTCTTTCGTCTCCGTATTTTTCTTTGATTTCGACCAATTCTTCTTTAATGATCTGGAATCTTCTTGGCTCATTCGCTAAGATATCTTCCAAGTTGGCAATCTCATTCATGATTGCATTGTATTCATCACGGATCTTATCAAGCTCCATGCCTGTCAAACGAGCCAATCTAAGATCAAGAATCGCCTGAGCCTGGATGTCAGAAAGTTCAAATGCCTCAATTAAGCCTTCTTTTGCAGCCTGAGGGTTTGCACTATGACGGATAATAGAAATTGCTCTATCTAAAGAATCCTGTGTTCCTATTACCTTCATGAACCCTTCAAGGATATGGGCTCTTTCTTTTGCTTTTTTAAGCTCATACTTCGTTCTCCTTACGATAACTTCATGTCTGTGCTCTACAAAGTGATGAATGATATCTTTAAGGTTCAGCTGCTCTGGCCTTCCGTGTACCAATGCAATATTGTTAACACTGAAAGAGGTCTGAAGTGCTGTATATTTATATAATAGGTTAAGAACAACATTCGGAATGGCGTCATTTTTCAATTCGTATACAACGCGAAGTCCATTTCTGTCCGATTCATCTCTGATCTCGTAGATACCAGGGATCTTCTCATCTTTAACAAGTTCTGCTGTTCTGGCAATCATTTCAGCTTTGTTCACCTGATAAGGGATTTCAGTAACGATAATAGCGTTTCTGTTTCCGATTTCGTCAAAGTTAACTTTAGCTCTTAGAACAACTCTTCCTCTTCCTGTATGGAATGCATCTCTTACCCCATCATATCCATAGATGATCCCCCCTGTAGGGAAATCGGGAGCAATAATATGCTGCATCAATTCATCGATCGTAATTTCTTTATTATCGATATAAGCGCAGATTGCATCTATAGATTCTGACAAGTTGTGCGGCGCCATATTGGTTGCCATCCCTACTGCAATACCTGAAGTACCGTTCACCAAAAGGTTCGGAACTTTAGTAGGCATTACTGTTGGTTCCTGTAAACTGTCGTCAAAGTTATTCTGGAAATCTACTGTTTCTTTGTCTAGGTCTGAAAGAATCTCATCAGAGATTTTTTTCAATCTTGCTTCAGTATAACGCATTGCTGCAGGCGGGTCACCATCCATTGAACCAAAGTTACCCTGCCCGTCTACCTGAGGATAACGTAAGCTCCAGTTCTGGGCCATCCTTACCATTGCATCATAAACAGAGGAATCTCCGTGCGGGTGATATTTACCCAAAACATCCCCAACAATTCTCGCAGATTTTAAATATTTTCTATTAGAAAACACCCCTAGTCCATACATACCATAAAGTACTCTTCTATGAACAGGTTTCAAGCCGTCTCTTACATCCGGTAACGCTCTTGAAACGATAACGGACATCGAATAATCGATATAAGACGACTTCATTTCATCAACAATGTTGATAGGAATCAGTCTTTCTCCTTCTTTTTGCATAAACAAATTTTATTATAATGATAGTCAGACCTTTAGCTGTAAGTCTGAAAATTATTTATTTCCGATTTTTATTAACGGGCTAATTTACGAAAAAAATGCCGATTTTTGCTGTAGAATTTATCCAAAAAATCTTAAAAATTCATAAAAATATGAGCGTATTAAGTATAACTTTCCACTGTACGAAAGATAACCTAGAAGAATGGGAAAATTATATTGATGAAACACTGGTTTTAATGACAGAAAACCTCATGGATGTAGACAAATATATCCTTTCTGAGGTACACAGTGATTTTATTGAAGATGGTAAGAATTACAATCTTTTATTAATATTTGATAATGATGAACTGAGGGAAGATTTCATGAAAAGTGAACTTTTAAACATTTCTGAAATCATTGAGAAAAAATTTGGACAGGAAGTTATGATCTTCAATACGTTCCTAAATCCGAAGAAAACGAGATTATAAAAAAATAAAGCACTGAAAAAATCAGTGCTTTATTTTTTTATCTGTGATGTCCATGACCCCGGCCTCTGTGATGATGACCGCGCTCTTCATAAATATACACTTTCTGAACATGGCCAGGTGCATAATATCTTGCACTCCCCCCATAATACCTTTTTGCGTGTCCCGGCGGCATTCTTCTTCCATAAGGCTCACTCACCACACACGATGACAGCATTAGCAGCACCACGCCTGCTCCCACAATTTTCAACATACTTTTCATTACTTTCACTTTTTCAATTTCGATCGCAAAATATTTCAATATTAATGCCAAAAAGAATTGAAATTTAGCTAATGTATGTTAAAACCACCCACTCATTTTATTTCCTGTTCTATTAATAGCCACTTCTTTTTTTCACCTGCCCAGGAGCATAATCTTTTGCGCTTCCGCCATATATTTTTTTAGCCTGTCCGGGAGGAAGTGTTTTAGCACGGTTTCCGTTATCATGAACTACGCAAGATGAAAGCATCAATATCACAATAAGTGCTACGGTAATTTTAGTTATATTTTTCATTATTTCTATTTTTTGAACTTTATGTAATATTACAATGGTAATGCCAAAAGTTCAAAGTTTAAATATATAGCCTTTTATTGTCAATGGTTAATTTTGCTTCGCAAGTCAATAGTGAATTTGTTATGGAGACTAGTATACCTATCAAACAAATTCATCATTCATCATTCATCATTCATCATTTATAATTTTTTAAATGACTTCGCTTCTTTTTTCCATCAATACAAGATCTTTCCACTCTCCGTTGAGCTTTCCTATTTTTTTGCGGACTCCCACCGTTCTAAAGCCATTTTTCTGATGAGATTTAATTGCCATTTCATTTTCGGAGAAGAGATTGGTCTGTAATGTCCAGAATCCGTGGTCTTCGCTGTCCAAAATTATCTTCTTGAGCAAGATGGAACCCAATCCCTTACCCTGGTATTCTTTATCAAAATAAATGCTTACTTCTGCAACTCCTTTAAAACTTTCTCTTTTGCTGATTGGTTTCAGGGCGCACCATCCTATTACTTCATTATTTTCATTTTCAAGTACCCAGCGGCAATCGTTGAAATATTCCATGCTCCAGGCTTCAGCTGTGGGAACTTCTGTTTCCAAAGTAGCAATTCCACTGTCTACTCCCTGTCTGAAAATCTCCAGTACTCTGGCTTCGTCATTGGGAAGCATTTCTCTTAATTCGTAATTCATCGTATTTAATGGTATTTTCTTTTCATTTTTCTTTTAATTCTTGAATAGTGGGTCTGCTTACTCTTCTCATCCTGAGAAACGACACTGATATTCCCATCCACTTCCAGAACGGAGAGTTTTACATTGTTTATGTTTTCAATCCCATGTTCTCTTATGGCTTCTTCCAATTCGCTTTCAGTAATTTTTACACGGTTCAGGGCCGCCTGATCCGCAACTCCGTCTCTGATAAGAATTACTGGCTCATCTTCCATAAAAGTCTGAAAGGAACGGTTGGAAAACATTATCCTTTTTAAAATAAAATTAGCAGCAAACAAAACCAATGCCGCAATAATCCCTCCCTGCAAAGAGGTATCAGGGCCTACCATAGCGTTCTGAACAGCATTTGAAATCAATAATAACAATACAACATCTCCCGCATTGAGCTGAGAAAGCTGATTTTTACCAAATAAACGAATAGCAATTACCATAAAAAGGTAAACACACAGGGAACGGACGGCGACGTTAAGAATAGGATCCACAATTTTTTTATCTACTCAAATGTATTGATTTTTGTCCTTCGTAAAAAATATTTTATTACCAGATTTTGGTATACATTTTGACATTAGGATTCTGATAAACACCACAAAAAAAACAAATGAAAAAATTATTTCTCTATTTAGGAATTTTCCTATTCTTTGTATCCTGTAAAAAAAATGAGGCTAAACCTTCTTTATCTTCAGATGCAGCCATTAATGAAAAAGTAAATACGCTTTACACTCAGTATGGTAAGTCTAATGATGCTTTTTACAACCAGCCTATTCCGGATGCATTATTTTCTCAGGATCTAAAAAAAGTTTTAGAAGATGCAATAAATGCCTCAAAAGCGGATATTGAAAAGGTGAAAAAAAGTGATCATCCTGACGAGAAGCCTTTAATCTTTGAAGGGGCTATGTTCTCGAGTTTATATGAGGGATTTACAAGTTATAAAATTAAATCTGTCAAGGTACAGGGTAAAACTGCTGATACACAGGTAGAATTTGAGTATAATATGTCGTCACCGAAAGTAACATGGATCGATACGGTACACCTGATCAATACAGAAAAAGGATGGAGAATAGACAATATTACTTTTGATACAATAGGAAATTCTAAAGATCTTAAATCAAGATTAACAGAGTTTGTTCAGAGTACGAAATAATAGAAAGCCGCTTATAAAAGCGGCTTTATTTTTTACGGGCATTGCACGATTGGAATATCACTGCAAATTACTTTATTTGCCCATTCGCAAAACGTACAGTATTTTTTTGGTTCTCCTCCGTACACGGATTTCAAATCTGACTTAGCCAGTTTCTTAAGATTTTTCATATTGTTTTAATTTTATGGTAAGGCAAAATTAAAACAGAACTGATTATTCTTTCTTACAACATCATCGTATAAGTTTTCATTATTCACATTTAATTGAATAACATGAAAACCTATTATCTGCTATGGATCTCAACTGTCACAGGCATTACATACGTGTAAGCAACCATATTATCAGTGAGTTTTTTTTGATCTACTCTATAATCAAGGTCACTCAACACCATTTCAATTTCTTTACTTACTGTTTTGCAGTCCCCTGTAGAATGAACATTTACAATTTTGCCGTTCTTGGCAATATCAAATTTCACTACTGAGTTTACCGTTCCCTGCTTATAATCAGGATTCGTAAGATCAAAATTAGCTTCCAATTTATTTCTTATATCACTGAAAGTTTCACTTTTATTCAATTGAATAGCCTGGATGGTATTATGATCTGTTGTTTGGGCTTTGGCAGTGTTCAAAACGGCAGCAATTCCGCAAACGAAAAGTGAAGCGAACAATATTTGAATTCTATTTTTCATAACTAACTGGTTTTAAATATTATACTAACCTTATTTTGTATCTCTTACCCAAAGTTATTAAAAATAATTCATATTAATTTCACATTGAATTAACATTGAGTTAATATTAGAGTGTAGTTAATTGATTTACAGTGTTATAAATTTAAAAAATAATTGAAAATTTAATATTGGAAGTTAAATTATACCCAATTGTTGAGCTATATCTTGTTTATATTTCTCAAATGGAGCATTTGTAGACTCGAAAATTTCAGCACCAAAAATATCCTTTTTTATTCTTAGAACATCTTTTTCACCTAATATGTCAGCAATCTCTTGAATCTGGGTATCTGAATATCGTTTTCTTTTATCGATAATGTCAAATGAAATATACTTATGGAATTCATATCTATATTTAAGTTTAAACATCTCTATAAATCTATCCACATCTTGTAGTGATGATAGATTTTTTAAATGAAGAATAACATCTTCAGGAGAATTAATATTAAAGATTTTATTAAGAAATTCTTTTTGTCTATGATTAAAATTCAATTTAAATTTTAACATTTTGTTTAAAATAAATTCTTCTGAAACTGGGATTACTTTTGCTAAATGTTTATTTTTTATATCAAACTCTTTTTCTTTTTTGAACAAAGAATTACAAGGATAGCAACTGGGTACAAAATTGAATATTGATAATGATAGAAATGGAAAAGCATTCTTAGGAAATACATGATCTAAAGTAAAATGCTTTTTATAAAGAATTATTCTTTTATTTACATTACTAGATAAATTATTTATTATTTTATTTCCAATTTTTGGAAACATTGTTTGTATATCTGTATTTTCTATTTTTTTATTTTTTCTTTCAGCTACAATTTTTTTAGCACTATTTTCAGAAATATCTTCAACAGTTTTTAATACTTCTTTAGGGGCAGTATTAAAAATTTCTTCAAGAGAATTATAATTATACTCCTCTGTTGTAAAACTATTTATAAAATCTATATTACAATAATAACAGGTTTTTATTTCTAATTTTTGATTGATAAGAAAGTTTGAAATTTTAGATTGATAACTATCATACTTATAAATTTTATTTTCATAAAAAATTTTATTTAAATCTATCCAATTATTATCACTTAGATCTTGTTTTTCTGCCCATTCTTGCATTTTATAAAAACTACTACACAAAATTAACTCTGCATTAAGATTAATGTCTATTCTTTTGGCAGCATTATCTATTTCGGTTTTAAAATCATTTGAAAATAGTTCAAGATACTCATTAATAAAATCTTTTCTCTTTGATTCTATAAGTTTTGGTGTAACTTCGTTTAAATATGGATAATTAATCTTTCTCATTATTTTTTTTTAAAATATTAATCTCTTCCAATCTCCTTATTAACCTTTCCTCTTCTATGTCTAACAAATTTTTTTCAGAAAAGAAAGAGGCTAATTCATCTAAGTGATTTTCTAAAATGTTTTTAAGATATTTTTCGCCAACCAAAGAAATTAATTTTGCATAATTTTCTTTATTTGTATCATAAATATCTTTTGCATTAGAATACTTTTCAGAATCTTTTTTTAAATCTATCCAATCTTTAAAATGTCGTAAAAACTCTTGAATTTTTGAAACTGCAAATTCTCCTTTTGTACTCGTAATAAAGAATCCATCTGTAAGCATTTCATGTATATTTTCGGCAAAAGTGTTATCTCCTTCATATTCTTTTGATATAGATTTTTTAGTTTTTTCATCAACTTCCAAGAATAAGACATTTTGCTTTGGTATATCTGAAAGAATAAAAGGAGAATGAGTTATGAAAAGAATGTTAATACCTCTAATACTACTTAAATTAGTATTATTTATTTGCTGCAATAAATAGTTTACAAGTTTTCTTTGAAACTCGGGATGAAAATACAATTCAATTTCGTCGAAAATAAGATTTATATATTCATATTTAATAATTTCTGTACCACTTACAGAGTTGATATTATTTAAATGATAGGTAACAGAACTTATAGAATGAATTAGCTGTTGTTCTCCCGAACTCAAATCACTTAATTTTACTAGCTTCTTATTTTCATCATCTTCTAAAAATATCTGAGTATTAAAAATAGGTGGTGGTAATAATTCGATTAAATCTTCATTATCTTTTTTTACTTGATCTAGTCCCTTTGATAGTTTATCTATATCTATTTTTTTACTTAAATCTATATTTTTCCATAACCTATTATAGTTTTTTACATAATTAATAGTTTGTATCAGTTTGTAAATAATATGGCTGTAATGTTTATTTTTTTCTTTATCATCTTCTATTTTAGATATTAGTTCACCTATTTTAATATTATATCTTCTATATTTGCTATGCTTTTGAATTAATTTTGGATTTGTTTTAAATTTTGTGTATTCTTTATATTTATTACAAATACTTATTACCTTATAAATTAGATAATAATCTATCCTCATTTGTATTTCTATATCTTGAATATCTTCTATATTATATCTTTTCTTGATTGAAGATAAAATCTGTTTAGGATTACCACAAGAAACTGTTGGTGCTTTTTCATAGTACGATTCAAAATTGATAGAAAAATTGATATCAGAATTTGTTGTAACTTTTTCATACAAAAATTCTTTTTCTTTAAATTGGACATATTTCTTACCCCATTCTTTTTGGAAATTAGTATAAATATAGAAATCTTTAAGTTCTTTATTTGTTATGCTTATTTTTTTAGCTAACATATTATCTCCAATCTTTCTGAATTCCCTTTCTTCCTTTACGAGAGGTCTCAATAAATTAACAAGAATACGTTGTTCTAAAAGTTTTTTTTCATTATTAACATCTATTATACCACTCCAACCGAGTTCTATATTTTTATCTCTTTTAGGATTGATAACCACAGGTATTTGATAAGAGTCATTCTTATGAAATAATCTATCTATCCATTCTCCAATTATATTGGAATTGAATGCATATATAGAATAATTGATAACTTCAGAATAAAAAAAGTTCTTTAGATTAAATATATCCAAATCATTATTAAAACTTTTAAAGCTAAAGTCTTTATCATCTACCTCAACAACAAAATATTTTTTATTATCATATTCATAAAAGATTTGACATTTTATTTTTTTTCTACCACCTTTAGTTGCACTTATTAGTTCAGCATCTGAAGTTAAACCACCTCCACTTTTTAATTTTAACGACATTTGATTTATACAAGCAATAAACAACTCGACTAAAGCACTCTTTCCACTTCCGTTTTTACCAACTATTGCAGAAATATTAATTTTATTCCCATATAAATTTATTGGAGTCGTTGATTCATATTTTATATTTGATACTTGAATTAATTGAGAAAAATCAGTTATTTCATTTTCTTTAGTATCTTGGAAGATATAATCATTGTAAAATTTATAAATCCTATTTTCTTCAAGGTTTTTTAAAAATTTTATATTACAATTTGCTAATGGACGTATTGCAAGTAATTTAAAGCTCATGTATTATCGTTTTCCTCAAAATTAAATAAAAAAACCACAATTTTCATTGTGGTTTTCCGTAATATATTTCTATAATTCTATTCCAATTCCTTCTTCAAAAACTTCCCGGTCAGACTCTTCTTAGACTTCACAATTTCTTCAGGAGTTCCTTTAGCAATAATCTCTCCGCCATATTTTCCTCCTTCCGGACCAACATCTATAACATGATCGGCTAATTTGATTACATCCATATTATGTTCGATGATAATGAATGAGTTTCCAAGTTCTACCAATTGGTTGATGGCATCCATTAGGATTTTCACATCTTCAAAATGCAATCCTGTAGTGGGTTCATCAAGTATATAAAGGGTATTTCCTGTTTGTCTTTTTGAAAGTTCAGTTGCTAACTTGATACGCTGGGCTTCTCCTCCTGAAAGTGTGGTTGACTGCTGTCCCAGGGTAATATATCCCAGTCCTACATCCTGTAATGTTTTCACTTTGGCAAAAATCTTAGGAATCGGCTGGAAGAAATCTACTGCTTCATCAATCGTCATATCCAATACGTCAGAAATTGATTTTCCTTTGTAACGAACTTCCAGGGTTTCTCTGTTGAAACGTTTTCCGTTGCAGGTTTCGCAATGTACATATACATCTGGAAGGAAATTCATTTCAATGACTTTCAATCCTCCACCCTGGCAGGTTTCACATCTTCCACCTTTTACGTTGAAAGAGAATCTTCCCGGCTTATAACCACGGATCTTACTTTCCGGCAGTTCTGCAAAAAGGTTTCTGATATCGGTAAACATTCCGGTATAGGTAGCCGGGTTCGAACGGGGTGTTCTCCCAATCGGGGTTTGGTCTACATCTACGATTTTATCAATGTTATCTAGCCCTTCGATTTTTTTATATGGTAAAGGCTCCTGAACCGCTCTGTAGAAGTGTTTGTTAAGGATCGGGTATAATGTTCCGTTAATCAGGGAAGATTTTCCACTTCCTGAAATTCCGGTTACTACTACCAGCTTTCCAAGAGGAACATCCAGGGTTACATTTTTAAGGTTATTTCCTGTAGCACCTTTTAAAACAATACTTTTACCATTTCCTGCTCTTCTTTCTGCAGGAATTTCTATTTTTCTTTTTCCATTAATATACTGAGCGGTAATAGTATCTGCATTCAATAAGTCTTTTGGCTTTCCCTGCCAAAGAATCTCACCACCGAATTTACCAGCTTTTGGACCAATATCCAGTACCTCATCGGCTTCCATAATCATGTCTTTATCATGTTCCACCACCAATACGGAGTTTCCGATGTCTCTAAGATTTTTCAGGGAATGAATCAGCCTTTCGTTATCTCTCTGGTGAAGGCCGATACTCGGCTCATCAAGGATATACAATACATTCACCAGCTGAGAACCAATCTGTGTAGCCAGTCGTATTCTCTGGGATTCCCCTCCTGAAAGGGTTTTTGAACTTCTGCTCAAGCTCAGATAATCCAAACCTACATCCAGTAAAAACTGAAGTCTGGTTTCAATTTCTTTTAGGATCTCGTGAGCAATGATTTTATTTTTTTCTGAGAATTTATCTTTAACATCAGCTAACCATTCTTTTAAATCAGATAAGCTTAAAGCATTGACCTCAGCAATATTTTTTCCATCTATTTTAAAGCTTAAACTTGAAGGCTGAAGGCGGGTTCCATGACATTCCGGACACGTTTCTTCTGTCGTGAAGTGTCTTTCCAGCAAAATCGCTTCATAAGATTCTCTTTCATCGATAATTTCTTCCATGAAAGCAATCAATCCGTCAAAACCAATTTTTATTTTCTTGGTAATACCTGCATATTTAAGGTCTTTATTGAATTCTTTATGACATCCGTTGTAGATATAATCCAATGCTTCTTCAGGAATATCCTTCAATGACGTTGTTAATCCTAATCCAAAGATCTCAAGAATATTTTTAATCTGTGAAAGAATCCATTTGTTAGACTTGATATCTTCCAACGGTAACAATCCCCCCTGATTGATGGATAGTTTTGGATTATCAATAAAGTAATCGGTATTGATTTTTTTGATCATTCCCAGTCCTTTACAGTTAGGACAGCTTCCTTTCGGAGAGTTGAATGAGAACGTATTGGGCTCCGGCAGGGCCAAAGAATGTCCTGTTTCTGCATCCATCAGGTTTTTGGAAAAGTATTCGATCTCCGTAGCTCCCAGTTTCTGAATTCCGATAATTCCCTCTCCCATTTCCATCGCTGTACGCAATGATTTTTCCATTCTGCTTTCTGAAGCATTTTCCCCGATAATCCAACGATCGATCACAATATCGATATCGTGGGTTTTGTAACGGTCAAGTTTTAAATCATATTCAATATCCTGCAGCGCACCATCAATTCTTGCCTGTCCGTAGCCTTTTTTGGCCATCTGTACAAAGAGTTCATGATAATGTCCTTTTCTGGAACGCACTACGGGCGCCAAAAGCATGATCTTTTCTTTTTTATAATTTTCTTTGATGGTTTCAAGAATCTGATCTTCGGTATAACTTACCAACTTTTGTCCTGTAGACAAAGAGTACGCATCTGAAACTCTCGCATACAAAAGACGAAGAAAGTCGTACAGCTCTGTAACCGTTCCCACCGTAGAACGAGGATTTTTATTGGTCGTCTTCTGCTCGATGGCAATAACCGGTGAAAGCCCTTCAATTTTATCAACATCAGGACGCTCCAATCCCCCTAAAAACTGACGTGCATAGGCAGAGAATGTCTCGATATAACGACGCTGGCCTTCGGCAAAAATGGTGTCAAAAGCCAATGACGATTTTCCACTTCCTGAAAGACCGGTGATAACAACCAATTCATTACGTGGAATTTTTACATTAATATTTTTCAGGTTGTGTTCACGTGCTCCGTAAACTTCTATATATTCTGTTGATTTGCTCATAATTTGGAGTAATTTTGCCTGAAAATCACAACGTGCAAAAATACGAAATTTTATAGAATTTTTTTGAATATAAAAGCTATAAAAGTTTCATAAAAAATACTTTGGGCTTGTTGGGTATGGATAAAGGTTTTAAAAGTATTTAAGCCTAGATCGCTTGAAATTTTACGGGAATAATATTTACACAGGTAATCAGTAAGTTTTGACTAAAGCCATATGAGTATATTCTTTTTGCCAAACGGACTAAAGCCCTTTCCTATTGATAAATAAGTCTTTATTGACGCTTCACAAAAAATTCATCATTATTTTTTTCATTTCTGTGTATAGTATTCCCAGACTGCACGGCTGATGTCTGCAATGATCTTTTCTGTATCAGCCATTTCTTCATTGATATTTTTCAAATAAACAGATAGGATAATATGTTTCCCATTGGGAAGTTTTATGATTCCTACATCATTCATAGCAGCACGTAGATTATTTTCATTTCTCCCCGAAATTCCGGTGCGATGGGCCAATTCTGTACCTGTCGGCAAACCTGCCTTCATCCAAGTAAGTCCCCTTGAAGTTTCTACCATTACCTGGTACAAATATTTTGTAGTTTCTTTCTTCAGAATTTTTCCTTTATAGAATTTTTCTAAAAGTTCAGTTGTGGCCAAAGGAGTTGTTGTATTAATATAATATTTATCGAAGGACGACATTTCCTGCTCATTCAGTTTTATTGTCAAATCTTTGATCCCCTGCTGATTGATAAATTTCTGAACAACCTCTGTTCCGCCAATGATATTCAACAAGATGTCACAGCCGTTGTTATCACTGTGGGAAACGGTATACCTTAACAACTGATCCAAAGTGAGGTAGATATTTCCTTGAGGATATTCATCTCTCATCGGGCTCCAGGTTTCAGGGAGTAAAGCTTCTTTTTTAATAAAGAATTTTTGATTTAACTTCAGCTTTCCTTTATCTACCTGATGCAAGACAGCAAGTGCAATATGAAATTTAAAAACACTCATCATCGGCGTTTCTTTATTTCCATTGACACTGAGGGTATCTTTATCTTCTATTCCTTTTAAAGATATCCCGACAGTTGCCTTTTTTGTAGAAATTATTTCATTGATTTTATTTCTTAAATCCTTAATCGTCTGACTTTTTAATGGAAAACCGAAAAAGAGAAGTAGTATTAAGAGTGCTATTTTTTTCATTCAATTGATTCTTTGTATGACTGTTTTTTCAGGGATGAAAATTTTGTCATTGTGATTTTGATCCTCATCATGACATAGTAAAAATGCCGTAATGGTACGGCATTTTATATTTTAAAGTGTTACTTATTATTTACAAGAACTTTACATATCCTGAAAATCAATGTCTTCATTGTTTATTCTTACAATATATTCAATTCCGTCAATGGCTTTAGAAATAATTTGATTTCTAATGATATTGGCCATGTTTTCCCAATAGGCCCTTCCATAGAAAGAATAGTTCTGAGGAATGATTTCTACCTCAACAGTTCTTACAAAACCTTCTTTAGGTTTATTACTGATCATTGTTCCTCTTCTTACCCTTACTTCTCTTACCTCATCTTTCAGAATCATGCGGCAATAGTTTTTAACGTCTTCCAAAGAAATAATTTTATCCCTGGTCGTTAAAGCATATTTATATGCCTGAATACTGTCTGTTCCTTTCTGCTCTTCAGCTCCACCCAATGTTTCGGTAAGCAATATAACAGTTTGTGATTTCAACTGGTTGGAAAGCTCGGTTCCCGGACGCATATGATTGGCCAAAGTACAGTGTGTTACCCAAAAAGAGGCGTAAGTGTGATCGGTTTTTTCTACCGGCTCCATGATCACATAGTTCAGCTCCTGTCTGATATTCCTTTTGGCATTATTTACTTTCTGTACCATGGATTTCATCTTATCGGACATTTCACTGAGAACTCCTTTTACATTATCTCTGTTTAGAAGGGAAAAAGCTGCAATTTCATCTCTCGTAAGTTCCAGAACATTGGCAATCATATCAACAGCATTTCTGCTTGTGAAACGTTCCATTCCTCCTTTTCTTACGGTATACAACCCTTTTTTAAGGTCATCGGCCGGAGTGAAAGGTATTTCAGTGTATTTTCTTCCGTCACCATCCTGTACCTCATCTACATACAGGAAGTGTTCTCCTTCGTCTGTTACCAAAGGAATATTATTCCCCATGATGTCAAGGCTGTATTCTGTTTTTTTCCAGCCTCTGTTGTAGATCGGGAAAGCATTCAGTACAAAGGAAAAGTTATCAAGGATTTCCGCTGAAAACTGTGGTGGAAATTCAAAAGTAAGCCACAAATATTTTTTATTATCGAGGAACTTTGTAATTTCTTCTTTTTCTGATAAAAAGTCAAGATTCTGAGGAAGCTGTCCAGGTTCTGAGAACAGACTTTGAGAAATCCCTGTTACTTCAATAAATTTATGACGGTAAATACTTTTAATGTCTTCAATCACCTTATTTCTGATAGACTGCTCTTTGAACATCTGTTCATAGCCATCATTATGACTTTCTGAAAGGTAACTTAATCCTTCTCTTACAAATAAAGGGTTTCCATTGCTGGTCACCGTGATATAGGGCAATAATTTATACACAAAATCAAGGTGTTCAAAAGCAGGATTGGAGCAGAATATACTCAGGTATTTTGGAAAGTTTTCACTGATATATTTGCTGACATCTACTCCTATTGTAATTTTCCTGTAATCTTCAGGTCTTCCCTGAAATCTTGCAATCGGAATTTTATTAAATCGGTCATCAATACTGTAGCAGGTATTTCCTACAAACATAATGGATGTGTGAACTTTATTGATTCTTACATTTCCTACCGGAGTAAAAGGAATATTCAACTGTTTATCTGATTCTGATTTTACCGTAGAAGTCATCTGTTTACGGAAAAAGAATTCTGTGTGTTCCAATAAAACTTCAGAAGAATCATAAGGCTGTGTAAAAGCCACAGAATGGGCAGGGATAGGATGTGTATAAATGGACGGTGTAAGAAGTTTTGCCAGTTTTTCCAATATACGGGCATTCACCGTTTGTATTTCATTATTCGCTTTAAAAACTTCTGTACTGAATGCATCTATCAATAGTTTCACAAAAGGATCTAAAGACTGCGGGCTTCTGAGTCCCCATACTTTAGTGGCATTCTGCAGCATTCTTGCTTTTACAGATTCTTTGGAATAAATATTCTGATCTAAATTCATAATTTTCTTTCGCTGTTAAAAATATTAATCAATAGACATCGGGCTTAGAAACAGTTCTGTTGAAAAACTGAAACGTTCTCCTGTTTCTTCCATTTTTGCATTGATAGCAATTCTTACTTTCTTTTTAATTTCGGTGTGTTCTTTAGTATCGTAGCTGTGCTCTACAAATTGTATATGGGCATCGATCTGTGGGTTTACGATTCGTGGTTCATATTCCTGAATCTGTCTTCTGAGGCTTTTGACGAAAACATTTTCCCAAATGGCACTTGTTACTCCATTATCGAATTCAAGGTTCCAAACATCGTTTCCATAGTTTTCATCGTATCTGTTCTCCCCTTTTTTGGTAGTGATCAGCAGCATAATATTGTGGGCAATACTTTCCCCCATATCGCAGGTATCGATACTTCCGCCTTCGGTCATTAAAGTAGACGGTACGAAAGGCATTCTGTAATTTGGTGTATCCATAGCTTATTGTTTTTACTTCATGGTCCTGTTTATTTAAAAACGAAATACCAAAGTACACATTTTCACCCAATAACTATTACAATACTTTAAAATATTGTTCAAAAAGAAGGGCCTTCAAACTGAATTGAAAGCCCTGAATATTTTGTATGTTTTATATCCTGCATTTTATTTTAAAGATCTGCCTTTTTCCTGTTGATGAAATAGTACACAGGAAGCCCCAATAATACCAATACAAAGCCTGGCCACGTATATTGTTGTTTATAAATTAACAATAAGATACAAAAACAAGATCCTATAATCAGGTAAATAATAGGAGTCACCGGATACAACCATGTCTTGTAGGGTCTTTCCAGATCAGGCTGCTTCATTCTTAAATAAATAACACCAAAAACAGTAATCATATAGAACAGAACAATCACAAAGGATATCATATCCAGTAAGTTGCCGTACTGCCCGCTCAGACACAGAATTGAAGCCCAAATTCCCTGCATCCATAAAGCGTTTTCAGGAACTTCATTTTTGTTGTTTTTTACCGCTGACTTAAAGAACATTCCGTCTTTGGCCATGGTCTGGAAAACTCTCGCTCCTGCCAGGATCAATCCGTTATTACATCCAAAAGTGGAGATCATCACTAATAAAGCGATGATAATGGTTCCTGCACTTCCAAAAATATTCTGTGAAGCCGCTACTGCTACCCTGTCATTGGTTGCAAATGCAATTCCATCTCTATCCAGTGCATTTAGGTATATGTAATTCACCGCGATATACAAAATCATTACAGCAGAAGTCCCGTAAATCATCGATTTTACTACATTTTTTTTAGGATTGTCAATTTCACCGGAAACAAATGTCACACTTTCCCAGGCAACAGAACTGAAGACAGAACCTACCATTGCTGCTGCAATTCCGCCCAACAGGGTCATACCTCCAATGGGTTCCCAGCCTTCTTTAAGGAAATTACCACTCAAATCTTTTTTAAGATTACTAAAGGAATCTGATCCCCAGCTAAAGTTTTCTGATAAATGAGAAATATCAACCAAAATAAAACCGGCAGCAATCAAACCTAATAATGCAATAATTTTGGAACCGGTAAATACATTCTGAAGGATTTTTCCGCTTTCTACTCCTCTGGTATTAATATAAGTAAGTAAAACAATAACTGCAATGGCCAGAATCTGGATCCAGGTGATTTTAAATTCACCACTTTGAAAGATAGGAGCAGCATCGTTAAGGGAAGGGATAAGGTAGGCTGTAAACTTACCAAAAGCCATTGCCACTGCAGCAATAGTTCCGGTTTGTATTACGGTAAAAAGGCCCCAGCCATAAAGGAATCCCATCTTTTTTCCGAAGATTTCCTTCAGATAAGTATATTGCCCTCCGGCTTTCGGAAACAGGGCCGAGAGTTCTCCATAGCTTATTGCCGCGGCTACGGTCATCACTCCTGTGATCACCCATACCACAATCAGCCAGAATCCGGACCCCAGATTCCGCATCATATCAGCGCTTACAATAAAAATTCCGCTTCCGATCATAGACCCCATCACCAGCATGATGGCGTCCCATAATTTCAGTTTTTTCTGCATAGTCAAGTATAGGGGTCAAATATAATCAAATCTGTCTTTGATTTTGAATTTTATTGAAAATTCCTCAAAACACCTGCTTTTTGTCATTTTTTATTCTGTTATGATTCAATTTTAATTAGTATTTTTGGAAAAAATATTAAACATGAAATTTAAAGTTATATTACTTGCTGCCACTTTAACTGCTTCGACATTTGCATTTGCCCAGTCTGGTCCACCAGAAGGGAAAGCTTTGGTGGGTGATACTTATGGAGATCAGGTAACTTCATCCGTTGAATCTAAAGCGATCACAGTAGATAAATTGAATAAGCAGCTTAAAAAAGATAACAAAAAGGTTGAAGGGGTAGCCGTTAAAGGAAAAGTAACTGATGTCTGTGACAAAAAAGGATGTTGGCTTACTATTCAAACAGAAGACAATTCTAAGTTTTTTGTAAAAATGAAAGACTATGCATTCTTTGTGCCTACAGCTTTAAAAGGTAAAAATGTTGTATTGGATGGAACTGCTGAGAGAAAAGTAACTTCTGTAAATGAGCAGAAACATTATGCTGAAGATGCTAAAAAACCTCAAGCTGAAATCGATGCGATTACCCAGCCGAAAGAAGAGATCAGATTTGTAGCAAACGGAATTAAAGTAGTAAACTAAGCTTTAATCATTGTATAAAATCTGAATTCTATATTTCTAAGGTTAGGTTTTGGCTAAAGCCGAATGAATGTTTATTGAAGTTAAATGGGCTAAAACCCATTCCTATTGAATATGCATTTTATTAACCTTCCCAGATTCGGAAATCAGATATAAAAATAAAAATTCGGCAGTCCTGAAGGACTGCCGAATTTTTGTTGTATGAGGTCATTATATTGACTTATTTTCTTTTTCAAACACTTCTGATGAGTGATAATGTTTAGAATCTTTTAGTCTTCAATTTTAAAATCTACTACAGAATCCAGTTTTGGATATTTAGTAGCAGAAATAAATTTCTTTCCGGTACAGTCTATTTCCAGCCAGCCTTTTCTTTTTTTAACGTCTCCGGCTTCCATTACAAAAGGAATAAATGAAATTTCATCTTTCCCCTCTTCTTTGATCTCTCTGTATTGAACTGCTATATCCAGAATACATTCATGATCTGTATTCAGTTTTACATTTCTGTAAATAAGATCATAATGGGTTTCCTGGTTTTCAGGAATTTCAAGATACGTTTCCCAACCTGTAGTATCAGAGTTAAGCTCACTGATAGCTTTCAATGCATAATAAAGAGCTATTGTATAATATTTTCGGGTTCCTTTTCTGGTGTAGTCATCTACAAAGTGGCCTCCTTCAAATAAAATGGTAGGCATTCCTGCTTTGATAAAGTTATCTCCTGTAGAAGTCGGGTAAAATTCATCAGAATATCTTCCGATCTGATTAGGGATCATTTCCTTTAAATGGTTGTATACACTTCCGATCACTGCCATACATTTTTTCCTGTTTTCAGTAACGGTACGTTCTACATTTTCGGAAGGAGCCAAAAAAGAAAGTGTAGCGGGATGAATACCATCTGTTGTGAAAATGGTTCTCTGCTCATGGAGGTTTAATGCATAATCATACTTCTTTGAAGCCGCTGCATTTTTAAGAAACTTAATCTCTTTACTTGCTTCATTATGAAAATCCCTGTTAAGATCAATATCGGCTGCATTTAGTCTTGTCCATCTTTCAGATCCGTCCGGGTTGAGCATGAATATAAAATCCAAGCTAATTTTACTGAAAAGATCCTCTTTCATTTCAGGAGCTTTATCAAGGCTTATTAAAAGATCAAGCATGGCATGAGTCGCGTTGGATTCATTCCCGTGCATTTGTGACCAGGCCAGTACCTGGATGTTTCCGGTTCCGATGCTTAACTGATAAATGGGCTTATCTAAATAAGATGTTCCGACCTCTTTAATATAATCGCTGAGATTGGTCTGTAGGTAAGAAAATAATTTTTCAGGGGAAATATAGCGATTTGAGAAATCGGGGGTTTGAGAATAGATCTGTTCAAAATTCATTTTAGGAATAGTTTACAAAAATCAAATTTAACGATTTTTGGGCAAAAACTTAAATTAACATTTGTAAATGTCAGCAAAATTCAACAATTTACAATTGACATCTATTTTGAAAGTTGTTTACAATGATTAAATTCGGCTATTTTTAAACTTAGAAACACTATTGACATTTGTAATGTTATTAAACAACCTGAAAAGACAATTTGTCTGTGGATAAAATTGTGGATTGCGAATAATATAATTCAATATATTTAAAGTATTAATAATCAGTGTATTATAATGTTTATATAAATCGTATTTACAACATTACTTGAAGTAGATAAACAGCTGTTTTAAGGCATTTGAGGGGTATTTTATTAAACATATAAAATGTGGAAAACTTAGTCATTTACTCGATTATACAAATGTAAAATATTCTAAAATTATAATTTAGCCTGAGATTTTAATTCAGTTGAAATTTTTTAAGCATTTTTAGCTTGCGATAAAATAAGTTGTTTAACAGAAACGATATTTCCCTCAAATGAAGCAAAATATGAGCTCACATAAGGTATTTACATCAGTAATTTACCTTTGTAATAACATATAAATGCATATTATATGCTTTCAAAAGGTATTTATCAGGTTTATTGTCCTGGAGATAGTGCTTTATTGATTAATAATGTAAACAGTCCATTTTAGGAAATTTAACGGACAAAATAACCTTCGAAAAAGCATCGATTTACATTATTAAACTAGTATTTAGGTATAATAATAGGTCCAATAGCATAGCCTGAATGAATTCAGATGGGCCCTATAGCAGATCAGAAAAATCATTTAATACATTTGTAATTTAGTGATAAACTATTGATTTAAAACACACTATATTTAAGTTACAAATGTATACAAATAATAATTTCAATTATTTACATTTGTATTTTGCATTTGTAAATTATATGAGTTACATTTGTAAAATAATTAAAGGCTTATTTTTATGAGTTTAAATGAAAGAATTTCCAAAATTATAGAGTACTCCAATCTTACCCCTTCAGAGTTTGCTGATGAAATTGATGTACAGCGTTCATCTATTTCACATATTACTTCGGGAAGAAACAAACCGTCTCTTGAGTTTATCATAAAAATAAAATCCCGTTTCCCGGAACTTCTTTGGGACTGGTTGGTTACGGGCGAGGGCGAAATGCTAAAATCTCAACTGCCCGAAACAGAAATTCAAGAAGAACATACTGATGAGGAAAAAATAAAAACAACTCCTCTCCCCGACCTGTTTACCATGATGAACGAGGATGATGAATTCGGAAGTGATGAAGCAGAATCAGAAGCCCCAAAATCAGGCTCCGGAGAATCGTTTATACCGACCCAAGATAAAGCTCCTGAAAAAATATCCGATTCTCAGCGATTAGAAAATTCTGGCGATCAGATGTTAGGACAACTATTTGGTAATCAACAAGGTAAAATAAAACGTATTGTTTTGTTCTACGAAAACGGAAAATTCGAAAGTTTTGAACCCTAAAAAAACCTGATCAAGGAAAATGATCAGGTTAAAAAATATTTGAAGAAGAAAACTAAAGCTATTGCTTTATTTTATTTTTAAAATATTGATGGGGCATCCAGCACATAGCGTTTTATCTTATGATGATCATCTGCTCCCATCGTATGTATTTTACAATTTCGGTTATTGATAAGGGTAATACTGGTGTTTATTGTACTGATGAGATCCTGTCGTATGGCAGAATTATAAAGGTAAATGAAAACATTTTCATACATTAGTTTTTATGGCTCTATCAAATATAAAAATTTAAAATCAAATTAACAATAAAAATAAGATTATTTTAACAGATGATTAATGCAATAGATTATTGTTTTGATTATTACTAATTTCAGATGAAATCTTCAAACCTGGCAGCCCAGGAATTACTATGGATTTTTATTAGAGTTAATTTCAATAAAAAAGACCCGCAAAATTGCGGGCCTGATCATTTATAATAGAACAATATTACTATTGTTTTCTTCTTTCAAGTTCTTTTTTGATCAATCCAAGCTCTCTTCCGGTTTGTCCGGCTACAGAAGTGTTTTCTCGGGCTCTTCTCGTTAAATACGGAACAACATCCTTTACAGGTCCATATGGAAGATATTTGGCCACATTATAGCCCTTGTTTGATAAATAGAAGGTAATATTATCACTCATCCCATAAAGCTGCCCAAAATAAACATGCGGGTTACCATTTTCAAGAGATTTAGCTTTCATCTTATCCATAATCAGCTCTGAAGAGACTTCGTTATGGGTTCCAAAGAATGCTGAAACTTTATCCAAATGATCCATCACAAAGTCGATTCCCGCATTGTAGTTTTTATCTGAAGCATCTTTAGTCGGCTGAATAGGATCTGCATATCCTTTTTCTGCTGCTCTGG
Organism: Chryseobacterium sp. GW821-FHT04C04; assembly: GCF_059420365.1. Lineage (NCBI taxonomy): Bacteria > Pseudomonadati > Bacteroidota > Flavobacteriia > Flavobacteriales > Weeksellaceae > Chryseobacterium > Chryseobacterium sp. GW821-FHT04C04. Next base: position 560,826 of record NZ_JBWKTO010000004.1, on the reverse strand, counting down.
CTCTTTCTTTTTCCATATAAGCACCACGAACAATCTTGTAACCGATAAAGTAGTTTTTCTCTCTTGCTCTCTGAAGATTCGCTTCCATATATTCCAGTCTGCCGGTTCTGTACATCTGAATGGTATTCCAAACGATAGGCTTTTCCTGGTTATATTTTTCCATCATCTCTTCACAAAGGTGGTCTGCTGCATCCTGCATCCAGGTTTCTTCGGCATCTACCATTACTTTTTTATCATTTTCGTGGCAAAGACGACATACTTCATCAAATCTTTTCACGACTCTTTCCCATTCTTCTTTCTGACTGGTCGTAAGCTCTGCCCCTTTTCCAACTGCTTCATAAAGATCAATTCTTCCGAAAGCCGTAGGTTTAAATACAATAAAAGGAATCGCCGGGTTTCCCACTGAGAATCTTATAATATCCTTAATCTCTTTGCAGACTGCATCAAAAGTTTCTTCATCTTCTTTCCCTTCAATAGAGTAATCGAAAATACTTCCAACTCCTCTTTTGAACAGCTGCTTCACTACTTTCATACTTTCTTCACGGGTTTCACCGCCACAGAACTGTGCAAATAAAGTGTTTTTTACAATTCCGGTAACGAAAGGAAAGTTGTTGTGTACTGTAAAATTCAGGACAGATGTTCCAAGGCTTGTAAGAGCGGGCTGTTCAATCATTTTAAACATCCAGTAAGCCTTTCTCAATTGTGCATCAGACTTGTCTGCAAATGCAACTTTAGTATCGTTAAAAATGGGCATTCCTATTTATTAAATTTAGTTATGCAAAGGTAATAATAACCTCAGTTTATTTAAAGAATTTTTTTATAATTTATGCTCTATTCCGTTTAAAAGCATCGCAATAATTCCTACAAACACCCAAAATCGTAATATATTCAATGTGAAGAAGTTACTCCTTCTTGAAGCATTGATAAGAAGATAGATACACAGTATCATGATAAAAAGTCCTCCGGCAAAATAATAAGCCATGAATCCGGTAACACCAGTTTTGATGATGATTTTCATAGAAACTGCCATGGTAATCATCAGTAAAGAAGTCAAAATAATTTTCGTGTTCCTGCTTTTAAAATAATTAGGAATTGTGATGTATCCAAACGTTTTATCTACACTTCTGGTAAGGGTATCTTTCACAATATCAATGCATAGTAAGATAAGGAAAAGAAAAACAGCCATCAGGAATACCTTTTTGGAAAAGGTTTCGTAGTATACCATCATTCCAAAGAAAGGATATAAGGTTAGACTGACAAAGGTAAGATTGTTTACAATGAGTATTCTGCTCAGTTTATGGCTGTAAAACCACATAAAGAATTGATAGACTACAAAAAAAACAAAGACATTATGGGAAATCATCCAGGCTACTCCTAAAGAAATAGCACTGAGCACCAGATAAGCGTATAGAAAGTATTTCTGTTTGATAAAGCTCTGAACCCTTGTTCTGAAAGGTTTTACAATATGGTCTTTCTCCAGATCATAAAACTGATTGATGATGCCACCCGCCAGAATGGTAAGAACGGTACAGAAAATAATACCGTGTACTTTGAAATCAAATACGAATTTTCCGAAAGATTCATCCTGATTGAACAGGAAAAAAGTAGAAACATAGAGGGCAAATGTCAACAGAGCAGCTACAAAAAAACGTGCTCCGAGCAAAAAGCCCACGAATTGTGAAAATCTGTAAAATAGAGATTTTGAGAGATAATTTTTAGATTGGAAAGTTTCTTTTTCAGAATTCATTCCAACTTATTTAAAATCTGTAAATCACTTCTTTTTGGAAGCCTTCAAGCATTTTTTCTGCTTTCGCATAGTCTTTGGTAAATCCTAAAATATAGCCTCCACCACCACTTCCGCAGAGTTTTAGATAATAAGCGTTAGAATCCAGACCTTTTTTCCATATCTTAAAAATACTTTCAGGAATCATAGGACGGAAATGTTCATAGGCCCAGTGAGAAAGTTTTTTCAGGTTTCTGAAGAAAGGATTCATGTCTTTTTTAAGGAAAGAATCTATACATGCATTATTGTAACGGATGAACTCTTCTTTCAGGGTTTTACGGAAACCTTCTGTTTTCATTTTTTCAAAGAAAATCTGAATCATGGGTCCTGTCTCTCCTGTAATCCCAGAATCGATCAGGAAAATAGCTCCTCTTCCTTCTTCTCCTTCCGGAATGTCTACCCTGTCTAAGTTTTCTTTATTTTCAATAAGGATTGGCAGGTTCATATAACAGATCAGTGGATCCATCCCTGAACTTTTACCATGGAAATAGCTTTCCATTTCGCCGAAAACAGCTTTTAATTTTTTAAGATTATCTTTTGAGATATTCTCAGGATTGAGTTTGCTGATTGAATATTTTTCAAAAATTGCAGCTACCAAAGCTCCAGAACTTCCCACTCCATATCCCTGAGGAATATTAGAATCAAAGAAAAGTCCTTTTGAAATATCATTTTTGAAGCTCTCAATGTCCAACTTAAAATCGTCGGAAAGATCAAGTGCTGCAAGAAATTCAGAATATTTCTGCAGATGTCTGTTGGAGGTAAGTTCAAATTCAGAACTCAGATCGGAAAATTTTAAGGTTCCCTTATAGAAGCTGTAGGGTACTACAAGCCCTTGGGAATCTTCAATCATTCCATATTCTCCAAACAGAATTATTTTTGCATAAAATAGAGGGTTGGTCATCTTGACAATAAATCTTTTTGCAAAGTTAAAATTATTCGGCTGAATATAAGCAAAACTCAGACCGAAATACAAGTTATTTAAGCTTACTTCATGCTTTCACCTATTAAAGATAAGAAAAAAGCCTGAGAATATCAGGCTTTTACAATAAATTTATTTAGAAATTATTCTTTGATTAACTTTTTGTTGATCGTCTGCTTCTCTGTTTCTATGGTGATCACATAGTTTCCTGTCTGAATTGAGGAAAGATCTACTTCCTGTTTATTTCCTTTTAAAGAAGAATCAGAAATGACCAGTCTTCCTGCTTCATCATAGATTTTATATCCTTTTAGTCTTTCTTTGGAAGAGAGGGTTATCATGTTTTTGGCAGGATTTGGATAAATATTTATTGCATTATTTTTTATATTGATGTCTTCTACTGCTAAGACATTGCAGGAGAAATTCACATTCCAGCCATTTCCTGTAACACCTCCATCTGAAATAAATCTTACCGTTATTGCCCCTGAAGGATCTGTTGATGTAAATGGACCGGGAACCGTACTTCCACTCAGATTATTTCCATTGGTGAATAATGGTGAAGCCGTAGAAGGACCATTATACACATACATAAAATCATAGCCCTGTTCAAGATCGAATGCGGTAAATGTCATGGTCATAGAGGAACCGGAAGTAGGATAAAATGTTTTTATAAGTTCTTCATTATCTTTATATTGACCTGCTGTACCTCCTGTATCTGTAAATTGAGTTCCATCACACCATGCACCATCGGTTAAAAATAGCTGTGATAACTGGAAGGCATTGGGTCCACTGCAATCTGTCCCTGCACTTAGTCTGTAATAAGTAGCTGGCTGAAGATTTGTAAAATTAAAGGACGGCGTATTTGTATTTCCAGCTGATATTACCGTTCCGTTAGTTGTCGCTAATTTATACTTCCATGCCGTTGAAGCTGCATCTGTAAAAGCAGCACTTGCAGAGGTCTGTGTGATATTGTTAATATTAAAATTCGTGATCGATGTAGGACATGATGCTGTACAGTTAGTCCCAAGACATCCTTTGGAATCTACCGTATTTTTGATCAATGTTCCTGGCTGTACACCAAAACCATTAGCAAAATTAATCCCTACACTGCTTACCAAATGGCAGTAACTCATAATAGTTCCTCCGCCGGCAGCAGGAAGGGCAGCATTACATCCTTCATTATTTCCTGATGCGGGTCCACATCCATCAATAGCTGTATTATTTCCGTTCCAAAAGCAAGCATGAGTATGTGGTGAACCTAAATTATGGCCAAGTTCATGGGTCATCGCCTCTATATTCCAAGAATATGTTGGAACATTCTGATAGGTGAAGTTTACACCACAATAAGAATACTTATAATTGGTACATAATGAATTAACATAAGCAATACTTGTTGTAGCAGGATTTCTTAGTAACTGTGCTACGTCTCCATTAAAAGTAGTTCTGGTGGTTCTAAATTGGCTCAGAATTGCACTTGGCGACCCTGCATAAGGATCAGTAGTTGTCCAAACAAAAACCCCGCTTAAAGCGACATTAATATTCTCATTGGCATACAAAGTTGAGACATTATTATGCATAGCAGTCACCCAATCAGTGGTAGTGGTAGTATTGCTTCCATTTTGAGTATAGGGTCCAAAACCTGCTTCATAGTATATTCTTACACAATTATCCGTTTTTTTCTTACTGGTATTGTTAGGATTAAAAACAGGTCTTTGGGTCTTGTTTTCTTTCATTCCGTCTACCTCACAGGCAAATGGATTAGAACCTGTTAATTTAGAATCTGAGTAGCTTACAAAATCTTCAGAATTTTTAGCTTTTCCTACTACTATATTTCCCAATTCGGGTGTAGAAGCAACTCCTACGATATCATTATTAAAAAAGCTAAAAGCTACAATAGAAGCATTATCTCCTTTTACAATTCCCTGATAATAAACTCCTGGTGTATACTCTACTGTTTTGCCTTTGTCTGTAACGACTTTAAAATCGTTGGTTAAGATCTGGTGCCTGTACATTTCAATAGTGATCTGCCTGCCGCCATCAAAAGGAAAAGATATTTCAAGAAAGTCAGGTTTTTCGTTGATTAATCTTTTCAATTCTGCAGGTTTAAGAGACATCACTGTAATGTCTGTTGCAGCGCGTTTGTACTCAGCTTGCTTATCAGGAGCTTTATTTTCTTCAAATAAATTATAGCTTTTAAGCTCAGTTTTAAAATTATGATATTCCAAAACTTTTTGAGCAACAGGTTTTAATTTTTGAGAAAAACCCAGAACGAAACATTGTAAAAAACAAATTAATAGAAACTTTTTCATTATTTTGATAATTTTGTAAATTTTACAAATAAACAAAAAATATCAACATGTAGTGAAAAATTATTACTACATTCTAACATTCTCAACAATTACATAAATAAATTAAATCAAACAGCTATATGAGTGTTTTTTATTCGTTAAAATAAAAAAAGACGTTAAAAATAACGTCTTTTAATTTTTCTATAAAGTTTCTCTGTCTGTCCTCATTTTGACTTTCAGGAACCTGATTAAAACTAATCCTGCAGCGAAGAATATGGTCATTGACAATGCTGCGATACGCATATTGTTGAAATGTTCAATCAATGTTGCAAAGATGAATGTTCCAATGATAATGGCAATTTTCTCCAATACGTCATAGAAACTGAAGTACGTTGTATTTTCCATCGAGTTTTCCGGAAGCAGTTTTGAATACGTAGATCTGGACATCGCCTGAAGCCCTCCCATGACCAAACCTACTACTGCAGCTACTCCATAAAACTGGTATTCTACAGTTGGATTTTCTTTGTTCAGGAAAAAAGCCCAGAGACAAGCTACAATCCATAGTATAATCGCAATTGAAATAACGTTTTTGTTACCAATTCTTTTGGATAATCTCGAGAAAATAACGGCTCCAATGATCGCTTCAATCTGGATTACCAAAAGGGTTCCGATGAGTTTATCCTGAGCCAGGTTGATCTCACTTTTTCCAAATAAGGTTGCCATAAGGAAAATCGTCTGCATTCCTACACTGTAAAAGAAGAAACTTGACAGGAAGAACTTCAGGTTTTTATCTTTAAAAAGTTCTCCTCCCACTTTAAACAGCTCATGGAAACTTTCTTTTGCAATGTCTTTATAAAAGCTCAGATTGTCTTTAAATACTTCAAAGAATCCTCCCTGCTCTTCATGCTTTTTGAAGAGATTCTTATAATTCAGTAGTACAAGATCTTTAGGCAGCTTATCTTTCACATCTCCAAATTGAGGAAGATGCTTGAATGTATATTGGGAGAAACCGAACCACCAGGCTCCTGTCAGTAGGAAACTTATTCGTGTAAATAATAACTGCTGCGCAGCTCCTTTAGCAAAAACCTGAATAAGAACCAAACAAAGTACGACTAACACTACAGAACCAATATATCCGTAAACATATCCTTTTGCAGAAAGCGCATCCTGCCTGTCCGGTGTGGCAATATCGGGAAGGAACGAGTTATAAAACACCAAGCTCCCCCAGAATCCGACACTGGCTGTAATACTGAATAATAGTCCCAGAAATACATTATGCATCCCTGTAAACATGGCCAATCCCATACATGATGTTGCTCCAAGATAACAGAAGAACTGTAGGAAAGATTTTTTGTTTCCGATTGTATCTGCTAAAGAAGATAAAAATGGTGACAATAATACAACAACAAAGAATGATATGGTAAGTGAATATCCATATACCGCATCCGGCTGATATTCTTTTCCAAAAATTTTGATCATATGCCTTACGGGAACATCAATCCATGATTTTGTTTCCGCGATATACTCTTTCTTCTCGTAGGCCGTGGTAAGGATAGAATAATAGATCGGAAAAATAGTAGAGGTAATAACAAGGGAATAAACGGAGTTTGCCCAGTCATATACAGCCCAGGCTTTCATAATCTTCGGATTATTCTTTATGTTTTTAGGGTGTCGATTCTCAGTTTCAGACATTTCAAATAAATATTAGTAGCACAAAAATAGAAAAACCATTAAGAAATGGATAAGTTTTTAAAAAAATTATCGATTCCTTAATGGTAATATATTATAAAACAGAATATTATATGTTCTCAATCACGATAGCAGAAGCCCCGCCACCGCCATTACAGATCGCTGCAGCACCGTATTTTGCATTATTTTGCTTCAATACGTTGATCAATGTAACGATGATTCTTGAACCAGAACTTCCCAGTGGGTGTCCCAAAGCTACCGCTCCTCCGTTTACGTTTACTTTAGCAGCATCTAATCCTAAGATTTTATTGTTTGCCAGTCCTACTACTGAGAAAGCTTCATTGAATTCGAAGAAATCGATATCTGAAACCTCTAATCCTGCTTTTTTAAGAGCGATAGGTAACGCTTTCGCCGGAGCAGTTGTAAAGTTTTCAGGCTCGTGAGCTGCATCAGCATAAGAAACGATTTTTGCCAGAGGCTTTAATCCTAATTCTTCCATTTTTTCTTTTGAAACAAGGATCAATGCAGAAGCTCCGTCATTTAAAGTAGATGCATTAGCTGCTGTTACGGTACCTTCTTCTTTTTTGAATACTGTTGGAAGTGTTGAAATTCTGTCAAAGTTTACTGCTTTGTACTCTTCATCTTCAGCAAAGATTACTGGTTCTCCTTTTCTTTGAGGAATAGAAACCGGTACAATTTCTTCCTTGAATTTACCTTCACTCCAAGCTTTTGCTGATCTTTTGTAAGATTCTACAGCGAAGTTATCCTGATCTTCTCTTGTAATATTATAGTCTACTGCACATTTTTCTGCGCAAACGCCCATATGTACTTTGTTGTATACGTCTGTAAGACCATCTAGCACCATCCCATCAAGCATTTTGATATCGCCTAATTTTGTAGCGACTCTTGCATTGTAATAGTGAGGAACTAAAGACATGTTTTCCATACCTCCTGCAACAATTACTTCTGCATCTCCAGCTTTGATTGCCTGGGCAGCCATTGTTACAGCCTTCATTCCTGAAGCACAAACTTTATTTACTGTAGTAGAAGGTGTATTGATTGAAAGACCTGCTCCTAAAGCTACCTGACGAGCTGGCGCCTGACCTGCTCCTGCCTGAAGAACATTTCCCATATAGATTTCCTGAACAGCATTAGGATCTAAACCGATTTTATCTAATGCTCCTTTTACAGCAGTTGCTCCCAGTTTTGTAGCCGGAACTGTTGATAAGCTTCCCATAAAACTTCCCATAGGTGTTCTTACTGCGGAAACGATGAATACTTCTTTCATGTATATAATTTTTATTTTTAGCCAAAACGGAACATACATTCCATTTTTATAGTTTGAATTTATTTTACTTTTACGTAAACCATATCGAATTGTGTTCCTTCAATTTTAGTATTGACTTTCAAAATATTATCTTGAGTCGCTACTATTTTATTATTGAAGACATCACCAATTTGTGCAGGATCATTTTTATCGGATTTCTCCATAACGATTGCTTTGTAGTTGCAATCATCCACAAAAACCAATGTTGATTTGATAAAGTCTTTTCCATTATTGAAATATTCGGTCTGGACATTGTCTTTAATGGTCATATACCATATTGCTTCCGGGTAATTGGGTCTTACAAATTTACCTTCTTTTATATTGGCACATTTAGCCGGATTATCCGGTTTTTTCTGGTCTGTTGACTGAGCATAAACCTGTGTGGCACTCATCAACAAAATTCCTGCTGAAAATATCTTTAAGAACTTCATTTTTATATTTGTGTGCGGTTATTTACTTTTTTATTTCCTCCTGCAAAAACCATTAGAAAAGCACCTAAAAATTCTACAGCCCAACCCCATTTCAATTTGACAACTCCTGCAAAGGTTTCCTGCCAGGATTTGAAAGGTAAAAAGCTAAAGTATTGTAAAGACTGCATCTTCACAGCGAATAAGGTAAATGCGAATAAAAGGATCAGCAGAATACCAAAAAGCCTTACGATTTTTCCACTGTTATTGACAATTCCAAAAACAGCACATGCGGCAAAGATCCAGCATGCAATAGCCAGATAATGATCGAGTTTCCAATAGTTCCAGTTCCCAATGATGGGTACATGTACCAGAGGTAAAAAACTGCCTATAATCACTAACAGTAATCCTAATAACTGAATATTTTTCATATTTACTAAAGTGCCAAAATACAAAAAAAAACACACTTTTAAAGAGTGTGTTTTAAAAATAGGATTTTCTTGTACAAACGTTCGTTAGTCATAAAAAAACCTTACTATTTTTATCTATTAATTAAAGAAATAATTCATTTATTAATAAATTAAAAATTAACATTTGCTATTTCTATCCCGATCTGTAGTCCATATTTTTTCTTCAGCAAAGCATTGTCATTGAAAGCGGGAGTAAAGTCTTTCTGAACAAACAGATTGAACCCTGCATAGCTGATCCCGATTTTTCCTCCGAAAACAAAATCATTTACCCCATGCATCACTTTTTCTCTTTCAACAATTCTATCGGAAAATTCATTGGAATACTTAGAATAATTTATGCTTCCTACTTTAAAGCCTCCATAAACGCCAAGAATAAGAGATAACTGGTCTTGGTTGTTATCCAGGTATTTTACTCCTTCATATTCTTTATACTTAGGATTTAAAACAAATTTCAGATCTACAGGAACAGTGATATAGGTATTGTAAAGAATACTTTTTTTAAGATTTCCGCGATCAAAATCACCAACGAATACATTGTATTTATCCTGTTTAAATGCCTGACCATACTTTGGGGTAAGCTGGTCTGATCTCACTCCCAATCCGAAACGGTAGAAAAAAGGGCTGGTGTAATTTCCTATCTGATTCCCATACCAAAGTGTCAGCTGCCAGGAATTTATAACACTGTTTTTAATATCGGAATTTTTATTGTAAAAGCCAAAAGGCTCATTTTTTGAGGTTAATCCTGCTCCTCCCATGCTTACAGAGAGTTCAAGTGTTTGTAAATAGTTTTTAGGATTGTTTCTTTTTTTCTTCTCGTTGAGTTTCATATTAAAACCATTCAGCCCCAGCCAGAATTGATCTTTTCTATTCTTTAAGGTATCATCAGATTTAAAAACGGCATCTTTCACCAGTTCTTTAGTTGCTGTCTCAAGATCCTGTTTCTGGGAATCTATTTTTTCATTAATAATCTGTTCATATTTTGAAGCGACTACAGTACGTTGCTTTTGTTTTTCATCGGATGTGATTTTCTTTGCTTTGAAGCTCTTGTCAATCTGATCCAGTTCGATACTCATTTTGCCTTTTTCAGTCATGACAATACTGTCAATTTTTTTGGAATAGATACTGAGGTTGTTCTCAGGAGATTCCTGAGCAAGCCCATAGCTAAAAGCCATAACAGCACCCATTAATATTAGTTTTGTTTTCATATTTCTATTAATTTTAAGACAATATCCGATCTCTGTCCCTATTTTGGGGCAGTTTTTTAAGATAAAAAAATGATTGCTTATTTACTTTCCAGTGAATCAGAAAAAACTGTTACTCCAAAGACCTTAAACGAGTTTGGACTTTTAACCTTAATTTTCGTCATATCCAGAGTTCCGAATTTTCTGATGTCGGTTCTATTTTCTTCCCGTTTCTTTTGAAATTCTCTCCCCTGCAGAAGTTCATCAGCATTGATGTATTCTGTTTTTTTCTTATCTGCTAAAGAAGCTTTATCGGGTACGAGATCAATATTTCTATCTAATACAGGAGCTTTGATCTCATAATCAGAAACTATAATCTGTTCTTCTTTACTGCTGCTGAATCTTTCTTTCTGTACAATTTCTTCCTGTTGATAAGCTTGAGGAATACTTTCATTCTCTTCTCCCCTTTTTTGATTCGTACTGTTTTCCGTTTTTATATTCTCAGCGATATGGATATCCGGATTTTTTGGAAAAAGTTTTTCAATGTTCTTTTTTGCCGGTTTTGCATGAGCTGTTGAATGGATGGTATTGACAGGATGATTTTCATTAAAATAAAGCAATACCCCTACCGAAAACAACAGAATTAATACTGCAGCATATTTCCACCACTGAAAAGCTTTTTTAGGGCCCATAGCAGAGCTCTTTTCTATTTCCAGATCCATTTGCTCCAATTTGCTCCAAAGATCTGCAGAAGGCTTTATTTCAAGCTTTTCGTAATCAGATCTTAACTGTTTCAGGAGTTCTTTTTTCATTTTCTTTTGCTTTTAAAAATTCAGCAAGCCATTTTTTTGCTTTGCTCAACTGGCTTTTGCTTGTTCCTTCAGAAATATTGAGAATATCAGCAATCTCACTGTGCTTTTTGTCTTCAAAGACATAGAGGTTAAAAATCAGTCTATATCCTACCGGCATCTGAGAAAATATTTCTTCAATATTGAGTTCTTCTGGATATTCATGATCTTCTTCACTATAATCATCTGCGATTTCCACATCAGCATAGAGTATATTTTTATTTTTCCGGAGGAAGGAGATAGAATCATTAACAATAATCTTTCTAAGCCAGAACGGAAAGCTTTTCCAGTCTCTGCATTCATCAAGCTTGGTAAAGCATTTCATAAAGGCATTCAGCAGGATATCTTCTGCATCATGAAGATTATTGACATAAGAATTTGCAATGGCCAGCATTTTAGGAGAAAACATCTCGTAAAGAGCTTTCTGCCCTCTCCGGTCTTGTTTTTTAGCCAATAAAAAATTCTCTTCGATGTTCTTCATGGATCTGTTTCTATCTATAAGACAGCATATTTTATAAAAGGTTGCCTGAAAATAAAAAAAAATTGCATTTTTTTTTCAAAAATGCAATTTAATATCTTAATAAATGTAAGTTTCGATTAATGTTTTACAGATGAAACATCTTCCGGGTTATGTTTATGTTTAAATAATAAAGCAAAGAATATCGCTAATACTAACGAATAGATGGCGAAAGAAAGCCATATCTGCTGCCAGTCTTTTACCATCACCACAGAAGAAAGGGTTCCGTCTGAGTTAACAGCAGCATTGAAACTATTTTTCAGAATTTCCAGGAAAGTAGGATTATCAGGGGAAGTTTCCAGATAAGTAGACAGATCTGAAGCCGTCGTAAACTTGTGTGTAAAGAACTTATCTATTGCCCAACCTGCAATATAACTTCCAAAAACAGCTCCAAAACCGTTGGTCATCATCATAAATAACCCTTGAGCTGAAGAACGTATTTTTTTATCAGTCGTTGTTTCTACGAAAAGTGATCCAGAGATATTAAAGAAATCAAAAGCCATTCCGTATACAATACATGAAAGAATGATCAATGAAAGCCCGAATCCGTCCGGAACACCATAAGCAAAGAATCCAAATCTTAGAACCCATGCCAGCATTGACATCAGCATTACTTTTTTGATTCCGAATTTCTTCAGAAAGAAAGGAATTGCCAAAATAAATAAGGTTTCTGAAACCTGGGAAATGGACATGATAATGGTAGATCTCTGTACTACAAACGAATCTGCATATTTTGGAAAATGAGCAAATTCACTTAAGAAAACGTCTCCGTATGCATTGGTAAGCTGAAGTGCAGCTCCCAAAAGCATGGAAAACAGAAAGAACAATGCCATTTTATAGTTCCCAAAAAGCTTGAATGCATTCAATCCTAATTGTTCGGATAATGGCGAATTTTTATCAATAAGCTTTTGCGGCGGACATTTTGGTAATGTAAGTGCATAAATTCCTAAGAATATCGCGATGGCTCCTCCAATATAAAATTGTCCTTCTGTAGCTTTGTTTCCACTAAGGTTTGTAATCCACATGGCAACAATAAAACCAATAGTTCCCCATACACGAATTGGTGGGAAGTCTTTTACAACATCCAGATTATTATTTTTCAGGATCGTATAAGAAATTGAGTTGGCAAGTGCTATCGTAGGCATATAAAAACACATCGCCAGAAGCATTACCGAAAAGAAAGAATTCGGATCTGTAGAATGAGGTAATATGAAAAGAGTAACCCCATACAGAATGTGTAATACTGAAAATATACGCTCCGCATTGATCCAGCGGTCAGCGATAATCCCAGTAATGGTAGGCATAAAGATGGAAGCAATTCCCATTGTTCCGAAAACAGCTCCAAACTGAGTTCCTTCCCAATGTTTTGTGCCAAACCAAAAGTTTGCCATCGTAATCAGCCATGCTCCCCAAACGAAAAACTGGAGAAAACTGAGGATGGTCAGTCGTAATTTTAAATTCATAATTTATATAAAAAGTATCTCTTTAGTCAATTTTCTTTTTCCTCCTCTTGATTTCTTCCTGAATTTCAAGGGCAGTATCATAATCTTCTTCTTTCACGGCATCTTCTAATAATTTCTGAAGTTCCTCCATAGAAAGAGATGTTAAATTATCTTCTGTCTGTACAGTTTCTGAGAAAGGTTGTTCTTCTTTTGAAACATCTTCCAGTTCCAATAAAATCCCAGCCTCGTTCAGGACCTGCTGAGTGGTAAATATAGGTGCATCAAATCTTACAGCCATTGCAACTGCATCAGAGGTTCTGGCATCAAGGATTAATTCTTCTTCGTTTGCTTTATTCTTAAAGTTGATATTTGAAAAGAATACTCCGTCTACAATCTGATAGATAACAACAGAAACCAATTCATAATTGGCAGAAACTATAAATTTTGTAAATAAATCATGAGTAAGAGGACGCGGCGGATGGATGTCTTTTTCCAATCCTAGAGAGATGGATTGGGCTTCGAAATTTCCTATAACAACAGGTAATTTTATGTGTGTTTCTTCATGCTCCAATAACAATGCGTAAGCCCCCGATTGCGTCTGGCTGTACGATATTCCGCGAATAATTAGCTGCTTATAATCCATAGCTACAAATATAGATTAATTTTTTATTGTGATTTCACTTTTTTACGCAAAAATAAAAGCCCGGAAAGCCGAGCTTTTATTGGTATAGTAAAGAATTGTAAATGGTCAATAATGAATTACTTTACCGATGAATCATTAAAAATTGACAAGCAAAGCGGGTTGACTATTTACAATTGACTCTTATCCTTTTATTGCTTTAATTTTCTCTGTTAATGCAGGAATAATCTGGAAAGCATCTCCTACTACTCCGTAATCAGCAGATTTGAAGAATGGTGCTTCAGCATCGCTATTGATGACTACAATCGTTTTTGAAGAGTTTACCCCAGCAAGGTGCTGAATTGCCCCTGAAATCCCTACAGCGATGTAAAGATTCGGTGAAATTGCTTTACCTGTTTGTCCTACGTGCTCTGTGTGAGGTCTCCATCCGATATCAGAAACTGGCTTAGAACATGCTGTAGCAGCTCCTAAAACGTTTGCTAAATCTTCGATCATACCCCAGTTTTCAGGTCCTTTCAATCCTCTACCAGCAGAAACAACAATTTCAGCTTCTTTAAGGTCTAATTTTCCTGAACTCTGCTCGTGAGAAATCACTTTAGTATCCTCATTGGCTACTGATAAGTTTTTTACTTCTTCTGAACCTGATACTGCATTTTCTTTAACACCGAAAGCGTTTTGAGAAACTGTAACAATTACTCCGTTTCCTTCAGCTTTTGCATGCATGAATCCTTTTCCAGAGAATGCTCTTCTCTTTACCTGAAAAGGTGAAAGGCTTTCTGGAGCTTCTAACACGTTAGTGATTAAAGAATAATTCTTCATTACAGCAAGCATTGGAGCGATTGAAGAAGCATCCGTTGTATGAGGGAAAACGATGATGTTTCCGTCTACCACTTCATTTACAGCCTGTGCGAATGCTTTTGCTGAGAAATTTTTAAGACCTTCGTCTTTGATATTGATAACGTTTGATGCTCCATATTTATATAATAAATCTGAAGAATCTGTTGGGTTTACAGAGATTGCCGTAACGGTATCTCCTGCTTTGTCAGCAACAGCTTTAGCGTAAGAAACTGCTTCGAAAGCTGCTTTTTTGTAAACTCCGTTTATATTTTCTGCGTATACGAATACTGCCATTTTTTTAAATTTAAAAATTAAAAGACTGAAAAATTTAAAGAATCAATGATTAGATTACTTTAGCTTCCTCGTGAAGTAATCTTACCAATTCATCCAGATTGTCAGGAGAAACCATTTTCACAGCTGCTCTTGCAGGCACACTGTCATAAGATACTCCCTGAACTTTTACTTCTGAAGAAGTAGGCTCTACTACCTGTAGAGGTTTTGTTCTTGCAGACATAATCCCTCTCATATTCGGGATGATAAGGTCTTTTTCATCTACCAATCCTTTCTGACCTGCAATAATTGCTGGTAATTTTACAGAAATAGTTTCTTTTCCTCCTTCAATTTCTCTTACTGCAGTAGCTTCACTTCCGTTGACGTCTAATCCTACTGAAGCGTTTACGAAAGGCTGGTTCAATAGCTGAGCTACCATTCCCGGAACAGAACCTCCGTTATAGTCGATTGATTCTTTTCCGCAAAGGATAAGGTCATATCCTCCATTTTGAGCTACAGCTGCAATTTCTTTTGCTGTAGAATAGCTATCTTTTGGATCAAGATTTACTCTTACAGCATCGTTAGCACCAATTGCTAAAGCTTTTCTGATCACAGGTTCTGTAGCAGCATCCCCTACGTTGATTACTGTTACTGTTGCTCCCTGAGATTCCTGAAGTTTAACCGCTTTTGTCAACGCAAATTCATCTAACGGATTGATTACCCATTGAATTCCGTTTTTGTCGAAAGCAGACTTATCTGCTGTAAAGTTAATTTTGGAAGTAGTATCCGGAACACTACTAATACAAACTAATATTTTCATGTGTACTATTTTATTTTTTCCCTTTAATGCATAAAATCATGACAGTTTATGCAGAGATTTTGTTTGAATTAATTTTTGCTAATATAAATAAAAAATATATTATGCATGCATAATACTTATTAAATTATTATTCAATACATTAGATGTAGTTACTTAGCTGGTTTTGTTGCCCTAAACTCTATTTTACTTGGCAAAACTCGTGGATTCATCTTTAAAATGTCCAATATAAGATTCCCCATATCTTCCGGCTGAATCTTCCAACTGTCTTTTTCTGACGGAATATTTCCATTAAAATGAGTGGCTACAGAACCCGGCATAATCACCGTGGACTTAATATTATATTTTCTTAAATCGATCATGGCCGCTTGTGTGAAACCTACCACTCCGAATTTCGAAGCATTGTAGCCGGTTCCGTTTTCAAAGAAGTTGGCACCCGCCAGGCTTGAGATGGTAATATAATAGCCTTCGGTCTTTTTTAATTCTTCTACAGAGGCTTTTAAGGTATAAAAAACACCGGTCAGATTCGTTTCTATCATATCATTCCATTCTTCTGCAGTCAGTTCATCTACGGGTTTAAAAATACCCAGTCCTGCATTCGCAATGATATAATCCAGTCTTCCGAATTTTTCTACTGTATATTTTACAGCTTCCTGCTCGCTTTCCAGGCTTCTTACATCAGAAACGATTCCCAAAACATTTTCTGAATATTGTTTAAGCTCTTCTTCCGCCTTCATTACATCTTCTCTTTTTCTTCCTGAAAATGCTACTGAGATCCCATTTTCAAGTAAAATTTTAGCAATCCCGAAACCAATACCTTTGGTTCCTCCTGTTATATAAGCTGTTTTATTTTCTGACATATGCTTCAAAATTTTAATGCTCTAAAATAACAAAAACGCTCCAATTGGAGCGTTTTGCTGATCCTAAGATTTATCAGGAATTATTTTTTAATGAATTTCTCTGTAAAGTTTCTTCCGTCTGTTTCTACATTCAGTAAATAGGCTCCAGAAGATAAGTTTCTTACATTTACCTGGTCACCATTCAATGTTACATCTACTCTTTTTCCTGACATGTCATACACTTCAACATGTTTTATCTTGTTAGGAGTTGTGATTTTTATAAATTCAGTTGCCGGGTTTGGATAGATGGTTAGTTTCACATCATTTTTAACCGCATCTTTTGTAGACAATGATGCTTCATTATTAATTTTGATATTATCGATATAAGCAGAACCTCCATAATTATCGTGTACAAAATCCATCCTGTTAATATTACTGTTACTATAAGGCTGTCCTGTATAGATAAGAGTATCATTCAGGTAATATTGGATTCCGTTAGCTGTAGAAACTACTTTAACTCTGTACCATGTGTTCGCATTCCAGGTCTGAGTGGTATCTACTAAATTTGCTGAACCTGCAGTAGCAACTAAAATTTTCCCATCATAAGAAAAATTGATGTAGGTAACAATACTTCCTGCTCCTGCCGTACTCACTGTTCTGAATACAAAATCTGAAGTTGATGTATTTTTTTGGGTAAGTCTTACATCAAATGATTGTGTAAAGCTATTATACGTTAATGGTGCAGTAAAGGTATAAAAACCACCTATTACAGGACTCTGCTGTGGACCAAAAAGTGGATCTGGTGTTATTTTAAAACTATTTGAGCCCTGAGTTGCCATTTCAGCCGATACCAACTGGCTTGTTATATAAGTCGGCGGTACTTCCCCATCACTGGTTGATATCCAACCCTGCTGCCCGTTGATATTACCTGCTGTAAATCCCTCACTGGCTTCAAAAGAAATAGTCTGTTGAGCAAAAGATGATATTGAAATCAACGAAATTGCGAAAATGTAAAGCTTCTTCATGATATTTATTTGTTTTGAGCAAATATATGTTTTTTAATTAAAAAAGCCAAACAGGTTAATATTTTACACTTAATACCTAATTAACATAATATATTTTAATCAAAACGAATAAAGATATTAAACCTACAGGAAAGTTGGATTTCCAAAAAACCATCTATAAATAAAACAATACACTGAAAAACAGACCTATTTTCATATCAATAAAATAATTTACCTAATAATCACTTTTTCCGTAAAATTTCTTCCTTCTGTTTTTATATTTACGAAATATATACCTGCTGATAAGCCTCCTACATCTATTCTGTTGTTATTTATTTCAGTCTTCACAAGCCTTGTGGAAGCGTCATACATCTCTACAATTTTCACTTTGCGGGCAGAATTAATATGTATAAAATCAGTTGCAGGATTAGGATAAAGAGATATTTCTTTAGCATTTATCTTAGAATCTTTAACTCCCATTACCTGTAGTTCACTATTCACTTTAATATTATCAATATAAGCAGATCCTAATGCATTATTGTGTACAAAACGCAGTTGATTGATATTGAGCGAAGAAGCAGGTAATCCTGTATAAATTAAAATATCATTAACGTAATACCTGACATCCGTGGCTGTTCCCACGACCTTAAACCTATACCAGGTATTTGGCAGCCAGCTTGAAGGGATAGAAATCAAATCCTGTATGCCAGACGCGGTATTCAGAATTTTCATCAATCCCATTTTGTCAAAATCCAATCTTACAACATACTGATCATCAATATTGCTCACCCCTTGAAAACCAAAATCAGAACCGTTAAGCTGCGATATATTAATATCAAATGATACCGAAAAGTTATTGAAGGGAAGAGGTACAGATAAATTATAAAAGCCTCCGATGATGGGTTCAGACTGGGTTCCGTAGACATTTTCTTTGACAATTCTCAGGGAACTGCTTCCATCACTGGCTTTATCTAGAGTGATGATCTGATTGGTCACATTTTCCGGCATTCCTCCTGTAGGGGTACTGATCCACCCTGCTTGTCCGTTGATATTTCCAACACTGAATCCTTCATTAGATTCAAAAGATACAGTTTGTTGGGCTAAAATGCACACTGAACAAATCATAAATGCAATTGAGTAGTATTTTTTCATGGTAAATCAAGTTTTGTATTAAAAATATAAACTTTCCACGAATGGTGAAATAACTTATTGCAAATAAAAAATAACCGTTTTATTTTCAGGGATTTAATTTTCAAATTCCTGAAAATAAAAGCTTAAAAGCCTATTATTTGATTCAAAAAAGCAAAAAAATAAGGCATTTCTTTGCAGAAATACCTTACCCTATTTTATTTTTATTGAATTATTTTGAATAATTTTCAAAAAACAATGGAATACTTTCAATTCCTTTATAGAAATTAAATAATCCATAATGCTCGTTTGGAGAGTGAATCGCATCAGAATCCAACCCAAAGCCCATCAATACAGACTTAGCTCCTAAAACCTGCTCAAACATGGCTGTAATCGGAATACTTCCTCCTCCTCTGTAAGGAAGAACTTCTTTTCCGAATGCTGATTCCATAGCCTGTTTTGCCGCAGCAAATTCTTTAGTATCCGTTGGTAAAACATAAGGCATTCCTCCGTGGTGAGGTGTTACTTTAATTTTTACTGTATCCGGAGCGATCTTTTCGAAATATTTCGTGAATTTCTCTGTGATCTCCTGAGGAGTCTGGTAAGGAACCAAACGCATTGAAATTTTGGCAAATGCTTTTGAAGGAATTACCGTTTTCGCGCCTTCTCCTGTGTAACCACCCCAGATCCCGTTGCAGTCTAACGTAGGACGGATAGACGTTCTTTCTAAGGTTGTATATCCTTTCTCCCCTTCAATATTGCTTAATCCGATTGATTTTTTGAATTCCTCCGGATTATCTTTCAATTTGTTCATTTCAGCTCTTTCTGCATCTGAAACCGTATCTACATTATCATAGAACCCATCAATGGTAATATGACCGTTTTCATCAATCAGATTAGCAATCATTCTTGAAAGAACGTGAATAGGGTTTGGAACGGCTCCTCCGTAAAGACCTGAGTGCAGGTCTCTGTTTGGACCTTCCACTTCTACTTCTACATAACTTAAACCTCTTAATCCTGTGGTAACAGTCGGTTGTTCGTTGCTGTAAATATGAGTATCGGAAATTAAGATACAGTCGCAAGCTAATTTCTCTTTATTTTCATTTACCCATTCTCCTAAGCTTACAGACCCTACTTCTTCTTCTCCTTCCAGAATAAACTTAACATTACAAGGAAGAGCATTGGTTTTCATCATGGCTTCGAAAGCCTTCAAATGCATAAAGAACTGTCCTTTGTCATCTGCAGAACCTCTGGCAAAAATGGCTCCTTCAGGGTGAAGTTCAGTTTTCTCAATATAAGGCTCAAAAGGTGGTTTTGTCCATAGTTCCAATGGATCAGCCGGCTGAACATCATAATGTCCATATACCAATACTGTAGGTAAGCTTTTATCTAAAATCTTTTCTCCGAAAACAATTGGATACCCTTTTGTCTGGCAAATTTCAACATTGTCAGCGCCTGCATTTTTAAGGTATGCTGCCACTACATCTGCACATTTCAAAACGTCATCTTTATACGCAGGATCTGCAGAAATAGAAGGAATTCTCAATAACTCAAATAATTCATCCACGAAACGCTGTTTGTTTTCGTTAATGTAATTTAATGTCTCTTGCATTGTAAAATTTTATTTTGTTAAAATTAAAAAAAATGCCCGGCAGGACCAAGCAAAAATGCAGGATTTTCTGAACCTTATGCTAATGAGCCCTATAGCCATCTTTTTCATAAAAAATGCCCTGCAGAAACAGGGCACTTGTATATCTTATACGACTAATTAGTGTTCAGCTTTAGGAGCTTTTTCTGCTTCAGCAGGTTTTGCAGCAGCAGTACTGTCTGTTTTGTGAGCTTCAGGTTTTGCAGCTTCTTCTTTGTGTCCTTCAGCGGCAGCAGCAGCCTCATGACCGTGTCCGTGAGCTTCTCCTCCTTGTGCGTCATCAGAATATCTTTCTACTCCTTCTTCTAGTTTTAGAGTATTCTTATTCCCACCAGCAGATACTTTTTTACAGCTTACAGCTACAGTTGCAATAGCTAAACATATAATCAATTTTTTCATATGCAAAATTTATTTTTTTTTAAAGTCATATAAAACCGCTTTATTTGAGTCTGTTCTGGTTATTTAAACAGCGAGCGATTTCATGCTTATATTTTTGATTGCCCAAAATTAAGAAATCCTATATTTTTCAGCAACATTTTTATACTGATTTTAAAATAATTTTCCCTTTTTTGGATTGTGTAAAAATAAGGTAGTGTTCTCCTCCATCTTTCAACCCGTATTTCTTTTTGATTTCCTCAGGTTTTAAAGGATAGTTTTTTGAAATGATATTGAATTGGCTTTTCTTCTTAATCTGTTTAGAATCAATTGATTCAATTTCTAAAAACCTCCCTGGAAATCCCTCTTTCTTTTCGTTGGAAGTATAAAAATGGCTGTTGGGGTGAAGTTTTTTTAATCCGAATTTTTCTGAAATTAAATTAAAGACACCCGCCTTCAAAATAGCGTTATTAGGAATATAAATGTACTTTTCGGATTCCGAATACTCCGATTCTGCAGTTTCTTCTTCTCCAAATGTAAAGGTAAAAGCAGATTCACCACTCTCAAGGTTCACACAGCTGCATATAATTCCATCCTTATTTTCATTAGATAAAAAAACAACGACTTCCTTTACATCATTTTTCAGAGCAATGATCTCAATTCTTGAAATACCAGGCAACACTGAAACAAGATATTTAAGATCAATAAGCGGAGAGAGCTTAATGACCACCTGATTGGAGATAGAAAGTAACTTTTCCTGAATTGCAAGAATATCAGGAGACAAGTCTTCCAAAAGAAAAACTTTATTTTTATGCTGGTCTCTTCTGGCTGGATCAAGGTAAATAACGTCAAACTGTTCCTGATTCTCATTCAGGAAGTCTTCCAGTTTACGGTTGATAAATCTCGCCTGACGGCCCAAAGTATTCCAGTTATTTTCAACAATCTCTAAAAGCTCTGTATTTTGCTCTACCAGAGTAATATCCTCGAAATTTTGAGAAAGATAATAAGCATCTATACCAAAGCCGCTTGTCAGATCAATGAATTTCCTTCCTTTCAAAATTCCGGATTTGTATAGGGCTGTTTTTTCTGATGAAGCCTGTTCAAGATTCAACTGTGGCGGAAAAATAATGCCTTCTTTCAAAAGAAAAGGAAATTTTCTTTCTGCTACCTGTTTTCCTTTGATCTGCTGTACAATTTCCTGCATGGAAACTTCTGGAAATGGAGATTTTTTCAGTAATAATGCATGTAAATCTGTATTCAGATTTGCATTGATATAATGTTGAACGTCTTTATTTAGTATTTTAACCACAGATTTTTCCCAGATTGTAAATGATTGATAGTATGCTAAAAATTATCTTTTATAAAAAATATAATCAGTCAATAGCGGGGTTATACCATTCTGTTTCAACAAAGAATTGATCTGTCCTCTGTGGTAAGTAGAGTGATTGACCATGTGAAAAAGCATTTCAAAAATACTGTTATCAAACTTTGTCCCTCTTGAATTCTGATATTCTATTCTTTTCTCCAGATCAAGATTATTTATAATATTAATGCTTTTAATAAAGTTCCCATGGTTGATTTCATCAAGGGATTCAAAAAGATTGATCTGCCAGACTTCAAAAGTTATTTCGCCCAATATTCTTGCATTCCAGATCTGCTGTGCATTTATTGTATGATTAATGAGACTGATTGTCTTCTCATCCAAAGCTTCTTTATTCTCAGAAATAATTTTAATCATTTCACGGTTGAAATGATAGGTGTATTCAAATAAGTCAATCAGTTTTTCTTTCATTACTAAAAACTATAAGTTTTTATCTTTATACAATGTCAACACATTTGGGGACAATATTTGTCGGGTTTTTATTTTCAAAGTCAAAGAATAATAGAAATTCATTCTCATTAACAAATTTAATAGGTCCCCTCAAAAATTTGCTTTCTTCAAGTTTATTATGGAAATCATTGTATAATGCAATTAAATTAGACAACTTTTTTCATAGTATGATTAATGTTTTATTCAAACATTTCAGCCCAACGTACTGCTTTTATTTCTTTTTCGTTGTAAAGATCTGCAATAGACTTTTTAACATCTAATTTAGGGTATAAATTCACTCCTATCAGCTTTATTTTCACTTCTTCAATCCATTGCTGTTCTTCAACAGCGTGATCATAGATCTTTTTCTGTACAACTCCCTGCTTTATAAGTTCAAGATACCCTCCTGCTTCTTCGATTTCAATGAATAGAGCCCATGACTTTTCTGCAATCTGCTGAGTAATGTCTTCGATATAGTAACTTCCGTTAGAGGCATCTTCAAATACATTGATAATACTTTCATAAGCCAGAACAATCTGTTGTTTGAAAGAAATCTCTTCCGAGTTATCCGTACTTCCGGCTACAAGGTAGTTATTGGTAAAAACAGCATCTGCTCCTCCTATCATTGCCGAAGCAAGCTCTAAGGTTGAACGGATAAGATTGTTTTCATTATCAGAAATGGCCTTATTTCTCTGCGAAGTTTCTGCAAAGATATAAGGGATTTCATCCATCCCGTATTCCTTGGAAAGCTGGTTGAAAAGTATTTTAAAAGCTCTCAGTTTTGCCATTTCAAAGAAATAACTGCCGCCAACTGCTATCCTGAAGATCAGTTTATTTAAAATTGCTGCTCCATATACTTCCATCAATTCCTTAGCTTTTGCTAAAGCAATACCCAGCTGCTGATAAATAGCCGCTCCGGCATTCTGGTGCAGGGAAATATCTACACAAATATTTCTTTTAAAGTCCTTTGCCAATAATTCTTTTGCCAGCTGATCATCAATCTTTCCTTCTTTTTCATTAAAAACATCGATCAAAGAAAAATACTGGTCCTCCTCTTTGGGACTGATGTGTCCTGCAAGGTCTTTATTATTGACAAAAATTGCTTTCTGATCAAGATTTTCTACGTTGTGATCCAACATAAATGCAAATACTTCATCTTCCAAACTTTCATGGTATCTTGCTACCAAATGAGTACTTTCCTCAACTCTAGGCAGGTTTACCAAAGGTTTCTGAACTTCTGTGTAAAAAGGCTTCACCTCTATTCCTTCTAGATTCTGTTTTTCTAAAATGGGATAAATGTCCTCTGTTTTAAGTTGTTTTTTGACTAAACTCTCCCAGTTTGAAAGGATATCTGTATTTGACATTAGTTTTATTTTTTATGAATTGTCTATGATGAAGTTGGCCCCACAAGTGAATTTCCATTGACTTGAAAAATTGACAAGCAAAGCGAATTGACTATTCACCATTGACCTATTTTATTCGACTTCTATTATTTTTTAGGCACCTTTGTGCTGTCTACCACCAAAATGAAGATTTCTTCATTCGGTTTTTTCATAAAATAATTTTCTCTTGCGTATTTTTCTTTCTCTGACTTGTTGTTCATCAGTTTTTTATAAAAAGCATCGTTCTTATCATATTCTTTTTTATAATAATCCAGCTGCTCTTCATACTTGTGAATCTCACCATTCAGTTCGTTAATAACAAGAAATGAGGTTTTATCGAAAAAAACCATCCATACCAAAAACAGACAGATCGTAATGGTATACTTATTCAAAACATATTTCTGGATAAGTTTGAATGTTTCAGATTTCGGCTGAATGTCTTTGATAAGGTTGTTCTCTTCCATTTTTTTTAATGTTTTTTCAACGAGTTTTTAATAACGGTAGTTAAAAAATCAATGGCTACGGAATTCTGTTTCATATTAGGGATAATAAGATCGGCATCATTTTTAGATGGCTCGATAAATTCCTGGTGCATTGGTTTCAAAGTAGTCTGATAACGGTGTAGTACTTCGCTCAGATCTCTCCCTCTTTCCTGGGTATCTCTTCTGATCCTCCTGATCAGCCTTTCATCAGAGTCTGCATGAACGAATACTTTCAGGTCAAACTCTTTCAGTAGTTCTTTATTGGTCAACACCAGAATTCCTTCTACTACCAATACGTTTTTAGGTTCTACAGTGACATGATCTCCTGTTCTGGAATGCGTGACAAAGCTATAAATCGGCTGTTCAATAGGTTCGTTATTTTTTAAAGCTTTCACATGTTTTATCAATAATTCAAAATCTATAGACTTCGGATGGTCATAATTCAGAGCCTCTCTTTCTGTCAGTGTCAGACCTTGGTTGTCGTGATAATAATTATCCTGAGAGAGGATATTCATTCCCTCAATATCAAGCTGCTGAAGTATCTTATCAACAACTGTAGTTTTGCCGGATCCAGTACCACCGGCAATTCCTATTACAAGCATTCTTTTTTGTTTCTTTATAGTTGGTACAAATATACTATTTTAGATAAAATATGACAATGTAAGAATATTGAGAAATTAAAAGAGTAAAGCATTTAAAGATTAAAAGATTTCCTGAAAGGCCATTACTCTTTGTGATGTATTGCCATTACTTGATTTTCATCTCCGGATTTAATAAAAAAAACCGACAATTAATTTGTCGGTTTTTTATTTTATACGATTTCGCTTGTTAATTCGCGCGAAATTAATTTGTCATGCATTGGTTTCAAAACATCCATTGAGCCTGTTTTTACAGTACATTTACCTTTGTAGTGAACAAGGATTGTACATTGCTCGGCCTGTTCCAAAGAATGTTTACAGATTTCAATCAGACAGTCTATTACATAATCAAATGTGTGAATATCATCGTTATGCAATACGAGTTTATAGACTTCATCTGTATCATCCAGAACGAGGACTTCTTCTTCATACTGACGTTTTGGGTTTTCGTAATCTTTTATGCTATTATAAAAATTCATCCTAACGGTTTTAAACTTCTCCAATTTTATCTGCTAAATGATCTATAGCATTAGGTTCCTGATAGATCAGCTCTACAAGCTCTACACTCTTATTATTCATTTTCAGAATTTTGAAGTGATAATCTTCAAGATCAAACTCCTGGTTTTCTTCCGGGATCTCTTCCAACTCATAAAGAATGAATCCTGCTAATGAATTATATTCACTTTCTTCGGAAAGAGGAAGTCTTTTTGGCAGGAATTCATTGATTTCGTCTAAAGGCTGTGTAGCCTGTACCCAATAGGTATTGTCCGCTATTTTATCAACGATTTTTTCTTCATCGTCTTCTTCATCCTGAATTTCTCCTACCAGTTCTTCCAGAATATCTTCTAATGTGATAATTCCTTCAGTTCCTCCAAATTCGTCTATAACGATAGCAATATGTTGTTTTTTAAGCTGGAATGTTTTCAGTAAGTCTGAGACTTTCTTGCTTTCTACTACGAAAAACGCATCACGCATCAGGTCTTTAAGGTCTTCATGATCCAGCTCTCCTTTTCTTTTAACAAATTCTCTGATGATTTCTTTTGTATAGAAAATACCAATGATATTGTCAATAGAATCAATATATACAGGAATACGAGAATATCCGCTATCCATAATCTTGTTGATAATGTCGTTGACATCTTCTTCAAAATCGATGGAAGTAATATTTTGTCTTGGAACCATGATCTGTTTAGCAGAGTGATCTGTAAAATCAAATGCATTTTTGATGATCTCATAGTTTTCTTCCTCAATTTCTCCGCTATCAGCACTTTGTTTTACCAAAAGCTGAAGTTCCTCAGTAGAATGGATTTCCTGCTCGGAAGCCGGATGAATTTTAACCAATCTAAGGAAACCATTTGACATCGAGTTCATCAACCAGATAAATGGTTTAAAAACCGTATAAAAAACCCTCAATGGAACCGCAGTTGCCATAGTGGTTGCTTCAGATTTTCTGATCGCGATTGATTTTGGAATAAGCTCACCAAATACAATATGCATAATGGTAATCAATACAAAACTTGTCACTACCGAAATTGTAGTAATCGTTGTCTGAGTCAATTCAATGCTCAAAGACACGAAAATATTTTCAACAATATGATGCAGGGCACTTTCCCCTACCCATCCAAGGGCAAGTGATGCCAATGTAATTCCTAATTGTGTTGCGGAAAGATATTCATCAAGATGTTTGATGATATGCTCTGCCTGTTTAGCCATAGAATTGCCTTCTGCGGCTTTTATCTGAATTTGTGAGTAACGAACTTTAACAATTGAAAATTCTGCGGCTACGAAAAAGCCATTTAGTAAAACAAGAAATAAGGCCAGCAAAAGCCTGACTATGTCCGAGTCCATTTAGAAGTTATATAAATTTTATTAGCTACAAAGATATGCAAAATAAAAATAACCTGAATCGGGATAGATTATTTCAATTGAGTATTTTTTGAAAGAAAAATATGAAGCGATAAGATATGGCTATTTTCCAATAAAAAAATAACTGAAGGGTAACTTTCATTTCTCCGTAAAAAGAGAACTTTTGGGTGGTAAACAGCGGTTTTAACCTCATATAAATAAAAAAGCACCGAATATATCGGTGCTTTAATTGTATGTTAAAATAATTCTTTATGAATTTTTCAAAGCTTCTGCTCCGGAAACAATTTCCAAGATTTCGTTGGTAATTGCAGCCTGTCTTGCTTTGTTGTAGAAGATCTTAAGATCATTTCTCAAAGCTTCTGCATTGTCTGTAGCTTTGTGCATTGCTGTCATTCTCGCTCCGTGTTCAGATGCTACTGAATCCAGGATTGATTTAAAAACCTGAGTTTTGATAGACTTTGGAATCAAGTTATCCAGAATCTCAGCTCTGTTAGGTTCAAAGATATAATCTGTTTCCACCTGTGGCTCTGTATTTTCAGGCATCAGGATTGGAAGAAGTTGTTCTGTTGTTACTTCCTGAGTCGCTGCATTAACGAATTTATTGTAGATAACATATACTTCGTCAAATTTACCTTCTCTGAAACTTGTCATTACTCCTTCAGTGATATGAGCAACTGCATCAAAGTTCAGATTATCATAAACAGAACTTCCATTAGCATATACCGAACGGCTTCTTCTTACAGCATCAAATGCTTTTTTACCTACAGGAAGAACTTCAACCTCATATTGAGAATTGTTCTGAAACTGAAGGTTAAGCTCTTTTACAATTGAAGAGTTAAAAGCTCCTGCAAGACCTCTGTTTGAAGTAACAGCGATGAAAAGTATTCTTTTAACCTCTCTTTTCTGAGCATATACAGAAATCTGATCAGGATCTGAGCTAGAATTTACATTCTGGATAAGCTCCTGTAATTTTTCAGAATATGGTCTTAGCATTACGATTGCGTCCTGTGCTTTTTTAAGTTTCGCAGCGGAAACCATTTTCATAGCACGGGTAATCTGCATCGTAGATGAAATTGACGTAATTCTTCCTCGTATTTCTTTTAAGTTTGCCATTAATTTGGGTTCAAAGTTTATGGTCTAAAGTTTAAGGCTTAAAACGTTATATTTTAAACCTTAAACATTTATTTTTTTAGTTGTATTTAGAAGCTAAATCGTTAGCAGCCTGCTTAAGAACACCTGTAATATCGTTATCGATTTTTCCAGACTTAATAGCAGCCATAGTATCAGGGTGCTTAGATCTTAGGAACTCGATATACTCGTGTTGGAATTCTTTAATTTTGTTCAAAGGAACGTTTCTCATTAAGTTTTCTGTTCCAGCATATACGATCGCTACCTGACTGTCTACAGGAAGTGGTGCATTTACCGGCTGCTTAAGGATTTCTACGTTTCTTTCTCCTTTAGAGATTACTGCTAAAGTAGAAGCATCAAGATCAGAACCGAATTTCGCGAACGCTTCTAGTTCTTTATATTGAGCCTGGTCTAATTTAAGAGTACCAGAAACTTTTTTCATTGATTTGATCTGAGCATTACCTCCTACTCTCGATACAGAGATACCAACGTTGATCGCTGGACGAACCCCTGAGTTGAATAGATCAGACTCCAAGAAGATCTGTCCGTCTGTAATAGAGATTACGTTTGTAGGAATATATGCAGAAACGTCACCAGCCTGAGTTTCGATGATTGGAAGAGCAGTTAATGAACCTCCTCCTTTCACGATTGGTTTAAGAGACTCTGGCAAATCGTTCATTTGCTTAGCAATGTTATCATCAGTGATTACTTTTGCAGCTCTTTCCAATAGTCTTGAGTGAAGATAGAAAACGTCTCCAGGGTAAGCTTCACGGCCCGGTGGTCTTCTCAATAGTAGAGAAAGTTCACGGTAAGCAACAGCTTGTTTAGATAAATCATCATAAACGATAAGCGCTGGTCTACCAGTGTCTCTGAAGAACTCCCCGATAGATGCTCCTGCCATTGCAGAATATACCTGCATTGGAACTGGATCTGATGCGTTAGCCGCAACGATTACAGTATAGGCTAAAGCTCCTTTATCAGAAAGCGTTTTAACGATTTGTGCTACAGTAGAAGCTTTCTGACCGATCGCAACATATATACAATATACAGGGTTACCTGCATCAAAAAATTCTCTTTGGTTGATGATCGTATCAATCGCAACAGTAGTTTTACCTGTCTGTCTGTCACCAATGATAAGCTCTCTCTGACCTCTTCCTACCGGAATCATCGCATCAATTGCAACGATACCTGATTGTAAAGGCTCAGTTACCGGCTGTCTGAAGATAACTCCAGGAGCCTTTCTTTCCAATGGCATTTCGTATAAATCCCCAGTAATAGGACCTTTACCATCGATAGGGTTACCAAGAGTATCTACTACTCTTCCTAACATTCCTTCTCCTACTTTGATAGAAGAGATTCTGTTTGTTCTTCTTACTGTATCACCTTCTTTTACTAATTTACTTTCACCAAGTAAAGCAACACCTACGTTGTCTTCTTCAAGGTTAAGTACAATACCTTCTACATCACTAGAAAATTTCACCAACTCTCCGTATTGTACGTTTTCTAACCCGTATACACGAGCAATACCATCACCGATGGTTAAAACTGTACCTACTTCCTCAACGTTGGATTGAGTATCGAAGTTGGCCAATTGCTGTTTTAAGATCGCAGATACTTCTGCCGGATTTATTTCTGCCATTGTATGGTTGTTTTTCTTAATTTAATTGGAAATCTTTTTTAACTTGGTTCAGTTTTGTCTTCACAGACGCATCTACCTGCTGGTCACCTACTCTCAGAACATATCCTCCAAGAATTTCAGGCTTTACAATTACTTTCAAATCGAAGTTTGAATCAGCATTTACAAGATTGGTAGATCTTAAAATCTGGTCAAGATTTTCTTTTGAAAGCGGAGTTGCTGTAGTAAGCGTTACTCTTTGTATACCACTAAGGTCTTCTACTTTATTGATAAATTCCTGAGCGATATTTTTCAATTGGTTTTCACGTCCGTGTTTTATCACCAATCTGATCAGATTTTGGGAAGAAACAGATAAACCTTTGAAAATTTCGTTTGCTACTTCTATCTTCTTTTTTGAATCGATGTAAGGAGTCATGAAAAATTTATTTAAGTCCGCAGACTCTTTCATGATCTTTGCTACATCTTTCATTTCAGAAAATACAGTAGCCGTTTGACCTGATTCGTTGGTGAAGTCAAGTAAACCTTGTGCGTATCTTTTAGCTACTTTAGATGTAAGCATTCTTAGTTAAGGTTTGATTTGTTTAAATAATTTTGAACTAATTCGTTTTGAGCTTCGTTGTTATCCAGCTTTTGTTTCAAGATAGACTCAGCAATGTTTACAGATAAAGTACCAATTTGAGTTTTGATGTCTGCCATTGCAGCATTTTTCTCAGCGTTGATAGTCTGTTTAGCAGCTTCGATCATTTTGTCTCCTTCAGCTTTAGCAACATCTTTAGCTTCCCCTACGATTCTGTCTTTAATCTCTCTAGCTTCTTTAAGGATAGCATCTCTTTCGATTTTTGCTTCACGAATGATTCTTTCGTTATCCTCTTTTAAAGTTTCCATTTCTTTTCTAGCTAATTTAGCTTGATTAAGAGCGTCAACAATAGATGTTTCTCTGTCATTGATAGACGTTAAAATAGGTTTCCAAGCGAATTTACCTAACAAGAATAATAATGCTAGAAAAATAACAGACTGGATAATAAATAATCCTGATGAAAACTGATGAATTAATTCCATTATATAAATGTATAAATAATTATTACTTTTTTAAAGAACCATTATCTGCAACCAACCGTTACAGATAATGGTCTGATTTTAATTAGTTTACTGCGAATAGAGCAGCAAACGCAACACCTTCTACAAGTGCAGCTGCGATAAGCATAGCTGTTTGGATTTTTCCAGATTGCTCAGGTTGTCTAGCGATAGCTTCAAGAGCAGCAGCTCCGATTTTACCAAGACCGATACCTACACCTAGTACTACGATACCAGCACCTACAATTTTAGGGATTTCCATAATATATAATTTTAAAAAATTTGTTTTACTTTAATTAACTCTTTCAATTAGTGAGCAGCATGATGTTCGTGCTCGTGCTCCTGTACTGCCATTCCGATAAACAAAGCTGATAACATTGTAAAGATATAAGCCTGTAGGAATGCCACCAATACTTCCAGTAAATAAATTACCAATGTAAGGAATGGGAATGCAACACCTGCGATAAAATTCTTAAATACGTAGATCAATCCGATCAAACTCATTACTACGATGTGACCTGCAGTCATGTTTGCAAAAAGACGGATCATCAATGCGAATGGCTTCGTGATTGTTCCTAATAATTCAATAGGAAGCATGATCAATTTCATTGGAACAGGAACTCCCGGCATCCAGAAGATGTGTTTCCAGTAATCTTTATTCGCTGAGAATGTTGTAATCAAATAAGTAAGGATAGCCAGGAAGAATGTCATTGTAATATTACCTGTAACATTGATTCCGAAAGGCATTAACCCTAAAACGTTAAGGAAAAGAATAAAGAAGAATACAGTTAATAAATACCCCATAAATCTCTTATACTTATGTCCGATATTTGGGATAGCAACTTCGTCTCTTACAAAAACAATTAGTGGCTCTAAAAATCTTGCTGCACCTGTAGGAACAACTGATTTTTTATAAGATTTAGCCATTCCACCGAATAACACTAACATAAAGATGGATACTAATAGAATCATCAGTACACTTTTTGTAATAGAAAGATCTAATGGCTTTACGTTAGTTGGATGACCGTGATCATCAAGAGTTATAGTTCCAGCAGCATCAGTCTTATAGATTTTCTCATGGTGCAGAACATAAAAAGAACCATCTACTTCAGTAGGCTCTCCGTGCATAAACCCTTCTTTGTTACTCATGAAAGCGTGAAAACCATTATCATATACAATAACAGGAAGAGGGAAACCGATGTGGTGACCATCTTTATCAACCATCAATGTGAAATCATGTGCATCCAACAAGTGATGATCGATGAACTCTTTGTTTTCTTTGCTTACTTTGTCTTTCTCTGAAAGCTCTTGAGCAGGAGCTGCCCCAGCAGGAGCCTCACCGTGCTGTGCAGACACTAAGTTTAATACAAAAATACTGTAGAATAAAACTGCGAATTTCTTAAACATTGATAGGTTTTTTTCGTTGTGCAAAAATATGATATTTTTTCTATTTTCAATAAATTATTTTACTGTTTTTTATCATGATTAATCAGCTTGATCGCATAATAGGTAAGCATTGCTGTCAGGACAAAATACGGGATGATGAAATGAAATTTATAGCCTGGAATGACTTCAAAGTTTAGTTTTTTTCTGATTAGGTACATTAAACCAAATTTTAAAAGGATCAAACCAATAACAGACAATCCTAAAAATTGTGGTGCTACTCTATTAATTAAAATAATAAGAGTGACCATCATCATAAACATGACGCTTAGAAAAAGATAAAATTTAATGATTATAATTTCATCCAGATGAAAAACAAATTTCCAAAGGGAAAAATGTACAAGAAACGTCAGAAAGAATAAAATGACAACAAGAATATTAGGATTGATTTTCATTCTAAATTTTAATTGATCGCAAAAATAGACTTTTTCTATCGTATTATGATATGATTTGATATATATCATTTTTTCTTATATATATAATATTACGTTCTGAACACTTTAGATATGCTAAAAATTCCTTATTTTTGCAAACCTATAATTTACAATCAATATGTTTAATAGTTTACAGGATAAATTAGACAAGGCATTACACAATATTTCCGGTAGAGGAAAAATTACAGAAATCAATGTAGCGGAAACCGTAAAGGAGATCCGTAGAGCATTGGTAGATGCCGACGTTAACTATAAAGTTGCAAAAGATCTTACCAAAAGAGTTCAGGATAAAGCATTAGGAGAGAACGTTCTTACTTCCCTTACTCCGGGACAGCTGATGACAAAAATTGTTCATGATGAACTTGTGGAACTTATGGGAGGTTCTCAGGAAGGGATCAACCTTTCTGGAAAACCATCTGTAATCCTTATCGCTGGTCTTCAGGGATCTGGTAAGACTACTTTCTCAGGAAAGCTTGCTCATTATTTACAAACAAAAAGAAATAAAAAGCCTTTATTGGTAGCATGTGATGTTTATCGTCCTGCTGCAATTGATCAGCTGAAAGTATTGGGAGGACAGATTAATGTTCCTGTTTTTACTGAAGAGGGCTCTACTAATCCTTCTACCATTGCTGAAAATGCAATCAATTTTGCAAAAGCCAACAATCATGATGTAGTAATCGTGGATACCGCAGGTCGTTTGGCGATTGATGAGCAGATGATGAACGAGATCAAATCCGTACATTATTTCATCAAGCCACAAGAGACTCTTTTCGTAGTTGACTCTATGACAGGTCAGGATGCTGTAAATACGGCAAAAGCATTCAACGATGCATTGAATTTTGACGGGGTTGTTTTAACGAAATTAGACGGTGATACAAGAGGGGGTGCTGCACTGACAATCCGTTCCGTTGTTGAAAAGCCAATCAAATTTATCTCTACAGGAGAAAAAATGGAAGCTTTAGACCTTTTCTACCCGGAAAGGATGGCAGACAGAATCCTGGGAATGGGAGACGTTGTTTCCTTAGTAGAAAGAGCTCAGGAGCAGTTTGATGAAGAAGAAGCTAAAAAACTTCACAAAAAAATCGCTAAAAATGAGTTCGGCTTTGATGATTTCCTTAAGCAGATCAATCAAATCAAGAAGATGGGTAACATGAAGGATTTGATGGGAATGATTCCTGGGGTTGGAAAAGCAATCAAAGATGTAGAAATCAGCGATGATGCATTCAAACACATCGAAGCGATTATCTACTCTATGACTCCTGAAGAAAGAAGAAGACCTTCTATCATCAATACTCAGAGAAAAGGAAGAATTGCTAAAGGTGCCGGAAGAAAAATCGAAGATGTAAATCAATTGATGAAACAATTCGAACAGATGGGTAAAATGATGAAGATGATGCAGGGACCTCAAGGAAAGCAGATGATGCAGATGATGAGCAAAATGCCAAATATGCCCGGAATGCCAGGCATGGGTGGAAAATAAAAAAGACAAAATCAGTCATAAAAAAACTCTCAGAATTTCTGAGAGTTTTTTATTTTTATGGAAATATTTGTTTATTTAAACTTGTATCCTAGTCCTAACTGGAAGAAATTCATTTTTAATTTCTCACCATCCACAGGGTTTTTGATCATATTGGTAAGACCAAAGCTATAGCGGGCATCTACAAATAGTCCCTTATACACATTATAATCAGCACCAAAGAACAACCCAAAATCTGTAGATTTCAGCGTATCATTCAGGTATCTTTCTACATAACGCTCTCCTTCTGCTATTCCTGAAGGATTTGTCATGCCCGCATTAGGACCGCTCATTTCAAATTTCACTTTGTTATTGGTCTTAAAACTCACATACGGACCTGCATAAATTCCCAATTCCGGCGTTGCATAATATCTTGCGGATACAGGAATTACAATTCTGTTCAGGTTCATCTTTTCTGTTACGGTAATACCTGGTAATGAAACTTCTGCTTTCCCACCAAGGTTAGCATATTCTACCTCTCCCTGAATAGCAAATTTGTTATTGAATTTATGTTCAACCAAACCTCCTATATAAAAGCCTGACTTGGATTTTAAACCTCCTTCAATTCCCCCAAATTCAAAATCACCTTCATTAGAATTCAATTTTGATAGTGCGTAACCTGCTTTTACTCCAAATGTAGTTTGGGCATTTAACCCTGCAAATAAAGCAATTGCAGATGCCAATAAGATTTTTTTCATGATTATTATGATAAATAGTTTTAATTTAAAAAGTCCTAAGATAGATCTCAGGACTAATTTATTATTTATTATTTTGCAAATATATATTTCACTCCAAAAGTTACCGAAGTTAAGCTGATACCGAATTTATAGTCATCTGCTCTTCCAGCTCCGTCAATATCTCTTTTGTAAGTATTGTATCCAAACTCCCCTATTGTAGCTTCAATTGACCAGTTCTTCGTTATGAAATAATCCAGACCCGGCTTAATATTCACTCCGATGTTAGTATAGTTATTTTTTTGCGTAAACGGAGCGGAAAGTATAGGATCTCCGCCATTCCCTTCACTGTTAAAATCCAGTTCTTCTTTGCCAAACTCCAATGGAACCTGTAATTGTCCGAAAATGTATAATTTATCGGATAAAGTCCAGTATTTTCTTATGAACGGAGATACCACAAATGCGTTATCCGTATTTTTTATTTCAACTGGATTACTGAATTCGCTTGCATTTACTTTGTATTTGGTAACAGCACTTTTATATCCTACTCCTAGTCCTACCGCTAAATTTGTATTAACGAAATAACCTGCTGTAGGAAGAATTCTAATTACATTATCCTTTCTGTTCCCTCCAAATTCATTGGTTTCCTTGTGATAAACCCCTACCTGCCCTGAAACGTAGGAAGTTCCTTTTGCAATCTGTGCATTTGATAAACCGAAAAGCGCAACAGCGCCCATCAATACGATTTTTTTCATGATTATTATATTAGTTTTTTTAGGAAAAAAAGCCCCAAGAAAATCTTAGGGCTCTATTTTTATATGCTTTGTTTATTACTTTGCAAATACATATTTAACTCCGAAAGTTACTGAAGATAAATTCAATCCGAAGTTATAGTTGTTTGTAGCATCACCATCTTTTGGCTTGTAGTTGCTATAACCGAACTCACCGATAGTAGCTTCGATAGACCAGTTCTTGTTTAAGAAATAATCTAAACCTGGCTTCACAGTAACACCGATTTTAGTGTACTTAGCTTCAGTAGAAGTAGAGTTTGTAACAACTGTGTTTCCATTAGTAGCTACAGAACTGTTTTCAACCTCAGTTTTTCCAAACTGCATTGGTACTGCTAATTGTCCGAAGAAATATAACTTGTCAGACAAAGTCCAGTATTTTCTTACGAATGGAGCAACAACAAAAGCTGGAGTTTTAGTAACGTTCTCGTTTACAATTGTAGTACTTCCTAAAGTTGCAGTAGTAGTGGTAGTGTTCTTTTCAGTTTGGTATCCAATTCCTAATCCAACTGCTAAGTTAGTGTTTACGAAATATCCAACTGTAGGTAATACGTTGAAGTTTTCTTTTTTATCGTTACCGTTGTTAGATTCTACTTGAGAATAACCAACAGATCCTGATAAATATGTAGTTCCTTTAGCAATTTGAGCGTTTGATAAACCAAAAAGTGCAACAGCACCCGCTAATAATATTTTTTTCATTTTAAAAAATTTTAATACTTTCTGAGGGCAAATTTACAGTGGCTACCACTAATATTAAAATTTGTTAATGTGATTAATATCATTGTTAAAATTCAGGGTTTTGTAAAAATAAATCCTATTCAGGAGAAGTCGTTAGGTTTTTCACAATATTATGAATAAAAAAACTACATTTTATCAACAAGAGGCAGATATGTTTACTTTTTTACATTTTACTTTTTTTTCCAAACCCCATGAATTCTATAAAAACACCCAAATTAATTAACCTAAAATATTAATTTTTAAGTTATTAACTCTTAAAATTTAAACAAATGTTTATTGTTGAGTAATAATTTCGTCTTTTCTAATCACTGTAGGACTCATTATATATAAAAAAATCTGTTACAATATTCGTATAAACTTTGTATAAGCCACAAAAAAAGCTCCGGCCTTCGGCCGGAGCTTTAAATATGCAATTGCTTTCTTATTTCAAAAAGAAATTATAACCAATGTTAACAGCTCCTACATTCCAGCTATACCTTCCCCATCCTGGAAGATCACGCTTATTGCTGATTGATTGATATCCGATGTATAACTCTCCTTTAGACATTTGATATCCAAATTTAGGTTGTGCATAGAAACCACCATCTACCCCATCTTTTGTAGAAATACCATATCCCAGATCTAATCCTACAAAAATAGGCGCTCCGGAGAATCTGTATTTACCGGAAACCGCTACAGGAACAAATCCGAAATCATCAAAGTGGTCTTTTCCGAAGAAATGAGAATATCCGGTTGTTACCCCAAGGTCAAGACCTTTAGCAATATTCCACATATAAGCTGCATCTACTCCTAATGTAAATGAAGATACATCACCTGCATCAGACACAGGAATACCAATATGTCCACCAATTTTAAAACCTTCCTGCGCTTGAGCAGCACCTCCTAAAAGTGCAAAAGCACCTAGTAATAATAGTTTTTTCATTTTTTTAGTAGCTTTAAATTATGGTGCAAAATTACTAATTATTTTTCGTCATAAAGAGAAATTATATGAATGAACTATCATACAATAAAGAAAGCAGGACAATTTTGTCCTGCTTTATAGTATAATCTGATCTTAAAATTTCAGAATTAGTTTCCTCCGAATTTGAAACCTACACCAATTTGTGCAAAGCTGTTAGTCGCTTTTTCGTTCCCTTCTGGATGTTTTGCAAGGTTAGAAATTCCAAGATTATATCTTGCATCAAAGAATAATCCATTTTCCAATGCATATTCAGCACCAAGGAAAGGAGCGATATTCAAAGTATTCATTTGATCTTTGATATCTCTTTCATCATCTGCGTTAAGCTCAAGTCCTGGAATTCCGAATCCGAAATCAGCGGTAAGCTTTTGTTTAGCAGAAAGAATAAATCCGAAGCTTGCTCCTGCAGAAACAGATAACCCTTCAGTGATGAAATATTTAGCAGAAATAGGCACCAATAAAGTATGATAAGTCTGCTTTGCCTTTACATTTAAAAAAGTAGTTGGATTATCCGGATCAGCTTCAGCTACATTTACTTTTCCTCCAAGTGGCGAGTATAAAAGTTCTCCCTGAAGAGCAAATTTATCACTCAATTTGTATTCAGCAATACCACCAACATAGAAAGTATGTACAGGATCTGAAGTTTCAGACTGTCCGTCTCCTTTTAATTTAATTGTAGAGTAAGAGTATCCAGCTTTAGGACCAAATCGAAATTCTTGTGCGTTTGCAGAAATTCCCATAACAGCAACGGCTGCAACAAGTAAAAGTTTTTTCATGTTTTAATTAGTTTTTACATTTAAGGATTGCAAAGCTAATTATTTTTTCCAAATTAACAAATTTTAATAAAATAATTAAAGGTTAATGAAAGGTTAACAGGAACTTTTACTTATTTAGAACTACTCATTTCTCACCCTTTTATCTTCATCATTATAGGCAAGGATAATTTTTCTTACCACCGGGTGTCTTACGACATCCTCTTCTGTAAGATGTACAAACCCAATCTCTTTTACTCCACTTAAAATTCTCATAGCCTCTTTCAGCCCTGATTGTTGATTTTTTGGAAGGTCAATCTGGCTTGGGTCTCCTGTAATAATGAACTTGGCGTTCATCCCCATTCTGGTAAGGAACATCTTCATCTGCGCATGAGTGGTATTCTGTGCTTCATCAAGAATCACAAAGGCATCATCAAGGGTACGCCCTCTCATAAAAGCCAAAGGAGCTACTTCAATCACTTTTTTCTCCATGAATCCCTCCAGTTTCTCATGAGGAATCATATCACGAAGTGCATCATATAAAGGCTGTAAATACGGATCCAGCTTTTCTTTAAGGTCACCCGGCAGGAATCCCAGACTCTCTCCTGCTTCTACAGCCGGTCTTGTCAGGACAATTCTTTTTACCTCCTTGTCTCTCAATGCTCTTGCTGCCAACGCCACGCTGGTGTACGTTTTTCCGGTTCCTGCAGGACCTATGGCAAATACCATGTCCTTTTTCTCCGTTTCCTTTACCAGCTTTTTAAGATTGGTTGTCTTAGCCTTAATGACTTTTCCGTTGACACCTTTTACAATAATATCCTGGTCAAAGATCAGTTGTTTCTCGTTTTCATCTTTAATATTCAATATATTTTCAACATCTTTCAGTTCTATTGAATTGTTTTTAGAGATAAATGCGACAATGTCGTTCAGTTTTTGCTTCAGTATGTCTAAAGCTTCCTGATTTCCCATTGCAAAGATAACATGATCTCTTCCTGTAATTTTAATGGTTGGAAAGCTTGATTTTAATAAGTTGAAATATTGGTTATTAACTCCATAGAAGACTTTCTTGTCGATATCTTCCAAATCATATGTTAATTCAAACATGCAGTATTTTATTTATTAGATTTTAAAATTAAAGCTTTTTTTCAAATTTATATCAAATTCTTTTCAACAATCTTTCGGGCTTTCTTTTTATTTTAAATAACTTTGCAATACTACACTATTCTATAAATTGCTCATGTCAATTATTACCCTTACTTCGGATTTCGGAAATTTAGATTACAGAGTTGCCGCTGTGAAAGGCAAAATTCTGTCTCTAAATCCTGAGGTTAATATTATTGATATAACCCACGACATCCAGGCATTCAACCTTATACAAACTTCGTATATTGTAAGAAATGCTTATAAATATTTCCCGAAAGGAACCATTCACATCCTTTCCGTAGACAGTTTTTACCACAAATCAAGAAAAAATCTCATCTATAAAGCCGATGGATCTTATTTTCTGGCAGCTGACAACGGACTTTTGAGCCTTGTATTCTTCGATATTAAACCGGAAGCGATCTATGAGCTTACGCTGAACAACCGTTTTGATGACGTTATCAACTTTACGTCCACAGATATTTTTGTTCCCGCAGCGGTACATCTTGCCAATGGTGGACTTCCGGAAGTGATAGGAAGAAAAATACATTCGGCTAAACAGCTGATGTTCCCAAGACCGGTTTATAATGAATCTGAAGGGATGATTATTGGTGATGTTTCTTATATTGATAATTTCGGAAATATAATCTCAAATATCAACAAAGATTTTTTCGAGAATATCAGTAAAGGCTACAGCAGTTTCACGATAAAATTCAGAAATCTGAGTCTTTCAAGGATATTTTCCAGCCATACGGAAGTTGTTTCAGACTGGGAAAGGGAGACCGAATTCCACGGGCAGTCGGCGGCAATCTTCAATGACAGTCAATTATTGGAGCTTACGATCTACAAAGGAAGTAAGAAAAATGGCGCTAAAAGCCTGTTTGGATTGAATGTAGGTGAAAATATATACATCGAATTCAGCTAAGATTATATATTTCATAAAAAAACCGATTTTTTTTATATATTTGTCAAAATCTAAAAATCAAAAATGGCAGAATACAAATTATTGCTTCCTTCCATGGGAGAAGGTGTTATGGAAGCGACAATTATCACTTGGTTATTCAATGAAGGTGATAGCGTAAAGGAGGATGACTCCATAGTAGAAATTGCAACAGATAAAGTAGATTCAGACGTTCCGACACCAGTTTCGGGGAAAATAGTAAAGATTTTAAAGCAAAAAGATGAAGTTGCAAAAGTAGGTGAAGCCATTGCTATTTTAGAAATTGAAGGAGAAGGTTCAGCTTCAGAGGAAGCAGCTACTGAAACTCCGGCAGCTACTCCGGATGCTAACACGTTAAAAGCAATTGAAGAGCCTCTACAAGCAGCTGCTGCTTCAAATGTAGAATTTTCAGGAGACCTTTATTTATCTCCACTTGTAAAATCTATTGCACAACAGGAAAAAATTTCTGAAACTGAACTGAAATCCATCAAAGGAAGTGGTTTGGAAGGAAGAATTACAAAAGAAGATATATTAGCTTATGTTGCTAACAGAGGAAGCCAGCCGGCTCAGCAGGCAGCTCCTGCACAAGCAGCTTCAGCTCCAAAACCAGCGGTATCTGCTCCTGCAGCTACTATCTCAGTAAATGCAGGTGATGAGATCATTCCAATGGACAGAATGAGAAAGATCATCGCTGAGAACATGGTAAAAGCAAAACAAATTGCTCCACACGTGACTTCTTTCATCGAAACAGATGTTACCAACGTTGTAAAATGGAGAAATAAAAACAAAGCAGCTTTTGAAAAACGTGAAGGTGAAAAACTTACGTTCATGCCAATTTTCGTAAAAGCAGTAGTGAAAGCAATCCAGGATTTCCCAATGATCAATGTTTCTATCAATGGTGAGAATATCATCAAAAAGAAAAACATCAACATCGGTATGGCTACTGCCCTTCCAGACGGAAACCTTATCGTTCCTGTCATCAAAAATGCGGATCAACTATCCCTATCAGGTCTTGCGAAAGCAATCAACGACCTGGCTTACAGAGCAAGAAACAAAAAATTAAGACCTGAAGATACTCAGGGAGCAACCTATACAATTTCTAATGTAGGAAGCTTCGGAAACCTTATGGGGACACCAATTATTCCACAGCCTCAGGTAGCTATTTTAGCCATCGGAGCTATCGTTAAGAAGCCTGCAGTTCTTGAAACAGCTGACGGTGATGTAATCGCAATCAGAAACTTAATGTTTATGTCTCACTCTTATGACCACAGAGTGGTAGACGGATCTTTAGGAGGAATGATGCTGAAGCACGTCCACGACTACCTTCAAAACTGGGATCTGAACACAGAAATATAAGTAAAGAACAATCTGCAATGACAAATTTTTGCCGATTTTACATACTAAACCTCCGAATTTTTTCGGAGGTTTTTTCTTAGGAAAACGGGTATCATTTTATACAGATAATCAATAAACAATGTAATGGAACAGATAGCTCAATTGTCTTATATAAGAACCATAAACTGAATTACCAACACATGAAACAAATTCTTTTAGCAGCATTTGCATTACATATTTCCACAACCGCTTTTTCACAGCAAACCAATCAGTCTCAATTGATTGACAGCTATGTGAAAGAAGCAATGAAAAACAATAAAATCCCGGGACTGGCTCTTGGAGTTATAAAAGATGGCAAAGTGATTTTTGAGCAATATTACGGAACAGAAAATCTGGAAGACCCTAAAAAAGTGAGTTCCAGTTCGATGTTTAGGATATACTCTACTTCAAAATTAATGACCAACGTTGGCGTTTTTCAATTGATTGAACAAGGAAAATTATCTCTGGAAGACCATGTATCAAAGTATGTTGAAAATCTACCCAAAGAATGGCAGGATGTAAAAGTAAAAAACCTGTTGACTCATTCTTCCGGAACTCCGGACTTTATTGCTTTCGAGGATATTTCGGTTGATGATTCCAATGCAAAGGCTATAGAACGCCTTGCCAAAGAAAAAATGGATTTTAAAACAGGAAATGAATTCAGATACAATCAAACGAACTACTTGCTGCTTACTATGATCATAGAAAAGATTACAGGGAAATCTTTCGATGATTTTATTATAAGCAATCAATTTTCTGATGTAAAAAATCAGGTCTATTTCTCATCAAATTCTCTTGAGCAGATTCCCAACAGAGTTCAGAAATACAACTACAACAATGAAACAAAACAATATAAAAAAACAACATTTGACAACGGCGTAAGATCACATTCCGGAAATGGATTGGCCATTACCCTTCCCGCTTTTTTACAATGGAGCAGCCATCTCAGCAAAAACGATCTCTTGAATCAAAACACAAAAGAAATGATGTGGAAACCGTTTGATTATGGAAACAAAAAAGATTCTTTCGCCTACGGCTGGGAGATTAACAAAGCGAATAATATTCCTTCTTATGGCTTTTCTGGTGGAAATGTAAGCGCTTATAGGATTTTCCCACAGAATAATATAGCCATTATTATGATGTCAAACGGATATAATTTCTTCCCGGCACAGTACCATATTATCAACCATATTGCATCTATTATCGATAAAAATCTAACTGATGCTTATTCTATAGCTGAAGAATCTATTATCACTGAATTTGCGAAAGCCAGCAGTTCAAATGCAGAAAAAAACTACTTTAATATCAAAGCTAAAAACCCAAAATGGGATTTTGAAAATACATTGAATAATCTTGGGTATATTTTAATGAGAGGTTCAAGAGTGAATGACGCTGTTACAGTTTTTGAATTAAATGTAAAGGAACATCCACAATCCGGAGGTGCTTATGACAGCCTGGGAGAGGGTTATTTCAATGCTAAAAACTATCCTTTGGCATTAAAAAATTATAAAAAATCTCTTGAGCTGGATCCACAAAATACGAATGGTTCCAATATGATTACTAAAATAGAAGCTCTTCTCGCTCAGAAAAAATAATTAAAAATTACATAACTTCACTCAACAAAGTCCTGACAAAAGTCGGGATTTTTTGATTGCTCTGAAACATTAAATTTTTTCATGAAAATTAATAGTATTTAATTTTCATGACTAAGAATAATTTAAATAAAATTCAATTATACTGTCAAATATATAATTTAAACACATTCATTTTATAGGATAAAGACTTTCTTGGAAGTTTAAGTTATTAGCATTAAATTTAAAACAAATAATAATTGATAAAATGGATCCTGATTACAGAAAAGATGACATTACAAGATTTTTTGATTTCACCGAACAGGATGAAAAACTCATTACTGAAATTTATGATATACTTTCTATGTCATATGATATTTCCGTGATTGAAATTGAAAATTCTCCTTATAAGCCATTTAATTCTCATGATATGTATCCATTATTTATACCACGGATTTGTTATGAAGTAAAAAACAAAAATAAAAACAATTCTTTCTATCTTTTTATTGTCAGCAAAGTTGGAATCACCTCCAGAGGCGGACATTTAGGACGTAAATTTGATACTGTACAACTTTGGGGATTAAAAAATTTAGACGAAGATTTTGGATATATTTCCATTAATAAAAAGAAATTAATGGATAAAATTGCTGGGCTTTTCAGTAGTTTTAATGTCAATTTTAAAGATCGTGATTTTAAAGATTTCTATGTCTTAGGAAGTGACAGATTTAAAACCATGAATTTTTTAAGCTCAAAAAGAAAAGAAATTATAAAAAACTTTCCGAATGAAAATTTTAAACTTGAAATTAAAAATAATATTGTGAGTTTTGGATTACCCGAAACACTTACCATTGAAAATGCTGAAATAATTTCAAAATTTTTAGAAGAAATATAAAAACTACGTTTTTTATCCCTCAAAATTAACAAATGCTGAAATTTTTAATCCCCATTAGAAGATCCCTCAAAAAATCCTTCGACAATATCCGGAATGAGCAGCTGAAGAACAATCTGCTTCAGGCTATTCCTTTTTGGATAGGATCTGTCATCACAGGCTTTTTTGCCGTTATGTATGCCCAGGTATTTGCCTGGGGTGAGCATCTTATGAATTTCATTTTTGACTGGCATGCATGGATGATTTTTATTATCGCTCCCGTTGGATTTGTACTTTCCTGGTGGCTGGTAAAAGAATTTGCTCCAAACGCTAAAGGAAGTGGTATTCCGCAGGTGATGGCAGCTGTAGAACTTGCCAACCCCAAGGAACACCGTAAGATCAGAAGTCTTCTAAGCATTAAGATTATCTTTTTCAAAATCCTGTCTTCTGTTATTCTGGTTATCGGAGGAGGTGCTGTAGGACGTGAAGGACCTACGATTCAGATT
The DNA here is from genome assembly GCF_059420365.1 of Chryseobacterium sp. GW821-FHT04C04. NCBI lineage: Bacteria > Pseudomonadati > Bacteroidota > Flavobacteriia > Flavobacteriales > Weeksellaceae > Chryseobacterium > Chryseobacterium sp. GW821-FHT04C04. The sequence continues at coordinate 516,682 of NZ_JBWKTO010000004.1, read as the reverse complement.
GCAGGCTCGGTGTTCAGGAAAGTAAATGAATATCTTCCCGAGTGGTGGCCGAAGATTTCTAAGAAAAATATGATTATGACAGGAGCTGCAGCCGGGCTTGCGGCAGCCTTCAACACTCCGTTGGGAGGAATTGTTTTCGCCGTTGAAGAACTGTCAAAAACCCATATCAATTATTTCAAAACAGCTTTATTTACCGCTGTCATTATTGCTGGTCTCACAGCGCAAACCCTTGCCGGATCTTATTTATATCTGGGATACCCGAAGACGAATGATGTTTCTTTAATGGTCATGTTTCCGATCGTTCTCGTTGCGGCCACATCTGGTATTATGGCCAGCCAGCTTTCTGTTGTTATGCTTAAACTCAATAGCTGGAAGAAGAAAAAACTGAAAACGGATAAAGCAAATGTGGTATTCCTGATCATTTGTGCTTTAATTATTGCTTCTATAGCCTATTTCATCAACAGGGAAATTCTTGGCTCAGGAAAAGAGATTATGGAGCGTGTTCTTTTTACCAAAGATAAGCACGAAGACTGGTATGTTCCGATTCTAAGAATGCTTGGCCCTGCCCTTTCTTTCACTTCCGGGGGTGCCGGCGGAATTTTTGCTCCAGCTCTTAGTGCGGGAGCAAGTATAGGTTCTGTTATTTCAGGACTTATTCACTTGACACCCAACGAAACCAATGTAGTGGTCCTCGCCGGAATGGTCGCTTTTCTTACAGGAATCACCCGGGCTCCATTCACTTCAGCCATTATTGTTCTCGAAATGACCGATAGGCATTCTCTTATTTTTCATCTGATGCTGGCTGGCATGGTTTCTTCTATTGCCTCTATTCTGGTAAGCAGACATTCTTTATATGATGTATTGAAAGCAAATTTTCTGGCTGAAATCAGAGCCAAAGAGTAACCAGAGATCAAAAATTGTTATTAAAATTGTTATTAAAAGAGAATAAGTATTGCCAATATTGCTCAACTATTTCACCAATACTCTTGTATATAAGAAATATATTGTCTAATTTTGCACCTCGAAATAATTAACAAATTCATTTAACATTATGAACAATTACGAAACTGTTTTCATTTTAACTCCCGTTCTATCTGAGTCACAGGTAGAGGAAGCAGTAAACAAGTATGTAGATCTTATCAAAGAAAAGAACTGCGAAATCGTTGCTAAAGAAAACTGGGGATTAAAAAAATTAGCTTATCCGATCCAATTAAAAAAGAACGGGTTCTATACTTTAATCGAATTTAAAGGTGAGGGTACTGTAGTAGCTGATCTAGAATTGGCATTTAAGCGTGACGAGAGAGTAATCCGTTACCTTACTACAAAACTTGACAAGCATGCTATTGAGTATGCTGTAACTAGAAGAACTAAAGTAAAAGCAGCTAAAGCTTAATTATTAACCCTATTTTTTAAAAAAGACAAGACATGGCAATAGATGAAATGGCTAAACAAGCCTCTGCAGGAGGAGAATCAGAAGTAAAATTTCTTACTCCACTTGATATCAATACAAAATCTGAAAAGAAATATTGTAGATTCAAAAAATACGGAATTAAGCACGTTGATTATAAAGATGCTGATTTCTTATTACAATTTGTAAACGAGCAAGGTAAAATCTTACCAAGAAGATACACTGGAACTTCTTTAAAATACCAAAGAAAAGTTTCTGCTGCTATCAAAAGAGCAAGACACCTTTCTTTACTACCTTACGTAGCTGACTTATTGAAATAAGACAAAAAATAAATAAAAGAAGAGAGCAATCTCTTCTTTTGTTGCTGAATAAATAATTAATTCTAACTTGATTTTAGACCACTCTAAAATCTAAAAAAAGGACAACAACAAATGGATATCATCCTAAAACAAGACGTAGAAAACTTAGGACTTGAGTTTGATACAGTAAGTGTAAAGCCAGGTTACGCAAGAAACTTCTTACTTCCTCAAGGTATTGCACTTTTAGCTACACCTAAAAACAAAGCTGCTCTAGAAGCTACTTTGGAAGCTAGAAAAGAAGAAGAAGCTAAATTAATCGCTGCTGCTAACGCTGTAGTAGATCAATTGAAGAAAACTTCTATTACTATTCCTGCAAAAGTAGGTTCTGGTGACAAATTATTCGGATCTATCAACAATGCAGATCTTTCTGCTGCTCTTGCTAAGTCTGGAGTTTCTGTAGAGAAGAAATATATCAAAATCCCAGGAAACTCTATTAAGAGAACTGGTAAAGTAACGGCAAACATCAGATTACACAGAAACGTTGAGTACAATTTCGAATTCGAAATCGTATCTGACGCTCCAGTTGTAGCTGCTCCAGCTGCTAAAAAAGAAGAAGTTAAATCTGAAGAAGCTTAATTGTAAGCAACTGAGATTTTCTCATAATATAAACCACTTCAATTCTATTGAAGTGGTTTTTCTTTTGTATAATAACCAACCCGTCTTTTTACTTTGCAAAAATCCCTCCTTCAGAGAAGGAGAATTTAGGACAACATAACTCGTAGTATTCCTGAGTTGAACAAACTTTCTTCAAATGTAAAATAAAAGCGGTTAAAGAGGGCTATTGCACGTTATAGCCGGAACCCTCATCATTTACTTCCTCTCAGTTTCTGCTGATATTCTGTAGGGGCAATACCAATTACCTTTTTGAAAATATTACTGAAAGAAGACAGGCTGTTGTACCCTACCATCATTGAAATTTCATACATATTATATTTCCCTTCCAGCATGAGTTCAAGAGAGCGGGTGATTCTTAATGATCTTAGAAAACGAACGTAATTCATCCCCAGAATCTCTTTAAATTTCCTCGAAAGAGTTCTTGTGCTCAATCCAAATTCTTTTGCCGTAGATTCGATGGTAAGAGGCTTTTCAAGGTTAGCATGAATGTATTTTGCAATCTTTAATAAAGTTTCATCTTTTGGAAAAGGATGCTGTATTGGAAATGCCAGGTGTCTGTGTTCTTTTTGCTGTAAAACCCCTTTAAGTGCTTTGAGGAAAAAATATTTAGAACTCTCATTTTTTGTGATTTTCCCATCCCATTCTTTAGTGTATAAAATCATCTCGCGAAGCAGTTCATTAACAGAATAAATATTAATTTCATCAAAAAAGCCACTTTCATTTTCTTCTTTTTTAAAATAAAAGTTATACAAATCAACTTTTGGGCTGGTAGAAAAAATATAGTGAGGGGTTCCTGCAGGAATCCACATAAAGCATCTTGCCGGAAGGTACCAATGTTTCTGATCTGTGAAAACATGCACGATACCGCCTTCTGCATATACCAATTGTGCAGAACTGTGATAATGAACCTCTGTTGTTACATTCCCCGTAAGAACATGATAAACGTAAAATTCCGTATCATCCTCTTCTACTATTTTAAAATGGCTGTCATTCATGAAATAAAGATAAGAAGAATTTTCAAACTGGCGTAAATGAGCAAATCTTTTTCTGTTTTCACAAATAGGGTCCGATACTTGTTGTCGTAAATTTGCTGCATCAAAATCATTTTAGCAAAAATCCTTTAATTAATTTATGAATATCACATTTAACGCATACAGATATCTGTATATTGCGTTGTGCTTATTATTGAGCAGTTTTTTACATTCACAGATGATAGACTACCAACACCTCGGCTTACAGCAAGCTGTAGAGATCGGTCTGAAAAACAACAAAAATATACAGATAAGCCATCTAAAACAGGAAATGTCCGTTACCAAAGAGAAAGATCTTAAAATGGAAAAACTTCCGGACATTGAATTCCATACCAGCTACAATCAGGTAACAAACCTTTTTCAACATGAGAATGGCGTGTTCAACAAAGCCACAAAATACGATGTGATCAATGGCATGTATGATTTTACATTATCTGCATCCATTCCGGTGTATATGGGTGGAAAAATAAGAAATACGGAAAAGAAGGCCGCAATTGACACTGAAATTTCATCTTTAAAAACCCATTTGGACGAGAGACAGCTTACCATGGAAATTATTACAGCTTTTCTACAGATCCATCATTTAAAAGAACAGCAGAATCTGATCAATGATAAAATGAAGGAAGATTCTGTGAACATCAAACAGGTAAAAGCACTTAAAGCCAACGGAGTTGTAACCGTAAATGAAGTGTTAAGAACTTCTTTGCAGCTTTCCAATCATACCATGAGCTGGACAGAACTGGATAATGATATTCAGATTGCAGAGCATAAGCTTAAAACGATTCTTTCACTTCCGGAAAGCAAGGAAATGCATGTCAACACAGAAGATCTGATCTCAGATAATGCTTCAATACCTTATATCAATGAATTGACGGAAACAGCTTTACACAAAAATGAATCCGTTGATATCACTCACAAAAATCTTTCGTTAAAGGAATTGGATCAAAAAATCACCAGAGCGAATTATTTACCCAAAATTACAGCGGGTGGAGAATATTTTTTAAAGTATCCCAATATGATGTTCTTTCCTCCTGAACCCTATGCTTATCGTCTGGGAATGGTAGGTGTGAATCTTACCTATCCTATCGAAAATCTGTATAAAAATAAATACAAAATGCAGGAAGCAAGGGAAAATATTGATCTTGCCAAACTTCAGATAGAGGAAAATGAAGAGAAGATCAGACACAATGTGTATGAAGCGTACAAAAAGTTTGAAGAAACAGACCAGAAAGTAAAAATTGCGGAAGAAGCCATTACCCAGGCTAAAGAGAATTATCGTATTGTAAGAACAAAATATGCCAATAAGCTAAGTCTTATCACTGAACTGATAGATGCTGATAATACTTACCTGGAGGCTGAATCTAATCTTATTTCTATAAAAATCAACAGACAACTTAAATATTACCAACTCCAATATACGATTGGGAACTTATAAAAACTATGGCACAGAAACAATTGACACAAAAGGAAAAAAGAATCAACAAGTCCATTACTTTACTGGCCTGGATCCTGATCATCAGTGGAATTACGGGTATGGTCAGCTTTTATCTTTTTTCGAGAAAAAATGTTACCACCAATGATGCGCAGATCGAACAGTATATTACGCCTGTATCCAGTAAGGTTTCTGGGTTTATTAAAACAATAAAGTTTAATGAAAATCAGTTTGTGCGTAAAGGGGACACTTTAATCGTCATAGACAACAGGGAGTTTGTGAATCAGGTGAATATGGCAGAAGCCAGCCTTCATGCTAATGCAGCAACTATAAGTACTATTGAAAGCGGTGTAAACACCAAAGAAAGTGATACTAAGATCATTGATGCTAAAATTGCTTCCGCTAAAATTGATATCTGGCGAACAGAACAGGATTATAAAAGATATAAAAATCTATTGGCAGAAGGTGCAGCAACAGAACAGGAATTTGAAAATATAAAAGCGTCTTATGACCAGTCAAAAACTAATCTCCTGGCGCTGGAACAACAGAAAAACTCAGTAAGAGCTGGAGCCAATGAACAACAGACTAAAGTGGCTCCCGTTCAAAGCCAGATTCAGCAGAGTTCTGCCAGCCTGAACAATGCAAAGCTTTATCTTTCTTATACCGTGATTACCGCTCCGTATGATGGATGGGTTGGAAAAAAGACCATTCAGGAAGGGCAATTGATCAAAGAAGGACAAGCCCTGGTACAGATCGTCAGCAAAGAAAAATGGATCATCGCCAATTATAAAGAAACACAACTTGGACAGATTGATCAGAAGCAGGAAGTAATCATCACTGCAGATGCTTATCCCGATGTTGAATTTAAAGGAAAAATACTTTCCATCTCTCCTGCGTCAGGATCACAGTTTTCTTTGGTAAAACCGGATAATGCAACCGGAAACTTTGTAAAAATAGAGCAGAGATTCCCTGTGAAAATTATTCTTGACAACAATAAAGACAACGAAAAACTGCTTTCCGGAATGAATGTTCTGGTGAGTGCGAAGAAGATATAAGTTTGAGTGTGGGAGGGTTTTAGAGTTTTAGAGTTTTAGAGTTTTAGAGTTTTAGAGTTTTAGAGTTTTAGAGTTTTAGAGTTTTAGAGTTTTAGAGTTTTAGAGTTTTAGAGTTTTAGAGTACAAAATTACCTTCCAATCGACACATTTCGGACTGTCCAATTAAATTATTTTTTTAGCGAAAAGGCAAAACGGCAATATAACAAATCTGCGAATTTTTTCTTGAGCATATTTGTCATTTTACCTTTTACACTTTTATCCGTTTTGTCTTTTCGCTTTTTTTAAATCTGGCTCAATAGCAATTTGCCATTTCTCTTTCTAAGCTTAGTGCTTTCCAAAAATTATGCAGCATAATACAGTTTATCATAAATGGGTACCACAATGGCTGAAACTGCCTTTGCTTATATTGGCATTGTTTCCCCACCTGATGTTGTTGTCGCTTTTGCATTCCAACAGCGCCTTCACATCTTCTTTTATGGATGTAGATTCAGACGACATCCAATACTTAATGATTTTGATGTACGGGACATTTGTGGTTACCCTTTTAGTTTTACAGCGGTTTATGGCTTATTTCAGTGTAAAATATTATGTACTGCTGATGGCCTCTGTTTCAGTGATCATTCTTTATGTTTTATCGGTTACCCATGATTATCATGTTATTCTGGTGATTCGCTTCTTAGAAGGTATTTTTGGATTATTGGAAGGGGCTATTTTTCTTCCCTTGATTATTGCCGAACTAAAAACAAGACATGCTAAAGTTGTAGCCTATCTCTTTATGTATACGATCATGCTGACCGGAGGAACAATCACCACTTCACTGTTAAAATCAAGCATTGAAAATTACGATTTCCAGCATATGATCCTGATGATGCTCTATTTTCATGTATTTGTACTCATCATTGGTATTGCCTTATTCAATAAAAACAGATTTTTCCCCAAAAAGCCTTTATACCAATTGGATATTACCAGCTGGTTTTTACTTTGGGCATGCCTGCAGGCTGGCGGATATGCCATTATCTATGGTAAAAGACTCATGTGGTTTGAGTCTGATACTATTATCATGTGCTTGTTTGTATTCCTGCTTTCTGGGGGATTATTCATGCTTAAGCAGAGAAACTCCAAAAGACCACTGTTTCACTTTGAAGTTTTCAGTTCAAAAAATGTGATTGCAGGAATGATTCTGTTTTTCATTTTTTATCTGATCCGTTCAGGGCTTAATAATGTATACAGCATTATGGCCACCGTATGGAAATGGCCATGGGATTATATTGTGAACATCCAGTATTGGAATGTTGCAGGAACTCTTTTGGGGATATTATTATCGGGAATTTGTCTGGTTCGCGGGGTTTCTTCAAGGATTGTTTTCTTCACAGGGTTCCTTTTACTTGCCATTGATTGTGCATGGTTTACGTACACTTTTTACCCTGACACTACCCTTTCCACCATTTGTCCGCCTTTATTTTTGCAGGGTGTGGCTCAGGGATTATTATTTACTCCGTTGGTTTTCTTTTTAATTTCAGCTACCCCGGAAGAATATGTTGCCAATGCTACTGCTTTAGGAACTACAACCCGTTTCTGGACAACAGCCATCGGATATGCTTTGATGCAGAACCTGATGTTGTTTTTAACATTAAAACATTCTGATACACTGAGTTCCAATCTCATCGATACCAATCCCGTTTTTTACAGTCAATGGAGCCAGCTTTTCGGATCCAATATTTCAAAACTTCCGGTCAATGAATCGCTATCTATGACAGCAGGCGCTTTTAAAGCTAAAATAATGGCTCAGTCTATTCTTCTTTCCAATATGGAAATTTTCACAGGACTGTTCTGGCTGGCACTTGTTACAGCAATTGGTCTACTGCTTTATCATCCTGTAAAGATCGCCGTAAGGAATATCATGTAAAAGAAAGAAAGCAGTAAGACGTGTACAATAATTAAAGTTTCTCCGACCACCACATACGTTTAATAATTTTTCATTCAAATAACGACCTACCTTCAAACGATCAGAAGTTGCTTCTTCCTTCATCTCTAACCACTTTGGCCGGTTTATTGTTCCTCTTTTCCGATAGCAATATTGCACAGATTACTTCGTTTAACACAAAAAGCCAACTCATGGAAATTGAAAGTATTTTACTGAAGCAAAGAGATTTTTTTGCCACCCAGCAAACCAAAAGTCTTACTTTCCGGAAAATGTATCTTGAAAAGCTTAAAAGTCTTATTATTTCTAATGAGAACATGCTGTATGAAGCAATTAACAAGGATTTTGGAAAATCAAAATTCGATACTTTCACGACAGAATTATCCTTTATTCTGAATGACATTAATTATTATCTCAAGCATTTAAAAACCCTTTCAAAACCTAAAAAAGTAAGTACCAATCTTGCTAATCAACTAGGAAGCAGTAAAATTCATGCTGATCCTTTGGGCTGTACATTAGTTATCGGAGCCTGGAATTATCCTTATCAGTTATCACTTTCTCCTCTTATTGCAGCCATGGCGGCTGGAAACTGCTGTATTCTTAAACCCAGCGAAATCGCGGAGAATACCATGAAAGCTATGGCATCCATCATCAATGAAAATTTTCCTCCTGAATATCTGTACGTATATGAGGGCGGTATTGATGAAACTACGGCTCTTCTGCAATTAAAATTTGATAAAATATTTTTTACCGGAAGTACAAAAGTTGGAAAGGTCGTTTACAAAGCTGCTGCAGAGCATCTTACTCCCGTAGTCCTTGAATTGGGCGGAAAGTCTCCTGCTATCGTTACCAAAAATGCCAATCTCGAAATAGCTGCCAAAAGAATTGTCTGGGGAAAGTTTCTCAATGCCGGACAAACCTGTGTAGCTCCCGATTATCTGTTGGTAGAGGAAACTATTCATGAGCAATTTCTGGAAATGCTCAGGAAATACATCAAAGAATTCAGATATGATCCCGATTCTGAACAATATACAAGAATTATTAATCAAAAGAATTTTCAGCGCCTTATACGCCTTATTGATAAAGAAAAACTCTATTCCGGTGGAAACTTCAGTGAAGAAGAGCTCTACATAGAACCCACAATTCTGAATCATGTAGATTGGAAGGATGAGATTATGCAGGAAGAAATTTTTGGTCCGCTCCTGCCTGTTATCAGTTTTCAGAATTACAATGCCGCACTAAATTCTATTCTGGAACTTGAAAAACCTCTGGCCGCTTATCTTTTTACGAATAATTCTGAGGAAAAAGAGATGTTTACCCGGAAATTGTCTTTCGGAGGGGGCTGTATTAATGATACTATTATGCATTTAAGCAATGATAATCTGCCATTTGGAGGAGTGGGAAGTTCAGGAATAGGAAATTATCACGGAAAATATGGTTTTGAAATCTTTTCCCATCAAAAAGCGGTTCTTGAAAAAGCGACCTGGGGTGAACCCAACATCAAATATCCGCCTTATTCTGAGAAAAAATTAAGCTGGATTAAAAAGTTATTATAAATTCAGAGCATATTATTTTCCCGTAGATCTATCTGATTGAGCTGATTTCTTACATTTAAAGAAATAAAAAACTGCCTCATTGCTGAAGCAGTTTTTTGTATTTTATCCTTTTTTAGGAGCCCAGGTAGTAAAGAATTCTTTTACTTTATCTTTACTATATCCTTTCCCTTCTTCCAAAACATCACTCTGCTGAACTTTGATCATTTTACCCTCTTTATCTAAAATAATAAAGACTGGATAACCAAATTTATCACCCGGATTCCCATATTGGGCAAAAACTTTTTCATTTTTATTATCGGGAGAAAAATTCAGGTGATAGTATACATAATTTTTATCTACTATTTCCTTCAGTTCGGGAGTTGTCTGTACATAATTATTGAAACGAAGACACCAGATACACCAGTTTCCACCAGCCTGGATCATTACATTCTTACCTTCCTTCTTAGCCTGAGCGACTAATTTATTGATATCTGCCTGAGCATCTGCTTTTGGATCATATGGTTTAGGAAGTTTAGCTTTTTCTTCAGCCGCTTTTTTCTTAGCTTCTAATTCTGCCTGCCCAGTCGGTACGATAAGCGCAGTTTTTTGCTTTCCTTTATCGGGTAAATTCTTTGCATCCTGTGAAAAAGCCAGAGTGCTTAATCCCACGAAAGCCAATATTGTCAATTTTTTCATAACATAAAAGTAAAAAAATAATATATATCCCTCTGCAAAAATAGAACCATAATTTTATTATCACTAAATTTGCCTGTTTTATGAATTTCCTAATCAAAATATTATATCTGATCTCTAAGCTTCCGCTTAAAATATTGTATATTTTTTCGGACGTCATCTTCTTCCTAAATTATTATCTCGTAGGATATAGAAAAGAGGTCATTACTCAGAACCTGAGAAACTCATTTCCGGAGAAATCAGAAGAAGAGATCAAAGAGATACGAAAAAAATTCTACCTTAATTTTTCAGATTATCTGGTAGAAACTATAAAATCTTTCAGTATTTCTGAGACAGAGGCCAGAGTGCGAATGCAGCATATCAATCAGGAACTGTTTCATGAAGCTAAAAAGGAGGGTAAAAATATTATCCTGCTGGCAGGACATGTGTTCAATTGGGAATGGATCAATGCATTGGCAAAGATTGTTCCCCAGGCCCACTGTCACCCTGTATACAGAAAGGTAAATAATGACTTTTGGGAGAACCAGATGAAGAAGGTCCGAAACAAATTCGGAAATGAAGCATTGGAAGCCAATGAAGTAATTCTGAATATTTTCCGATCTATAAACAATGGTGAATCAGCTTATATGTTTGTTGCTGACCAAACCCCTCACCATGCTCATGTTACTTATGGATTAGAATTTTTGAACCAACGAACTCCCGCTTTTATAGGATATGATAAACTCGCTACAAGAATGGATCTTGTTATTATCTATTGTGAAATGAAAAAGGTGAAACGAGGTTATTATCAGGTTAATTATCACAGAATATACCCGGATGGTGAAAAATTCACGGAAAATGAAGTCGTGAGAAAGTTTCATAAATTATTGGAAAATACACTGCATAAAAATCCGGACAATTATCTTTGGTCACACAGAAAATGGAAATATCAGGACTCTATCAAAAATTTTGATTCTGAAAAAAATTAGAGTGAAATGCAGAAAAAACTGGCAGTTGCCATCTTAAACTGGAACGGCAGAAATTGGCTTGAGAAATTTCTTCCGGGTGTAGTTCAATTTTCCCAGAATGCGGATATTTATGTTATTGACAATCTTTCTACCGATGACTCTATAGATTTTTTACAAAAGAATTTTCCCACAGTACACATTATTAAAAATGATAAAAACTATGGGTTTGCAGGCGGTTATAATGAAGGATTACAATCCATCAAAAGTGAATACTACTGTCTTCTCAATTCTGATGTAGAAGTTACAGAGAACTGGATAGAACCGGCACTGGAATTATTGGAAAAAAATCCTGCAGCTTCTGCAGTGCAGCCTAAAATCTTATCTTATCATAATAGAAATTCTTTCGAATTTGCCGGAGCAGCCGGTGGTTTGATTGATAATCTTGGATATCCTTATTGCAGAGGAAGAGTTTTTGATGATCTGGAAGAAGATAAAGGGCAATATAATGATGAAACAGAGATCTTCTGGGCATCAGGATGCTGTTTATTCATCCGTTCAAAAGACTTCTGGGAGCAGAATGGTTTCGATGCAAGATTTTTTGCCCATCAGGAAGAAATCGACTTGTGCTGGAGGCTCATCAATTCTGGAAAAAAGATTTATTATACCGGAAAATCCACCGTATATCATGTGGGTGGTGGAACGCTCAACAAGCAGAGTGCGCAAAAGACCTATCTCAACATCAGAAATAACCTTTCTATGATGCTTAAGAATCTTCCTTTTCCTCAATTGATCTGGCTGATTTTTTTCAGATTATGTCTGGATAGTGTTGCCGGAATTTATTTTGGATTAAAACATGGTTTCCCACACCTATGGGCGGTAGTAAGGGCTCATTTCGGATTCTACGGACAACTTCCGGGAACATGGAGGCTGCGTCAGAAAAATCAAAAGAAGCAGTTCTATCAATCGAAATGGTTGATTTTTAAACACTTTTTGGGAGGAAAGTAGAAGATAAAAGGTGGCTGGTAATAGGTGGCAGGTAATAGGTTATAGGAATTAGGGAAATACAAATATCTGTATTACTAAGAACTGAAAACTATTACGAGAAAAATATATATCTTTCATCAACTTTGAACTTAGAACATTAAAAACTAAACTAGAGAACCTACAACCACCAATTTATAAATTATAACTTTAATACAATGGATTTCTGTGCAATAGATTTTGAAACGGCCACTCACGAGAAAAGTTCAGCTTGTGAGATGGGAATTTGTGTGGTACAGGATTCTAACATTGTAGAAACTAAAACCTGGCTGATCAAACCTCCGAGTTTTCCGTATTTCAGTAGATTCAATATTGCGGTGCATGGAATTCATCCTGAAGATGTAAAAGACGCACCGAGTTTTGATGAAGTATGGTATGAGGCTCAGGAAATGATGTATGGCAGTCTTATGATTGCTCATAATGCAAGTTTTGATGCTTCTGTTTTAAGAGGATGTCTTCAGCATTATGGGATGTTTACCCCCAATTTGAACTATCTGTGCAGTATACAGCTTGCAAAAAAATCATGGAATTACCTTCCGAAATACGGCTTAAAACCATTGGCAGAATATCACAAAATTGATTTTACCCACCACAGAGCGGGAGCTGATGCTGAAGTATGTGCTAAGATCTCTCTACTGGCTTTTGAGAAATTGTTTCTCACCAGTAATGATGAAGTAAACGATTATATGAAAGCGAAAATCAAAAAGCTTTAATAAGAACCCGGGTTCTTAGTCTGCCATTTATTAATCATTAATTACTCAACACTTCAGACAACAGATTGAATTTTGGAATATCAATCTCAAAAGTCTCCTGTGTTTCTAGGTTTTTAACCAGGTATTTTCCGCTCATATTCCCTACTCCGGAACGAAGCATTACATTGGAGAAGTAAGCGAAATTTTCACCTGTTCCTATTTCAGGAGTAAGGCCGATTACGCCATCACCTATAATCTCTGTGTATCCAAATCCTACATCAAAAATTAACCATTTTCTTTTCAAAACTTTGATAGGAAAGCTTCCGTCATTTTCTATCGTGATATTGTATTTAAAAACGTAACGGTTTTCGGATGGATAACTGTTTTTACTATCATATTCAGGTATTACTGAAACTTTGATATTGGAAGTCATTTTTGAAAACATCATTGTAGCATTTTCTTAATAAATACAAAAATCTCGCCTTTTTAAGGCGAGATTATATATTTATGTTAAAAATTTATTAAAACTTATAATCCAAGGCCTTTTCTTTCGTCACCTCCCATTAATATTTCAACAGGATTGTCGATACCTTCTTTTACCGCTACAAGGAATCCTACAGACTCTTTTCCGTCGATAATTCTGTGGTCATAAGACATTGCTACGTACATCATTGGTCTGATTACTACCTGCCCGTCAACAGCAACCGGTCTCTGGATGATGTTGTGCATTCCTAAGATTGCAGATTGTGGAGGGTTGATGATCGGTGTAGACAACATAGATCCGAAAGTACCACCATTGGTAATAGTAAATGTACCACCCGTCATTTCGTCAACAGTAATTTTACCGTCTCTTACTTTTGTAGCAAGATCTTTGATGTTTGCTTCAACTCCGCTGAAAGACATGTTTTCTGCATTTCTCAATACAGGAACCATCAATCCTTTAGGACCTGAAACTGCAATTGAAATATCGCAGAAATCATAGTTTATTTTGAAATCTCCGTCAATAGATGCATTTACATCCGGATACATTTGTAATGCTCTTGTAACAGCTTTTGTAAAGAAAGACATGAAACCAAGTCCCACTCCGTGTTTTTGAGCAAATTCTTCTTTATATAGTTTTCTTAATCTGAAGATTTCAGACATATCCACTTCGTTGAAAGTCGTCAACATCGCTGTTTCGTTCTTTACAGAAACTAGTCTTTGAGCGATTTTTCTTCTTAAAACTGAAAGTTTAGTCGTAGTGGTAGTTCTTGCCCCTGTTGCTGTAGAAGGAGTTCCTCCTAATGCAGGAACAGCTGCTAATTCAGCATCAGTTTTAGTAATTCTTCCGTCTCTTCCTGTTCCTGAAACCTGACCAGCATTCATTCCTTTTTCATCAAGAATTTTCTTAGCAGCCGGAGATGGAGCTCCTGTTGCATAAGTTTGTGGTGCAGCTACCGGAGCAGCTGGTTTTGGAGCTTCTTGTTTAGCAGGTTCAGCAGCTTTCGGAGCCTCTTCCTGTTTTGGAGCTTCAGCAGCAGGTGCAGCACCTTCTGGTCTTGCAGCATCCATATCAATTAAACAAACTACCTGACCTACCTGTACTACCTCACCTTCTTCTGCTTTTAAAGTGATCACACCACTTTGTTCTGCAGGCAATTCAAGAGTTGCTTTATCTGAATCCACTTCGGCGATAGGTTGATCTTTTTCTACATAATCACCATCTTTTACTAGCCAAGTTGCAATTTCAACTTCTGTAATTGATTCGCCTGGTGAAGGAACTTTCATTTCTAAAACTGACATATCGAGTATTTTTTATTTTTTAATGGAATATTATTTAAATTAAGCTGTAACTGGTCTTTTTGCCGGAGCATCATCTCTGTCGAAAACTCTGTTGATTACGGCATTTTGATTTTTCTCAAACATTTTGTGGCTACCTGGAGCTGGAGCACCGCTTGGTACCGGAGCTACTACCTGAATACCTGTATCTCTGAAGTTTCTCAGGATATAAGACCAAGCCCCCATGTTTTCAGGTTCTTCCTGAGCCCACACAAGTTGTTTTCTGTTTTCGTATTTGTTGAAGATCCCTTCAATAGCATCTGCCTGAAGTGGATATAACTGCTCGAATCTTACTAATGCAATATTTTCACAATTAAGTTCTTCTTTCTTCGCTAATAATTCGAAGTATAATTTACCTGAACAAAGAACTACTTTTTCTACTTTTTTAGGATCTGCAGTAGGATCGTCTAAGATTGGCTGGAATGAACCAGTTGCAAAATCTTCAAGTGGAGAAACCACTTTAGGGTGTCTCAATAAAGATTTAGGGCTCATTACGATCAATGGTTTTCTGAATCCCCATTTCAACTGTCTTCTCAATAAGTGGAAGTAGTTGGCAGGTGAAGTAATATTGGCTACCACCATATTTTCATTAGCACAAAGGGTAAGGAATCTCTCCAATCTTGCTGAAGAGTGCTCAGCACCCTGTCCTTCTGAACCGTGAGGTAATAACATGATCAATCCGTTCTGGATTTTCCATTTTTCTTCTGCAGCTGCTAGATATTGATCAACAATGATCTGAGCACCGTTCACGAAATCTCCGAACTGAGCTTCCCAGATTGTTAATGTATTAGGAGAAGCCATTGCATATCCATAGTCGAAACCTAGAACACCGTATTCTGAAAGGTGAGAGTTGAATACATCAAATCTGCTTTCAGATACATGTCTTAACGGGATATATTCTTCTTCCGTATCTTCAGTTTTTACAACAGCATGTCTGTGAGAGAATGTTCCTCTTTCTACATCTTCTCCAGAGATTCTTACGTTGTGACCTTCTACAAGGAGTGTTGCATAAGCTAACCACTCTCCTAACGCCCAGTCTAATGAATTACCTTCAATAGCTTTGATACGGTTTTCGAAAAGTCTTGTAATTTTATTGATAAATTTCTTATCTACAGGAAGTGTTGACATTTTAAGCGCCAATTCTTTCAGTTTGGCGATATCATATTTTGTATCAACCGGCAGCTGAACAGCACCTCTTTTTCCAATTGGATAATTTGTCCAGTCTTCAGCCATGAACAAATCCATTATGTTCTTCTCAATTTCTTTTGAAGCATCAAAGTCTTTATCTAAAAGAGCTTTGAATTCCGTTTCCATTTTAGCAATTACATCATTAGAAGTAACGCTGTCTTTAAGTAATTTATCTTTATAAATTTCTCTTGGGTTCGGGTGCTTGGAAATTGTTTTATATAAGTTAGGCTGAGTGAATCTTGGCTCATCACCTTCGTTGTGTCCGTATTTTCTATATCCTAAAAGGTCGATATAAACATCTTTTCCGAATTTCGCTCTGAAATCAGCAGCAAAATGGATGGCATGAACAACCGCTTCAGCATCGTCAGCATTCACGTGCATTACAGGAGATTCTGTAACCTTTGCGATGTCTGTACAATATGTTGAAGATCTTGCATCCATATAGTTTGTTGTAAATGAAACCTGGTTATTTACAACGATATGAACTGTACCTCCTGTTCTGTATCCTTCTAATGTCATCATCTGAGCCACTTCATAAGCAATACCTTGTCCGGCAATAGCTCCATCACCGTGGATAATGATTGGCAATACTTTAGAATAATCTTTGTATTTATCATCTACTTTTGCACGGCAGATACCTTCTACCAGAGCAGCAACCGTTTCAAGGTGAGATGGGTTTGGAGTAAGGTTGATACAAACTTCTTCTCCTGAAGCCGTTTTGATCTTTTTAGATGATCCTAAGTGATATTTAACGTCACCTGAGAATACATCTTCTTCAAATTCTTTACCTTCAAATTCTGAGAAAATCTGCTTGTAAGATTTTCCGAAAATATTCGTCAGTACATTCAGTCTACCTCTGTGAGCCATTCCTAATACCACTTCATCTACTCCTAACTGAGAAGATCTTGAGATCAATTGATCTAAAGCCGGGATTAATGTTTCTCCTCCTTCTAATGAGAATCTTTTCTGACCTACAAATTTTGTATGAAGATAGTTTTCAAAGGCAACAGCCTGATTTAATTTTAATAAGATTTCTGTTTTTTCATTCGCAGAAAGATTCGGGTGGTTTTCGTTTACCTGAAGCCATCTCTTGATAAAATCTTTTTCTTCAACATTGTTGATATGCATATATTCTACTCCGATAGAATCACAGTAGATGCTTTCAAGATGCTTGATCAAATCTGCTAAAGTAGCAGGCTCTTTCATTCCTGTTTCAACAGCACAGTTGAATTTTGTATTTAAGTCTTCTTTAGAAAGACCAAAGTTTTCGATGTCTAAAGTAGGGGTGTAATGTCTTCTTTCTCTAACTGGGTTAGTTTTTGTAAAAAGGTGTCCTCTTGTTCTGTAAGCCTCAATAAGGTTTACTACTTTAAATTCTTTTTTGATGTGCTCAGGAACTTCTCCATTTGATACCGCCTGAGAAATCTGTTGTACTGCCGGGGCAGCATTGGCCGAAGCCTGGATAAATTGAATGCTATCGTCATCTCCATAGTTCTCTAAAGCAAAATCGAAGCCTTGAAAGAAAGCTTTCCATGATGGTTCTAGAGAGTCCGGGAATTTTAAGTATTGTTGGTATAAATCCTCAATTAACTGAGAATGAGCTGCGTTTAGGAATGAAAATCTGTCCATTATTACAGTTTATCTATTTATTAAAATTTATTTGTAGAATTAATCTTCAAATTTAATAAAAAAAACCGAGTTAGAACAGTCTCAAACCGTTAAAAAAACTTAAGAAAAAAATAATTAAAGGAAATTTACTTATATACTGATAATGAGAGCTTAACATTAGTATCCTGTCCTTCCATCGGACGTTCAATAAAGGTCTGACGAATCTCATTGAAGCGCATCTCGTCTTTTTTGGCTTTCTGAATCAACTGCTGGATTGCCCGAATTCGTCCCTCATAGTTCCCTTTATAGTAAATAACGTAATTTTGAGACGGATTTACGGACCTAAAATTGAAATTATTATCAGATACTCCAATTTTCTTAGAAAGTGGAATTCCGAGGAAATAAGAAACCTCCTTGTCTTTGTAATTATCCGCATCAGTAATCAGGATCGGATATCCGAATTCATCATCTTTTTTACCAAGATCCATCGTCACGAAATTATAAACTTTGTTATAATTCATCACAATATTTTTGTAAAGAGCATCTTTTTTATTGGATGTACTCACATTGATCCCCAATAACTGCTTGTCTTCTTCTTTTTCCACCATCAGACTATCATATTTGATGGCTGCCATCTGGTTATCTTTTTCTACTTTATTTCCTAAAGAGTTTTTAAGATTCACCATGCTCTTGTCAATATTTTCAGCAAAGCGGTCTTCGGTCCAGAAGTTCTCTACCCTTCTCCAAACAGATAGTTTAGGGGTATGTACGTACCAGATTATTTTTGTTTTTTCTGCAGAAACCGGCTTAAATTTAACGTCAACCAGTGTTGGGTTTTCATTTTCATCCTGAAAAAGCTGATATTTCAGAGTCTTGTTAAGATTCTCATATCTGATGAACATTTCCCCATCGCTATCATTTTTAGGATCTACATAGCTTATTGCACTTCCCTGCCCCTCATAAGGCGTATAATAATCGATATCTATAGATTGTGAACTGGTAAAGAAATTGTTCCATCTTGTGAAGTTCTGAAGATTATTAAACTGAGCAAAAACTTTATCCACGGGATAATCGATCTCTTTTTCAATCGTGAAATTTTTGCTTTCCTCCACAAAATAGTACATGGAAGCAGCATAAGCTCCCCCCAACAGAACAATGATAAAAGTTAATATCTTAAAAATACGCATCGCACAAAAGTAATACAAATAAAAAAAGTGACCAATATGCTGATCACTCTGATTTTATGTTTAACAATAATTAACCTAGTTTATGGCGGAAAGCTGGAGATTACTATCAGGCGAATAAATACTAATCCTTTTTTGATTAAAAATATTCAACCTTCTCAATAAGCCTGAATTTTATATGATAAGATCTCTAATTATTTTCCGACTTCAATAACCTCCATCTTCCTTTCTTTTACCCTATATGGGTTCCCGGCGCCACTACAGCCCCTTTTTTCACTACCACAATCCCATCCTGTACCGAATAGGTTCCATAATCTCCATCCGGGATATGTTTTCCTCCAATAATCTTCACATTGTCACCAATATAACAGTTTTTATCAAGGATTGCTTTTTCTATATAACAATATTTCCCGATCCCCATATTAGGGCGGCCACTTCTGTCGTTCAGCACAATTTCTGTTGTATTCTGGTAAAAATCAGCGCCCATGACGTAGGAATTCACAATCGTACTTCCTTTATCAATTCTCGTTCTGTTTCCGATCACCGAATTTTCAATTTTATCTGCCATGATGATACATCCGTCTCCAAAAACCGCCTTACTCACGTAAGATCCGTTGATTTTTGATGGAGGAAGCATCCTTGCTCTGGTATAGATAGGAGAAGAAGAGAAAAGATTAAACTGCGGCAGATCCAAACAAAGGTCCAGATTGGCTTCGTAAAAAGATTCTATGGTTCCGATATCTGTCCAGTAACCTTCATACTGATAGCTCAAAGTCTTGTATTTCCCAATAGAATTTGGAATAATATCTTTTCCAAAGTCATCACCCGCTCCTTCATCAAACATCTTTTTAAGGATACTCTTGGTAAAAATATAGATTCCCATAGACGCCAGATATTCTTTTCCGCCCCGTTTATTTTCTTCTGAAACTTCAGATTGCAGCCCTTCCAGCATATCATAATCGGGTTTTTCATAGAAAGAGGTAATATTTCCTTCATCATCCGATTTTAAGATCCCAAAACCAGTAGCATCTTTTGCATTCACCGGAATAGTTGCAATGGTAAGATCCCCCCCGTTTTCGATATGAAAATTGAGCATTTCCCTGAAGTCCATCTGATACAACTGATCTCCTGAAAGAATCAGGATATAGTCATAATCATATTTTTCAAGGTGTTTCATTGACTGGCGTACAGCATCTGCAGTACCCTGATACCAGCTTTCATTTTCTACATTCTGTTCGGCTGCCAGAATATCAACAAACCCTTTACTGAAAATATCAAAGTGATAAGAATTCTTGATGTGTGAATTGAGGGAAGCAGAATTAAACTGCGTTAAAACCAAAATCTTATTCAATCCCGAATTCAGACAGTTTGAAATAGGAATATCTACCAGCCTGTATTTTCCTGCGATAGGTACAGCCGGTTTTGATCTGGAATACGTTAACGGGAATAGCCTTGTCCCTCTGCCTCCTCCTAAAACAATGGAGATTACATTTCGATTCATAAATATCTTGCGTTTTTTTATTTTATTAAGTTTACTGTTCTATTCTTAGTGTTTACTATCACTCTAAAGCATTCTTTATTTTCATATTTGAATCTTGATCAGCTATTATATAAAGCTATGTATTTTTCCGCAGATTTCTCCCATGCAAAATCAAAATTCATGTTAGCATAGATAAGATCTTCCATCACTCCTTTTTGATTATAGATCGCCATCGCCCTGTTCATCGCATGTACAACATCATCCACACCCGGATAGGTAAAATTCAGACCTGCTCCACCGGTTGAAATATCTTCTACGGTATCTCTAAGGCCGCCCGTATATCTTACTACAGGAACCGTTCCGTATCTCATAGAGTACATTTGATTCAACCCGCAAGGTTCTACCCTTGAAGGCATCAGAAGGAAATCTGCCGAAGCATATATTTTATGAGAAAGATGTTCTTTATATCCCAAATCCAGGGCAAAATTGGTATAAGTATAGTCGTATTCTTTCAGCTTATTCTCTATATATGTATTTCCTGAGCCGAGAATCATGATATTTAAGGCGCCATAACTTTGCTTGATGCTTCGCCATACTACATCCGGTAAGAGATCTGCTCCTTTTTCTGTGGCAAATCTTCCAATAAAAGCAAAAAGAGGAAGCTCAGGCTTCAGACCGTATTCCTTACACAGTTTTTCTTTATTTTTTTTCTTCCGTGCGACTGCATTTTTACTGTTAAAATTAAAATCCAGCATCGGATCGGTCTCAGGATTCCAGACTTCTGCATCAATACCGTTGATAATACCGTATGCTTTCCCGAATTCCTGACGAACGAGACTTTCCAGTCCGCGGAAGCTTATAAAAAGTTCTTCCAGGTATCCTTCGGAGACGGTAGTAAAGGCATCAGCACATTTGATCATACTTGCCAATGGGTTTATGAACCCATTCCAGTCCATTTGTCCCCCTTTGTAAGAGTCAAAAAAAGGCATATAATTCGCCATATTCCAGCTCATCATTCCCTGATATTCACCGTTGTGGATAGTACCAATTGTTTTTACTCCTTTTAGGAATTCAAATTCCGGGCAGTTCTCTACCATAAAGGGAACCAATCCGGTATGATAATCATGGCAGTGCAGTACATCCGGACGGATTTCCATGGCACACAACCAATGCAATACTCCATGTTGAAAAGCCAGAAACTGGAAACTTTCATCCTGGTATCCATAAGGATTGTCTCTATCTAATAATCCGGGAATTTTCACCATGTATAATTCAAATCCCAGAACATTTGTTTTTTCTTTCATGACCTGAACATTCAACATGTCAGGTCCCTGATGAATAAATCCATCAAAAACCAGATCAAATTCATGTTCATAAACAAAGGGTTTATTGTACCATGGCATCACGACCTTGGCATCTATTCCTTTTATTTTATTCTGATATTTCGGAAGCGCTCCAACTACATCCGCAAGACCTCCTACTTTGGCTACAGGATAACATTCTGTGCTTAAATGATAAATAACCATCCTTTATCTCTTATGTTTAATTCTGTGTAATTTATACTTTTTATCTTTCTTCTGTCTCAAAATAATACCTGACAACGGAGGAAGCTTTACAGTCATTGATTTCTGATGTCCTCTCCATTCTTCATATTTTTCTTCTAATATTTCAGGTTCTACGCCGCTTCCGCTATATTTTTCATCATCGGAACTCAAAACAACTTCCCAGTGACTCCCTGCAGGAATCCCAATTTTATAATCCAGTACTTTTGGAGCCAGATTCAGAACGACCATCATCATATCGTCTTTTTTTTTGCCCTTTCTGAGATATACATATACTGAGTTCTCTATATCATCTGCCTCCACCCATTCAAAACCGTGCTTGTCAAACTGATTTTCATACAATGCTGTTTCCGATGTGTACAAATGGTTAAGTTCTTTGACGATTTCCTGCATTCCTTTATGAACAGGATATTTCAGCAAATGCCAGTCGAGACTTTTTGTAAAGTTCCATTCACTGGTCTGCCCGAATTCGTCGCCCATAAAAAGCAATTTGGCTCCGGGATGGGTGTACATATATACATATAAGGTACGCAGGTTGGCAAATTTCTGCCATTCGTCCCCTTTCATTTTATAAATAAGACTTGCTTTTCCGTGTACCACTTCATCATGTGACAAAGGCATCATATAATTTTCATTATACAAGTACATAGAGGCGAAGGTCAGCTTGTGGTGATGGAACTTTCGATTATCAAAATCTTCTTTAAAATAATCCAAAGTATCATGCATCCATCCCATCATCCATTTCATTCCAAAACCTACTCCACCATCATGAACGGGTTTTGTAAGCATGGGAAAATCTGAACTTTCCTCAGCAATCGTCATAATAGAGTCTCCAAATTCCTTATAAACCGCTGTGTTGAATTCCTGCAAAAAGGCTTTCGCTTCCAGATTTACATTATCGCCATAGATATTAGGCTCCCATTCCCCTTCATTTCGTGAATAATCTAAGTGAAGCATAGAAGTTACTGCATCTACACGCAATCCGTCAACATGATAGCGGTCCAGCCAGAACATCGCATTTGAAATCAGAAAAGATTTCACTTCATTTCTTCCATAATTGAAAATATGTGATTTCCAATCGGGATGAAACCCTTTTCTCGGATCTTCATGTTCATAGAGATATGACCCGTCAAAACGATGAAGGCCATTAGCATCTCCCGGAAAATGTGATGGAACCCAGTCCAGAATAACGCCTATTTCATTTTTATGAAGTTCTTCAATGAGAAACATCAGATCCTGAGGTGAACCGAAACGTGAAGTTGCTGCATAAAAGCCCGTAATCTGATATCCCCAGCTTGGGTCATATGGATATTCCATCACCGGCATAAATTCTACATGAGTAAAACCCATTTCTTTGATATAAGGAACCAGTTTTTCAGCAATATCCCGGTAATTCAGAAAACGGTCGGGATGATCCCCTTCCCTTACCCATGAACCCAGATGAAGTTCATATACAGATAGGGGAGCTTCCAGCGTATTTTTTTTCCAGCGGTTAGCCATCCATTCCTGATCACTCCATTCATACCAGGTTGTGGAAACCAATGAAGCCGCCTGAACGTTCTGTTCCCAGCTTGAAGCATAAGGGTCACTTTTCTCCAGAATCTCTCCTCTTGGTGTTTCTATAGCATATTTGTATAATGTTCCCCAGGTTAATCCTTCAATAAATCCTTCCCAGATTCCTGATTCGTCCCATCTTGGAAACAAAATATGATCCTTATGATTCCAGTTATTAAAATTTCCGATGACAGAAACTTTTTTTGCATTGGGTGCCCATACTGAAAAATACACTCCCTTTACTCCATCTTTTTCTGCAGAATGTGCTCCAAATTTACCATACAGCTTATAGTGCCTCCCTTCCTTGAAAAGATACACATCATGATCGGTGAAAAGCGTATAGGTTTTGACAGAATTCATCAAGATCGGTTTATATTTATATTTTGTTTGAAACTACGAAAAATACTGACAACAGCGATTAATTATTCGTCAAATAATTATCAAGTTAATTTCGGATTTCGTCTATCTATCAAATATATCATTTTTTAACTCACATTTTTTATGATTTCAAAACAATCTTTTTTATAAATTTAGCACTACATTTTATTAAACACATATGATGAGGTTTGAACTTTATACAGAAGAAAAGGACGACAGACCGGTATTTATCACCGGGAATTTCAACAATTGGAACCCTAAGGACTACAATTTTCAGCTTAAACAAGAAGATTCTTTTCATTATTTTATCGAAATCGAGGATCAGCTCCTTCCTGAAGACATTGAATACAAATTCACGAGAGGAGGCTGGGAGAATGGGGAACTGGACCAATATGGCAATATCACCCCCAACCGGAAAGTAAAAAAATCAGCAGGTAAAGCATCTGATACTATAAAAAAATGGAGATTGAACTGGGGACCGTTCAAAGAAGAATATTTCCCCACTGCAGAGGTAATTTCCGAAAAATTCTATATCCCGCAGCTCGACCGTTATCGTAAAGTATGGGCATTGCTTCCTTACGACTATCATACTACTGATAAGCGTTATCCGGTGCTGTATCTTCAGGATGCACAGAATTTGTTTAATGAAGGAAGTGGGTTCGGGAACTGGGAAATAGACAAAAAACTATCTATCCTTGCAGAATATGGCCGTGGTGATCTTATCATCATCGCAATAGAGCATGGCAGCGAAGAAAGAATCAAAGAATATATTTTCGATAATGATCATGTTGCCAACGGTTCAGAAGGAAAAAAATACATCCGCTTTATCGCAGATACTTTAAAGCCTTTTGTGGATGAAAATTACAGAACCAAAAAGGACCGCGACAATACTGGAATCGGAGGAAGCTCATTAGGCGCACTAATCAGCATCTACAGTGGATTCCTTTATCCTGAAGTATATTCCAAATTATTGATCTTCTCCCCTTCTCTTTGGGTAGAACCGAATAACAACTTCCCCATGATGAACTTCCGGGTTCCTTTTACAACAAAAATCTATCTCTACGGCGGAGGCCAGGAAGGCTCTAAAATGGTCAAAAGGATTCATATTTTTGAAGAATATCTGAAAAGATGGGAAGAGAAAAAGCTTTTTGATTTTGAATTTAAAACCAATATCAATCCTGAAGGAACCCATAATGAATTTTACTGGTCACAGGAATTCCCAAGAGCTATTGAATGGCTGTTTTATGACAATACAGAAAACCCTGTAGAAGTAAAACCACAACAACAAAGCATTAAAAACTAAGGATACAAAATCGCCAAATAAAATTCAGGCATATGAAGATGGTGATTGCGTATGATCTTAGAAAAAATAATATCTATTTATGAAACTAATTAATAAAAAAAACAAAAATTACACTCAGGTTTTCCACATATTCACCGAGGAAGAATGGACTAAAACCAGTAAAAATTTCAATAAAAATATTTCCACTTTTTTCACAGGAAAGAAGTATGAAGTTTTCATCAATGCTCATGAAGAGGGAATTACCTATTTCATCGGATTAGGAAAAGCAACATTACAAAATTTCGAAATCCAGCAGGTTGCTGCCAAATTCTCACAGACGCAAAAAGAAAAACTTCAGGCTGTTCCTACGCTGGCACTGGCAGATTTCATGAATGAAAAACAATTTGAAGAGTTGGTAAAAGGTCTATTGGCTGGAACTTATAACTACCCTTTTGAAAAAACACATGCTTTCTGGAACACAAAATTTGAATTGCATTTTGAGAATTTAAGCCAAAAGAAATTAGATCATATCAGTCAGAAAACAGAAGCTTTAATTAATGGACAGGCCGCTTGTCAGGACTGGCTTAACAAACCTGCTAATCTTAAAAAACCGGATATTTTCAGTGCCTATCTAAAAAATCTGGCTAAAAAATACGAATTAAAATATACGGTCTTCAATAGAAAAAAATGTGAGGAACTTGGACTGGGCGCTTACCTTGCCGTTAACCAGGGAAGTGCCTATGATGCAGCCTTCACTATTTTAGAATATAAAACTACGGTTAAAAATGCCAAAACTTTCGGACTGGTCGGAAAATGTGTACTTTTTGACACAGGCGGTATATCATTGAAAGATTCAACGAATCTGCATTATATGAAGTCTGATATGGGAGGAGCTACAGCCGTTCTGGGAGCATTAATCTATGCTGCGGAAATGGAACTCCCTGTCAATATTGTAGCCGTTCTTCCGATCACAGACAACGCCATTTCCGAAAAAGCACTCATCCCAAGTGATGTTATCAAGGCTTATAACGGAAAGACTATTGAAATCATCGATACCGATGCTGAAGGCCGACTGATTCTTGCCGACGGATTGTCTTATCTTTCTAAAAACTATAAGACCGATTTGCTGATTGACCTGGCTACTTTAACAGGAAGCTCAGTACGAATGTTCGGGGATACTTGTGCCGCGATGTTCTCCAATAATGAAGAATTGAAAAATACGCTTATAAAAACCGGAGACCAAGCCAATCAAAGGCTCTGGAATCTTCCTTTATGGGATGTATGGAAAGATGACTTTAAGTCTGATGTAGCTGATATGAAAAACATCTCTCTGAAGCCTATCGGAGACTGTATCATTGCCGCAAAATTTCTAGAACAATTCATTGAAAACCACCCCAATTGGGCTCATCTGGATATTGCAGGAGTAGCCTTCGGAAGTGTAGGCTATGCCAAGGAAAAAGCAGCTACCGGTTTTGGAGTTCAATTGCTCGCGGATTTAATCGAAAATTATCACTAAAAATTAGTTTTTTACAAAAAATCTCTGTATAATTGATTAGTGAATTTTCAAAAACACACAATATTGCTTTTTTTAATATTAATAAAATAATAAACAAACGCTTTTATTTTTGAAAATTCACTAAATATTAAAAAACATTATATGGAGAAGAAAACTATTGTGTGTATTTCGTGCTATTACAAAGGCTACGATTTTATGGACGAAATGAAGAATCTCGGCAATAAAATTATCCTGGTAACTTCGGAAAACCTTAAAGAAAAAAACTGGCCCTGGCATGCCATTGAAGAGGCATTTTATATGCCTGAACTCAAACCGTCCGTATGGAATCTGGAACATCTGATCCAGGGGTTTTCCCACCTCATGAAAACCAGAAAAGTAGATGCTGTAGTGGCATTGGATGATTATGATGTAGAGAAAGCAGCATTAATCAGAGAAACATTCCGTATTCCGGGAATGGGACAAACCACACACCGATATTTTAGGGATAAACTGGCTATGCGGCAAAAAGCTAAAGATTCCGGGATCAGTGTTCCTGAATTTATAGCTGTATTCAATGATAATGAAGTCAATGAATTTACAGACCTCGTTCCGGCACCATGGGTACTAAAACCCAGATCGGAAGCTTCTGCATCAGGAATTAAGAAAATAACGACCAAAGAACAGCTGCATGAAGCGTTAGACATTCTTGGGGAAGAACGCCATCTTTTTTTACTGGAAAGTTTTAAACCAGGAGATGTTTACCATGTAGACAGCCTGACTTTCAACAAAGAGATTGTATTTACTTCTGCTTCAAAATATCTGGCTCCTCCCATGCAGGTTTCGCATGAAGGAGGTGTATTCCGTTCCAAGACTCTGGGAAGGTACTCTGAAGAATTTAAAGCGCTGGAAGAAATTAACGCCAAAGTCCTTTTCAATTTTGGGCTTATCAATGGTGCTACCCATACAGAATTTATCCGCGGAAAGGAAGACGGAAAATGGTACTTCCTTGAAACGTCATCAAGAGTTGGCGGCGCTCACATTCCCGATTTGGTGGAGGCCTCAAGCGGAATTAATATCTGGAGGGAATGGGCTAAAATTGAAGATGCTCTCTTGAGAGGCAATCATTACAACATCTCCCCTCCTACAGGATATTATTCCGGGCTGATCATTGCCCTGATTAAAGATAAAGAACCCGATTACAGTAATTTTGAATGTGAGGAGGTCGTGAAATTTCTTCCGATAGATTATCATGTCGGGATTGTTTACAAATCCAGTGATGCCTCCATTATACAGGACAGGCTGGATTCTGCCGCAGAAATGATTCATGCAGATATGCTGAACATTCTGCCTCCCAAAAGCAACAAGCTTACTTCCTAGATCATGAAGTCCAATATTGACATCAAAAATGTTATTGAATTCATAATATATAATCTTCCAGCAGAATCTATTGTAAAACGTAACTTAGAAAGCATATTATCAGTTCGTTGACGCCAATACACCGGCCTCAAAATGAATTTTAAAAAAAAATCATTCTGGCACATCCAAAATTAGGGACCCTTGTACCGGATGTTTTAGAAAAAGATCAGCCTGGAGGAATAGAATTTATCAATTTAATATAAAACACAATAGTAAAACTAAATAAGGAAAAATGCCTCACATAGAACATACAGAATATTATTCAAATATATTGGGAACAAGTCTTCAGGTAGAGGTGACCGGACATTATGGTCATCCTATCATCATGTTTCCTACTTCTCAGGGACAATATACCCAGAACCATGATTTTCATCTGAATGGAAGCATCAACTGGTTTATAGAACAAGGAAAAGTAAAACTTTACAATGTGCAGACCATCGACAAATGGAGCTTTTATGATGACAATATATCTCCTCAGCAAAGAATAAGAAACTATGAACGATATGTACAATTCCTGATCAAAGAATTTGTACCCTACATTCAAAAACTTCATAAGACCCATCGCGTAGCGGTTGCCGGAGCCAGTTTCGGAGGATATCACGCTGCCAACTTTGCTTTTAGATTTCCTGATGTGGTTTCTCATCTTTTTTGCCTTTCAGGGGCGTTCAGTATAAGAAATTTCATGGATGGTTATTCTGATGAGCTGGTATACTTCAACTGCCCAAGAGAGTTTATAAGAAATGATGAAGCATGGAAGTACAAACACATGCATATCGTATTAAGCACCTCTGATCAGGACATCTGTAAAGAAAAAAATGTTGAAATGGCAGAGATCCTAAGGGTAAAAGGCATAGACTTCTGGTATGATGAAAGAAAATGGATCGGCCACGACTGGCCTTTGTGGAGAATGGTTTTCCCTACCTTCATAGGAGCCTTTTTCTCTTAAAAACAATAGAAAAGACAAATAGAAAAAAATATACACTCACCTTAAAAACAAAAATTATGACAAAAAAAGTAGGAATTCTTTTCGGTATGGAAGACACATTTCCCTGGGCATTTATAGACAAAGTAAATGAACTGGGAGGCGGAGATATCATAGCTGAACCCGTTCATATTGATAAATTAGAACAGGGTGCAGATTATGGATATGCAGTAATCATCGACAGAATTTCACAGGACGTTCCCTTTTACAGAGCTTATCTTAAAAATGCAGCACTTAACGGTACTTATGTAATCAACAATCCTTTCTGGTGGAGTGCTGATGAGAAATTTTTCAACAATGCCCTGATGTCCAAACTGGGAATTCCACTTCCTAAAACAGTTTTGCTTCCTTCACACGAAAGACCTGAGAACACTTCGGAAACTTCATTTAGAAACCTGAAATTTCCGCATGACTGGGAATATATTTTCAATTATGTAGGTTTTCCTGCTTATATGAAACCTCATGATGGCGGAGGCTGGAAAAGTGTTTACAGAGTTGAGAATCCGGATGATCTTTGGAACAAATTAGGAGAAACTGAACAGTTGGTCATGATGGTACAGGAAGAAATTGTCTTTGATGATTATTACAGGGTTTACTGTCTGGGGAGGAAATATGTTCACATTATGCCCTATGAGCCTAGAAATGCTCCTCATTTAAGATACGCTACCACCCATCAGACACAGGGTGAAGAACTCAAAAAACTATTGAAGACTATTCATGATTATACGATTACCATGAATGAAGCTTTGGGATATGATTTCAATACGGTAGAATTTGCTGTAAGAGACGGGATTCCTTATGCAATCGATTTTTGTAATCCGGCTCCGGATGCAGACAAAAACTCTGTAGGAGAAGAGAATTTTGCGTGGATCATAGAACATGCTGCAAAACTGGCTATCGAAAAAGCCAAAGAATATGTTCCGGGTAAACCCAATATTGCCTGGGGAACTTTCGTGAAAGATTCCATAAAATAATATTAAAAAACAAAAAACACAAGAAAAATGCATCAGTTTACTATTGGAATTGAAGAAGAATATCAGATCATTGATGTAGAAAGCAGAGATCTGGTTTCTCACGTTTCAAAAATCATTGAAGGCGGAAAAGCGGTTTTAAGTGAAAATTTAAAGCACGAAATGCACGAATCTATGATTGAAATGGAAACCGGGATCTGCCAGAATATTCAGGAAGCCCGGGCAGAATTAACAAATTTAAGGCGGCATCTCATCAATACCGCCCATGAACAGGGACTGCGTGTTTCCGGAGGAGGCACCCATCCATTTTCTCACTGGTCGGAAAACAATATCACTCAGGGAGAAAGATACATCAAAATCGTAGATGATATGGGAGATGTAGCCCGTGAAAATCTTATTTTCGGACTGCATGTTCACATCGGAATTCCAAACCGTGAAGAAGGTGTGAGAATTCAAAATGTAATGCGTTATTTCCTACCTCACGTGTATGCCCTTTCTACGAATTCACCATTCTGGATTGGAAGATACACCGGCTTTAAATCTTACAGACAGGAAATTTTCGTAAAATTCCCAAGAACCGGTATTCCAAGTTATTTTAACTCTCTGGGGGAATTCGACAGCTATGTTGACCTTCTTATAAAAACAGGAACCATAGACAATGCTAAGAAAATCTGGTGGGATTTACGGGTACACCCTTTCTACCCTACGATTGAATTCAGAATCTGTGATATGCCGTTAAGAATTGATGAAACCGTATGTCTTGCAGCGATCATGCAGTGTTTAGTTGCTAAAATCTATAAACTTCACCAGCAAAACCTTAGTTTCAGAAGTTACAGAAGGCTTTTGCTGAATGAAAATAAATGGCGTGCTTCCAAAAGTGGTATCGAAGCCCATCTGATCGATTTCGGAAAAGAAGAATCTGTTCCTTATCCTCATTTGTTAAAAGAACTTTTAGAGTTCATTGATGATGTGGTAGACGAATTAGGATGCCGTCATGAAGTTGAATATGCCTGGAAAATCCTGGAAAACGGAACGGGTGCAGACAGACAGCTCCAAATCTTTAAGGAGACTGGTGATCTGAAAAAAGTCGTTGATTATATGATCTCTGAAACAGAGTATGGCATAACACATGGTGAAAATGCTTCATAATATTTTTGGTAACTTTACAAAAAATATGATGTAATGAAAGATATTCGAATTGCTCTGCTGGACATGAACAACAATCATGTGAATCAAGGTTTTAGAAACATTAAAGAAATTTCTGAAGCATTTCAGCAGAACTCTGAAGAAAATGTTGTCATCAAGACATTTGATGTGAGATTTAAAGATGAAATGCCGGAAATTGGAGACTTTGATATTTTTATTTCTTCAGGCGGACCGGGAGATCCACACCGTGAAGGGGTGGCTTGGGAAGACCGATTTGCTCATTTTTTAGATGCCATTTTTGAACACAATCAATACAGCGAAGATAAAAAATACCTTTTCCTTATCTGCCATTCTTTTCAGCTGGCAAGTATTCACTGGAAACTGGGTAATATCTGCAAAAGAAAATCGTATTCCTTTGGAGTAATGCCTGTTCATAAAACTGAAGAAGGGCGAGAAGAATTTTTATTCAAAAATCTTAAAGATCCTTTTTATGCTGTAGACTCCAGAGCCTACCAGTTTATTGAGCCGGATCATGACCGTTTAGAAGAACTTGGAATGACCGTAATGGCGATTGAAAAATTCCGTCCTCATATCAATCTGGAAAGAGCGGTAATGGCAGTTCGTTTCTCCAATGAAATATTCGGAACACAGTTTCATCCTGAAGCTAATCCTGAATCTTTGATTGAAAATCTGAAAGATGAAAAAAACAGAGAAGCGATGATCGAAAATTTCGGAATGGAAAAATATCTTGAGACCATGGACAGAATAGATGATGAAGACAAGATCATTCTGACAAGAAATCAGATTCTTCCGAGATTCCTTCAGTTCGCAAAAAAAAAAATATTGAAAGAAGCTGAATCTTTGGCATTCTAACTAAAAATCATTAAAGGATAATTTAAGCATTTGGATTTCCTTCTCATTCTTGCTAAAAAATGTCTGAGTTACTTAACGGGAATTAGATATTTTTGATGATGGAAGACCTATTTATATCACAGAACTTGTCTAAAGTAAAAGAAAGAATAATATTTCCTAAAAAGTAGTATCATTCTTTCAAACAAGTTGTGTTAGACAAAGATATGACTAGTCCTAAAATAGGTTGACAAGTTATTTAATTAAATACCAATCCGGAAGATTTATATTTTCCGGATTTTTTATGCATCATTTCCGGAGTTCTCATCTTCAGACTGAGATGTGGTCTTTTGTTGTTGTAAATACAAATACTTTCATTCACCATTTGTTTCAGATCCTGAATGTTTTTGCATCTGTACACTAAAAATTTCTGCTTCAATATTCCATTTATCCTTTCTGCCAAAGCATTCTGATAACAGTCATAGCCATCTGCGCTTATCCATCATTCGGATAGAGGACTCCAGTATTGCTCTGAAACTTATCAAAAAATGCTTGGAGAAAAAACATACAACATTCGATGACTGATGGGGTAATCCGGTTTCTTATAGCCATCTTTAGAGCCTTAAGCACACTTTCAGCATTCATATTCTCGCTTAGCTCTTATCCCATAATCTTTCTGCTGTAGGCATCGGTAACTAAACAGACATTCGTCTTGGTTTTTACATAGGTAATGTCGCTTACAAACACCTGTTCTTTTCTTTTCAAAGAGGTTGTTTTCAAAAGGTTAGGGTACTTTCTGAGCCAATGCCTGGAGAAAGTGGTCCTGGTATATCTTTTCTTAGGATAGATAAGAAGATTTCTCTCCGAAGATAGTCGAAAAGTGCATCTCTGCCTATTTTTATCTTTTCCAGCCTGAACTTGTTTTTAAGTAAAAAATAAAGTTTTCTTGTTCCTATTCTGGGTTGTTCCACACGGATCTGCTCAACGGCTTGTTTTACTTTTTGCAATTCTTTTTCCCGAAAACAAATTCTTTGGCCCTGCTGCTGGTAAATGCCTTGCCTGCTTATCCCAAACAATCTGCAGATTTTTGATAAATTCAGTCCTTCTTACTGGAGTTGTCTGATTGTTTGGGGGAAAACTTTTTCCGGATCTGAGTGTCGTATTCTTTATCGGAGATATCGATCATCATATTGAGAGCCTTGCTTTTAAGTTTCTCATCAGCCATTTATTTCTCTAATCTTTTGATCTTTTCGGCAGGTGTTTCTCTGGATTGTGACATCGTATGAATAATAGGTTTGCTCCAGTCTAAGTTACCATATTTCCTGAGCCAGACCAAAACGGTACTTCTCCCTTGGATGCCATAATGTTGTTGTCCCTGTTTATAGGTGAATTCACCTTTTTCTATCCGATTGACCCTACCTAATTTAAAAGCCATCGTGTAATCGCGTTGCGTACGGTTTTCTTTCGATTGTTTTCGATTTTCCATAATAAGTCTATTTTATGTCAACTAATTTTAGGACGGGACAAGATAATAAAACAGAGTTTAGCCCTTATTTGGATTTAGGGTATTCAAAAAATAAGTGTAAAGTTCATAATGATATATCAAAAATTAAAACATATCCCCATAATCATTCTTTAGTAAAGGTTTTAAGAAGGAAGGAAAGCAAACTTTTCTCAAAGGCTCTTGTTTACTTATCTGAAAAAAACAATAGATTATTCACTAACAGTTGAATTTTATAGGATGATCTATGATTTTGTGTGTGTTTATAAATAAATACTAAAATTAATTTGAGCCTTATACAAAATCTAAAATTCCGGTAATACCAAGATATTAGCGCCATAAAACACAAAGCATATGGAAACAGCACTTTATCCTTTTTTTATCTCACAGCCAGGGCAACTGAGCCAGCAGAAGAATACAAAACAGATTATCAGTTGGTATTTATCATAGATGGAAAGGCTACCTTAAATCCAGCAGGAGGGAGATGCGATTAGACAGGGTGATGTATTTCTTCTGAAAAACAAGCAGTATACATCATATGTAACAGATACTTTAACAAGAAAAAAGCCTTATTAATTCGTTTTGAAACCAGAGCTTTACATTGGAAATGTATTCAATTAATTTATTCTTGCTGTATTCTAATCAGGAAACTTTAGACAAGTTCACAATTAAAAAGAACAAAAGAAAATCATAAAATAAACAATAAAATATTACAATATGTTTAAAAAATCAAGCTTTTCAACAGCTCTATTGACTGTTTCAATTATTGCAACTGCTCAAACAGCAGAACAGAGAGCAGTAATCAAGGCATCTATGAATAATGAAATTGCTCAAAAATCATCTAAAGCAATTAATAAAATTTCTTTAGACAGAGAAAAAAAGATTTTAGAATTTTTAAAAAGAAATCCAGGTAAGAGTAGATCTTTTTCAAAAAATGGAAAAGAACATTTTTTATATACTATATCAGAAGATGGCTTTCCCATCTATATCACAACAAAGGATATACCTCAACAAGTAAATTCTAAATCCAATAGTTTGTATAGCAGTGGAAGTATTGGGGTAAATATTACAGGAACTAATATGGTTGCTGGTGTGTGGGATGGCGGGCAAGTCAACGAATCACATATTTCACTTACCGGACAAGCTACAATGCAACCTGGACAATCCGAAAGTAGCCCTGGCGGAAATGCCCATCAGACAGCTGTTACCGGAATTATGGTGGGGAAAAATATAAGTAATGCACAGGGAATTGCTTTTAATGCTACTACGCAAAATTACGATTGGAATAATGACTTAAGCGAAATGAATACTTTTGCTAATAATGGATTCTTAATTTCAAATCATTCTTATGGATATCCTAATGATACAAATATCCCTGTTTGGATTTTTGGAGCGTATGACCACGTGAGCCAAGCTTGGGATGTGCTGTTAAAATCTAAACCCTTTTATTTACCTTTTATAGCGGTAGGGAATGAACAAGCACATAATGGTAATAACAGCGCAAATGGATATGACATCATTACTGGCAGTTCATCCAGTAAAAATGTTGTAACAGTTGGTGCAATAAATAGTAATAATGAAATGTCAAATTACAGTAACTGGGGACCAACTGATGACGGAAGAATTAAACCGGATATTGTTACCCTTGGTACCGCAATAGATGTTCCTTTATATTCAAGCAATACAGCATATACAGGTAATATAATTGAGTCAACTGGAACTTCCTATGCATCCCCAGCTGCTGCGGCAAGTGGATTGTTGCTACAACAATATTATTATTCATTAAACAATTCATATATGAAAGCCTCTATGTTAAAGGCTCTATTGTTGCACAGTGCAGACGATGATACTTCCGGAAACGGTCCTGATGCTAAATTTGGTTGGGGAATTCTTAATGTAGAAAAAGCCGCTAATATAATCAAACAAAATAGCACAACAAATGGTAATTCAAAAATGATGATGATTACATCTAATCCTATTAACAACGAGACGGATGAAATAGTAAATAATTACACTTTTGGTGCAGACGGAGTAAGAGCATCCTTATGTTGGACAGATGATGAAGGTACAGAACAAACAAGCGATGACGGTGTAAATAATACTACAAGCAGAATGGTCTATAATTTTTCAATGAAATTAGAACAGATTTCTCCATCTCTTTCTGCTTTTCCTTTTAATAATTTATCCGTTACTAATCCAAGTGTAGCCGCTATAGCTGGTTCCAATTGGTTTCAAAGTGCTAATAACTATATTCAAGCAAATTTATCTTCTACAACTGATAATGCAGGTGGTAAGGTAAGTATAAGAAAAAGCACTACTTCTCCAGCTACAATAAGAGAAATGGCTTTAATAATCACAGGATTAAAAACAAATCTACTTGGAGTGAATGAAGTAGAAAATTCAAAAAATATTATATTTTATGACAGAAATTCTGAAAAAATTAAATTAATTTCAAATAATGATTTAATTAAGGAATTTCAAATTTATTCAGTTGATGGTAAACTTATTAAAACAGGCTTTGCAAATTCAAACGAAATAGAATTTAATGGAAAGGATAAAAGTATCTATATTCTTAAATATAATCTAAAAAATAAAACCTATTCTGTAAAATTTGTTAACTATTAAAAATGGTATTGTCCAACTAGGTTCGGTTTGATCGACGTCCCAAGGTGGCATAAAGCAAACAATATTTGTAGGAGATTCTAAACTGCCGTAAAGAATCCAGAATTTCAAAAACCATTCTTCTTTCAACAGCAAAAATAAATTTTGTGGGACGCTGAATGGTAAATTTATGTATTTTTACACTGTCACAAATAAATGTTTGTGACAGTGTTTCATTATAAGAAATCAAACGTGGAAAAACCCTTATATCTCGTTCTCATAATTTTTTCTCAAAAATTATTATTCTAATTTAGTCTCTTTTTATGGATTAAGAGAATTTTTAACGAAATTGTAGTATGAAAATAAACTACACCAGAATGGAGGGGAAAGAGGAGATCCGTGGTTGAAGTAAGTGGAACATCAAAAAAGATAAAGTGCAAATCAGAAAAGAAATCCACATACAACTGACGGAGACTTTGAAACGATTGACAAGAATAATATGGAAGAATGTCGTCCATCTATTGCTGGAGTATTTGGAAAGCGTTCAAGACAAGGTAAATAAAAATTCAGATAATAAAAATGCTTTGACAATGTTAAAATCTTCTATTCCATATATGATGCAAAAGGTTCTGAAGGACAGTTATTGTTTTCTAGGAATACTGAGCAGATAGAAGCTAAAAATGAAAATAAGAACTTCAGAAAATGAGAAAGTTATTATACTAAAAGGATTATCATTACTAATATTAGAGAATTATTACTCAAAACAGATATTCAATATTTAAAAATGTATGGTTAAATCGTTTTTATTTTTTAACACCACAAAAATATGATCCCAAAATACAGACAACAGTTCAATCAGGAGTTTTCACAAGAAAAATACAGTCAATTAAAAAATATACTGACAGAAAAAGGAGGGATAGAACCTACTTTCAGAGTTTCAGAAAGTCCTATTTTTTTGACTAAAAAATTTGAGACCCAACTCATTGATGCCAGTGAAAGCATTATCAGCCAGATTAAAGCGCTTCCTGCAGAAACACTTCAGAAAGCCATTCCTGACCATTGCAGAGTTCCCAATGATACCAATCAGCCTCATTTTTTTACCATAGATTTTGGAATCTGTAAAAATGAAAACGACGAAATAGAACCTCAGCTGATAGAGCTTCAGGCATTTCCTTCTCTGTATGCTTTCCAAAAAGTATATGAAGAAACGTATTGTGAAGTCTATCCTTTTATTTCAGAAATCAAAAATCCTATGCCCCGTGAAACATTCAAAAATTATTTGAAGGAACTCATTGTAGGTGATGAAAATCCTGAAAATGTCATCTTGCTTGAAATATTCCCGGAAAGACAGAAAACAGCCATTGATTTTGCTCTGACAGAGAAACTACTGGGAATCAAAACAGTATGTCTTACCAAAGTAAAGAAGGAAGGCAAGAAACTGTATTATGAAAATAATGGAAAGCTGACTGAAATTAAAAGAATTTACAACCGTGTTATATTTGATGAACTGGACAATATTCCTGATCTAACCACAGAGTTTGATTTCCGCGAAGAAGTTGATGTAAAATGGATCACTCATCCCAACTGGTTCTTTAAAATCTCAAAGTTCCTTTTGCCACTGTTACAGCATCAGTTTGTTCCAAAGAGTTATTTTTTACATGAGTTTCCCAACAACGAAAACCTTGAAGATTTTGTCTTGAAACCTTTATTCTCCTTCGCAGGAAGCGGTGTTGATTTAAATCCTACAAAAGAAATTACAGACTCTATTCAGGATAAGGAAAATTATATCTTACAGAGAAAAGTACATTACGCGCCTATTTTTGAAGATATCAATGGAGAGTTTTCAAAAGCAGAGATCCGTTTGTTGTATATTTGGCGGGAAAATGATGAACATCCTATCCTATTGGAAAATTTGGGAAGAATGACCAAAGCTGCAATGGTAAATGTAGATTTCAATAAAAAAGATGCCATCTGGATCGGAAGCTCAAATGCTTTTTTTGCTGAAGGATAAGATTCATTATTATAATTATTTGATATAAAATTGACTATGGCTGAACCTTGGGTTCAGCCATAGTCAATTTGCCATATACCTATTCATTAGCTCTTTTTTAAGGATAACATTCTTTCAGATAATTCTTTTATACAAACTTCTTGCTATTTCAAAAGCTCTACCAGACCAATCATATCTTGCTGATTTAAAATAACTTAAACTAATGTAGTGCAATTGTAGTACAACAGCATCAACAAATTCCTTGTACTTTCGCTTAAAATTTTCGAAAATTTCTTATTGTAAACAATAGTACAAAATTCAATTATAAAATCTTAAAATTATGCGAAGTTTAAAAAACATATCTGTTGCGGTATTATGTTTATCTTTTTTGTCAGCCTGTAATTCTTCGAAAAAAAAGGAGTTATCAGATCTTGATAATTATTTGAATACGTTGGTAAAACCAGTGATGGATAAAAATAGAATTCCGGGGTTAAGTATTGCCATAACAATACATGGAAAACATACTTTTTTCAATTACGGATTAGCTTCAAAAGCAGATCAGATAGCAGTTACCAATAAAACTTTATTTGAACTGGGTTCTGTAAGCAAAACTTTCACAGCTACCTTAGCCAGTTTATCACAAATTAACGGAACACTTAACCTATCTGATCCGGTGAGCAAATACATGCCAGAACTGAAAAATACAGCTTTTGACCAAATAAAGCTTTATAATCTGGGAACACATACTGCAGGCGGATTTACGCTGCAACTACCTGAGGAGATTACTAATCATGAACAACTCATCCATTATTATAAAACATGGAAGCCTGATTATCCTGCAGGCACTCAAAGAATATACACCAATCCAAGCATTGGCCTGTTAGGGATTATTGCAGGAAAAACGATGAATCAACCTTTCACAAAAGCTGTTACTGAAAATGTTTTTGCTAAAATTGGATTAAATAATACATTTTATGAAGTACCCGCCGAAAATATGAGTCAATATGCATTCGGTTACAGTAAAAATGATGAACCCATCCGTGTAAACCCAGGAGTTTTGGCGGATGAAGCTTATGGAGTGAAATCATGTACACAGGATATGATTACATTTGTGGATGCCAATATGGGAATTGGAAATATTGACCATCCATTATCTACCGCAATAATGAATACTCATACCGGCTACTTTAACAGCTCAGAAATGACGCAGGATCTTATCTGGGAACAATATAATTATCCCGTAACACTGGAACAGCTTCAAAAAGGAAATTCAGCAGATATGGCCTTTAAGCCCAATCCTGTGAAGGAAATTATTCCCCATCAAAAACCGACAACAGACGTATTGATTAATAAAACAGGGGCTACAAATGGTTTTGGAGCTTATGTAATATATGTTCCTTCGAAAAAAATTGGTATCGTAATTCTTGCCAATAAAAACTATCCCAATTCTGAAAGGATTGATATTGCTTATAAAATCTTATCTTATATAGAAAAGTCTGAAAAATTATAATATATCACAATGAAATGTCTCAGAAATACCTGAGGCATTTTTATTTAAATTATAATTCTAAAACCCAGGTCCCTAGGTCCATGCCAGCGGGTAATTCGAGCTTCTTTTTAAGTCTGTATTTCTTGGTTTCAACGGCTCGTACTGTTACATTTCCACATTGTCCGATTTCTTTATTGGTTAAATTAAGCCTTAAATAAATGATAAATTTTATATCATGATTAGTAAGCTCAGGATATTGTGAAGTCAGTTTTTCATAGAATTCCGGATATACTTCTTTAAACTTGCTTATAAAAAAAGGATTATTGGATGTAGCCATTTTAGACAAATCATTAATTGAAGTGTCTACTTTCCTTTTCAGTTGATCCGTTTCTACTATTTTTTCGATGATGATTTTCTTCTGTTGTTCAAGGAGCTGATTTCTCCTTTTATTCCGGTGCCTGATCATAAATATTATAGTAATAGATACAATAGCAATACCTGCAATAACAACAATGATAATGTGGAGATTACTTCGTTCTTTTTCCTGTTCAATGGCAAGATTGTTAATTACAGAAGCAACCGCTTTTCTTTCACCAGAATGAATACTGTCATTGAGTTGGGTATATTTAACCAGATATTCATTTGCTTTTGGAATATTATTTAAAGCCAGATAAGTTTGAAAGATCTTTTTATAAGTATCTATAATATCCGCACCACGATTTATTTTCAGATAGATGGGCAAGGATTCCTGATAATATTGGAGTGCCCTTGGGTAATCTTTTTTCAGAGTATATAGATTTCCGCGTCTTGTTGCAATAGCTCCATAAGCGTGGAGTGAACTGTTATTTTTCACGGCTAATACAGATGCTTTGTTCAGGTAATATTCTACAGAATCAAGATGTTGTTTTTTTGATAAAAACTGTTCTGCAATTCTTACATAAATCTTAGGCTCATTAGGAAAAGTTCTTAACCCTTTTTTCCGCATCGTATTAATAGAATCAGGCAGTTTTAAATCCTCAAAATTGGACCACTTCCAGATGTAAACAAAAAATAAAGAATTTCTGTTCTCTTTTGTATCAGGGGCTTGTTTAAGATATTCTATAGATTTATTCAGCTGAATATTGGCCTGATTATAAAGGCCTAAAAAAGCATAATTCCTTGCAATTTCATTACACAATCTGGCATTCAGTCCATTATTATTAACCAATTTAAGTTGTTTTTTCGCCTCATCCAGATAATGCAGGCTTTTCTGGTGCTCGTCAAATGTAGAAAGTGCATTGGCAATATTAATATTAGCTAATGCCATACCCTCAGGGTTATCATGTTCTTTATAATACTGAAGTGCATCTATATTGTATTGAAAGACCTTTTCATACTCTCCCTTATTTTTATAGATACTCGTAATGCTATCTAACTTTTCCGGAGTATAGCTTTGAGAATAAGACTGTATAAAAGCATAAAGAAAGAAAGTAAACAGTGCCTTTTTCATAAAAACCAATCATATGGCAAGTTAATAATTTTTATTTTTTTTCACTTTAAAAAAAGTTAAAAGTGTTTACAAACTATATTCAATTATTAGAAAACTATCTTCAAATCATCTACAGTGCTATAGGAGCAAAAAAAATTGCAATACGTTTTATTAATTCCGTATTGCAATTTTAATAAGTTATATAAAGATGTACTTATACATTCTTATCGTCTTCCAATAATTCTCTTGCCTGATATTCCTGTACAAGATCAATGGCATTGGAAATAACATCACTTAGAGCCGTAATAAACGTTCCTTCTTCTGCCATTCCCATAGCGTGTTTTAATGCTTCTATTTCCTTTGGGATAATCTCATAGCTTACATCTTTTCCTGCAGACTGCATTCCTTCGATAATCAACCCATTGATCTCTTCCTCGGTTCTTCCACGAAGATGTTTTTCATTTCGGATGATGATATGATCAAACATTCTTCCTGCAATCTTTCCGCATTCTCTGATATCGCTGTCTCTTCTGTCTCCAACACCGGAAATAATACCGATTTTCTTCGTAGATTCTACATTCTTCAGATAATCTTCAATCGCTTCGTATCCTGAAGGATTATGGGCAAAGTCGATGAGAACTTTAAAGTTTTTGAATTTAAAAACATTCAGTCTTCCCGGCGTAAGCTGAGCACTTGGAATAAAGGTTCTCAAAGAATTGGAAATATCTTCAATCCCGAATCCATAAAGGTAGCTCGCCAAACTTGCCGCCAATACGTTTTCAATCATAAATCTTGCCTTCCCTTCCATCGTAATCGGGAAATCTTTGGCTTTTCCTATTCTGATCTTCCAGTCTCCTTTTTTAATGGTGACAAAACCTTCTTCATATACACACGTGATTTTTCCTTCTTTCGCAAATTTTACGATATGAGGATTATTTTCATCCATACTGAAAATCGCAACATTAGAATCAAGATCATTAACGATCCTCATAGAATATTCACTGTCTGCATTCAGCACACTCCAACCACTTTTCTTTACGCTATCCAGCACTACCCTTTTTACTTTGGTAAGATCTTTTAAATTGTGAATATCATTCATTCCCAAAT
Source organism: Chryseobacterium sp. GW821-FHT04C04 (assembly GCF_059420365.1). Lineage (NCBI taxonomy): Bacteria > Pseudomonadati > Bacteroidota > Flavobacteriia > Flavobacteriales > Weeksellaceae > Chryseobacterium > Chryseobacterium sp. GW821-FHT04C04. Next base: position 474,884 of record NZ_JBWKTO010000004.1, on the reverse strand, counting down.
GATCCTCCTCAATGTTGGTAAGAACTCCGATATCACATTGTGAAAAACCAAGTCCGGAACGTAAAATTCCTCCTCTCGCAGTTTCCAGAACTGCAAATTCTACCGTAGGGTCTTTTAAAATAAATTCTGCAGAAATAGGTCCTGTAGTATCTCCTTTTGTCAGCATCGTATTCTGAATATAGATCCCGTCCGAAGTCGTGAACCCTACTCTATAGCCGTTGCTTTTTACAATATGTGAAATAAGCCTTGTTGTGGTTGTTTTACCATTGGTTCCTGTCACAGCAATGATTGGAATGGTAAAAGGTTTCCCCTGCGGATAAAGCATGTCCACTACCGGAGCTGCTACATTTCTTGGTAATCCTTCACTTGGTGCCAGATGCATTCTGAATCCCGGTGCTGCGTTAACTTCTATGATCGCTCCACCACTCTCTTTCAAGGGTTGTGTAAGGTTCTCTGCCATCACATCAATACCACAGACATCCAGACCAATAATTTTGGAGACTCTTTCAGCCATTGTGATATTTTCCGGGTGCACCATATCCGTTACATCAATGGATGTTCCCCCCGTTGAAAGATTGGCTGTTGATTTCAGGTAAACTACTTCTCCTCTTTGAGGAATCGTTTCCAGTGTATAGTGAAGCTTCTCAAGCAGCTCCAATGTATCTTTATCTACCTCAATTTCGGTAAGGACATTTTCATGACCATATCCTCTTCTTGGGTCTTTATTTTCTTTTTCAATAAGCTGCTGAAGATTAAGCTCACCATCTCCTACAACATGAGCAGGAACTCTTCTTGCCGCTGCCACCATTTTATTATTGATGACCAGGATACGAAAATCATAGCCTGTGATATATTTCTCAACGATTACTTTTTTGGAATATTTTTGAGCATGTTCCAGCCCTATTTTAGCAGATTCCCAGTCGTTGACATTAATGGACGAACCTTTTCCGTGATTTCCATCCAAAGGTTTTAAAACAATGGGATATTGTATTTTTCTGATCACAGCATTCAAACCTTCTTCATCAGCTATCAAATCTCCAATCGGAACCGGAATCGCTGCATCATGAAGCATTCTTTTGGTCAGTTCTTTATTACATGCGATATCCACCGCAATAGAACTTGTTTTTCCGGTAATAGTAGCTTGAAATCTCTGTTGATTCACCCCATACCCTAATTGTACCAGGGAATTTGTTCCTAACCTGATCCATGGGATTCTTCTGGAAGCAGCTTCTTCCACAATACTTCCTGTAGAAGGTCCCAGGCGGACACGTTCTCTGATTTCTTTTAATCGGTGAATGCATGCATGCATATCATACTCTTTCCCTTCTACAATAGCTGCCGCAATTTTCACTGCTTCTTCCGCAGCATAAATACCGGCATTTTCTTCAATATAATTGAATACTACGTTATACACTCCCGGAGTTTTTGTTTCACGGGTTCTTCCAAACCCCACATCCATTCCTGCAAGCGTTTGTATTTCCAAAGCAATATGCTCAATGACATGCCCCATCCAGGTTCCTGTTTCCACTCTATGGAAAAAGCCTCCTTCTACTCCTTCCGAGCATCGGTGGGTAATCAATGAAGGAATTAATTTTTCAATCCTCTCGCGGAAACCTTCTATTTTATTGGTAGGATAATCCTCCATTTCTTCTAAGTCCAACCTCATCTGGATCAGCTTCTTTCTTCTGATGCTCCAGATGTTAGGACCTCGTAGTGCCTGAATCTTTTCGATTTTCATAGTCTATTGGCATTTTAACAGTTAACAATAACTCCTTTCATAGCCAAAGATAATGTAAAACCCTAAATGAAACCATAGGTAAATTAAAGATTTATTAAAAAAATATTAATTTCCATTAACATTTCTAAATCATTAAAAATCAATTAAAGATGGCATAAAATTCGCGAAAGAATGTTAATTATTTTTTAATTTTGTACCATGATGAAACCTGTTGGAAAATTAATAGTTATTGGAGGAGCTGTAAACAAAGGAAGTTTTGCTGAAACCGATTATGATCAGAATATAGAAAAGAATCTTAACTTTTTTGAACGTGGGATCTTACGAAAGATCATTAACGAATCAAAAAATAAAGAAAATTCTGTCATTGAAATCGTTACCACCGCTTCTCAAATTCCCCAGATCGTAGGCTCTGAATATAAAAAAGCATTTGAATTCCTCGGTGCTAAAAATGTAAATGTCCTTGACATCCACAACCGTGAAGAGGCCAATTCTGATGCAATGGTGGCAAGAGCCAATGCTGCAGATGTAATGATGTTCACAGGAGGAGATCAGCTGAGACTGACTTCTATTCTGGGAGGGACGAGATTTCATGATACCATTTTATTAAAATATCAGGAACAGGATTTTATTTATTCCGGAACTTCCGCAGGTGCTGCGGCAGCTTCTGAAAATATGATCTATCAGGGAAGCAGCTCTGAAGCTCTTTTAAAAGGAGAAATCAAAACAACTCAGGGATTGGGTCTTATAGATAACGTAATTATTGATACACATTTTGTACAACGAGGCAGAATCGGACGTCTTTTTCAGGCAGTAGTTAACAATCCTAGAACATTGGGAATCGGGCTTGGAGAAGATACAGGACTTTTCATTCATAATGATGTAATGACTGCTGTTGGTTCAGGTCTTGTTATCTTGGTAGACGGAAGGTTTATTAAAGATACCAATCTTACCAATATCAACCTTGGAGAACCTATCTCTATTGATAATTTAACGGTACATGTGATGTCCATGAATGATCATTATGATCTTACAACAAAAACATTAACTATCGAGAACTCTCAGTTTAATCCGATACCACAGGATAAATAGTAAGGGTTGTAGGATTTTGAGATGCGAGATCTTGAGATTCGGGGTGCGAGGTGCAGGTTTTCGAGATTCATTTTGAAAGTACTATAAAACTCGAAATCACGGAACACGAAACTCGCGTTGATGCAGAATATTAATAAAATTCTTATCTTTTCTTCGTATTAATAACCGGGATTTGTATTATTGACTATTATAAATACAAAACTCCGGAACACGAAACCTATATCTATTATGAAAATCATTATCCACGGCGGTTTTTTCTCCGAAAGCGACCAAAGCCATGAAGTAAAAACTGCAAAGCAGGAATCTTTAAAAGAAATAGCACAGAAAGCTTTTGATTATCTTGAAACCCATTCGGCTTTCGATACAGTGGCTTATGCTGTTTCACTGTTGGAAGATAATCCATTATACAATGCGGGAATAGGCTCTCAGATTCAAAGTGACGGCATTATCCGCATGAGTGCTGCGATTATGAATGGAGACACTCAAAAGCTGAGCGGAGTGATCAATATTCAGGATGTAAAGAATCCCATTTTTGTTGCTAAAGACCTGATCAGTGAAGATGATAGAGTATTAGGAGGACAGGGCGCGAAGAATTATGCTAATGAACATGGTTTTGAAAATTTCTCTACGGAAATCCCTCAAAGAAGAAAAGAATATGAAGCTAAGCTTAAAAACGGCGGAAAAGGGACTGTTGGCTGTGTAGCAATAGATCATGATGGAAAACTTGCTGTTGCTACTTCTACCGGAGGAAAAGGTTTTGAAATTCCCGGAAGGATTTCAGATTCCGCCACGGTGGCAGGAAATTATGCCAACGCATTCTGTGCTGTAAGCTGTACTGGTGTGGGTGAAGATATTGTAAGCAATGCCACTGCCGCAAAAATTGTAACAAGAGTTACAGACGGAATGAGTCTTGAACAGGCTTTCAGCAAGACATTTGATGAGCTTAAAACCATTGACGGATTTGCAGGTGCTATTGCCATTGATAAGCATGGAAATATATACCATCAGGATTCCTATCCTACTATGGTCTTTGCTAGTTTTGACGGCAAAAATTTCAAAGTCTTCTCTTAAATTTAACATTTTTTTATAATTCTATTTATTTTTTTGGCACGTATTTTACATTAATAGTAACAACAAATTTTAATATTAATACATAAAAAAATAGAAATCATGGGAAACAAAACAAAAGGATTATTAGCTTTACTAGGTTTAGGTGCATTAGCTTATTGGAAATATAAGAATTCAAGTCCTGAAGATCAACAAGCTGTTAAGGATAAACTTAATACAGCAAAAGATAATCTTAACAAATGGGGAAATGATCTTAAAAGCAAAGCCAATGATGTTGCTTCCCAAGTTCAGGATAAAGTGGACGAAGTAAAAACAAAGGCTGAAGATTCTCTCAGCTAACCCACAAAGAACAGTTTTTTTTAACATTCATATATAGAAAAAGTCATCGTAATAGCACTACGATGACTTTTTAGTTTTATTAAACCACTAAGATTACGAACCCATCTTAATGGTTAAAAATACCTTATTTTAAGTTTTTATTTTTTCTGTGCTGCCAATGCATACACAAGAGGTATTTTATTTCCGAATTGTGGAATTCGCCATTTTCCCTTTTCAACTTCTTCTACATGCCTGAAACACGCATAGGGTGACCAGTCGAACTCCTGAACAGCATTCAGTTGCAAATCTTTTTTAATCAGGTTGTCAAGAACTTCCGATAAAGAATGATTCCACATTACATATTCCTGTACAATAGCTGCAGACTGATCTGCATAGGTTCCTTCATACGTTTCTACAATCGGTTTTTCATTAAAATAGTTGTAGGTAACTTTTGTAAAGTCATCATCAAACATCCAAACGACAGGATGAAATTCTGCCATGATAAATTGTCCTCCGGGTTTTAGGAAGTGATTGATAACACCTGCCCATTTTTCAAGATCTGGAAGCCAGCCTATTGTACCATAGCTCGTATACACGATATCAAATTTCTGATCCAGAACATTTGGAAGTTCATAGACATCCGAACAGATAAATTCTGTATCAGTTCCACACTTTTGTGCAAGGTCTCTGGCTGTATCAATCGCTTTATCAGAAAGATCAATCCCAGTAACTTTTGCACCCATTCTTGAGAGTGAAATAGAATCCTGCCCGAAATGACACTGCAAATGAAGAATAGTCTTTCCTTTTACATCTCCCAGAAGTTCCAGTTCTATTGAATTTAGCGAGGTTCTTCCCTTTAAAAATTCATCTACAAAGTAGAAATCCGACTTCAAATGCGGTTCTACTTTAGCATTCCACGATTTTTTGTTTATTTCTAAATAATTTTCCATGGTTTAAGTTTAAAATAATTTTAGTTTCCCTGAATAATATAATTTTTTTCTATTAATTTTCTTTCAGGTTGATTAGAAGCATCCGGCTGAAACCATACTTCAACCCTGCTTCCGTAATAATCGCCCCAATCTCCCTCTTTCACTGTAAAACCCTTCTCTTCACTCGAAAACTCTTTCAGCTCATCATTGGGATTAAAGACATTTCTGATGGATTGTTTTTTTATTTCTTTTTCAGAAAGAATCCTGTTGGTATTAAAATCATACACTTTTAAATATACCTTCCCTTTTTCTATTTTATTCAGAAAAACATCGTATTTATAAGATCCCGGTTGTAAGTAATCATAAATAAGTACATCGGGCTGGGTAACCTCAACCAGTTCTTTCTCATCTGAAAACAGTTTTAAAGGCATTGAAAACTTTGCATTCTTTGGATTCTTAATATCATTGTTGTAAGCTTTATAAGGGCTTTTGGGCGGACAAAAAGCAAATAAGCCACCAATGACAAAGAACATCATAAAGCTAAGAAGACATTGCCAAAGACCATTTTTAAATTCATCTTTTTTGAACATTCTCGAAATCCCCAAGACAAAACTTATAAAAGCGATCAAAAATGGTACAGCAGAGAAAAAATTCCATGTAAAACTGCTAATTGGTAAAATAAGGATCAATAGCCAGCAGATAATTCCAATAAACAAGGCGATAAAAGAGGTAAAATACCACCTCCAGTTTAAAGCTCTAAAAACGACTTCTTTTATCATAATTTATTTTTTACTTTGTTTAAAAAACTATCTCATCCATCCCTGAACAATATAGTTTTTTGTCATTAATTTTCTTTCAGGTTTATTTATATCATCGGGTTTAAGCCACACTTCAATTCTAGCTCCATAAAACTGTTCCCAATCACCTTCAAAAATCGTAAATTCATTTTTTAACTCAAATCTTTTTAATTCATCTGTTTTATTTTCTACTTCTATCTGGCTTTCTTCTTTTATACTTCTCTCTGAAAGTTTTTGGTTTTTGGTGATTTCAAATATTTTAAGATATACTTTTCCTTTTTCAATCTTATTTAAAAACAGATCATATTTATAAATACCCGGCTGAAAATAATCATAAAGAATAAAATCTTGTTGATTAGTATTTATTTTGTCTTTTGTATCATTAAGCTTTAATGGCTTTTCAAATTTAATATTATCTGGAATTTTTAATCCCTCCGCAAAGAAATCATAAGGATAAAACATCAAGGCAAAAGAGAAATATCCATAGGTCAGTACCGCCAGTATCACAGTTGAAAGGATTTGCAAAATTCCTTTCAAATAATCTTTTTTGACAATTCTGATAATACCTAGAATAGAGGTAATCAGAAGAAAAATAAAAGGAAGAAAACAGCAGGTATAGAATATATATCTGTTAGGTATAGAAAGTCCCCAAAAACAGAGAAAAGCTATAAAGACACAGGCTATAACTGCATTATTCCATCTTTCATTAAAAAAATTCCACATTTTATGGCAGTTTCTCCATTAATTTTTTCTTTTGCTCCAGAAATTCTTCTTCGCTTAAAACTCCGTTTTCTTTTAACCTTCCCAATTGTTCGAGCTGGTCCAAAACACTGGGTTCAGATTTTGGCTGAAGGTATTCTTCAGGACGGGACATGAAATCTCTTACCTTTTCACAAAACAGCTCAGCATGGTACTTTCCTACTCCATCAATTTCCACGATGTCATCTGTAACCTGAATATCTATAGAAGCCAGCAATAATGAAGTTTCATACTGTATTGAACTGATTTTGCTATAAGAAAAATCTTCTACTTTTAATCCGTACATGAATTCCTTATCCACAAAGATCACTCTTCTATCCGTGGCTACTAAAATGATATGATGATTGTTTATTTTATTTCTGCCCTCAACGAGATAGACAATTTTTTCCTCCTTTGAGATGATGTCCGGCAATTCACGGATCTCTTTTCTGGCAAATATGGTAGGACTGATATCCAGCTTTTCAAGTTCTTCCCTTATTTCGTCTAGTCTTGATTTTTCTTTCATAGTTATGGAACTAAATTAGTATTTCTTTTTAAAATCCATCTACAAAGTAGAAATTCACCCTCAATGCGGCTATGTTTTTGGATTCCAGGATTTTTTATTTATTCTTGACACATATTTACTGATAAGGTTTTTTTTCCACAACTGAAGTACGAGGCAGTATCTTCTTTAGTTTTATCATATTTTCCGAAGAGATATTATTTCCCCAGATCGTTAGAACTTCCAAGTTTTTCAGCTTATCTATTCCTGGTGGAATATCCTCTAATTGATTATCTTCAAGTTGTAAAGTCACCAAACTCTCTAATTTATAAATCTCCGACAATGATTGCTGTGAAAGTTTACAATTGGCCAGATTTAAGTACCTTATTTTTTTTAATTTCTGTATTCCTGGAGAAATTAAGGTAATATTATTCCTGCTCAGGTCTATATTTTCCAAATTAGGTATTTCATATAATTCTTTAGGAAAAATTTTAAAACTGTTAGTTGTTAATAAAATAGATTCCAATTTTTTAAGCTTTGTGACAGAAGAAGAAAGATTTTCCAATAAATTATTTGATAAATCAAACTCCTTTAAATTTTCAAGATTACCTATTTCAACAGGTAATTTTTTTAACCTATTGGATGGAAGGTTTAACTTCTCAAGTTTAGTGAGTTTACCTATTGAAGCTGGCAAAACCAACTCTTTAAACACCTGGTTATCATTAGTAATCGCCCCTCCAAAAAAAAGTCTTTTAGATATTGTTAACTGCTTTAAGTTAATCAAATTTCCAAGGTCACTAGGAAAACTGTCTAATTTATAGCTTTGAAAATCTAAAAATTCTAAATTTTTTATTTTTAGAATTTCGGGTTGAATCTCCGTAAACTTATTAGAATTAATATATAGATGCTTTAAGTTTCTGAGGTTTCCAAATTCTTTAGGTAATTTGACTACATCTCCTCCTTTTAATGAAAATGCCTCTAATTCTTTCAGGTTTCCTATTTTGCCAGGGATTATTGTAAAATTTGGTCCACAGTTTATATCAAGTCCTTTAACATTCCATGCAAAAATTTTATCCGGAATTTCATTGATATCATATAGCTTTATATTATCTGAAGGTTTCAACTCTTCTACCTGTTGAGCGGGTGGCGCGGGTGGTGGCATCATCTGAGCATTGCCACTGAGAAATGCTATGGTAAAAAGAAGTATATATTTTTTTTTCATAAATCAAATTTTTAAATATTTTATTTTTCTTCCCCAGGGATTACAATTGAGGAATGCAAAGCGTATATTTCCCAGCCTAAAGTTTCATACAATCGTTTTCCTTCTTCTGTGGCGACTAAAAGATTATTTGAAAATCCTTTTGACAAAGCTATTTTCTCCAGTTCTTTCAATAAAAAAGTAGCGAGTCCTTTCCTTTGGTGATGATTCTCAGTGATAATCCTGTCATAAACAGCAATATTATCTATCAAAGAGACACGGCCTATAGAAGCCTGTTCACCATTCTCTGCTACAATTCTGACCACAAAAGTTGTATTGTACTCTGAAAATTCTAAGTGATATCCTTCTGCAAGGCTGATTTCCTGGAAAGTCATCGGCTGAAAACAGGTCATCATATATCCCTGTGGCTGAAGTTTCCATCGTTCAGGAATTCCCCCCATCAATTCATCAGGGGAAGTAGATACTTTCAGATAGATCCATGGGCTATCAATTGAATGGGCAAGTTGGAAAAAATCCTCATTAAGCTCAGGAAATACAAAACGTTCTTTTTGTTTTTCATCTCCCACAATCACATGTAATCCGGATTTATAGGGAACAGGAAAAGGCACTTCTCTTGATAAGCACCATCCTTTCAGCCATTTTTCTACTATTTCTGCCGATACTTTATCCTTCATGATTTGTTATTAGAAGTTTATTGTAATTGCTCCAATAATTTCTTTTTCTGTTCAGCAAATTCGGCATCCGTTAAAATTCCGTTTTCTCTCAGTTTTCCTAATTTTTCAAGCTGGTTGAAAATTTCTTCTGATGAAACGCTTTTATTGGCAACATTATCAATTTGCTTTGATGGCTCCTGAGGATTATTATAGATTGATTTTATCTTATCGTAGAAGTTTTCTGCATCATCTTTATCCATAAAACATTCAAACTCTACTATTCTTTCATCAAGATGTAATTTAATGATTGGAGATCTCGGATCCGTTACAAAACTTACACTTTTGATGGCTTCATTAGAATAATCATTGATCGTGGCTGCTCCAAACATTGCTTTTGAAACAGAGATCATTCTTTTGGAAGTCGCTACCAATATTCCTGCAGCCAGTGTATTGACAAACTGGGCATCTGTAATCGCTATTATTTGTTCCTCTTCTGAAATCAGATAAGGAAGTTCTTTGATTTCTCCTTTGGTAAATATAGAAAGGTTGGCATTCAGCTTTTCTAGTTCATATTTTATTTTCTGCTGCCTCTTTTTATAAATCTCTTTTGAAATTTGACGAGATCCTGAATCTATAGCTGCAGGCAGGTTTTGTTCTGGAATTACCAATGTCTGAACGGGCTCTGCTATTTCAGCATTCAGCATTGCATGAATATCATCAATACTGAATTTATTAAGATTGTATAGCAATTCTTCATTAATATTGCTTGTTTTGTTCAAACACTTATTGCATAACACATTGCCGTCTGAAAGTTTATTAGCTCCCAAAAGCGTATCCATAGATGTTAATTCTGCCTTACACAATGCACAATTATTGCTCATTTTTTTTATTTTTTATAATTTATCCAGCAGTTTTTTCTTCTGCTCTGCAAATTCTGTATCTGTCAAGATTCCACTTTCTCTGAGTTTACCTAATTTTTCCAGTTGTTCAAGAATAGTTCCGGAATCTTCCTTATTCGTACTGTATACATTTTCCTGCACCAAATCCGGAATCGTTTGAGAAAATGCATGCAATGGGCTTGGATCCGGTCTGAATTCGTTTTCAGAATAATTCATGCTTTTACTTTTGACATTTGAAAATGCTCTTCCGTCATTTTTATTGTGCAGTTTAAACTGTGTAGAACCTCCATAGGTATTGATCTTCAGTATTGAATACAAAAGGTTTTCAATATGATCAATGGAAGAAATATCCTGAATTTGAAATTCATTCTTAACGACTCCTCCCAGAAATTTTTTATCAATAAAGGCAACTCTTTTCTGGGTTGAAAATATAATCCCTTCTCTGTTGCTTTGAAGGTCTATGCCTTCCGCAATGGCCAACAGTCTTTCATCTCTGTCCAGAACACTGGGTAGTTCTTTAACCTCTTCATTCGCCAGAACGCTTAGTCTTGCGTTAAGAGCTACAATCTGATCTTTGATTTCATCCAGTCTGGTAGGGGCATCATATTCATAATGACTGCCAGCCGTATATTGAGATGCTCCCTGGCTCTGGCCTGCATCAATTTTACTTTTCAAAATCATTCCTGTAATTTCTGCGAAATAAAACTGATCAAGATTATTGATGAGGTCCCTGTTGATATTAACTGCTTTCGTAAAGCATCCGGCACATAGGTAACCGCCATCTGCAAGTTTATTTTTACCTACGAGCATATCTGTTGCTGTAAGTGGTGTTCCACACAATGCGCAAATAGTGTTCATTTGGTTTTTATGTTTAAAAGTTTTTTAGTGAATACAGAGCTTATTTTTTACTCTATTTTAATAATACCGATCCAAATTACAAATTCTAAACCGATTTTAAAGATCAAAAATATTTAAATCTTAGCATCCATCAAATAAATCAACCACAAAAATTACTTTTGTGGTTGGTTTATCTTTTAATATGGTATAATATTATTTTCCTAAGAATTCCTCTAAAGAAACCGTTTTCTTTTCTCCAGCTTCAAGATCTTTAAAAGTAACGGTATTATTTTTAAGTTCTTCTTCACCCAGAAAAACCACTTTCTTTATTCCTTTCTTTTCTGCGTACGTAAATTGCTTATTGATTTTTGCATTTTCAGGATATAACTCTGCTGAGATTCCTTTTGTTCTTAGCTGCATGATCAGCTTCAAAGCTTCTGTCATTTCCTCACCTCCAGAATTAGCAAACAGGTATTCAATTTTAGAAGATGCTTCTTCAGGGAAAAGATTCAATTCTTCCATGACAAGATAAATTCTGTCTAATCCGAATGAAATTCCTATTCCCGGAATGTTCTTCACTCCAAAAACCTCTGTAAGATTATCATATCTACCTCCACCACCGATGGATCCCATAGCAACCTCGTCTGCTTTCACTTCAAAGATAGCTCCTGTATAGTAATCCAGTCCTCTTGCCAAGGTAATATTGAATACAAGGTTTTGCATATCCACACCAAGGTTCAGGGACTGTGTAAGAACATATTCAAGTTCTTCTACTCCTTTCAGACCGATTTCATTTCCTGCAAATTTTTCTTTCAGTTGAAGAAGATTTTCCAGCGCATCGTCTGACTGGCTGAATAGAAAATCCAGTTTATCAATAGATTCCTGAGCAATTTCTCTTTCCAGTAGTTCTTTTACAACTCCTTCTTTTCCAATCTTATCCAGTTTATCTAATGCTACCGTAAAGTCAATCAGTTTATCTGTGATTCCTGCATATTCTGCCAATCCGGAAAGAATCTTTCTGTTGTTCATATGAATGGTTACCGGAACTTTCAGATCTGCAAAAGATTTCAGATACAACTGAACCAGCTCTACTTCCTGCAATAAACTCTCACTTCCTACAACATCTGCATCACATTGGTAAAACTCTCTGTATCTTCCCTTCTGAGGTCTGTCAGCTCTCCATACAGGCTGAATCTGAGAACGTTTGAATGGAAATGTCAACTTTCCATGATTCATAGCAACAAATCTTGCAAAGGGTACTGTAAGATCATATCGAAGAGCTTTCTCTGAAATTTGAGAAGTAAGCTTCTGATGATTTTTATTATCCCAGTCTTCCTGATTGACTTCAGAAGTATAATCTCCCGAATTTAAAATCTTAAAGATCAAACGGTCACCTTCTTCTCCGTATTTTCCCGTCAATGTAGAAAGATTTTCAAAGCTTGGTGTTTCCAGTGGCTGAAACCCGAATAATTCAAAATTATTCTGTAAAATATTAATGATATATTTTCTTCTGGAAACTTCCTGTGCAGTAAAATCTCTCGTCCCTTTTGCTAAACTTGGCTTCATTTGTTGTATGTCATTTTGATAAGTACAAAAGTACGGAATTGCAAGGAATTTTACACAGTAGAAAAAGCTGGAGAAGCAATCTTCTCCAGCTCGGAAAGTTAATAAGATCATTTATTCCGAAAAATCATACACTTTCAAGGATTTCCAGTATTTCTTCACCATAATTTTCAATCTTATGTTTTCCGAATCCTTTAATCTCCAATAGTTCTTCTTTTCTGGCAGGTTTATACTTGGCTACAGACATCAGTTCTTTGTTGCTTGCTATGAAGTAAGTAGGCAGATTTTGTTCTCTCGCTTTCTCCGATCTCCAAAGTTTCAGGGCATTGAGAATTTGTTCTTCATCGGAATTCAGGAAATCATTATCCGCAGAGTATTTAACAACCTTTGGTTCTTTCACTGTATTTTTGACCAATTTAAGTTCTTCAAAATACAAGATTACAGACCAATAACATTCATCGTTTACAAAAGCAGTCTCCACTTTTATAATCTCGTTTCTTTCCAGAAAATCATCCAGTATTTTCTGATCTCTGTAGAGTAATTCTTCCGGAAGCCTGATCTTAAAAACTTTTACTTTCATCATTTGAGTTTTTAGAATTATTTACCTCCCAACAACAGGATCTCGTCTACTCTAATTTCCGTGATGTAACGCTTTACGCCATCCTTATCATCATAAGATCTGTACGTAAGCTTACCTTCAATCGCAATTTCTTTTCCTTTAGGAACATACTTTTCCATAATCTCTGCAACTTTCCCGAAAGCAATCAGATTATGCCATTGCGTCTCTTCTACCTTTTCGCCTTTAGCGTTTGTGTAATGATCACTTGTAGCTAAAGATACACTTGCTTTTACATTTCCGTTATCGAAGTTTACCATTTCAACTTCTTTACCTGTGTAACCAATTAATGTTACTTTGTTTCTTAGTGACATAGATTTTAGATTTTAAAGATTAATAATTCAGATAAGAGACGTTCACTGTTTTCTCAAATCTCTGTTGCAAAGTTTGCGATATCCCCAAAAATCAGTCGGTTGTAAACTATTTAAATCCGTTTGTAGTCGTTTGTGATCGGGTAATAAAAATTAAAAATGTTTAGGAATACTTGCTTTAATAGTAAAAAAATAATGATTCAATTTGAAAAATGAAAAATTATAAAGCAATTACCTACTAATGCACGAATTCTTTTTATTCGTGAATTAGCGCCCATTTTATTGAGATTTAAATTAATTTTGTTTTCTGTTTCTTAACTAAGAAGGAACTGTGGTTATTTTTTAATATAAAGAAATGAGTTTATGAAGAAGCTGGAAATTAAAAAGAACATTCAGAAGGAAGAAGATAAGAATCTTTCTTTTCGGGTTTTTGACTTGACTAATGAATATTTGAAAGATTATGATCAACCTCACAAGAAAGACCATTTTTTCATTATCGTTATTGAAAAGGGAACATTACAACTTCATATTGAGGATAAAATTCATTTTTTAAAACCCGGAAAAATCTCTGTAGTATTCCCGGAGCAGGTCCATTTTATTTCTGATACATGCGATAATTTGAAAGGAAAAATCATCCTGTTTGAAGAAATACTGTTCTGTTCGGATATTTTGAAAAACGAACTGAGTACTTATAATGTAAATCTTTCTACACAGCTTCATTGTACTGTTTTATCTTCAGAAGATTTCCAGCAGAGTTTATATTTGATATCCATCATTCAAGGAATTTATCAACAGCCAAGTCTCATCAAAAAAGAGCAGGCAAGATTTCAGATCAAAATTTTTCTGTTAGGTTTAATTGAATCTGTTCATGGGTTACATCCTATTTTGCATAAAGAAACGGCAGACAAACCTATTTATGTCCGTTTTAAAAAATTATTGAATGAACATTATAAACAATACAGAACCGTTCAATACTATGCTAATGAACTGGCCATTACTCCAAAAAAATTAAACGCTATCACGAAGAAGCATTGTGGAGAAACGGCTATTCAGGCCATTCACAACCGAATTTTAATGGAGATTAAGCGACAATTGATGTTTTCTGATCTTTCTCATAAGGAAATTGCTTTTGACCTTGGTTTTAATTCTCCTTCTGCCCTCAACAAATTTGTAAAAGCAAAATTAAAGGAAACACCTACTGCTCTTCAGCAGGAATTGGCGCAAATGTATAACACATAATCCTATTTGTATAGCATCGTGAGACTGCACTTCTCTAATTTTGCCTCATTAAAATCAAACAAAAAAAATGAGCAAATTATTTATTGCAGGAGAAGTATTCCATGGTGCCGGAAGTCTTTCAGAATTAGCAAATATTAAAGGGCAAAAAGCAGTCATTGTAACGGGAGGAAGTTCTATGAGAAAAAGCGGAACTCTTGATAAAGCGATTGCTTACCTTACAGAAGCAGGAATCGAAACTCAAATTTTCGAAGGTGTAGAGGAAGATCCATCATCAGCAACATGTCTGAAAGGAGCTGAAATGATCAAAACATTTGAGCCGGATTGGATTATCGGATTAGGAGGTTGTTCTGCCATTGATGCCGCTAAAATCATGTGGGTATTTTATGAATATCCTGATGCTGATTTTGATGCGATGATTAAACCTTTCACAGTTCCGATTTTAAGAAATAAAGCAAAGTTTATTGCTATTCCTTCTACAAGTGGAACGGGAACTGAAACAACAGGTCTTGCTGTGATTACGGACCGAGAAAAAGGGGTAAAATATCCAATCGTTTCTTATGAATTAACGCCGGATATTGCTATTGTAGATGGTGAGATTTGCGCTTCAATGCCTGCCCATGTTACTTCAAATACAGGTCTTGATGCATTAACGCACTGTGTAGAGGCGTTTGTTTCCAATATTGACAATAATATTGCAGATGCACTTTCAAAAGGTGGACTTGAGATTGTTTTCAATAACTTAAAGGAAGCGGTAGAAAACCCAACCAATATTACAGCCCGTCAGAATATGCACGATGCTTCTTTTATGGCAGGTCTGGCATTCAATAATGCTTGGTTAGGAATTGTTCACTCATTATCTCACCAGGTTGGAGCTCTATACGGAATTCCTCATGGCGCATCTAATGCTATTTTCCTTCCTAATGTTATCCGTTATAACGCCCAGGCTACAGAACGTTATCCTGATTTAGCCAGAGTTATAGGTAAAGAAACGGCTGAAGATCTTGCTCAGGCAATCGAGACATTACGTTCAGAGGTTAACAATCAGTCAGCCATAAAAGAATTCGGAATTTCAAGAGAAGATTGGGATAAAAATATTGATTATATCACAGCCAATGCACTGGCAGATCCTTGTACAGGGTTCAATCCTAGAGTTCCTTCTTTAGATGATTTAAAGACTATTTATAATGCTTGTTATGAAGGCCTTGTGTATACTGAGGAATTGGTTTTAGCATAATCTTTAAATTTTAGCATTTAAAAGCAGGAAGTCTAATTGTCTTCCTGTTTTTTGTACAGGAGATCAATAGAAATTAGTCTTTATTTGAAGCTATTATCAAAGTAATTATATACATTCGTATTATATATTTAACAGTAATAAATTTACTATGAAAAACATTTTTAACATCATAGTACACTGCGGATTATTGTGTCCTATTATTTTTCATGCACAAAAAACCAATTATACTACAGTTCCTACAACAAAATTTGACCTGAAAGGCTTTAATCTCCAGCTCCCTATTCAAAAAAACAATTCTATTACCATTATTAAGGGTTCAGAACTTGCTCAATTTTCGTCAGAAAATTTCTATTATTCAACTGAGGATAAAAGCATTCGTTTTTTTTGTTCCTCAGATGGAGAAACTACTCAGGGATCTCATTATCCAAGAACGGAATTGCGCCAGATAAACGAATGGCATTTTGAAAACGGACATAATTTGCAGGTTAAAATGGCTGTTCTAAAACAGCCCAGCACCGGGAAAATCATTATTGGTCAGATCCATGGAAGCTCCAAGGGTACAGAAGCTGTAAAAATCTGGTGGAATAATGGGGAAATTCAGGCTGGATTTAAAAAAGAAGTTGAAGGTAAGGAGCAGCGTATTACCCTATTGAAAAATATAGCTTTAGGACAGATCTTTGAGTATAGTATCCAGCAAAATAATTTGGAGACCCAGGTCACTATTAATCAACAAACTATGACTTTTAATCTTGGAGAAAGCTGGAAAGCTGAATCTGTATATTTTAAAGCAGGGAATTATTTGCAGGATAACAATCCGTCGCCTGTGACTTCGGGACTGACAGCCATTTATAAAATCAATATCTCAGAATAAATAAAAAGGCACTCAACAAAATTATTAAGTACCTCTTACTTAATCATGCAACTAAAATTTGAAATTTATATTTTTTCACATTCAACGATGCTTTTTGCTTCTGTACCGATATGAATGAGCCGATTAAATTGTAGTCCAGCTTTTTCTATAATCATTTTAAATTCTTGTAAAGATCTTTCTCTTCCCGTAAGACAAGCCATCATAACAATATCCAACAGCTTGGCCATATGAGGCTGATTGTAAGAATCATCGGGAATCACAGCATCTATTATGAGTAACTTTGCTCCTTGGGGCATCGCATTATAACAGTTTTTCAGAATTTGCACACATTCATCATCACTCCAGTCATGAATGATCCATTTCATCATATACAGATCTGCTCCCTCCGGAATCTTGTCAAAAAAACTTCCAATGGCTACAGAACATCTTTCTTTTAGACGGTCGGGTATCATCTGAACTGTTTTTTCAATCACATTCGCTTCATCAAAAATAATTCCGGCACTGTTTGGAGTATTATCCAGAATTGTATGAATCATTACCCCGTTACCACCACCTATATCTACCATTTTCTTATAGGGTCTAAAATCATAGTTTTCTATAATACCTTTCAGTTCCATCCCGGACATTCCAGTCATCCCCTTTCCGAAATTTTCTCCTATTTCAGGGTATTCTTTATAAAATCCCCAAAGATCTTTTCCATGAATATGATCAAATGGGATTTTCCCTGTCTGAACAGCATAGGTAAGATCTCCATACGCAGGAAAATGCTCATTCATAATAGTGAGTATGAAATTTTTTGCAGTTCCGGGAACATCGGTTTGTAATGCTGCCCCTAAATCATTCAGGGCAAAAGTCCTGTTCTCTGACTCTTCGAAAATTCCTGCACTACTTAATGCTCTCATGATCCGGTACAATTGTGTTTCATGTGATTGAGTTTCTTCAGCCAGCAAAGAGACCGTCTTCGGACCACCCGTCAAAAGATCTGCAATATTAAGTTCAACAGCTGTTTTTACACACCCGGTGAGCCACAAACCACCTAATATTTCAAACATTTTGAAAGTAGATTCCGGTTTAATGGGTTGTTTTTTCATAGTAATAGTTTTATGTTAGATGTAAATATTTCATCAGTATGTGAATTTAATAATTTATATTAAACCTTTAACTTCTTTTTAAAGAAAAGTCGATGATCGCATTGAAATCCTATCCATTTACAAACGGATAATTCCGTATCTTTGTCAAAATTCATCTATGAAAAGGGACATCAATATTTTTGAGTTTCCTCTCAATTTGGGACTTACAAAAAAGGAACATGAGACAGAACCCGGAGTTCGAAAACTTCCGGATTGGCTCAGGAAATTTGATTTTCATAGTAGAATTGCTCCTAACAACGTTTTCAGGCTTGAAGCCCCAAAGTATTCAATGGGTTTTGATAAGGAGTCAAATACTAGAAATGCAGACCCTATTATTGAATATGCAAAAAAGCAAGCTGACTATATTCTGAATAATTATGAAAAAGACACATTCAATATTATTCTTGGAGGAGACTGCAGCATCCTGATCGGAAACGCGATTGCATTGAAAAAACTGGGAAATTTCGGACTTTTTTATCTTGACGGACATACCGACTTTATCACGCCGGAACTTTCTGAAACCGGAGGCATCGCAGGAATGGATCTCGCCATCATTACCGGAACAGGCCATGAAAAGCTGACTAATATTAATGGTTTAAAGCCTTACATATCCGAGGAAAATATTTTCTGCTGTGGAAATGCAGAAACAGATGATGATGAATACGTCAGCCAGATCATGAATTCCGATATACATTATTTTGATCTTTATCAGCTTAGGAAAAATGGCTTCCGAAAAACGGCTGATAATTTCCTGAAAATGGTTAATGAAAAAGGGTTGGATGGGTTTTTCATTCATTTTGATGTAGATGTTCTGAAAGATGAGGTAATGCCAGCTGTAGACAGCAGAATGGAGGACGGTATCAGCTACAATAATCTCAGAGAAATACTGGAACCTTTATTTCAAAGTTCATTGTGCTTTGGGATAGAAATTACCATTTTAGATCCTGATTATGATAAAGATGGGACTTATACCCGCCCGTTTGTAGAAAACTTAATTGAAATTATAAAAAATAAAGAAGACTAAATGAAGAAGACGATAAAAAGAACGTTCAGAGTTTCCAAATATGTGATCTATAAAGAAACCCTTGTAGATTACAAAGAACATTTCTGGTCATTTCTGGGTGCATTTTTTGGGATTGGGATCATCGCATTTATCCAATCTCATTCATTAACGGAGACAGAGAATATATTTCTGATTGGTTCTTTTGGAGCTTCAAGTGTTCTTATATATGGAGCCATTCAGAGTCCGCTGGCACAACCCAGAAATCTTATAGGCGGACATGTTCTGTCAGCATTAGTGGGGGTTACAGTCTATAAGTTCATCCCAGATATCATCTGGCTTTCGGCTCCTTTGGCAGTGGCTTTTTCTATTGTACTGATGCAGTATACAAAAACCCTGCACCCGCCGGGTGGTGCTACCGCTCTGATTGCAGTAAGTTCTACGGGAAAAATTCCGGAATTAGGCTACTGGTATGTCATCTCTCCTGTTCTTTCAGGATGTATTATTCTTCTCATTATAGCCTTATTTTTTAATAATATTACGCCCAACAGAAGCTATCCTACGCACAGCATGTTTAAAAAGCTGCTGAAGAAAAGACACACACATGCTCACAAAATAAAAAAATAAATAATGAATTGTCTGGAATGTGGCGAGAAAATAATCGGAAGGTCAGATAAAAAATTCTGCAACGACGCCTGCCGGAATGCCTACAACAATAAGCAGAATAAAGATTCTAGTAATCTGATGCGGAATGTGAACAACAAACTCCGCAAAAACTACCGCATCCTTATGGAAATCAATACCGATGGCAAAACAAAAGTTACGAGAGCCAGACTGGATGGCTTAGGTTTTGATTTTGACTATTTCACCAACCTGAAAGTTTATAAAAACGGTTCTGAATACAAGTTTATTTATGATTACGGTTATAAACTTCTGGAAGAAGACTTTGTGCTGATTGTAAAAAATCAGGCATAAAACCTTACACACCTTAAATAGAATATTATGAAAGAAGTTGTTCTGATCACTGGAGCCAGCGGTATGATCGCCAAAGAACTGGCAAAAAAAATAGGTAAGGAATACGAAATCAGGTTTCTGACCCGAAAAAAGAAGCATGATTATGACTATGAATGGGACATCAGAAAAGGAAGTATGGATGAGTCTGCCTTAGATCATGTCTCCCATATTATCCATCTTGCGGGTGCCAATATTTCAGAAAAACGCTGGACAACGGAAAGAAAAAGAGAACTGATTTCCAGCAGAGTTGATTCAGCGGAGTTACTCAGAACTACTTTAAGAAAAAAAAATATAAAGCTTAAATCTTTTATTTCAGCTTCAGGAATCAATTTTTACGGTACAGAAACTTCAGAAAAAATTTATACCGAAACCGATCCGCCGGGCAATGATTTTTTAAGTGAAGTCGTTGTTCTATGGGAAAAAGCAGCTGATGAATTTAAGGAGCAAAATCTGGCTGAAAGAGTGGTCAAAATACGGACTGCTGTCGTACTTTCTGAGAAAGACGGAGCTTTAAAGAAAATGGTTCCTCCTATTCAATATTATATTGGTTCTCCCCTAGGAAGTGGCAAACAGTATATGCCATGGATTCATATTGAGGATATCTGTTCTATCTATGAATTTGCTTTAAAAAATCCAGCGGCAGAAGGCGCTTATAATGCGGTTTCTCCACAACATGCCACCAATCGTGATCTGACAGAAAAAATAGCAAAAGTGCTTGAAAAGCCCTTATTTATGCCCAATGTTCCAGGATTTGTTTTAAAACTGATCTTTGGAGAGCTGGCTACCGCTATATTGGAAGGTTCAAGAGCTTCTTCAAAGAAAATTCAGGATGCGGGTTTTCATTTTAAATTTCCGGATCTTACTGAGGCCTTAAAAGATTTATTAAAAAAGTAACCACACAATAGAACATCATATTCAAATAAAAAAATTTCACACCTACTTATTCCTAATGAAAAATCCTAATATAACCTTATTAAACACAGAAATTCTTTCAGACAACTGGTATACTTTAAATAAAGTGACCTATTCCGTTTCAAAAAAAGACGGAACCACAGAAACCCAGAGCAGAGAAGCGTATGACCGCGGAAATGGAGCTGTTATTCTTCTTTACAACAAAACTTCCAACACAGTCATCTTAACCAGACAATTCCGACTGCCTACTTACATCAACGGAAACTCTACAGGAATGCTTATTGAAGCCTGTGCAGGACTTTTGGATAATGACAATCCGGAGGACTGTATAAAAAGAGAAACAGAAGAAGAAACCGGGTATAAAATTTCCAAAGTTGAAAAGATATTTGAGGCCTATATGTCGCCCGGATCTGTGACAGAAATACTCTATTTCTTTATTGCAGAATATTCTCATGAAATGAAAATTAATGATGGTGGTGGATTGGAAGAAGAAGGAGAAAATATAGAAGTTCTGGAATTACCTTTTGAGCAAGGCCTTAGCATGGTAGACACGGGAGAGATCAAGGATGCTAAAACCATTATGCTTTTGCAGCACTTACGCATCAAAGGGATATTGTAGGAATGAGATATCAATAATGACGATCATAATTGATACCTGAAAACTGCATATCCAAATAAAAATATTAACTTATAACTCTTATTTTAAACTATTAACAGATGATTGAACATGTGAAGCTTGCCATTAATCCCAAATTTCAGGATTGGGTTCTTTTTGAAAATGACACTTATATTATTTTTGATGATATCAGTACTATTGAAAATGTAAAAGAGGAAGCATTACAATTAATGAAAGAATTCGGCCCGGTTTCTGCCGGAGGTCCTGCCGGAGATTTCAGTGTAATTCATTTAACCCTTACTGAAGGATGGTTGGTGTCCGGGCATGGATATGGTATGTATACGTATGTACATCCTTCCGAACTGGACAATGAATCCCCAAATGATCTTGAAATAGGACTTTACGGTAGATCTAAAAGAGATTCAGATGGTCAAAATCCCCAAATTATTCATATCAACAGCAGTGAAATTTCATAAAATATAATATAAGACTTACCAGTCAATTCATCATTCATAACTAATCATTTATAATTAAAATAATGCTTCAAGACCATGCTACGGTTCAGAACCGCCATAAAGACTTTATCAAAAAAATCAGTGAGACAGAAATAGTGTATGCCTTAAAGGATGAAAAAGGATATGCTACCTCCTATTCCAGCGAAATAGAGTATGAAGACGGTGAACCCGTACAGATCATTTGTTTCTGGTCAGATGCTGCAAGAGCAAAATCGTGTATAGAAAATGAGTGGAATCAGTATGAGGCTTCTTCTATTCCCTTGAATGAATTCCTAGAAAACTGGTGCTTAGGAATGAATAGTGACGGACTCATCGTGGGAACCAATTTTGACAATAATCTGTTTGGTTATGAAGCAGAGCCTTTAGAATTGATCCTTGATGTTATTACAGAACTAAGAAGCACAGGGAAAACTGTGGAACTGAGAAAATTTGAAAATATGGAAGATCTGGAAAATCAGATCAGGGAAGTTTTGAAAGATTAGATATTCAAAACTTTTAATAAGAAAAGATGAAGTCTTTGGGAATAAAAATCATTAAAATAACCGGTTTATTTTCAATTCTTATTTTCAGTATTCTGATGCTGAAAACTATTTCGCAGTACACCGCTCTTGACAAAAACATTGGATTTCTGGCTTTTAAGCAGCAGGTAGTAGGCAATCCATACTGGATGGCTTTTTTCTACATTCATATCTTTTCAATCACACTTTGTCTTTTGGCTGGTCTGACTCAGTTTTCAAATCGCTTTTTGGTTGAAAACAGAAAGCTTCATAGAATCATTGGTAAAATATATGTTTATAACATTCTTATCATCAATGTTCCGGCATGTTTTGTACTGGGAATTTTTTCCAACGGAGGAATTATCGGAATTACAGGATTTCTGATACAGGATATCCTTTGGGCTTTTTTCACCATTGCTGCTGTACTTTCTATTAAAAAACAAGATGTCAGCAGGCATAGAACTTATATGATTTTAAGCTATGCAGTAACTACCACAGCGATTACTTTCAGAATCGTTAAAAATATGTTTTATAATGAAGGACATCATGATTACCAGCTTTTTTATGGTTTGAATGTCTGGGCAGCCCTTTCTATAAACCTTTTCATTGCTTATTTTATTCTCAGAAAAAGTGCAGTCTTACCTGGAAAAATCAACAGTGGAAAAGAAAATATAGAGACTGAGAAATGATACCAGAAAAAATGATCCGATAAATAATAAGGTGTTAAAAAGCACTTCATATTTATTATTCCGGGTCCATCTGCTGAAAAAACGCATCATCAGATAAGCGATCCCTCCAAAAACAGCGATAATAAATAAAAGAAAAAAATAATATATCATAGTCTTGTGTTAATTCGTGTAAATCTATTATTTTAAATCCAAAAAAACAATCAGTAATAGCAATAACAGGCTTAAAAATAACCTTATTTTTGATCAATATTTATGAGTGAAAACAAAAGGTAAATTATGGAAATAAAGAATCTGGACCATCTTGTATTAACAGTGGCCAACATTGATAAAACCATTGAATTTTATACTAAAATAATGGGATTTGAAGAGGTTACTTTTGGAGACAACAGAAAAGCTCTGATTTTCGGAAATCAAAAAATCAATCTGCATCAGAAAGGACATGAATTTGAGCCCAAAGCAGAAAGTCCAACCTGTGGTTCCGCAGATCTTTGTTTTATTGCTCACACCAACATTGGTGATGTGATGGAGGAACTCAAGCAGAAAAATGTGGACATCATTGAAGGAATTGTAGACAGAACAGGAGCGGTAGGAAAAATAAAATCGGTTTATTTCCGCGATCCTGATCAGAATCTCATTGAGGTAAGTAACTATTACTAAGTAAAATCGATCCTGATATTCGTTTTTCTTCACCCGTTTTTTAGTATTCCATTTTCTTCAACATGTACCATTTTAGAATAATGGTACAAAATCTATATAAAATTTGCAAAATCAATTGAAAAAATCTATTTAATCCTTTAGATTTCGAATTTAAAGCCTTAATTTTGCATAGAAATTCAGAAAATTCGGATTCTTTCAACAATTTATGTGCATGAAAAAAATGATGATTGGGCTTGCTTTGGCCTTATCCATTACTATATGGGGGCAAAAAACTCCTGCTAAAGCAAACAATCTGACTCCTTACAGCTATCAGACTTTTAATTGTGACAATCAAGGGTATTTTGACTCGGCTAAATATAAAAAAGAAGAAATAGACGGAGTCAATAAGCTTTTATACCAATTCAATGGGGTTGTATTTGATACCCGACCTGTTTTTAAACTTTCCCAGCTTGAAGAAATCCGTCAAAACAGAGAAACTTACCTAGAGAATCTTGAAAAGCAGTATGAGGAAAAGAAAAAGGAATTGTACAGCCTTAAAATAATTGATCTTCCAAGATGGAAAAAGCTTCAGCAAGAAGTCATGGAATCATTTGAAAACGAATACCAGCTGAATAAAGAAGAAATTATCGCGTATTCTGATCCTTTCACCCTTAAAAACAGTAAATATTATAATACCTGCAGAGAGCAGATTGACGCTATATCGTCTCCTGACAGAGAAAAGATGTTTGCCGCCTGGAAAAACTATATTGAGCTTAAAAGCAAAAACAATTCTGATCCACAGGGGGTAATGTCAAGATTCAATACGAAGATGAGTGACCCACAAAAGGAAGATTATGCTTTGATCGATATGATAGGTCTGGGCTTTCATAACTGTGCCAACAGCAGCTTCAGACAAAAACGTAATGATGAAGAAACATCTTATAAGGATTTTGACAAGATCTTTACAAAACTGAAGAGAACTTGCGAAGAGCCTTAGAGTTGATTGTAAAATTTAATTATTAAAATATAATGACAGTATCCGGATTGGGTACTGTTTTTTTATGAGAATAAGTTGTGGGATAATAGAATGAGAACAGTTAAGGAACGGTTAAAGGAGGGTTAATGGTCTGTTATTTCTTTGGAAAAGCGATAATTCCATTTATTTTCGTCCATCTAAAAACTATTTACATGAAACTCATTGTTATTTTCCTGACATCGCTATTTTGTACCGCAATATCTGCTCAAAAATCACCAACTGTCATTCCTTTTTCGCTGGAAAACAATTCCATTTATGTGTATTGTAAAGTGAATAAAACCGACAGCATTAAATTCCTGTTTGATACGGGTGCTGATGGTTCTGTTATCAATATCAACTCAAAGAAAAAAGTACCGCTGAAAATTGACGGAAAATCTGAAAACAAGGGGTCAAACGGTGTGAATATCGTGGAATACAGCAGCCACAATACAGTACAGTTCGGAAATATCCAGAAAAACGATATCCAATTTACTCTTATCCCCTATGATTCTGCCAATTTTGACGGGGTTTTCGGAACAGATATGATGAAGGGAAAAATCATTGAAGTTGATTACCATAAAAACGAAATCCGGTTTTATGAAGAAAGTAATTTTTCCATTGACATGGCTGGATATGAGAAAATGAAACTTCACATGGTGGACAACTACCCCTCTGTAGAAAGCAGTATTATTGTGAATGGCAAAGAATATTCTGGACTCTTCGGACTCGACAGCGGTGCGGATGATGCGCTTACTATAGCTTCTCCTTTTGCGAAAAACAATGCTTTGTCCAAAACCATGAAAACCATAGGAAAAGCTACTGCCCAGGGTTCAGATGGCTCTGTATATGAAATGCCCGTTGTTCTTTGCCCGGCTGTGAAATTCGCTCAGAAATATCTTTATAACCTGCCGATTACCCTTTCCGGCTCGACAGAAGGAATTGATTCTACAGTAAAGATGGCAGGATTTTTTGGAAATCAGTTTTTAAAAAGATTCAATACTGTAATTGATTTTAAGAACGGTTTTATTTATTTTAAATTGAATAAAAACCTGTACTCGCAGTTTAACTAATTGTAAAAGTTAATTGTACAAATTTCATACGTCTATAGTCACAATCATATTATCATCTTATAACGTGCTAAATAAATTAATAATGAATAAGTTATGGTTTATCAAATTAAAATCCTTAATTTTGCACCCCGAAAATAAGGATTAGAGATATGAAAAAAATTGGTGAGCACAGAACACTTCTTGGGGTAGATAAAAATGTTACTTTAAGAGAATTGAAAACAATTTACAGAAATGTGATGAAGGATACACATCCTGATAAATTCATAAATGATGAGGCTGGAAAACTTGAAGCTGAAGAAAAAAGCAAGTCTGTAATTGAAGCTTACCATTTTTTGGTGAGCATTAATACCGAAACACAGGAAAAATATAAAGAAGAATACACAGAAACGACTACAAAATCTAACATTCAGGATTTTTATCTTGAAAAATCGATTTTGACTGTTCAGCATTTGAATGGAAACATGTATGAGTATATTGGAGTTCCAAGAAATACCTACATCAAAATGGTCAACGCTGATTCACCAAGCCGTTTTGCAAGAAGACATATCTACGGAAATTTCGTGTATAGAAAGTCCGGAGAAGCAATGGCAGACTAATTTTTTTTATTACAATATATAAGAGCTTTCAGTGTATTCTGGAAGCTTTTTTTATAAAAGAAATATCTTAAAAAAGGTGTTTTCAGTATATGCTTAATTCGATAGGATTTAAATTTTTTTCAGCCTCTATGGCATTTCTTCTAATCATTTCCAAATCCTCTTTATTTTCAATAAACTGTTCATGAATTTGCATTCTGCCGGCAATTTTATTTTTTAAAAGCCCCCAGATCTTTTCTTTTGTAGCTACCTTTGCCTTCAGAGCAATATTAGCAGACTTGCAAGTATATTTTCTTTTTCTGAAAGAATATAATGTGTAATGGTAATCATCTTTAGTATCATACAATTCTGTGATTAAACCTGGAAGTCCATTAAATTTATAAGGACCATATTGAAATGGAATATCATTTGTAAACCAAGCCGTCCAGGTTCTCCCATATTTTGTTGTTTCTGCTTTTTGACACTTAAATCCTAATATCGTCTTGAACTCATTTTTAATTTTCCAATTAATACTGTTTATTTCTTCATAAGAATAATCAGCATAATTAATTTCTGTTGTAACATACAGTTTGGCAGACGTCGTTCCAATTGTTTCCCTAAAATCGGTTACATATTTCATTGATTCATTTAAAGGAATGTCTACCTTTTCTATTTCCAGAGAATCTGCTATATATTTATTCATATTTTTAAAAAAAGAAGCTTCCTGATTTATTAACAGAGCAAAAGTTGTCATTTTTTTATAATTACTGGATTGACTAAGCTTATAGTTTAATTTATAATCAGCTTCAAAAACCACATCAAACTTTTTCTGACAGAAAACAAATGTTACTAATAATAAATTTAACAATGATATAATTTTTTTCATCTCTTTTTAATTATAATAAAACTGTCAAACTTATGACGGTTTTATTAGCTATTTTTTAATTAGTGACTGTAAATCACAGTTATTACTGTAGAGTTTGAATGTTGAGGACATGTTTCACCATTCAAGTCAGTAAGGTAATTTGATAATTGATTCTGTGACATATTATTAGCTATAGTTTGACTAACTTGAAGAACTTTCCCACAAGAAGTTCTGAAAGGAAATGCACTTACTACCCCTGCTATTAATAATGTAATTAATAAAACTGTTTTTTTCATAATTGTTTTTTTAAATCGTTGATAATTAGTTTTAAATTTGAATTAAAAATATCAAATAATTCAACCCAAAGGAGAATTATTTTATTATGTTAAATGATTGAAAATCCATCATTTAAACGAATTAAATACATATTCAATAAAAAATCTTGAACACTTGAATGTTTATAAAAAATAATTCGTAAAAAGATTTTATTATCCGAATAAATTATTATTTAAAAAATTGCAAATGACAGAATACACCCACCAGGAATTAGTAAAAATTATATCTTCCAATGCTGAGAAAATAAATTCCAACATTCAAAGAGAAGAGAAAATCGCAATAGAGATTGAGCAAGCGATAACACAGCTTGAATATAAAATTACAGAGCTTAAAACGATGCACATAGAGCCTGATTTAAGATATTTAAATTCTTTTTACAAGACAAAGACTGAAGAAAACATAAAGCGTCTTAATTCGCGATTACTGGTTCCGCGCTTGAGTTTATATGTATGGATTTCTTCTTTCGCAATGCTTATCATCAGCTTTGGAGTCTTCTTTTTCGTCTACTCCAAAACTGCAGAAGCAAAAGCAGAAACTCAGAAAGAATATAAGGAACAAATTCTGAAAAACAATATGATCATCTCCAAAGAAAAGGGAGAACTTTTAAAGGATATGGATCTCTGGTTCAAAAATGATCCACAATCAATCCAGAAATTTATCCATTGGCGGCACAACCAGAAGTAAGTCACCCAATTGATAAAACATAGATATAAAAAAGCGCCTCAGAAAATCTGAGGCGCTTTCGGTTAATTAAAGGTTGTTATATTTTAGTCTACATGTTTTGTAGTAAATCCATCTTCACTTAGCTCTCTATGCACATAATCAGCTTTCATTTCAGTTTCATAATCTACTTTTTCATGTTTGCCCATTCTTCTTAAGATAGAGTCAAATAATGAATAAACTACCGGTACAATAATTAGCGTCAGGAATAATGACGATGTCAAACCACCGATAATTACCCAAGCTAATCCGTTGTTCATTTCTGCTCCGGCACCTTTTGCAATTGCAATCGGGATCATACCGAAGATCATCGCAATAGTGGTCATAAGGATCGGACGAAGACGTGCGTGGTTTGCCTGAATCAAAGCATCATGCGTACTTGCACCCGCCTCTTTTCTCATATTCGCAAAGTCGACAATCATAATGGCGTTCTTCGCGACCAAACCAATCAACATGATCATCCCCAGCATCGTAAATATGTTTAATGAATTTCCGGTGATGGCAAGAATCACCATTACCCCGATCAATGCCAGAGGGATGGAAAATAATACCACGAACGGATATACAAATGAGTCATATAATGAAACCATTACCAAATAAACCAATACAATAGCAGCCATCAATGCAATCCCTAAAGTACCGAAACCTTCGGTCTGGTTTTCCATATCACCGCTCCAGATGTAGCTTACTCCTGCCGGTTTGGTCTTTTCGTTGTCCATAAATTGAGCAGCCCATTCATTGGCAACATCCCCTACAGGACGACCTACTACTTTAGATTTTACCTTTACAGAAGGTGCTTTATCTCTACGCTCCAACAAACTTGGTCCTGAACCCATTTTTACTTCTGCAAACTGGCTCAATCTTACCTGCTCTCCTTTAGGATTGGTAAACATAAGATTTCTTACATCTTCAATAGATTGTCTGTTCGCATCTCCAAAACGGATATTAATATCATATTCATATTCTCCAGCTCTGAATTTTCCGTCTGTATTTCCGTTAAATGCAGTTTGCATTGTTTGTCCTACACTAGAAAGATTTAAGCCTAAAGAAGCCATTTTATCTCTGTCGATATTCACCTGTACTTCAGGACTTCCAGCATCAGTTGATAATTCGGCATCTACAGAACCAGGAACTTTTTTAAGTAACTCAAGAATTCTGTTGGCCTCTTTATTTGCTGTTTCATTATCCTGAGCTGTCACTACCATTTCAATAGGTGCATTATCTGCTCCCATTAATCCAATCGGTGCCGTTTTAAATTCAACTCCTGTGAACTTTTCTTCTAAAGCTCTCTTGATTCTTGCAGACTTGATATCTGTACTTTCGTTACGCTCAGATTTATCTACCAAAATCACCTGAATCTCTGACTGATACAATGTAGCCTGTGCCCCACCAAAACCTGATGACTGCTGACCAACTGTCGTGATCATATCGACAACATCTTTGTCTTCTCTCAGATATTTTTCAACGGCAAGAGTAACCTGATTGGTTTTTTCTACAGAAGCATCTTTTGGTAATTCCATCTGAACAAGGAATTGTCCTCTATCCATTTTAGGGAAGAATTCACCTCCGATAAATCCAAATGCAACCAACATAAATGAAGAGATCAAAATAATAAATGTTATAATAACCGTCATTACTCTTCTTAATGTCGTTTTCAAACACCATTCCAGAATTCCTGTAATCCAGTGTGTGAATTTCTCCAATTGCTTTTCGAACCAAAGAATAAACTTCTCAAAAGGGTTTTTACCTGAAAGGTGTACCAATTTACCATATCTTGAAGATAACCAAGGAATAATCGTAAATGACGCCAATAACGAGAACATTGTCGCAATAACTACGGTAACACAGAACTGTGCCAGGATATCAGCAACCAATCCTGAACTCATTGCAATTGGTAAGAATACCACCACAATTACCAATGTAATCGCCGTTACGGTAAATCCAATTTCCGAAGCTCCATCATATGCCGCACGAATTCTGCTTTTTCCCATCTCCATGTGACGATAAACGTTCTCCAAAACTACAATCGCATCATCCACAAGAATACCAACCACTAATGAAAGTCCCAGTAAACTCATCAGGTTTAAGGTATACCCCATCAGATACATTCCAATCACCGTTGCAATCAATGACATCGGAATAGAAACCATTACGATAAATGCGTTTCTGATGTTATGAAGGAACAATAACATTACTACCGCTACCAGGATAATCGCTAAGAATAAATCGAAAATTACATGGTCTGCAGCTTCAAGCGTAAAGTCTGTTGTATCATCTACAATATTTATTTTAATCGCCTGAGTTTTATAATTGGTCTGAACATCAGCGATTGTTTTCTTAATTAATTCTGAAACTGAAACCGCATTGGCATCAGATTGTTTTTTAACCTGAAGTAAAATCGTTGAATTCTGGTTATATCTTGCCACTTTCTCTACATCTTTCTGTGTATCGAAAACGGTTGCAATATCAGATAAACGAACCTGAGCTCCATTTTTATTGGAAACGACAAGGTTATTCATCTCCGCAACATTTTTATACTTTCCAGAAAGTCTGATCGTAGATCTTGAAGTCCTTGTTTTCAAAGCTCCCGTCGGGAAATCCAGATTGGAAGAAAGAATTGCCTGCTGTACATCTGCAATAGCAAGACCGTATCCCTGCATTTTCTTTTCATCTAAATTGACCTGAATTTCTCTTTCCTGCCCTCCTACAAGGTCTACCTGAGCAACACCGTTTACACGGGAAAAAATAGGCTCTATTTTTTTATCTAAAAGATCATAGAGATCTTTATTATTCAGTTTATCACTGGAAATACTCAAAGTCATAATCGGAAGATCATCCAATGAGAACTTTTGCAAAGAAGGAGGATCTGCATCGTCAGGAAGATCTGCCAAAATAGCATTTACTTTTCTCTGTGCATCATTCAAAGCATAGTTTACATCGGCACCTGTATTCAGCTGCACCATGATAACTGATAAACTTTCGTAAGATGAAGATTCTACTTTTTTCACGTTTTCCAAAGAACCAACAGCATCTTCAATTTTTCGGGTTACCGAAGTTTCAACCTCAGCAGGCGAAGCTCCCGGATATACCGTAGAAATGGTTACCATATTGGTTTCAAACTTTGGAATCAACTCATACCCCATCATGGAGTAACTTAATAAACCACCCAGCGTAAGTATCGTAAATAGTACGATAACCAGCGATGGTCTTTTAATGGATATTTCTGCTAACTTCATCTTCTGCTTACTTTACGATATTGATTTTCGAACCATTATCAAGGTTAATCTGTCCGCTGGTAACTACCTGCTCCCCTCCATTCAGTCCGCTTAAGATCTGAACTTTGTCACCGTATACTTTTCCGGTCTGAACCTTAATTAATTTAGCAGTACCATTGTTTACAATAAATAACTGACCTGAACTTACTCCGTTTACAAAAGCTTCTGCAGGAACAGTCAACATATTTTGGGTTTCCGCACCATGATTGGTTTTAAATGTAGCCGTTGCATACATCCCTGCTTTTAAATTTCCTTTATTCTGAACCTCAATTTCTACCGGGAAATTTAAAGTAGCATCACTTTTAGGAGCAATAAATGTAATTCTACCACTGAAAGAATCTTCTGGTAAAACGTTCACATTAATTGGAACCTCCTGACCAAGTGCAATTCTGCCAATCTGACTTTCATCTACCAACACAGAAAGTTTAAGGCTGTTGATATTAACGATTTCAAACATGGAAGTTCCTATAGAAACTACTGTTCCCGGCTCAACCATTTTTTTATTGATCGTCCCACTGATTCCTGCACGGATACTTGTATCATTTACTCTTACTCCCTGAGCTTTAACAGCAGCCTGCATATTTTTCAGCTGTAATCTTGAGTTATCAACCTGTTGTTTTGTAACTCCACCTGTTTTGTATGCGTTTTCATAACGTTGGTTGTCAATGATTGCATTCTGTAAGTTGTTTTGAGCCTGGCTAACATCAACTTCGATAGCATCTCTTTTTATGGTTGCTAAGACCTGACCTGCTGAAACTCTTGAACCTTCTTTAACCAAAACATTTACAATACGTCCTGCAATTTCAGAAGACTGGTTCATTTCCTGTTTTGGAAGAAAAGTTCCGTTGGCTGAGTAGTCTGTATCAATATTTTCTCTTGTAACGGTTACAATATTAACGTTGATTTTATCTACCTGCTTGGCAACCTCTTGTACTTCCTTAGTCTGCTTTTCTTTGTTACCGGCAATCTTATAAGCGGCTAAACCTACAAGTACAGCTGCTACGATGATATATATTAAAGTTTTTTTCATTTTAGTTTATTATAAGTTTTGTAGTGTGTTTAGTTCACCCTTAGCTTTTATCAGCTTGATCTCTGCCTGTTTGTAATCCAGCAATGCATTAGAATAGTTCTGTTTTGCCTGCGTCAAAGCATTTTCAGAATCCAATACTTCTGTAAGGGTTGCTAAACCATATTGATAGTTTGCCTGAGTATTCTTCTGAACTCTTTCTGCAAGATCTACGTTATCTTTCATGCTCTGGATATTGATAATGGAATTTTCCATATTTGAAATCGCATTTTTATAATCCAGATTTAAAGTCAATTGGGTATTCTGAATATCCAAATCCAAATCCTGAATGTCAATTTCAGCTTGTTGTATCTTAGCTTTTGTAGCTCCTCCCGTAAAGATCGGTACATTAATATTTAATCCTATTGCTGAATAGTCACTCCAAAGTACCCCATTGCTCAAACCATTGGTAAGAGGAAATTTTTTCCCTGTAGCTGCCCAGGCATAATTGGCTTGCAGACTTACGGTTGGATAAAGATAGGCTTCTGTCGCTTTTTTATTGAACACAAGAAGTTCTCTGTTCTTATTCTTCACTTTCATCTCCAATCGGTTATTGAGGTCCACATTGCTGATCATTAGCTCAGGTCTCGGTTCAATAGTTTTTTCTTCGAGCTCTATACTGGAATCAATGGGAACTCCCATATAAAACTTCAAAGCATTTTTTGAAAGTTCAACTGAATTGATCAGCTGTTGTCTGTTTGATCCAATATTTGTCAACTGTACATTGGTACGATCAAGATCTATAGATTTTGCCAGCCCATTGTCTACAAGACTTTTGATCACATTTCTTACTTTTTCAGTATTTGTATAGCTTACCTCAACTGTTTTAAGATTTTCTTCCTGTACAAATACCTGATAATAAGCTGTTGCTACATTTTCAATAATCTGTTCATTGGTCAGCTGAGCATTCAGGATGTAAAATTCTCTTGTTGACTTTGCTGCTTTAAGGCCGGTAAAAACTCTTTGATCAAATATTGCCTGTTGAACATTTACCCCTGCATTAGTACTCCAGGGCTGTCCCAGCTGAGCAGTTATTCTCTGTCCACCAAACTCCAGTAATGATTGCTGGATAATCGGATTGTAAGTTAAACCTGCCGTACCGGTTATCTGAGGTAAAGCTCCTGCTCTGGCCTCATCTATTTTATATTCAGCTTTTTTGATCTGTAAGGCTGCTTTTTTAGCTTCTGCCTTATTCTGAAGTGCCTGCTTGATGGCCTCTTGCAAGGAGACCTGCTGTTGTGCAGATACTAATGAAAAGCCGAAAATCATAAATGCTGAAGCTATCCCAATTTTTAGCTTTGTAGCAGTTATACGTTTTCTATTCATAATTTTATACTTCGTTTATTTTTTTACTTAATTTTTTTCAGTCATTATTTATTTCTAAATGACGAATTACTTTGAGAAATACTTTAGTTTTTTTTAGTTTTTGAACAACATATTGATAATAATCTCTTTTCGCTCAGAAATTATCTTATCATATTCTTCATCATTAATTAACAAATTCTCCATAAATAATGGTCTTATGGCGCTTGGGAACACCAATAACGACACCATATTCAGAATAAACTGAACCGGAGCCATTTTCTCAATATTTCCCAATTCCATTTCTTTTTCGATATCACTATACATCTCGTTCAGGATATCTTCTTCAATTTCTCTGTGATGGCAGGTCCCTTTATTGATCTGTGATACGATATACGTTTCCAGATACGGGTACTGAAGACTTGTAGAAAGACTGCTTTCTATAAATTTGCCGATCTTTTCTTTAAAAGGCAGATCAGAATTCTGAATGATCTTCGATTTTTCCTGCTCTACTCTCTGCGCATCGTCAAAGATGATCTGGATAAGCTTATCTCTTGAACGGAAATAGTAATTAATAAGGGTTCTGTTCACCCCTGCTTCATCTGCAATCTCCTGCGTAGTAGCATCAAATTTTCCTTTCACAAAGAACAAATTCTTCGCTGTCTCTTTGATCAATTCCTGTGTTTGGTCTTTTTTTGCTTGATTTGACATTTTTGTTAAACAAATTTGTGCAAATTTATATTAAATTTTATTTTTGACAAAATTGTTAAACAAAAAAATTAAACATTCATTTTATGATATCCATCATATTTTTTGAATTTAACATTGTGATTACTTAATGTCTATCGAGAAAGCTATTTTTATATCTTTGCCGCAAAATTAATAACCTGATGAAGAAAATTCTTTCGCTGTTCTCGGTTTTGAGCGCAGTCCTTCTATTTTCACAAAAAAAGATTACTGACAACAACTCCTATTATTTCTACGAAAACAAAGGCCAGATTATTGATCAGGACGGGAAAGAAAATAAAGATGTCAAATATCTTTTCCATTCTAATGGCCTGAATGTACAGCTTCGTTCTAATGGTTTTTCTTATGATATTTATGAAACCAAGAAAACGGCAAATCCTAATTTTTCAAAAAAGACAGAAAATACAGTTTCAAGCCCCAGTCATTATAATATTGATGAATATATTTATGAAAAGCTTATACACAGAGTAGATATTGAACTTGTAGATTCTAATAAAAAAGCAGCCATTTCATCAGAAGGAAAATCTTCTGATTATGATAATTATTACAACCTGCCCAATCATCCAAAAGGAGTAGCCAACGTTTACCGGTATCGAAAAATCCGATACAAGAATATATACCCTCATATAGATCTGGTTTTCTTCAAACCCAACG
The DNA here is from genome assembly GCF_059420365.1 of Chryseobacterium sp. GW821-FHT04C04. Lineage (NCBI taxonomy): Bacteria > Pseudomonadati > Bacteroidota > Flavobacteriia > Flavobacteriales > Weeksellaceae > Chryseobacterium > Chryseobacterium sp. GW821-FHT04C04. The sequence goes on along the minus strand of NZ_JBWKTO010000004.1, from coordinate 439,632 downwards.
ACACGATAAAACCTATCGAATATAATTTCATCATCAATCCTGGGGGAAAAGTTTCAGATATTAAAATGAAATTTAATGGGGCTCCTACTCTGATCAAAGAGGGAAAACTAACCATGAATGTACGTTTTGGAGAAATCTATGAAAATATTCCTAACAGCTGGATTATGGGAAATACAAAAACAAGCATTGATGTTTCTTTTAAAAATCTTGGGGATCGTACTTTTGGATTTAATGCTCCATTGAATACTTCTGATAAAACAATTATCATAGATCCTGTACCTACAAGGATATGGGGAAGTTATGCAGGAGGATATGGAGAAGACTACGGGAGAATCAAAACAGATTCTCAAAGTACAGGATACTTATTTGGTACAACCAATAGTAGTACTAATTTTGCGACATCCGGCACCTATCAACAAAACGTGGCCGGCGCTCTTGATGCATTCCTGATGAAGCTGACAAAAAATGGACAAAAACTTTGGGGAACCTATTATGGTTTTGGATTGACTGATGTATTTGCAGATGTAGATTTTGATGAAAGCTTTAATATTTATGCTGGTGGAACCGTTCAAAGAGGGCAATACAATGAAAATATTATTTTAGTAAAATTTAATAATAACGGGAGTTTTGCTTTTCAAAAAGAATTTGTTTCAAGCAGGCAAAGCAAACTGTATACTGTTTCTTACAATCAAAATCATGTATATATTGGTGGTGATTCCTTTAGCCTTGACTTTCCTACTGTCAATGCAATGCAACCCGCAAAGTCAACGCCTATCGGATATACAGATGGTATTTTAGCATCTTTAAATTCAACAACTGGTAATATTGACTGGGCAACATATTTTGGACGAAGTGACGGCTCTACTTCTATTTTTCAGATTCTCTCCTCGAGCATTAATCTTGAAATAATTGGAGCAACACAATCTTCAACCATTCCTATGGTGAATGCTTTTCAGCCTTTAAAAGGAGGTGAATCAGACGGAATATATCTCAGACTCTCAAAATCAGGAAATAATATTCTCAAATCAAGCTATTATGGGAACGCTGGCTCAGAACAAATATGGAAGGCGGGAATTGTAAATAATACTTTAATTCTCCCAGGGAGGTATACTACGACTGCTTTTCCCATGGGACAGCCAGGAATATGGCGGGTAAACTTAGCCACGCATGCTATTACAAAAAGCTATTTCGATTTTACAGGTTCTTTTCAATTATTGGCATATCCCGACACTTCCGGAAACGTTTTTTTTACAGGACTACATTCAAGTGGGCAGCCTGACATATCTACTCCCGGAGCATATATGGGTATGCCTGCAATGTATAATGCTACATTTTTAATTAAATACAGTCCAAATGATGTAAAAGAATGGGGTACTTATTATACAGGAAACGGTGCTACACAGCAAGGAGAAGTTACAAAAGATAATGATGGAGCAATTTATCTGACGGGAATGTCAGGTGGAAATACATCTGGTATTGCAACAACCGGTACATTTCAGCAGTCACCTGGAGGTGGAAATGATATTTTCATTGCTAAATTTCAGGATTGTACTTCATCAGCTGTTGTTACGTCTAATTCTCCCGTATGTCCTAACCATACAATCCAACTTAATGCTACCGGAGGAACAACATACAACTGGACGGGTCCAAATGGTTTCACTTCTAACCAGCAAAACCCAACTATCCCTAATGCAACAATAGCTCATGCAGGCACCTATACATGTCAGGTTTCAGGATCGGGAGCCTGCGACGGCACTTTTACAGTAAACGTTGTTGTGGGTGACAATATCGCTCCGGTTCCGAATATTGCTACTCTAGCAGATATTACAGGAGACTGTCATACCACAATTACCAATTTCCCTGTTGCTACAGATAACTGTGCTGGTACAGTTACTGCAACAACTACAGACCCTTTATCTTATTCAACTCCTGGAACCTATATCATTCATTGGATATATAATGACGGAAATGGAAATACAGCTACCCAAAATCAGAATGTGATTGTAATATCACCCTCTCTTCCAACTGCTGTAAATATCCAGCAAACTTTCTGCGCTACCAGCAACCCAAAAGTTTCTGACATTCAGATCACAGGGCAGAATATCAAATGGTATGACACCGCAGGAAACATTTTACCGGCAACTACTTCTCTTGTTAATGGACAAACCTATTATGCATCTCAGACTATTAATGGTTGTGAAAGTAATAAAACAGCTATTCAGGCCACAGTAAACAGTACTCCTAAACCAACAGCAAATGCCAACCAGGATTTCTGTGCTTCTGCCAATCCTACTTTGGATAAACTAGTTGTAACAGGAAACTCACTGATATTTTATAATGCAGCCGGAGCTGTAATACCTATGACAACTCCTCTTGTAAATGGACAAACATATTACGTAACGCAAACATTAAACAACTGTGAGTCTGAAAAATTGGCTATAACCGTGACTCTATCTATAGATAATGTTCCCGCTAAAGATGTTACACATGTACAGTGTAATACTACTACTGCCACTTCAATGGTAGTCAACCTTCATTCGTATGAAGCGGGTATTATTAATAATCCTGGCGGTTATATTTTCACCTATACGGATACGTCAGGAAATCCTATTGCCAATCCTTCAGCGTATGTGTTAAATGTCGGAACAACCCTTCTCCACGTTAAAGTAGCAACTCCAGACGGATGTTTTAAAGTTGTCAGACTCAATCTTACCCTTAATCCCAAACCTTTTGTTCAGCTTCCTAATCAACTTGATTTCTGTGAAGGAAAATCGGTCATTCTGGATGCAGGACCTGGGTTCAAATCTTATGAATGGAATACCGGAGCAACCACCCCAACTATTACAGTATCTACTCCGGGAACTTACACCGTGAAAGTAACCAATGTTTTCGGATGTGAAAGTACCAGTTCTACTCAGGTAAGCTATTCTGTTTTAGCCCATATTGTTTCTGTGAATATTACCAATAATACAGCAACAGTTATTCTTTCTCAGAGTGGAAACTACGAATTCTCTTTAAATAATTTCACATGGCAGGATTCTAATATTTTCACCAATCTAAATATGGGAGAATATACGGTGTATGTAAGAACAAAATCCGGATGTATTATCGGGCAGAAAAACTTCTCGATATTCAATATCCCTAATGCAATCAGTCCTAACGGCGACGGAATTAATGATACATGGAGAATAGCCGGACTGGAAAACTATCCTGGAACAGAAGTATATTTATATGACAGGAAAGGAGCTATAATCTATAAAGAAGTCATTAAAAAGAAACCTTTCCAATGGGACGGAAGATATGAATCTCAACCCATCTCTACAGGAAATTACTGGTATACTATAAAAGTTTCTGACGGAAGAATCTACAACGGATGGCTTCTGATTAAAAACAGAGAGTAACAAAAAAACGAGCAGAAATTTCTGCTCGTTTTTTATTTTATAATAATTTGATCTTATCTTCCAAAATATCGATAACCTTATCTCTATATAGTCCACCGATCGCCTTTTTGAAGTTTTTCTTACTCATCTGAAGTTCAGCCTGAATATCCTCAGGAGAAGATTTATCTGAAACATACAGAAGTCCATAATTTTCTTCCAGCTTGTTCAGGATTTTCTGCTTGAACTCGTCAATATTTTCAAACCCTTCCGGCTGTAAGGAAATATCTATTTTCCCGTCCTCACGTATTGTTTTGATATACCCGTTTTCTTCCGATAAAGGATATAGTTTTTTGAAAACATCTGAAGCGTATATCAAACCAATGTACTGTTTGTTGATGATAACGTTCCAGCCCAACTCACTTTCATTCATCATGATCAGGTCTACCTTATCTCCTTTTTTGAACTCAAGATCCTCATATTGCGGGTTTCTCTTGAATTTTGTAGTTCCTGTGATCAGCTCCATATCTTCATCTACATAAAGATAAACCAGATACCTTTTTCCTTCTAAAATTTTGGTTTTCTGCTGTTTGTAAGGGATAAATAAATCTTTAATGATTCCCCAATCCATAAATGCTCCGCTCGGAAGACTTTGTACGCAGCTCATTACTGCAAATTCTCCTACTTCTGCCAATGGAATTTCAGTAGTTGCCTTCAATTTATCATCATCCTGATACACAAAAACTTCAACCTCCTCGCCTATTTCTTTTTCATTCTGAATGAAAATTTTAGGCAGAAAGGCTCTTTCACCGGATTCGTCCGCGAGGAACCATCCTGAATTAATTTTTTCTGAAATTGTTAAAGTTTGAGTTTTTCCGAGTTGCATTGATGATAAAATTAGCTGACAAAGGTACGGAAATTTGAAGATGCCAACCTAGTCAATACAACTATAATCTTTTGAAGATCTTTTTTAATCTTTAATAAAGGTTGTAAAACCTGTACATTTGAACAAAAAACAAAACATGAAAAAACATTTCATTCTACTCCTCCTTCTCTCTGCTGCCTTTTCAAAAGCTCAATTATTGGAAAAAACAGCAATTAACCTTTCGTACCGGTATACCGGAAGAAATGTCCTGCAGGCAGGATTAGAATATAGATTCGGTGAAACCTATGATGGATCTATTATTTGGGGACCTTCCTTACTCTACACCCATGTCAATCAGACGGACAAATTCATTCCGGAGGTGAATATTAATTTTATCCGCGCCGGACTATTGTTTGGAATATCAGGCAATCCGTATTCATTGGAACCAAGGGTGGGATTTTCATTATTTAATGCAATCTTTCTCAATACAGGATACGCTTTCCCTATTCATAAAGAAAAGTATTTTAAAGGAGTAACTTTTGGAATACAATTCAACATTACCCCGAAATATTCAAAGTTTTATGACAAAATGAAACTTATGTAAAAAATAAAACGGGCTAAAAGCCCGTTCCTATTCGATACTATAATTTAGAAATATAATCCATCAGTTCCCGCTTGCTGCTTTCAAAATCAAAAGCATCATAGACCACGAAATAATTATTTTTATCAGCACAACTGCGGTACATAGATTTTGCTAATGCCAGTTTTTTATCATCAAAACTGATCGCTTTTACAAGGTCCCTGATCTGTGCAGAAGTAAACATAGAAGTCCGCATCTGCTGATTGATCATGGCAACTTTCCCATCGTCAAACTTCTCATTCCTCATCATCATATCAAAAAACTGACGGAAAGAATTATTATCCATTACATTTCCCTGATGAGACCAGTCTCCTGACTGATTTCCGTACGGATTATTCCATACATCATTCCAGTCATTAAAGCCATACTGGCCCTGAACAGGATAAGAATCCAGAAGATACAAACCTTCATTGGTGAAGAAATCGAGTACCACTCTACTGTTATTGCGAAGCATCAAGGTGGTTCTGTAAATCAGAAAACCATTCTCGTAGATGGAGATAGGCATTCTTCCTGAAGACAAATCAAAAAATCTGTATTTTCCGGAGCCGTTTGCCATCATCTGATCACCAACCTCAACTGTAAAAAAGCCCTGTTCAGGAATTCTCAGAAAAACTTCGGCATAACCGTAATTTCTGTTCCATTGATAGTTAGGGCTTTTTATTCTGTTTTCATTTCTATTTCTCTGAGGAATCGGAGTATTTCCTGATCTCGACTGATCAAAAGTTCTATTTTTTTCATCCGGGCTTTTAGAAGCTCTCATTTCTGTGGTAGAAGCTTCATTTTTTAATAATTCTCCTGCCTTTCCTGCTTCCTGGGCCAATGAGCTGATCCCTGCCAAAAGCATCCAACTGATAAAAATCTTTTTCATCTATTAAATTTTCAAAAATCTATCTCCATTTTCATGCCATAAATAGCGCAAAATAGGCTGTCTCAAAAGAAACAGCCTATTATTTTTAAATATTTAAATGATTAAATCTTTAATCAAATATTACATATGGATTGGTCTTTTTCCCGTAGCATCCAATGCAGCTTCTTTAATCGCTTCTGCATACGTAGGGTGGGCGTGAGAACTTCTTGCGATATCTTCTGCACTTGCACGGAATTCCATTGCAATTACACCTTCAGCAACTAAATCTGCAGCTCTTGCTCCAATCATATGGAAACCAAGAACTTCATCAGTTTTTTCGTCAGCGATGATTTTCACCAAACCATCGATATCGCCACTTGCACGGCTTCTTCCTAAAGCTCTCATCGGAAAAGACCCAACTTTGTAAGCTACACCTTCTTCTTTCAATTGCTCTTCAGTTTTACCAACTCCAGCAACTTCCGGCCATGTGTATACCACTCCAGGAATTAAATTATAATTGATGTGAGGTTTTTGTCCAGCCAAAGTTTCAGCAACAAAAACTCCTTCTTCTTCAGCTTTGTGAGCCAACATCGCTCCTTTAATTACATCACCGATTGCATAAATGTTTGCAACATTGGTCTGTAAATGATCATTTGTTTTTACTCTTCCTCTTTCGTCAAGTTCTACACCAGCTTTCTCCAATCCAAGACCGTCTGTATAAGGTTTTCTACCTACAGAAACTAAACAGTAGTCTCCTTCAACAGAAACTTCTTCTCCTTTTTTGTCTTTTGCAGTTACTTTTACTGTATCTCCATTTCTTTCCACTGCAGAAACTGCTGTAGAAAGCATGAATTTCATACCTTGCTTTTTCAGAACTTTAGTCAATTCTTTGCTTAAAGCTCCATCCATTGTAGGGATGATTTTATCCATAAATTCAACAACAGTAACCTGAGCTCCAAGTCTCAGATAAACTGAACCTAATTCAAGTCCGATTACTCCACCTCCGATTACTACTAAATGCTTAGGAATTTCTTTTAAATTTAAAGCTTCCGTAGAAGTGATCACTCTTTCTTTATCTAAAGTGATGAAAGGCAAAGATGAAGGTTTAGAACCTGTTGCAATGATTGTATATTTAGAATCGATGGTTTCAGTAGAACCGTCGTTTTTTGTAACTTTAATCTGAGTCGCAGATTCAAAACTTCCAAGACCTTCAAAAACAGTAATTTTGTTTTTGTCCATCAAGAAGTTGATTCCTTTTGTAGTCTGCTCTACTACTTCATTTTTTCTCGCAATCATTCTTGCGATATCTGCTTGCGGCTCATTAATGATAATTCCGTGACCTGCAAAATTGTGTTTTGCATTTTCGAAATGCTCAGAGCTGTCAAGAAGTGCTTTTGACGGAATACATCCAACGTTAAGACAAGTTCCGCCTAAAGTTGAATATTTTTCAATAATTGCTGTTTTGAAACCTAACTGTGCGGCACGGATTGCAGCAACATAACCACCGGGACCAGAACCTATTACGGTAACATCGAATTGACTCATGTTATTGTATGAATTTGTTTATTATTATCTATCTTAATTCTCACAAATTTACATATAAATTACCAAGCACCAAAGTGAGTTTTATCAATTTTAAAAATGATAATTATATGCTTTAGTTTTATGAAAAATATTATTTTATGAACTTGATATTTTCTTCATTCCCTTCTTTCAGATAAATTGCGGTGAAGACAAGTGGCTTTTCTGCTGAGGTATTGTCAAAATGAAGAATTTTTACATTTTTAGGCTCATAAAAAGCATCGCCTTCATGAAGTATCACTTTCTGCTGTCCTTCTATCTGAAAAACAGCTTCCCCTGATTTTATCATTCCTAAAACGGGACAAGGATGCAGATGTTCGGGAGCTCCCTGACCTGCAGCCATTGTTATTTCCTGAATTTCTGCAGATCTAATGGTCTGATCAATAGCCGTTTTTAATAATTCTTTTCTGGAGATCGTCTTCTGCTGAGCCATTATTACAACAGCATTCAGTATCAAAATAGCAGTTATAAATGGTTTCATTGATATGATATTTAATTGTACTGTTTTACTTATTAAATCAGCATCAAATACTATATATTTAATTTTCCTTGCCCAAATTCACCTGTGCTTTCAAAAAATGACCCTCCATACACATACCATTCAAGGTTTTCCAAATACTCCACTGCATTTTCCGGGGTTATCTGTAAACGATCTTTTTTCGAAACAATTCCTTTGTACCATCTTCCTGATTTTGAAAAACTTTCATATTCAACAAAATAACGAATCCATATTCTTTGGCACAATTTACACTGTTGAATGCTTACTTCTCCATATCTTCCGTTAGTATGATCTATACCCAATTCTGAACTTCTATATTCAGTATAATTAGAATCGGGTTTTTCACAAGAGCATCCTATTTTGGGAATTTTATTCATTGACATTTATTTTATACGGGGCCAAATCTAAGAAAATAAAACCCCATCAGACAAACAATAGGACAATACTATTTCATTAAATCCAGCAAAACCTGCTCATATTTGTCTAATATAATATTCTTCGAAAACCTGGATTTAATCGAGTTTTTTATAGCATCCCGATTATAATTGCTGTGCAGCACTCTTACAATCTGATGGGCAAACCCATCATAGTTTTCAATATTTGAAACTTCACCGTTTACATTGTGCTGGATAATCTCATTAATCCCGCCCGGACAGTTATTGGCCAGAGAATAAATTCCACATGCACCTGCTTCCAGAAGGACATTTGGAAAACCTTCATACCTTGAAGAAAGGACAAATAAATCTGCATATTTCAGATATTGATAAGGATTTTCCTGTCTCCCATGGAAGATGACTTTTTTCAGTCCTAAAAGTTCTTTTGTCTGAAGCAGAAGATCTTTATCTTTTCCATCACCTAAAATATGAAGCATAATATTTTCATTTTTCAGTCTTGAAAAAACTTTCAACAGGTTATCGAATCCCTTTCTGGATGATAAATTGCCAATTGCTACTACATTCTTATAGTTGTATTTGAAACATTCAGGCTTTAAGGATAATGCCATTTTATCTTCAATAAAATCAAAGTCTACAGGATTATTGATCTTAACAATTCTTTTCTTTTTAATATTAAAATTATCGACAAGATCTTTCATCATATCATCACTTTGAGCAATGATTTTTTGATAGTTATTGTAAAAATTATAGAAAAATTTAATTTCTTTCCGTGTGACATGCTGCGTCACCACATTGGTTTCACGGGCAATGAATTTTGTTCTTGGAAAAAGCTTTATAAATAGAGACAAATAAGCATTTACTTCCCCAAAACCGGAGAATACAATATCGGGTTTTCTTCTGTAGATTTCTCCTAAAATAGGCTTTAATGAATGCCTTATTCTTTCAGTATTGATGTCGATAATTTCAACGTCTTTTTTCAGAAAATTCAGATATCCGCCTTGTTTACGTAACAGCAAAATCTTAGGTTCAAACCGATCTCTTGAGAGATGATTTGCTATAGTAGTAACAATCCTTTCTGCTCCCCCGGTTTCTAAGTCCGGCAGAATAAATATGACAGATATCTTTTTCATCACTGTAAAGTTAATAAAAAGTTTGGTTATGTTTAAAATGAAGCCAGCGTGTATCGATACTTATTAACAGAAATTAACTAAACTTTAAAAGAGGAATTTATTTTGTATTTATTCTAAACATAACAAACGAAAAAATACATTAAGCCCATCAATTGATGGGCTTAATGTATTTTTTATTATAATGAAATTTTAATTCGCTACGTCACTGATAAATTTTATCCTCAGCATCCTCACCTCCTCATCAGACAATTCATCTCCGAACTCGTCCAGCAATACTTTCATGCTGTCACTTTCAGATTCGTTCATAAATTCCATGAAGCCGTCTACAATATCTTCGTCAAAATTATCTTCAATATAGTAATCGATATTCAGTTTTGTTCCCTGATAGACAATCCTTTCCATTTCTTTCAAAAGTTCATCCATAGAAAGATTTTTAGCTCTTGCTATGTCTTCAAGATCAATTTTTTTATCAGTGCTCTGGATAATGAAAACTTTATGGCTCGATTTGTTGGCCACCTGCTTCAATACCATATCCTGAGTACGTTCTATATTATTATCTTCTACATATGTTTTGATGTAATCCGCAAATTCTTTACCGTACTTTTTGGCTTTTCCTTCTCCTACTCCATAAATTTTAGTGATCTCATCTACTGTAATCGGATACTGAACCGTCATATCCTCCAAGCTAGGATCCATAAATACAGTATACGGTGGAATCCCATGTTTCTTGGCTACTTTCTTTCTAAGTTCTTTTAACAGGTTAAAAAGTTTTTGATCCAACCCTCCTCCAGCTTGCTGCTGTATCTGATCGCTCTCAGCTTTTGCCTGGGTAAGATCAAATTCTTTGTCTTCAGCAATTAAAAAGAGATCTTTAGATTTTCCATTCAGAACCGTTTTTCCCTTTTCTGTAAGCTTTAAAACACCATAGGTTTCAATATCTTTCTGTAAAAAGTTCTGAACAGTAGCTTGTCTAAGGATTGTTTTCCAATAATTATCTTTTTCATCTTTTCCAAAACCAAAATGAGAAGTTTGCTCTAGTTTGTATGATTTCGTCACTGCAGTTTCTTTTCCTACGATGACAGAAATCAAATCTTTGGATTTGAATTTTTCTCCTGTATCATTAATCAGTTCCAGCGCTTTTTTCAAGTCAGCAGTTGCATCCTTTAATTTTGGCGGATTGGAAGAGTTGTCACACATATTGGCACCATCTCCTTTTATCGGATCAAAAGTTTCTCCAAAATAATACAGAATGTATTGTCTCCTGCTCATAGAAGTTTCGGCATAGCCTACCACTTCATTTAAAAGTTGTAATCCGATTTCTCTTTCAGAAACAGGTTTTTGCGCCAGGAATTTTTCTAATTTTTCAATATCTTTCGGATCGTAGAATGCCAGACAATGGCCTTCACCACCATCTCTTCCTGCCCTTCCGGTTTCCTGATAATAGCTTTCCAGTGATTTTGGAAAATCATAGTGGATCACAAAACGGACATCCGGTTTATCAATTCCCATCCCAAAGGCAATGGTTGCCACAATTACATCCACGTCCTCCATCAGAAACTTATCCTGATTGGTCACCCTGACTTTCTGATCAAGACCGGCGTGGTAAGGAAGTGCATTGATTCCGTTTACCTGCAGAAGCTGGGCAAATTCTTCAACTTTTCTTCGGCTCAGGCAATATACAATCCCTGATTTCCCTTTATGCTGATTGATAAATTTAACAATCTCCCTATCTACGTTGATTTTCGGACATACTTCATAGTATAGATTAGGACGGTTGAAACTTTCCTTAAATACCAATGCATTGGTCATTCCCAACGTTTTCTGGATATCATCCTGAACCTTAGGAGTGGCAGTAGCTGTCAAAGCAATCACCGGTACATTGGCAATTTTGTCTATAATCTGTTTCAGATTCCTGTATTCAGGCCTGAAATCATGTCCCCACTCTGAAATACAGTGGGCTTCGTCAATAGCAAAGAAAGAAATTTTCACATCTTTCAAAAATTCCAGATAATCATCTTTAATCAATGATTCAGGAGCTACATACAGAAGTTTGGTTTTGCCGCTTTTGATATCGTCAAAAACCTGTTTGGTCTGCGTTTTGTTCAATGATGAATTCAATACATGTGCTACCCCGTCTTCAGATGAAAGGCCGTTCACTGCATCTACCTGATTTTTCATCAACGCTATTAAGGGCGAAACAACTATTGCTGTGCCTTCCGAAATAAGTGCCGGAAGTTGATAACATAATGATTTTCCACCTCCTGTAGGCATTAAAACAAATATATCCTTCCCATTCAATAGGTTCTCTATAATTTGTTCCTGCTGGCCCTTAAATGTAGAAAACCCAAAATACTTTTTCAATTCGCCTGATAAATTGGCTTTTTTTGCGCTCATCTAATTTTCTATTGCTAAATTTGCAACTCACCCAAAGTTATAAAAATTCTGCTTAAAATAAAAGCGAACGAATTTATAAAAATAAAATTTATATTAAATATTCTTTTTAAAATATAACGTTTTTTAAGAACTTTTTTGTATACCTTATTATCGTAAAATGGATAGAACCAACATTATATCAATTGCAAAAAACACTTTAGAAATAGAGATTTCTGAGCTCGAAAAATTAAAAAATAGAATTGGCGATCAATTTGCCCAGGCCGTAGAAATCATCCACTCGGCAAAAGGAAAGCTCATCGTAGTAGGAATAGGGAAATCTGCCCATGTAGGAAACAAAATTGTAGCTACATTGAATTCTACAGGTACTCCTTCTCAATTTTTACATGCTTCAGAAGCGATCCATGGAGATCTTGGGGTTATTCAGAAGCAGGATGTGGTCTTGTGTATTTCCAATTCTGGAAATTCTCCCGAAATCGCCAATCTGGTTCCTTATTTAAAAGGTTATTCTTCAGCTTTAATCGGAATGACCGGAAATAAAACCAGCAAACTGGCTGAATTCTCTGAAGTTATTTTAGATACACATGTTGACGTTGAAGCATGCCCCAATAAACTCGCTCCTACCAGCTCTACTACAATTCAGATGGCATTGGGAGATGCATTGGCGGTTGCTTTAATGGAACTGAACGATTTCAAGGCCAATGATTTTGCCAAATTCCATCCGGGAGGAAGCTTAGGAAAGAACCTTACATCCACCGTAGAGCAGTTCCTTTCTTCTCAAAAGCCTCAGGTTGCAGAAGATGCTTCGATAAGGGATGTGATCATCTCGATCAGTGCTTCAAGCCACGGAATTACAGTGGTCACCAATGGAGATCAGATCATCGGGGTCATCACAGATGGAGATTTGAGAAGAATGCTGATGAAAGGAGAAGACATCAATAAAGTTTTGGCTAAAGATATTATGTCTTCCCATCCAAGAACGATTGAAAAGGAAGCTCTTGCCAAAGAAGCTATGAAAGTTCTGAAAGAAAATAATATCGGCCAGCTGATTGTAACGGAAAACGGGAAGTATTTCGGAATTATTGATCTGCATAAACTTCTGGACGAAGGGATTAACTAGATACTAAAGACCGGAAGGAGATGGAAAAGTATGGTTATATAATGTTTGGATTAAAAGTAAAATCTAACTAATGATGTACAGACTCTCACTTCTATCATTTTTTTATATAAATTTGCGCATTAAAAATTTTATTCTGTGAGTGATGGTAAAGACATGTCCTTTCTTGGGCATATAGGAGAATTAAGAGGACACCTGATCCGTTCGATTATTGCTATCATAATTGCGGCATTTGTGGTGGGCTTTAATATCAACTGGATTATGGACCACATCTTTTTTGGGCCTACCAGAAATGACTTCCCTACATTCAGAGTTGTCAATCATTTTTCAAGAATGATTTTGGGGGAAGATAGTATTCACCTTCCAAAAGAATTCCCTGTGCGTGTACAGAGATTGTATCAGCAGTTCAATGTGATGATGGCTGTTTCTATTTTTGGAGGAATGGTGGCTGCATTTCCATATATTGTATGGGAATTATGGCGTTTTATTGGTCCGGCTTTACATCCCAAAGAGAGAAAAAATTCTATTTATATCATCAATGCGGTATGGATGCTTTTCATGACCGGAGTATTATGCGGGTATTTTTTAATCCTTCCATTTGCGGTTAATTTTGGGGTTATTTTTAAAATCTCAGATATTATCGTTCCGCTGTATGACTTAAGTGATTATACGACTCTATTTTTACAGGTGGTTTTAGGTATGGGAATTATTTTCCTTTTCCCTATTTTGATCTATTTCCTTACCAGCATTGGAATTCTGACCCCTGCATTTATGAAAACCTATCGCCGTCATGCTATTGTTTTGATTATGGTAGTTGCTGCAATCATTACTCCGGCAGACGTTTTAAGTATGATAATGGCTGCGTTACCGCTGCTTGTCCTATATGAATTCAGTATTATGATGTGTACATTCACTTATAAAAAAGCACAGAAAAATAACGGAAACCTTCCGGTAGTACAGAAATAAATTAATAAATAAACAATAAAAAAGCGCTGGTTTTGCAATGCAAAACCAGCGCTTTTTTATTGTTCCCTTCAAAAAAACCATGTATATTTTTCTTAAAATATCGCCATTCGTTAAATTTTTTTTCACAAATAAGACTAATTAAAGATTTCATTTCGTTTTTTAAATTAAAATCAATAAATAAATACATTTGATTCATTATTCCTATTTAATTTATTAGATTTACAAAAAATTCACAAACAAACCAAAACAACTACATTATTTCATGAAAAAGAAAATTATTTTCGTTTTTGCGTTAGCAATTGGGCTGACAAGTTTACAAGCACAGCGTTGGGAACCTGTATCCCAAAAAATCATTCCGATCAGGAAAGAAGTTAATGTTATTTACGCTTACAAATTTGATCTTAATTCACTAAGAGAACTTTTAAGAAATGCTCCGGAAGCAGGAAAAGGAAGTCCGGTAGTCGTCTCTTTACCTACTACTGATGGAAGAGTTGAAAGATTCTCTGTGTACAGCTCGCCTGTTGTTGAAAAATCAATGGCAGAAAGATATCAATTGGGCGCTTACTCTGGTGTAGGTCTGGATAATCCCAGCAAGCAGGTAAGATTCAGTACAGCACCAAATGATTTCCAATCGATGCTTTTTGATACTCGAACAGGTCAATATGAATTCATAGAGCCAATTAATAAAGAAAAGGATGTATTCGGGGTTTTCTTTAAATCCAACAAAACATCAGACGGCAATCCTTTTGAATGTAAAGTATCTGAAACCGAGCAGTCAAAAAAGCAGATGAAAAAGCTGCTCAATTCAAAAACTACTTTGGAAAAAGCCGGAAGTCAAAAAAAAAGTAATGATCAAAAATACAGAACGTATAGGTTAGCTGTTTCTGTAAATGGTGAATATACCCAATTAGCAGGAGGAGTTCCCGGAGCCGCCGCCCGCATTAACGCTACTATAAACAGGGTAAACGGTGTCTATGAAAAGGATTTAGGAATTCATATGGTGGTACAGGATTTACCACAACTGATTTTTACAGATCCCGCAACGGACCCCTACTCAAATGTTGTTCAAAATCCTAACGGTTCTTATTCTGCACCTGATGCATGGAATCTGGAAGTTCAACAAACTTTAACGAATACTGCCGGTGTAGGGAATGGGGCTTATGATGTTGGCCATTTTTTCGGACACAGAGGGGGTGGTGGATCAGCCGGTGATATCGGAAATGTATGTAGAAACCCCGCCAATAATAGTGATGATACTTCAAAAGGGGCAGGAATCACTTCTCCTAGTGTCAATGATCAACCTTTTGGTGATGCCTTTGATATTGATTATGTAGCTCATGAGCTGGGACATCAGTTTGGAGGGCGCCATACGATGTCTGTCGTTCATCCTCAGACCGATCGTCCAATAGAACCAGGATCAGGATCTACGATTATGGGCTATGCCGGAATTACTGCAGCAAATGTTCAAATGCATTCTGATGCCTATTTCCACGTACTCAATATTGAACAAATACAACAATATGTAAATTCTCAAAACTGTGGTATTACTATTCCGGTTGCCAATACTCCACCGGTAATACAGCCAATTCCTACGAAAACTATTCCCAAAGGAACAGCTTTCGTACTGACTGCAAGCGCTGCAGATGCCCAAAACGATCCTATGACGTATACCTGGGAGCAATATGACATCGCAACTGCTAAATTTAATAATGTGGATGCCAATCGTACTAATGGAGCTAACTTCAGGTCACTGCTTCCTACAAATTCTCCAACACGTTATTTCCCGAAGCTATCCAGTGTTCTTAATGGAAATCTTACCAATGCTCAGGACTGGGAAACAGTGTCTAATGTGAGCAGGGAAATGAACTTTAAAGTTACTGTAAGAGATAATAATCCTGATATTGCCCAACAACAAACTCAGAGCAGCCTGGTCAAAATAAACGTAGGAAATGACGGACCATTTAAACTATCATCATCTACAGTATATAATAACACGTCAGGGGCTATTACCTGGGACGTAGCCAATACAAATAATACTATTTATAACGTAGCAAATGTTAAGATAGATTATACAACTGATAATGGAAATACATGGACCGTTATCACACCATCAACACCTAATGACGGAGTAGAGCCGTATTCATTTTCGACACTTGCTGCTGGTGCCAATGTAAAGATAAGGGTAAGTGCTATTGACAATGTATTTTATGCTATTGGAAATGCTACTGTTTCAGCTGCTTCTACCTGTTCTTCAACAGCACCAACGGGAGTTTCTGTTTCAGGAATAACCAAATCTTCTGCTACTGTAAGCTGGCCGGGTGTACAGGGAGCTACTTATTCTTTACAATATAGAAAAACAGGAAGCTCTGCATGGACTACCACTCCGGTCACTACAAATTCTTATGCTATTACAGGACTAGAAGAAGCCACACAGTATGAAGTACAAGTAGCCAACGTATGCGCATCCACAACCGGAACCTATTCCACATTTACTAATTTCACAACACTTTCATTTAGTGTATGTGCTGTTTCTTCAGATTCTTCGGATGAGTTTATATCGAACGTTACTGTAACTCCTACTGGTATGGCAGCTGTTTCGAACAACAGTGCCGCATCAGCTTACACCAATTACACTACAGATCCTACAAAACTAATTACTCTTAAAAAAGGTTCTTCGGGTAACACCATCAGTATAGCAAAACAATGGTCGGGCGCCAAATACAATGAAGGGGTAACTGCATGGATAGATTTTAATAAAGACGGAGTATTCTCAAGTTCTGAACAGATCTACACCAGTGCTCCTAATAAAACAACTCCTGTTTCAGGATCATTCTCTGTTCCTAATGATGCATATACCGGAGGAAATATTATCATGAGAGTAATGATGGCTTACAACAGCCAGCCTCTGGATGCATGTACCAGCCCGGAATATGGAGAAACTGAAGACTACCCTATCCTTATACAGGATGCACTTAGTACAAAAGATGTAACACAAAATAACAGTACCATTCAGATTTTCCCTAACCCGGCAACTGATGTTCTGAATGTGCTTAAAGTTTCCTCTAAAGCTCAGTTTATCATTACTAATGCAGCAGGACAAATTGTAATGAGTGGCCAGATTAATGACAATAAAATTTCTGTATCAAAACTGATTACAGGAGCTTATATCATTTCAATTGAAGATAAAGGAACTACTTCAAATCTGAAATTCATCAAAAAATAAAACCTATCAGTATTTACAGCCCGGCAATAACCGGGCTTTTTTATGCCTTCCAAAAATTTATATTTAATTTGAACTCCGACATGTGCCTATTAATTTAATTTTATACTTTTGAGAAGTATTAATAAAAATTGTAATGAAAAAATTATCATATACACTCTTATTTGCATCAGGGATCGTTTTCGGGCAGTTCTTTGAGAAAGATAAGACTTTCACTAAGCAGGATATTTTAAAAGGTTCCAATACTGAATTCAGAAATTTCTGGGATGTCAAAAAATATGATCTTTCTGTAGAGCCTGATTTTGAACAAAAAAGCATTAAAGGAAATAATACAATCAGCTTTGAGATCATCAAAGATGTTACCAATCCTGTTTTCCAGATTGACCTTCAGCAGCCCATGAAAGCTGATAAAATAGAAGGAAGCCTTCCTATTGTAAATTACAAGCAAGATGGAGACTTTATTTTAATTACAACCAATAAAAAATTCAAAAAAGGAGAAAAATATACCATCAACGTTATGTATTCCGGAAAACCTACCATTGCTAAAAATGCTCCATGGGATGGAGGCTGGGTTTTCACTAAAGATAGAAACGGAAATCCATGGATGAGCGTTGCTGATGAAGGAATAGGTGCTTCAATCTGGCTTCCTACAAAAGATATCTGGAGTGACGAACCTGATAATGGCATCGTTATGAACATCATTACTCCCAGCAATCTTGTAGGAGTTGGAAATGGAAGACTTACCAACCAAAAAACGGAGGGGAATAAAACGACATATACATGGGAAGTAAAAAACCCTATCAATGCCTACTCTATTATTCCCAATATTGGTAAATATGTGAATTTCAAGGATACTTATGATGGAGAAAAAGGTAAACTTGATTTAGATTACTGGGTACTTGACTATAATCTGGATAAAGCAAAGAAACAGTTTCAGCAGGTAAAACCTATGCTTTCTGCTTTTGAGTACTGGTTTGGACCTTATCCTTTCTATGAGGATTCTTATAAACTGGTTGATTCACCCTACTTAGGAATGGAACATCAAAGCAATGTTGCTTACGGAAACGGCTATCAGAATGGCTATCGTGGAAAAGATCTTTCCGGAACTGGAGTTGGGATGAAGTGGGACTACATCATCATTCATGAAAGTGGTCACGAGTGGTTTGCTAATAATATTACGGCAAAAGATCAGGCCGACATGTGGATTCATGAAAGTTTCACCATGTATTCTGAAGTTCTTTTCACAGAAAAATATCTGGATAAAAAATCGGCAGAAACTTATATTATAGGCCTTAGAAATACTATTAATAACGACATCCCTATTATTGGACAGTATGGAGTAAGAAATGAAGGCAGCGGAGATATGTATCCAAAAGGAGCCAATATGCTTCATACGATAAGACAAGTGATCAATAATGATGAAAAATTCAGACAGATTCTGAGAGGACTGAACGAAGATTTTTACCATCAGACCGTTACCACCCAACAGATCGAAAAATATATTTCATCAAAATCAGGAATCGATTTCTCAACAGTTTTTGATCAATATCTGAGAACAATAAAAATCCCAACCCTTGAGTATACTCAAAATGGTGATACTTTAAAGTTCCGATATGCAGATGGGGTAAAAAACCTTAAATTACCTATCATTATTAACGGTGACCAGACTATAAATCCTACAGAAAACTGGCAGACAGTAAAGCTTAAAAAGAATACTCCGGTTGAGTTTAACCCCAACTATTATATTAATTTTTACAGCACTACATAAAGAAAAAGGCAAATTCGCAGATCAAGCAAATTTGCCTTTTCGCTTTTTAAATTTAAAATTTTAAGAAAAGTTTAATACTTCTTCCGTAACAAAGTGACAAAAAAAGCAACTATTTAACTATTAATATAAACCTAATGAGAAAAACAGTATTTAGTCTAAGTATTTTTGCTGCTTTTTTAGCAAATGCTCAGTCTATAAAAACAACCATTGATCTTGTCAATGTAAAAGATGATAAAGTAGCCGTTACCATGGATTTTCCGAAAATGAAATCCGGGGATATCAAATTTCATTTCCCCAAAACGGTTCCCGGTACTTATTCTGTAGACGACTATGGAAGATTCATCGAAGGGATCAAATTTTATGATAATAAAGGCAAAGAACTTACTTATACCAAAGTAAATGACAACACCTATTCATTGAAAAATGCCCAGAGCCTTTCCAAAATCTCTTATCTTGTGAATGACAGCTTTGATGAAGAAAATGATACGTCAAAGCATAAAGCGGTATTTTCTCCGTCAGGAACTGACATTGAAGCAGGAAAAGTATATATGATCAATACCCATGGGTTTATCGGATATATTGAAAATATGCAGGATGTTCCTTATCAGCTGATAGTTCAGAAACCCACTGACTTCTACGGAACAACAGCTTTGGTAGATCAGGATAAATCTGAATCTACAGATACGTATACTCTTGCTAATTATGCTAAGGTAACCGATTCTCCGTTAATGTACACAAAACCGGATTATATTACCTTCAATGCAGGAGGAATGGATCTTGTACTGGGCGTATATTCTCCAACAGGAAAATACAAAGCAGCAGACTTCAAAGAAAATCTGGAAAAAATGGTTGTCGCTCAGAAGAAATTCCTGGGGGATATGAATACCAATAAAAAGTATGCAATCATGCTTTATCTTTCTGGTGGTGACGGACCTAAAGTGAAAGGTTTCGGAGCTCTGGAACACCATGAATCTACAAGTGTAGTGCTTCCGGAAGGAATGCCGAAAGAGGCTATTGATAATACTATTACAGACGTGGTCTCTCACGAGTTTTTCCACACGGTAAACCCTCTGAAAACCCACTCGGAAGAGATCCATTATTTCGACTATGCAGATCCTAAAATGTCTCAGCACTTATGGATGTATGAAGGGGGTACAGAATATTTTGCCAATCTATTCCAGATTCAGGAAGGTTTGATCAATAAAGATCAGTTCCTTCAAAGAATGGCAGAGAAAATTGCTAATTCCAAGAGCTACGATGATACGATGCCATTTACGGTAATGAGTAAGAATGTATTGGTGGAGCCTTATAAGGACCAATACAGAAATGTTTATGAGAAAGGTGCTCTTTTGGCAATGTGTCTTGATATTGAGCTTAGAAAGCTTTCTAACGGAGAAATGGGATACCGTGATATGATCAGAAAATTGTCTCAAAGATTTGGAGAAAACAAACCTTTCAAAGATGATAAACTGATTGATGAATTGGTAACAGTAACCGGATATCCTCAGGTGAAAGATTTTTATAATCAATATATTGCAGGAAACCAGCCAACTCCTTATGCAAAATATCTAAGCATGGTAGGCGTGGATATCAAAAAGCAGGAAAGCCAGCCCGTTTTCTGGTTTATCAAAGACCCGAACCAAACCGGTTTTGATGAAAAGAACAATGCATTTGCTTTTGATGACCATTCTGCCCTGTCTCCATTTGCAAAAAGCATAGGATTTAAAATCACCGACCAGGTACTTGCTATAGATGGAAAAACAGTAGACATCAAAAAGGTACAGGATTTTATTGCCTATACAAGAACCATCAAAGACGGACAAGACGTTACGGTAACTATTTTAAGAGACAATGCCGGTAAGAAAGAGAAAATGAACCTGAAAGGAAAGGCTATTCTGGATAAAATGATATTGGAAACACCTTCATTTAAGGCGAATCCAACGCCGGAAGAACTGAAACTACAAACACAGTGGCTTACGGGTAAAAAATAAATAGAAAAGCGGGGAAATTTTCCCCGCTTTTCTATTTATTTCAAGTTGATCTTGTATTCTCATATATTTAAACCTTATAGGTTTTAAAAACCTATAAGGTTTATTGTTTATAAAACTAATTTCCAGTTAAGGTTTTATTCTTTCTTAATAGTTATCCTAAAGGTACTTCCCTTTCCTACTTCAGTCTGAGAAATCTTGATATCGCCGTTATGGTACTCATGGATTACCCTTCTTGCTAACGACAGTCCCAGTCCCCATCCTCTTTTTTTGGTAGAATATCCAGGATTAAAAGCATTTCTCGCCTGCTGCTTTGTCATTCCACTTCCATTATCTTTTACTTCGACCAGAATATTTTTGTTTCTTTCAAAAATTGACATGGTAATAGCGCCTTCACCTTTCATGGCATCTACAGCATTTTTCACCAGATTTTCAATCACCCAGCTCATCAGAATTTTATTGTGAGGAACCAAAACAGTATAAGTAGGAAGATTCAGCGTAAAATTGATTTTCCTTGAAATACGGGTCTTTAAATAATCATAATTCTGCTGAATCGTTTCATTGAAATTTCTATCATTCAGCTCAGGAACAGAACCTATTTTTGAGAATCTTTCAGAGATGGTTCTAAGCCTTTCAATATCTTTTTCAATCTCATGTACCCCCTCCGAATTCGGATCATCCAACTTCATTATTTCTATCCAGCCAATCATGGAAGATAAAGGAGTTCCGATCTGATGGGCCGTTTCTTTAGCCAAACCTGCCCAAAGATAACCTTCATCGGTCTTTTTGATGGTCCTGAAAAACCAAAACGAAAAACCAAAATACAGCAGAATAAACAGGCCTAAAATATAAGGCGAATACTGAAGATTATTAAGCATACGCGAGTTATCATAGTACACAAACTGATTATTTCCATCGGGTACTTTGATTTCAATAGGATCATAATTCTTCTCCATCTTCAGGATCACGCCCTGAAGTTTTTCAGGATCTTTTATGGTACTTTCAGGAATATTCCGGTAGTATCCAAGATCAAGAATCGGGTTTTTATATTTATCTGTTACAATGAACGGAATGGTATTATTGATATTAAGGATATCCGGCAGCAGATCCAGAACATCTGTATCCGGAGTTTTTACTTCCTGCTGTATTCTTATCGCTTTGGAAAGAAGGCTTATCCTTTTGATTTCCTCTTTTCTGAGAAAATTAATAAGCGATGTTGAAGCCGCTACAATGGCAATAACCAAAGTAGTCATAACAACAAAAATGATCCAGTTATTCAGCCTGGTGAGTATGGATTTTCTCAAAGGTATTTTATTTTAAAACATTCAGGATTTTCTGCAGCTCTGCACTTCCACTTCCCTGATAGTTGTTGATAATAATCGAAAATACATATTTTTTACCATCTTTCGCGGTGTGATATCCTGCAAAAGATTTGGTATCTCTCATGGTTCCGCTTTTCATTTTCATTCCATTATCCTGAACCGGGAATCCATCGTAGTATGCTTCAAACCATGATTGCTTTTTAGCATATAAAAGAGCCTGTACTTCTGCTTTTGCCGCTACATAATTTTGTGGGGAAAGTCCGCTTCCGTCAGCAAAATTGATCATATTAGGATTGATTCCTTTTGATTTCCAGAACTCTTTCAGGTAGGCAACTCCACTTTTGAAACCTGGATTTCCCTTTTTCTCTTTCCCCAGGGTTTTAATAAATGTTTCTCCATATAGATTAACACTTTTTCTCAGAAACCAGTACACCATTTTATCCAGCGTTGGAGATTGGTACGTCAGAATAATCGTATTTTTCGGAGCTTCTAAAGCTTTTTTTCCTTCTATTTCAAGCTGTGAATTGGTAACAGCTTTTCCTGAAAATTCAATTCCTGATTCTTTCAGCCATTGTTTTACTTCTACCGCCAGCTGTAAAGGTGGATTTGGAGTAGAACCGGAAACCATTACCGTTTTCCCTGCCGGAAGCATTCCGTTGATCAATGCAACATTTGAATGGGGAGCAGTGAAAATCAGACTTTGATCTGAACTTCCACCCGTTTTCAGATCATTCAGCCACTGTACACCCTCTAAAGGATAAGAAAAGCTTTTAAAATCTGTTCCGTTAATATTGATATCAAACTGATTTTCTTTCCAGTTGATTCCCCATACACCGGCTCCATAGTAATTTCCAAGGTCATCCCACGGCCAGCCTCCCGGAATGGTTTGATGGTCAAAATAAGAATCATCAATGACCAGATCTCCGGATATTTTTGTAATCCCCGAATTTTTAATGGCATCAATCAGCTTCTTTTTAAAATTTTCAGGTTTATAAGCATCATATCTCCAGCTTCCCAATGTAGGGTCACCATTGGAACTAATGAAAAGGTTTCCGCTAAGCGTTCCTCCTGATATATTTCCGGAATAGCTGGAAGTTGTTGTATACGTATAATTCTTTCCTAACGTTTCCAACGCAGCAGCTGCGGTAAAAATTTTCTGTGTAGAAGCAGTGGATAGTCCTTTGCTTCCCTGATATTCATATATAAAGTTGCCGTTTTCATCTGAAACATAAAATGATAAACTCGAAGAAACTGCTCCCGAAGAATCCATAAGATCCTTGGTTACTTTATCTAATTTCTGGGCCATATTCTGCGCAGCAACCATCTGTACAGAAAGTGTGAGAACAGCAAGTGTTTTTTTCATTGCATTATTGTTTTAAATGGATAGGTTTCAAGTATCACTCACCACAGCAATAGTAATACTGACCGGTAACAGCTTACCTTTTCATTTATTTAAATTCTAATCAAATATAGTTAAAATAAAAGCTTTTCATACTCCCTGAGGTCATCGGGGCTGAAAAGAATCTGATGGTCAGGAGACTTTTCAAATGAACGGTCATATTTAAAATATTTCTCGTAATCATCTTCATCTATAAAAATATCCATCTGGCATTCTTTTATATAATTTGATTTTTCGCCGTAGTCCTCAATAAAATAGCCTGAATCATTCCAGGGCTCCTGATGACAGCGTAGACAGCTTCTTTCATGAACAGCTTTATGACCGCATATCTCACAATATTGCAAATTTTGAAACAACATTGAAATTTCATTTTGCCTGTCTTCCGGAAAAAGGGTGAGTGGAATCATTTTTAAAAGCAGATAGTAATTAGGATCCCTCCATGAAAAATATTTTTTTTCTTCCAGATCGTCATATCCCTTTCTGGAAATCCACAATTCCTGAAGATCATATTCAAGTTCCGCTTTACAGATGTCTTTAATATTCAGAACAGTTTTGTTATTAAGTCTGATATTCTGATCTGCATCAACTTCAATAATATGATGTTGTTCAAGAAAATGATTTAAGCATAAGGTAGTTTGCCAGGAACCTATGGTCCTCATTTTACCTTCACTGCCACAGATCTCACAAATCTTCACAGACAATTCTGAATATTTGTCTTTGATATTTTTAAGTTGAGTATTGAGGATTTCGTCCTCAGAATAAGTGTAACATCTCAGTTGGCCAAATTTTTCCTTTCCAAAGACACTATTTTCTATATTCCAGCCTGCAATGGCAAATTCAAACAGTAATTTCCGGATCAGGTCATCCCATCCGGTACTGTTCACTGAAAAATTGGTCAGATTTCTTTCTATAAAATGATTGATTTCTTCTTTGTTCATTAAAGTCTGCTGCCTGCTTCTATTTCGTAAGGTTCTTTACCTTTTTCAAAAATCCTTGTCAGTTCGCTTCCCTCTACAGTAATTGAATCATCTGTTCTTCTGATCCAGTTTCCTTCTCTAAGACCTACCACCTTGATATCATTCTGAGTAAGAAACTCCTGAATACGGGTTTCTCTGGTTTCTCCGTTGTGTTTCAAATCCGGATTAGGATCAAGGTAATGAGGATTGATATTAAAAGGAACCAGTCCCATACAGTCGAAACTTGGCGGATATACAATCGGCATATCATTGGTCGTTTTCATATTCTGTCCTCCGATATTGCTTCCTGCACTGCATCCAAGATATGCTTTTCCGTTCAATACATTTTCTTTTAATACAGACATCAGACCTTCTTCGTGTAATGTTTTAACCAATAAAAAAGTATTACCCCCTCCGGTAAAGTAACCTTTTGCCTGATTTAGGGCTTCTGT
Source organism: Chryseobacterium sp. GW821-FHT04C04 (assembly GCF_059420365.1). NCBI lineage: Bacteria > Pseudomonadati > Bacteroidota > Flavobacteriia > Flavobacteriales > Weeksellaceae > Chryseobacterium > Chryseobacterium sp. GW821-FHT04C04. Next base: position 414,719 of record NZ_JBWKTO010000004.1, on the reverse strand, counting down.
TTTATCTTCAAATTCATGAAGTCCTTTTACTTTTATATTGATGGTTTCAAAAAAAGAACGTGCTTTTGCAGTATAATCATCGTGGGAAATTCCCCCTGGTCTTGCAAAAGGGATAAACACAATTTCGTCAATTCCTTTGTATAGTTGGATTAATTCTTCTCTTAAATATTCCAGATATTCTCCACCAAAAATTGTGGATGTTGAGGCTAATATGATATTCATACCACGAAATTATATTTATTATTAAAAAAGTGAATCACAAAGATAACCTCAAACAGTAAGGAATCAAAAATTAATCTAAAAAAAACCTCAATCCCGTTAATATTTTCTAAAAAACCTTAAAGCCTCTAAAATTTATGCTTTTGTGGAATTATTATTGAATTTTAGATTATGAATTTAAAATATAAGATTATGAAAATGAGTAAAATTAATAGTAGAAACCTGTTTTTAGGTTTAATATTAGCAGGAAGCGTAAGTCTTGTAAATGCACAGACGACTCAGCCGGAAACATCGGCTTCAACGAGTCAATCGACCAACCCAACGATTGAAGGTCTTAAAAAACAAATTGAGGCCAATCCAAAGGATACAGAATCATTAGCAAAATTGGCTAATGCCTATCAGGAAGCATCAGACTGGACTAATGCCATTGATACCTGGAAGAAAATTTCCGTTTTATTGCCAGACTGGGCACCTTCTTATTACAGTCAGGCCTATGTGTATCAGGCTTCAAAAGATGATGCCAATGCAAAAATTGCCTATGAAAAGTACATTGCAACTGTAAAACCAGAAGAAGTAGAGCAAAATAAGAAGAATCTTGCTTATGCTTATTTCTATCTTGCCTTTTCAGAACAGCAAACTGATCCTAATAAAGCGAAAGAGCATATCGCCAAGTCAATACAGTATGACCCAACCAACCAGGATGCTGTAAAGCTTAGCAAAGCTTTAAATTCATAAAAAAAAGACCGGAAACTTTTCCGGTCTTTTTTTTTTATTATAAAAGCTTGAAATGCAACATCTTGATTCTTTCCCATCTACTCAATCTTCTTTCCATAAAAATCTGTTTCCCCATGCAGATGCTTCATTATTTTCTCAATATTCCGTTGGATACTGGCTTCAGTTTTTAGATTATTGATGTATCGAATCAGCTCATGTCTTCTTGATGGAATCAGGTTTTCGAAGTTTTTCGCTGCTAAGGCACTTTCTCTGATTGACTTTTCCAATTGGGGGTGAATAGGAATACTTCTGTCAGAATCATCATATTCCAAGACAACTTCTATGACTTCGCCGATTCTCTTTGGGGAATTTTTCAACATCGTCAGATTAATATACAACCTCCATTCACCCAGATATTTCATTAGATTTTGTGTAAATTTCTTTCCATTTACAGTTCCTTTTACAGGAATCGGGCTTTTATTTCTCCCTGATTCGTCAAAAATTTTGTCCAAAATCTCTTCCGGAACAAATACAAAAGGATTAATTCCTATAATGTCTAATGTGGCGGTGAAGCGGTTGTCTTTCATGGATAACAAATTTAAAAGCTAGAAGCTAGAAGCTAGAAGCTAGAAGCTAGAAGCAAAAATAACTATTTGATTTAAGATCAGCATAAAATTATTCTTTCATTCTCTAAAACCCTCTCACCTCAAACCCTCCCCCCCCTTTTGCTCCGAAACTCACCTGCATTCAAACCTGTTTACCCCAAAATACAGAACCTCGTAACTCAAAATTCATACTTCAGAACCCAATTAATTCCCTATCTTTGTATCAATAAATCTATTTATACAAAATGAAATTTTTTATTGACACAGCTAATTTAGAGCAAATCAAGGAAGCAAGAGACCTTGGAATTTTAGATGGTGTAACCACCAATCCTTCATTAATGGCAAAAGAAGGTATTCAGGGAGCTGAAGCAATCAAAAACCATTATAAAACGATCTGCGAGCTTGTAGATGGAGACATTTCTGCTGAAGTTCTTTCTACAACCTATGAAGAAATGATTAAAGAAGGAGATGAATTGGCCGCTATTCACCCAAATATCGTTGTAAAGATCCCTATGATCAAGGACGGTATCAAAGCTTTAAAATATTTTTCTGATAAAGGAATCAAAACGAACTGTACATTGATCTTCTCTGCTGGACAGGCTCTTTTAGCAGCTAAAGCAGGAGCTAATTATGTTTCTCCATTCTTAGGAAGATTAGATGATATTTCTACAGACGGTCTGAACCTTATTGAAGAAATCAGATTGATTTTCGATAACTATATGTTCGAAACTGAGATCTTAGCAGCTTCTATCCGTCATTCTATGCACATCATCGATTGTGCTAAAATCGGAGCTGATGTAATTACATCTCCACTTCCTCCGATCTTGAGCTTATTGAAGCACCCATTAACAGACAGTGGTTTGGCTCAGTTTATTGCAGATTCTCAGAAACTAGCATAATAACTGACTCTTATTCAGATATAAAAATCCCGAAACAAAGTTTCGGGATTTCTTGATTTAACTACTTTACAATATCTGAATCCAAAAACAAAAAGAGCCATGAAAAAAAATATCATTCTATTCACCCTATTTTCTTTTGTTTTCGGGTTCTCTCAAAACATCATTTTTTCAAAGGAAAAACTGGAACAGCTTAATCAGTTTAATCTTGAAAATAAGAGCCGGGCTTTTATCATTTTTCAGAATGGAGAAATCATTAATGAAAAATATTTTGGAACAAAGATGATTGACAAACAGTCTTTCGATGCAAATTCCAATTGGTACTGGGCTTCTGCCGGAAAATCCCTGACCGCTGTTCTTATCGGAATTGCTCAACAGGAAAATTTGCTCAATATCAATGATCCGGTATCAAAATACCTTGGAAAATGGACCGGAATGGATAAAAGTGCTGAAGATAAAATTACCATCAGAAATCTTCTGACCATGACTTCCGGTCTTGATTATTCTAAAGATCAGGTCTGTGAATATGGAAACTGCTTTGTTTTTAAAAATCCGGCTGGGAATTTTTGGTATTATGATACTTCAGCCTATTCCCAGCTGGCAAAAGTGATTGAAAAGGCAAGTCATAAAAGCATGGATGAGTATACTTCTGAAAAGCTTTCAGGCTCGGGTATTTCAGGAAAATGGATTCCTTATGAGAACGGGCTTGTATTTTCAAGTACTGCAAAGAGTTTTTTACAATTCGGAAAACTTGTTTTAAATAAGGGGAAACTGAATGAAAAGATCTATTACAAGTACGACAGCTATTTTCAACAAATGACTGATACTTCGCAGGACCTCAACCCTTCTTATGGCTACCTTTGGTGGCTTAACGGAAAAGACGAAGCAAGGGTTCCCGGATTTGAACAATCGTTCCATCAGTCACTGGTTCCTGGTGCTCCTAAAGATATGTTTTGTGCATTGGGTAAAAACGGGCAAATCCTCGATATTGTTCCCAGCAAGAATCTTATTATTGTAAGAATGGGGGAAAATCCGAATGTATACAGCAATATGATAAAATTCCACAGAGAACTCTGGGATAAGATTTTAAAATAAAAAATGTCTGAAATTATGTTTCAGACATTGTATGATGTATTGGAATGTTATTTCAACATATCCAGTTCAAGGATGTTATTTTGCTTTTTAATATTGGCTTTGGCCACAGCTTCCTGATCTCTGTTTGCCTTTACCGGATCCAACACTTTCCCGGAATTGTCTCTCATTTCCATGATAACTCCCTGTGCCAGCATTTGTCTATGGCTCTTCATGGGATCTTTACGGTAATCACTAAAAGCTTTTTTATATTTTGTCTCATTGATTGTGATGAGAGGGTTATAGCGTTCTTTATCTTTTGTACTTTTCCATTCATATCCGGCCTGAAGTTTTTTACTTCCTTTTAATTCGAATGAATGAGAATGAGTGTTGTCTTCAACTTTTACAATCAGCCCCGGAAGTCCATGAAATTTATAGGGCCCGTCCTGAATGGGAAGATCTGTTGTAAACCATGCCGTCCATTTTCTGCCAGCGAAATCACAAATAGCTTTTTGTGCATTGAATTCTCCAATTTTTTCTTTTTCAGGAAGAATTTTCCAGTCCTGTTTTCTGCTTTCCTGTACCTGATATTCATCAGAAGCAAGCGTGGTAAAGAAGTTAAGGGAATATTCCGGGTACATTTTTTCTATACTATACCGTATTTTACCTTTAAATTTAAATCCTGAAAGATTAATATCTAAGCTCTGAGATTGTTTGTCAATCATCGCTCTCATGATGGAATCTGATTCAAAATAATCTTTACTGTAAAATTTGGAACCTTTTGGAGCAATATCCAATAGCATAGTTTCGGTTTCCTGTTTGTCTTTAGCCGTAGAATCGATGATAAATTTATATTCATAAATAAATCTTTGATTTTGGGCATTCGTTATCATAGCCATTACGAGACTGAATAAAATGATAATTTTTTTCATGGTTAGTTTTTGATATAGTTTTAGTTTTCTTCTTTTATATTTTTAACAATTTTGCAGGGGTTTCCCACCGCCACTACATTTTCAGGAATATCTTTCGTTACTACACTTCCTGCACCAATCACAGAGTTACTTCCAATAGAAACTCCGGGAAGTACTACGACATTGCCCCCCAACCACACATTATCTCCTACTTTGATAGGGTGTGCATACTCCAGGCCTTCATTTCTCTGTTTTGCATCCAGCGGATGACCTGCAGTATAAAAGCTGCAGTTCGGCCCAATGAACACGTTATCTCCAAACTCTACATTTGCACAGTCTAAAATGACAAGGTTATGATTGGCATAGAAATTCTCGCCTACTTGTATGTTATACCCGTAATCACACCAGAAGCTGGGTTCTATGCAGATATTTTCTTTGATACTTCCAATTATTTTTTTGAGTAACCTGTATCTATTTTCTGTATCAGAATTTTTCAGTCCATTATATTCCTGGCACAAATCTTTGCAGGCAATACGTTCCTGAATCAGCTCTTTATCATAATTGGCATCGTACAAAAGTCCGGCCGCACATTTTTCCTTTTCTGTCATAATCTGGAATTGTAAGTTCTGGGACTAAAGATACATAATACAAAAAAATACAGCAAGATTAGTACTAATCTTGCTGTATTTTAATCAAATAGAAACTGGTTATTATTTATATAATTCCGGTTCTATTTTATTGTTATTTTTTAGCTGCTCTTCTTTTGCTCTTTTTTCAATATTTCTATACATTTCATTCATATCAATACTTTTCCCATCCTGGTTTCTCATATTTACAACAGCTCCTGCAGGAAGAGTACTCATCGTCTGCTTCATATCTTTTGTAGGGTCAAGCAGATAATCTTTCCATGCTTTTTTAAACTGCTTTTTGCTGATCTCTATTTCTTTACCTCCTAAACCTATTGTAGTGAGGCCAGGTATTTGAATATCCTCTTGCGATGTAGCTTCCGTTTTCTTATTACCAATTAGAGTCATGATATGAGAGCCTGTTGTATCCTCAATTTTAACAATAAGGCCTGGTAATCCATAGAATTTATAAGGACCATCCTGAAGTGGAATATCTGTAGAAAACCATGCTATCCAGTTTCTTCCTCCATAATTTGTGGTTGCTTTCTGGGTATTATACTCTCCGATCTTCTGTTTTTCAGGAAGAATTTTCCATTCTGGCTTTTGATCTTCTGCCATTTTATAGGCAGTATTGCCAATATTTTCAGAGAATGAAACACTATAATCCGGGTACTTTTTTATAACAGTTGAGGAAATTGTTCCTGGCTTTATATTTCTTTTGATATTGATACTGCCTCCGAATCCTCCTTTCATCTGCTTAGCAATATCTGCTCTTGTTGCAGAATCTGAAGCAAATTTTTCGCGGCTGTAATATTTGGATCCGTTTTTATCAATATCCAGAAACATAACATCACTTTTCACATCTGCTTTATTGGTAGAATCAGAGATATATTTATAGTCATAAAAGAATCTGTTGACCTGTGCGTTTACAAACACACCCAAAAATGCTAATAAAATCAAATATTTTTTCCTCATAATTTATTTAAATATTAATAAAAAGGCTTTGCCAATTATATTGACAAAGCCTGATGGAACTTTATTTCTTTGTCTCTATTCTTACTTCTCCCTGTTTAGAATCTCCTTTTTTCTGAGTGTTAACATTGACTCTCGATATATTATTTGAATCTAATGAGTTTACATCATTCTGAGAAACTTCTCTCCCATCAATATAATACTTGTATTTTACGTCATCACTACCATTGATTCTGAACTTTTTCACCCCATTCATCGCGATGTTTCCGTTGCCGTCTTTTTTGATAAAGTCAGCATTCATTACAATAATATCAGGTGAACCACTGGTAACTTTGATAAAAGCTCCGTCCTTAAAGCTGATTGATCTTTTCTCGGCTTCTGCGCGGGCTTTTTCAGTCTCTCTTCTTATCCTCTCTCCATCAATTCTGATGAGTGCACCCTCTTTTCTGATGCGATCTCCTTCTGCTCTCGCTCTGTCTCCTTCTGCTCGGGCTATAGCACCTTCTGCTCTTGCTTTGTCACCTTCTAATCTTGCTTTTTCTCCTTCCACTCTGGCCTTTGCTGCTTCTTTCATAGCATTTTTAGCTTCTGCCATTGCTTTGCGTACTTCTTCTTTTTCTTTAGCGCTTAGGTCTTTATAGTAGACCGTTTTATTAGTTTTGAAATACGTTATTTTCGGTTCTTTGGGAGGAGCAGGAGGAACTGGCAATTTTTCTATTCTGGCAGCCGCCCTTGCTGCTTTTCTTGCCGCTCTTTCAATTTTACGAAGTTCTTTTTTATCAAGAGGGTCCATATTTTCAAGTTCCTTCATCTGATTTTTCCATTCAGCAGAATTGAAATATTCATTAACTTCAACGTTTGCTGCAATCTCTCCTATCTCAGATGCCAAGGCACTTATTTCCTCAATTTTTTTATCGAAGGCATCACTTTCAGGGTCCAGACCCTTCAGCTCCTTCTCCTTTTCCTTCATCTTTTTATCAAGTTCAGTCAGTTTTGTTTGATCTTCCGGTGATGTAGGTTTAAGTTCTGTAATTTTTTCCTGCCCAGATTTCTCAGGTCTTACGGTATCTTTCTTGATTTCTGAAACGACTTTTTTAATAGAAAGGTTTGTTTCTTCAATTTCTCTGTTTTTAGCATTTACCAGATAAGCAAAGGCTACTGAAAATAAAACCGGTAATGCAAAAATTCTTCGCGCATATCCGAACTTGGTTTTTGGTTTTTGTAACATCTTAAGTCTTTTTTTAAGGTTTGAACTTAGAAACGGACTGGCAACGGCCAACTGTGTTCCGGAAAAGTGGCTTGCTAAAAGCATCTGCGCAAATGCTTTGGTGTCCGATTGTTTGACGGCTTTTTTATCAGCCAGGTATTCGTGGATTAAACTAATTTCTTTTTTGATAATATGAAAGAACGGGTTGAACCAGAAAACAGACGTAATAATCTCGATAAAAATTTTATCAAAGGAATGTTTCTGTTCAATATGTACCATCTCATGCTTTAAAATCTGTTTCCCGATATCCGAATGCAGTGTGATAGCATTCTTCCAGAAAAGGTTTTTAAAGTAAGAAAATGGAGCTTCGGTAAGGTCTGTACGGTAAAAATTGATCCCGTCAAAACTCTCTTTCTGAAACTGCTTTTTAAACTGCTGGATTTTAAAAATCCCATAGATAAGTTTCCCTAAAAAATAGAGAGAAACCAGTCCCAGAGCTGAAAAAATAATGTTAAAATAAAGGTTACCATTGTCTATGTTTTTTTCTGTTTTAAAATTCTGAATCTTGTCAAGAAGCATGTACATATCATTATTTACCTCTATTGTAAAATCGTCTACTCTGATGAGCGGTAATAACAGTGATAGTACAATCGCTGCCAACAGATAAAATCTGTTATAATGATGGAATGTCTTGTCTTTTAAAGACAACTGATAGTACAAAAACGTTACACCCGAACATAAAATAGTTTTTCCAAAGTATAAAAGTATTGCTTCCATAGTATTAATCTTTCTTTTTGAGTTCATCCAATAACATCTCAAGATCTTCTACGGTCATTTCATTTTTTTCTACCAGAAACGAAACAGCACTTTTATAAGATCCCTTAAAATAATTTTTCACAAGACTTTTCATGGTTTTCCCGGAATATTGTTCTTGTGAAACAAGCGGAAAATACTCATGCTGTCTTCCATGAACATGAAAGTCCACAAACTCTTTATCTTTCAATACTTTTAAAATGGTAGAAACCGTATTGGTATGCGGCTTGGGTTCCGGAAAAAGATCAAGAACATCCTTTAGAAATCCTCTTTCTATTTTCCATACATACTGCATTACCTGTTCTTCTGCTTTTGTTAAAGTCTGAATTTTCATATCCTGTTCATTTTATCATTATTGTGATATAAAGTATCCAATTCTATATCACTAAGAAATTAGTTATACAAATGTAGAAATAAAATTGAATCAAACAACTATTTTTTTAGTGATAAACAATACTAAAATATAATTACTTGAAAATCAATGATATAAAAATAGTTAAAATTTATTAAATTTTTAATGAATGAGATTATTTGCTGTTTATTTTATAGAGAATCATTCAATAGGGTTGTTATTTTATAGAACTCGTCTAAAGTAAAAGAAAGAATGACATTTCTTAAAACGTTGTGTCATTCTTTCAAACAAGTTGTGCTAGACAAAGATATAATAAAAAAGAGTTTAGCCCTTATTTGGATTTAGGGTATTCAAAAAATAATTGAAAAGTTGATATTGATGTATCGAAAATTAAAACATATCCCCCTATAATCATTCTTTAGTAAAGGTTGTAAGAAGGAAGGAAAGCGAATTTTTCGGAAAGGCTCTTATCTACTTATCTGAAAAAAATCATAGATTATCCTCTAATAATTGATTTTAGAGGATAATCTATGATTTTTTTTTTTGTGGGTGTTTAGAAATAAATAATAGAATGTATTTGAGCCTTATAGAAAACCTAAAATTCTGGTAATACCAAGATATTAGCCTCACAAAACACAAAGCATATGGAAATTGCATTTTATCCTTTTTTTTACCTCACAGCCAGGGCAGCTAAGCCAGCAGAAGAATACATAACAGATTATCAGTTGGTATTTATCATAGATGGAAAGACTTCCTTAAACGCGGCAGGAGAGAGATACTATTTTAAACAAGATGATGTATTTCTTCTGAAAAGCAAGCAGTATATATCATAATGTAACGTCTACTTTAACAAAAAAAAGTAGATGTGAGGACATTAAGCTATCTTTTAACTCAAGATCTCTCAAAGAATTCTTTCTGGATTATACATTGGAAATACCAGCTTATAAAATTCCTCAGAAAGACTATTATATTCAAAAATCTCCTTTATTTAAAAGTTGAACTTGTCTAAAGTAAAGAAAGAATGATATTTCCTAAAAAGTGGTATCATTCTTTCAAAAAAGTTGTGTTAGGCAAAAGTATAATAAAAAGAGTTTAGCCCTTATTTGGATTTAAGGTATTCAATTAATTGCTTTTAGCTGTATTTTAATCAGAAAACTTTAGAGAAGTTCGATTTTCAAAATCACATATAATAATAATAATAATAATATTCATTAAACTATTTAAAAAATGAAAAAAGTTAAATTCATTTCAAGCATAGTAACGGGATGCATTTCGGCGGCGTTACTACTTTTTACTTCCGTTGCATGTTCAAAAGATAATCAGGATGAAAACTCCGATTCTACTGTAAAGGAAGTTCAATTGAGGAATAATGCCAGTTTTGGAACTGTTCTGACAGATAAAGAAGGACGTACTCTTTATTATTTTGCTAATGATGCTACCGCTACCAATACCTGTACAGGAGGATGTGAACCAATATGGCCCATTTTCAATATAGATAATCTTTCTGCTAAAAAACTGGGAACAGGGTTGGAACTTTCTGATTTTACAACAATAACAACCGGTTCCGGGAAAAAGCAGGTAACCTACAAAGGAAGACCTCTTTATTACTATGCCCCTTTGGTAAACGGAACCAATGTAAAAGAAGATGCGGGAAAAACCGGAGGTGAAAATATCGGAGGCGTATGGTTTGTAGCAAAACCAGATTATACAATTATGCTTACCAATGCCCAGCTTGTAGGACATGACGGGAAAAACTATACCTCAACCTATACAGAAGGCACAGGAAAGACATTATATTTTACTGATGCTAAAGGGGTAACATTATACGCTTTTAAAAATGACAAGCAGAATAAAAACAATTTTACAGCTTCTGATTTTTCGAATAATGGAGTATGGCCTATTTATGAAACGGATAAAATAGTGGTTCCATCCGGTTTGGAAAAATCACTTTTCGGATCGATTACTGTATTTGGAAGAAAACAGCTTACTTATAAAGGATGGCCGCTTTACCGCTTTGGTCAGGATAATATGGTGATGGGATCCAATAAAGGAGTTTCCTTCCCTGCTCCCGGTATCTGGCCTGTTCCTGTGAAGAATATGGCAGCAGCTATGCCTTAATTTTTGTTTTTATAGAAATCTCTGTGCTAAATAACGGACATGCTGCCATGCCGTTATTTAGCTTTTGTATATTTGTCACCTGATTTTTATTTATGGTCTATCCTAAATATATAAACACAAACGGAAGAAAGGTATTCAGGATTGATGCGAAAATCATCCTTTTCAGCTCCCTTTTTATGGGGGATTCTGGCTTCGGTACCTAAAATACTCCGTATCCATATTACATTAGGAGAACTGATGATCTATTTTTCTCTCTCATTTCTATTCTCCTTGTTTGTATGGTATTTTAATATTTATAGTCTGCCCAAGTTTTCTATCCAGATCAACCCGTTTTTTTCAATAAAAAGTTTGTAATCAGTCTGTCCATAGGAATTGTAGTGATGGCGGCAATAGTACTCATTCATCATATTATCTTTCCAAAATATGAGTTCAATATCATGGTATTGATGCACGAATTCAGAGGAATACTGATTAATCTGACTATTTATATGTTTTTGTATCTTTTATATAGACTTATAATTCTCAGCAGATCAAGTTTGAGCTCGAGCAGAACAGAACAGAACAGAACAGAACAGAACAGAACAGAACAGAACAGGACAGAACAGAACAGAACAGGACAGATAATCTCCATACTCAGAATGAACTGTTGAAACAACAGATTCATTCTGATTTTTTGTTCAACAGCCTCAATACGTTGAAGTCTATGATTGATATAAAAGATGATAATTCTGGGGATTTTGTTGTCAGGCTCACTGATTTCTGCCGTTTTACTTTAGATCACAGAAAGCTGGATCTTATTCCTTTAAAAAAGAACTGGCCATACTGGATGCATATACCCTTTTCCTGATATCAAGATTTGAAGACGGTATTGAGTTTAAAATAGACATTCAGGAAGAGATATTAAATTCTTATATCCCACCATTTACCCTGCAGCTGTTGTGTGAGAACTGTATGAAACATAATATCGTATCAATGGCGCATCCATTAATCATAAAGTTATACAGTGATCAAGAATATATTATTATTGAAAACAATTTTCAGCCAAAAAATATTCCGCAGACATAGGAATTGAAAATATTCGGGAGCGTTACAAGCACATTGCTGAAAAAGAATTGACTTTACGGCAAAATGATATGAATTTCACAGTCAAATTACCAATAGTAGGATGAAAGTTTTAGTAATAGAAGATGGGATAAAAACCGCAAAGGCTTTAGATTGTTGCCGTACAACCGGAAGCTACTGTAGTGCAATATATTGAGAGTGTTGTCATGACAGTGAAATATCTTTCAGAAAATGAACCTTCGGATATTATATGTATGGACATCCAGATGGCAGATGGAAACTGTTTTGAGATATTCAGCCAGATCAGTATAAAAGCTCCTGTTGTTTTCTGTACTCATTTGATAAATACGCGATAGAAGCATTTAAAAGTTACGGAGTAGATTATATATTAAACCCTTTTGCGAAAAAAGCTATTCAGTCGGCTTTTGAAAAGATCAACAATCTTAAAAATTTCTTCCAGCACTCCCTTCACCGGACCGGAAACTTGAAGATATACTGGATAATCTGACTTCTGGCAGAGCTAAGACCCAATTTCTGGTGTTTTCTAATAATAAATACAATAATATTCCTATCCACAGAATTGTCTGTTTTTATAGTCAGTTTGGAAGTACAGTACTGGTAACTTTCAATCAGAGAGCGTATTCAATATCACAATCTCTAGGTGAGGTTGGACAGCTCATTTCAGGAATTCAGTTCTTTAGAATCAACAGACAATATCTGATCAACTTTACAGCAATTGTGGAGGGGGAACATTATTTTTCCCGCAAGCTTCTTGTCAGTTTGAAGATTACCACTCCTGAAAAACCAATCGTCACAAAAGATAAAGCTTCCCGATTCCTTCAATGGCTTGAAGAACGGTAAAAGAGACAGCAATCCTTATAAAAATATTCATTAAAACAACTCTCTGATTATAATCGGAGAAAGGTAACGTTTGGTCTTATTTAGAAATATAAAATGGATCAAGAAATAATATCGTTAGCAAGTTTATTAACCGTAAATTTGGCTTTTGGGTGAAGACTTTCTGGAAGAAATCAAGACTCATACTGTATATGTAAGCAGAGTGCTGAAAAAAATGGAAAATGAAGGAAAAATTTTTAAAGATGAAGAAGGCAAAGTATTTGCTGCAGATCAAACTATACTCCTAAATAAATAATCTAAGTTTTATAAATTAATATTAAAATCTTTTTTCAAATGAAAAAAATACTTTTTATCGGAATGGTACTTATAGGAATTATAAGCCTTTCATCATTTATCAAATCAAATAATTCTACAGGTCCAAAACCAGCAAAATCAATTTATGATTTTAAGATTGAATCCATTGACGGAGGAAAAATCAATTTCTCTGATTACAAAGGTAAATACATCCTTATCGTCAATACAGCATCCAAATGTGGATATACTCCTCAGTACAAAGGATTGGAGCAGCTATATAAAGATTACGGAGATAAGTTGGTTGTGATCGGTTTCCCGTCAGATAATTTCGCAGACCAGGAATTTCATGACAATGTTGAGATCAAGTCTTTTTGTGAAAAAAACTATGGCGTAACTTTTCCACTTACCACTTCTGTGAACGTAAAAGGTTCAAAAATAACGCCTGTATTTGACTACCTTACCCACAAGTCCCAAAATGGAGTACTGGATGCTGCGATAAGCTGGAACTTCAACAAATTTCTGATCAGCCCGGAAGGAAAACTATTGGAACATTTTGATTCTAAAGTAGTTCCTGAAAGTGATAAGATTACTCATTATTTTAAATAAATTGATCAATCAATTAAAAATCCACTACTTTCGAAATGATAGTAGTGGATTTTTTTTAACCCTTATTATTATTGCTTTACTACAACACCCAAACTATCCTGATGAAACGTTCAGAATGATATTTTCAGGAAAAGAGCATTGTAAGTAGTTAAAATTGCATTTCATCTATACATTCAATTATAAAAATCGCTTCAATAAAGACCCTAACCGCACCATTTATACAACAATGAATACCATACATTAAAGAATTGTTAAATTTTATTAAATAATATTAAAATGTATTTGTTTTAACTGGGAAATTATATTTATTTTAGTGCTTTAAAAATTTCTCATGAAAAGATATAATTTATTGATTGTACTATTACTGCTTATTTTCAATGTTACTACAGCTCAAAAGAAGGGTTCTCCTGCTGCCGATCTTAGCTTGTTAAAAGATACAAAATCAAAAATCGAAGCTACCGTTCCATTAGTTATCCAGCATCTTCAGACTATTTCTACAAAAGAAGGGGATAATAATATTGTCAACAACGGGAAAATTGCTCTAGGTAAAGAATATGGCATTTTAGAATCCGAATGGTTCTTATACAGAAACAATATGAAAAATTGTATACTGAACAATTCTTCTAAAAAAGCTAAAAAATGTATGGAATACCACACACAGTATCTGAGAAATACATTCATCAATTACAACAACTATATTTCTAATCTTACAAGAAAGAACGGATATTTAGGAGTTGAAGGAGATACAAAATTTGATTTTAAACCTGCTGATATTGCTACAAAACTAAGTGAAGCTTATTTTAATGCCAATGACGCTGCAGGAAGAATGAAAGCCGATCAGAAAAGAGAGTTTTTAGGACAGACCATGTCTGATGATAACAAACTGACTCCTTACGCTCAACTGGCTCAATAATATAAAACGATCCTTACCACATAAAAAAGAGAACCGCTATTTGCAGTTCTCTTTTTTATTTAAAGCAAAAAATCTCCGCCGGAAAAAGCAGTTTTGTGGTACTAATCATAAAACTCTTGGGGAAAAAGTAGAAAATGAGGCAGAGATTTTTTTGCATACACTCTACAGATCAACTGTCCTACCCATGATCTGTAAGAGCATTACAAAAATAGGACTATACGCCACTAATGATAGGAAATGCATGTAGAATTAAGTATTTATAGTTGTAGAACTAATACTACTTTTTAGCACACAAACTAAATAAGCACCTGTTTTTCAGGTGCTTTATTATTTATTATGACAACATTTAGGGCTGAAATATTTTTAACCTATTTCCACCAATGGTAATAATTGTGCTGCCCATCATACTCAAATCCACAACGCGGATACAATGTATTTCCAATGTCATTTGTCTTTTCTGTTTCAAGCATTAGTCCACATGCTCCTGTTTCTTCACACCATTGCTTACTACGGTCGATTAACGCTACAGAAAGTCCTTTTCCTCTATAATCGGGGTGAACAAACAAATCACTTAACAGCCATTGCTTTTCTAATTTGGTATAATGAAATAATTTGTAAAGCTGTACAAATCCTACAGCTTTTTCATCGGCTATGACAAGAAAGATATCTGATTCGCTGTTTAAAAATCGTTCTTTCAGAAAAGCCTTTCCTTTTTCAATATCAGATTCCTGCCTGTAAAAAACACGGTAAAGATCAAATAATTCTGCCGTTTCATTAAGATCCTCAAGGCTTGCCTTTTTAATAATGTAATTCATCGTTATTTATTTTGATTAACAGGGCAAAAATAGCCTTAAACAGGACCAGTATTGTCATCCAGATTAATCTTATCTCCATAGTCCAGAATGGAAACTGGGCGATTTTCAACTCACAAAAGATAAATACCGCATGTTTTGGATTTTATCAATCTGAACAACTTCGGATTTTTGTTGTATAAAGTCAAAACAATGAAAAATATCATCCATACAATTAAAAATACAGACTGGCAGCATATTTCAGAAATGATGCATGAAAACGGGTATGCTCTTATTCCCAATCTATTATCAGATGAAGAATGTGAAATCATAAAGTCAAATTATGATGCCCCTGCCCTTTACCGCAAAACGGTTATCATGGCCCGGCATCGTTTTGGCCTGGGTAAATATAAATACTTTAACTATCCATTACCTGAAATCATTCAGACTGTACGAAAAAATATATATCCATATTTGGCTCCTATAGCTAATTCATGGTTCAAAGCTTTGCATATTGACACCCAATTTCCATCAGATCATCAGGAATTTTTACAGCAATGCCATGAGAACGGTCAGCATAAAGCCACTGTTTTGGTTTTAAAATATAAAGAAAAAGGGTTCAATACTTTACACCAGGACTTATATGGTGATCTGTACTTCCCTATCCAAATCGTATTAATGCTCAGTGAGCCTGATCAGGATTTCACAGGAGGAGAATTTGTTCTTACCCAGCAGATTCCAAGAGCGCAGTCTAAAGCTATTGTCTTACAACCTAAAAAAGGAGATGCACTTATTTTTACGACTCAATTTAAACCCGAAAAAGGAACCAAAGGCTACTATAGAGTCAATATGAAACATGGAGTAAGTGAGGTAAAAGAAGGCAGCCGTTATGCTTTAGGAATTATCTTCCATGATGCAGTAAGCTAGTCATATAACGAACCTGAATTGTTTCTATCAATAACTTTAACCCTTTAAGTATCAACTTTTCATTATAATGTTCCAGCATTCTCAAATATCACCCGAAAGCCTAAGAAGTAAAGTTCACAGCGGAGAAATTCGTTTTGGAGGCAATAAAAAACTGAAGATCTATGGATTACTCAGATGCCGGTCAGGAAAAAGAATGAAAAAGGAAAACAGGGTTTTCTTCATAGATGAAAAAGAAGCACTGCAAAACAATTATCGTCCCTGTGGACATTGCATGAGAGAAGAGTATAAAAGATGGAAAAGTAATTTCTTCTGAATACTATCAGATGACTAAAACTATACAAATCTCAAAATATTATAGTACGGACTTATTGCCATTCATACCATTTCATTCCCAATAGAAATGGTATGAATATTCTTATTAATTCTGTTTAAACTAGTTACAAAAGTTTTTATTTTTTTAAACACTTCAGTACACTTTAGAAAGTTTAAAATAATACAGCATAAAAGTACACTAAAGAAAAAATATCAAAGATTTTTTGAAAATTATGTGGACTTATTCTGCGCCAGGATACTCCCTTAAGTATTTCAATCTTTTGTGCATTTTGTGGTGTAATAAAAAAGTTTAAGCAGCTTTATTGTATATCTGCTATACTACTCTATTATTATTAATCAGAGGTGTCTTATTTTTCAATAAAAACCAATCTACTATTTTATCAATGAGATAATTAAACCCAGATAATGAATTTTAAATTTTCACATATTTTTTTGAAATTTTTATTATCTGAAGATTTCTGCAGTCAAAAAAGGAGATAAAAAATACAAAAATTATTCAAAATAAGTGGAGATATCGTCAATTTCATACTATAATTCGAAGCGTTCCTGCTTTTAAGTGACTATTGCCATTATCATATCGGGATATGTAAAATAAAATATCAACATTATGTGAAATATAATATATTATGTTAAATAAAATGATATATTAGTCTTAGACCAAAACTCAATACCATGAACAATGAAAATTTTAACACCCTTGAACTCCTTCACAAACAATTCAGGTATCCTTTCCCAACCCTAAAAAACCCGAATGCAGAACAGTTGCAGGAGATTACTGAGAATCAATGGATAGATGGTGATTATCTATGGATTTATGAGCAAAATCCTGCTCTTCGCAAAAAGTACAAAAAAACTAAAACAGCGCATATTGCCGCTCAATGGTTTCCCACCGCACCACCGGAAAGATTCAAACCGATTTGCCGGCTAATGCTGTGGACCTTGTACAATGATGACCTTTATGAAGAAAGCAAACCCGAAGATATTGAACATGTACGTATTCAATCCGTTGCCATACTCAATGGTGAGATAAGTGCAGAAGACTCAGGAATACCATTAGGGAAAATGCTAGCTTCTTTAAGACAGGAATTACTACAATTTATTCCAGAAGAATCAATTTCTCGCTTTACGCAAATGATCAGCAGATATTTCACAGGATTAGAAACTGAATTAAAATACAAGAAACACAAAGTTTATCCCAGTGTGACCGAATGTATCGCTCTTCGTGAAAACTCTATCTGCCTCTATCCTTTCCTACAGCTTACAGAATTGGAAACGGGAGTCATTTTACCTCCGGAAATACATAATCATCCGGTAATCATTCGTTTACAAACACTTGCTTGCCACCTGGTTACTTTTTTCAATGAAGTACAGTCTGTACTGAAAGACGAGGCAACCGATAGTATTTATTACAATATAGTAAAGGTCATTCAACATGAACATCAAATGTCACTGAAGGAGGCCTGCCTCGAAGATTTGCGGCTTCACAATGAAGACCTGAAAGAATTCTTAGAATTACAAGCTTCTCTTCCAGATTTTGGGATATGGCACGATGCTGTCGTCAACTGGGTCCATTATATGAGTATGGTACTTAGTGGCTGGAAAAACATATCTACAAAACTGGATCGTTACAATGCTATGGAGTTTCCGGAAGCAAAAGAACTGAAAGAAAAACTAAATCAGCTATAATATTATTAATAATTTATTAAAAGTCAAATTCATGAGAGAAGAATTAATAGTACCTCAATGCCATTACCCATGGCCAACAGTAAACAGTCCTATTGCTAATGCCTTTGATGAGGAAGAAAAAAAATGGTATGATGAAGATTATACTTTTATTTCTGAAGAGGGAATAAAAAGATGCAAACCTCAGTTCTTATCCCGGGTAGCGACTTATATGAACCCAACTTGTGATAGTATAGAACGGATGCGCCCCTGTGCCAGACTAATGATCTATATCACAATTTTCGATGACTATTTTGGACTGACCCCTGCAAAAGAACTAAAAATAATGGCTGATCGGGTGTATGAAGTTATGATGGGTGATGAGCCGCGTCCTGACGAAATCGGAATTTTGCGACAAATGGCACAGGCAAGAAAAGAATGGATTACCAATGGAATGCCTCAATTCTGGATCGATCGTGTTTCTATCAATTTTTATGAATTTATCATGTATGGAATGGCGGAAGAGATCCCTTTCAAACAATCTGAAACCAGAAGCTATCCTCTGCTTCCCCATTATCTTAGTTTCCGGAAATATTCAATCGGAATGTGGCCATACGGCGACCTGATAGATCCCGCCATTAATTTTGCACTGCCTGTTCATATTTACAACCATCCTATTATACAACGGTGCAGAGAATTGCTGTCCTTAATTATTGTGATTCAGAATGATTTCGCCTCTTTAAAAAAAGAACTTGAAATAGAGACTGAAAGTCTGAACATCATCTTTATTCTAAGTCACCAGTATAAATTATCTTATCAGGAAGCATGCATAGAAGCTATGAGATTACATGATGCATATGGGCAGGAGTTGGACGATCTGCATCAATCTCTTCCCGATTTTGGAGAATTTCAGGAAGCGGCATATGACCATATCCATCACATAAAATTACAGATAAGCGGCTGTGCAAATTGGTATTATAATTCCGGCACCAACCGATATGAACCTAAAGGATTTATTGTACCACAGTATGGTAGAGAAGGAGATGACATTCTTATTCCGCACAGTATTTTTGTACAAAAATAACTCTGGAATAATCTACTCTCTCTTTGCCTTTAATAGAAATATGACAAACTGAATTAAAGACGCTACAAAAAACTACCTTTTAAGATCGTTTTTTATAATTATATAAAAATAGTATAATTAAAATCTTCCAAAATTTGGAATCTTATTTACCAAAACAAAAAAGAGAAGCAATAGTGTATTGCTTCTCTCGTTTAGTAGCGGGAACCGGACTCGAACCGATGACCTTCGGGTTATGCTTCCTGGTAAAACACTTTGTATTTAACATAAAAAAAAAGTCTTACAAATTATGACTTCCTGTAGCAGTGAATAAAAAATAATTGTAATATTGTATCACATTTTGCAAAAATATTATGAATTTCAAATTAACCTCTTTACTATTTATTACTAATATCTTTTTTTTTTCTGCTCAAAGTGCGGCAAAATTAGAAGTTCGTTATAATATGAAGTTTGTTCCTGACAGTACTAAAAAAGATAACGCATCTTATGCTAATGTAACTTTGTTGTGTAATGAAAATGAATCACTTTATTATAGTGAGGATGCTAAGAAGTATTATGACTATTTATACAAGAAAACAAGTGAAATGATAGGACATAAAATTGAATTAGGTTCACTTCCGGCATATCCAAAAGTAAGGGGAAATGTTTATAAAAATGGCAATATGGTAACAGCTACTCTACCAGTTAGTAAATATAACTATTCATTTGAAGAACCTCAACTCAAGTGGGAATTGTTGAAAGATACAAAAACCATTGATGGAATGAAGTGTAATTTAGCCAAAACTACAACTGATACGGGAGATACTTTTTTTGCTTGGTACACTCAACAATACCCATTTTCAGAAGGGCCGTTCAGGTTTAAAGGATTACCTGGACTGATTATAAAACTTTATAATAAAAACAATACAATTACAATCGATGCTGCTGAAATTAAAAAGTCTTCTGAAATAATTGAACCTATATCTCTTGGGAAAGTCATTAAATTAAAATCTAAAGAGGAGTTTTTAAAAGCTCGTAAGACATATTATGAAAATCCAAACATTAATACCTTCGGCGACGACATTATAATTAAAGATGATCGAGGAACTGATTATACCAAAAGGAGAAAGGAGGAATTGAATTCTCAAAATGTTTTCTTAGACTGATGAAAAACTTTTATTAATATAACTTTTAACTATGAAAAAATTATTTTTAGTCGGAGCTTTAGCATTTGCTTCTCTGACATTTGCAAACACATCTGAAGTAAAAAAGGAAACAACTAAAAAGGAAACTTTTGCTAAGATTGAACTGTTAACAAATGTTCAGAATCTTAAAGTTACAATGCTTTTTAGAAATTTCTACACAGTGGAATTTGAATTACCTTGTGGTGGTGGTCACATGACTGTAACTTTCGCAAGTGATTATCCAAACCAGGCAGGAAATCAAGGTTTTATTGATGATTTAGCAAATGCTGTGAATAGCGGTGTTTCGCAAGGATGTAAGTATAAAGCTGATTTTGGCTTATAGGACTTACCAAAAAGAAAAACGCTCTCAGTTGAGGGCGTTTTTAGACACTACCCATTGTCTAACTTTTGAATTCTTCTTTTGCAAATTCTTCTACTGCTTTTACAATTTCTCTATCACTTGTATGTGAAGCACCAATATAATCAATAGGTAAAATATTTAAAGGATTAATATTTTCCACTTTATAAATAATAAATATACTACTCCTGCTCTGTTGGAGCATAAAACAGTTTAAGTTTCGGTTTCTGCATCTTCTTTTTCTTCTAAAATTTTGAGTAGTCTTCCGTCAGTTCTGCATCAATATCACGTAAATATACTTTCAAGGCCTTCAATGTTGTGTGTCCGGTAACTTTCATCAATAAATCATAAGTTTCCAACTCCGTTCCTTCCTTTCTCAATTCCCGGAATAACTTTGTAATAAATGTACGTCTGAATGAATAAATTTTATATTCCTCGCCTAAATTGAGTTTATCCTTAATTTCTTTGAATTTTGTAGAAAAATTATTTCTTCAATTTACTTCTTTCGTCAAAATCCCTTTTTCATTTGTTTTAAAAATTAATTCATCAGGATCACCAAATTTCATTTTCTCCAGGTCTTTTAATAAAATACTCGGAATCAACTTCGTTTTAAGTAGTTTATTTTTAGCTTTGACCTGAAAGTAAGGTGCGGTTGTTCATTTATTTTGAGATCTTTGAATTTTTTAGCCTCACCACTTCAATGGAACGTAAAAAATTATAGCTCACAAATTGAATGAATAATAACAAATTTTCATCCTTTGAAATTTCTTCAAAAGAGTTTCTAACTACCCGCTTGAATAAGATTTGTTTTTTTTAGGCGTAGAGCTTTGATTTCCAATTTCTTTAATAAAATTATTCTTAGTCATTTCGTTTCTTTTTAGGACATTGAAAAGAGAAGATAATGCTATTTATGATTATTATGTGTTTTTCCGGAATTTTTCAATATTATTTCGTTCAGATAATTCAAAACATACTTTTTGGGAAATTCATCTGCAGCAATAACATCATATCCGTTTTTCTCAATATATTTAATAAATTGGTTTTTCTTTGAGCGGAAATATGGAATATAAGTTTTTGATAAAGTAGCTTCTTTTATTTTATATGCCCATTCAATAGCACTTTTGATCGTAGATTTATCTTTCACATCTTCTCTCGGATATGAAGAATAACCTTTTTTCAATAATTCTGCTAAAATTTTTCTGATTGTTTTCAGTCTGGCCAACCTTTCTTTTACAGTTGTATAATCTCTATTTACATTCATGTAAATTGGAGGTTGCCTTTTCATTTTACCTGTTTTCGGATCTGCGTAAGAGTAGTAAACGTACCATCTTTGAGAAAGGTTATAATCCTTTCCGCCGTGATACATCTTCGGTAGTTTATAGGGTACGCTGGGCATTTCAATACTGTATTCGGTCTTTAAAATTTCAAGTAAAGACAAAAAAATCGGTGTAACTTGTTGTTAAACCGATTTTTACATTTTAGAAATATTAGTAGCGGGAACCGGACTCGAACCGATGACCTTCGGGTTATGAGCCCGACGAGCTACCTACTGCTCCATCCCGCGG
>NZ_JBWKTO010000004.1:0-392507 GCF_059420365.1 Chryseobacterium sp. GW821-FHT04C04 | reverse complement strand
AAACTTAGTAGCGGGAACCGGACTCGAACCGATGACCTTCGGGTTATGAGCCCGACGAGCTACCTACTGCTCCATCCCGCGATATTGGATTGCAAAGGTACGAATATTTTTCACAAATCCTAATTTTTCTTTTAAATAAAGGACTTTCATGAAAACTATTTTATTATTTGTATCTTTGTTTAATGGCAAAAATATTAAAAATCTACCCCGACAACCCACAGGAAAATCTTGTGAATGAGGTCATTAAAACTTTAAAAAATGGCGGACTTATCATCTATCCTTCGGATACGATATATGCTTTAGGCTGTAATATTTTTGATATAAAAGCTATGGAAAAACTGGCGCAGCTCAAAAAAATAAAGCTTGAGAAGTCAAAATTCTCAATTATATGTAATGATCTCAGCCACCTTTCCGACTTTACAAGACCTATTGATACCTCGATTTTCAGATTTCTTAAAAGTCATCTTCCGGGACCGTTTACATTTATTCTTGAAGCCAACAAAAGTTTACCTTTAGCATATAAAGGACATAAAACAATTGGTATCCGTGTTCCTGATCACCCAATCCCACAGCTTATCGTTGAAAAACTAGGACACCCTATTGCTTCCACTTCCATCAGAGACGATGATGAAATCATTGAATATTCTACTGATCCGGAACTTATTGCCGAAAAATATGACCATTTGGTAGATATTGTCATTGATTCAGGATATGGAGATAATATTGCTTCCACGATTGTAGATCTTACTTCAGGAGAACCGGAAGTTATCCGCCAGGGAAAAGGAATTATTTAATTCAAAATGTAAGGTTCAAAGTTTAGAGGTATTGTATTATGAGTCTTAATGGGAAATATTCTATAGGAATTTTACTCACTTTTGTGCTGTTGGCTGCTGTGATGCTTTATATTTTTCCTATCGTTACGATGATTACAGGGATAAGAGGGATCACAAAAGACAACTTTTTCCTCAGTAGAGTTGCAATATGGGGAGTTTTCCTCATTGTATTTCTGTACAGCCTTTTTATCGAAAAAAGCACCTTTTTACTCAAAGAAGAAAAAAAATATTCTGCCGTATTTTATATAAAAGCCATTTTGTGCTTATATTTTATCTGTAGCATTGGGGGAGCACTTCTGAATGCAATGATCCAGCTTTTGGTTCAGGAAAAAATAAGTGAAAAACTTTTTGAGCTTACTTCCATCTTTAAAAATGATTATTTTTTAATTATTTTTACATGCTTTACAGCAGGTGCTGTAGAAGAGTTTCTAATGCGGGGGTATATACAGCCAAGAATTGAAAAACTTTATAACAGTCCATTTCTGGGTATTTTTGTTTCAGCCATTCTATTTGGAATTCTGCACAGTACTTACGGAACCATAGGCCAGGTAGTTATTCCTTTCTTTATTGGAGCCGTTTTTGCTATGTTTTATAAACTTTATTCAAACATTAAAATTTTGATCATTTGTCATTTTATGGTTGACTTTATCTCTCTGATGGCCATGAATTTTATTGACATTAAACATTTATCTGCATTTTAACATTATGAAAATTATAACATCTCCTGCAAAATTAATGAACGTAGAAAATTCAACAGAGCTGTTGAAATCCACTACTCCAAAATTCATTGAAGATGCAGCATTGATACATTCTTATTTAAAAGAAAAATCCCCAAAATATCTTTCCGAACTGATGGAAATATCGCCTAAACTGGCTGATGAAAACTGGGAAAGAAATCAAAAATGGAAATCCAAACCTACTGCAAAAGAATCTGCTCCGGCTATGTTTGCTTTTACAGGAGAGGTTTACAGAGGACTGGATGCCAAAACTCTGGATAAAAATGCGGTAGACTATCTGCAGAAAAACTACAGAATGCTTTCCGGTCTTTATGGTCTTTTGAAGCCCTCTGATAAAGTGATGCTTTACAGACTGGAAATGGGGCGCCCCTTTCAATTTGAGCAATATAAAAACCTGTATGAATTCTGGAGAGAAAAAATCACTGAGCAATTGAATTCTGAGATGAAAAAAGGAGAAATCCTGCTTCATCTTGCCAGCAATGAATATGGAAAAGTAATCGACAGAAAAAAACTGAGCCATACAGTGATCGATTTTGATTTCTATGAATTAAAAGAAGGAAAACTGAAAACTATTGTTGTATATACCAAACATGCGAGAGGACTTGTAGTGAGGTTCTGCGCTGAAACCAATGCCAAAACCCTGGAAGATGTAAAAGCGTTTAATTATGAAGGGTATAGAATTGATGAAGAGAAGTCTACGGATACAAAACTGGTTTTTACAAGATAAATGACAATATCAGCATTCAAAAAATATTTCAAAACAGCCCTTTCCGAGCTTTATACTGAGTCGGAAAGTGCTTTTTTATCTTCATTATTGATGCATCAGATTGTAGGTTTCGACAGCTTTCATCAAAGAAGGTTTTCTGAACAGGAACTTTTGATCGATGATGAAGAAAAACTTTGTCATCTGGTTTCCAAGCTTAAAACCGGGAAACCTTACCAGCAAATCCTGGGCGAAACGGAATTCTACGGGATGAAGTTTTTTGTGGATGAAAATGTACTGATTCCCCGCCCCGAAACAGAAGAACTGCTGGAGATTGCCATCAAGGAAATTCAAGTTTCACCATGTAAATTTCAAGGTTTAAAGATTTTGGACATTGGAACCGGAAGCGGAATTATTCCTTTGGTTTTAAAGAAATATTTCCCTGAAGCAGAAGTTTCATCAATAGATTTTTCTGAAAAAGCATTGGAAACCGCCAAAAAAAATGCAGATTATCATCAACTGGAAATTAAATTCATTCATGCTGATTATTTGAATTTTGAACTGATTGAAAATTATGATATCATTATTTCAAATCCTCCATATATAGGAATTGAGGAAGAGGTTGAAATTGCAGATTCAGTGAAAGAATTTGAGCCTAAAATGGCCCTTTTCTCTCCTACTGAAGATGCTTTGATTTTTTACAGGAAAATAGCTGAAGATGCTAAAAAACATTTGAATAAGGACGGATTTTTGTTTTTGGAAATCAATCAAAAATTAGGTCCTGAAACTCTGGAACTGTATCACTATTTTACTAACGCTCAACTATTGAAGGATTTATCCGAAAATGACAGGTTTGTGTATGGAAGAAAATAAGTAATTTTGCTTCCATACACCTAACCTATGAAAACTTTGATATGGAATTTCGTTTTCGGTATTTTCCTGATTTTGCAGCTGGCATCCTGTAAACAAAATTCTCAGCATGTTGTCAATGAATACTACAATAAGGGAGCGTTCAACGGTTCTGTTCTGATCGTGAAAAACGGCAAGATTGTATGTGATACAGCCTTGGGCTTCCGTACTCTTGAAAAAGGACTGAAAACAGATAAAAATACTTCTTTTTATATAGCTTCTCTGAGCAAACCTTTCACGGCTGCAGCTATTATGATATTGCAGCAGCAGGGATTATTAAAATTTGATGATAAAGCTTCTCAATTCATTGAGCTTCCTGAATATGCTAAAAACATCAGTATCAGACAGCTTTTGCACCATACTTCCGGAATAAGTGATTACGAAAATCTATTTTCAAAAAAGGGATTGACTAATCGGGAGGTAATGGATTGGCTTTTTAGTCTTAAAAAACTAGATTTTGTTCCTGACAGTCAGTTTAAATACAGCAACAGCGGATATATCATCCTTTCCCAGATTATCGAAAAGGTATGCGGAAAATCTTATAAAACTTTTCTCAATGAGCAGATCTTCACTCCTTTAAAAATGACTCACACCACTGTGTATGAATCTTCTACAGTTATTCAGAATAAGGCATTGGGGTATAATAAACAGAGGAACCCTGATGATTATTCGATCCTGACCACGGGTGACGGTGGGATCTACTCTACTCCTGAAGATCTTTATAAATTTGATCAGGCTTTAAGAAATCACACTCTAATCAACAAGGGAAATACGACCATCATGTATACTCCTTCCCAATTATCCAATGGGCAAGTATCAAATTATGGATTTGCATGGTTTATAGAGAATAAAGACGGAGAAAAAACGGCAATGCATACAGGAGGTCTGAATGGTTTTAAAGCTTTATTCTGGAGAGACCTGAATCATAATAGCTGTATTATAGCACTTACCAACCAGGGAGACGCATTTGCTTTAGATAATTTCTTACATGATATCAAAAAAACACTCGAATAAACATGATTATTCAATCACATGAAATCAACAATATAAAAATTGCGGAAGTAATTTCCGATAATCTAATCATTCAATCTGTTGAAGATGGTCTTAATCTTATGGGAAATATCTATTATCAGGGTTTTGATACATTAATTCTTTACGAAAAAAATATCGTCTCTGAGTTCTTTGACTTAAAAACGAAAATGGCAGGCGATATTCTTCAAAAGTTTTCAAACTATCGCATCGGTTTGACTATTGTAGGTGATTTTGACAAATATGAAAGTAAAAGTCTGAAGGATTTTATTTTTGAAAGCAACAAAACAAAACACGTCAATTTTGTAAATAATCTGGAAGATGCGCTGAATAATTTTTCAAAATAAACTCTTTTTCAATTATTTTTAACAAAAAAGATGAAATTTTTCTTCATTTTCAAATATCAGAACCTCAATACCATCTATTTTTTAAGATTCCTTACTACAATACAAAGATTTGCATAATAAAAACAATCTTATTGGTTTACAAACTATGTAAAAATTTAAACTAAAATACGTCAATTATTAAGAGAAATTTAGAATTAATTCTATAAACCCAAACATCTGAATATTTCTTTGTACATTTGCAAAAACACGAGGGAATATGAATCTTACTTATTTAACAGCTTATACGGCTACATAATTCAATTTACTTTTTCGACTATTTCAGATAAGGCATAGAATGTTCTCTATGAGACATGATGCTATATCTGTTATTGGCTTTAGGAATCCAAAGATTTCCTAATGGCATTCTATGGACACAATTCATTATTCAAATGAACTGTTTATGATACTTATTCCTTTTATGGAATCGACCTGGCTGAAAAAATGCCTTCAAAAAAACCAAAAAAAACATTCACAAATTAAAAATTATTAAGAACATCATGATTAAAAAGTTATTTCTACCAATTGTTTTAATAAGTACATTTTCTTTCGCACAGGTTGGGATCAATACACCGACACCCGATGGAAGCGCTGCTTTGGATATCTATAGCCAAAATAAAGGAATGCTGATTCCAAGACTCAGTACTGCAAAAAGAGATGCTATATCTAATCCGGCCAACTCTCTTCTTATCTATGATACTGATAAAAAATGTTTAAGCCAGAATATTGGAAGCCCTACCAAGCCTGATTGGCTATGTATCAGTAGTAATGCTGTAAAAATGTTTTACATGCCTAGTGTTTCTTTTGATACTTCCACCAGTGCCAATGGCCGGACTAAAGATTTATATACATTGTATAAAACTCAGTTTGGATCTCCAAAAGCAAAGAGTACCAGCGCGCCTGCATCAATCCCTTTTTTCCCGTCAAGCAAAGATCTTTACTACTATGTAACAGATGCTGATCCTAATGTATTCAGTAATATTTCTATTTCTGATGACGGGGTAATGACGTATGATGTAAAAGCTGCAGCGACAGACTGTTCATTTATTAATATTGTTTTTGTAGTTAAATAATTGAGTTATGATAAAAAGTACTCGAATAATATGGGGCAAAAGATTTTTGATTGTTTCTTCATTGATTATTTTCACCCAAAATATTCAGGCACAGAATCAGCAAGGAACCGGCTACCCGTATTTTGTCAACTTTACACAAGGATTACAGCCTCAGGAAGCTTACAAAGTATCCACCAGCGGTATCCAGAATGATGCTACTTTTACCACAGATGGATTGCGGCTTACCCGAAGTGTGAATAATATTTCGGGAGGGGTTATCCTCGCCGATAAAATATTCAACAGTGACCAAGGGATTAAGTTTGAATTTGAATTTGCCATTTATGGTGGAGAGACTAACGGAGGAGATGGTATATCTATATTCCTGGTAGATGGTTCTATTCCTAAAGACCAACTTAATCTCGGATACTTTGGAGGAGGACTAGGCTATAGTTTTGTGCGTGGAGGTGAGTCCCGAGAAGGGCTGAGAGGTGCTTATCTGGGAATAGGTCTGGATGAATTCGGAAATTTTAAAACAGCATTTAATCAGGGAGAAAGGGTTAGAAATGGAATTTTTGGGGTATCATTAGCGGGCGGGCGAAGTAATGTCAGCTTAAGAGGAAAGCGTGGAAATCAATATCTGTCGTCCGCTGAGCCGGCAGGATACAATGGCTATCCATTACTTTACAGTACAGCGACCAATGCTGCAGCTTCCAGTAACAACCGATCCGCTTATCTGAATACTCAAACCGGAAAGTATGTTGGCATTCAAAATCCCAATCTTCAGCAATTCAGCATTGAAAGTGGCGGAACTACGATTCCTCAGAACGAGAATGACGCGAGATTCAGAAAAGCATATATCACATTGGTTCCCAATCCTTCCGGCGGTTATAATGTAACCCTGGAAATACAGCACGGGAATGTGAAAGAAAAAGTAATTGATAATTATTATTATCCAACTTCTCTGAAATATACTGAGACTACAATATCCAACAGTACGGTAAGAACTCTGGATACTTCGCCTCCTTCTACTTTCAGAATTGGTTTTGCGGCCTCTACCGGAGCTGCTAAAAATATCCATTTACTAAAAAACTTAGGGGTTACAAGACCTTATGCAGCAGAAGTAACGGACGATCTTTTTACTGGATGTCCGGGAATAAAATCCAATTATTTCCCTTTGCTTAATGATGCAGCCTATACTTCAGCTGGCGGACAAAACCCGCCAACGATTTCTTATAACAACATTGATTTTAATTCATTCCGTTTTCTGGATATGAATGGTGCGGTGATCCCGAATATAACAGGGGGTATCTATACCAGCAATCAGGGTACATGGACGTATACGTATTCTACAGGAAAGCTTTCTTTCAAGCCGGCAATTGGATTTACAGGAATTGCCCAAATAAAATATGACATCAAAGGCGGTGGAAGAAATGGTACTGAAGCTCCTTATAATACAGAAGAATACAGATCAATGCCAGGGTTGATACAGGTTAATATTTCAAGCTCAAATAACTGCAGCAAAGCCTGTGTGATTTCTAATAAAAACGTAACTCAGAAAATAACAGCATAATTTTATAAAGCCAGCAGTCAAAAAGCTGGCTTTTTTATCATTGACAGAATGAAAATCAATGTTTATTATTTTTAGTAAAATATTGGATGGCATCTTCGATTGCTTTATCAACAGGTTGATATCGGATACCCAGCTCCTCTACCGATTTCTGATTGTTATAATAATTACAAATCTGCAGGGCTTTCATATTGGAGGTACTGAGATTTGTTTTTATGTTTAATTTTCTCAGTCCGTCACCGATTAATCCAAGCAAGTTCAAAACCGTATTCGGAATGGGCAGCATCATCGGTTTTTGGTGGGTAATCCGGTTTATTTTCTTAAAAAAGTCTTTATAACTTAAGTTTTCACTGGCTAAAAGATATTTTTCAGCATTTCTCCCATTTTCAATAGCATTCACTATTCCGTTGGCGGCGTCTTCTACATGGACAAAGTTCTTTCCTCCTTTTGGATAGAAAACCAATTTCTTTTTCCAGGCCCAAAAGATAATTTTTCCGGAACTCGGTTTGCTGTCATAGGCTCCGATCATAAAAGTGGGATTTACAATGGTGACTTCTGTATTTTTACAGTTATTTAAAAGATAGTCTTCCGCTTCCCGTTTGCTTTGAGCATATAATGAACGAGTAAAAGGATAAAGCTGGGGTGCTTTTTCACTCCCCCAGAATGCCGTATTCCCATATCCTAAAGTATTGGCTGTACTCACCAACAAAAACTTTTTCACCTTCATTGATTCTGCTTGCGTAAACAGGTTCACGACAGTCTCATAATTTACTTTCCTGTATTCATCATACCGAATGAGATTTTGCCGTGTTTCTGCCGCAATATGGATGATACCATCTATATCTATAAGCAATGATGAGAGATCGGATAAAAGATCTGCTTCCACCAGCTTCAGATTTTCGTTTTCTTCGCCCAGCCATGTGCTTTTCTTGCGCACCAGAGCAATAACAGAATAACCATTTTGTAGTAATTTTATGATAACATTAGTTCCCAGAAGACCTGTAGCTCCGGTTACACAAATTTTTTTCATGCTTCGATTTCTCTTTTTATAGCCTGGGTCATCAATGGAAGTTTGATCCATATGGGTAAAATTTTCATCACAAGCCAGCTGATTGGATTCACCATAATTACGGAATCTTTTTTAAATAATTGACGAATGCAGTATGAAGCTACTTTATCAGGGTTCAAAAGTGTCAGTCTTCCTATAAACCCTTGTTTTTCAATTCTTTTACAGACATCTGTATTGGTTTTCATAGCGCCGGGATTTACAACACTTACAAAAACATTGGTATCTTTCAATTCTTCATGCAATCCTCTTGAAAAAGAATGGATAAAGGTTTTGGTTGCAGGATATACCGTTTTAAAACCTATCGGAGAGAAGGCTGCCATGCTTGAAACATTTAAAATATAAGCTTTTGGCTGTCTTAAAAGGTTAGGAAGAAGCTGATGCGTGATAAGTGAAGTTGCAGCTACATTCACCTGCAGAATGGTATTGATATAATCCGAAGAGGCTTCTGTAAATTTTTTAGTCCCGCCAAGCCCGGCGTTATTGATCAGGATATGAATATCAAAAGAGTGGTTGATCCATTCTGTAAGTTTCATCACATTCTCATTGACGGAAAGATCTGTTTCGTAATAACGGGTTTTTATATGATATTGCTCTTTCAGTTCCTGAGATAGTTCTTTCAGATTCTGATTCGGAAGACTCACAAGAACAACATTGATGTTTTTCTTTGCCAGATTTTCAGCGAATGCTTTACCCAGTCCCTGGCTTGCTCCTGTAACTACGGCATATGATTCTTTGGTATCCATAAGTTTAAATTTTACGGTACAAAGCTACAGGGATAGACAAGTTTGAATGTTCCAGATTATCTGAACGAACTGATTTTTAAACAAGAAAAATAAAATACACAATCAATTAAAAATCAATTATTTATACAAATTAAAAAGTAAAACTTTATAAACCGGAACTTATTTTTTGAACTCAGAAGGGGTTTGTCCGGTTACTTTTTTAAAGGTTGTATTAAAAGAGGTTTTGGAATTGAATCCGGATTCATAGGCAATCCCCAGAATGGATAATTTACTGTTGGGTTCTTTCAGAAGTTTTTTGGCATAGTCTACCCTGAATTCATTCACGTATTGGAAGAAGTTCTTTCCAAAACCTGTATTGATAACGTAAGAAAGATGATGGGTAGAAACCGACAGGATTTCTGCAAGTTTGATAAGATTCAATTCGCTTTCAAGGTAAGGTTTCTGGGTTTCCATGATGTTTTCAAGCGAAGATTTAATTTTTAATAATTCATCATCAGAAATCAGTTTTCTTTTTACTTCTTCAGGATCTGAATCTTCATTCATAGAAATCAACTCCTCTATTTGTTTTTCTTCCAAAGGATAAATTTCCTTCTGCTTCAGAGAATAATATCCTACACAATAAATAACGAAAAGGAAAACAGTATTGATAAAGAAATTCAGTGATTTTGGGTCATAGAAAAGATTATAAATCACATAGATAATGTTCACAATAAGAAGTACCAGGATAATATATTCCAGCCAATTCAGATTAATTCCTTCTGTATTGGACGAAAACTGCTGGATCTTCCGCTGGTGTTTTCTGATGGTAATATAAGAAAGTCCCGTATAAAATAAGGCTTGAATCAGGATCAAAATAACACTCAGATATTCAAACGGGGTCTCATAGCCCAATCTTACCAATATAAGGCATAGAACGAAAGCTGCAGGAAGTAATAAAAACTTTAGGTCTTTAGTCTTGAAAGTAAAAGAGGGGTTGGTATAAAACAGGACACTGAAGTAAAAAACAATGGGGGTAAAAAACTGAATACACCTCACGAAAAATAGAGAATGGAATTCCACTATTGAGCCTGTAATCAGAAACAAAACCTCATCCAGCCAGAAGGTAGACCACAGAAAAAGAAATATCCCAAACCAGAAATTGGCTTTTCGGTTCACCCTCAAAGGATTGGCCAGCTTTAGTAGAGAAAGCAAAACCAATGAACCATAGATAAGTATCACGATGAAACTGTTTAACTCTGATGTGTTCATTGGTTTTGATATTTTAGTTAAAAATAGTCTTTTATCCTATTCGTTTCCTTACAAATATTTCATATCCTAAATAAATTAAGGGAAGTGACATGATTCCTATATAAACTCCATTATGTATTGCTCGGTCCGGAGCATTGATCACAGCATAAATCAACCCCAAAAATGCACCCCCCAAATGGGCTGCATGTCCGATATTATCATGCGGTTTCGGATTAAGCATCATGTATACGGAATATCCGAAGTATACCAGTCCGAAAATATATCCTGGAATCCCAATCGGAATAAAGAAAAGGTAAATATCAAGATCCGGAATCAATGCTATAGAGGCAAAAAGAATCCCGGAAACCCCACCACTCGCTCCTACAGCAGAATACCAGGGTTGTTTTTGATAAATGTATAGTGAAAGAAAGTTCCCAAGCAGTATTGCTCCCAGGTATACAATGATAAATCCTATATTTCCGAAGCCCTGGATGACAATGGGTGCAAAGAAATACAATGTAAGCATATTAAATACCAGGTGCATAATATCAGCATGTAAAAAACCTGCTGAAAGCAAACGAATATATTCTTTTCTCTGAAGAATAGCTCCTACACTAAATTTATATTTTTCTGTAATAGCAGGATTATTAAAAGCGATAAAACTAATAATAGCTGTTATTGCAATACATAATATTAAAATATTCATTTCTTTTTAATTTTCAGGTTCGTCACCCTGGAACAGGTCACCTATAATTCCACCATCTTCATCCATATCTCCGGTTGGTTCCGGATCTTCGTACACTTCAGGTTCCTCTTCTACCGGTTCAGGAATGGTAATATTGATTGCCTTTACTTTAAATTTCGTAAACTGGTTACCGATTGCTTTTATTCCTTTTACGGTTATAAATTCGTCGATATTTATGGTTTCAGGGTCACGGTCTTTTCCTTTATCTTTCGCGAAAATAATTTCAGCGGTTGCGTCATTGGCAACGATTATGTTTTCAATGAATGATTTTGGATGTTCAGACGGCATGAAAGTCTGTACGTTTACTGTATTTTCCAGTAAGAATCTCTTGATGAAGTAAATGTCTTTCTCTCCATCATAATAAATACAGGTGATTGGCTGCTCAGGTCTCCATTTTTCCAGGATCAGATATTCGTCATCAAAACGGTTACCCAAATCAAAAGATACCAGTTTTACCTCACCGTTGGTATTGATCGTCAGAATTCTGTCATCTCCTTTAAAGCTTCCCAGTAACGTTCCTCTTACATCTGCATTCAGTCTTCTTACCGTATCATCAAACCAGATCTTTCTAGGGGCCAGAGTAGAAACTCCTTCTTCTTTCATATCTACTTTCTTTACGGCATATTTTGTCACCAGATTTCCTTTGGAATCACGTCCTTTGATGGCAAGGTCAGAAAAACTGATCTCCATTTTATTCTTCCTGATTCTAGGGTTTGGTTTTAAAAGAACAGTCACTGTTTCTGCTTCTCCATTAGGATTTGCTGAAAAATAAAGTGTTTCTGAACCTTTTTTGTCTGACGCCAGCGGATAGTCTGTATTTCGGGTAACTCCTGTTACAGAGAAACGCTTCATATAATAAGGACCTTCCCTTCCTTCGCGGTAGATCATATTATACACTGTTCTCTTATCATTTTTCTTCCATATGGCAACATGCAGAATATCTTTTCCGACAAAAGTTTTAGCTTCTACTTTTACCACCTTCATGCTTCCGTCTTTTCTGAAAATAATGATATCATCAATATCAGAACAGTCAAACAGATACTGGTCTTTTTTAAGGGATGTTCCAATAAATCCTTCTTCAAAATTCACATAGAATTTCTCATTGGCTACGGCTACTTTTGTAGCATCAATAGTATCAAAAATTCTAAGCTCTGTTTTTCTCTGCTTGTCTTTTCCGTATTTTTTCTGAATATTCAAATAATAATCAATGGCATAGGCAATCAAATTGGCAAGATGGTGCTTCACCTGCTCTATTTTACCTTCCAGTGCCGCGATATTTTCTTTAAATTTATCTAAATCGAATCTTGAAATTCTCTTGATTCTGATCTCTGTAAGCTTTAAAATATCTTCTTCTGTAACAGCTCTTAAAAGATGTTTGGTATGAGGTTTTAATCCTGCATCGATTGTTTTTATGACATCTTCCCAGGTTTCCACCTCTTCAATATCGTGATAGATTCTGTTTTCTATGAAAATTCTTTCTAATGAAGAGAAATGCCAGCTTTCCTGAAGCTCATGAAGTTCAATTTCAAGTTCTTTCTTCAACAATGACACCGTATGCTCTGTATTCATTTTCAGAATATCAGAAACATTCATGAACATGGGCTTGTCACCTACGATCACGCAGGCATTCGGAGAGATTGTCACCTGACAGTCCGTGAATGCATATAGAGCATCAATCGTCTTATCCGGCGAAACATCATTATGAATATGAATCAGGATTTCTACCTTATCTGAAGTATTATCCTCAATCTTTTTGATCTTGATCTTTCCTTTCTCATTGGCCTTCAAAATAGAGTCAATAAGATCGGTTGTTGTTTTTGAGTAAGGAAGCTCAGAAATCACCAATGTATGTTTATCCGTCTGGGTAATTCTTGCTCTTGCTCTTACTTTTCCTCCTCTGTGGCCGTCATTATATTCGGAAACATCCAAATAACCGGCTGTTAAAAAGTCCGGATACACTTCGAAATTCTTTCCTTTCAGATGTGCTACAGATGCGTTGATAAGCTCATTAAAGTTATGAGGAAGTATTTTAGTGGAAAGCCCTACTCCAATACCTTCTACTCCCTGCGTAAGAAGCAAAGGAAATTTTACCGGTAAATCGATAGGTTCATTATTTCTTCCGTCATAAGACTTTGTCCATTCTGTAGTTTTAGGATTAAAAACTACTTCCAGGGCAAAAGGAGTCAGCCTTGCTTCAATATATCTTGCAGCAGCAGCAGAGTCACCTGTATAGATATTTCCCCAGTTTCCCTGGGTATCTATCAGTAATTCTTTCTGCCCGACCTGCACCATGGCATCAGTAATGGAAGCATCTCCATGGGGGTGATACTTCATCGTATTTCCCACAATATTGGCCACTTTATTATAACGGCCATCTTCCAGTTCCCGCATAGAGTGCATGATTCTTCGCTGAACGGGTTTCAGACCATCATACACCGAAGGGATAGCTCTATCCAAAATTACATAGGAAGCATAATCCAGGAACCAGTCTTTATATAGACCGGAAACTTTCTTTAAGCTTTCACCCTCATGCGAATATTCTTCTGTCGTCATCTGTTTTGTTAATCTTTTTTCTCCTTATTAGCTTTCACTACTTTATTCAGAGAGAGTTTTAAATCGTTTACTTCTTTTTTGGTCAAATAAGAAATCTGGTACTTCAATATGGTAGAACCATTATTCTTACTTGAAACTGTAACGTATAATCTTTTGACAAAGAAAATACAAATCACATCATATTTTACCAATTTATATTTCGGAAATTCATCGTGAAGAGGCTTGTCTAAAAAAGGAATAATATTCCTGTTTTTAAAGTTAAGTGCTTCTCCATCGCTGTCATATTCAAAAATTTGTCGTCCGCAAATATAAAAGATAATCAGCAGCATAACGGGAACAATAATCAATAAATAACTTTCTTTACCCAGTGCATTAAATCTGTATTTATTGGCTGCAAATGCAATTAATCCAAACATGGTCATCATCAACAGCAGGGTAGTTAAAGAGTTATAAACTGATGCTTTATTACGGTTACTTAGTCTCATTTTGATTTTTTTGGTGTGTAAGTATTATAATCTCCTACTTCATCCAAAATTGTGTTTTTTTCAGTCTCTATATGGTTTTTTACAACCTTTTTTGATTTTTAAGTTTTTTTAATTTTCTGCTTCATCCGGAATCACTTTTTTATCAATATCCGTATCATCCTCCACTACAAGATTTTCAAGAATGAAAACCTGTCTGTCCGGAGTATTTTTCCCCATATAAAACTCCAGAAGTTGTTCTATGGTCTGGTCTTTTCCTATCACTACAGGTTCTAACCTGATATCTTTACCGATGAAGTGCTTGAATTCGTCCGGAGAAATTTCTCCTAATCCCTTAAATCGTGTGATTTCAGGATTTTTCCCCAGCTCATTCAATGCTTTTACTCTTTCAACTTCTGTATAGCAGTATCTTGTTTCTTTTTTATTTCTCACTCTGAATAACGGAGTCTGAAGGATATAAAGGTGTCCGTTTTTTATCAGATCCGGGAAGAACTGCAGGAAGAAAGTAATCATCAGCAAACGGATGTGCATCCCATCGACATCGGCATCGGTAGCAATGATTACCTGGTTATACCTCAGGTCTTCCAAACTTTCTTCAATATTCAATGCTGCCTGAAGAAGGTTAAACTCTTCGTTTTCATACACCACTTTCTTAGTAAGACCATAGCAGTTCAGCGGCTTACCTTTGAGCGAGAATACAGCCTGTGTTTCTACATCTCTGGATTTTGTGATAGAT
This sequence comes from Chryseobacterium sp. GW821-FHT04C04, assembly GCF_059420365.1. NCBI lineage: Bacteria > Pseudomonadati > Bacteroidota > Flavobacteriia > Flavobacteriales > Weeksellaceae > Chryseobacterium > Chryseobacterium sp. GW821-FHT04C04. The sequence goes on along the minus strand of NZ_JBWKTO010000004.1, from coordinate 377,739 downwards.
CCTGATGCAGAATCCCCTTCGGTAATGAAGATCTGAGAATCTCCTTTTCTCTCGGCTTTCTGATCATTATAATGCTGCCTGCAGTCACGAAGTTTTTTATTGTGAAGAGAAACTTTCTTTGCTCTTTCTCTCGCCAGTTTCTGGATTCCGGAAAGCTCTTTTCTTTCCCTCTCGGAAATTAAGATTTTTCTTTGGATCGCCTCTACAATGTCTGGATTCTTATGTAGGAAGTTATCCAGTTTGCTTTTAAGGAAATCTATGATAAATATTCTTACCGTAGGTCCATTCGGGCCTATATCATTAGATCCTAATTTTGTTTTGGTCTGGGACTCGAAAATAGGTTCTTCTACATTGATCGAGATTGCTGCGATGATAGACTTCCTGATATCGGAAGCATCAAAACTTTTATTGAAGAACTCACGAATCGTTTTTACATACGCTTCACGGAATGCATTAAGGTGTGTTCCCCCTTGAGTGGTATTCTGCCCGTTAACGAATGAGAAGTAGGTTTCTGTCTGTGATTTGTCAGAATGAGTAATCGCTACCTCAATATCTTCATCTTTCAAATGAATGATCGGATAGAGGATATCACTCTCTAATTCTTCTTCCAACAAGTCTTTAAGGCCGTTTTCAGAATAATACGTTTCTCCGTTGAAAAGAATTTTAAGTCCCGGATTCAGATAGGCATAATTGCGGAGCATTCTTTCGATATACTCTTTTCTGTATTTGAAGTGCAGGAAGATATCTCCATCAGGAACAAAGGAAATTTCAGTACCATTTCTGTCTGAAGTCTCTTTTTCTTCAAAGTTTTCTGTGATCACTCCACGGGAGAATTCAGCCGCTTTCATTTTTCCGTCACGGAAAGAACGCACTCTGAAGTAGTCTGAAAGGGCATTCACCGCTTTGCTACCGACTCCGTTCAATCCTACAGATTTTTTAAACGCTTTACTGTCGTACTTACCACCGGTATTCATTTTGGAAACGGCATCTACAACTTTTCCCAAGGGAATTCCACGTCCAAAGTCACGGATGGTAACCTTGCCGTCGTCCAGTTTTATTTCAATTCTTTTCCCGGATCTCATCCTGAACTCATCAATAGAGTTATCAAGGATTTCTTTTAGCAATATATAAATACCATCATCAGCGGACGAACCATCACCGAGCTTCCCGATGTACATACCGGGGCGCAGACGGATGTGTTCCTGCCAATCGAGGGTTCTGATATTATCTTCGGAGTAGGTTGGATTTATTTCTTGTGACATATATGATTTCAGCAAACATACAAAAGTACAAAATTGTCCAAAATTATCCGAATTTTAAAAATCATTTTTTACTAATTTCATCCTTCATGTATGAGAATAACAATAGAATTTTAAGGCATTTAAATTTGTCACAGCACAAAAGCAATCAAAGTTCATTCTAAATCCTAAAATTTTCGTTAATATCTCACATATAACAAAAATATTGTTTTATGCCTATCAATAAGCATTTTATTTTGTACTTTCCAGCGTACCTATAATGTTTTTGAGCATAGCAGGAACAATAAGCTTATGAAAAGGACGAACAGGTAAAAAATATAACACACCTAGCCAGTTATGAAATTTTACCGTAGTGGATATTGTAAGGGAATTTTCTTCCTGATTATCTATATTTTTGTCAAATAAAAGGGAAACTCTGAAATCCAAATGTTTGTCATCTTCTCCCAGGATAATTTCGTTATTCGTTTTATCAAATACTTTAAAAAGTCCTATACGTTCTCCTACTTCATATTTAAAATCATTCTCCTTCAGCTTATTTTCTGTATCAGCACCGGTTTTCAACCCAAATAATCCAACTACTTTATTCCTGAAAACAAACATTTTCTTCCCCCATTTCGGTCCGCTTGTAAAGAAAGCTTTTCCAACTTCTGTAATATCAATATTCATTCTTCTATTCGTCAGTTCTCCTTCAAAACTATCGATATAATCAAATTTTTCTTTCCCTTTGGATAATACAGAGTTTTCAGGAAACTCTGTCTTTTTAATCTTCATTGCTATTTGTTTTAATGGGTTATCTGTCTAACAAATTTAGGTATCTTTCTGTAGATTCAAAACAGAAAACTAAACATATGTTTAAAGTCATGTTTTGCATGGAAATGTTTTAGCATCAGATTTAAACTTACACTTTATATAATTTTTGTTCTTTCAAATTCAAACCGCTTCAAATATTTCATTAAATTCGGTCAACAAAACTTTTTTATGATACAACTTCCTTTGTCCAAACTTTCCAATGTTGGAACGACCATTTTCAGTCAGATGACTCAACTTGCCAATGAAAATGAGGCGATTAATCTTTCTCAGGGGTTTCCTGATTTTATGCCTGATCCGGAATTGCTGAATTACGTAGATCATTTTATTAAAAAAGGTTTCAATCAGTATGCTCCACTGGGAGGAATGATTGGTCTAAAGGAAGAAATTGCAAGAAAAATTGAGAACAGCCATCAGGCAGTCTATCATCCTGATTCGGAGATAACCGTTACAGCAGGCGGAACTCAGGCTATTTTCACCGTTATTGCCTCTTTTATCAAGAAAGATGACGAAGTGATTATTTTCGAACCGGCTTATGATTGTTATGAACCTACTGTAGAACTTTTCGGAGGGATTGTAAAACGTTTTGAGATGAAAGCGCCGGATTATGAAATCGACTGGACCGCTGTAAAAAATCTTATCAGTGACAAAACCCGGATGATTATTCTTAACAATCCTAACAACCCATCAGGAAAAATCCTGAAAGAAAGTGATATCCAAGAGCTTACTCAACTGGTAAAGGGAACTTCCATTCTTATTTTAAGTGATGAAGTGTATGAAAATATTGTTTTTGATAGTAAAAAGCATCTAAGCATCTGTAAATATCCTGAGCTTAAAGAAAGAAGTTTTCTTGTTGCCTCATTTGGGAAACTTTTCCACGTTACTGGTTGGAAGGTCGGCTACTGTGCTGCTCCTAAAATCCTAACGGACGAATTCAGAAAGGTGCACCAGTTCAATGTTTTCTGTGTAAATACTCCTATTCAGCTTGCATTGGCAGAATACATGAAAAATGAAGAGCATTATACCCATCTTAATCAGTTTTTCCAGGAAAAAAGAGATTTCCTGAGAAAAGGCCTTGAAGGAACTTCTTTTGAACTTCTGGATTGTGAAGGAACATATTTTCAGGCTGTAAAATATGGTAAGATATCGGATAAAAATGATTTTGATTTCGCCTCAGAACTTACCATTAATTACAAGGTTGCCAGTGTTCCTTTCTCTTCATTTTATAAAAATAAACTGAATGAGAATGTGATCAGATTGTGTTTTGCCAAGAAGCAGGAGACCTTAGAAAGGGCTATTGAGAATTTATCACGGATTTAATCATGATCTTTATGGTTTTGTTGGTAAACGCTAAGACGCAAAGAAATTTTATAAGTTAGATGTTTTTAAGGCGCGAAGATTTTATCTTCGATAAAATTGTACTTCCCTAAAATGATGTGTATATCTCAACTGTACTATTTTTTTAAGAATGCAGCGGGAAATCTATCTTTTCAAAGGATATTATATATTGGTAATTATATATTTACATTAATCATGATATTTAATTATTATGACTCTGTCATTCTGAATGCAATGAAGTGAAATGAAGAATCTAAGCTATATATGAGATGCTTCCTTCGTCAGAATGACATTAGTATAAAATCGTATATAGTCACCTATATATTTTATTCTCCGCCGATTTTATTTACTGTTGCTTGAAACAATAAATTATTTTTCTCTTCAATAAGTGATTTATATATTATAATTTTCCTATATTTATAATAATCAACTTATTAAAAAATAAAACCATGAAAAAAGAGATTAAAAGAAAAAAACTAACAAGGAAAGAATTACATACAGTGAATGGAGGTTTTGGGAATGTAAGATGTACCAATTCTTCAGGATATTGTGTATATATTGGTCCTGGATGTAGAGAAGCAGAATGCCAGCTACCGGAACCTCTTGAACCAGATGCATAGATCGAAGTAGAGTCAAAAGTCTACTCTTCTCAAAAGAAACAGTAAATAATACAATCGGCTGACTCAAAAAATGAGTCAGCCGATTGTATTGTAATTAAGATTAATCTCAGAAAATCAAGTCTTATAAAAACATTCCTCCTGAAACTTCAATTCTCTGCCCATTGATCCATCTGGCATCTTCCGTACACAGAAATGCTACTACTCCACCGATATCATCAGGAAGACCTACTCTTCCAAGAGCTGTAGCTCCTGCTACCATTGTATTGATCTCTTCATTGTCTCTCACTCTTCCACCCCCAAAATCTGTTTCAATAGCGCCTGGAGCCACTACGTTTGCTTTGATTTTTCTTGATCCTAATTCTTTGGCCATATATTTCGTAAGCATTTCTACACCAGCCTTTATCGATCCATAAATAGAAGATCCGGGCGTTGCAAACCTTGCCAGTCCTGAAGACACATTGATAATTCCTCCTCCATCATTGATGAATGGCAATAATTTTTGAGTCAGGAAAAACACCCCTTTGAAATGGATATCCACAACATCATCCAGCTGTTCTTCCGTCACTTCCGTAATCGGTGAATACAAAGCTGTCCCTGCATTATTGACAAGATAGTCGATATGAGTGCTTCCTGTATTTTCCTGTAAGTGATCCGTAACGTCTTTCACAAAAGCATCAAAGCTTTTCATGTCTTTGGTATCCAGTTGAAAGGCAGCGGCGTTCCTTCCCATTGATTTAATTTCATTAACAACAGCTTCCGCCTCTTCTTTGTTGCTTCTGTATGTAATGATAACATCAAGTCCTTTTTGAGCTATCTTAAGCGCTGAGTTTTTTCCCAATCCACGGCTTCCTCCGGTAACCAGTGCGATATTTGTTTTTGTGTTCATTGTATTTTGATTATTTTGATGGTACAAAGTTGGGGTATTTTCAGACTGAAGTGTTTGCTTGAATCAATCTGAAATTTGCAAAATTCAAATCAGGAGCGAAATTCCAATGGGGTAAACGTGGTTTTTCTTTTAAAGAAATTGGAAAAATGGGCTATTTCTTCAAAACCTAGAGCATACGATATTTCAGAAACGTTCCATCTGGTCTGTTTTAACAAGATTTTGGCTTCCTGAGTAATACGGTCAGAAATAAATTCCGTTGTTGTTTTTCCTGTGCTTTCTTTTAATCTTTTATTCAGATAATTGACATGCACAGCGAGTCTGTCTGCGTAATCTTTTGCTGTTTTCAACTGTAATCTCTGTTCCCAGGATTCAATAGGAAACTGTCTTTCCAAAAGCTCAATAAATAAAGAAACAACCCTCATGGAAGCATCATTTGAAGCCGATATTTTGGATGCTGGCTGTAGTTTCTGCCCATAGTGAATCAGTTCCAGGACATAGTTTCTGATCAGATCATATTTAAATATATAGTCTGAATCGATCTCTTTTTTTATTTTTTTAAAAAGGTTTTCAATCTCTTCTGCAAGTTCATGATCAATTTCAAAGACGGGTACTCCACCAGGCTGAAAAATAGGGAGATCTTCGAGGTTATAGTAGGATTTATCTTTAATGAAAAAATCTTCTGTAAACACACAGAAACTTCCTGACTGGTCCGGATCTTCAGGCACCCAATGATAGGGAACTTTAGGGGTAGCAAATAATAAAGCGTTCTGCTTGATTGAAATTACTTTGTCTGCATATTCTGCCCTGTTTCTCCCTCTTATAAAGCTTATCTTATAGTATTTCCTTCTGTTATAAGGCATTTCAGAAGTCGTTTTTGCTCTTTCAATCGTCTGGGCAATGTCGAATACATTAAAGTGCCCAATGTCTTTATGAAGACCTTTAGGAAAAATACTTTCCAGATCTCTGCCTAATTTGGCGGCCATCTCTTTATAAAAGTCTTCAAGCGAAGTATGTGCTATTTTTTCCATCGCAGATGATTTGTAAAATTCAAATATACAAACTTCTGAAACAGTCAGCTTTGAATAGATCAAAGATTACTTGCCAGCACCCCAAATTCTTTTTTAAATGCAAATGAAAAGTGTGATAGATCCTCAAATCCAAGGTCAATATAAATATCTGAAGGTCTTTGTTTTTTTTCTTCAATCAGAAATTTTGCTTCCTGTAAGCGTCTTTTGATTAACCAGCGGTTGGGTGTTTCGTTAAATATTTTTTTAAAATCTCTTTTAAAAGCAGATAAGCTGCGTCCTGTAAGGTAGGCAAAGCGTTCTAAATTAACATTAAACTTATAATTTTTCTGCATAAATTCTTCAAGATTCAACCGCCCGGGAGCACCAAAATCAAAGAGTATATCTGACAATTCTGGATGCAGCTGCAATAGAATGAGTAATAATTCTTCTCTCTTTACGTCTGAAAAGGCATTGTTTATCTGCCCGGAATCGGTGTAATAAGGTTCCAATGAAAGCAAAAAACTATTAATCAAAGGATCTTTTTTTAGAGGAATAAAAGCATTTTTTGACTGATGATTCTGAAAAGACAGGCTGTGCTTTTTATGAAAGTCTATTAAAAATGGTTCATCAAAAATAAAAATGACTTTTTCAAATTCGTTATTGTCTTTCTGCTTATTATAACGAGCCAGGCGGTTTTTACGTACAATGCAACTGTCACCAGACTTCAGCACATAATGTTTATGGCCATCATAACCGTTCATGGTCCCTTTTGCCAGAAATAAAAAGAAATGTTCAGCTATAAATTGTTCCGGTGAAATTGTGGGACCTACAAAACAGGACTTTATCTCAGTTATTTTCATTGTACATTATTTTATATTTTTCCACCATTGCTTAAATTGCTGTGTATTGTCATTCAGTTTTACCTTTTCACCAATCATAGGAGTGGCCAGCCGGTAAGATTTTGAATCTGACAGTGCTGAAATTCGTTCTAAAGGCTCATTCCATGGATGTCTTGCCAGTGTAAATTTGGAATGGTGAACGGGAAGCAAATTTTTTGCTTTCAATTCTGTGGCTGCCAGCGCTACTTCTTCAGGGAGCTCATGCACCGACTGCCATGCTTTATTGTATTGCCCGCATTCCATGATAGCCCAGTCGATGGAAGGATATTTTTCAGCAATCTTCTTAAAACGGCTGCTATAGCCTCCATCTCCACTGTAATAAACATTCATAGCGGATGACTGGATAAAAAATGAGAGCCATAAAGCCTGCGAACTTTTAAAACCTCTCCCTCCGTCATGATGAGTACTTTCAGCAAAAATGGCAAAATCCGGCTTTACCTGTACTTTATCGCCCCAATCTTTTTCAATAATCTGCTGTTTTGTATAGCCCCATCTTTCATAATGTGCGCCTGCACCCAGTCCGCAAACCACATATTTTACTTTGGGTTGTAAAGCTTGTACCGTTTCATAATCTAAATGGTCGTAATGGTCGTGTGAAAGCAGCATATAATCGATCTCCGGCATATCATCTGCTGTGTAAATATCGCTTCCTTTGTAAGCTGTTACTCCCCAGGGTAATGGTGAAGCCTTACCACTAAAAACAGGATCTACTAAAATCTTAACTCCATCCAGCTGTAAAAAGAAAGAAGAGTGTCCGAACCATACGATCACATTTTCGTTTGCAGGAATTGATTTCAGATCCGTTTTTATGGAAGGTATGACATCAATGGGTTCTGTATGAGGGTATTCTTTGGCCAGCGATCTCCATATTTCACCTAACATGCTGTATCCTTCGGTAATCGTGGGTTTTTCTTCCAGATTCCTGAATTTCCCTTCTTTATAATGAATTGATTTTTTGACCTGTTCTAATCTTTCTCCTTCCGGCAATGCTCCAAATTGCGGCTTCTTCATATAAAACCAACCTATAAAGATCATCATCAGAATAAGACCCAATAAAGCAATTATAGTTCTTTTAAGCAGTTTTAAGAATGTTTTCATCGGGCTGATATTTTAATGTCTTTCACTTCCAAGACAGATTGAGGATATCCTTTGGAAACACAGTGAATCATAGCTAATCCTACTTCATTCATCCTGCAGATCCAATTGGGAAAAACCAAGTACCATAATGGTGAAAGTGTATCAAAAATACGGTAAATAAAACGAACATTTTTCTGACCTTTTATGGGCCTCATGAATCCGGGGCGGAAATTATATACTGCTTTAAAAGGAAGTTTGAGCAAAGCGTTTTCAGTTCTTCCTTTTACTCTTGCCCACATTACCTTACCCCGCTCTGTGCTGTCAGTACGGCTTCCGGAAACATAGATAAAAGTCATCCCGGAGTTGATCTGGGACAACGTTTCCGCGAACGGAACTACAAAATTATAGGTTTTTCTGGTAAAAGTTTCTTCAGTTTCCCCTACAGCACTGGCTCCTGCACAAAAAAAGCACGCGTCATATGCATTAAGTTCTGGCGTATGATTTTTTATTTCTGAAAAATCTTTTACAATCAATTCTTTCAGTTTATGGTGTTGGCGGTTGAGTGGTTTTCTGCTAACGATCAAAACTTCCGTAATTTCCGGGTTTTCCAGACAAACCAGTACAACCCCCTCACCTACTAGTCCTGTAGCTCCTGTAATAATGACTTTCATTGTTAAATCTGATTAAATTTAATTAAACTTTCTGCGGCAGCTAATATAGCTTCTTCGGCTTTTCTTGGCTTCCATCCTAATAATTTTTTTGCTTTTTCACTACTCGCTCTTTTTACCAATCCCAGGTGGGGAACAATCATTTTTAATTTTGGATTAAAAACAGCCAACAATCGAATGATCCAGTTAGACAATTCTTTTGTAGGGACCCTGTCTGCAGCCTTTCCTAAATTCTTTCTGAGCACAGCTGCCACTTCCAGCATAGAAAGAGCTTCGCCTGCTACAGCAATAAAGCGCTGGCCGTTAGCTTCAGGCATACTTAATGCTTTAAGATGAAGATCTGCAACATCCCGTACGTCTACAAAGCCTGTAATCAGCTTAGGACAGCCTTTCATTTCCCCATTGAGCATCTGTTTTATAATCTGAATAGAATGGGCATAATCATTTGATAAAACAGGTCCCATCACAGTTGTTGGATTCACTACGGATAGTTCCATACCGTTACCTTCATTTCGGATAAAATCCCAGGCAGCTCTTTCTGAAATGGTTTTAGAACGCTGATAAGGCGCTACAGTATCATTGAGTACCGTCCAATCTTCTTCCGTATAGGGGCTATTTTTCAATGTACCATAGCTCACAGCACCAAAGGCTGAAGTCAGCACGACTCTTTTCACTCCTGCTTTTTTAGCTGCTCTCAATACAAAAAGCACTCCGTTTTTAGCCGGAATCACAAAATCACCTTCTGTTTTCGCATCGGTATGAGGCGTAGGTGAAGCCGTATGAATAACGTATTGACAGCCTTCAACAGCTTTTTTCCAACTTGATTCATTTTCTAAATCTGCTTCCGCAAAAGTTAAGTTTTCAAAAGAGTTGATCCCTCCTTCTTTCAACATTTGTTTTACCAATTCCGACTTATTAAGGGAACGAAGGGAGGCTCTTACTTTATACCCATTATTAAGCAGGGCAATCATACAATAAGAGGCTATAAAACCTGAACCTCCTGTTACCAAAACCGTTTCTTTATTTTCCATCTTTCTGAAGTATTAGTAAGGCAAATTTCCAACATAAAACACTGAATCAATGTGTTGAAAAGTCCATTCTTATTGTGTTGAAAAGTTCAATGGATTTGCTAATTTAGTGTAAGTCAATTGTTAATATTACAATTAATTAGGTAAATAATTATATATTTTTTCTAAATATGGTGATATACTTCAATTATTTTTATTACTTTCGTGACAACTAACCCATTAAAAATCAAACCAATGAAAAACCAAATCAATCAAATCGGGAAAAAATTAAACAAAAAAGAATTAAAAACTATTAAGGGAGGGATGTTAGATTGTATGGAGCCAATTCTATGTACAGAATTTCCTTGTGAGACTTATCCACCGGGAGACATTAGAAACTGTACCACCATCTCTGTTGGTTGTGCTCAAAAAATTTGTAGACCACAGCCTTAAGATTTACAAAATAATTAACTAAACCCAAAATCAAGTATTATGAAAAATCAAGATTTAAACCACGGAAAAAAATTGAATAAAAAACAATTAAGAATCATTACTGGTGGAAAAGAAATGTGTCTGCTCTCTGATCTGACTTGCAAAAGAATTTCTTTTGCCTGTGCAGAACCACAGTGTCAGCCTGGTATTGAATTTTAATGAACACAAATAATTAAAATATGAAAATCTTAAACAAAGGGAAAAAACTTAATAAAAAAATGTTGAGAACTATTGCTGGCGGAAAACCCAAATGCTTTGTGGCAGGTGTCTGTATTAGGATTAGTGATGATTGTGCCGAACCACAGTGTAATATAATCCATGACCCGGCATAATTCAATACTTTATAAGATTCCTATTTAATATAAAAAGAATCGCTTCCTTATTGGAAGCGATTTTTATTTAGATAGAACTAGACGTATTTAAATAATATATCCTCCTACCACTTTGAGTACCCATTTTCCATTTTCATAATCTGCGGAATAATCATTTTTAAAGCTGTTTCCAACTTTATAAATATAGAAACTGTTCGGGTTATTTTTATTTTTCTGTATTTTGGAAATTTCTTCATCCAGCAGATCTGTAACTCTGGTATAGTAGGTTTGATTATTCTTTTCTTCAGGTACAAATAAAACTCTGATCTCCGGATTGATCTGGTGAAAATAATCACAATTATTTTTGTAAACCTGGAATGTATAATGCCTATTTTTCAGATTTGCATTTTCGTAATATGGCAGCAACAATTCGTAAAGCTGAGTGAATTTATTCTTTTCAGATTTAAACATTGGATTCATGTCTTCAAAATCGTTAATTCCATCACCATCTGAATCCTTATTATCAGGATTTAGACCAAAACTTTTTTCAAAAATATCATTATAGCCATCATTATCAGTGTCCTTCATCAGATCTTTCAACTTGATTTTAAATAACTTACCATCTCCTATTGTCGAATAATCAGTATAACCGGAACGTCCGCCCACCCCTACCGTTTTCACCAGACTTCCTTCAATTTGGAGATCATCTCCCTGAATTATTGGATGTTGCTGAGCCTGATTAAAATAATAATGATTGGGGCTAAGTCCCAGAAAATAAGCTTTAGGCATATTGTTTTCGATTTTAAGCAGCCAAAACCCTAGTTGGTTTTTACCAAGTCCAAACAGAGTATTTCCGATCTGCTGTTTTGCAAAAAAATAAAATTGATCAAAAAATTTCTCGTTTAATATTTTAAAACCATCTTCATTTTTCACTATGTCTTCTTCAAAATCCTGAGTATAAGAATGAGACTCCACACTATCTTTTTTAAATTCTCTATATTTCTTAAGGCTTATAATATCAAGATAATCCGGTTTTTCAGCAAGAATTTGTTTAATGGTGTAAGACTTCTTTATTTCGAAGACAACAACATCATCCGGATCATTGATTTTGTCAACAAAACAATTATCTTCATTAGATTTTGAACAGGAAAAAGATAGAATAAGGATTACAAAATAAAAGATTTTCATCGTTAAAGTTTAGTACCTAAAAGCAAAAAACGCTCCCAAATTCATGGAAACGTCTTTTATTATAAACGAACTTTAATATTTTCTTATACATTGAATCTAAAGTGCATGATGTCTCCATCCTGTACAATATATTCTTTACCTTCTACAGAAAGTTTTCCGGCCTCTTTTACTTTTACTTCAGAACCGAAATTGATATAATCATTATACTTGATTACTTCTGCACGGATAAATCCTTTTTCGAAGTCTGTGTGGATTACTCCTGCAGCCTGTGGAGCTGTCCATCCTTGTCCGATAGTCCAAGCTCTTACTTCTTTCACTCCAGCAGTAAAATAAGTCTGAAGTTTTAAAAGATCATACGCTTTTCTGATCAAACGGTTTACTCCCGGCTCTGTAAGACCTAATTCTTCAAGGAAGATTTCTCTTTCTTCAAATGTTTCAAGCTCATTGATGTCAGCTTCGATCTGTGCAGCCAATACGACTACTTCAGCACCTTCACCTTTCGCCATTTCTTCAATCTTACCAATCCAATCGTTTCCGTTTTTGATAGAATTTTCATCTACGTTACAAACGTAAAGTACCGGTTTGTTGGTTAGTAATTGAACCTCTGAGATAATTGATTTTGCGAAATCATCAGTAGCAAATTCTCTTGCATTCTTACCATCTTCAAGGAATTTCTGTAAATTCTGAAGTATTTCGTAAGTAAGAAGATCTTCTTTCTTCCCTGACTTAATAAATTTCTTAGCTTTTTCAACTGCTTTTCCTACTGTTTCAAGGTCTTTCAATTGAAGCTCAATATCAATAATTTCTTTGTCTCTTAAAGGGTCTACTGAACCTTCAACGTGAATGATATTTCCGTTATCAAAACATCTTAAAACATGAATGATCGCTTCGCACTCACGAATATTAGCTAAGAACTGGTTTCCCAATCCTTCTCCTTTGCTGGCTCCTTTTACAAGACCAGCAATATCAACAATCTCAACTACAGCGGGTAAAACTTTCTCAGGTTTTACGATTTTCTCCAGTTCAAACAATCTTTGGTCTGGTACAGAAACCGTTCCAAGGTTCGGTTCAATGGTACAGAAAGGATAGTTTGCTGATTGAGCTTTTGCGTTGCTCAGACAGTTAAAAAGAGTTGATTTACCTACATTCGGTAAGCCTACGATTCCACATTTCATATTGTAAAATTCAAAGTTTAAGGTTTAGAAGCAACTCAAGGTATCTGCAACGTTAAACATTGAACTCTGAACCTTGAATTACGAGTGTGCAAAGATAGTGATTTTTGAGGGAGTTTCATAATAAAAAAATCTGCCAGTATTCTGACAGATTGTAAAAGGTATTGGTTTACCATCTAACTTATGGATTGGTTCCCGTAGCATTCTGAGCCAGCGGAACATCATTGGGTGCTTCCTGTAAAGTTTTATCTAAAGTAAATAAAGATTCGTCTGTAGCTCTGTCACCGCCTGCAATTTTCAATTTATCAATTAAATTCTGAGCTAATGTTTCTTCTTCAATCTGTTCCTGTACAAACCACTGCATAAAATTCCAGGTTGCCCAGTCTTTTTCTTCCATAGAAAGATCTACAATTTTATAGATGGATGTTGTATTATCAACTTCATGCTTAAAAACGCCATCGAAGCATGCTGTAAGAGTTTTAGGATCGGCTGGAGGAGCTGGAATTGCATTTACTTTTGGTTTTCCGCCTCGGTTTAAAATATATTCCATGAATTTAATCGAATGGTTTCTTTCTTCCTGAGAATGGCGGTAAAGGAAATTGGCGATTCCCTGATAGCCTTTATCATCAGCCCAAATTCCGTAAGATAAAAAAATGTGTGATGCGTGAATTTCCTTATTCATCTGGTCACTAAGTGCTTTTTCCATTTTTGCGGAAAGTCTTTTAGTATTCATAATTTTATATTTTGATGATTATGTGAGTAATGATGCAAAAATGGTTCCGATACGGTTATTATTTTAAGCAAAAATAAACAGAACGCTTAAAAAATATGCTGATTTTCAGTGTTTTAAATTGATAATTTATAGTTATTCTAAAATAAAAACCCAGTTCTTTTCAGGACTGGGTTTTATTATTATGATTGAAATTGCTTCACCTAATAGTTCGCCATGGCAAGCAATAGCTATGGATTTTGTAGGGTTATAAATTCTTTTTTTTGCTTATTTTATGATAAGACACTACTTGATCTTTTTCGCTATATAATCACTTTCATTTCCTAATCTATCGATGGCTTTAATGGCAACCGCATTCAGTTTTTTGCCGTCTTTAAATTTAGGAATATCTTTTGAAAGGGTATCCAGCGTTACAATTTCGGTTTGCCATACTCCGTTGTATTGGGTAAAAAGGGCCCACAGAAAAACATCAGCAGCATTCTTTGTGCTCCAGCTGGTCTGTGCAAAGCTTCCGTTATCTGCGATAAATAATGTTGGAGTCTGCAATGGAGCCGTTTTTATCCATGGGGATTTTGGTACTAATGCTTTTTCATTGTATGGTCCATTTTTCAGGGTAGGAAGCATGTTGGGATTTTTGGTAAGCCCAGCAATACTCCAATGAATTTCTCCGGCATCATTTTTCAGGATATTTCGGGAAATCTCAATTTGGTTTTTGATCTCTGTCGGACGATCTGATACTCTGATCTCAACGGTATTCAATCCCGGCCAAAGGTGTCGGTTCATTGTATTTTCAGACTTCCACCAGTTTAAAAGAGCTTCAAAACTTTGTCCTTTAGAATCGATAGGCCAGTAAAGTTGTGGTGAAAAGTAATCTACCCAGCCTTTATTTAACCATAATTTGGCATCTGCATACAACTCGTCATATTGTGAAGATCCAACAACTCCCGCAGGATATCCAGGCTTCCATATTCCGAACGGGCTGATCCCAAATCTCACATTATTTTTTTCTGCATGAATTTCTTTATAGATTCTTTCTACAAATTTATTCACATTATCTCTTCTCCAGTCTGCTCTGGATAAGTTACCACCACTGCTTACGTAAGCATTCCAGGTTGCATTATCAGGAAAATCGGCTCCTTTATTATAGGTTGCGTATGGATAGAAATAATCGTCAAAGTGAATGGCATCAATATCATATCTTTTTACAATATCTTTTACTACATTGGAAACATGACCCTGAGTTTTCGGATTGGCCGGATCAAACCAATACATTCCGTTCTTTAATCTTACGACAATATCGGACAGTTTATTGGCCATTGAAAGTCTATTTACAGATCCTCCATTGGTATGATGGGCACGATAAGGGTTTAACCAGACATGCAGCTCCAATCCTCGTTTGTGGGCTTCTTCTATCCAGAACTGAAGCGGGTCATAGTTCGGAGAAGGTGCGGTTCCTGTTTCTCCTGTCAGAAAATAAGACCAAGGCTCGATATTACTTGTATAAAGCGCATCTGCAGAAGGTCTGATCTGAAAAATAGCAGCATTGAAGTTATTATCTTTCAACATATCAAGCATGCTGATTGCTTCTGCTTTCTGCTGATCCACCGTAAGATCATTTCTTGAGGGCCAGTTGATATTGGCAACACTTGCGATCCAGGCTCCACGGAATTCTCTTTTGATTTCCGGAAGCGTGGTTCTGAAATTATCTTCAGTTGAGGCAGAAGTTCCTGTTGCAGGGTTTACAGCTACAGGGTTTACTTTTGGTGGGGTTGTATTGTTGGCTGATTTTGTCGGATTCTTCGTGGAGGGTGTTTTTACAACATTGTTCTGAACAGAACATGAACTGGTGTACGATGCAAAAAAGCCCAATAAAACGATAAGTTTTAATTTATTCATTCTCATAGTCACAAAACTACTTTAAAATTTATTTTTTATTTCTCAGAGATTATTATGCCAAAATAAGCATTTTAATGGGTTTATATAGAAAAAGCCTCGAAAATCGAGGCTTTGATTTTATGTATAAGATTTTTATTATGCTTTTGCAGATCTTTCTACTCTTTTTCTTTCTTCTTCAGAAAGTAATTTCTTTCTCATTCTGATAAAGTTTGGAGTAACCTCGATTGCTTCATCAGCTTGGATATATTCCATACATTCTTCAAGAGAGAATAAGATTTTTGGTGCAACACCTGTATCTTTATCTTTTCCAGAAGCTCTCATGTTATTCAACTGTTTTGCTTCAACGATGTTTACAACCAAGTCACCCGGTTTGTTTTGCTCACCGATAACCATACCTGCATAGATCTCCTCACCCGGATCAACATAGAACTTACCTCTATCCTGTAATTTAGCAATAGAATATTCTGTAGCTGGACCTTGAGTCTTGCTGATCAATACACCATTACTTCTTCCAGGAATAGCACCTTTGAAAGGCTTGTATTCTGTGAAACGGTGTGCCATAATAGCTTCACCTGCAGTAGCTGTCAACATTTGAGAACGCAATCCGATCAAACCTCTTGAAGGAATTTCGAATTCCATGTGCTGCATTTCACCTTTAGTTTCCATAATGTGAAGGTCACCTTTTCTCTGAGTTGCTAAGTCGATTACTCTTGAAGCAAATTCTTCAGGAACGTCAACAACTAAAGATTCATAAGGCTCACATTTTTCTCCGTCGATTTCTCTCAAGATAACCTGTGGCTGACCAATTGTCATTTCATACCCTTCTCTTCTCATTGTTTCAATTAAAACTGACAAGTGAAGAATACCTCTACCAAAAACTAAGAAAGTGTTGGCATCATCAGTCTGCTGAACTCTTAATGCTAAGTTTTTCTCTAATTCTTTGTATAGTCTTTCTTTCAGGTGGTTTGAAGTAACATATTTACCGTCTTTACCAAAGAAAGGTGAATTGTTAATTGAGAACGTCATGTTCAACGTAGGCTCATCAATTGCAGTTCTTTCCAATGGTTCAGGGTTTTCAAGATCTACGAAAGAATCTCCGATCTGGAAAGCATCAAAACCTACTACAGCACAGATATCTCCTGCTTGTACTTCAGTTACTTTTTTCTTTCCTAAACCTTCGAAAACGTATAATTCTTTTACTTTTCCTTTTACCACTTTTCCATCTGCCTGAGCAAGACCGATCCACTGAGATTCTTTAAGCTCTCCTCTTGTTACTTTTCCAATCGCAATTCTTCCTAAGAAAGAAGAGAAATCTAATGAAGTAATCTGCATCTGAAGATTTCCTTCAGTTATTTTAGGTTCAGGAACGTACTGTAAGATACCATCTAATAATGGCATAATATCTTCAGTTTGTTCTAATGAAGTGTTGAACCAACCTTGTTTTGAAGATCCATAGAATGTAGGGAAGTCCAATTGCTCTTCTGTAGCTTCAAGGTTGAAGAACAAGTCAAATACTTTATCATGAACTTCGTCAGGACGACAGTTTGGCTTATCTACTTTATTGATCACCACTAATGGTCTCAATCCTAATTCCAATGCTTTCTGTAGTACGAATCTTGTTTGTGGCATTGGTCCTTCGAACGCATCCACTAACAAAATAACCCCATCAGCCATTTTCAATACTCTCTCTACTTCTCCACCAAAATCGGCGTGACCAGGAGTATCAATTACGTTAATTTTTGTGTCTTTATAAGTAACAGAAATATTCTTGGATAAGATTGTGATCCCTCTTTCTCTTTCAAGATCGTTGTTATCCATAATTAACTCCCCACTTTCCTGATTTTCTCTGAAAATATTGGTAGCGTGAATGATCTTGTCAACCAAAGTCGTCTTTCCGTGGTCAACGTGTGCGATAATCGCAATATTTCTAATGTTTTGCATAAAAGATTTTTACGGGTGCAAAAGTAGTGATTTTTAATGAAAAAATATTTACTTATCGAAATATTTAATATTTTGTTTAAATAACTTATTTACAATATTATAAAAAAGAGTGTTAAAAAAACACTCTTCATTCTATTATATACAGATTTGTACTTCACATGGATCTACTGCAGGCGGTTCTCCACATATAATGTCAAACTCACCACAGTTACTGGAGAATCCGGTTCCCCACCCCCATCTTACGGCACATGTATCGGCATCTTTACATCTTACCATTCCTTTAATAATTCCTCCATGAACTGATTTCATTTCAATTCTGGAAATTTTTTTGAGATTTTTCATGTTGTTTTGGTATTTGTTATTAGCATGATAAAAATATAAAAAAATCACAACAACAACTATTTTATTATCACATTTAACATTTGACACAAAAACTGTAACATTTTTTATATCAATGCCTTATCAATCGGTAAAAAAGAACCAGATTAATTAAAACCACAATGAAAAATTTTACAAGAAATGATTTTTTGGAAACTTTATGATGGAAAATAATCATTCCGGAGGCTGCTCCTAAGCACCCTATAAGAGAAAGCCCCAAAAGGGTATTCTCGGAAATTCTCCATTGTTGTTTTTTGGCCTGCCACTTATCAAAGCCAAAGACTCCAAACGTAAATAGATTAGTGATAAAAAGGAAAGGAAGCATTCTGAAATTATTTTGCAGCAAAAATAAAGTTTAATTTATACATGGGGAAATCTCAAAAATTTAATCCAAGGCACGGAAAATATTGGTAGTGCTATCCAAACAAGATTTTTTTACATTTGCCATTCATAAAAACGAATCAATGACAATACAGGATCTGGTAGGAAGTTATTCTATCGAAGGAAGCAATCAGGAAGAGTCTTCCCAAGCTTCTTATCACGGCATATTAACCTTGTCCATTGATGAAAACAACCGAATTATTGCCCAATGGCTTATTGGTGATCATCTGCAACATGGCACAGGTTTTTATAAAGATCATATTTTGGTGATCAACTTCAACTATGAAGGAGAAGATCATAACATTTATAAAGGAGTTGCGGTATACCGTTGTTTGAGTAAAGATGTGCTGGATGGATTCTGGTCTGAAAAGCACGGCAATCCTTTGTACCTTGGAAGTGAATATTGTGTGAGAATTCAGAATTCGGGGATTTGGAATTGATTTCTTTTATCGTATTAAATAAAGAAAACCTGAAAATAAAAAGAGCTGCCTTTATCAAGACAGCTCAGTAGTTATTACCATGTAAATAACTTATTTTTTAGCTTTTACATCGATAGCAATCTCGATATCTTTGCTGATCATCCATTCTGCAGGGTCTGCTTCAGAAGTACCGAATTTGATTCCCCAGTCTGCTCTGTTTACCGTAAATTTAGCCTGAACAGCTGCTGAGCTTTCTGTTACATCTACTTTAGCCGGGAAAGTAACATTCATTGTTTTTCCTAATAGTGTAAGATTTCCGCTTACTGTTTTATTAGCTCCTGCTACTGCATCTTTCGGTGCTTCTTTTAAATCTGAAACACTTGTAATTTTGAAATCTGAAGTTGGGTTTTTCGCTGTATCAAAGAAATCAGGGGTTTTAAGGTGAGCTTCAAGCTCTGCCGGTTTTTTATCTTTTTCTGTTACTGAAGCCGGATCTACTTTGATAGAGTTCATATCAATCACAAAGTTTCCTGCGGAAACCTGACCTCCTTCAATACTGATATCTCCTGATTTTACAGTAAGTGTTCCCCAACGAGGTGCCATACCTCCTTTGTGGAATGCTTTCCAGTTTACTACTGAAGCTGCTGCATCTACTGCTAATACTTCACCTTTGCTCTCAGCTACTGTTTGCTCCTGAGCGGTAGCTGCTGAATCTGCAGATTTTTGTTTATCACATGATGCTAAAAGCAATCCTACTCCTACTAATGCAATTACGCTAATTTTTTTCATATTGAACTGTTTAAAAAGTTTGTTTGAAATTTTGTTGTTTTCGGGTACAAAAATAGAAAAACCTATTTGGAGGTACCTTATCATACATCAAGAAATACAAAATTACATATTATTTGCAGTTGTAAACCCATTTACGAGACACCTCTCTTCTATACTGCGAGTCATAAGTGCTGGAAAATTCCTGATTCTTTACCGTTTCATTTCTAAAGCAATCGGCTGCATTGTCTTCCTGAAGATCTCCTTTAGCAATCCATCCTGTATCGGAATAATCTGTATAACTGCCATCATGTTCATTTTTAAATAAAACAACCCGCTCATACTCCTGTACCTTACATTTGCATGTTTTAGGTTCTTCAGGCTCTCTTTGATAACAAGATGCTAAAAAAGAACAGCAAATGAATAATGTAAATATTTTTCTCATGTTATTAGTTTTGATATTATAAAAACATAAACTAAGTGAAATATTTAAATACAAAACCACAATAAAAAAAATTTAAAAATTAATTTTCAATTACTTAAGATTACATTCATAAAGACCGAAGATGAATTTTTAATTTATTTAATACAGAAAACCATAAACTTACTCCAACGATTTGTCTAAACTCAAATTTTTATAGAATCTTCATTGTTTTATATTTTCATTATTACACATCACAATAAAAATGTATTTTTGGCGATTCTTAAGAAAAACGCAAATTTTAATGGAATATGACAAAAAAACTAATAACACTATTAGCAGTAAGTACGATCTATTGTCTTAATGCGCAAACAAAGGCTGAAGAAGCTCTTAAAACATTTGAACAGAAGTATCCTCAGGAAAAAATACATATATTACTGGACAAAAGTAATTATATCGCGGGGGAAAACCTGTGGTTCAAGTCTTTTGTATTTGATGGTTACACTACATCTGCTATTTCTACTACCTTATTTGTAGAGTTGTATGACAGCAGCAAAAATCAGATCAGTAAAAAATTAGTCCCATTAATTAATGGAGAAGGGAGTGGAAACATTGCCCTTCCCGCTTCTTTGAAAGAAGACGTTTATTATATCAGGGCTTATACTGGCTGGATGGCTAATTTCAATGAAGATTTTCAACTTATAAAACCTATTGCTGTTTATAATCCTTCATCTCCGGAGAAATTAATAGCCAATCCTACTCCATGGACAGCATCAGTATATCCGGAAAGCGGAAGTTTTATAGACGGAATCACTACAAAAATAGCGGTAAGACTACAATCCAACGGAACAGCACCTTCTGACTGGGAAGGATATGTAGTAGATTCTGATAATCCTGATACAAAAATCATAACATTTAAAGGATTTGACCAAAATATCGGGCTATTCAGCATCACTCCAAAAAGCGGAAAAAAATACCAATTGATTGTCCAGGATAAAAACGGACAAAAGCAAAATATTATGCTGCCTGAAGTGTCTTCATCAGGGATAAATCTACAGGTGATAAGTGATAAAGACCATGTAAAGTATACCTTAAAGTCCAAAAATCAGACTCAGGAATCTCAGTATTATACTGTTCTTGGAACAATTAATAATCAACTTGTTTACAAAGCGAAGATCAACAAAATCAATAACGAGACTCAATATTCAATTTCCAACAACCAACTTGTCAGTGGAATTTTGCAGCTTACTATTTTTGACGATAAGGAGAATGTTGTTTCCAACAGGCTTTCTTTTGTTCAGCCTCAGTTATTGCAATTCAAACAACCCACACTGCAATCTCTTTCATTAAGAGATACACCTCGTGGAAAAGACTCATTTGACATTCCCAAAGATTCCAATTTTTCCAATTATACTGTTTTGGTGCTTGATGCCAATACAAAGAGTACCGAAGAAGATCAGAGTTTACTGAGTTCTTTATGGCTAACCGGAGATATTACCTCATCCATCACGAATCCTGCCCAATATTTTACGAAAACCCGTAATACGGATGCACTGGATGCATTGCTGATTTCAGAAAAATGGAAACGCTTTGAATGGAAATCCATCATGACAGGAAACTATCCGATGATCAAATATCAGCCGGAAAGTTATCTTTCTTACAAAGGAAAAGTAAATATTCAGGGAAAACCAGCTCCTAATACTGAAATAAATTTAATTTTCGGTTCGGAACCCGGATCCAGAATGTCTCAGATAAAGTCTGACAACAATGGTTTTCTGACCTTGAATAATCTGGTTTTTGAAGACTCCATGAAATTCTTTTATCAATTAAATTCTGAGCCAAAGGATATTAATAATAATTATTCTGTTTACTTCCAGCCAACGTTCAGCTTTATCCCTTATAAAAAGAATCTGCCATCAACCTCTTATAAATTGGTTCAACGTCCTGCAGATGATAAACCTTCTGATGAAGTCAGCCGATCACTTACAGCACTCAATGCCCAAAAAGTCATTAGTGAAAGTGTAACCAATATTGAAGAAATAAAATTGAAGGGAGAAGTCAAGAATAAGACTAAAAAATTAAATGATGAATTAAGCAGTCCCCAATTCAAAAGTGTTAATGAACAGATTTTTGATTTTGTAAATGAAACCTCCATCATGACTTCAAACAATATTCTGAAGTGGCTGCAGGGAAGAGTTGCTGGCTTAACGATTCAAATGCAGCGCGGAAGCTACACAGCAGCCTTAAGAGGAGCACAAGTGAATATCTATCTTGACGAAATGCTTGTTGATCCCAGCCAGGTAGACAATATATCTACTTCAGACATCGCCATGGTAAAAGTTATAAAAGGCTTTTTTGCAGGTGGTTTCGGTGGTGGTGGTAATGGAGCAATCGCCATTTATAGCCGTCGAGGAGCTTCTTCCGAGAAAATTGTATCATCGAAGCTAAGACAGATTACATTAACCGGATATGATAAAGAATTACCATTTGAGGCTCCTTCTTATGAAAATGAAAAATTTAAAGGTGTTGTACAGGATACCCGAAGTGTTCTTTATTGGAATTCCTTTCTCGAAGCACTGCCTGAAGAGCCGTCAAAAGTACAGTTTTACAACAATGATGATGCGAAGAAGTATAAAATTATTATAATAGGATATGATAAAAACAATGATATTCCGCTTTATTATAATGAAGTACTGCCTTAATTAATTTCAAGTTTATTATACAGCCTGGTTACATTTTGTTGTAATCAGGCTTTTTTATGGCTGTATTTCATTTTTTCTCATCCCAAAACCCTATTTTAGCTATCCGAAAACAGAACAATGACGACCGTAGAATTTATACAAAAACAGCTCAATATTTCTGAAAAGAGCATCAACAATACTTTACAATTATTAGCAGAAGACTGCACGATTCCTTTTATTTCCCGTTACCGAAAAGATAAAACCGGAAATCTTGATGAAGTACAGATTGAGCAGATCTCAAAAATCAGCAAGCAGTTTGAAGACATTGTCAAGAGAAAAGAATCTATTTTAAAATCTATAGAAGAACAGAACGCCCTAACTCCTGAGCTTCAGCAAAGAATTGAGGATAGCTTTGATATCCAGGAGCTGGAAGACCTGTATCTGCCTTTCAAAAAGCGGAAGAAGACCAAAGCTGATGCTGCCAAAGAAAAAGGACTGGAACCTTTAGCCAGAATCATTATGAGCCAGAAAAACAACGACATTCTGTTTCTGGCTTCAAAGTATCTGAACAATGAGGTTGCCTCCGAGGAAGAAGCGCTTCAGGGTGCAAGAGACATCATGGCAGAATGGATCAATGAAAATATGTATGTCCGTAAGAATCTCCGCAGACTCTTTCAGCGTAAGGCAGTCGTTACATCCAAAGTAGTAAAAGCTAAAAAAGATGAAGAAGATGCCCAAAAATTCTCCCAATATTTTGAATGGGAAGAAAGCCTTAGCAGAACACCTTCTCACAGACTTCTCGCCATGTTAAGAGCTGAAACGGAAGGATTTGTAAAAACAAATGTAGGAATAGATAAGGAAGAAGCCATTGATTTTATTGAAAAGGCTATTATCAAATCTAATAATGAAAGTTCAGACCAAATAGCACTCGCTATAAAAGACAGTTATAAAAGACTTTTAGAACCGGCTATTTCGAACGAAGCTTTACAGGAAGCCAAAGAAAAAGCAGACCAAAAGGCTATTGAGATATTTTCCGGAAATTTAAGCCAACTCCTTCTGGCTCCTCCATTAGGACAGAAAAGAATCCTGGCCATTGATCCCGGATATAGAAGCGGATGTAAGGTGGTATGCCTGGATGAAAAAGGAGACTTATTGCACAATGAAACCCTCTACCCTCACGCTCCGCAGAATGAAAGCGGAATGGCTATGAAAAAGATCCGTTCTATGGTCAATGCTTATAACATTGAAGCGATTTCTATTGGTAACGGAACAGCGAGCCGTGAAACTGAATTTTTCATTAAAAAGATTGCTTTTGATAAACCTTTGCAGGTTTTTGTTGTTTCAGAAGCAGGAGCCTCGGTTTATTCTGCAAGTAAAATTGCAAGAGATGAGTTTCCTACCTACGATGTCACAGTGCGTGGTGCTGTTTCCATCGGAAGAAGACTTTCTGATCCATTGGCAGAATTGGTAAAAATTGATCCGAAATCTATTGGTGTTGGACAGTATCAGCATGATGTAGATCAGACTCAATTGAAAAATGAACTGGATTCTACGGTGATGAAATGTGTAAACTCTGTCGGAATTAATTTAAATACCGCAAGCAAGTCTCTTTTAAGCTACGTTTCAGGAATCGGAGAGAAAATGGCTGAAAACATTGTCAATTATCGTGCTGAAAACGGAGCATTTGAAGACAGAAAACAGCTTAAAAAAGTTCCAAGACTCGGAGAGAAAGCATTCCAGCAGGCAGCCGCTTTTGTAAGAATTACGAATGCTAAAAATCCGTTGGATAATTCTGCCGTACACCCTGAAGCATATGGAATTGTAGAAAAAATAGCCAAAGATTTAGGAATTAAAACCGATGAACTGATCGCTAATAAAGAAAAAATAGCTCTGGTAAAACCGGAAAGCTATATCACGGGTGAAATCGGGATTTTAGGAATAAAAGATATTTTAAAAGAGCTTGAAAAACCGGGTCTGGATCCAAGAAAGGCGGCCAAAGTATTTGAATTTGATCCTAATGTCAAAAGCATTAAAGACCTAAAAGCAGGCATGATTCTTCCGGGAATTGTCAATAATATTACAGCTTTCGGATGTTTTGTAGATCTTGGAATAAAAGAAAGCGGACTGGTTCATATTTCCCAGCTGAAAGATGGATTTGTCTCTGACGTCAATGAAGTGGTAAAACTTCACCAGCATGTCCGCGTAAAGGTAACAGAAGTAGATGAAGCCAGAAAAAGAGTACAACTGAGTATGATTTTGTAATTTAATAATTGTAAAGTATAAACCACAAACTATTTGTTTTGAGTACAAAGAACTTAATTTTTGACCTGGATGGTACATTATGGGATCCCAGAGCAACCATCATCAAAATATGGAATAAGGTATTGGCCAAACATCAGTTGATCCAAAGAGAACTGAAACCCGAAGATATGGATCAATATATGGGATTATTAGCTCATGATATTATAAAAGATATAATTCCCGGCATTTCTGATCTGCAGGCCCAGGAACTTCTTTCTGAAATTGTAGCCGAAGAGAATAAAGTCCTTCGCATACAGGGCGGAATTTTATATGAAGGTGTACAAGAAACATTGAAAAGCCTTGCCAATACACATTCACTTTTTATCGTAAGCAATTGTCAGGATGGTTATATTGAATCCTTTTTAGAATATTATCAGTTCAACAACCTGTTTGTAGATTTTGAATCTCACGGAAGAACCCAAAAGCCAAAGTCTGAAAACATACAGCTTCTTATGGAAAGAAATCAATTATCAATAGTAGATTCTGTATATATTGGAGATACCCAGACTGATTATGATTCAGCAGGTTCTAATAGATTACCGTTTATTTTCTGTAAATATGGTTTTGGAAAGCTAAACAATTCTCTTTATGAACCATCCATTTTTACATTTTCAGATTTACAAACTTGTATTTAATTAAAAAGCAGAAGGCCATCCAAAAAAGACAGCCTTCTACTTTTTATACTTATAAGATTTTAATTAAGCAGCATTAATACATCTTACCACCTGAAATTTATACTAATTTAGTTTGGGAATTTTTTTCCATGTTCCATTTTCATAAATAGCAGTATAAGACACATAGCCTATCGTAGCGAAGAGTCCGGCTGGGTCATCACCGGGATATCCTGAATTGGAAAATGTAGTTATCATTCCGTTTTGGGCTCCCGTAACGGCATTGTATTGATATGGAGAAACCGTATTCAAATTAGTCAACTGAACTCCTGCCAGCTCATGACCTGAAGGATATACAATCTTAACCATTCCTTTTCCTTTTTTAAGTAAGGAAGAGGTAATTGAAGTGTATGAAGATCCCGCTATTAGATCACCCTGATAGTTATCTCCTGAAATATCAACATAATAACCTGTAAAATCAGTTGCTTCAAATTTATATACCGAAACATACCAATCATTTGAATAATTAAAATGATTATTTTTAGAATAGACATGCGCAGAAGCCACAGCAGGTAAAGCATGTATAAATGAGCTTGTGCCTTTGAGAACCAAATAAGCATGGCAGCTTATTGTAGTCGACCTACAATTATTATCCATTAGCCTGATACATGAAGTTTTATCAGTTGCCTTTTCTCCTTCAAAATAAACACCAAAGCAAGAGACCTTGGATGAGTGCAAAGTAATACCAGCATTAGAAAAACTTTCAACACTTCCTCCAAACATTGTCAAGTTAGTGTTATTAATAAGTACAATCCCATCATTCAGTTCGCCATTATCTATATCCTTCTTACTAAAATATCCTGCCCTTATTGATAATGAACTTGCAAAAGCATTATAACATTTATCCAACACAAGACATGAGGTACAATATCCAATATAAGAATTAACAAATCTATTGTAATAACCTTCCGTAACTTTTACTCCAATCTCAAAGCTTTGTACTACAGAAGAATCCAACGTTAAGCTTCCAACAGGAGCTTCAGCACCACTAGGAAGTCCAATCAAGTTTATCCCAATTTTTCCAGGAATCTCACTTCCTACAATAACAAGGTTCTTGATGCATAAACTTGCTACAGCTTCAATACAGGAGTTGGCAATTTGATTGGTAAAATCATTAAAAATAATTCGAGAGCCTTCATTATGTCCGGTATCATTACCATTAATATAATTCTGTCCTAACAATGTTAAATCCTTATTAATTATAATTTGATCCGAACATCTGTATTTTCCTTTTATAAGAATTGTATCACTTTTTATGGCAGCATCAATAGCAGCCTGAAGCTCAGTATGCGTTTTTCCAGGCCCAAACCACTCAGGATTAATTACTCCGTTATATATTCTTTCGAATAATACACCATCTTTTTCCAACTTCATAATTCCATCTGTTGTAGAAGAAGATGGGCCTATTTTTACAAAATTGACTATTTCTTTGGTATATTGGTCTACTAAAGTTACAAGTTGAACTTGATTAACATTAATATTAGAGGTTGAAAACTCACTTGTTTCCAACAAATTAAGGGTATTGCTCATGATTTTTGAATTAAGAGTTATAAAATTATTCTTGCAAGAACTTCTTAAAACAAATGTAATAGCGGATAACGTCAAAAGTTGACGTATTTTTTATCAATATATAAAAAAGGTCGCCATATCTGGCAACCTTTTAATAAAAAATGTACTCTTATTACTGAGTATGTATTGTTTTATTTATAATCCTTAGAACTTCTTCTAGGCTCCTTTAGTTCCGGCCATTTTACCGTATCTCCTTTCTCATCCTGAGGCATTACTCTTTTTTCTCTGTTGCTGAATTCAGGATCTTCAGACGCCATATATGCTAATGCAGCCGTTAGAATCACATTATTTTTCACCTCATCGAAAACGATTTTGTCATAGGTATCTTTTGTCGTATGCCATGTATATCCGAAATACCCCCAGTTCAGCGAACCTAAAGAAATTCCGGGTACTCCTGCTGCTACAAATGAAGCGTGGTCAGAGCCACCGCCACCAGGCATTCCTGGGAAATCAGTTTTAATATGGCTTTTTACCGCTTTTGGAACGCCATCAAGCCACTTCCCGATATAATCATACGCTTTTACAAATCCCTGGCCGCTGATATTCACAACACGTCCGGTGCCGTTATCCTGATTAAAAGCAGCCTGTACTCCTTTTATAATCTGAGGATTATCTGCAACAAAGCCTCTGGAACCATTCAATCCCTGCTCTTCACTTCCCCAAAGTCCGATCACGATCGTTCTTTTGTTATTAGGATAATATTTTTTAAGAATCCTCATGGTTTCCAGCATGGTAATTGTACCGGTTCCGTTATCTGTAGCTCCCTGAGCTCCGTCCCAAGAATCAAGGTGAGCGGATAGAATGACATATTCATCAGGTTTTTCTTTTCCTTTAATCATCCCGATTGTATTAAAACTTTTGGCTTCAGGAAGTATTTTTGACTGGGCATCAATTTTGATTTTAGGCTGAGCACCTTTTTCTGCCATTCTGTAAAGCATTCCATAATCTTCTACATCAATATCAACCATAGGAATTTTGGTTGTTTTTGCTCCGAATATTCTGTTTGCTCCCATGATTCCAGTCCAGTTTGAAATAGCAATTCCTGCCGCTCCTGCTTTTTCCAGAGCATCCGGAAGACTGTTGTTATCATATCCGATGTTCTTTACATAAGCTGTGAAATCCTTAGCAGCCTGTTCTTTTTCTGCTTTAAGCTTTTCATACAATTCAGGAGTAGCAAATTCTTTGATCTGCTCATCAGAACGACCGATTTTCTGGTATTGTGCCATCAGCACTATTTTTCCTTTTACAGAAGGAAGCCATTGATCAAACTCAGCTTTTGAAGATACTTTAGGAAGAATAATGACTTCTGCTTCAATCGCCTTTTTAGTAGCCGGGCTCCATGCAAGCTGTGTTGCAGATAGAGATTTCATACGTGGATACGTCATATCAACATGAGTGGTACCTCTCTGCCATCCCTTCCATGTTCCGAATTGCTGAAGATTAGCATCTACTCCCCATGAACGAAGTTTACCTGCACTCCATTCGTTTGCGGCAAGCATTTCAGGAGTTCCTACAAGACGGGGACCAATACCGTCTAACAACTCATAAGCAAGATTCTCCAACTGGGAATTATTATTGACTTCATCTACAAAACTTTTTACGATAGGGTTTAACCTTTCTTTGGGGTCAACCTTTACCTGAGCCCAGGAAAACTGAGCAGCCAGCACTACGGCAGGCACTGCAAAAAATCTATTTATCCTCATAATATATATTGATTGGTTTAAAGATAAAAGAAATTAGGGAGATGAAAGCAAAAAAGTCTTTAAACAATATAATTTAAAGACTTTTTATTCAAAAAAAGATTTTTTTTGAATACATTGATTCATCAACATTATAATATGAGAAAATATTTCTGCTATTTTGATCCGAAATCAGGTAATCTCCTATTGATAAAAGCTTGCTCTTCCTCAGAAAGTAAGATTGTATTATTTTTATTTTCCTTCACCGGAATATTATCCCAAATATTTTTATTAAAGTCCATTTTAGGATTGAGCCCCTTTTCATCAGATCTTTTAAAAGTATTATAAATAAGCTCCCGACTGCTTTTCCTTTCATGTTTAACTCCTTTATAATAGGCAATATACCTATTTCCCTCAAGTCTGCTCATTGCAGGAACATACACTCCCTCGCTTTTATAAAAGTCAAAAACGAGTATTGCATTCCCAAGTTGATAATCATATTCTTCACCTTCGCCAGTCTTTCTTTTCATCATGGGATATTGATCCTGTAAATAATGGATCTCAAAATAAGTGATCACTTTATCCACTTTATTAAATTTAAATTCCCCTTCCATTTCAATTCCCAATCCTGATTTAATGGTAAATGTAACCAGCTGTTCATTGCCTTCTTCGAAAATCATCCATCCTGAATATTTAGACTCTTTATTTTTTAAGTGTGCCACCACTCGCTTCAATTCAAAATTGAAAAAATAATTTCCCATATATTCCTCAGAAGATTCTTTTATTCCTGCCGTAAAAACACTGTCTGACTTTACGTTTTTAAAGCTTTTAACATTATTCAGCTGCATTTGAAGATTTTTGTCATAGGATTTATTATGGTTGTAATAATTAGTCTTACTCCATAATTTAGTCTCTGCAATCACTAAAAAATAAAGTTTGTTGTTATCACTCTTCTTTTCTTTGTAAACTACGTCATAAAGAGATGGTTCACTATAATATCTTTTTTTATAATGATCATTCACATCTTCAAAGAGCTTTCTGATATCTACTTTTTCAAGTTTTACCTCATCAATATTTTTATAAACCCGCTTCAGTTTTATAACAGAACGAAATTCCTGAACGTTTGCTTTTTGAAAGCCAGAAGCTGAAATTTCAAAGTTTGTAGAGCCATGTTCAACTGGTGCGAATCCATCTTCATTGGTATAAACAATCTGATTTTGCAAAAGAATTCTTGCATTAAGAACAGGGTTACCATTTTCTGCATCTACAACTTTTAGTTTCTGCGCTGAAAAAAAACCAAAAAATAGGATAAACAGGAGATAAGAATACTTCATAATATACGATGTCATTGATATTTCTAAAATACAAATTATACAGATGACAGGTATTATAAAAGGAAAAAATTAATATTCAAATTAAAAAGGCACTCAAATCGAAGCATTATCACCTTCAAAACCTTTAGCAGTTAGAAAATCTGAAGAATGAGTATAATCAATATCTGTTGAAAATACCACGAAAAATGCAGGCATAAAAAAACCGGCTTCAAAAGCCGGCTAAAGGTAAATTATTTCTTAGCTTCTTCTACAGAAACTTTTCTGAAATCTTTGAACAATTTGCTTAGTTCTAAAGCTGCTTTACGAGCTCTTGTACCAGCTGCTTTGTTTCCTTTTTCCGCTTGTTGGTTTGCCTCAGTTGTGAACGCCTCAAATTCTGCGTTAATTTTTTCAATTAGTTCTTTCATTTATTTAAAAATTTAGGCTGCAAATATAGGTTTTATGGTGATTCCAGCCTAATTGTGTTGAAAAAAAATAGTGGTTTTGATTATTTTTTTTGAGTCTTTCTTCAATTCAATTTAATTTTTAAAATAAAATCAAATGATGGATGGAAATTAAGCATCAATTTCAATCTGAAAACAGAATATATTTTAACCCATTAAAAATCAATTAAAAACCTGTAAGAATTGAAGAAAATTAAGTCAATCTCCTATTAAAATTCATCTGATTTCTTACCTGTTCTTACCCATTTCATTATTCCTATCGGTTTACAACAATAATTCCCTTGCTTTTCGTCCTGCATTTTCCAGTAAAACAATGCTTTCAGAAGTAATTCTCTCTGCAAAAACAATCCGGAAATGATAGTGGTATTTATCCGTAAAAGAAAAGGTATCTCCGGGAGTAAATAAAATCTGATGCTTCTCGCAATACTGATAGAATTTTTCCCGATCTATATTCTCCGGAAGCTGTCCCCAAATGCTGTATCCACCCTGCGGTCTGTGAAAATAGGAATCTTCAGGAAAAGAATTTCTTAAAACCTCCAATACCTGAGCAGCCTGCTGGTTGAGTTTTTTCCGAAACGATCGCAGATGCCTTTCATAGCTGCTCCCCTGCAATAGTTTCAGAACAAGCTCTTGATAAATAGGAGAAACAGATCGTCCCAAAACAAATTTTGCTCTTTCTGATTTTGCATAAAAAGGACCTGCATACAACCATCCTAAACGAATTCCAGGCGCTAATGTTTTTGAAAATGATGAATAGGTCATTACCACCCCGTTTTTATCAAAGCTTTTTATACTGTGTGGTCTTTGTTCTCCAAAATAAAGATCAGAATACATATCATTCTCAATGATACATAATTGATGGAATTCTGCAATACGAATGATTTCTTTTTTCATTTCATTGCTCATCATCATTCCTGTAGGGTTATGAAAGTTCGGAGTCGTGACAAGAGCCCGGATATCATTTTCTTCGCACACTTTCCGTAAGTATTCGGTATCAAAACCACTTCTGTAATGTATGGGAATCTCCATCACTTTCAAGTCCAGATGAGCAATCACCTCCAGCACAGAAAATACACACGGACTGTCAACAGCCACCACATCCCCAGCTTTAGTGACCGATTTCAAAGCGATTGTGAGTGCCTGCAAAGCGCCATCCGTAATAATAATTTCATCAGGATTGATGGTACCATCGTAAATTCCCATTTGTTTTGCAATATGTTTCCTTAATCCTTCCAGCCCGTTGGAAGGATAATATCTGAGCAAGGCTGCTCCTTTTTCACGAATCACTTCCTGCATAGTTCTGAGGATAAGCTTCTGCGGAATGAGCAAATCTCCCGGAACCGCTGTATTGAAAGAACTGAATTCCGAAGTTCTTTTGGAAGTCAGCATCATATTTTTCATAAATCCCTCATCTCTCACAACCGCAGGCAGCGTTGTCTTTGCCTCCGGAATATTTTCTTCCTGAATTCCTGCAACAAAGTAACCGGACCGAGGATTACTCCGGATCAACCCTTTGATCATGAGATATTCAAATCCATTTTGTACTGAGCTTGTACTCAGTCTGTATTTTTCTTTAATCTCCCGAACAGAAGGAAGTCTTTCATTTTTCTGCAGGATTCCATTGCGGATCTGATCCTCTATTACTTTCGTAAAAACTTCATACTTATAAGGTTTCATCATAACACAACAGCTGTACTGAACAAATTTACAAAAATACCTTCCTGTACTGGTTATATTTTAACGAACTGTATCCCTTTTGAAAGGATTAAACTTATAATTTTGAATAAAAAAAAGCCCCATGGATATCATTTCAAAATTTAAGGTAGGTTCTGAAGAGGGAATTTCTGATCTTATAACCATTATTGATTCTTCAATTTATACATTGTACAAGGAGTTTGTAAGTGAAGAAGACATTAAAAAATACATCCACCATGAAATAGACCCAAGAAAGATGATCAATGAACTGAACAACCTTTCTAACCAGCTGATTATGACGTATACTGATCAGAAACCCATCGGGTACAGTATTATAAAAAGTGGTTCTTTGCATCCCGGAATACCTAATGGAAAAAGGGCTACAGAAATCAGTTTTGTCGTTCCATCAGCATTTGATTCACAGGAAGTAAGACAGTCACTTTGGAAAAAATGCAGATCGGCAGTGAATTTTACAGATATTATTTGGATCAATATGCTGGATCACGATCCGCTTCAGGAGTTTTTAAAAGAAATAGGTTTTATATCTACAGTCAGTTCAAAGGCGGGTCCTTTTCAGCTTCCGTCGCATATTTTAGAATTGGAGATTAATAAAAAATAGATTTTTAACTACAGATTTCTCAGGTTTACACGGATGTTTCTGCATATTTTATAATAAGTAAGCGCTTTTTAATATTGATATTATTGAACTAAGCTATAATTCTCATTTTTATTATTTCACTTAAAATTAATGTAAGTGAACATTGGTTTATCTATCTTTGATTTTTATAATTTTTACCTATGAGTGATCAATTGGAAACTATAGAAGACTATTACAGACGCATCCGTAAAAACGAGGTCAAAATGTTTGATTCAGAGGAGTTTGAAACAGGAAAATCCCATTTCAATATTTCGATGCGGAGATATTGCAGCTTCAAGAGTCCCT
Organism: Chryseobacterium sp. GW821-FHT04C04; assembly: GCF_059420365.1. Classification (NCBI taxonomy): domain Bacteria; kingdom Pseudomonadati; phylum Bacteroidota; class Flavobacteriia; order Flavobacteriales; family Weeksellaceae; genus Chryseobacterium; species Chryseobacterium sp. GW821-FHT04C04. The sequence goes on along the minus strand of NZ_JBWKTO010000004.1, from coordinate 344,761 downwards.
ATAACCGCCGTGATTATTATAAAATAAGTTTTATCATAGGAAAAGGCACCATTCATTATGGTACACATCAGTTGTATATTGACGGTCCGGCTTTATTTTTCCCTTCTCCAAGTATCCCGTATTCCTGGGAATGTGAAAGTGATTTTCAGGAAGGATATTTCTGTCTTTTCAATCAGGAATTTTTTAATGGAAATTCAGAATTTAACCTGTTTAAAAAAACTTCGATGTTCAAAGAATGGAGCAAGCCAGTTGTTTTTTTGACGGACGAACAGACCGAACTGGCTACTCTTTATTTTGATCAAATCTATAGGATGAATAATTCTTCCTACCCTTTCCGATGCAACAGTATCAAAAGCAATCTGGCATCTGTTATGCATCTGGCACTGGAAAACCGTTTAGAAGATATCAATCCCAATGAGCTTCCCGGGAACGTACGACTCTACAAGCTATTTGACGAATTACTCAATAAACAGTTTCCTTTGGATTCTCCTGCCTATCCACTTGCGCTAAAAAGTCCTTCTGATTTTGCCGATCATCTCAATGTGCATGTCAATCATTTGAACTCTTCCGTAAAATCTGTCACTAATCTTACTACAACACAGATCATTAAGGAAAAGATGTTTGAAGAGTCTAAAAACCTGCTGAAGTATACGAATTGGGATATTGCTCAGATAGGCTATACTTTAGGCTTTGACCAGCCGGCTCATTTTAATAATTTTTTTAAAAAACACGCCCAAACCTCACCTTTAAAATTTAAGAACTTATCCTAATATTTGATTTTTGTAATTTTTACTTTGTCTTTTAAAATCCATATTTATATTTCTTGAGCTATTTTTGCATGGTAAAAAATGAATGAATATGTTGAAAGATGCATCTGAAAAAAGAATCAGATTAATTACTATTATGGCTTTCGTGTCGATCCCGCTTTCGGGGTTTGTCACGGACATTTATTTACCATCGTTTCCTTCTATGGCTAAAGAAATGATGGTTTCAGAAAAAGATATCCAGATCACTTTAACTTCATATCTTCTGAGCTACGGAATTTCACAATTATTTGTAGGAGGAATTCTGGACAGTATCGGCCGTTATCGTCCCAAATTGATAGCATTGTTTCTATTGATTCTGACCAGTATTTTAATTACAATGACAAACAGTATTTTACTGATCTGTCTGCTTCGTATTCTTCAGGGAGCAGCTGTTTCCGTTCTTGTAGTCGCAACCCGTGCTATTTTTGTAGATCTTTATGATTCGGAGAAAGTGAAGCACTATCTGAGTTATTTTACAATTGTATGGTCGTGCGGACCAATTCTGGCGCCTTTCTTAGGGGGCTATCTTGAAAAACTTTTTAACTGGCATGCTAATTTTTATTTTCTTGCTGCGTACGCCGGACTTCTTTTCCTTTTCGAATGGTTCTTCAGTGGTGAAAGTCTTCCTCAGAAAAAGAAACTGGATCTGTCAGAGAATATTAGTCTTTACAAAATGATGCTTAAGAACAGGATTTTCATGCTTGGAATTTTCATTTTGGGATTAAGCTACTCTATTGTGATGTTATTTAATATTACCGGACCTTTTATTATTGAAAATACCTTTCATTTCACCCCGGTAGTCATTGGATATTGTACCTTGATTTTAGGTTTTTCCTGGATGATCGGAGGGTTTATCGGAAAACGCAGGCTGACTCTTGATTTTAAACCAAGAATCTTACAGCCTATCCTTCTGCAGCTGGTCCTGATTACAGGTTTGATCATCACCAGTTACTATGCACAAAGTCTTTTCATTATGATTCCTTTTGCGTTTTTCATTCATATCTGTTCCGGAATTTTATTTACCTCATTTTTTACGACAAGTATGCTGTACTTTCCTAAAAATGCAGGAACTGCCGGCGGACTGATGGGTGGATTGGTGTATGTGATTACTTCAATAACAAGTTTTATCATTTCAGTGAGTGGAACGGTAACTGATCAAAAAGACCTTTCCTGGCGTTACCTGATCATCGCCTGTTTTCTATTGGGGATTATCCTTATTATGAATCAAGCCGTTAAAAAAGAAAAAGCAGAGAGTTAGTCTCTGCTTTTTTATTTGATACTTTCAAGGTACAATCGGATGGTAGAACTCTTCGTCTTTAGTGGCATGTAGCGATGTGATCTTTTCCGGATCTTATAGTCATCATACAGGAGTAAGATTGCATTTCAATTTATTTACAAGCTGACATATACTATTTTACACCTAATTAGTTTTAATTAAAACTAATTTTACGTATATTTGTTAGGATAAGCTATGCAATAAAATCTTTTCGATATGCATCTTATCCTGCTATATTATATTGTAAAAGTATGCCTGTACAACAGAATAATATTTCGGAACTAGCTCTGGAGCTAGGCCTGGCCATGAGTGAAATGAAAAGCCGCCTTCGACAGAAGATTCAGACTACCATTAATGAATATGATCCGGATCTTTCTTTTGAACTGATTGAGATTCTGGGATTACTTTCACGCAATAATGGCATCAACCAGCAGGAAATAGGGAATAAAGTAAGCAAAGACAAATCAAGCATCACTTATCTTATCAACAGCCTTGTAAAGCGGGATCTGGTTGAACGGATAGCATATAAAAACGACCGGAGGAATAAGCAGATCTTCTTAACTGTGAAAGGGAAACAGATTGTAGAAACTGTTTATCCATGGGCATTGAATCTTTATAAAAAAGCAGCTGGAGATATTGATGAAGAAGAGATCAGCAAAGCTCTTCTGTTAGTAAAAAAAATGACAGCAAATCTGGAAGAATCAGGATCAAAAAATGATATACTATGAGAACAATCCTTGTACCCATTGATTTTACATCAACTACGGAAAATGCAGTAAGAGTTGCCGCAGACTGGGCAGAAACCTATGAATATCAAAACATCATCTTACTAAAAACAGCGGGAGAATCTGAGTTTGATTATCTGCATATTGCAGAGGGGCATTCTTTTGTCAATGAAGAAAGTCTCAATAATCTGCTTCAAAGAACAGAGTTATTATTTGACCAGTTAAGCAGTATCATTACAGAAAAACACCCTGACCTCAAGGTTTCCAGAGTGTTAAGTGACTGGGCTCTTACCAGAAGTATCAATGAGCTTTTAAAGAATGAACCGTCTGTAGAACTCATTATTCTGGGCAGTGACGACGCAACCTCTTCCAATGAAAGCTTTGTTTCTGATAATATTATAAGCATTGCAAGAACGAGCCCTGTAAAGACCTTAATTGTTCCCAACAGCTATCACTACACCCCCATTAAAAATATATTTATTCCTTGTGATATAAAGGGAATTAAAAGATTACAGAGATTATTTCATCACAAATCTGTTATTCATAAACAAGATGTTCGGTTGTTGTTTTTAAACATCAAGACCAGTGAAAAAGAGGATGAGGATAAAAAACGGGAACTGGAAAACTATATCCGCGAACATTTAACGGAAATTCCGAGCAGTATTCATTATTCTTATGATAAAGATGTTATTAATGGTATTCTGACTTTCGCCACCTCCCATGCAGCTGACCTTATTATTGCATTACCCGGTGAGCACAGCTTTTTGTATTATCTGGCAAGCAGAAGTATTTCTGAGGGAATTTACCAAAATACCCATCAGCCTGTATTGATCTTAAAATAAATCACTGAAGACTAATAGTAAATTTTAGAGCTTTCAATTTTAACAAGTTTCTGTTCCTGCATTTTTTTGACATATCTGATCACCGTTTCTACCCGAAGACCGGTAAGAGTCGCTATTTGCTGTCTGGTATAGGGAATCAGAAATGAGTAAGATTCTTCAAAACCGAAATAGTTTTTTATATGATCAAAAAGCTTACTAAGTTTTATAATAGGATCCGGAATTGCCAGAAAACTGGAAACTAAATACCGGAAATGCATCCTGTCGGCTGTATATTTATTAATCTCCAGCATTAATGCAGGAGTTTCCAATAGTATTTGCAGGAATTTGGCTTTAGAAATCTTAATCACTTCACAGCTGGTCACTGCAATCGCATTGACTGCGTAATGATGGTCTGTAAATAAGTAACTCTCACCGATGCAATGACCATCAAAAGGAAGCCCGTGAACAAATTCTTTTCCGTCTTCTAAAAAAGTATTCAGTTTCGCAGTGCCGTACTTTATCTGAAAATAATATTTTGCCGCAGTTCCTTCCTGAAAAATAACATCTCCAGCTTCATATTTTTCCAGACTGGCTCCCCAGGAAAATAATAAGTCTTCGCATATGATCATCTTGTCATTATTAATTGAGTAAAAGTATATAAAGTATGATTAATGGTACAACCCATAAAATAGAACAAAAAATGCAGTATTTCACGGTACCAACCTACTCTTCTGTTGTGTTATCAGGCTGTAATTTTCTTTTTATGTTTTACCCCCCAATCAGCCAGGGCAGCAATTACATCTTTCAGTGATTCACTGTATTCTGTAGGAACATATTCTACCAAAACGGGCTTGTGATCGCTGAGAACCGTTCTTTCTACCAAATGATTAACCTCCAGTTTTTTTAATTCGCTGGATAATACTCGTGCCGAAATTCCATTGATGGTCCGCTGCAATTCATTGAACCGTGTATGTCCACCCAAAATAGCAATCATAACCCGTATGGTCCATCTCCCGCCAAGAACATACAAAGCATCCTCAGTTGCAGACAGATGAGTGCTGCATTGTGGCCGTGAATACACTATTTTTTCTTCTTCCATTCTTTTTTTTTTATTGTTACTAACCTAAATGTTATTACTAACCTTTTGGTAACTACTATCTTTTTATTAGTAAATATAGATAATTTTGAAACATCAATTTTAAAAAAATAAAAAAATGAAACAAGTACTTCATATTATCTCAAGCCCAAGAAGCGAATCATCAGTCAGCAAAAAACTGGGAAATGCTGTTGTAGAAAAAATTACCGCAAAATATCCTGACAGTATTTTCAAAAAACGTGATTTGACCAATCCTCTTTTTCCTCATTTGGAAGAAGCCCATATCAATGCATTTTTCACCCCGGCTGAAAACCGTACTTCTGAGCAATTGGAAACTGTAAAACTTTCTGATACGGTGATTGCTGAGCTTCATGAGGCTGACATTATCATCATTGAAGCTCCTCTTTATAATTTCAGTATCACTTCTACACTGAAGTCATGGCTTGATCATATTGCAAGGGCAGGACAAACTTTCAGTTACAGTGAAAACGGTCCTGAAGGTTTGGTGAAAAACAAGAAAGTATATCTTGCTTTTTCAAGTGGCGGTGTTTATTCTGAAGGAGAAAGACAAGCTTATGATTTTGTAGTTCCTTATTTAAAACAAACTTTAGGATTTATGGGAATGACGGATATTTCTGTGGTCCGTGCAGAAGGGCTTTCTGTTCCGGTTATTCAGGACACAGCATTACAGAAAGGCATTGAAAGTATTGTTGTAGAGTAAGAAATTAAAAATGCTGTTCTTTTTTGAGGACAGCATTTTTTATATAGAATACATTTCTTTACCTGGGATTTTGTTTGAAATAATTGCAGCTTAATTGCTATTAAGACGTTCTATAATGAACGATGAAAAGCATTTTACTCCGGTTCTGATGCTTTCCTCGTCCACCTGAAAATTAGGAGAATGATTCATTGCAATCACTCCTTTTTCAAAATTAGAACCACCAAGAAAGAAGTAAACTCCCGGAATTTTTTGTTGAAAATAAGCAAAGTCATCATTAAAAAACGGAACCTGCCCGTAAGCTATAACAACTGTATTTTTCCCATACATATTCTGAAGGATCTCTGCTGCTGAACGGGTCAATTTTTCATTATTGATAACGGTTGGATTTCCCTGCGTAAATGAAACAGAGAGAAGTTGGTCTTTGTAACCATTATCCTCAATAACCTTTTGTACTTCTGGAATTATCTTATCTACATGAGAGAAATTCGTCTCATATACATAGGCTTCAAGAAAAGATTCATTATTTTTAGAATAGGCCGCTAATTTTCCGTCTATGAAGAGATAATCTTTGAAAATAGTATCCGGATTTGTCAGTCCGATTGTAGGATCAACTATCGATTGTATTTCCCATGGTTTACTTCCGGCAGAAGCACGAAATAAAGAATTGCTGATCTTTTTTGTTAATTCCTTTATTTGTTCTTCGGACAATCCATTTTTCAACTGAATCTTTATTTTCTTTTGATAGGCAAACATTTCATTGGGTTTCACCATGATCTGTCCGGCTGGTATTGCTGTTACATGCAATCCATAAATTTCTTCAGGATGTATTTTGGAAAGCAACCCGCTATTCAGCATTTCTTTTGCGCCTTTGAATGTTTCCTCTTCAGGCTGAAATATGAAATAAACGGTTCCTTTTAATGACTTTTTATTTTTTGCGAGAACTTCAGCAATTCCTAGCCCAACCGCCATATGAATATCATGACCACAACCATGCTGAACACCTTTTACTTTCGATTTGAAAGTCTCCGGATCCGGATAATCATTGGGTAATGCATCCATATCTGATCTCCATGCTATTTTTTTTCCTTTCTTATCCCCTTTCAGGATTCCTACAACGCCATATCCATAAACATCCGTTTGAACTTCCAATCCTAAATCAAGCAGATACTGTTTTATCTTTTCCTGAGTTTGCACTTCCTTGCCTGCGAGTTCCGGATTTTCATGAAAATTTCTTCTGACAGCAACCAACTTATTAAATATTCTGTCTGTTTCAAGCTGAACGGATTGATGTGCCGACTGTTCTTTTAGATTTTTGGACAAATGAAAAGCGATTTCTTTTTTATCCTTCAGTTGTTGCGCTGATAAGGCAAAAGAGGTCAGGCATAGTATGGTTAAAGTAAGTTTTTTCATGGTTTGAAACAATTATTATAATTATAGAAACACCTGCAGTATTTTATTTCTTTGACGCCTAAGATAAGACTATTCATCTTTAGATTTAAAAACATTTTCATCTCACACAATTTCAGTGTTTTATTTTCAAATACCAGCATCATCTATACCTATTTTAACTACAAAATATCCTACCATATTATTTAAATTAATTCTAAACTAGGTGAAAACAAAAATCCAGAAAACCCTTTTGTATAAAGGATTATGTACAAATTCACAAACAATAACTACTATAAATTACGTAGAAATACTGAATCTTATCTACCAGGATCTGATTAATTTCGATTTAACAAAAATTGATAACTATGGATCGCTTGAAAGACATGCATTCCTTTCTGAAAAAAGAGATGGTATCTGAAAAATCCGGCAGCTGTAGATCAATCAGCATGAACATCTCCTGTTGAAAGGAGTTGAAGATATCTAACCCAAATTTTTAACGAAATGAACATTATTAACAAAATCCTCAACGTCGACGATTATTATTTCGACGTGTTTATGTCTATCTCGGAAGCGCTTGCCGGATTTACGGTCAACGAATTACAGTCTACTGGTTTGGCAGAAACTTATTACACTTACGTTCTCAAAAGCTTAGATGCTGCTACTTTTGTAGAATTTCTTACTGTTTCTAAAAATATTCTCGAAAGCTCTTCCGATGAAGATCAGTTAAAAAACGCCATTCAATCCGAAATTATAGCAAAACCGGGAATGAATGATATTGCCGGGAAGATGATTACCATGTGGTATCTGGGAACCTGGGAAGGAGCTTATATCAATGATCTTTCTTACAAAGAGGGTCTTGTCTGGAACCTGATGCACTCCCATCCACCCGGAGCAAAACAGCCTGGCTACAAATCATGGAATATTAAACCTGTAAACAGTAACTCATGAGCCAGACGAATAACAAAAAAGATGTGATCATCGTAGGAACGGGGATCGCAGGGTCATTAATCGCAAAACTATTGTCCGATCACGTATTTGATATAACCAAAGGAAAAATGATCCATCGTGCAGATGCCGGAAAATCGGATAATATTAAGGAAATCTCAATACTCATGTATGAGGCGGGACTGGAAGCAGGACTGGAACTGGATTCCGTATCCTCAATGACCACATATAATGAATATATCCGTACTTTTTACAGAGAGGAAGCCAAAGTTCCCAATTCTCCTTATCCAAATTTAAAGCAAGCTCCTTCCCCCAATGTTCTCGATATGGAACATATTGTTCAACCGTATCCCGATAAAAAAGGATATCTGGTTCAGTTTGGGCCAATGCCTTTTGCCAGTGATGCTATCAGAGTGGGTGGCGGAACGACACTTCACTGGCTGGGAACTACTCCAAGAATGCTTCCCAACGATTTCAAACTTACTGAAAAGTATGGCATTACTATTCCAAAGCCTGACTCTGATGAAAAAACTCCTGTCAACTGGCCGATAAGCTATGATGAATTAAGGCCTTATTATGAAATGGCAGAATTCGAAATCGGAGTTTCCGGAGATGTTTCCAGACAGGAATATCCTATTGATGAAAAAATGGAAGAATATTATGGAAATTACGTATTCCCTATGGAAGAAATTCCTCAGAGTTATATGGATCATAAGATTATTGAGGGGCTTAAAGGCACAAGCGTGAAACTAAGTTCCGGAGAAATTCCTTTAATGATGATCCCATCTCCACAGGGAAGAAATTCCATTCCGAATCCAAAATACGGAAAGACAAAGATCATCAAAGCTGAACCTAAAGAAACGGGATATAAACTTGTTTTAGATAGCTCAGAAAAGGAAGAATACAAAGCTCTTGGCTCTGTATGGAACCCTTATATGGGAGAACGCTGTGAAGGAAATGCTTCGTGTGTTCCTATCTGTCCTGTCCAGGCTAAATACAATGCTTTGAAAACATTGAAAAAAGCTTTATATAAAATCAATGAGAATGAAAACCTTAAGCGTAATCCATATATGCAGATTCAGGCTCAGAGTGTAGTATATAGGCTAAGCATTGACCAAAATGATAAAGATAAAATATCCAAGGTTCATTTAAGAAGATATACTTCAAAAGAGAAAACAGATTTTGTTGAAGAATCCATTGATACTTCAGATGCCATTGTGATTTTGGCTGCTAATGCTTTTGAAAACCCAAAAATTCTACTGAACTCCAAATATACCATTAACAACGTTGTAAAAACGGCTGCTAACAGCAGTGACCAGGTAGGAAGAAACCTGATGGATCATATGGTAATGCTTACGTGGGGACTTTTCCCAGAACCGGTATATCCGTACAGAGGTCCCGGTTCGACTACAAACATTTCATCTTTCCGTGATGGAAATTTCAGAGGTGAATTTTCAGCGTGGATCTCTCCGCTTGACAACTGGGGATGGGGATGGCCGGCATTTTCTCCAGGTTCTGATGTGGCCTACTTTATCAAAGATAAACGTTTTGGGGCAGAATTAAGAGAAAAGCTCACCGACAGACTTTCTAAGCAGGTACTATTTCATTTTGAAATTGAACAGCTTCCCAATCCAAACAACAGGGTTACCATTAACGATCAATATCTGGATGTCCTTGGAATTCCACGTCCTGTTATTCATTATGAACTGACGGAATACGAAATGAAAGCCATGGAACAGGCGAAACATGCTTCTGATCAAATGTTTAAAAGATTAAACATTGAGGATTTCACAAAATATACTGTGGAAGACAAAAATTCTGTAATCTACAATGGAGAAAGATATTCTTACAACGGTGCAGGCCATATTGTGGGAACTCACAGAATGGGTTCTACAGCAGAAGATTCTGTAACCAACAGCTACTGTAAAACTTGGGATCACCCGAATTTATACGTTGTAGGAGCTGGAAATATGACAACTCTGGGAACTTCAAATCCTACTTTAACCTTATCAGCATTCACGATCCGTTCGGTAGAATCTATCCTTGCTGATCTTGAAATTCAACTAAAAAAATAAAAACATGAGACAAAGACTTATTAATAAAACAACACAGCCACAGGAAACCTTATTAACAACAGGAAGAATGGCTGCACGAAACGCTGTGGTTACAGAAGCCATTTCCTTATCTTCTTTATTATTTGATTCAACGCTTAGCAAAGAAGATTGGGTTGAAGGATTAAAACATCACAGCAAAATGGTAACGAGCCTTTTGCTCAATGATCAGATTCAAGAATTTAATGCTTATCTGGAATCTCAATCAGGTTCAGAGATTTCAGGAGTAAAAAAAGGTTTAGCCGATGTTGATTACCGTCCGGTTTTACAGGACCTTTTACAGACAGCCATTCTCATCGAACACTCTACCATCCCTCCTTATCTTACTGCGTTGTATTCCATAAAGGATGGAACCAATGCTCTGGCTTCCCAGATTATCAGAAGTGTTGCCGTGGAAGAAATGCTTCACCTGATTATGGTTTGTAATGTCCTGAATGCAATCGATATCCAACCTTCTGTAAACAAACAGCAGAACTACCCTACTTATCCTATGAAATTGCCGATGAACGTTGATTTCTATGTGGGTCTGGAAACATTCTCAAGCAACAGTATTGCTACATTTATTGCAATTGAAAGTCCAAGTACAACTTTGATAAAAGCTCCTAAATATGATTACGAAACAGAAACTTCTGAATTATATTCTCAAAGAGCTTCCATACAGGAAAACAACTTCTGGACTCTTGAAAATATGAAAGGTTTCATCATGGCAAATGTACACACCATTGGTGAGTATTATGATGTTTTATTCTTCTACATTGTTGTTTTCCAAATCATGGCTTATTACAAAGAACATGGAAGCCTTCCGAAAAATTTTGAGGATCTAAATAAAGGAGGAATTTTCACAGGAAAGCCGGAAAAACAAATCCGTCCTGAGCAATATTATGGAAGCGGAGGGAAATTACACTCTGTAGAAGCTTTGGCCGGGGTAATCGCCGTTTTCCAGGAAATCAAAGGGCAAGGTGAAGGAGCTGACGATTCTATTTTTGATGTTGATCCGTCACAGTTTGAAGAAGGCGTAGAATTGGCTCACTATTTCAGATTTAAAGAAGTTTTCCATGAGCATTTTTATCTTGGAGGAAACTATGAACCTTTTATGGATGAAAACGGAATGATGCCTGTCACTACACCACCCACCGGGAAAGATTTACCTGTAGACTGGAACCAGGCATACCCGATGAAACCTAATCCTAAGCTGGAAGACTATAAAAAGAACAAAGAGCTCTATGCCCAGGGCGTTGAGTTTAATAAAACCTATAAGCGTTTGTTAGATGCCATTCAAAGTGCTGTGGAAGGAAATCAAAGGGAACTGGAAAAATCCATTATGTACATGTATGCCCTGAAAGAGCAGGCAGTGGGTCTGATGAAACAACCATTGGATTCTCAGACTAATGCAGGTCCTACTTTCGAATACATCAATTTATAACCCTAAAAAAACGATACATCATGCTTAAAAGAAAAAAAGAAAGTCCCGAAGCGGGAGGTGAACAGTTATTCCGTAAAATGCCTGGTAAGAACCAGGAATCTTTGGCAGAATTAATGGACGGATATTCAAAACTTCTTATCGATGATCCTGTAAGACCGTTTAGAGAAGAAAATCTGCAGGCAATAGAAAACAGTGTAGATTATGGAATTCTTGAAGCGCTTGATGGAACTTGGGTAAGTTATAATGTGAATTACAATAAAGACATTACCAAACCTTCATTAGCGAGCGGAGTACATACTACCATTATGCCTTCTCCTGGCACCAATTCCGGGACCATTCCCGGTAAATTTGCTTTTGACAGTGAAGAATATATTGAGAAGCTAACATTTTCCATCGTTCCTGGTGGAGTTCGTAATCGTGGTGGTGCAAGTGAACTTTTCTGCGGAGCTGTTAAATACGAGCAAAGTATTAAAAGTGTTAATACTGTAGAAGGACAAAACGCATTAAAATACACCCCTATTCATGAAGAAAACGGGATGTATCTATGGCTGAGTGACGTCTACAATCATGCTGCAACGAAGGAATCTATTAAAAGAGACCGTGGTATTCATGCTATTTCTACAGAAGATGCTGAAAAGTATGGATATACAGGAGAATACAGAGATGAACCTTTGGTAAGGGTAACACCAGACGGGGAAGAAAAAAAATATATCCTACTGAGCCAGCTGGAGCCGGGACAGCCTTATTATGAGATTATTCCAGCGCAGGAAATAAAGCCGGGAGCAGGGGTTGATGGCCCTTATTTTATTCCGGACTACTCTATTTCGCGAAGTGGCGTCATTCCTCATGGAAGTACCATTACTTTATTGGGAGATATTGCTGCTCAAAGTAATTCTGAAGGTGATACTATTTATTTAATTGACGGTTCCCCTAAATTCCCTTATGGCAAAGAAGCATGGGACACTAATCATCTCTCCATTTCAAGGACGATGGGTAACGCAGGAGTAACCTCTGACAATATCATTGATCTTGATAAGCCTGCACCGGACTGGGTACATGAAACTTTAAATGATAAAAATGATCCGGGTTCAAACAAAATTTATACCCAGAGAATATTGGCAGACGATTTATATCCTTATTCTGTAAGACCTGATCTAAGGCTTAGAGATACATTAAGAGGTCAGGAAGTGAGCAATTACGTTCATGTTAAGATGTCATCAAAAATGAAAACCGGAGCGCAGGGAGGCGTTTTAAATGTTCCTTTTGTGAATCGCTTTGTTCCTACTGTTGAAGTGGATATGGATATGTGGATTGAAACGGTAATTGAAGACGGAAAAGAAATTCTTCAGCTTCAATATGAGCAAATTGTATTTTTCGAATTTGATTTCGGAAATGACGGAGGTACTACGAGCTGGCCTCATATCCAGGTAAATACGCTTCGTAAACTGGAAGATATTCCTGAAGACCAGAGAAAAGTAATTGAAGAGCAGTTCTTTGCTCCTGCAGGAAATTCTCTTGCTGCTTCCGGATGTCCTTATCACAAAGGATAATATTGAAAAAACAGGTAGGATCTTCTAACCGCATCAATATCCGTAATAAAAAGTAGGAGGCCTTTATGGTCTCCTATTTCTGTGAAACGCCTTTTCATATAGGGTCATTTATCTTTACAAACTCCATTTTCTCCATATCAAAAAACAACATAAAATCATGATTTACGGCCTGTTGATTTCAGATCGTTTATAGCATTAGCACTACGGTTTGAACGGGTAGTAAAAAAATAGATTACTTCAATCTAATTTTTATAAAAGTTCAGATGCAAACAAAAAAAGACTACCCAATTATGAACAAAAAAATAATAAATGGATAAGAGTAATTTATTAATTATTGTAACAGTAATCTCTCTGTTCTTTTCATTTTTTTTTGCATTTTTTCTCATTACAGTCAAAACAAAGCCTAAAACGAGCAATTATCTTTTTACGGTTTTTCTCATCATCACTTCAATAGACACCAGCGAACCTTTATTGAGATTAATAAGTGATGTTCTTTCCAATCTTTGAATGCTCAGAAATACAATTACTTTTCTACAGATTCCCATTTAATTCAAAATCTTCTTTTAATACTGCTTTTAAAAAACATATTGGAAACACGCCAACAACCCATCGTAAAACACTACAAAACAAAACGTTGTAATTACTCGTACTTTTTTTCAAAGTATCCGAACTCATTTTTCTGACCAAATCCGCCCGATTACATGTACTCGGTCGCATAGAATAGGCTTCTTTCTCACATTTGTATCATAATAATGTTTAACCCTCAATAACGATACAATGAAAACTTCATTCAACTTTTTAGCCGTGCTATTATTAAGCACTTTTACTTTTGGACAGAATGTAAACCAAAAGATAGATTCATTAATAAAGGATAATTTTCAAAAAAACCCTGAGGTAGGAATCAGCGTTGGTCTGATCAAAAATAATGAGAAATACTTTACCGCATATGGTAATCTGAATGCAGAAACACCAATTAAAATTGATAAAAATTCCCTATTTGAAATTGCATCCATTACTAAAATTTTAACGTCTAATTTAATTGCACAAGCTGCTCTTGACCATACAATAAAATTGGATGATTATATAGACAATTATCTTCCCAAAGACTATGTTCTCCATAAAAACCTTAGAAATAAAATAAAAATTTCAGATCTGGCTTCTCATCAGTCAGGCTTGCCTGATGTTGATTTCGGAAAACTCGTAGAGCTTAATCCACAACAACCTGTCAGTAGTGTAACTCAGAAAACATTAGCCGATATTATCAATAATTGCAGTGAGCTGGCTGATTATGGCAAATACCGCTACTCTACTATTGGATATACCCTGCTGGGACAAATAGTAGAAAAAGTATATGGCAAGAGCTACGACGAAATTATCAGAATGAAAATAATAAAACCTTTGCAGATGAATAATACATTCACTAAAGATTTTGACGTAAAAAACAGAACTGTGGGTCATAATCCTGAGGGCGGTATTCAGGAGTTTTTCAAATGGAACATTACAGCTCCTGCGGGATTGGTAAAGTCAAGCGCTTCTGATATGCTTCTCTATTTAAAAGAGGTTCTCAATAAGGAAACAACCATCGGTAAAGCGGCAATCCTTACAGAAAACATCTTCTATAAAGATGAAAAAAGAGAAATGGGACTCGGGGTAAACATTTCTACAGATGATGGTGACACCCTTTATTTAAAATCAGGAGATTCTATGGGACAATCTTCAATTATATGCTACAACAGAGCTAAAAACTGGGGTTTCATCATTCTTCTTAATCAAAGAAATTCAAAAATGAGACAAAACCTACTGGCTAAAATTAATGATATCTTATTAAAACAATACATAAACTGAGTGACTATCCGTCAACAATTGCTGGTCAATTACTCATCAATTATGAAAACTAAGGGGCAGTTTCTGCCTCTTTTTATTTTCTTACAGCATAATACCTTTTCAAATATTACAATCCCTCATACGTTTGATCTACCATAAAAGATATTGCTTTTTTAATATTGGCACGTCCTTCTGGCGTGTTGACATCTATTCCGCAAAAAATACTGCCATTCAGGGAAGCAAACATATTCAAATAATAAAGCCCTGAAACCATAATTGCCATAATAGAACGATACACTTCCATATTTCCTTTGAAACGGGACTCCATCAATAATTTAAAAATATATTCACCGTTTTCTTCCTGAGTATCGATCAGTTTTTTTAATGATTTTCGGGGTTCAGATATCGTCCACAACAACAATTTCTGAGCTTCTTTGTTGGTGTACACATAGTCAAATTGTGACAGCAGCATATGCTCAATAAACTGTCTTCCTCCGTCTTCAAGGTTCGGCTTCATTTTTTCGACTTCTTCACTTGTTGCTTTCACCCAAAAATCTTGTGTACGGAGATA
The DNA here is from genome assembly GCF_059420365.1 of Chryseobacterium sp. GW821-FHT04C04. Lineage (NCBI taxonomy): Bacteria > Pseudomonadati > Bacteroidota > Flavobacteriia > Flavobacteriales > Weeksellaceae > Chryseobacterium > Chryseobacterium sp. GW821-FHT04C04. The sequence goes on along the minus strand of NZ_JBWKTO010000004.1, from coordinate 329,503 downwards.
TTCGTCCATCAAGCCGTCCATTCCGCCAAAATAGGTGTAGATCATCTTTTTATCTACCCCAGCTGTCGCAGCAATATCATTGATTTTCAAACCGGCATATCCTTTCGTCTTCAGAATTTTCCCAACGGCATCCAAAAACTTCTTTTTACTGCGTTCTTTGTTCCTAATACTCCCCGATGCTGACTTTCTTTCCATAATTCAAGATTCTATCATACAAGTTTAAGAATTTTTTTTATTATTTTAGACACCAAGAAGTGTCTAATTACATCTAATTGTATATATTTGCACAAACTAATAACCATTTTATATAAAGTGACGATTGAAGTTGCATGATTAAGAGAGTTCAGATTGTATCGTTAGTTCCCTCAGTTTAAAATATTTCGAACATTAACGACTGAGGTAACAACACAACCCAACGGCGTCATTTTCTATAATGATGCCGTTTTTTTATTTTTTGAAGAAAGTAAATAAATCTTTTAAAAGGATATAATACGCAACATGTACTTTTTTGTGAATGAAATTCATATTTCAAGGCTTGAAAAGACGGTAATATTTTGTTTTTGGGAATGCAAATGGGGAGTTATTACCCGATATAAGAAGGTTTTATTTTCAACAATAAAAATAATTACATTGAAAATCAACAAATTAAAAGCAAATTTAAAAAAAACATCATTTTGCACACTTTACAGTGTCTTATTTATATATATTTGTAGAAACTAAGACCATCTATATATTAAAACACTATTCAGGTTGAAAAAATAAACAATTTAAATTGTATTATTATGTTCCCTTACTTTAAGACAATTTCGAACACGAAACAACTAAGGTAGAAACACAACCCATAACAAGCCATTAGATTTCTAATGGTTTGTTTTTTTACTGAAAACTTTCCTCCATTACAATTTCCATTTCTATTACCTGAACATTACAGGTTTTCATAAGTGTGGTTTATTAAAAAAGAAATCGCTTTTTTGATTTTATCTCTTCCTTTAGAACTGTTGACGTCTATTCCACAGAAAATGCTACCATTGATAGCAGCATACATATTCAGATAATAAAGCCCTGAAACCATAATCGCCATAACAGAACGCACATCTTCTGCATTTTCTTTGAAGTGGGAATCCATCAGGAGTTTAAAAATATATTCACCATTTTCTTCCTGTGTATCAGTCAGTTTTCTCAATGCTTTTCGGGGCTCAGATAAGCGCCATAGCAGTAATTTTTGTGCTTCTTTGTTTTCATAAACATAATCAAACTGGGAAAGCAGCATGTTTTCCATGAATGATTTGCCGCCATCATCTAATTTGGGTTTTATTTTTTCAACTTCTTCTGTAGTTATTTTACTCCAATAGTCCTGGGATCGGATGTATTCGTCTATCAGACCATCCATCCCCCCAAAATAATTATAGATCATCTTCTTATCTACCCCAGCTGCAGCTGCAATATCATTCACCTTCAATCCAGTATACCCTTTTGTTCGAAGTATCTTTCCCACTGCATCTAAAAATTTTTTTTTACTGCGTTCTTTGTTCCGGATACTTCCTGCAACTGACTTTCTTTCCATGGTAAACTTTCAATTCTACAAGTTTATGAAATTTTTTTCATGTTAGACACTTTTTAGTGTCTAAATTTATATATTTGCAAAAACTAATAACCATTTTTATTTAAAGTGACGATTGAAGTTGCATGATTAAGAGAGTTCAAATTGTATCGTTAGTTCCCTCAGTTCAAAATGTTTTAACATTCAATAACTGAGGTAAAACATTACTCAAGCAGCATCATTATCAATATAATGGTGCTGTTTTTATTTCTGAAAAGCATTTTTTGGATTTTTATACTCAATGAATACCTCTTACATTTCAATTTTTTGAATTAAATTTATTTTTTTGATCCTAAAACCTATTTTAAATGCCTTCTAACATTGACTTTTATCGATAGGACAAAATTCTAATTGAAATTTTTTTAAAATTTTTTCTTTTTTAGACACTACATAGTGTCTTAATTTGTATATTTGCTTCAAACTAATAACCATTTTATATAGAAGCACTATTTGAGTTGGAAAAAATGAACATTTCGAACACAAGCAACTAAGGTAAAAACATTAAATGCGGCAGTATCATTAGATCTCTAATGATGCTGTTTTTAAATTACAGAGGTCACTAATATTGTAAAACCTAATAATCAGAGAAGAAAATCATGAAAAAAATTGTAATACTAGCCGGTTTGATATTTTTAACTGCCTGCTCAAATCCTACCAGTAAAAAATATAATGAAGCAACAATAACTGAGGATCTTAAAGAGATAGGGGAAAGCAAAAAATGGAATGAGAACGATGCCGGATTATTCGCAGGATGGCTGATAAGAGCTAAATTAAAAGGCGAGTCATTGGAGAACAAGACGTATCAGAATATTCTGGATGAAGCAAAAAAATTCAAAGCCGAAGAGGATGCTTTAGCAGAAAAAGCAAAAAAGGAAGCTGAGGAAAGAAAACAGAAAATGAAAAATGCTGTTACCGTCACTATTTTTGCCAAAGAATATGTCCCAAGTAACTTTGATGCCGGAAGATTGGAGGATTACAATCTATTCAAATATGCTGTCCAGAACAAATCATCTAAAGAGATAAAAGCGGCGAAGATCAGTTTTAAGATTTTTAATGCTTTGGGGGAACAGATCGGAGATTCTTACAGCATGGATTTTACAGATGACAGAATTGCAGCAAATACTACTTTTAAAGGTGATGCTGCTTTCGATTATAACCAATTCTCTAATGATGATAAAAAAATAGCGTCTGCAAAATTTGAAGATTTAATTTTTGATTTTGACGTACAGAAAATTGTATATACTGATGGTTCCGTGTTGGAATAGCTGAGACATTCTTTTATAGATTACCCAGAATTAAAAATTCCATGAGGTCCTGATATTGGGATGTTGTGGAATTTTTATTGATGCATACTAAAACTCATATTTACTTATTCATCCATATTCTGATAACTTTACGATTAATACATCATTACACAGTAAAAAATACTACTTTTACCCCACTTAATTGACAGTAATGAACAAATTGTGTTTTATCGTTGTAATTTTTCTTATTTCAATCGGACAAACCCTTCATGCACAAACAGACAGTATTCAGAACTATGTAGTGAAAGCTCTTGATATTATGAAGGCTAAATCTGTGAATAAAAACCGTATTAAATGGGATTCTTTATATACCGACAGCCGCCTCAAAGCAAAGGATCTGAAGGACATCAAGTCTACCTATCCCATCATCAAAGATGCACTAAGCGCCCTGAAAGACGCTCATTCCAATTTCTATCCTCCGGAATTAGTTAAGGCTTATGTTCTTGGATACAGAGCCACCGGCCAGGAGTTTCCTGTTATTGAATCAAAAATGACCAGCGGAAAGATTGCCTACATTAAAGTTCCCCCTATCGCCTGTTATAATTTCAAAGAATGGGACGAATTTGTAAATATATTTTATACAAAAATTGAAGAACTGGCCCTTCAAAATCCTAAAGGCTGGATCCTGGATCTCAGAGACAACTATGGCGGAATGCTTTATCCCATGCTCGCATCCATTGCTCCTATGCTGAATCAGAGCAACGTAATAGGAACTGTAGATACTGCAGGAAGCCGCTTTTTTTTCAATTATAAAGACGGAAAATTTTCGGAAGGAAAAACAGTTACCCACCAGTTTACTGTCAAAAAGGCACCCAAACCTATCACCCAGCCTATTGTTGTAATGGTTAATAAAAAAACGGCAAGCTCCGGAGAGTTTTGTGCGATTGCTTTTGTAGGACAGAAAAATGCAACAATCATTGGGGAGAAAACCCAGGGATTGACATCTGGAAATCAGGAATACAAACTTTCGGACGGGGCTTTTATCGCACTGACTATAGGCAATACAATTGACAGGAATAAAAAAGAATATGATAAAGTAGGAGAAGGCCTGAAACCCGAGATCATTCTTGAAGATACATCAGATACCGGATATATGGAAATGGCCGACAAAATAATCTCTAAAAAATAATATCATCTTATATAAAAAAACCCTTACAAGTCTGTAAGGGTTCTATTTTTTAAAAGAATAAAGACTATTAGCCTTTTGCTTTTTCGTCTGTAAAAAATTCAAATCCTTGCTTTCTGTCAATGAGCTGCAGTGGATATAATGCGGGATTGTATTCCCCGTTTAACACCTCATTCAATGCATGTTTTTTGGATTCACCAAATGCAATAACCAGAATATTTTCCGCTTTATTGATCAACGGTGCAGTCAAAGTGATTCTGAACATTTCCTGAGGTTTCAGATAATAAGCAGATACCCATTTTTCTTTTTCCTCCAAAACCGCTTCACCAGGAAATAAAGATGCTGTATGACCATCATCTCCCATTCCTAAAAGGATAAAGTCAAAAACGCCTTCATCACCAAGAACATTTCTTATCTGCTGTTCATATGAGATTGCATAATCCTCAGGAGTTATTCCTTCAGCATACATAGGAAAAATATGAGCTTTATCAACAGGAACCTGACTGAGAAGCGCCTCATCCGTCATTCGGAAGTTACTTTTATTATCATTTAAAGGAACCCATCGTTCGTCAACCCAAAAGAAGTACACTTTATTCCATTCAATCTGTTCAGCATACTTTTGGGTCGCCAATAGCTTGAAAATGGCTTTTGGAGAAGAACCTCCACTCAGCGCCACCACAAAACGGTCATTTTTCTGAATAGATTTTTTCGAAAGGTCAACAAAAGTATCTGCAGCCTTTGTGTACAGTTTTTCCAAGTCGTCAAATACTGTAATATTCATTTTTTTTTCTGTTTAAATTTTATATTATACCCAGCTGTGTCCTTGTCTTTCCACCAAAGCATTACTATCTTCAGGGCCCCAGCTTCCCGCTTTATAATTGGGGAAAGATAAATCTTTATTGTTTTCCCAGGCTTCCTGTATTGTTGTGACAACATCCCACGCCTCTTCCACCTGATCAGAACGCATAAATAAAGTAAGATCTCCTAAAAGAGCATCCTGTAAAAGGGTTTCGTAAGCTTCCGGAGTATCTTCCTGGCAGGCAAAATTATCAAAAATCATTTCTGCAGGTTTCAAATCTAATGTTAAGCCAGGCTTTTTTGTCATAAACTGCAATCTGATATCCATTGCCGGCTGAATATTAATAATCAGTCTGTTAGCTGACAAATGGTGCGGACTATCCGAAAATGTCGAATGAGGAAGCGGTTTAAACTGAATGGTAATATAAGAATGCTTTTCTTTCATTTTCTTTCCGGTACGAACATAGAAAGGAACATCCTGCCATCTTTCATTATCCAGATAGAATTTTATGGCCGCAAAAGTTTCCGTATTGGAATCTTCTGCAATTCCGGTTTCCTGGCGGTATCCTTTTACTTCCGCTCCGTTTACGATACTTTTTGCATACTGGCCTCGTACCGCATAATGATCAACCTGATCGGAAGAGATTCTGCGAATACATTTCAAAACATCCACTTTACGATCCCTGATCTCACCTGACTGTAATGATGCCGGTGGTTCCATAGCCACCATACACAGGATCTGCAATAGGTGATTCTGAATCATATCCCTCAAAGCTCCCGTCTGTTCGTAGAAAGCCCCTCTTGTCTCAACCCCTACTTCCTCGGCTACAGTAATCTGTACAGATTCTATGTATTTATGATCCCATAATGGTTCAAAAATAGAATTCCCGAATCTAAAAGCCAAGATATTCTGTACCGTTTCTTTTCCTAAATAATGATCGATACGATAGATCTGTTCTTCTTCAAATGTTTTTGCCAGAAGACTGTTAAGTTCAATCGCCGACTGTTTATTATGACCAAAAGGTTTCTCGATAATAATACGGTCTCTTTTCGGATCAGAAGCTAATGATGTACTTTTGATGTGGTTGGAAATCGTTGAAATGAAATTAGGTCCTATTGATAGGTAAAACAATCTATTGGCTCTTGTTCCGTATACGGCATCAAAATCCTGTAACTTCTGCTGAAGACTCTTATAAGAATTTTCCTCATCCAATTGATGCTGAAAGTAAGTAATATGAGCCTGAAAACCAGCCCAATCTTCAGAAGTCACTTTCTTTCTGGAGAAACTCTCAAGATTTTCTTTGACATAATTTCTGAAATTCTCATCGGTATTTTCTGCCCTTCCCAAAGCAATAATGTTAAAGCCTTTGGGCATTCTCCCGTCGATATATAAGTTATAAAATGCCGGAAAAAGTTTTCTTTTTGCCAGATCTCCTGTAGCACCAAAAATAACAATATTTGTTGGCTGCAAGACTCTATTTTGATTCATTTTTTCCGAATTTTATGGGTTTGCAGTTTGCCAAGATGTATGGAAAACTCCTTCTCTATCAATACGCTGATAAGTATGAGCTCCGAAATAATCACGCTGAGCCTGGATCAGATTCACCGGCAATGATTCTGTAGTATAAGCATCAAAATATCCTAAGGTCGTTTGAATTCCTAAGCTTGAAATTCCGTTGGCAGCAGCATAACTTGCTGTTTTTCTCAGGGCTTTAATTTTTGATTTTACAAGTTCAGAAATATCGCGATCAAGAAGAATATTAGAAAGATTAGGGTTTTGTGTATAGGCGGAATAGAATTTTTCCAATAATACCGAACGGATAATACATCCTCCTCTCCAGATTTTCACAACATCTTTCAATGGAATTTCAAAACCATATTCTTCAGATGCTTTTACCAATAAAGATAATCCTTGTGCATAGCTGATCAATGTAGAAAGGAAAAGAGCATCACCCACTTCCTTAATAAACAATTCTATATCTTCCGGTTTTGTTATTTCTTTCTCAGCGTATATTTTGGAAGCCTGAACTCTCTCTTCTTTATATGCTGATAAAATTCTTGAAGTTACCGCAATATCAATTGTAGGAATAGAAACTCCGATTTCCATAGCCTGCTCGGAAGTCCATTTTCCGGTTCCTTTTGCTCCTGCTTTATCTAAAATCTGGTCAACAAGATATTGATCTGTAAATGTATCTTTCTGGGTAAAAATGTCTCTGGTGATCTCAATCAGGAAAGAGTTCATTTCACCGTTATTCCATTCTTTGAAAACCTGATAGAGCTGATCGTTATTTAAGCCTGCTCCTCTTTTAAGAAGATCATAAGCTTCACTGATAAGCTGCATGATGGCATATTCAATACCATTGTGTACCATTTTCACATAGTTCCCTGCAGATCCTTTCCCCATATAAGCTGTACATGCTTCATTGTCTACTTTCGCAGCGATAGCTTCAAGCATTGGTTTCAGAAGTTTGAAAGCTTCCAGGTCTCCTCCGGGCATGATACTGGGACCTGTTCTGGCTCCTTTTTCACCTCCAGATACTCCCATTCCCATAAAGTGCAGCTTTTTTGATGCCAGATCGGCAACGCGTCTGTTGGTATCTTCGAAATAAGAATTTCCTGCATCAATCACGATATCACCTTCGTCCAAAAGCGGGGTAATATTTTCCAGGACTGCATCTACAGGCTTTCCTGCAGGAACCATAAGAATAATTTTCCTTGGGGTTTCTAATGCTGATACAAAATCTTCTAAAGAGCCTGTACCTTTTACTTTCATTTCAGAAGCAGCTCCTTCTTCTAATTCTTTAACTTTCTCCTGATCTAGGTCGAATCCTGCGATTGAAAACCCGTTATCAGCGATATTATAAAGAAGATTCCGCCCCATTACTCCAAGGCCAACCATTCCATAACTATATCTATCCATTATATTGGTATTATATGTATTTTGTTATACAGACAATAAAATTACGGAAATGCGAATAAGGAAAAAAATAAAGAAAAGAAAAAATTCATTCCACCTCTGTTTCACCCTCATTTATAAGCTACTAATATTCACATTTTCATACACTTTTCCTTCAGAAGAATAAAATTCAATCATTATTATGGGAATGATCTATTAAAACAGTCTGTTTTTTGGTATAATTAAACTTATATTTGCGAAAATTTAAAAGTAATGCACTATAAACTTGAACTCAACACTCAGGAGCCAAATTCTAAAATTGTTTTTAATACCATTATATTTGATTCGTTCAAGATTAATATAGTTGAAAGATATATCGGGTCAATGAGGGCTCGTCCAACATTATGTGAAGTTTTATTTAAAGTCAGAACTTTAGATAACGTAATTGTCAACAGAAGAGATGGTAATGTAAGAGTAAAGATAAAAGGTGATGATTTTGAAACGTATCAGAAATTATCCAGAGACCTGAATTCTTATGAGTACAAAAACAGACTGATCAACAGAAAAGACGTAGAAGAAAACTATGTTCACTTTATCCTGAGTTTAGTGATCGCCAATTATCAGCTTAATTAAGCTGTTCTGAATTATTATCCCTCTATAATTTTGTAGAGGGGCAATTCTCAAAAATGGCATTGTGTTGAAAATATACCGTTTTCAATATCTTAAAAACTGAAAACAACCTGGGGAAAAATATCTTATTTTTCAGCACTTGCTGCCTGAAAAATATTTACAAAGTAAAGTTTAAATCAAATTATTTGTGATTACGTAGGATATTGCTTCTATTATATTTTTCACACCAATTCTTTCAAACAATTTGCTCCTGTGAAACTTCACTGTACTAGGTGACACAAACAATTGTTCTGCAATTTCTTCTATTTTTAATCCCTGAAGATAGAGTCTTATAATTTCAATTTCTCTTATTTTTAAGGTAATTTTACATTCTTCAGTCCATTTTCCCGTAAAGAGATTGTATTTCCAGAAAGTTTCCGATGTATTGGATAAAATCCGGATATTTCCTGCAGTCCGGTTAAGAGAATAGGATACTACACAGACGACTTTAGAAATTTCGCCCTCATCACAAAGCTCTACAGGTGTAATCTTATGATTGACAAGAACATCTACACTATTAGTATATTTAAGATGAAAATCATAGGTAATGGTATGTACTTTCTTTTCTTCCGGCGAGAGGCATTCGAAAAACTTTAACCCATAAATGCTAACTTTTTTTAAGATCTCAAGGTCTTCTTTTTTGGTGTATTTCCGAAAAAAATTATAACCCATTTTTTCCACCTCAGCAGAACTCAGGCCTGAAAAAAGAAAAGGATTTTCTGAAATGAACTCCAATTTTCTTGTTTTAAGATCTGCAATATAAACACAGCCCAAACTTGTTTCCGATACTGCTTTCAGCACATTAAAGTACTTTTTCAATGCATTTTTTTCTTCAGAAATGGGTAATCCCAACGTATTGTTACGATACAACGAATTTATTTTATCACTCATATTTTTGACATGATAATAGGGGTACAAAACTATTTTATTAGACTACTTTTTGCAAACATATTCATAATTAAGCTAAATAAAAAATCTATTAAAACTTAATTATAATTAAATTTAAAACTATAAAGCATTTGTTTTAATAATAAAAAAATCTACAATTTGTTATTTTATTGAATTTCCCACATCTGCAAAAACATTTTTCCGGGCTGTATAGGTCCACAAGCGTAATAAACAGGTAAAAAGTCAAAACAGATATTTGAAAAAATTTTTATTCTCAGAATAAAACGTAGCTATTCTCCTTCCTAAAAGCATTTCTGCGGGGTTAACTTTAACTTAATTCATCACCTTTTGATTTAAAACTATACGAAAGTATAGTACTATTAAATTTTTATTAAATTATTTTTACCCAAATCATAACAGCAAAAATTAATCTAAAAAATTACATACAATGAAAGAAACCTAAAAAACGACAAACATCGCAACTTAAAAAGCAGTAATGTGAATGATTTTTATCTAAAAATATCAAACTGTCACCAACCTGCAGGTAAATCTATTACCAATCACTTCACCTCTCCTACTTCTACTATTATCTCTGTTTATTCAATCATCAATTTTTATTAAGATGTAATGGAAATACAGTGATACACTTTAACAGCTTATCGCCTCTGTGACTTAAAAACAGAATAATCTCTCTATGGATTTCCAAAATCTATAGAAGAACCCTGTATATCTTCTAAAAGAGGCTAGACGCTAATTGAAGAATGGATTCTAACTAAAAATGAAACTATATGAGAAAAATTTTACCCATTATCTTATTTTTATTGATTTTTACATCCCATGCCCTCGGGCAGACCTGCACACCTGTTCCGGTACCTTTTTTACAATCATTCAGTACCGGTGCACTTCCCACATGCTGGACCAGCCAGAACCCTACCTCAACGTCTACGAATGCTAATGTCAAGTGGAAGTTTACAGGATCAGCAGGATACGGAGCTACCGGAAACGGTGGAAAACCTGCCGGAAGTTTTGCATGGGTTGACGCCTCTACGCCCTACGCCGGTGAACACACTGTGGAACTGATAAGTCCGCAGATCAATTTAGCAGGATTATCGAATCCTTATATCAAATTTGAATGGTTTAAAGATCATTTAACTGCACTTAATGGCACTGTACCTTTAGCCGATCACAATCAACTCAAACTTGCCGTAAATAATGGTTCCGGATGGGTAGAGATCTGGTCCAATGATACCAATTCTCCTGAATGGAGAACTGCAGGGGTAGCTCTGGCAGCAAGTTATGTAGGAGCTACCATCCAATTAAGATTTACCGTAGATAAAGATGTAGCAGGAAACGGAAATTTTTATGATGACGTGCTATTGGATGAAGTGCAGGTTATTCAAGCTCCTACCTGTTTTGAGCCTGCTGCTTTAACTGCAACCAATATTGCACCTACTTCAGCTACGCTTAACTGGACTGCTCCACTTGCTCCGGCGCCAGCACCAGCCAATGGATATGAATATTATTACAGTACCACCAATACCCCGCCCACTGCAGCAACAGCAGGGACTACCAATCCGGGAACAAGTGCCAACATCAGCTCACTTACTTCCGGAGCGACGTATTACTGGTGGGTAAGGTCTGTGTGTTCAGTAACAGACAAATCACCTTGGGTGGGTGGTAATGCTTTTACACCGGGACAGATCGGAGGTGGTACCGCTACGCATGCTTTTTTACCCGTTTATTCCTGCTCAGGATTTAATTATTCTCAGCAGATTTATTTAGCTTCAGAAATCGGAGCAGCAGTCGGAACGAATAATTATATAACAGCAATACGATTTTTTGTTTCTACCACTGCAGCAGCCCAGGCCAATTATAATCAATGGGTGATCTATATGGGGAATACTGTACAAACAGATTTTGCAACCACTACAAGCTGGATACCTTCTCCATCTTTAACACAAGTATATTCCGGTACTTTACCAACAATGACTGCCGGTACATGGGTTGAAATTCCTTTAAGTACCCCTTTTTTATGGGATGGTGTGAGCAACGTAGTGATCGGTGTCGATGAAAATTCTACAGGAACCTCGTGTACAGCCAACTGGGGCAGCTATTCTGCAGGGAATAACCGCGGTATGATTTATTATAATACAACAACAAATCCGGACCCGGCGAATCCTCCTACTGCTATAAGCCGATATGCCGTTCTTCCAAGAGTACAGCTAACAGGTACAGTATTACCAAGCTGTACCAATACACCTCCTGCCAATATTGCAGTGAATAATGTTACTGCAACCTCAGCAAATATTACATGGACTGCAGCATCCAACGCCACTTATGTGGTAAGATATAGGACACCTCCTTCTCTTACATGGCAAACCATCAATGTAACCACTCCTTTTACCAATAGTATAACGCTGACCTCCTTAACTGAGCAGACTCAGTATGAAGTAGAGATTGCAACCATCTGCGGAATACAAGGTGCATTTTCTACCCCTATTGGTTTCACAACCCCTGCATTGACCTATTGTAATTCGGTGACAGCAACGGTTACGAATGGTTATATCAACAATGTGACTATGATTGGATCTAATGTTCCTTTGACAAGCAACAACTCCGGACCAACAACTTATACGGATTATTCTTTAGATCCTACAAAAACAATTACGCTCCTGAGAAATTCTACAAATAATACATTATCTGTTGGAAGATCTATTGTATCAGGAACTTATTCTACCAATGCGTGGATAGATTTTAACGGAGATGGCATTTTTGATAATAACGCATCCACAACTCCTGGTGGTGAAAGGATTATGAATCTTGGTTATACCAGCACCACTCCTGTTACTGCTTCTTTTGCAGTTCCGGCTAATGCTTACTTAGGGACAAGTAAGGTAAAAATGCGCGTTATCGTATATTCTTCAACACCTGCTAGTGCCTGCGGGCCTTTAACCGGAAACGGGGAAGTTGAGGATTATTACGTAAAATTTATTGATCTTCAGCCTTGTACTACTGCTCCGCCGACCAATATTGCTGTCAATAACCTTACCCACAACTCTGCTTATGTATCATGGCTGCCTACAGCTAATGCCACTTATACTATCAGATGGAGACAGGGAACTTCAGGAGCTTGGCTTCCAAATGCTGCAGGTCTAACACTTCCTGCAGGACAAAGCTTTCATACGATTACAGGTCTTTCTGAACAAACAGCGTATCAGGTACAGATCGCAACCATCTGTGGTGGGAATCAGGGAGCTTTCTCCCCAAGCATAAGCTTTACAACCCCGCCGTTAACGTATTGCAGCATGACTGGAACAGGTACGAACGATTATATTTCTAATGTGAAAGTTACACCTGTTAATTTCCCGGTAATGGATAATACTTCTGTTCAAACAAACTACATTAACTATACAACAGCAGCCACTCTTATTAATCTGGAAATAGGTTCTCAGGGAAATCAGTTATCGGTTTCCAAAGCCTGGGCAGGAACTCAATATGCAGATGCCGTGAATGCATGGGTTGACTGGGACAGGGACGGAATTTTTACCGATTCCGAAAAAATAATGTCTTCTGCTGCAAGCACAACAACTCCTGTAACAATAAATTTTGATGTTCCTTCAACAGGAATTTATACAGGTCCGTTAACAACGACCATGAGAGTTGTCCTGAAACGAACCAGTGCTCCAATCATGTGTGCTGATGCGGCAAATGGCGAAGTAGAAGATTATGCCATACAATTAAGACCCTGCAGTAATGCTATACCAGGAAATCCAGTATTCACCAATATCACACACAATTCTGTTAATATCAACTGGACTTCTGCAGCCAGCACTAATGCTTTTATCTTAGAATACAGACCTGTTACAACTCCCGCTTCTGCATGGACAACTTTAAACCTGTCTGTTTTAGGAGGAAATCCGCCAATAACAATCAGTACTCTAACTCCTGCTACAATTTATGAAGTAAGACTTGCTGCAGTGTGTGGTGGGACAGGAATCGGATTGTATACCCCTGTTACAGTATTTACAACGAGATGTGATCCTACTCCACCTTTCGTGACCATAAGCAATGTAACATCTAATTCAGCAGTTATCACCTGGAACCCGATTGTTCCAAGTGCTTCCTATATTTTAAGATGGAGAGAAGTAGGCAGTATTCCGTGGAATGTTCCAACGGTTCCTCAACCTCCGGCAAATTCATATATGATTCAAAATCTTGATTCATTCAAAACTTACGAAGTACAGGTCGCGAATATCTGTAACGGAGAAACAGCTGCCAATCCTTGGTCTAATCCAAAAATATTTACAACGGAAAGAATTTGTGAAATACCTCCACCGGGACTAACTATTAGTCAAATTACCCCTACAACCGCAGAGGTTACATGGGATCCGTTTCCGGGAGCAACGTATCTATTAAAATACAGAAAAGTAGGTATTCCGAGCTGGACAGATGTTACGGCTACGACGAATACTTATACCATCACCGGTCTATTGGAACTTACCAAATATGAAATGCAGATTGCCAATATCTGTAACGGGGTACCTGGAAATTTCACCAAACTGTATTATTTCACCACTCCTACAGTAATCTACTGTCCGATGTCAGCGGCTAATTCTACCACAGAATTTATTTCAAAAGTCACCGTAAAACCTAATGGCAATAAGGAAATGATCAATGAATCTCTTGCGTCTACTTATTCAGATTTCACAGGAAATCCTTTGAAGTTTATAGAATTGATTCAGGGATCAAAGGGTAACCAAATTACCATTGATAAAACTTTAAGCTCAGGAACCAATGTGGGGATTGCAGTCTGGATTGACTTCAACAGAAACGGAGAGTTTGATATTAATGAAAGAATTCTGGCAGATGGACCTAATGGAAATACAACTGTAAGTTCTACGTTCTCTGTTCCGGACAATGCCTTTATCAGCTTAACAGATTACAAGTATGTAGTCATGAGAGTTGCTTTACAAAAAGATGGTATTCCTGTGAACTGTACCCACTTCAAAAATGGTGAGGTGGAAGATTATACAGTCAGAATCTCTAAAAAAGCAGTTCCTAATTCTCTTAACCAAACGGATATTCACATTTATCCTAATCCGGTAAGTTCTGTGCTGTATGTGAAAAATATTAGCTTCAAAGCCCAGTATAAAATTTACAGTGCCACTGGAAGACTGATATCAACGGGAGTAATCCTCAACAATGCTATTGATGTGAGCAATCTGATTCACGGGATGTATATGATAGAGATTGAAGATGGAGGGATCACTGTTCAGAAGAAATTTATAAAAGAATCATAATCCATTTTGTCAATGAAACTTCAATTTTTAGAATCAAAACTCTGTAATTCATGAAAAACATTATATTCAGTTTAATATTTATGCTATTGGGCATCTCTGTTTCAGCCCAAAGAGACACGGACCATTGGTTTGCTCCCTATTTTGCCTCAACAAGTTATACACAGGCATTATATCTTTCTACCGATTCCACGACGCCTTTTGTGGTTACTATTAACAGTAATAACATTCCGATTGGTAACGTAACCATCAGTAAAGGAGCGCCTCAGACTTTTGTTGTTCCTATCGCTAATATAGCGGCTAATGTTACATCAGATGCTTACAGTGTTATCAATAAAGGGCTGCATGTGCAGGGGACAAAGCCGTTCTACTGTTCATTAAGAATCGTAAGCGGTACTACGCATGCTGAAATTATAACAAGTAAAGGAAAAGCAGGAATTGGTAAAGAATTTTATGTAGCCGGAACACCTACAACCTCATCGCTTACCGGTTATAACTTTACGGCAGGAATATTGGCAACAGAAAACAACACCGTTGTAACCACTACATGGAGTGGAAATATAACTTTCTTTGGAGCAGCACCAGCAACCAATACGCAAACTGTTACTCTTAATAAAGGACAGTCCTTCATTTTTGCAGGGGGTCCAGGAACAGGGGGACAGAATCAATCGGCTTTTATCGGGGCCAAAATTGTTTCTGATAAACCGATTACTCTGACGAACGGAAATGTCAACGGAAATTTTGGAAATATTACCAGTTCAGGATCTGATGCTATTCTTGATCAATCTGTACCTACCGAAAGGCTTGGAAGTACTTTCGCCATGGTAAGAACCAGATCTACTGATGCTGATCTGGAAGGCGGTATCGTCGTTGCCACAGAAGATCACACCCAAATATTCATCAACGGTTCCAACACTCCTATTGCGACGATCAACAGTGGTGATTTTTACAGGATCTCCGGGAGCAATTATGTTCAGCAGGGAACTTCCGGGCATTTTAATATGTTTATTACGACTTCAAAAAATATTTATTTATATCAATTGGTTTCAGTGAATAACAGCAGTGCAACGTGTGGTTTCAACTATATTCCGCCATTAAACTGTTTTTTACCCAGAAAGATTGACGAAATCGGGAAAATCAATGAAATGCCAACGGGAGTGGGAACAACAAGTACTGTCCCCACCGGAACTATCGTAAAATTGAATATTTTAACGGAAGCAGGAGCTAACGTAACCGTAAACGGGTTCCCTCCTGCTGCAGCGGAAGGTCCTTTTGCACTAACGGGAAATTCCAACTGGGTAACTTATGCCATCCCATCTATTACCGGAAATGTAACCGTTATCTCTGATAAAGCTGTAACTGCAGGTATTAACGGAGGATACAGTACATCCGGATATGGAGGATATTTTGCGGGGTTCTCTTCTATTCCACTGATCGCCAAACAGACCGGAGAATGTATTCCCGGTATTGTACTGGAAGTGGATGACAGCTATGATACTTATCAATGGTACCTGAACGGAAACCCTATTACAGGAGCCAATGGCAATACTTATACTCCACTGGTTTCGGGGAATTATACGGTGAAAATTGCAGTCGGTACATGTACTCCGGCCGTTACCCCGGTTTATAAGGTATATACGTGTCTTGAGGAGTCTACCAAAGCAATGACTGTTTGTGAAGGATATCAGTCGATAGTTCCTCAGTTTACCAATTCTACTCAAAGCTATGTTCCAAGTACGGTAACAATTCTAACACCCCCAGCAAACGGTACAGCAACCATTGATCCGGCAGGAGTGATTACTTATGTCCCAAATTTCGGTTATATGGGTACAGATACTATTGTTTACAAGTTTTGTGGAAACAACCCGGACTTTACAGATTGTGAGCAGGTATCATTAACCTTGACGGTTTCTGAAAGCCCAATCGTCAAAGACGCTGCCTTAAGATCATGCTTTGATCCTTCTAATCCGGTGCTTGGGTTATTTAATTTAACAAATGCAGGAGTCAGTATACAACCAGGGATTATCAAACAATATTATCCTTCTCCTACTGATGCCGAGAACGGAACAAATGAGATTCTGACACCAGCCAATTATATTGCTCCTGATGGGGTGGTCTACATCAAGGTAAGCAACGCCAACGGATGTTACAGAATTGCAGAAGTGACGCTCACTGTAATCCCTCCTACTTACTCAGATGTATTAAAGGATAAAATTATCTGTATGGAAAATACCACCACGTTAGATGCCGGCCCCGGCTTTACCTCGTATCTATGGAGTACCGGAGCTACAACGCAGTCTATCAAGAATGTGGGAGTGGGAACTTATTGGGTAGATCTCAAAACCAGAGAATGTACGACCAGACAAACTGTAAAGGTGTATCCTTCCGAGCATCCTGTCATTTCGGATATTAATATCAGCAATAATACAGTTACCTTAACTGTCATTGCAGGAACAGCACCTTATCAATATTCGATGGATAAAATCAACTGGCAGAATGAAAATGTATTTACCAATGTACCCCGCGGAACTACTACTTTCTATGTAAAAGATGCTTACAATTGTACCCCTCTGGAAGTAGAAATTACAGTTCCCAATCTGATCAACATCATTACTCCTAATGGTGACGGAATCAATGATGTCCTTGATTATTCTGCTTTATCTGGGAAACCCAATTTCACATTCAGCATCTATGACAGGTATGGAAGTAAAATTCACGAGGGGAGTAAATTAAATGGATACAAATGGGACGGTAGTGTTGGCGGCAAAAAAGTATCTACAGGAAACTACTGGTTTGATATGGGCTGGAATGAAACCAACAAAAAACAGACTCCTATACAATATACAGGCTGGATTATGGTAAAAAACAGGAATTAACCTGCTGCCATTAATCTTTTATTTAACATTTAACGATCTATATTTACTATGAAAAAGCTATTATATATATTCCTTATTTTATCTTCAGCAATACTGCCAGCGCAAAAAAACACTTCTGTAAAGTTTGCCGTTTATAATGATGCGATTGGGACTGCCAGCATGTTTGACCTTTACAAAAGCAGTATTGAGAAGGTAAATGTTTTTAAATCTAAAGCCAATCTGCCTTCCAACCTCAAAAAGTTTGATTACCTGGCTGATAACGGTTTGATAGAAATCAAGTTTAAAAAGAATGCGGGTTATCCTGATAGTCTATCGCTGGAAATGCTCAATGAGCAGAATAATCTTCCCAAAGACACCCCTGTTTTCATTGAAGGGTATCAGTGTAATGATGCAGCAACCCGAATTTATAATGAAATGATTGGCAACATTGAAATTATAGATCTTAATGGTCAAAAATCCATCCATATTTCTACCATAAGAAATTAATAATCAGCTTTAACTGGTCATTAATTTAAAAGCAGAGCCTATTTCAAATTGAAATAGGCTCTTTTATTTTTGACGAAGATTCTTAGCCTATCAATTGATTTTTCGAGTTGGATATTTTGACTCTCTTAAATAAAAAAATCTCTGTATTAAAGGCTTTAAATACTTATTACTATATTATTTATCAATATTGTAATAATTAATCAAGTTGATCTGCTAAGGGGAAATCAACAGGTATTTTTGTTACAGCAAATACATAATTTGTGAATGTTCTTAGAATCACTAACCCAATCAGTTCCATCACCGCTGAATTGTCAAATCCCACAGCTAAGAAATTCTCCAGTTTAGCAGGATCTACATCTCCTTTTTGTTCCGAAATTGATTTTGCCAGTTCAAGAATTGCATTTAATCTCGGATCATCTATTGACCCTTTTCTGAAATTCAGGATATCTTCTCTTGAAATTCCTTTCATTCCGGCAATCATGGTATGGGCAGCCAGACAATAGTCACAATGATTGGCTTCAGACACCACCAGATTGACAGCCTCTTTCTCTTTTGCTGTAAATACTCCTTTGTTCAGTTCTTCTTCCAATCCTAACAACCCTTTTAATGAATGAGATGAGTAACCGATGGTTGCATAAAGATTAGGAACTTTACCCATTGCTTTTGTTATCTGATCAAAAATTGCCTGTGAATCCTGACCTACTTCTTCTCTCGATGGAACGTTAATAATGTTCATAGTATGATGATTTAATGGTAATGGATGCTATATTATAACCTCCTTTTATTATTTTACTACTGCAAAGTTATCGCGTGAGAAACCGCTAAAACATGCACAGAAAGGGATATTACATGGACAAATTGATCATCGTGTACTCTTGGGTTGTACAATCCGGAACCGGTGAGAACAACAGAAACTCCCAATAATTGGGAGTTTCTGCTTATCATTAAGTTTTTAATAATCTGCCTGTCCTATTTCAAGCTTGCTTATTTTTCCTTCTTTATTAAAATGAAATTTAAAATATGCTTTAAAATCTCCATATTCATCACTGTGGAATGCTCCATATACAGAATTTCCACTATCCTCTACCTTATCTATGCTTACAAAGTTTTCAATAGTAATGGCATGGGTAGAAAATTCTTTCAGACTTCGCGGATTCCCATCGTCCAGTAATAGGGCATTTTTAGCAAAAAGAGAAGTCCATTTTTCTATATCACTCGCTTGAAAAGCTTCAACGGCTTGTTTTACGGCAGTATTTTTAATTTTTGAAGTGTCCATATTCTTTATTTTTCTGTGATGATGCTGGTTTTGCTGTCCGCAGGCATGCAGGCTGCAAAACATAATCAGTACCATACTGAATAGTTTCATGGTATTCATTATTATACTTTATTGATTAGCACCTCCATTCACCAGTAGATGCTGTCCGTTAACAAACGAAGAAAGATCACTCGCGAAAAATTCAGCAATATTGGCGACATCTTCTACTTCAGCCAGCCTACCCATCGGGCAGCTTTCAATCAATGATTTTCTTAATTCGGGATAGCTTCCTTCTTCTGCAAAAATTCCTGAATGATCTACAGCGAAAGGGATAATAGTATTTACAGTTACTCCACGGTGTCCTATTTCTTTTGACAGCACATCCACCAGATATCTCGGTGTCGTTTTACTGCCGCCATATACTGCCATGCCCTGAACGGGAAAAGCTGTAGTACTTGATGCCACATAGATAATACGTCCGTTATCTTCTACATTCAAAGCGGCCTGCTGCATCGTAAAATAAGCACCTTTGGTATTGATTGAAAACAATCTGTCAAACTGTTCTTCCGTAAACTCAGTTACAGGAGTTTCTACCATTTCAATACCGGCATTCGCAACGACGATGTCTATTTTCCCGAATGCTTTTCTGGCTTCATCAAAAAGATATCTGATCTCAGCTACTTTGCTTACATCTGCCTGTACAGAAATTACATTACCTCCCATCGCTTTGATGTTACTTTCTACCTCATCGGCGGAAGCTTTATCTCTTGAATAATTTAACACAATATCAGCGCCCAAAGCGGCATAACGTTCTGCAATAGCTTTTCCTAAACCTCTTCCTGAGCCTGTAATAATGGCTACTTTATTTTGTAATGAATTCATTGTTTTTGATTTTTAAATTAAATAATAATGATATAAATAGATGTTACTGAGCGGGTGATTCCGATAATTGTCTTTCATTGATCTTTTCAACGACCTTGTTATTCAGCCAGGCAAATAAAAACCCTGAAATGATGGGAATCAGTAATTTTAATATAGGGAGCGGTTCCAGTGGCGGATGAACTCCGAATAAAATAATTAATCCTAAAAACCATGCAGGTATGTTATTTAACTTTTTAGTTCCTGCGAAGTAGGCTAATGATCCTATGTAAAAGAATACAGACACCGGAAATCCAAATGCTCCGATAAATTGTTCTAAAAATCCTGCCGTCACTTGTATCAGTATTGCCATCCCCATTCCCAGTACAATCTGTAAGAAGGCCCAAAAAGAGCTTTGCCACTTTTTACCGAAAATATAGAAACTTACCCAGGCTATGAACATCACCCAGGTGGGCCACTGCTGTGAAAAAGAAATGGTGACGGCAATGGCTCCGAAAAGGCCGAATGCCGCAGCAATTGGTAAAGTTTTCATAATGTATACGATTAATGATGTATTATGCCATAGCACCGTTTACTCCAATGGCTTGTCCGCTGATCCATTTCGCATCATCTCCGGCAAGGAAAACTACGATTTTAGCAATATCAGCGGGCTCTCCCAAACGGTTAAACGCATTTAAGGAAGCCAGTCTGTCAATCACCTCCTGTGATTTACCGGTAGTAAAAAGTTCTGTATTGGTAGGTCCGGGAAGGATTGCATTGACGTTGATTCCTCTTCCCCCCACTTCTTTTGCAAATACGCGGGTCAATTGTTCTACAGCTGCTTTGGTTGCGACATAAGTCCCATAAGAAGGCATCATCAGTCTTGTCGTAGAAGATGAAAAATTAATGATACTTCCATTGTCGGCCAGCTTGGCAGCCGCCTCTCTTAAGGTGTTGAATGTTCCTTTTACATTAATGTCGAATTGACGTGAAAAGTCTTCATCAGTAGTATCTTTGATCAGCTTGGTAATCATAATACCGGCATTGTTTACGAGAACATCCAGTTTCCCATAATGGCTGATCGCCTGATCAAATAATTGTTGTACAGCCTCCGGATTTCTTACATCCGCCTGTAAGGCAATGGCCTCGCCTCCATTGGCTTTTATTGAGGCTACTACATGTTCTGCAGAGTCTTTTCCGCCTGCATAATTGACGATGATTTTTGCTCCTGCTGAAGCAAGTTGTTGTGCTATTTCAGCTCCGATTCCTCTTGACGCTCCGGTCACAAGGATCACTTTGTTGTTTAATGTACTCATATTACTTTGTTGTATCAATGTTAATTTTGATAGGACAAAGTTGGTACATTACGCCCCCTGAGAACGTACAAGAATCATAGCAGGTATTGCAAATATCTAAGATCGGTGGCCAAAATACTGTTTTCTGTATTCGGCGGGGCTTATTGAGGTGTGTTTTTTGAAGTAATTGCTGAAATGAGGGGTTTCGAGAAAGCCTAAACGGGCTGCAATCTCTTTGATGCTGAGTTCCTCATTCTGAAGCATTACTTTGGCTTCAGTAGTCGCTTTGTCAGCAATCCATGAACTGATTGTTTTCCCTGTTTTACTGCTGATAACACTTGACAGATAATTGACATGTAAGGTCTGCAGATCAGCATAGTCCTGAACTCTTAACTGAACATTGGTTTTTCCGCTGATCAGATCTCTGAAATGCCGTTCTACATTCAGTTTGAAAGTTTTAACGATCTGTGAACTGCGATTCCCTTCATAAATAGGATCATAATCCTGGAAAAAGTATTCTTTGATCTTTAACAGCAATGCAATCACAAGGGCTCCGATAATCTTATTTTTATATAAAGAATGTCCTTTATATTCTTTGTGTATCAATGTATATAATTCTTCTATCTGGCTGAATTGCTGCTTTGTCAAAACACGTGGAGCAATAACTTCAGACAGAAGAAAAGAGAAATCCCGATAGACATCATCATGCACATATTCTTTCAAAAAGCCTTCTCCAAAAGTTATAAGACACGTATGCTCCAGTTTTTCCCATTCGAAAATCCGGTAATTTCCGGGGTTAGTAAAATATACGGTATCTGAGGTCACTTCAAACCGCTGATCATCAATCGTATAATATCCAAATGCGTTTTTTATAAACAAAAAGCTGAAGTAATTCGGGCGGAAAGGTTCTGAACGGAAGGGTAAATCATTAAACGTTTCTTCCAAATAATGAATGGTAAAGCCAGATTCCTTCTCCAGATAATCAATAGGGAGATCCAGCTGCTGATAGAGCTCGCGGAGTGTCCGAACATTCAATTTATCGTTTGCCATTGCATTAATTTTAGGTAAATTTAAAAATTTAATTGAGGTCTCCTGCCTTTTCAGTATATTATATATTGTTATCCTGTTAAAATTATTGATCAGCCTGAAGCCTGCTCTGCCACCTTAAATCCCGTCATATTTGCCCTTAAAGATTGGAGAATCAATCATAAAAGAAAGCTTTTTGAAGAAGGGTTTACAATAGATAATGCAGGTAAAATTCCTAAATGTCATTCCTGCTGAATGACATTCTATTAGGCTTAATTAAACCACTTAGATAAATGCAAATCAACGTATTGATTATCATTAACTTAAAGCATGCGTATTAAAAAAAGTAAAAAACATTTTGTTTTTATGACCAATCGGTCATATATTTGTATCCTAATTATGATTCATTATGGCAAAAGGGGAAGAAACCAGACAGTTCATTATAGAGCAAGCCGCTCCAATTTTTAATACAAAAGGAATTGCAGCTACTTCTATGAGTGATATTATGGAGGCAACCAAATTGTCTAAAGGCAGTATGTATGTTCATTTTGAAAATAAGGAAGTTCTTGCCTGCGCAGCCGTTGAGCATAATATGAAAATCTTAAGCGATAAGCTTCAAATGACTTTGAGCGGACATAAAACTTGCAAAGATCAATTATTGGCTTATATCGATTTCTTCAGTGATCCCAATCACCCACCGGTTGTTGGAGGCTGTCCTTTATTAAATTTTGGAACAGAGGCCGACGATACCAATCCTATAGTCAAAGAAAAAGTGAACCGTTCCATTAAACAAGGCCAGGACCTACTTTCAGGTATTATTACAAAGGGAATTGCCAATAAAGAGTTCAAAGCAGACTTGAATCCGGGAGATTTTGCAACCATTCTTTTTGCGATGCTTGAAGGAGGTCATTTAATGTCCAGAGTATCTGGCAGTAATGAGAAAATGGAGGTTGTTGGCAATAGTCTAAAAAAAATGATTGAGGAAAATAGCAGGTAATTTTTTTTACCTAAAAAATGACCGATCGGTCAAAAATAATATAATTAAACTTTATAAAAAAGTATATTCATAACAATTAATAAAAAAACAAAACAATGTCAAAAACAGTTTTAATTACAGGAGCATCAAAAGGTTTTGGAAAAGCCTGGGCAGAAGCCTTTTTAGCAAAAGGATACAATGTAGCAGCAACTGCCAGAAACGTAGAAACCCTGAATGATTTAAAAGATAAATACGGAGATTCTGTATTGCCTTTAACATTAGATGTAGACAAACGGGAAGAATCTTTAACTGTGGTTCAGAAAGTACATCAGCACTTTGGCAGCATTGATGTCCTAATCAACAATGCAGGATATGCATTAACGGGGGCTGTGGAAGAAACGAATGAGCAGGAAGCCAGAGCTCAGTTTGAAACCAATTTCTTTGGAACACTATGGCTTACACAAGCGGTTCTTCCTATCATGAGAGATCAGAAAAGTGGCCATATCATTCAGGTTTCTTCCATTTTAGGATTGGCAACATTACCCACTATGGGACTTTATAATGCTTCTAAGTTTGCTCTTGAAGGATTAAGTGAAACTTTAGCTACGGAAGTGAAAGAATTTGGAATTCACGTGACTTTGGTAGAACCTAACGGCTATGCCTCCAATATCTGGCATACAGGAATTAACACCCAAAGCAATCCGGCATATGATGGCGTTAAAAAAGCCTTTGCAGAATCTGAAACCTCTTTTGGAAGTGTAGATGCTACAGTACCGGCCCTTATAAAATTGGTAGAAACGGAAAATCCTCCTTTGCGTCTATTGCTTGGAAAAGTAGCTCTTCCATTTGTAAAACACAATTATGAACAGCGATTAAAACTTTGGGAAGAATGGAATGATGTATCTGTAGAAGCTCACGGATAGTCTTTCAAAGAAATACCATCATAAAATAAGCTCCGTTTTTGTATATAAAACGGAGCTTATTTTATCTTTTTTTAAGAAGCCTTTTATTTTCTCAATTCACAGATCTCTTTTACCAATTTCGGGTACATCTTCTGGAGATCAGTCCCCTCTTTTGGCTCCCTGTTCATCTGGCGGTCCATACTGTCATAATGATTATCCGGATACCGTTCATACACTGTATCTCTTATTTCTGACTCATCATCGTTGTCATGATTTTCTGAGTAAGCTTCATCTGAGACATACAGAAGTCCCTCCCCCCAGCAATCACCGATATTAAAGCTGTATTTTCCACTTACAAATGACTGGATATCCTTTGTAATGTCTTCAAAAAATTCTTTTCCTTTAAGGAGCAGCCAGCAGCGGAAATAAATAAATCCGTCATCAGAAAGGCAGCCATCAAAGACATACGTTCCGTTTTCTGTCCTGAAATCACCTTCAAGGATAAAGGAAAGCTCAGCAATTTCGGCAGTATACAGTTCACTCAATTTTTCCTGAAGTGTCTTTTCAAAAAGAACAAGTCTTTCTTTTCCAAATTTGGCAAGATAAGCCGTTAGATTTTCAAGGTGTTCATTCATATCATATTCACTCCAATGGGCTTTTTTATAGGTATTGGATTTTTCGATCGCTTCCCAGAAATAAATAGCTGCTTTTTCATTTTCTGAAAGTTCTTTTTTCTGAGGAACTTCTTCGTTCTCCTGAATTTCGGTATATCCTTTTTTTATTTTTTGGCTGATGAGTTTTTCAGATTCCCGAATGCATTCTTTTTCGTCGGCAAATTCTTTAACCGTTTCACGTCCTTTGGTTCCGGTTTTCCCGAATGCTATTTTTTGTGTAGTTCCTGAATATTCAATATTCCAGAATTTATCAGAAAGTTCTTCCTGATTGATAAAATTTCGTTTCATAAAAGCGAATATAATGTGATAGGCAGAACAACGAAACTACAAAAAAAATGAGAAATGAACAGCTTTCCTTAGTATTTCTTTTTCACCAGGTTCATCCTTATATCCCAAATCATTTTCCTGCTCACCATCCGGAATGTCTATTTCGATACGAAATATGACTACTTGAACAAATTACCCGTTTCCCAGGCACATCTCGGAGCATAATTTTGTCTCATCAAAAAAGAAAAACCAATCTAAATCTAATACAACAAAAACAATGAAAACAACAATTTCTACCCTCCTGTTAGCAGCCACGTTTACTTTAAGTACTCCCGCCATTTCCAAAGCGCAAAATAATAAGGCGACTTCTTTATCATCAAAATATGATTCCAGTATCCGGGCTTTTCACATCAACATCCCGCAATCTCAGCTGGACGAACTGAAAAAACGAATCTCTGAAACCAGATTCCCGGATAAAGAAACTGTGAAAGATGCTTCCCAGGGAATTCAACTCGCACAGTTAAAAGAACTGATTACTTATTGGGGCAACGGATATGATTGGCGAAAAGTAGAAAATAAACTCAATGCTCTTCCACAATTTGTAACAAAGATTGATGGCATTGATATTCAGTTTATTCATGTGCGTTCAAAAGAATCCAACGCGATGCCTGTCATCCTTACCCATGGCTGGCCAGGTTCTCCGCTAGAGTTCATCGATGCGATCGGTCCCCTGACTGATCCCGTAAAGTACGGAGGAAAAGCAAGTGATGCGTTTGATGTCATCATCCCTGCTATTCCGGGATATGGTTTTTCAGAAATCCCTACGGAATTGGGCTGGAATCCTGATCGCGTTGCCAAAGCCTGGGATGTGCTGATGAAAAGACTTGGCTACAAAAAATATGTTTCCGAAGGGGGTGACCACGGCTCTGTAATATCTGATGCATTGGCAAAACAGGCTCCTTCAGGTCTCCTGGGCATCCATCTGACAATGCCGGCCACGATTCCTTCTGATCTGGTAAAACCTATCAATGCCGGTGATCCAGCGCCAGCCGGACTTTCGGCTTCGGAACTGCAGGCTTATAACGCAATGAGTACTTTCTTTGTACGAAATGCAGCGTATGGAGGAATGATGGTAACACGCCCACAGACTACGGGCTATTTACTTTCTGATTCACCAGGTGCTTTAGCAGCATTTCTTTACGAAAAGATTGCCGAATGGAGTGAAAGCAACCTTCATCCTGAGAATGTAATAGGCCGTGATGCCATTCTGGATGACATCACCCTGTATTGGCTTACCAATACCGGTGCATCCTCTTCACGCTTCTATTGGGAAAATAATAAGAACAACTTCAGTTCTGAAGCACAAAAAACACAAGATATAAAGGTTCCTGTAGCCATTTCAGTATTTCCCCATGAGATCTACCAAGCTCCGGAAAGCTGGTCAAAAAGTGCCTACCCTACATTATACTATTATCATAAAGCATCAAAAGGAGGACACTTTGCGGCATGGGAACAGCCACAGGTCTTTACAGAAGAGCTTAGAGCGGCATTCAAAGATCTAAGAAAAAAGCTTTAACAGTCACAGTCATCTTGTTCAATCTAAATACATAATAAAAATATGGAATCAAACAAAATTCAAGAAGTAGAAAATACAACCGTAATAAACATTAGCAAAATATTATATTCCGGGAATGTTGTTGTAACCGGAGGACGAAATGGGGAGGCAAAAAGCAATGATGGTAAACTCAACATAGAACTGACATCCCCCGGCACGAAAGGAAACGGTACCAATCCGGAACAGTTATTGGCAGCGGGATGGTCGGCATGTTTTATTGGAGCGATGCATTTAGAGGCATCCAAAACCGGAGTTCTTCTTCCTCCAGATCTGGCGGTCAATACTTCTATAGATTTGGCTACCAATGACGAAGGATTTTTCCTGCAGGCTCATTTACAGATCCATTTACCGGGACTGCCAATGGATGAAGCCAGAAAAGTTGTGGAAACAGCCCATGCAACCTGTCCCTATTCAAAAGCTACCCGTGGTAATATCAATGTAAAGATCGATATTGTGTTATAGTTAGTACCGGAAATAGTCTTAGATGATTTTCTGGATAAGTCTTCCTTGCTTTGGCAGGGGAGATTTTTTTATGATAGAAAAAGGTCTTTTTATAATGAATACTCTGTCTTTACATTATAAAACTTATTAATCAGTTTTCCCTAAATATTTTTAACCTAAACGTTCTAAGCTGATTATCAATAAAAAGATAAAACTGAAATATTATAGAGCTTTATGACCTGGGAGATATGATATTGATTAACGATACAGATCCTGACTACTATATACCCATTCCCTTAACCGGGTACTGGCTTCTGAAGTTTGGTTTTGAGTCTAGCATAGGATTTAAAGATCAAAAATATGATCCAAATGATGAATTTGCAAACCAATTTGTATATACTTTAGACAGCGGGATTTCTCACCAGGATTTTACTTGCAGACCATCTAAAGGCTGGATAATCAAATTAGGAGATTATGATGATGAATTGGAAATTGAATACGTACATCAATTTCAGAATGCTTTCTTCGCACTTAAAGGGAAAACATTACCACTACTTAATTCATTCACTTTCAGAAGTTTTCTTAATAAATTCATTAATATTAAGAAGCTTTGTTATATCATATCGTGTAGTCTTGGAATTTTCAAACATCAGCTGATCTCCACCTGTGATATAATTTGATATTGTAAATGGATCTACATGACATCTGTTTAAGTGCTCAATAAGTCTATTTAAAAATATTGCCAATACATCAACTGGAGAATTTCTGTAATCCAACATATCTGTAACATTGATTCCATCATCGGCTACAAGATTTTTAAAGCTCCCATTACTTGTTGTTCCAAACATTCTAAAACCTTCATTCAAAATCAATATATCGTTGATAAAATATTCCTTGGGTTCTCCAAAAACCGTTTTTTTTAAGTCTCCATCTATTGCAAAAATAAATGTATACAAAGGATTTTTATATTTTTGATTAATACTAAACCTTAAAACATCTCTTAAATCTGCATTTACAGCAGAAACTCCATGGAATGTATTTTCATTTAGTTTTCTTTTCATTCCATCTCTAAAATGAATTAAATTTTTTGCAAATTGTTCTGTATGCTCCTGCTTTAATGTCTTCTTTATCTCCCCAATAGCCAAAACTGATTCAATGGGAAAATAAACCGTTCCATTACTTGATTCAAAAAACTTAGGAGTGTTTAATCTATCAAAAATTATGATATCATACTGATTACTCACATTGCCAACTTCATCTATAATCTGCCCTTGCTTTACCATGTATCTTTCTGGAAGAAAAAGGCTTAACTTTGATCTTATCAACGATTCAACTTCTACACCAGATTCATTTATGTTAGAAGCTTTATGAAACAGGGTTGATTTTTTCTTAGCATCATTTATTTCATCTACGATTATTTGGATAGCATCTCTAAAATTAAAAGTTTTCATATTAAGTCTTTCCCCAAATATAACAAAAAGCCCTCTGAAAAAGAAGGTTTGTGTATTATTGGGGAACTACTGGTTTCGCTGGAACCGGTGTTTCTTTCTTGATCTCCTCTTGCATCTTATCCACAACCTTACAAGTCTTCCAGGTTTCCTAAGCGTTTTTGTTTCAATTGCTTGTAAAATGAGGGGGAAAGGCCCGTAATTTTTTTAAACTGATTAGAGAGGTGGGCAACACTGCTGTAGTTTAGTTTATAAGAGATTTCTGTAAGATTGAGCTCGTCATATAGCAGCAATTCTTTTACCTTTTCTACTTTATTAATAATGATAAAATGCTGCAGCGTCATTCCTTTCACTTCAGAAAAGGTATTGGCCAGGTAGGTATAATCATATCCTAGTTTTTCACTTATGTAATCTGAGAAATTTTCTTTTGGAAGTGCATCTGAATAATGAATCATTTCTATGACAACATTTTTTATCTTTTCTATCAGGATACTTTTTTTATCATCTAATACCTCAAGCCCTGTTTTAAGCAAGTTTTCTTTCAGTATTTGTCTTTGTTTGGGGCTAATATCGTCCAGCAGGACTACAGTTCCCAGATCGACAACAGCATTTTTAATGCCCAGTCTTTCCAGTTCCTGATGGACAACCATTTTGCAGCGCAAGCTTACCATATATTTTATGTACAACTTCATTATCCTCATCAATTACTTCATTAACAGTAATTTACTCAAAGTTAGTCTATTAAATCGGGAATATCTATGATTTATATAACAAATTCAAAGACTATTACAACGCTTTCCTTTTTTAATGGTTGAAATTTACAGGGAACAAAAATATTTCATAATGTCAAAAGAAAAAGACGGAAAAAAGAAATCAGACAAAACTCCAGCTGTAAAATCCCTGAAAGAGAAACGAGAAGATAAAATGAACAAACGAAAAGACAGGGAAAATGAAGCCCGAAATACCGGTAACTAAATGGTAGCTCTGAAAAAAGAGGGGATTATACTTAGAAAAACAGAATTAGCTTTTGAAAGTGAAGGTGTTTTAAATCCCGCAGTTATTCAGGAAAACGGAAAAATACATTTATTTTACAGAGCTGTTGCAAAGATTCCCTACAAAAAGTTTACACTTTTAACAGAATCTCAAGGGACAATAGCAGGAAAATATGAACACTCCAATACATTCCCGCCTATTCAAGATCAATTGGCGGTGAGCAGCCCATTGATGTTGCCTATACCATACTGGCCTTATCTACATTCTATAGGGTTTTTAAAGATGAAAAATACTTACAGATGATGAGGACTGCTTTTGATTGGTTTTTAGGAAAGAATCATTTACATCAGATCATTTACAATCCTGTAACGGGTGAATATTATGACGGTCTTGAAGAGAAGAATGTTAATCTTAATCAGGGAGCGGAATCAACAGTCAGCGATCTCATGGCAAGGCTTTGTTTTCCAAAATAACAACCTAATAATTATGGGACTATCGTAATGAAAAGGTAGATTAAAAATATAGCGATCAGTACAATTCCCTGCATGATATTGGTTCTGCCTGTTGCCAGTGAAACGGTAATAATAAAAAGCGTCAGTCCCAAAAGTATCGTGGATTTAATATCTATTCCTAATGTCATTCGTATTCCAGTCATTACGGATATAATGGCAATGGCAGGAATGCTTAGTCCGATACTTGCCAAAGCAGAACCAAAAGCAAGGTTTAATGAGGTTTGGATTTCATCACTTTTTGCCGCTCTGAATGCTGCCATCCCTTCCGGAAGAAGAACAATACCGGCAATAATGATACCCACCAGAGACTTTGGAGCACCAGCTGAAATCACAATATGTTCAACATCCTTCGAAAGGAGCTTTGCCAATAAAACCACTATTCCCAGGCATAAGATTAACAATATACAACTGATATACAATTGTTTTCGGGAAATCATTTCGTGACTATTCTGTACCGATTGGCTTCCGGATAGCTTATTTTGTGGAGAAATGAAAAAGCTTCGGTGCCTAAGCGTCTGGATCATGGTAAAGCCGAGGTAGAGCCCTAAAGAAATCAAGGCTATAAAAAGAAGCTGA
Source organism: Chryseobacterium sp. GW821-FHT04C04 (assembly GCF_059420365.1). NCBI lineage: Bacteria > Pseudomonadati > Bacteroidota > Flavobacteriia > Flavobacteriales > Weeksellaceae > Chryseobacterium > Chryseobacterium sp. GW821-FHT04C04. Next base: position 298,725 of record NZ_JBWKTO010000004.1, on the reverse strand, counting down.
AACCGGGTATATTCGCCTCCCTGATGACTTATTGTATAATTGGGCAGAATAAGCACAAAAATAATAACAGAGGTAAGGGTGATGAGTGCAGTACTTACTCCCTGCAATGTAAAGCTTTGTTCTCGATATCTTAAAGAGCCTATCACAATACAACCTCCGATGATTCCGGTAAGGATGATCATCACTGCTGCAAAGACCGTATCTCTGGCAAGGGTTATCGTTTCTACACCTTTAGCTCCCAGCATGATGGAAATAATTAACCCAACTTCTATTACCGTAATAGCAAATGCCAGAAGTAAAGTTCCGAAAGGCTCACCAAGACGATGGGCTATAACTTCAGAGTGATACACTGCTGCAAGAACACTTCCCATTAGAAATAAAGTAAGAATCACAGAATAATAAACGGAAGCAAAAACAGGGTTCCCAAAGTAAAAAACCCACGCCAGAATGGGCACTAAGAAGGTCCACATCCATAAATATTTTTTTGTATTCATATAAACAGTAATTATTTTTTATAAGGATGAACCGTAGCTTTTGAGAAAATCAACAGGTTTATATTTCTATTTTAAAAACAGGGTATATGAACGGTCAGAAGTGCTTCAGAGATGCTATATCAGAAATTTTAACTCCTGAAAAAAAGTAATAGGCAGGAACTTAAATCCTCCAAATTGAAAGTTCAACGTAATAATGCACTAAGATACAAATTATCAATCATTTATTATCCTTATAATAGGAACATTTCTCTCTTTTTACAGAGCCACTTTGTTTCATCAGCAATACAAATCTGAAAAATTGACAAAAGTGTGATATGTACAACATTAAAAAAGCAATCTGTAATACAATAGATTATAAAACAATCAACTTTGTATAGTAGCAATTAAGTTACACTAAACTTCACATTATGGACACAAACCACAACAAAGGTGACAAATTTTTCAAAATTCCGGGAGACTGGAATGTGCAGTCAAAACATCTAAAAGAAAAATTTTCAATACTGACAGATTACGATCTGAAGCTTGAAGAAGGTAAAGAAAAGGAAATGCTTGAAAGAATTGGAAACAGACTAAGAAAAAACCGTGAAGAGGTTCTTACCATTTTAAAAGAAATTAATCTTTCATAAACTTTTTGCGAATGCAGTGAAAATCGATTAAAAAAGGTTCTAACTGAAAAAGGGATGGAAAGTCAGGCAGTTCCATCCTTTTTATTTACCATACAATGACACTTTACTCTTAAACCAACTGTGATGAATCATAAAGAAATTGAGAAATCCAAAGTATATGTTATCAGCCAGATTGTAGAATATATTTCAAATTCTGTGGTCAGCAGAACGATACTGGGAAAATTAACAGGTACTATCAATATCCTGTCTTTTGATGATGAGCAAGGGCTTCCAGAGAAAATATCCCCTTTTGATACTGCTATACAGATTATCGAAGGTAAGGCTGAGATCATCATAGATGGAGCCTCTTATTTTATGGAAGAAGGTGAATGCATTGTCATTCCGGCTCATCAACCTCATTCCATAAAAGGAAATAAACGCTTTAAAATGATATTAACCATAATAAAAAGCGGCTATGAATAAAGTACACACTGTGTCCATTTTAACAAAAAGGATATTTAAAAAAACGCTTGAAATTCAGAAAAAATTCCCTGAACTGTATGAGCTGCTAGATGAAACACCACTATTCTTTTCTTTTGCAGAGAAAGATATCACGATCAAAGACTTAAGACAATATCTTATTTCCCTTAGTATGCAACAAAAATCTTTCGAAAAAAGGATATAAAAAAATGATTCTCTAATGAAAAAATTAAATAAACATCCTAAACCCAAAAACAGATTTGGGCTTAGAAGTAAAAAGAATACTTCGCGAAAGGCCTATTATTCTCAGTTTGTCTCCTTATTCTACATCAGAAATACCAATATCACTTTGGAAAGAGATGCAAAGGAAATTCTCCGAATGTTAAAAGAATTACAGAACCTCAATAACAAATCCAGGTTGGTATTCAGTACGCATTGCGGTCTCAGCAAACATAATCTGTGGCAGTCTGTACTCGTTGATCTTCATGATAACATACAATATATCAGGTTCCAGTTTGAATATATACTGGCGAATATTATACAAAAAAATAAAATCAATTCTCCTCTATTCTGGCAGCAAAACAAAATCTATATGAACGGCCTGGAAGGTAATCATCAAAAACTCATTCAGATGGCTAATCAACTTCTGCCAGAAGAAGAAAGGTTATCCTGGAAAGCGGCCATATGCAATTTTTACGATGAAATTTTATCTTTACTCGCTCCGCTTACAAGCATATGCAAACTTGAATCCGACTTTATTGAAAGATATAACCCTAAAATCTTCAACAAAATTACAGTGGATATTATTAAAGATATCCCGAAAGATTACACTTTAAAAGAAGCAAGGGAGTACGAACAGGAATATTTGAAAATATTAACAGATTACAGTCATGAATTCAGTAAAAAGAATAACCTTTGGGAAAGTTTATTACATATACTTTCAGGAGGTATGTACCAGTTGCCGTCAGAGCGCGTCATGCTTAAAAGATGGATTAACGGAAAAATGAAAGAAAAATTCCTTAAATAATCCTTCGCTTACATCCATAGCTATTAAATATTTGTACAATGAAAATAATACACCTTTTTCAGTTTAAAAATTCCATCTTCCATAAAATTCCGTTTTTTAAGGAAGAACATAGGTTGAAAAATGATCTGACAGAATTTGGACTGATGAATATTGAAATAGTAACGGAGTATGTTGTTAAGATTCATGATGATTTTATTTTTGAAAAAACATCCAAAGATGATCTATTACAGGCATGCAAAAAAGCTCAAAAAACAATAGAACATTATTTCGTCACTGGAATAAATGATTATGGCAATATTAGAAATCATGTATTCAGAGAGTAAATAGTCAATTAGTTAACACATTTAACAATGAAAACGAGTCATATTAGCCAGCAAAAGATTCCGGAGGGAGAACAAATAAAAGGTGAAGACATTAGAGAAGGAATATTTATGCTTATACAACAGAATTTCCCGGATATAACCCAAGATGACTATATATCTATTACAGAGCTTAACCATTACAGAAGGCTGTATCTCACCTCTCTAATTGTTGAAGAAAAAGGAGAACTTGAAAGTATAGATCTTGATGTCATAAATGCGATCAAAAACAACTCTATCCTTTCGGAAAATATACAAGATGAAATAGAAGCCAAGATTAGTTTTTCTCAAAAACTAGCCGATAATGTAGCTTCTTTTGGAGGAAGCTGGACATTTATTCTGGCTTTTTTCTCATTTATACTCGTTTGGGTCGCGGCAAACGTCTGGCTTTTAGCAATACAATCATTTGATCCATACCCATTTATACTGCTTAATCTGATTCTTTCCTGTCTGGCGGCTATTCAGGCTCCCATTATAATGATGAGTCAAAACCGGCTGGAACAAAAAGACAGGATAAGAGCTGAACACGATTATAAGATTAATCTAAAAGCCGAACTGGAAATACAGCTTTTGAGTGAGAAAATAGACCATCTTCTTGTGAGTCAAAACAAAAAACTTCTTGAAATACAAGAAGTACAAACTGATTATCTGGAAGATCTGACCCATATTCTTAAGACGAAATGAACCGTTTCTCATTCATAAAAACTTTATCAGTTAATAATTCCACTTTTCTTCTAAGATAGTAAGACATCAAGATCATCTTGTATCGCTGTACCATTGAAGTCTTTATCTTGCCTTATAATATTTTAATTAATGATCGGCTTTCACTCATTTAATTTTCTTAGATCAGTATTTGATTCAAAGCACCTTTAAAACATCCTAGAATGAATTCTGTGTAATACAGCTGAGCATCCAGGGCCTTGGCTTTATCATGAAGTTCTATTCGTTTGGAAAGTATGATCTCCCCTTTATAACTGAACGAACAGAACGAAAAAACATGAAATCCTGAATTCCTTGCAGAAGCTGCATAGCCTGTAGATGATATTCCCCAGTCTGTTCCAAATGACGAAGCCACCTTTATAGCCATGATATCCGCCATACGCTGGGTCTCAAAATCATTTTCCTGTCCATCAATATGGTTACTGCTCAGAAATATGCGCTTTTCAGGTAATGTAAAGGTGGTTATCCCCCCTTTATAAAACAAGCTTGAATTAGGCATCTCCGAAAAAGCCAACTGCAGTAATCCTGAAGTTACACTTTCTGCTATAGATACGGTCTCTCCTATCGTAACAAGTGAAGTACTGATGTAGTCGAGTAAGTTTTGTTGAAATTTCATAATATAAATTATTTACTATTTATCTGCTTTACAAATCATTTTACGCTGCCACTACTATTAAATAACATCGTAATCATCCACTGTTGTAGCAAAATAATGCTCAATCATTTCATTGGTATTTTTGCACATCATTATAATATCTTTCCTTGGAGTATCTTCAAAAATGAAATCTTCTGGAACATCGATAATAAATTCGGTGACCTTTTCAGTATTCATTAAATCATAAGTCATTAAATCATTCAGATTATCCAACCTGCATTCATCCTTAAAAAATGGAATTTTACGGGAAATGGAATTTTTAAACTGAAAAAGATGGATTGTTTTCATGCCTTGATTATGTATTATTAATGGGCACAAGTCCCTGTACCTCTGGGGACAGTGTAACTGCCTGTTATTTCCCTTTATAGGATGACATTCGGTTTTTATCGGGTAGCTATCTCATATCGATTACATCCCTGTGAATGGCTTATAGATAAAGGAACAGAGGCCATGGCCTCTTATTCCTTTTTAATTAAAATACTGAAAAACAGTTCTACTGTTTTTGATTTTAATAAGCTCATTATTTAATTGAATATAACTACGAATTTCACGTACTTTTCACGGTTTGTATTTATTCTATGAAGTATAGCTGTACAGTCAGGTTATGCAATAATTGTCGTAAAAACTTTCTCTTAATATTCCTGATTGACTGAATACCAGTATACAAAGATGAGTACTTTAGAATACAATATGCTACATCTATTTATAATGTTCTTACATATATCACACCTTTCCTTCTGTTGATAAGCGAAATACATTTGATAATACTTTACCTGCTTCGTTCTTTTTCAAATTCCCATACCCTGTGCCCCGCTACTGCTTTTATAAATTTTTCATCCCCGTTCTTATGAGCATTGGTAATCACCGCAGGATCATCGTGCTTTTTATTACTGATATTGCTGGCCTTATACACTTCATCTGTTTCAGCTCCAAAATAGATTGCTTTACAGTGTCTGTAAGCTTCATTGATAAAATGTAACACCACCTGCTTATTTTCAGGGTTTAAAAGTTCTTTCACCGAATTTCCTCCAGGGCAAATGTACAAGGCATCAAAGCATACACTTGCCGTATTTGTCAATGTATGTTTAGGACTGACCGGATTTCCGTTTTTAGGCTTCACAGGGGCCAGGCTTGGCGCAATAAAGTCCACCCGCGCATTAAGACTTTCCAATTTATTTTTTAGGGCATCTACAGAAGCTGCATCAAATCCATTGGCTACAATAAATCCAATTACCCTACTTTGTACGGTATCTTTAACGGTGTTCTGCATGCTGAGAGCTTCCGATACATCAGGTTTCGGCTCATGGACTTTACTCTGTAAGGTATCAGGGTCTACATCTGCCGGAACACTTTGATTAGGCTGATCCAGTTTTTTCACTTTCACCCCCAGTTGAGCAGCAACTTTTTCAGCAAGATCCTTATTGATATATCCCAGCTGTCCTACTACCCTTTCTCGGATTTCAGGAATAGTGACCTTGGAGAGTTCAAAAATCAAAGCTTTCTGAATATGCTTCTTTTCAGGTTCTGACTGGCTGTTGTAAAATAATTTAGCCTGTGAATAATGATCTACAAAACTTTTACTTCTGGCTCTTATTTTAGTTCCTGAAATCCTTTCCTGATGTGATGCAAAACCACCCTCTTTCATCATTGCCTGATAAGGACAGCCTCCGCCAATAGAATTGGGTTCATAGCTTACCTTTCCCTTGACAATCTGCTGTCTCATATGACCGTCGCGCTGATTGTTATGAACGGTATTAACAGAGCGATTAATAGGAATCTCATGAAAATTAGGGGACCCTAATCTGGACAATTGTGTGTCTGTGTAGGAAAACAACCTGCCCTGAAGTAAAGGGTCATTACTGAAATCAATACCCGGAACAAGATGTCCCGGATGAAAGGCAACCTGTTCCGTTTCTGCAAAGAAGTTCTCAGGATTTTTAGTCAGGGTCATCGTTCCTATGATTTCTACAGGAACCAATTCCTCCGGAATAAGTTTGGTAGGGTCCAGCAGATCAAAGTCAAAATCATGTTCATCTTCCTCAGGAATAATCTGTACACCGAAATCCCACTCAGGAAAGTTTCCATTTTCAATGGCTTCCCAAAGGTCTCTTTTGTGAAAATCAGGATCAATACCCGATATTTTTTGTGCTTCCTCCCATGCTACGGAATGAATTCCAAGCTTAGGCTTAAAATGGAATTTCACAAAATGAACAGCTCCTTCATTATTAATAAATTTGAATGAGTGAACGCCAAAACCTTCCATCATTCTAAGACTCCGTGGGATGGCACGGTCGCTCATTGTCCACATAATCATATGCATACTTTCGGGCATTAATGATATAAAATCCCAGAATGTATCGTGGGCAGAAGCTGCCTGTGGAATCTCGTTATCGGGCTCAGGCTTTACAGCATGAACCAGATCCGGAAACTTCATGGCATCCTGAATAAAAAATACAGGAATATTATTACCTACCAGATCATAATTTCCTTCATCGGTATAGAATTTAACGGCAAATCCTCTGACATCTCTTGCAAGATCTGTGCTTCCCTTGCTTCCTGCAACGGTTGAGAATCTTACAAAAACGGGGGTTTCTTTTCCGACCTCAGTTAAAAATCCAGCCTTTGTATATTTTTCTATGCTTTTATGAAGCTTGAAAATACCATGAGCTCCTGATCCCCGTGCATGAACAATTCTCTCAGGAATTCTTTCATGGTCAAAATGGGTAATCTTTTCTCTGAGAATAAAGTCTTCCAGTAATGTGGGACCTCTTTCTTCTGATTTCAGAGAATCCTGATTATTATTAATTTTCAGGCCCTGATTGGTGGTCAGCTTCTCACCATCATTGGATGTACTTAATGACTCCAACTGATTAAGCTTTTCATTTTGATTTTTTTTACTTTTCATATCAATACTTTTTGTTATGGTAGAAATTAATGAATAATAGGAGTGATCTGAATCCTACTATCCGTGATATTCTAGATTGGTGTCTTTTATTAAGAGATTCATTGCTATGAATCCTATTATTTATAGCGATCTGTTCTGGGTTGATGATTACTTTTTCCAGCCGATTTATTTTTACCGCCAGGAAATTTCCCTAATTTTTCATAAAATCTATGAAGCTGGTCAAGTTCATCTTCGGTCAGATCTTCTATATCAACGAGCTGATTACTTGCGCTCTCATGGCTTGCAATAAGCTCATTGAGTTTAATCTGAATAGCCTTCGAATCTTTATTCTGTGCTTTCTGAATCAGAAATACCATAAGAAAGGTAATAATAGTAGTTCCGGTATTGATGACCATCTGCCAAACTTCTGAAAATTTAAATATAGGACCGGCAGCTGCCCAGACAACCACCATCAAACTTGCTCCAACAAATGCACCTGCACTTCCTGTAAAACATACAGCCCAGTCTGAAAACTGGTCAAAAAGGTTCTTTTTCATAATTAAAGGGGGATTTTGTACAAAACAATATTTCAAAACTGAAACTGTAAAAAGAAATGCAATGTTGTCTGGTAATGATGTCTCTAATGTATGTAAAACAAGGCTATTTTTTTATGAGCCAGATCATAAGAAAGAAAAAGCTCCAAGATGATGCACCCATCAAAACGGCCTTAAAATTGTACATCTTAAACGCTAATCACTAAATCTATTATTATGGCAACCAAAACCACTACAAAAAAAACAAGCACGCGAAAATCAACAAAAACACCAGCTAAAAAAAATGCAGCCAAGGAGCTGAAAGACTTATTTGAGGATTCACTAAAAGACATTTACTGGGCTGAAAAAGCTCTTGTGAAAGCATTACCTAAAATGCAAAAAAATGCTACAGATAAAAAGCTTAAAACTGCGATAGAAGGTCATTTAATGGAAACTGAAATTCATGTAAAAAGACTGGAGGAATGTTTTAAATCCCTCAAAAAAAAGCCTCAAGCCAAGAAATGTGATGCTATGCAAGGACTGCTGGATGAAGGCAAGAGCATTATGGAAGAAACAGAAGCCGGGTCTGTAAGGGATGCAGGTATTATAGCAGCAGCGCAGAAAGTAGAACATTATGAAATTGCCACTTATGGGACATTAGCAGCATATGCCAAAGTTTTAAAGGAGAATTTCTGTCTTAAAAATTTCCTGGCCACCTTGGATGAAGAAAAAAAATGTGATGCTCTTTTAACAAAAGTTGCTGATACAAGACTTAATATGAAGGCTATGTAAATAAAATCTCACATAAAAAAGACCGGTTATTGGTCTTTTTTATGTGAGATTTTTAGTATTGTTTTATAGCTAAAAATATAATTGAAAATAGATGTTTAATAAGGATCAAAAATTATCTTTTCTAATCCGCATTATCTTATGAAACTTTAAATAAAGATCCTCAATATAGAATTACAATAGATCATATAGATTTGGCAATGATATCCTTAAACTATTCTTACAACTACCCTCAAACTATCTAAAGATCTTTTGCACAAACTGATAAAGGCATCTTCTCCAAGTCAGCCATTCGTGGTATGTTTGGGGAGATGTGTATTGAGAATACAGGTATCCATTTTGATTAAAATAAGTGATAATCGCTTGATTATACTCAAGAAATCTAGCGTCCTCTTTTTCACCAATTCCGATGAAGAAAAAGGGTTTTTGTTGTGATTTTAATAAATTACTGATAGGAAGTTCTTTAAAAGGCTCAATGTCTGTTCCTTCATAAATAACAGGACTGAAAGATCCGATTGCTGAAAATAGCTCCGGATTGTTTGCCCCGATCAACATTGCCTGATAACTCCCGCGAGAAAGGCCGGCAATTGCCCTTTTACCATTAGTTCTATATTTTTTTTCGATGTAGGGAATCAATTCCTTAATGACGATCTTGTCAAGGTTTTTAGTGGAAAGAACAGTTCTTGGATAATTGTCCGGTATTTTTTCTTCCTCAGGGTTCAGGGCAACACCGTAATCCATTACTACAATCATTTCTTTCGCCTTTTTTTCAGCAAAAAGATTGTCAAGAATGTTTTTGATATATCCTTGTTTTTCCCAACCTGTACTATCTTCACCAGTTCCGTGATAAAGGTATAAAACCGGGAATTTTTCAGTTCCGTAACCGGGAGGAAGATATACTTTGAAATTTCTTTTTCCTTTGGTTATTTCTGAATGTAAACTGTCATCAACAATTTTTCCATGCTTTACATTTTTCCTGAAGAAAAAATCTTCACCTGAAGGAATTTCAATTCCGCTTGTAGGCTGACTATAACCGAAATAAAGTTCTGTATTGGGATCATTTGTGCGTTTGCCATCCACATTGAACCAATAATAATGAAATCCAATTTCCATTGGAGCAGTAGAGATATTCCAAAAGCCCTCTTCATCTTTAGCGGTAACCGATTTTAAATTTTGCATCCCATCTCCTCCCTCTAAAACAACAGATTTTGCATCCGGAAAATAAACTTTAAACTGAGCTTGCCTTTCTGCGTTAACTTTCGGAAATTCGTTCCCTTCCAATACTGTTGAGGAAGTTTTATAATTCTGGGAAAACACCATGGCTGAACATAGCCCAAGAATGGAAGTTATTAACTTTAAATTTTGCATTTATTTCGTTTTAGAATCGTAGAAAGTTGTGTAATTTATGGATTTATACTTAAAAAAGAGAATAAATAGAGCCACTTATCTTAAAAATAAACTGCCCCAAAAAGCATCTGGCTTTCTGAGGCAGTATTAATATCCTTTTAATGAAATGATCATTTCCTAATGTCTCAATTGTCTCCTATTACTCAATTAGAAAAGAAATTTTGACCAATCAATAATTAAACTGAAGTACTTTTAATAATTCCGTTTGCTGCATCACTTCGTTTTTACTGTTGATCAGATTATAATTTGCCTGAAGCCAGTTATTTCTCACCACAAAAAATGTATATGCATCCATCAATCCTTCTTTGTATTTTTCTTCTGATTTTTGGAAAGATAATTTCTGATTTTCAAAATTCGATTTCAGCAAAGTATATTTTTCCTCAGAATTCTTGAACTGTATCTTGATGGAATTGATACTTTGTGTAAGGTTATTAACTACAATTTCTTTCTCGTAATTATAATGAATAACATTCAGTTTTTCAATTTCAACACTGTTTTTCACTTGCAGTTTATTAAATATCGGAATCGAAAGTCCGAATGAAACCTCCTGGCTTTTATTTCGTTTAAACTGATCTGAAAAAGGGTCGGCAGATTCACCCAAAACCTTGCTGTAAAAACTTGACCAGTTATAAGAACCATTAAGCGTCGGCAGATAGGCAGATCTTGCAATGCTGATATTCTTTTCAGCAGCATTTATTTCTGTGACTACTGTTTTGTAAGCAGGGTTTTTCTCCAAAAGAGTTTTTAGAAATTCGGGATCATTAAAGTTAAAATCGGACAGATTTTCTTCGTTCATTTTAAAATCTAAAGAATCGTTTGTGATAGCCAGCGCATTCAATAAATTTATTTTAGAAAGATCCCGGGCATTCTTTGCAGAAACCCACTGTTCCTGCAAAGTTCCGAGGTTTGCTTTGATGTCATACACATCGCTTTTTGGTCGGTTTCCAATTTCAACTTCTTTCTCGGTGCGCTTGATCTGATCTTCGATTCCTGAGATTTGGGTTTCCAGAACATCCAGCCAGCTTTTGCTGTTCTGATATTTGAAAAACATTTGGATAACATTCAGCTTTACTTCGTTTTGCGCCTGCTTCATTTTGTAAGTTGAACTCTCTTTATTAATTTTTGATAAAGAAATATTGAGATAATTTCGCCAGTTCATCAGTTCCCAATTGGCTTGTGCGTACACTTTGTCGTATTGCGTATTTATCGCTTCTCTTTGGTTGTTATTCTGATTGATCCCTAATCCGAAATTGTAATTATGATTAACTCCAGCTTCAACGGACGGCAGCAACATTCCTTTTGCAGCAGAAATCTGACGCTCATTTTTCTGAATAGTAACGGTAGCCTGCTTTATCAACGGATGATTTGTGGCTGCATAATCCAGACATTGGTCAAGCGTCCAAACCTGCTGAGCCGGAAAAACATTGATGATGAATATGAAGAATAGTTTTTTCATAATAAATTGACTGACAGTTGATAATTAATAGTTGATAGAAAAGCTTATGATTAACGGCTTACTCGTATTTCAGGTATTTTACAAGATTCACTTTTGTGGCCTGATACGCTTTGATACTTACCACAGAAAACGTAAGTAAAAGCAACACAATAAGGCTGAAAATAAACGGCCAGACCGGCATATCTATTCTGTAAGCAAAGTCTTTCAGCCATTCATTCATCAAATAGTAACTGATCGGAATGCTGATAACAACGGCAGTAAATGTAATCCAAAGGAACTGTTTCGTCAACCCAAAAATCAATGTTTTGTCTGATGCTCCCAGTGTTTTTCTGATGGCAACATCCTTCAACTTCTGCTCAATCATTAATGATGACAAAGCGAATAAACCTAACAATGCAACTATTAAAACCATTGCATTCAAGATGGTGAAAAGCGTCTGCTGTTTTTGATATTTTTCAAATGTTTCGGCAAATTTCTTATCCAGAAAATAATAATCGAAAGGATACCCCGACTCCACATTACTCTGCCAATAGGTCTTCAATCTTTTTACTGTACCATCGATATCATTTTGATCTATTTTCAACTGAATATTATAGACATTAAACCTCTTCCATTCTGTTTCTCTGTAATGGAAAAATATGATCGGTTCTACTTCCGTTCTTAAACTTCTGATATTGAAATCCTTTACAACACCTACGATCTTATACTTTTTGTTATCAAATCCCGGTTTAATTTCATTCTTTAAAGCATCTTCATCTTTCCAGCCGAATTTTCTTACAAAAGCTTCATTAACCAACACATTATTTACTGTATCAGACGAAAGATTAGGATCCAGCCAGCGGCCTTTTTTTAGTTTAACATTAAGAAATTTCAGATAATTATAATCCATAGATCCATGCTGTCCCTGAATACTTTTATCCATAAAATCAATATTGGAACTGCTTGATCTGCCACTTCCAGGAATTACTTCTCCGTAAGAAACATCGGTTACGCCCTGGATTTTTCTCATCTCTGTTTTAAGTCTTTCATATTTCAGCCAAGGTTTTGGATCGTTTTCATTAAAGTTGATCATGACGATCTGTTTTCCGCTGTAACCCAAGTCTTTATTCATCATATATTTCACCTGTTGATTAACGATCAGTCCGCCAATAATAAAAAATGAAGAGATGATCAATTGTAAGGTCAGAATTCCATTTCTCAACCAAACGCCATGCTTGCTTCTTGCAAAATTTCCTTTTAAGGTTTCTATGGCTTTGAAGTTAGCCAGGTAGGTTGCCGGTATCAATCCTGAGATCAGCGTCACCATAATGACCATCACAAATGAGTAAAAGTAAATATGCCAATCGTTCATCTTCATTTCTTTGTCGTAAAACTTATTGAAGCTTGGTAAAAGAAGCTCCGTTAAAGCCAATGAAAGCAAATATGACGCGATGCAGATGACAAATGTCTCCATCAAAAACTGCAGAACAAGGTTGGATCTTGTACTTCCAATCGCTTTTCTAACCCCGATTTCTTTTGCTCTTTGAGAAGCCTGCGCCGTTTTTAGATTGATGAAATTAATAGCTGATAACACAACAATCAAAACGGAAAGTGTGAAAAGAATCATTAAAGTTTTAAAATCCGGATTTCCGAACCAAGATGTTTTTGTATGAAGTTTTATTTCATCCAATGGAGTCAATACGCTGTCCGTAGGTCCATACAAATCAAGATATTGCTGAATGGTCATTCCTGAAGCATCTTTATCCAGACTTGCACGATATTCAAAAATATCTTTTATAAATTTTTGTTGTACAACTTTAGGATCTGTTCCTTTTTTTAGCATAAAAAAAGATCCGTAATTGAAGTTCCCCCAATTCTTTTCATCACCTTTGATCTGTTCTACAGGATTAATGATAAATTCGGGCTTTATCTGGCTATTTTCTTTCGGTAACTCATAAACTGCAGTCACTACATAGTTTTTGTTGTCAAATTTTACACTTTCTCCTGCAACATTTATTTTTCCAAAGAGATTTTTGGCAGCATCTGTGGAAAGCGCAATTACACTTTCTCCTTTCAGGGCATCTTTATAACTTCCGGCAACCAATTTGAAAGGAAAGAATTTGAAAAAACTTTCTGTACCCGTCATTCCATCTTTCTGGAAAACGGTTTTAACCTTTGTGGTCATCTTCACACCAATTCCGGAACCATTGAACAGAACGTAATCTTCAACACCCGGAATTACTTCTTTCGCCCGTCTGGCCATCGGAATAGAAATATTATTTCCGTAAGAATTTTCCGGCTTATGATACGTTTGGAAATAGTAGATCTGGTCTTTCTTAGGATTCCATTTTTCGAAGGATTCTTCGTCATTCCAATGCATCAGGATGAGCATAAATCCGGTTAGCCCGATCGTCAATCCAAACAAATTGATGATGGTTGAGAGCCAATTCTTTTTATAATTGATGAAGGCAATTTTGAGCCAATTGTTTATCATAATAGAGGTAATAAATGGTGATAAATTACAGAGAAACAGCGCTAAACTGCTCTCTGTAATTTTTGAAAAATAAGGATGAATGAATGTATTTTTTACAGAATTTTATTATCCAAAATTCTTAGCATCTGCTTTTTCGAAAACATCTTTCCTCTGGGAAGAATGCTCTTCTGAAAAAATCTCGCCATCTTTCATATTCACAATTTTCGAAGCATAACCGGCATCGTAAGAAGAGTGCGTTACCATTGCAATGGTAGAACCTTCTCTATGCAGTTCTGCCAACAGATTCATTACTTCGTTTCCGTTAGAGCTGTCAAGATTTCCTGTGGGTTCATCGGCAAGAATCAGTTTTGGTTTCGTTACCAGTGCTCTTGCAACAGCAGCTCTTTGCTGCTGACCTCCTGAAAGCTGTTGTGGATAATGTTTTGCTCTGTGAGCGATGTTGATCTTGTCCATGATCTCCTCCACTTGTCTTTTTCTTTCAGAAGCCGAAACTCCGTTGTATATTAATGGAAGTTCAATATTTTCGTAGACCGTCAATTCATCAATCAAATTAAAATTCTGAAAAATGAAACCAATATTTTTCTTTCTGATATCAGATTTTTTTCTTTCATTTAGATTAATAGTTTCCGTTTCACCAAACTTATAAGAACCTGATGAAGCACTGTCCAGCAATCCCAAAATATTAAGAAAAGTTGATTTCCCACAGCCTGAAGGTCCCATTATTGCTACAAATTCACCTTCTTTTATGCGTAGACTTACATTGTTTAATGCGTTGGTTTGAACGTCTTCGGTTTTATAAACTTTTGAAATGTTTTGAATATTTATCATTTTATTAATTTTTTAAAGTTTGTTTTTTGATTTCTTGTGTTTGGTATTTATTCTTGTTCTTCAGTATTTACTTTTGAATGTCAAGCATTTCATATTTTTTCATCTCAGAATAATCAGAGCTTATCACTTTTTCGCCTTGTTTCAATCCGGAAACAACTTCATAATAAAGGGGGTTTTCTCTTCCCAGACTGATGTTTCGCTTTTCAGCTTTGTTCCCTTTCAGAACAAAAATCCATTTTCCATTGGTATCTTTATAAAAATTTCCTTTCGGGATCATCATACTTTGGGTATCGGCAGATAATTTTAATTTTACTCCGAAGGTCATTCCTATTTTCAGGTTTTCAGGTTTTACATCAATGAAAGTTAGTTCCACAGAAAACTGTCCTTCTTTCACTTCCGGAAGAATTTTTGTAATAATAACTTCAAACTGTTTTGCATTGCTTTCCAGACTTCCTTTAATTCCGTTTTGGAGTTTATTGATGTAATATTCATCCACTTTTGCAATGAGTTTGTACCCGCCCATTAAATCTACTTTTCCTATACTTTCGCCACTTGTCAGATTCTGCCCAAGCGTAATATTGAAGGATGACAATCTTCCTGAAACAGGCGACATAATAAGGAAATTGTTTTTGTTGGAACGAAGAATATTTAAACTTTTCTCCATTTGATTAATAGAATTATTGATCGCTGAGAATTGAGAATTTCTGGAAGCTTTTTCACTGGAAGCCCCTTTTTCCACAATTCCTTTTCTCTGTTTCTGATAGTTTAAATTTTGAAGACTAATATCATAATCCGTTTTCTTTCCGATTTCCGCGTCATACAGTCTTTTCTGAAGGTTGAAAGCTTGCAATGCCGTATTGTAATCGTTCTGAGCTTGAAGCAACTCCTTATCCTGATTGAATTCCTGGTTTTTAAGTTCCAAAAGCGTACTTCTCATCTGGCTGATCTGTTGCATAATTCCCGTCTCCTGATTCAGATAATTGAATTCTGTATTCGGATTGTAAACTCGTGCGAGCGGCTGGCCTTTGGTTACCATCTGTCCGTCTTCTGCAAAGATTTCTTTCACGGCACCGCCTTCCAAAACGTTCACTAATGATGAATTTAAAGATTGGGTCTGTGCGGTTACCATCAACATATCTTCAAATCTTCCTACTGTAACTTCATCCACTTGAATATCTTCTGATTTCACATTATACGTTTTTTTCTGATTCAGAAAATACCAACCAAAAACTGAAACTGCCAGCGCAGAAGCAACGATGATTAATATTAATTTTAATGTAGACTTCTTTTTTACTATTTTCGTATCCATATTTGAGATAACTAATTTACTTACAATATATTAGACAAATCAAATACCAGAGATTTATAATCCCGTAAGAGTCTGAAAACGTGAACAAAAATAATTTTATTCATTTCAGGACTGTTCATTATCGGACACTTTTTGTGCGAAAACGGACACGATAATTATAAATAATAAATTATAATTGATAAATAGTTATTAGTTAACTGATAAAATTGTCAGAGTGATCCTAATCAAAGCCTTAATTTACATTCAAAAATGCGAAAAAAAGAAGCTCATATTTTAATTGTTGATGATGACGAGGATATTTTATTTTCGGCAAGAGTCTGGCTCAAGAAATTTTTCACGGAGGTCAGCTGTCTCAGCCAGCCGAAGAATATTCTGAAGTTCTTGGCCGAGCAGCAAATCGATGCCGTTCTTTTGGATATGAATTTCCGAAAAGGATTTGAAAACGGACGAGACGGACTGTATTGGATGCAGGAAATCAGAACCTTAGAACCTCAACTCCCTATCATTCTCATGACAGCATATGGTGAAGTAGAATTGGCTGTTGAAGCCCTTAAAAACGGTGCATCAGATTTTATTTTAAAACCCTGGAATAATGAAAAATTATATGCTTCCGTCAATCTGGCCGTTGATATTTCACGAAAGAATAAAAAACTGAATCAGTGGGAAAATGTAAGCATCAAAACCAGTCAATATCAGTTGGATACAAAATCTGCTGCAATGCAGGCCGTGATGGATCAAATTACAAAAGTTGCTGCCACTGATGCTAATGTTCTGCTTTTAGGAGAAAATGGAACCGGAAAATATGTTTTGGCGGAACATATTCACGAATTGTCAGAAAGAAAAAACCAGCCTTTTGTACACATTGATTTAGGAAGTCTTTCGGAAAATCTTTTTGAAGCGGAATTATTCGGCTATAAAAAAGGAGCTTTTACCGATGCCCATCAAGATTACTCCGGAAAGATCGAAAATGCCCAAAATGGAACCGTATTTCTGGATGAAATAGGAAATCTTCCGTCCCACCTTCAGACCAAATTATTAAGTCTTATCCAAAATCGAAAATTATCAAGACTTGGCGAAAATAAAGAACGATTATTAGACATAAGATTTATTTTTGCGACTAACGAAAATCTCAAAAAAGCGGTGTCCGAAAACCGTTTTAGGAAAGATCTTTATTACAGAATCAACACTGTAGAATTGCAGATCCCAAATCTTAGAGATAGATTGGAAGATATTCCAACTCTGGGAACCTATTTCCTGGAAAAATACAAGCAGAAATATCATAAAACAGAGCTTTCCCTTAACGAAACATTACTTGAGGAATTGGTAAATTATTCCTGGCCGGGAAATATCCGTGAATTGGATCATTGCATTGAAAGAAGCTTAATTCTTTCTAACGATAAAAACCTTAAATTACTCATGCCACAGGACGAAGAAAGTGATAATCCAATAATCAACCTGAATATCGAGAAAATGGAAGAAATTCTCATCAAAAAAGCGTTGAAAAAGCATAAAGGAAATATTTCTCTCGCCGCCGAAGATCTCGGATTGTCCAGAGCCGCACTTTACCGAAGAATGGAAAAATTTGAATTGTAAATGAAAAAACAGCAGCTTATCTGGTTAGTTTTTATCTTGCTGGCAGTCGTTAGCGGGATTTTTGCATTTGATTTTTATTCACAAAATAAGTGGATCAATTTCGGTTTATTTACAATCATTGCTATTGCGTGTATTATTTTAGCCCAACTTTCAGCCTTATCATTTATTCAGAAAACTGAAAAAATAGTGTTGGCAATTCAGAAAAAAGACTTTTCTCTTTTCCCAAAAACAGAGGAAAACAGTTTGTTTGACAATGCCGTAAAACTTTATTACCAAAGCAAAGAAGAACACCTCTCATACTCTTCCTATAAGCTTCTGTATGAAGAAATTTTGAGTCAATTGGAAATTGGATTGATGATTCTTTCCGAAAAAAATAATAAATGGGAAGTGTTTTATGTAAATCCCGTTTTTTTGGAAATTCTGCAAATTCCGAAATACAATTCATGGGAATTATATGAATCTAAAACGCCCAATTTTTATAAGATTATTGAACAGGCGAATTACGAAAACTCTCAGGAATTCTTTGATATTTCGATCAATGAAAATGTGAAACAGTCGTATTCTCTGAGAACAAAAAAAGTACAGAATGTTAAAAATCGTTTCTGTATCATCAGTCTGGAATCTGTTCAAAGAATTATCGAACAGAAAGAAAAGCACGCATGGAACAATCTGATGAAGGTAATTTCTCATGAACTTCTGAATACGCTGACGCCAGTCAACAGTTTAATTCAGAATCTGGAATACATTGCCAATCAAGATGTTGTTGAAAAAGAAGATCAACAGGAAATGAAGGAAAGCTTAACGATTATTAGTTCAAAATCAAAACAATTACTGAATTTCGTAGACGATTACCGGCAAGTTGCCGAATTACCAAAACCCGTTTTTACAACCATTTCTTTAACTCAAATTGTAAAATCTGCCCTGAATTTTCTAAAACCTGAATTTGAGAAAAACAATATTACAATCATCAATTCATTAGAAGACCAAACGATTTCGGCAGATCAGAAAATGATTGAAAGATGTTTAATAAATCTTTATATAAACGCCATCTATGCTGTTGCAGACAATTCTGAAAAGATCATCAAAACAGAGATTAAAATTCTTAATAAAAGAATCGTTCTAAGCGTTGAAGACAATGGAATCGGAGTTTCAAACGAAATTAAAGATAAAATTTTCCTTCCTTTTTTTACAACCAGGGTCAGCGGCTCCGGAATAGGTTTAACGCTCAGCAAAAGCATTATCGAAGCACACAAAGGGTATTTAAATTACAGACCCTTGGAAAAAGGAAGCTTATTTGAAATGTGGTTCCTGGAATAATAACTTGGCATTAAAGTATATGATTATCTTTATGTTTGAGATGATTATTGTGATAGAACAAAGGCTAATGAATAATTTCAGAGATTATTTTAGTTATCACATTTACCTTGACCCATTATAAAAGCAACAACTTAAAAACAAAACAACCCACTGTAAAACAGCAGGTTGTTCATTTTGTATTGTGACCTCAGCGGTACATTTTTCGAAAAATTTTGTAGAGGATCTGAATAAACTTGCAGAACTTTCGACAATAATCTATAATAAAAAATAAGGTAGTATAATAATTAATTTTATTACGATAGTATAATCAAAAAATTCTTTAATATATCTGCTTTCAAACAATTTACCGATTTAACAATGTATCTCTGTGTCTTTAAAACTCATCAGATAATTCTTCAGAATCTAAATCAAAAGTCTGAAAATAAATTGGTAGATTAAAATTATCTCTCAAATGACTTATATATTTTATTGCATCTTCGGTATCTCCTAGCTTCTGCGATACAATTACTAACTTACTGGCATTAATGTTATCAACCCAACATGAATACTCCAGAAGTTGACCTAATGCCTCTCTGATAGAAGTTCGAGAAGAATTGTAGGACTTTATTTCATAAAACACATACTGGTCACTTATTTTAACAACCATATCAATTTTGTTATTTCCATAGCCTGCAGGTAATTCGTCCTGAACATTTTCAACGCCATATATTTTTATTAATGAAGATTTCAACCTTTTGCTTATCGCCTTATGAACATACTGAACCTCGATAGGTTTAGCGACTCTTTCATAAGTAATAGTTTCTATTTTTTCATTATCAGCCTCATCATCTAAAATCTCATCATTGATATTTAGGAAAGGAAACTCAAATCCTTTTGCTATTAGCTCTGGGGTTAGATCCTCTGTAAACTTTCCAAAGGTATACCGAGATAAGCTTTGCACTTTACTATTCTTAGGAAGCTCAAAATAGTCAGCATTAAACCGAAGTTTTTCCGGCAGAAATCTGATATTAAAAAGATCGACACCCTCCCAGTTAGAAAATCCGTCTGAATTTGCACCGCTTTCACGAATTTGCTTTTGCATTTCGGCGTGCCAATGTCTATAAATATATATTTGTTTAATTTCTTCAGCCTCCTCAACACTCAATACTTCAATATCATCTATTTCGCCTATCCAATAACGTTTTTTAGAATCATTATCTATGGCATAAAGCCAAACATTATACTGATTATTAATAAATGCTTTTTGTTGCTTCCTTATAGGTTCTAAGAAACCGTAATGATAACCATCAATCAGCTTACTAGTGTCAAAAAGCCATTCTTCGTGACCATAGCCATATTTGCCTTCATGGGTATCTTTATTTTTACTTTTCCCTAAAGGACCTGAAGGCTTTACCCAGCCATTAGTATTCCAGGTTAATCTTGCAAACCTCTTTTCAATAGCAATATCTCCAAATGTAACTTTTTCATACAGCTCAATCAGACCATCAAAGCATTTAATAATTTCCTCAATATCATCTATGTCGATCTGATCATGTCCTTTACGGAAAAATTTTCCAATAAAAATAAAATTACCTGGCTCTGACATCACATCGTCTATCGGTCTAACATCATTGAAAAAATCCTCCAAATCAACCGGAGAATAATACCACATTGAGAAATCATCAAAAAAATCAGGATCACTTAGAATAAAATTATTTAGCCTCTCTATTTTGATGGAAAATTCTGCTTCCGAATCCGAAACATTTCTATCTTCTTGAAGAGAAAATGCCAAGCCATATCTGAAAACTGTTTGATCTTGAATAAAATCATCAGCAATATTAAATTGAAATTCTGTTCTGCCTCCTGAATGATATGCATAATCACTTTTAATAGTTCTTGCAGAAAATATCTGCCATGTATTAGGTCTACTTTTTAATCTTTTATACCTAATTTTCTGAAGATTGGACAATGGAGTACCAAGTTCAGAGGTCAATTCATTGATTTTTGTTGCAATTTCATATATGGTCATAGCTAGTTTTATTTAATCGGTAAATTCGTCCTGAATTATTTTTCTCTCATCTTGATAATCTGCCCATGACATATCGTAATGCATCATCAAATCCCAAATGATAGTGTTAGTGATTTTGTGAAAAAATTCAAATATTCCAAGTATTTTGCTATTACTTAAAAGATCTTCTATTCTCTTCCCGTTATGTATGATTTCTGTTCTTAACTCTTTAGAATAGTAAATAAAATCTTTCGACAATCTGTGGTAATCGCTTTTATCCTTGGCAATGTATGCTATTATTTTTCCTTTGATATCTTTAAAGGCTTTGTATCCATAAGGGTCACCGATAAATTCTAGAAGTGTCATTATTTGTATAAATTTGATACTTTGATTATCGGATTCGGCTATTGCTGTGTTTAATTTAAGTGCGTATTTACAAAATTTTCCAACCTCTCCCAATTCATCATCATCATATAAAAAAATAGGTAGGTGATTAATCTGGAAACCACTATGAATGTCTGGCCCAATCCCTTTTATAAAAGTTTTTATTTCTACCTCACGGGATTGCACAAAACCTATATCATAAATTGGAAAATACACCAATGCTGTTGAATATCTATCATCCCAGATACCAGCTTTCGCTGGAAGAAATTCTGGCACAGTATAGTTGCACTCAAAAAACCTGATTAAATCAAGGGCTGATTCAGCTCTCTCGCTATATTTTTTAATAAGTTCAACATCATCTCCTTGTTGCATAGCAAAATAATCTTCAATTGTAATAGAATCACGAAAAACAACAACCGCATTTTGTGTAAAAGCTGTTTCGTCAATCTCAGTCAACGAGGTAATAAATGCTCTACTGTTAGGCAAGAACTTAGATAAATTATTTAAATCCACTTTTTCCGGAATTTGCATATTTAAATTTTTAACAGGAAACTCACCTAACGGAAATATGCACAAATTTTTACTGTAAATTGGATGGTCTATTTTTAGACGGGATAAAGGCAAGATTATAATTTGTTCATTATTAAGATCCTGCACAAAGTTAAATTCTTCATTTTCTTGATAACATTTTATATTCATCCATGGAAATGCGATTTCAAAATCACTAAACGTTTCCTCTTCTCCTTCTTTAATTTTAAAAGTGAGCCCATCCCCTTCAGGAAAAGAACTGATCCAGTATCCTTTTTGTCTTAATTCCGAAATTCCAGCCTCTAAATGCGATTGGGGATAAACATATTTTCCAGCCCAAATCAGATTCCCGTTGTAATTTTGAAAAGATAATTTTAGAAGAGCTTTCATAAAAAAAACTTATACATTAAAGTGGTTGGTTTTATCATTCAGATAAATGGTTTCAAAGTTGTAATGATCAAAAACTTTCCCTCCATCTACTGCGAATATATTTTTCAAAGTTGTATTATCATAAATATAATGTATTTTGTATTTCAAATTTTTCATCTCTAAAAGTATTCTTACTAATGTCTTTTCTTTTAGGGAAGATAGGTTATCTTGACACTAATTAATTATATAATTATTGCACCCGATTATATTGTAAAGTTCATTTTTATTATTAGTTTACTTGATCAGTAACACTGTAATGATTATTTTTTAAATTAACCACTAACTGAAACTATATTCCAGCCAGACTCCGCAAACTTGTCTAGATTATCTTCTACCTTTTCTTTGCGAACTGCAAAACAAAGAAGATCCGTTGGTCTTGAGAAACCGACATACATCATTTTTAAAGCTTCATTTGACCTTGCCTTTTTCATATCTGAAAAATCCTGTTCCTGAAAAAATAACGGATTCTTACCTATAAAATCTGGTCGATTTCTAGTTCCTTTGACGAAAACATTCAACTTATCGATTTCACTAGTATAATATTCGGTTTCAATATACATTGTTGCACAATGAGTCTGCCCCTTTACTGAATGAATAGATCCTAACTTAACTGAAATATCATTATCTTCCCTAACCTCATTATGTTCAACTAACTCAGTAATATTGAAATGGAATTCTTTATTAATAAATGCTCCAGAATTTGTAATCCTGAAATCTGGAATTAAATCACTCAACTCATTAATAATAAAATTGGAGTAATCAATAAAGACCGTTTCATAATTCTTTTCAACGACTACTGAGTGGCACCAACCATACAATCTAATTTTAAAAGACTCATAGTATTCATCTCCTTTGCTTTTAAGCATTTGTATAAAGGTAGATTTACGAAATTTCTTTGAAGGATTTCCTGTCACATTAATATTCTCAATTCTGAGAATCCTAATAATTCCGTTCAAAATTGATTTTCGAATTGACTCAAAGGTTTGCTTACTATGATCAAATAAAAATAAATACTTTCTCAAACAATCAAAATCTTCTTTTTTCTGCCTACTTTCACGAGAATATTCTGGAAATAATTTTCTCAAATGCCATCTTTCAGAACCTTCTTCCTTTTCTGTCGTCCAAGCAATTATATGAAATCCTCTCTCAACGTTTTTGGAATCTTTTTCTAGACCGTAATGCTTTATCAAGTTTATAAACTTTTCTTTTAGTATATCTGCTTCCGATTCATCTTTATACACCAAAAGATGAGGAGCAATAGCATTATGGTTGGAACATCCTACCACTTTATAACCCTCATTTCGATTTAAAACAAACCCATCAACTAGTGAACCAATTATTGGAGTCAATCTATGAGAATTATTTAAACTTAAGTCTTCATTAAATCTTTCCGGATCAATCTCATTCCTAGTTTTCCAAACCTCTTCACTATGCAAAGACGTGCTTGAATAAATTCCCTGATTACGATCGCCAATTCTCTGAATTATTGTCTCAGAGGTATCTGTGAAGAAAATATCTTCTATTAATTGGGCCTGATCAAAATCAAGATCTTGCATTTCATCTATGAAAACATATTTAAACCTATGTTGTAATATAGCCTTAAGCTCGCTTGAACTACCTTGATTAAGATATCTTTTTGAAATATCAAAACTGTCCTTGTATGAAAGAATTCCTTGAGATAAAAGGCCTAATTTCCAACTCTCCAGCTCAAGATAATAATTTATATTAACACCAGAATATATTAGTTTTGACGTATTCCCGATTTTAATTTTTCTACTCTCCAAGTCATATGAACAGTTCTTTAGAAAATCTAAAATATTATTTTCTTTTTCTCTCGACGAACCTGTAAAACCTCTATTAACTATACCAAAAAGCTTATTTTTGAGATTAGGAGGTTGTATACCTTTCCCCGAATAAACAAGGCTTCTAAAAAAAACTTCAACCTCATAAAAATACATTTCGTCATCATTTTTACGTATATAACTACCATAAAGTTCGAAACATGCCTGATTGGCAACAAATTTATTAACAAAACTCTGAACAGTTCCCACAAAGTTAGGATAAGAAAATAGCTGTGGACATAAGGGCTTTAAGACCTTTTCGATTTCTTCAATAGCATGGTTTGTATGCGAAAGGACCAATACACCTTGATTTTTATCCAAAGGCATTTGTTTTGCCAAACAAAATAATTTTGCTAATAAAGCCGTAGTCTTGCCGCTGCCTGGAACTGCCAATAAATCGACAGTATCCATATTATTAATAAACTTTTTCCTCTCATTATCAAACTCTTCTCCATCTATGAAAATTTCTTCTGCTCTTCTAAGGTCTAAGGGATCAATTCTCATAATCATGTACATGTTTTATAGCATTCACTAAGTATGATAAATAGTTATCTTCAGCAATTTGCTCAGTTGTAATAGTAATATCGTTTTCCAATAATTCGGTAAAAACATTCATAACCGCAACTTTATCAATTGGCGAGGTTCCCTCACCTTTAGATAATTTCTTTATAAATTTTCTTTCAAATGAATCTTTAAAATTGCCATCTTCTGTTTTAAAATCTTCTGTTTTGCTATGAACTCGTGATACCGCCTCCTTAAAGATATTCGACAGGCAAGATTTGTATAAACACCATTCAAGCGTCCATTGTAGAGCTATATTTAATTTTACATCAGTAGACTTCAATTCACGTTTTAATGCATTTACATTGCAGAATTTATTTTTAAATGTTTGATTTTCTCTGAGTAAAGATTTAAAAACTCCAAATTCATCTGGTCTGTTATCAAAGTCAGTGATTATGGAAACAGGAACATTCATTTTTTCGCCATCTTCCCTTAAAAATATTTTGGCAAAATGAAGATATGCGGTGGAAGCAACATTAATAATCGATATTTCTTTTTTTGTTAAATCCATACCTAATTTAATAGCCAATGTAGGAAGAAGTATTTCTTCAGACCAGCCTTCCACAATAATATTGCCCTTAGAAAAGAAAAGATTACTTTTAGTCACATCTAGAAAACGCTCTAAATATTTGTAGTCTTTTCTATCCAACTTTGTATTACCCTCACCTAGTGGAAAAACCTTATTATTTTTGCATACAATAATTTCTCGTAAATCTGCCTGAGAAGTAATGTTAGGACTATGGCTTGTCAATATGTACTGTATTCCCTCCTCCCTCTTTAATCGATTAATAATTTTTAGCTGAGCCTGCGGATGCAGATGAGCTTCCAACTCTTCGATCATACAAAGCTTTAAACCATTCCAGTCTGATTTTCGAAGATGTAATAATTCAGCTGCCATAAATAAACGGTTCATTGTACCAAGTCCTAAGTTTTTGGCATCAATAATACCAAGTGACAACTTCTCAAGGATATTATTGATTCTAGTAGGTCCTAAATCAAATACAGATTTTGAACTCTCATCTATAAAAGAACCTATAAAATCATCAACCACTTTTTTTATATTCGCATGATATGCCTGGCCCTCATCTTTAAATTTATCTCTAATCTGATCGCTTGTTCCTTCAAAAAGTTCCTCAAATTCGTGTAGCCCATTCTCCTGTTTAATTTTAAATTCTTTGTGTTCTTTCAAAATCTGGGATAACCTAGAATTCTTTTTAGCTGCCAACTCATTATCTGCATCTCTCAAAGCCTTTAGATAAGTACATTTAAGATAATCTTTTGCTTCAGCAGTTAGGATATTTCCAACACCATCCATTCCTGCTTTAACATCAGCCGGAAGTATACGTCCATCTTTATATCCCGCTTGATATATCAAAATTAATTTTGGTCTCCGGAAAGTCTCATCTCTTCCTTCAACATTAATTACTTCATCGTGAGTCCCACACCACTCCGTAAAATTAGACGCCTCAGCATTAGTGATTCCTGAAAATTCTAACTCGATCCTTAAAATCGACGAAATCTGGTTTCCAATACTGAAAAAATCACTTTCTTCAACTTTTATCCATTCGTATGCATGTGTTTTAAGAACGAGCTTGATCGCATCAATTATCGCTGACTTACCTGAGTCATTTTCCCCAATTAAAATATTCATTCCCTTATTAAAAGGTACTGTTAAATGTGGAGCATTAAGATCAAAATCTGGACTTCCATATTTTCTGAAGTTCCAAACTTTTAGAGCAGATATATACATTATGAATTTTTATGGTTATTCTGAAAAATTACGAAAATAAAATAGAACATAATTTATTTTGTTAAAAAAAATCATTTATTCGTGAATTCCACTATATGGAATCACATAATTATCAAATGCGTAGGTGTAAATGATTGATTTATAAATTTTAATAGATTTTAGTTTTTAATAAAAAATCTGATTTTATAACTATAATAGGCTTCATTAAATTAATCAGGAAAATCAATTCAATCATTGTATTTATTATCTAACAATCTATGATTATTATGTTACTTTAAAGGGGAAAATTTATCAAGTGATTAATAAAAATTGCTAAATTGACAATCATATTTCAACCAAAAACCTAATGAGTAGGCTACAGTCCATCGAGAATGCATTAAAAGAAATCAACGAAACAGTTTTTCAGGAACTGTGTGATAGTTTTCTTCTGAGAAAAAATCCAAAATATAGAGCTTTTTCCAGAACAGGAAGCCAGCACGGTAAACAAAAAACAATCAAAGGGACCCCCGATACATTAATACTTCTCCCAAACGAAAAATATCTTTTTGTAGAATATTCCACAAATATTTCAGAAGGAGTCAACAAATTGATAAAAGATATTTCGAATTGTATCGATCATTCCAAAACTACAATTAGTTCTGAAAAAATAGAAGAAATTATTTTATGTGTAAACTTTAAACTGAAGACTAATGAAATTGAAAAGTTACACAAAGTTCTTGAACACACAAATATCAACCTTACGATCAACACTTTAGATTCCTTAGCCATGGAACTCCACTTGCAGCATAGAGATCTGGCTAGCCACTACCTTGGTATTACTTTAGATACCGGGCAGATCGTATCAATGGATGTATTCATAAATGAATACAATAAAGCTTCTAAAAGTATTGCAACTTCTTTAGATAACCCATTCTTACATCGAGAATCAGAGCTGTATACACTGAAAACCGATATATTAAGGCATGACTTTATTATTTTAACTGGAGCTCCGGGCGTTGGTAAAACGAAATTAGTTTTAGAATGCATCAAGAATTTTGTTACTGAAAATAAGTCATATCAGTCTTTCTGTATTTCTTATAAGCATCATTCATTATTAGACGATTTAAATCAATACTTTAATGATGATAAAGATTACATACTTTTTGTAGATGATGCAAACCGAATGGATGCTTTTAACCAAATTTTAGGCTTTAATAAAGGAATAAGAAATGGAAATTTAAAAATTATTTGCACAGTTCGCGATTACGCTTATGAAAGTCTTAAACTTTTATGTACTGACTTTTTACCTCACAAATTACATCTACAAAAATTAAGTGATGAACAAATCACAGATATTATTAAAACTGAACCTTTTAATATTACGAACCACGATTATTTATACACTATCGTTAACATTGCTAATGGAAACCCAAGAATTGCAATAATGGCAACACAGTTGGCAATTGCTAAGAAAGATATTAATGTGTTAAATGATATTTCTGGGTTGTTTGAAATGTATTTTAGCACGTTTATAAAAGACAATGGAGAGTTCTCGAATGATTTCAACATTAAATGTTTAGGTCTAATAGCCTTTTTTCACACAATTCCTTTTCATGATAGAGAAATAACAGAATCAATCCTCAACCATTTTGATATTGGTTATTCAGATTTTTTTCATGCCATAGAAAAACTTGACAGATTAGAACTCGTCGAAATCCAACATAATCATGTCAAAATAGGTGAACAAAATCTAGCAATTTATTTTTTTTATAGAACATTTATCAAAGACAAGCTATTATCTTTTGATATTCTGGTTGACAACTACTTTGAATCTCATCAAAAAAGGTTTGATGAAAATGTAATATCTGCTAACAATATGTTTAATCATAGTCATATAAAGCAGAAATTGTATGATTCACTTGTAAAATACTGGAATAAAGTTAAAAACACTGAAGAGGAAAAAGCGATTAAATTTTTGTCCTCTTTTTGGTTTTATCTTCAAAATCAGACCCTTGAATTTATATACCTAACACTTCAACCTCTGCCAAATCCTGAACTGGATCAATATAATGTAAGCTACGAACCAAATGATTTTGTATACAATCAAAATAAAATAATAAAGCTTCTTGGTCATTTTTTTCGTAATACCGATTATCTCAAAGAATCTTTAGTATTAGGTTTTGAGTATGCTAAAAAGAAACCACAGCACCTTCCAGAGCTTATTCACAAAATAGTAGAGGTAATAGGTTTCGATAGAGAGGACGAATCAAGGGATTTTTTAAGACAGAATATTCTTTTTGAACTCCTGATTGAAAAATTACAAAAAAATGAAACCATTTTTGCTGCAGCATTTTTTGAGTTGTCAAAAACATTCTTAAAAATTGAGTTTACATCTCACGGATTTCATAAGGATATTGTTACAACTCGTATCTATCGTACACCTAATGATAAAAAAATACAAGACCTTAGAGAAAAGATCTGGATTACATTTAATCAATATTTCAGTCGCTATCCTAAGCAGGCCTTAAGCTTACTATTAAACTTTGGAGAGCCTTATCCAGGGATTTCAAAGGAATTAATGACTTTTGATATGCCCTTTGTCCTTCAAATTATTGAGCAACATTTGCAATCAGAATCATTTGTCGATTGTAGGTATGTTCAAAATCAAATCAGATTATGGAAAAAACATAAAATCAAGAATGATGCATTCAGTAGACTATTGAATAAATATACTAATGACATTTACACAGCATATCTAAAATTAGACTGGGACAGAATTAGAGACAAAGAAAGATATGATTACGAGGATTATCGCGAATATGATCGATTAAAAGAAAAAGAAATTCGATCTTCATTTGTATTTTGTAATGTATCAGAAGCAACTAAGTTTTATACTACTTTCAAATATTTAAAAGATCAAGCAGCAAATGACTACGAATATAATAAATCTTTGGATTTTGTGGTTGATGAAAACTACAAACATAATAAAGAGCTCGGCCTTGCTGTTTTAAAGGAAATTATTAAAGACGATAACTCAGTAGGCTACATACCAATAAATATTTTTCAAAATAATCTTAAAAATGAAAAAGAGAGCGTTTCCCTTTGGAGTATAATAACCGAAGAGAAATATCAACATCAAGCATCTTGGGAAGTATCTTACTTCTATTATTTAGATGATTCATTAATTAACCATTCCTATATTAAAAGACTTATTGATAGTATTAGAAAGATAAGTGAAAGAACTTACATCTACTTTGAATACTTGCACAAGTTTTTGAGAATAGACTCTACAATTTTCCATAAACTCATTAACATTATAGCAGAAAAAGACGAGTTAGAAAACATCAAAATTATAGTTCAAACAAACTTTCTTGAAGAAAGTCTGGAGTTAATAAATAATGATTTAGAATTAGTCAAAAAGCTATTTATTCAGCAAAGTAAAATTCATCGTCTTTATGATTATAATGGTAAAATATTTTTGAACATACTGCAACAAGATACAAGCTTTCTTACGGATTACACTGACTACTTTTATAAAGATGATAATAACAAGAATTCAGGAAACAATAAAAAATTAAAGCTCATTTGGCAGATTAAAGATATTGAGTCCTCATTATCAAAGACCTTAGACCATTTCGCTTCTAAAGAAAGTTATCTTATTGCAGTTGGAACACATGATTGCAACGTGTTTTTTGAGAATATAGATATTCTGCATCGTGAAAGAGCAGCTACTTTTTTGAGAAAGTATTGTATTGATAATTATGAAAATCAGGATCGTATGAATCTGTTGATTAATATTGTCAGAAATTCATTCAAAGAATTATTTGAGCAAATAATCTTATTATTCCTAACCTTTACACAAGATGTAAAGTTATTTGAACAGATTTACTGGATAGGTAATGGAGGGACTGTAGTAAGAGGTGATGTCAGTTTTGGGGACATCAATGCTGCCGAATGGAGAAATATATTATCTATTGTGGGCAGGTCATCTCTAGGTATTTCTCTGCTTCCTATTAAACGTCTTATAAATGATAAAATCGGTCACTATCTTGAATACGCAGAGTGGGAAAGAAAAAAAAGTTTTTTGGGACAATATTAATACGGAAATGATTCTTGATAAGAATTATTACCTTTGATTATGGCTGATTTAATAAAAGAATTCTTAGTAAAAACGGTTGAGGAAATAATATTATTGGCACCTAAACCTTACTGGGCAGTTAATGAAAACAGTTCTTCTATAAAAGCTTCTGACTTACTTTCGGAAGAAGGTATTTTTAAAATACATTTTGTAAGAACCGAGGAACTGCTTAAAAATTCTAATTTTAGAGAGATAGATATGACATCGTTATTCCTTCCCGAGAATATTAAAAGTAATAATAATCAAAGAATATATAGAATCATACAACATTGGATCAGTAAAGAATATCTTGATCCGCCAAAAATACATTTCAACGCATTTGAGAAAAAAATTGAATTTGAGGACGGCCGTCATCGAGTTAAAACTTCTTCTTTATTAGGATATGAAGTAATTCCTGTTGCTATACATTTCGAAGATGTTGACGCTGTTGGAAATCTAATTAAACTATTCGACAATGATACTCTCAAACAGAGTCTATAAAACACTTTCATGAGTATCATTAAAAATTCTTGTTAGTTTCATTATTTGGTCTGTAGTGTATGGACGATGTATAAACACCTAACTTAAATGTTTTTAAATTAGATATTAATTACGTCACATTTATAAAAACAGCTTACTTATACGTCAGAGTAAGTACTGACGAACAGAAAAGAAAAGGTTACTCATTGCCTGATCAGGAAGATCGATTACTGAAATATTGTAAATATAACAATATTGAAGTCAAAGGAATTTATCGCGATGACTACTCTGCTAAAAATTTTAATAGGCCTAAATGGAAAGAATTATTCTCCGAAATTAAAAAGAAACCAATAGAAGATAAGAACATATTATTTATAAAATGGGATCGATTTAGTCGAAATATCGAATATGCTTATGAAATGATTGGAAAACTACGAAAATATAAAACGACACCAATGGCAATTGATCAATACATTGATTTATCTGTGCCAGAAAATATAATTTTGCAAGCTCTACATTTAGCTTTTCCAGAAGCAGAAAATACTCGGAGATCTCAAAATGTTTCAAATGGCATTCGTCGGGCAAAATTAATGGGACGATATCCTGATAATGCTCCAATAGGTTTCCTCAATGTAACATTAATGGATGGAAAAAAAACTATTGTTCCTAAAGAGCCTGAAGCCGAAATTATAAAATGGGCTTTCAATCAAGTTGCTATGAATGACCATAAAATATCTGAAATTAATAGAATAGCTAATGATAAAGGACTTATATGTTCAAGATCGTATTTTTTCAGAGTCTTGCGTAATCCAGTTTATTGTGGGCATATATTAATAAAGCATAACTCTAATGAAAATCAAATTATCCCGGGACTACATGAGCCCTTGATTTCAGAGTCATTATTTTATCAGGTACAGTCTGTGATTAATACAGAAAGAAAAATTACGGCTAAAAGAGATGATTTAAGAGCAATGTTTTTCCTTAGAGGCTTTTTGACTTGTCCTGTTTGTGGCCAAAAACTTACTGGGAGTTTTTCAAAAGGTAAGCGGAAAAGATATCCCTACTACCATTGCAATAGTGGTTGCAGTATTAGGATTGGCGCAGTTTTACTTAATGATTGTTATCAAAATAAACTTCAAGAATTAATACTATCAAATAGTTGTATTGAATTATTTAAGAAAATATTGGAAGATCAGAATATAAAGACTCAGAAGACAACTTATTTACACACTCAATACTTAGTAGAAAGAAAAATAAAAGAGGAGAATTTAACTCTTTCTAAAGGTAGAAAATTACTTATAGCCGGAATTTTAAAAATTGATGATTATAACGAATTAAAAAAAGAGAATCAAGTCAATACAAAAAACCTTAAAATGGAAAGCCGTAATATTTATAATAAATTAAAAGCTATTGATAACAATAATCAAATAAAGGATAAAGCATTAGTCAAAATTTTTCAAAATTTTTCAGAGTTTGATATTTCGGATAAAAAACATCTGGTGGATCTTATTCCTCCGATTGATATTGATTATAAAACAGGAAGTCTCTCTTTAGGTTTAAATCATGCATTCTCAAAAATATTCTCAAAAAAAAGCAACAAAAAAATATTGGAAAAAATAAATTTCACTGATAGAAATGTTTCAGTAGAACAAGCAATTATTATTTTGGCTAAAAATGAGATCTTGGTAAGCGATGATGAAACTAAAATTATATTAGAATTACTATATTTAATAGCAAAAAATCACAACAAATCAGAAGAAAGAAAAAGTTCAAACATTAAGGAGATTTCGAACACTTAATGATTGTAGATTACAAGCCCATTGTGGCACTTTTAGACTGTTTATTTCAAACAGGCCAAGTATTTTACGCTTAAAATGTCGAACACAAAAAGTCAGATTATAAGGATTTGATAAAGAGATATTTATGGCTATAAAAAAGAGACAACTAAAAAATAGTTGTCTCCTTAAGTGACCGCAGAAGGATTCGAACCCTCACTGTTGGAGCCGAAATCCAAAGTTCTATCCATTAAACTATGCAGCCGTGTTCATAAAACAATAAATAATGAGTCATCTCAAAATACCATTGTTATGATTTCGACTGCGAAAATACTGATTTTTTTACAATTTATAAAGCCTGCAAAAGTTTAATTACAAAATCATTGATAAGTAGATTATCTTTTTGCAACCCGATCAATGAGGAATATTATGAAGAAAAAGAGCAAACATTTAAAGTTCAGATGTTTAAAAAACAAAATATGTAACATTCAAAATAAACTTCAGACTCATATCATAAATATAAAGCACATTTCAAAGATCAAAAATTATGAGAATTAAAATATTATCAGCCTTTCTGTTTTTCTGGACAGCTGTATTTTTTGCACAGAATACCCCATCCAATGATGAGTATGCCAAAGCTAAAGAAATCATTAAGGATCTCGACTCCATTGTTTCCCCCAATGGGATTCAGGAAAGCTATCCTGTTACCATAGAAGGTATAAAACAGCAGGTATATGTAAGAGGACAGAATAAAGAAAATCCAATTATACTGTTTGTTCACGGAGGCCCTGCCTCTCCGGTAGCTCCGGTTATGTG
Source organism: Chryseobacterium sp. GW821-FHT04C04 (assembly GCF_059420365.1). Lineage (NCBI taxonomy): Bacteria > Pseudomonadati > Bacteroidota > Flavobacteriia > Flavobacteriales > Weeksellaceae > Chryseobacterium > Chryseobacterium sp. GW821-FHT04C04. The sequence continues at coordinate 265,149 of NZ_JBWKTO010000004.1, read as the reverse complement.
GATGTTTCAGCGACCCATTGAAGAGTATTTTACGGTAGTTAATTATGACCAGAGAGCAGCAGGAAAAACCTACGCTACTAATGATACTGTTACTTTGGGGAAAACCATACATATTGACCAATATGTAAAAGATGTGATTCAGCTGACGGAATATATTCAGAAAAAATACAATAAGAAAAAAGTGATATTGATGGGCCACAGTTGGGGAACTATTGTTTCCATGAATGCTGCCTTAAAAAGACCAGATCTTTTCTATTCCTATGTTGGAATAGGTCAGATTATCAATACTAAAGATAATGAGCGTTTAAGCGTGGAATTTGCTTTAAAAGAAGCAACCCGTTTAAAAAATGAAACCGCCATAAAAGAATTGAAATCTATCGCACCCTATCCCGGAAATCAGCCGGTTACACGGGAGAGAATTATTATTGCAAGGAAATGGCCGCAATATTATGGTGGTTTAACGGCTTTCAGAAATAATTCAAGGTATTATTTCCAGGCACCTCTCCTCTTCTCAGAATATTCTGAAAAGGATCTTGATGCCCTTGGCGGCGGAAGTCTTTTTACATTGAAAAAACTTTTACCGGAGTTTTTAAACGTTGATTTCAAAACCGTAAAAAAATTTCCTATCCCGGTTTTTATGTTCATGGGACGTCATGATTTCACAACTCCTTCTGAACCCACAAATACATGGTTACAAAATGTAAAAGCTCCTGTAAAAAAAGGAATCTGGTTTGAAAATTCAGCACATTTAATTCCTTGGGAAGAACCCGGAAAAGTGCTGGTTACCTTATTAAATGATGTTTTACCAACTGTTAAAGACAAATAATGGTAATTAATAAATTACATGGCGGATGTATGTCTATTTACTTCTCTTAAAAATAGAAAAAGTATCCGGCAGAAGCTCTGCGCTGATAAAACATACCGTTTTCTGATCAGAATAAACTCACATCAACATCATAAAAAAACCTTACATCCTTAAATGTAAGGTTTCTGTTTTATTGAAATATTTTAAAGTTTAGAACGTAATTTTCACTCCTCCCAAAATCTGTGCACCCAGGACTTTATAGCCTTTGTAGGTCTGGTATTTTGAGCTTAGAAGGTTATTTCCGAGTGCAAAAACACTGAAGTTTTTGTGAATTTTATACTCTGCAGAAAGATTTAAATCAGCGTAACCCCCTACTTTATCGTTTGTATTCTCCGTAGACTGGTAGATTACCGGAGATCCTGCTCCTTCAATTGCAAAAGAGTTTGTCGTTCTGTCACTTGCAAAGATTCCTTTGAATCCTAACAATAACTTTTTGTCAAGCATTGTATATTTTGCCCCAATGCTCGCATTGAACAACGGAACGTTATAAATATTGTCGTAATTCTTAAGATCGTATTTTGTAAATCTTAATTCTCCGTCTAAAATCAGGTTTTCTAATGGGAAATACTGTACACTTCCTTTGATATCGCTTACATTTCCGTCATCATATACAGCAGAGAATGTATTGGCAAAGTTGTATGCAGAACGGTTAACAGAATTATTATCAAAAAGACCGTTAGCCTTAAAGAACATAATATCTCTCATCTTTCCGTACCCTGCAGAGAAGTCATATTTCAGCGTTTCATCGATATCCCCTCTTAATCCTACATAAAAATGATATTTCGTCTCTGTAGGCTTTAAAAACTGGTCAGAAAGGATGAATGGATTCGCCTGCAGCATATCTCCATACGCATTCAGTTTCAGACCTCCGTCTACCCCACCATAGAATTTGAATTCTTTAGCAGCCGCAAACTGGAATTCTGCCTGAGGAAACCAATACGCTTTATTATTTTTTTGCTGTTCCAGCTGATCGTTAGAATTTTTAGCATTCAGGAAAGAGAATGAAGATCCTAACATCAAATAAGAGTCTCCTTTTCTGAACGTTACTTTTGGAGTCAGGTTTGTATTGAAGAAATTGGAAGAATTTTTATCTCTGATCGCAAAATCAGTCTTCACAGCGTCCAATCCTACTCCCAGGTCAGCATTCAGATTGATTCCTGATTTTCCTAATTCAACAGCATGCTTGGAGAAATTAGCCAAAATGGAAACCTGGTTTTCCGAAGCATCAAAATGATCTTTCAGGAATGATGATTTTACCCTTACATCATTTAAGATTTCATTGGAGTAAAAATCATAGTACCCGTTTACTTTAAACTGATTCACCTTTTGCTTAAGATCAAGTTCACCGGTAGGCTGCATGGCATAGATCCCATAATAATTATAGTTGTCTAAACCATATTCAGCATTGATATTGAATTTTCCTTTTTCTCCGTAAGAGTTTAAGAAAGCTCCGATAGTCGCTGAAGTCTGCCCGGATTTCCAGTCATACTCTTTTTTAAGACCATTCGTAGAAAGTACATGAACATCCGCTCCTACTTCGAACTTATTTTCAAGGGTTTTGGATATGTTTCCATCCAATAATATTTTTCCGTAATTACCCATTCCAAACTGGAGGTAATTATTCTGGGCAGTTCCATCAAATTTTGGAGCTACGTCCTCTCCTTGAATGGTTGAAGTTTTGAAATCAGAAACAGCAGGAACATCTGTGATGGTGTATTTCACAGGAGTCTGCGATTTCTCTTCCGGTGGATAATTTTTGATAGTTTCCACAGAAGTCTTCTTCTTCTCGATCTTCTTCACTTCGGGTTCTCTTTTTTTGTTAAGAACCAGTTTTTCCTCCTTGATCTGGGAAAACGCCACCGACGAAACCCCTAAAAATAATATGGATAATATTTGAATTTTCTTGTTCATATTTTCTTTATTTGAAAAAAATATATACCGGGTTTTTATTTATTGGAAGCAATATAACTGCCTAATAAAGCTTTCCCTGACTGTTTTGAAAAAGTTTTCCCTAGTCTGAATATATTAAACAGCCAAAGGCTTTGATAAACTTGTAATTTGTATTGATAATTTTTCGTTGTACTGTTCTCAGCTACATTATAACTGTAAGCAATGTCGTACGGAAATCCCGAAGGCAGTAATCCGACTGTAAGCATACTTCCAATCATAGGATTTCCGCATGGAGGAGTACGCGTCAGCATCGGATGCAGGGTTATTTTAGCTGCATGGGTACTGTCTTCTACGATTTCATAAATATCAGAATGTTTTAAAATCTCAAATTCTTTCTTAAGCTCTTTATTTACTACAAAAGCCTTTTGTTTTGGAAACTCAGCTTTCGCATGGTTATACTCTTTAGGATATGCACTGTATGAAGGAATGCAACTCCAAAGAGAAGCAGAAATTAAAAAAGAATATAGGGCAATTTTAAAAACCTTCATGTACTATTTCTTAATTTGTTTTTTAACTTCTTTTGCTTCTGCAACGATTTCAGGGAAATCCTTATAGTTCGCAATGATCTGGTCGCATGTATAACTTGCCTGGTAGTTATCTTTCAGGCCGATATAGTTTTTGGCCATCAATACCAAGGCTTTTGCTCCCCAGAATTCTTCCGAAGCATAGTTATTGGCAAGCTTAAAGATCGTTTCATTAGAAGACTTAAATGCTTTTCCTTTATTCTGATAATATGCTTTCGCATACAAAGCTTCTGCAGCTACTGAAGTATTGGATGATTTTTCAAGAGAAACATAAGCAGACTGTGCGTCTTTATCTTTTCCTGAGTTCATCAGACTTCTTGCTTTAATGACTTTCGCCGTTTCAATTACTGCTGCTGAGTTTTTAGAATTAGCGATCACTGCATTGGCTAATTTTTCAGCTTCAGAGAAGTTCTTTTCTTCAGCGTACAGTTTCATCAGCTCCACATTCGCATAGTTTTTAATGCTGATATCGGAAGAATTTTTAATGCCTTCAAGATACTTTTTCGCTTCCGCAGTATTCCCTTGTGCAATAAATATTTGAGCTAAACGAGTTTGTGCATCATCCTGGTAATCGTTCTGAATTCCAGCTACTTCCTGAAGTACAAGTAAAGCTTTAGTTGAATTATTAGTCTGATAATAACTTTCTCCCAATTCATACTTCGCCTGATACAATCCTTCCCCTGTTGGGTTTTGGGTCAGGTACTTTTCGTAGTAAGAAATAGCGTTCTTATAATCTTTCTTCGAGAAGTATTGTTTTCCGGTAGATAAGTTGATCTCATCAATTTCAGCAGCATCTACATTCACCCCGATATTTCTAGCAAAAGCTTCATATCCGGAAACGTCTCCGTTTTTCGTGAAGATAGGTTTTGCCGCCTGAACGATCTTCTGAGCATACGCCGTATTTTTATACTGTTCGCCCAAAGACTTCAACTCAGAAAGTGCTTTGTCACTCTGGTTCTGATCGATATAGTTTTGTGCTCTGTAAATGGAAGCATTAGCGATCAGGTCTTTGTCTGATGATGATTTAATCACTTTTCCGAAATAATCATTCGAATTGGCAAAGTCATCCTGAGCAGCATATGCTGTTCCTATTTCATATTGGGCATCATCGTAATATTCGGAATCCGGATATTTCGATAAAAGGTTTTTAAGGTTAGTGATCTTCGCCTGTGTATCTCCTTTAAATCCTAAAGCCATCGCTTTTTGATAGACAGTATAATCCGTTGCATCTTCATTTTTATCATAGATAGCAATCGCTTCATTCAGATCATTATTGGCATAATGGATATCTGCCAAACGAAGCTCTGCATCATTTTTAAATTCCGGTTTCGGATTGGTAAGATACTGCTTGAAGTAGGTAGCAGCCTGATCAAATTTTTTGGATTTAAAGTAAGCATACCCTAAATCATAAGGCAGCTGTTGTTTTTCAGGGAAGCTTTCAGTAAGAAGCTTTTCATATCGAACAATGGCAGACGGATAATTTCCTTTCTGGTAATATACCTGAGCCAGCCAATATAAAGCCCTGCTGTTGAATTCTTTATTGATATTAAAACCAAGACTTCTTAAGAAATATTTCTCAGCCTCATCATAATTTCCTTTGTTGAATTCTTCAGTCCCTAATAAATAAGAAACTTCCTGATCCACCTTGTTGATGTCAGGAGTAGAACTCTGCAATTTGTCAATCGCGTTCAGAGTTTCTTTATAATTTCCGGAGTACAGATATGATTTCACGAGTAGTGACCTCATTTCTGAAGCATTGGCTCCGTTCTGGTTATCGTTGATATAACTTTGGATAACTGCTGAAGGACTTTCAAAAGGGTTACCGATATCGTAACTTAACTTAGCATACTGCTCATGAGCCAGTTTTTTCACTTTCGCATCATAATCCATCTGGTAAGAAGAACGGAATGCAGAAAGAGCCTCCTGCTTTTTATCTACTGCCAGGTATGCATTTCCTAACTGATAATAAGCATTCTGTGCCAAAGCCGAATTGCTGTTAAGAAGCTGGTTGTAATAAGAAACCGCTTCATCATATTTTTTTAACTGTGCAGCCACAAATCCCATCTCATACAAATCGTTTTCAGATGGATTTTGCTGTACGCTCAGATAATCTTTCAAATGTGGATAGGCAGAAGTATAGTCATTTTTCATAAAATAACTCTCTCCGATGATCTTATGAACTTCCGCTTTATAAGAGTCAGAAATATTTTCTTTCAATAGAGCGGTTCCTTCCGTAATTGCCTGATCGTAGTTCTTATCATTATAGTACATCTGTACATAATAAGGACGTACAAGCTTAGAGAACTTATCCTGATCCTTTATAGAATCAAAATACTGGAAAGCTTTATCATTTTGTCTGTTGCTGTAATATAAATGCCCCAGCATATAAGCGATATCTCCCTTTTGGGACTGATCTGCTGTTTTATAGGCTTCTTCCAGAGCATCCGTTGCTCCCTTAGAGTCACCCATCATGAATTTTGCATATCCAAGCTTCAGAATATACTGTGTATTTTCCTCTTTCGAAAGTTGGTACTGATTTACTTTTTTCAAAGTCTCCAACGCTTTTTCAAAATCTTTTTTCGCTAAGTAGTAATCTGCCAACGGAAGATTAGCCTGTGCAAAATAAGCAGAATTCGGGTATTCTTTCATGAAAGCTGTTAACCCTTCTTCAGCATGATTTTTCTGAAGAATCACACCGATTACATTATCAAAAAACTGCGCAGCTTCCTTTTTCGAACGGGACAAATTCTGATTGTAGAAATATTGTCTTGCATATTCGTATTGAGAAGCATTGTATATTTTGGTCTGATAAAGATTTTCGGCTAGATTGAACCTGTAGTTTTCTTTCTGGGTAAAATATTGGGACTGTTGAGCATCGGAGATTCCGAAATAAATTACTGCAGCCGCTAAGAGTATTTTTTTTGATTTCATTCTTCTTGATATAAGAATATTAGTCTAAATAAGTTAACGAAAATATTAAAAACTTATTGTTTAAGCAAGTTTTAACAAACTTAATGGTGATAAATAGTGATTTTACAACAATGAAAATTTTCTCACTGTTCAATGATAAAATTTACTACTTTCGTCTGATAAAATGTAAACAATTTTAATAAATAGTTATCAAAAACATATTTAAGTTTGATACTTTCTGAACAACAGCTAAAAACATACCATAAACACACCATCACATGAAATTTAAGATACTTTTAGCATTAATTTTTGTAAACCTGATACAGGCACAAAAGTTTTACTTTCCAAAGACCGCTGTAACAGACTCTGTTACATTGGAAAAACAGATTCCGGGACTCGCTCAGCAAGTGATTCCGCTCCTTCAATCTGCAAAGTACAAACCGGAAAATAATATTGACCTTATGGACAACCTTTTCCGTTTGCAGATGGCTACGCAAGATTATAAAAAATCGATTGCCTCTCTTTCCGAAAACCGAAATCTGTTTGCCGATCACAATATGGCTGGCTATAGATTGATGGGATTTGAATTGTACAGTATGGCTAAAATGGCACAAAAGGAAAACAATAGTTCCTTTTCCAATGCTCTTCAGAAAGTCTTTACTCAAAAATATGAAAGCCTTCCGGAAAAGCTGACTCCCAGACTTAAACTTGTCCTTGATGGAGACGTGGCAGAATTCAGAAAACAACTGAAAAAAGTACTGGATAAGCAAAAAGACAAAGACAGTATTGATTACAAAACAGCCCTTGCGCTATGCAAATCTTATATCAATTATAAGACGTATGCCAGCATCAAACCTCAGGTTATAGAATTACTGGCATCAAAAGACAAAGAGAGATTCATCATTGAAACCAAAGATCTTAAGATAAAAAACGGAAATACCTTAACGATTACCATTGTTAGAAAAAAGGGAAATACTTCCCCACTTCCTGTTATTCTTACCAATAATATCTATGCAGGTTCGTTTGATGAACTCTTTGGAAAGAGAGCAGCTGTTTATAATTATGTAGGAGCAATTGTCAATACCCGAGGTAAAAGGAACAGTAATAATGTAAACAATCCTTTTGAGCATGAGTCGGAAGACATCTTTGAAGTGATAGACTGGGTAAGCAAACAGCCATGGTCTGACGGAAAAGTCGGAATGATCGGCGGAAGCTATCTGGGTTTCAGCCAGTGGGCGGCAGTAAAAAAACTGCATCCGGCATTAAAGACTATCGTACCACAGGTTGCAGTAGGAATCGGGATTGATTATCCTGCTCAGAATAATATCTTCATGAGCTATATGCTGCAATGGATACAGTATGTGACCAATAACAAATTTACTGATGAAAAAGATTTTGCCAACGCCGTAAAATGGGATTCTATCAATACAAAATGGTATAAGAGCGGTAGGTCATTCAGATCTTTAGATACGATAAGCGGAAAACCCAGCAAAATATTCCAACGATGGCTGGATCATCCTGGATACGATCAGTATTGGCAAAAAATGGTTCCTTACAAAGAGGATTTTTCCAAAATCAATATTCCTATCCTAACCACGACAGGATATTATGATGATGATCAGATTGGTGCACTCTATTATTTTAAGCAACATCACCAATACAACAAAAATGCAAATCATTATCTGGTCATAGGTCCTTACAATCATGGAGGGGCACAAAGTTTCGGATTTACTTATGTGAATGGCAATCCTATTGATCCGGCAGCCAGAATAAGTATCGATGATCTTGCTTTTTCATGGTTTGATTATATTCTTAAAGGAGGTAAAAAACCGGAAATTTTAAAAGATAAAATCAATTTTCAGGTGATGAATACCAATACCTGGAAACATGTGGCTGATCTTGACAAGATGCATACTTCTTCCGTGAAGTTCTACCTTCAGGACAAGAAAAACACGGCTTCGGTATTTAATAAGCCTGAGACTAAAAACTTCACAACTCAGATTGTTGATTTTAAAAACAGAGACCAGAAAGACATTTACTACAAAGTCAGCAAAAAAGATAGTATAAAAATGACTCATTCTGTTGCTTTTGAAAGCGAAGTTCTTGATAAAGACATAATTATCAGCGGAAATCTGTCCGGAACCTTTAATATTTCCATCAACAAAAAAGACTTTGATACGGATACTTATCTGTACCAGCTTTCACCGGATGGAAAAACCTATTTACTATCTACTCATATTGTGAGAGCCAGCTATGCGAAGAATAATGAAAAACGACAACTCCTTGAACCGAATAAAATGGAACAAATTCCGATTAACAACTCTTATTTTATGAGCAAAAAAATAGAAAAAGGAAGTAAACTGCTTTTATTGGTAGGGGTTAATAAAAACCCTAACTGGCAGATCAATTATGGATCAGGCAAGGATGTAAGTGACGAAACGATAAACGATTCCGGGGAACCTCTTGAGATAAAATGGTACAATGACAGCTATGTGGAAATCCCTGTTTATAAAGAGTAAAAAAAACCTTTGTTTGAGCAGATTTTAGCAGACTTTATATGATAAAACAACAACGAAATCATTTCATACTTTAATGATAAAAATTCTTAATTTAGTCCGCTAAAAAATAACCAATTGAGTTTGATGGGATACTTTTCATCAGAAGCTCAAAACATAACATTAATGAAATTTAAAATACTTTTAGCATTATTTTTTGTCAATCTAATGCAGGCCCAGAAGTTTTACTTTCCGAAAGCAGCAGTAACAGATTCTGTAATTTTGGAAAAACAAATCCCCGAACTTGCTTTAAAGGTAATTACTGAATATCAATCTCCTAAAAACAAACCGAAGTATCCGCTCACATTTTTAGATAATCTGTTTCGTTTACAGCTCGCTGCGAAGGATTACAAAAATTCTATTGCAAGTTTAGCTGATTACCGTAAGGAATATGCAGATCATAACATGGCAGGGAACAAATATCTTGCTTATGAAATCTACAGTATGGCCAAGCTGATGGAAAAGGATAAAAAAATTTTGTTTCCCGATGCTCTTCAAGCCGCCTTTGCTACAAAATATGAAAGTTTATCCGAGCCGCTGACTGCCAAAGTAGGGGCTACTCTGGATATTGATTCAGATGTAAAAGTGCATAAAAAAACACTGAAAGCAGCACTTGACAAACAAAAAGATAAGGACAGTATAGACTATTCTTCCGCTCTGGCTTTATGTAAAAACTATGTCAATTATAAGACCCACTCAAGCATCAAGCCCCAGATTATGCAGCTGTTTAGAGCAAAGGAGCAGGAAAAATTCATTATCGAAACCCAAATCCTTACTTTAAAAAAAGGAACAAAACTCACCATTACGATTGTACGAAAAAAAGAAAACACGTCTCCTCTTCCCGTTATTCTTACCAATAATATTTATGCCGGAGAACTTGTAGATGCAGGAATGGGGAAAAGAGCGGCAGTTTACAATTACGTAGGAGCTGTGGTTAACACCCGCGGAAAAAGAGACAGCAATGACCCCAATAATCCGTTTGAAGATGAAGCACAGGATCTTTATGAAGTAATAGACTGGGTAAGCAAACAACCGTGGAGCAATGGTAAAGTAGGAATGATAGGCGGAAGTTATTTAGGATTCAGCCAATGGGCAGCTGCCAAAAAACTACACCCTGCTTTGAAAACCATTGTACCTCAGGTTTCGGTAGGAATCGGAATAGATTATCCTGATCAAAATAATGTATTCAAGGCCTATATGATCCAATGGATTCACTATGTCACCAATAATAAGCTGACTGATGAAATAAGCTTTAATAATGATACAAAATGGGATTCTATCAATACAGCATGGTACAAAAGTGGCAGATCATTCAGAGCCTTGGATTCTTTAAGCGGGAAACCCAATAAAATATTCCAAAGATGGCTGGATCATCCTGGTTATGATAAATACTGGCAAAATATGGTTCCTTATAAAAAAGATTTTGCCAAAATAAACATTCCGGTTTTAACGACTACAGGCTATTATGATGCTGATCAGATCGGAGCATTATACTATTATAAAGAACATCACAAATACAACAAAAACCCTAATCACTATTTAGTGATAGGACCTTATGATCATGCAGCAGCTCAAAGCTATGGATACAATTATGTTTATGTTTACGGCTATGGAAATCTACTCATAGATCCTGTAGCCAGAATAAGTATTGATAAACTTGCTTTTTCATGGTTCGATTATATTCTGAAGGATGGCAAAAAACCCGAACTTCTGAAAGATAAAGTCAATTTTCAGATTATGAACAGCAATACATGGAAACATGTTCCTACTCTTGATAAAATGCACTCGTCTTCTCTTAAATTTTACCTTCAGGATCGTAAAAACGATTCTTCGGTTTTTGAAAAACCCGGAACTGAACAATTTACCAAACAGACCATTGATTTTAAAGACAGAAAACCGAAATATCTTTATCATACAGTAAGCAAACAGGATAGTGTGTATGTAACTAATTCTCTTTACTTTGAAAGTGAAATTCTGGACAGAGATGTTATAGTAAGCGGTAATTTATCCGGAATATTCAACGTTTCCATCAACAAGAAGGATTTTGATCCCAAAACCTCATTATATCAGGTACAGCCGGATGGTAAGACATTTTTATTATCTACGCATCTTACCCGAGCCAGCTATGCAAAAAACAATTCCAAACGTCATCTGCTTAAGCCTGGCAAAAAGGAGAAGATCCCGATCAAAAACTCATTTTTCATGAGCAAAAAAATAGAAAAGGGAAGTAAACTGGTCTTATTGGTAGGGGTTAATAAAAATAAGAACTGGCAGGTCAATCATGGTACAGGAAAAAATGTAAGTGATGAAACTGTAAAAGATGCTGGTGAGCCTCTGGAAATAAAATGGTACAACGACAGTTATGTGGAAATACCTGTTTATAAGGATTAAAGATTTCCGGTAAACTATTTTTATTCAAATGTTTTTAACAACTGTTAACATCAAAATAAAAAATCATTACATTTGCTTTTTTTCAAATCAAATATAGTTATTGAATGAGTCAACTTTTTAGAAGAAAAATCTATTCAGATACAGATACTTCAACAGGACTTTTAAGAGTCTTAGGGGTATGGGACATCGTATTTTTTGGTATTGCGGCTATTATTGGAGCTGGGAGTTTCAGCAGTCTGGGGGAAGCCGTTTTCAGAGGTGGCCCGGGTGTTATCCTTCTATATTTGATTTGTGGTTTTGCCTGTGGATTTACCGCTTTATGCTATGCTGAATTTGCCAGCAGAATTCCAACCGCAGGTTCTGCCTATACCTATGCTTATGCCAGTTTTGGAGAACTGATCGCCTGGATAATCGGCTGGGCCCTGATTATGGAGTATTCTTTTGGGAATATTTATGTAGCCTTTTCCTGGTCAGATTATTTCACCAGTTTCCTGGGACGCCTCGGGATGCATATTCCAGATTACCTTACCTGCAGCTATACGGAAGCTAGAAAAGCCGTTCAATATGGTTCAGAGAATAAAGAACTGTTGAATGCATGGAACACGGCTCCATTGATTGGAAGCTTGAAATTCATCGTAGACATTCCGGCTTTAGTGATTAATGGTTTGATAACATGGCTTTGCTATGTAGGGGTAAAAGAAAGTAAAAACTTCAACAACTCGCTGGTTATCTTAAAACTAGCAGTGATTATACTGGTAATTTTTGTGGGATGTGCGTATGTCAGTACTGAAAATTGGACCCCTATTAGCCCTACAACCGGAACACCTTCCTTCATGCCGAATGGCTTCGCCGGAGTAATGAGTGCTGTATCCGGAGTATTCTTCGCCTACATTGGGTTTGATGCCTTAAGTGTGCTTTCTGAAGAGACCAAAGATCCGCAAAAAACCCTACCAAAAGGAATGATCATCTCTCTTGTACTGTGTACTGTGATCTATATTGCATTGACACTTGTATTAACAGGAATGGTAGATTACAAGAAATTTGATGGTGTGGGAGATCCGCTTTCATTCATATTTGAAAAAACCAATGCTAATGTAGCCTGGATGGAACTTGTGGTTTCTTTCGTTGCCATCGTTGCCATTACCACTGTACTATTGGTGTTCCAGATGGGACAGCCGAGAATCTGGTATGCAATGAGCCGTGATGGGCTGATGCCTGCAAGGTTTCAGAAGGTACATCCTAAATATAAAACACCATCCTATGCAACTGTCGTTACCGGAATTGTAGTAGGTATTCCTATCTTGTTTACCGATAAAACATTTATTCTGGATTTTACAAGCATCGGAACTATTTTCGCATTCGTATTGGTATGTGCAGGGGTACTTCTTCTTCCTGCTAAAGAAAAAATAAAGGGCAGATTTCACCTTCCTTATGTGAATGGTAAAATCATTTTCCCTATTGTTTTCATTGGTGCATTACTTGTATTTTATAAATGGCAGCCAGAATTTTTTGATAATCTGATGAATTGGTCAGATCCTAAAGAAGGAGAATTCAGAGCATCTATTTTCTTCTTTATTATCATCAATTTGGTCTTATGTGTAGTTGCTTTTATCAAGAACTTATCATTGATTCCATTGGTTGGATTAAGCTCATGTTTGTATCTTCTCACCGGAATGAGCCATGAAAACTGGTTCTGGTTCGGAATGTGGTTCCTCATTGGCATGGTGATTTACTTCTGCTATGGCTACAAAAACAGTAAACTTGGAAAAGAATTAAGGAATAGCTAAGGAATAATTAGCACAACTGCGAAAGGCAAAATGGCAAAAAAGTTAAACCCAATGGAGAGACTGATTTGCGATTTTGCCTTTTTCTTTTTATCTCTTATTACAAAATCGGCAGAATTATTGCTTTAACTACAATATAATCAATAAACTAGACGACCATGGCTGAAAGAATCAAAACCTACAAAGAGTTTTATCAGTTTTATCTTACAGAACACAGTAAAACAGGAACCCGAATTTTTCATTTTATCGGAACTTTTCTCGTATTTTTCGTTATATGGTATGTCATCAGCTCCGGAAAGGAAAGGTTTCTATGGTATATTCCGATTGTAGGCTACGGCTTTGCCTGGTTCAGTCATGCTGTGATTGAAAGAAACAAACCGGCTACTTTTAAATATCCTTTATGGTCTTTAATTTCAGATTTCAGATTGTTTTTCGAATTGCTTATTGGTAAACAGAAATTCTTTGGGGCTGGCAATCGACCTCAGAAGCAGGAACAGCCTTAATTTTTTTTTCTTGTCTCTTATATACAAAAAGTACTGGGTGTTGGGAAACGAAAAGACGCAGGAACTTCATACTTTGAGTATATTTTAAGGCGAAAGAAAATCTTAGATTTTAAGCAAATGATACGTTATTATTTTTCTCGCAGATTATGGAGATTTCCCAGATTTTTTCACAAGCATTTGCTCAATCTGCGAGAGATCAAAAAACAGGCAGTTTTTAATTTTATCGGAGATAAAATTCTTACGCCTTAAAGACATTTAGCTTGAAAAAAACTTAGCGCCATTGCGTTTTCCAACCTCCACTTTTCTATTGAGATTGCTTCATCTTCGGTTCACAATGACTACAACTCAGTGGAATTTTGCTTGCCTGGATAAAGCTTCTTCCCTATCAGATATCCCAGTGAAGGCAAAATAAGTGACAGCATCACCGGGAATACCAATGATAGACCAGAGCCCTCAAGAATGACCGTTAAAGGAAACAAATACCCATTATAAACAATAAGCGCCAGGGTAAAAAGAAAACTATCACTATTGCCCGTAGACAGGATATTGAAATCATTTCCAAACTGATCAAACAAGCCTGAGCAGATCAACAGGAAAACATTCACAAAAAACATCCACAGAACGGTCCTGTAGATCATTCCTTTCTTTGCATTCAGATATCCGGCAAAGATTAAAAAAAGAGATAAAATCCCCGAAACGGCATAATCTAAGCCGGACATAGCAACCTCACTTCCTGTTCTTCCAAAAAAATAGACTGCATACAGTATAAGATTCAGAAGATATATTATCGTTACATAATTCATAGATCAGAAAGTCTATTATTTATAATCAGTATTTTTTTTCAAGAATATCGTAATGAACAGTGTTTACCATTTTTTCAGCAAGAGCATCACCATCTACTTTGATCCGTGTAGGATTATAGGTTGAAAAAGTCATGGTATTATCTTTATTCAATGTCACTTCTACCTCTTCGAGGATATTTTGCTCATCTGCATAAAACTGGATTCTGTTTTCTACAATTCTCCAAAAAGAAAGTCTAGGTTCAGATGGGCTGCAATCACCAGTACTTCCTTCTACATAATTATAAACAGCAAAACCATCTTCTCTAATCGCATAATTCCGCATCAAACGGCAGTTATCAAATTGTTTTATCACTTTCTTTTTATTTTCATAAAACCCAGCTTCTTTCAGTTTCCAGAATCCGGTAACATTTTCTTTGGTTAATTTCTGTGCATTGATGAAAGGAGAAAATACAGCAAAAGAGGTAAGAAAAAATATCTTATACATAAATGATTTTGTGTCTTTTTGGGGATTAAACGAATATAACAATTAGAATAAGATGTTTCAGCGGGCGGCTTCGCCGCCCGCTGAAACATCGAACTTTAAACTGAATTTTATTTAAATTTTTTCTTAAAACTGAATTTAAGCCTGTTCATCAAACCTGGTTCTATAATGTCAATTCCCAGTCCGAAATTACTGTCTGCAACGGTATGATGGTCGGTTCTGAACTTTTCAAACTCACTTTTCGGAATTTCAGTATTGATCAGAGGATGGTGTTCAATAGATACGCTTGCTCCATTCTTGTTCACCTTTTTACGGCTTTTATAGTCAAAATACGGATTCGCAATGGTACTTTCCTGAATAGTATATTTTTCATCTGTATCAATTTTCTGATCCGTATGCAGGTTAATTTCATATCTCTCACTGTCGAAATTATGCCAGAATGGTAAATCTTCATGCATAAAATCCCTGGCACTTGCCTTCACTACATTCCGGTCAAAGTACATCAGGAAACGGTTTTTTTCTGGATCTACATAATAAGGGTTATCAACAATAGCAGTATATTGAATCTTAACCTCATTCAGCCTTTTGTCATCACTCACCACGTCAATGGCGGCATCTTTGAATACGCTTCGTACATCTGTACCGTTTCTGTCACTGGAATAATTAAGTGCATAGAAAAGGAAGCTGTTCCAGCTGTCTATAATTTCTCTTTTATTGGTACTTTTAAAATACCTTCTCATGGCATTGGCCCTGTTTCCTTTATAAGTAGTTGACAGCATAAACTTTCCTGTAGTCCCCTGGACATTGAAATCTATTTTTTCATTAATACAGAAATAAGGAAATTTATAAGGTTTTCTCACCTGCAGCTCCTGATCTTTTTTCACTTCAAGATAATGCATAAAAAACATGAACCCTCTGTTTTCTATCAATCCGAATTCATCACGAATCGTCGCATCAATGAAATATTCCTGCCCTTTGTAATTTACTTTTACCACAACATGATTGAAGTTTAAAAGGGAAGGCAGATAATATTTGATATAATAATCTGTATTGAAATTCACCAGCACTACAGACGCTTCTACCCCTATATAATCAAGGATTACTTTTAGCAAAACTGATTTCGCTTTACAATCTCCCTGCTTGTTTTCGTAGGTTACTGAAGGCTCCTGTGGCTTATGCCCATTCATTTCATCAGCATTGAAGATATAGTAAACATGGTTCTGAACATATTCTATTGCAAACTGAAGTTTCTCATCCTGATCAGCAATAGCATCTAATTTTTCAATCAGGTTCGGAGCAAAATCCTTTAAAGAAGAGGCATTAAAAATCTCCTCATAAATAGGAACAATATAATTAGACAGATCTTTCCAGTTGCTATCTGTAGCAAAATCTATATAAGGAAAAATCTCACGCCCGGAATCTACAGGATTGATATAATTCTGCTCTTCAATCACAAACCTCTCTCCTTTTTTCAAAAGATTAGTTTCCGGTTCCAGAACATTGCCCTGCTCATCTCTGAAAAATGTTTTTTTGTAGGCAATAGCCTGCTCACGATCATTGATAAAAGTAAACTTAAAACTGCCATATGCCCAATAATTATCAGGACTTACCCATACATATTTTGAGAATTCTTTTCTGAGAAAATCGCGGTCCGTAAATTCTTTAATCCTTGAATCTTCTAAGATCAATACATCATACAGCCTGAGATCTTTAATCGTAATATTGATCTTTTTATTACTGCTCAGCACCCCTCCGCTGCTTTGATTTTCGCTGTCAAGAACTTTAATATTAGTATCCGGAATTTTGTCTATCAGCACCCCCTCTCTCAAAACACTGATCCTATGAATCTGATAAACTTCATTTTCTTCAACAATCACATCAGAAGCGGAGGCCCTCTCCAGATTCCCCGGTTCGTTCAGGGTATATGCCATGCAGACATACTCACTGTTTTCTGTATTGCTTGTATAGTATTTTTTATCTAAAAAGTAGCAGTAATCCCGGCCTTCATCAATTTGTCTTTTGGCAAACTCGGAGTCTTTGATCAGGTCTATTATTTCCTGATCTCCAATATTTCCTGCCCACATTTCAGGTTTTTGAATCCTGTAATTTTCAACTTGCATTTGATTATTCATATGTATTTTAGTATTTATTTTTTGGCTAGCATTTTAATAAATTCAAATTAAATGATTAAAAAAATAAAAAGCAATAGCAGAAGTACTACAAATTGAGGAAAGCCAATTTCGGCATAGTAATTGCGAGGTATGGGAAAAATCAAGTTTATGAAAAGTATAGCAACAATTCTAAAAGGGGCAGCACCCGCATTAGCATTATTTGCAATGACGCAATGTACAACAACAGCCGGTGCATCCGCTGGCGATGAAAAAACGTTCATCGTAGGACCACAAACAGCCAATTGTACAGGAGTAGCTCCTATGAAATGTCTGCAGGTAAAGGAAAATGCTGCTGGAAACTGGACCAATTTTTACAGCAATATTGAAGGATTTACGTATGAGCCGGGTTATGAATATGTTTTAAAGGTAAAAACAGAAAAAATTGCCAATCCTCCAGCTGACGGATCTTCTATAAAATACACCTTGGTAAAGCAGGTTTCTAAAACGAAAAAAGCAGGAATGGCAGCCAACGAAAAAACACTTATTGTAGGACCACAGACGGTAGATTGCTCCGCAGGAGCGGGACGTATGAAATGTATGCAGGTAAAGGAAAATGCTTCTGAAAGCTGGACTAATTTTTACAGCAATATCGAAGGATTCACATATGAGCCGGGTTACGAATATGTTTTAAAAGTAAAAACAGAAAAAATCGATAATCCTCCGGCAGATGCTTCTTCCATCAAATATACATTGATAGAACAGGTTTCTAAAACGAAGAAATAATAAAAAATCTCCCGAAAACTTCGGGAGATTTTTTTATTAAAATTGGTTTCAATTTTTATTTCCTAAAATCCTGATTCTTTTTGAGGTGGATCCGGATATTTGCCTTTACTAGCCTCTCCTACTGTATTTGCAGTGGTCATTGCTACTACAAGATCATTCAGCATACTGCTTGCAGCCGTAGGTGAATTGGGAAGAAGAACCAGATTGCTTCTGTTACTTGCTCCTATGGAGTGTAATGTATCATAATGCTGCGTGACAACGATAAGCGCTGATGCTTCGTGTGAATTGATTTCTACATTATTCAGCATTCTTACAGACTCCTCAAGTCCTTTTGCAATTTCCCTTCTTTGGTCGGCAATCCCCTGCCCCTGCAGTTTTTTAGATTCTGCTTCTGCTTTTGCCACGGCTACAATTCGGATTCTTTGTGCTTCAGATTCGTATTCTGCAGCTGTTTTTTCTCTCTCTGCCGCGTTGATTCTGTTCATCGCATGTTTTACCTGCTCATCCGGATCAATATCTGTGACCAAAGCTTTGATAATATCATACCCATAGCTATTCATAGCTTCCTGAAGTTCACTTTTCACGGCAATTGCCACATCGTCTTTTCTTACAAAAACATCATCCAGTTTCAGTTTCGGAACCTCAGCACGTACCACATCGAATACAAAAGAGGTAATTTGATTTTCAGGATTTTCCAAACGGTAGAACGCATCTCCTACCTGCTCTCTGATGACCTGATACTGAACGGAAATTTTCATTTTGATGAAAACGTTGTCTAATGTTTTCGTATCAATCATTACATCCAGCTGCTGAATTCTCAGATTCAGTCTTTTGGCGATCTGATCTATGATTGGCAGTTTAAGATGAAGCCCTGAATGTTTCACCCCCCGAAACTTTCCGAAACGTTCGATAATAGCAGCCGTTTCCTGCTTAACGACAAAAAACGAAGCGAATAAAATAATAAGCCCAAAGAAAATAAAGGGCGCTAAATATATACTCATAGTTTTAATTTTTAATAATATGTCGTACTAAATCCTGTTTCGTTAAAAACATTTTTTATTACTGCCTGCTTAAATATAAGAAAAATAAATGTAAGACCCAGAACACGACTCATTGAAAATCAAGCTTAAACATTCTTACTTATTTTTAAATTAAAATTATTCCGAAAAAGACTTATTTTTGAATATTCATTACACATCATGATCAATTCTAAAGAAATATTAAAAGATCATATTTCAAAATTCACATCTCTCACTGAAGAGCAGCTGGATTATGTTCTTGGACATTTTAATCTGATTACTTTAAAAAAAGGACAAAGCTTAATATCGGAGGGCGATTTCGTCAATCATGAATATTTCGTTCTGGAAGGCTGCCTGAAAGCATTTTACGTTAATGACAGCATGAAAATGTTTATTCTTCAGTTTGCCATGCCAACCTGGTGGGTAACAGATTTTGATGCGCTTTACAATACAACAAGGGCTACCATTAATGTAGATTGTATCACCAATGCAAGCATTCTCTCTATTTCTAACGAAGACAGGGAGAAAATCTGCAATGAAATTCATGAGGTAGAACATTTTTTCAGATGGAGAACGAATAAAGGATATGTAGCAGCACAGAAACGTCTGCTATCTTTTATGAATAATGATGCTAAATTCCGGTATCAGGAGCTTTTATCCATGTATCCTCAACTGTACAATCTCGTTCCGAAACATCTGATTGCTTCTTATTTGGGAGTAACCAGAGAAACCCTCAGCAGACTTCATCAATAAAAAACCTTTTATTCTTGTTCCTATTTTGTGAGGTACATCACGTAACTATTTCTTTCGATCGGCTGAACTTTGTGTCATTATTTAAACCCAATAAAAAATGGACACAAAAAATTTTAAAATCAATCATGAAATCAGTACAATCAACTGGATCGGAAGAAAGGTAACCGGAGCTCATCATGGAACAATCGGTGTAAAAGAAGGAAACTTCAAGTTCGAAGACGGGAAACTTGTATCAGGAAAGTTTGTCATTGATACCCGCACCATTAAAATCCTTGATATTGAGGATTCTGAAACCAATACACAATTTGCCCAACATCTGGCATCGGATGATTTCTTTAATTCTGATCAGTTTCCTGAAGCTTTTTTTGAAATCACGCATGCTGAACCGGGTGATCAGAATCTCTATTACGTAAAAGGAGATCTTACAATAAAAGGAATTAAACATCCTATCGACACCAGCCTGCACATTGTAGCAACAGACAATACAGCAGTTCTGGATACTAAAATTGTGGTCGACAGAACGAAATTCAATATCAAATTCAGATCATCCAATTTCTTCACCAACCTGGGTGACACCCTGATCTACAACAATTTTGATTTAAATATTCATCTTATTGCAGCAGCTCATTAATGCCATTCAAATATCAATTAATCTTAAAAATTCACCATCATGCCATTCATAAAAGTAGAGGTACTTCGCGAAGACATTAACCGCGAAATAAAACAACAATTAATCAGAAAAATAAGTGAAGCTGTGACTTCAGTTTTGAACAAGGATCCCCATTTGACCCACATTGTCATCAATGAAATTGAAGATGATAACTGGGGATATGCCGGAGAACAGGTTTCAGTATTAAAAGAACAAGGATTTTCAACAGAAAAAAAATAAATCAGAAATGAAAAAGCAAACCGTAATCGTAACAGGAGCATCATCAGGAATAGGATTGGAAACAGCCCGTTATTTCTTAGACAGAGGCGATCATGTAATCATCAATTCACAAACAGCTTCAAAATTAGAGGAAGTTTATCATGAATTGGGAGCCGGAGACAACCTTGCCATGGTGGCCGGAAGTGTTTCAGAGCAATCAACAGGCGAAGCATTGGTAAAAACAGCACTTGATAGATTTGGATCAATTGATGTCCTGATCAATAATGCAGGAATTTATGAGAACAAACCATTCCTGGAAGTTACTGAAGACTATCTGGATCGATTTTTAACAACAAATTTAAAAGGAACATTCTTCACAACACAGGCTGTTATTCCTCAAATGATCAAACAAAAAGACGGAGTGGTTATCAATGTGGGAACACCTTTAGTATATCACGCTATTGCAGAGTCTCCCTCCACGGCACCTATTTCGAGCAAAGGAGCTATTCATGCTCTGACCTTGCAGCTGGCTGCAGAATTTGGAAAAGATAATATACGCGTCAATACGGTGGCTCCCGGACTAATCAGAACTCCAATGCATGGTGCAGATCTGGATAATAATGCAGGACTTCACCTGATCAACCGTATCGGAGAACCGGAAGAAGTCGCTCAGATGATTCATGCTATTGCTAAAAACAAATTAATCTCCGGAGCGATCATCAACGTTGACGGAGGAATGGGTGCCGGGCATCATTTATCATGAAACTAATATTAATTATTGCATGGCTGTTCAGTTTTCCATTGAACAGTCATGCACAAAATATAAAGGATATGAAAACCAACACAACATCAGAAGCTGAAATAAGAAATGTCATTGAAAATTATTATTTCAAAGGGATTTATGAGGGGAATACTGAACTTCTAAAAAAAGCTTTCTATAAAGAGGCACTTCTTTTCGGAGATATCGATGGCGCTGCATATTTCAAAACTGCAGAACAATATATTGAAGGAGTTGGAAACCGGGTAAGCCCGGAAAAATCCGGGAAAAATTTTAAAGCAATGATTATTTCAATAGACGTCATTAATTCGATTGCCACAGTAAAATTGCATGTAAAGATGTATGATTTTAATTATTATAATTTTATAACTTTCAATAAGATAGACAACGAGTGGCTCATCGTTAATAAGACATTGACTAACGTACAACCTTAAATCAACAAAATCATGTGGAATAAAAATAGAATTACAGAGTTATTAGGAATTGAATACCCTATTCTGCAAGGTCCTTTTGGCGGAGGGCTGTCTACTGTTGAACTGACAACGACGGTGAGCAATCTTGGCGGCTTGGGAGGATTTGGAGCGTATACTTTGTTGCCACAGGAAATTTATGATATTCACAGAGAAATACAGTCGAAAACGGATAAACCTTACAACCTCAATCTCTGGGTAAATGATCATGATATTATTGATGAAGAACATACCAAAAAACAATACCAAAAGGCTGTTGAGAGTTTTAAACCTTACTTTGATCTTTTAAATACGGATATTCCCGCACCTCCATCTCCTTTCGAATCGAGGTTTCAGAATCAGCTGGAAGTCATTTTTGATATTAAGCCTAAAGTATTCAGCTTTATGTTTGGATTGCTGAACGAAAGCATTATTGAAGACCTTCACCGGCAGGGAACTGTTGTATTCGGAAATGCTACAACACTGGATGAAGCTATTGCGCTGGAAAAAACAGGAGTAGATGTGATTATAGCTTCCGGTTTTGAAAGTGGCGGCCACCGTCCTTCGTTTCTGGATCAGTCTGAGCTTTCTACAACGGGAACTTTTGTCCTGATTCAATTGATTAAAGATAAAGTAAAAATACCTATCGTGGCTGCCGGAGGAATTGCCACTGGGCGTGGAATTGCCGGAGCTTTTCAATTAGGAGCAGAAGCTGTACAAATTGGAACTGCTTTTCTGGCCACTGAGGAATCCGGAGCTTTACCTATTCACAAAGAGTTTTTATTTTCTGACGCTGCAAAATCTACATCCCTTACCAGAGCTTACACCGGAAGATTGGGACGTGGAATTACCTCAAAAATTACAAGAGATGTATTGGCAGCAACGGACAAAACACTTCCCTTTCCTTTGCAGACTCATTTTATGGGAGCGCTGAGAAAAGCAGCTTTGGAACAGCAAAAAAATGATTTCGTTTTCTTTTGGGCAGGTCAGATTGCCCCTATTTTAAAGCATAAAAAAGCCTCCACTTTAATGCAGTCATTAATCGAAGAGGCTTCTGAATTATTACAATAAATAGAATTTACATGGTCATCCCGATGTCTATTCCTTTGATTTTTCTATATAAATCCGTAGCATAATTATCTGTCATTCCGGAAACAAAATCTATGATTCCAAGGACTTTCTGATAGTCTGTTCCATTTTCGTAGACGAATTGTTTTGGAAGCAGTTTCAATGCTTTCTTATCATACGACTTTCTTTCATCTTCCGGTTTTAGGATGGATGGGATGAAATGATCCAGCAATTCATACATTACATTATACCCTGCATTTTCAATTTCCACAACCGCTTTATGATTATAAATTTTTTCCACCGAAAAACTGGCAATATCTTGTAATGCTTTATTTTCGTTTTTATAGATATCAAGCAGACCGTTATCAAGATTTCCTTCAAGAATCGTTTCAAAGTTATGTTTATACATCTCAATAGATTTATTGATTAATGCATTGATTACTTTTGCTCTTAAATAAGAAATCTGTTCATTCTCGTTAGAGATAGAATTTAGTTTTGTTTCGATTCTTTGAACATCATCTGTTTCAGATTTTACCAGTTCGAAAAATAGATTTTTACAATCTGCAGTTGAAACAATGCCCAATCGGTGGGCATCTTCCATGTCGATGATATTATAACAGATGTCATCCGCAGCTTCTACTAACCATACAAACGGATGTCTCTTGAAAATATGAGGTTCTTCACATTCAGAAATAAGCTGGGTTCCTTTGGCAATTTCCAGGAAAATATCTTTTTCATTCTGGAAAAACCCGAATTTCTTTCTGTGAATGATTCCTTTTTTCTTGGCTACTGCCTCACATGGATATTTTGCAATACTTGCCAGCGTTGAAAAAGTAAGCTGAATACCTCCCGCATCTTTTCCCTGCTGCTGCTGTGCCAGTACTCTGATCGCATTGGCATTTCCCTCAAAGTTGACCAGATCTGCCCACTCCTTTTCATTGAACTTTGACTTCAGATCTTTCTCATTTCTTTCAAAATAGCTTGCAATAGCATCTTCTCCGGAATGCCCGAAAGCAGGATTTCCCACATCATGACATAAGCATCCAGCCGCAATTACATTTCCTAAATTATAGAGATAAAAATTCTTTGAATCTTCAGTAAGTTCACTTTTAAAATCTTCTGCAATAAATTCACCAATAATACTTCCTAAACTTCTTCCTACAGATGAAACTTCCAGGGAATGAGTAAGTCTGTTGTGTACAAAAACACTTCCGGGAAGAGGAAAAACCTGGGTTTTGTTCTGTAACCTTCTGAAAGCAGAAGAGAAAATAATTCGGTCAAAATCTCTTTGAAAATCAGTTCTTGAAGCCCTAGTCTGTGGATTGTTTCCTGTACGTTGATTGGTGAAAATCTGGTTTAAATTCATCATTTTTCAAAATTACTCCAAATTTTAATTGTACGGAATAGTATTTAGATTTTTATTAGAGAGATCTGTCATTCAAAAAATCTATTATAGTAAACGTTTTTCAGGGATCGGAAAGCTTCAGGAAATATTCTACATTTGATACAATTAATAAGCGGAAGAATATTCATCATTCTTCTTTTAAATTTTAAATTCTTTTTATCATGACAGACAATACATGGCTCAACAGATGGGATGACAGATACAGCAACGAAGAGTTTGCGTATGGAACAGAACCGAATAATTATCTGAAAGAGCAACTGGTTCCATTAAAACCCGGCAAAATACTTTTCCCTGCAGAAGGTGAAGGGCGAAACGCTGTTTTTGCAGCAACACAAGGATGGCAGGTTTCAGCTTTTGATATCAGCTCAAATGGACGCAATAAAGCATTACAGCTTGCCGAACAATTGCAAACGACCATTGATTACAAGGTGGGAGAGCTTTCTACCTTGAATTACCAGCCTGAGCAATTTGATGCCATTGCGCTGATCTACGCTCATTTTCCTGCAGACATTAAGTCTTCAATCCATCAAATGCTGGATCAATACTTGCGTAAAGGAGGATTTATTATTTTTGAAGCATTCAGTAAAAGTCATCTTGAATATATCGCAAGAAATGAAAAGGTAGGCGGCCCCAAGGATATTGAATCATTATTTTCTATTGATGAGATCAAAGCTGATTTTCCTGATTATCAAATTATTGAATTAGCAGAAACAGAGATAGAACTCAATGAAGGGCTATTTCATAATGGGACGGGTTCAGTGATCCGATTTGTAGGACAAAAACTCGTCTGACTCTATTGTGAATAGGTTTATTTTGGGATAAAACTTTAGATTTTATCCAATTATGGAATATTATTTGAATCTTTATCTCAAAATAAACGTATGCCTGAAGGTCCATCCATCATATTAATGAAAGAAAGCCTGCAGCCATTTGCAGGTCAGCAAGTGACAGAAGTTTCAGGAAATGCCAAATTCGAAAAAGAGGTGTTCATTGGTCAATCTCTCCTTGAAATCCGGACTTTTGGAAAACAGACTTACCTTATTTTTGAAAAATCAGCCATTCGTATCCATTTATTAATGTTTGGCTCTTACAGTATTAATGAGCAGACCAAACCGGATAAAAGCCTGCGTTTAGCACTATTTTTCTCTACCGGAAGCATCTATTTCTACACTTGTTCTGTAAAATCCGTACCTCTTGAATATCTTTCCACCATTGATTGGGAAGCTGATATAATGAGTGATCAGTGGAATTCTAAAAAAGCTGAAGAGAAATTAAAATCCAATCCGAAAATGATGGTCTGTGATGCTTTGATGAATCAGGATATTTTTTCGGGAGTCGGAAATATTATTAAAAATGAAGTCCTTTTCAGAATCGGAGTTCAGCCGGAAAGTCTGTTGGGTAATCTTCCTGCTAAAAAAAGAAAAGAACTTATTGCCGAAGCCAGAAATTACAGTTTTGATTTTCTGAAATGGAAAAGAGAATTTGTTTTGAAAAAGCACTGGCTGGTTCATACCAAATCCGTTTGTCCGGTATGTGGGCAGAAACTTATCAAAAAACAAACGGGGGTCGGAAAAAGGAGAAGTTTCTTTTGTGAAAAGGATCAGAAGCTTTATTAAAATAAATGATGACATTCCAAGTTTTGGCTAAAGCCGTTGATGGATTTGATTTATTTAAACGGGCTGAAGCCCGTTTCTATTGAATACATTTTTCCCCATTGATATTACACATTTTTTCACAGATGATGTATATCTTTAGTTTGTATCAGAAACTCTGATTATTACTCATCTATCAGTCTGAATTCAGGAGTCCTCCCGCAAATTTTGTGAAAAAATCGGCTCTATATACTTCACCAAGGGGAATTTCGAAGTCTTCGATATAGATATTATGATTGTCAAATGAATCAATATAATTCATGTTCACAACGTATGATTTGCTGACTCTTATAAAGGTTTCACCGGAAATTTTCTGATGAATGGTTTTCAGATTCATCGCAGTGATCAGTTTCTGCTGCTGGGTATGAATGACCACATAGTCTTTAAGACCTTCTATAAACTTAATGTCTGAAAAACTGATTTTATAAAATCTTCGCTCTGCTTTGATGAATAAAAAGTCTGCAGTATTAGATTCTACTGTATTCTTCACCGTATCTTTAGACAAAAGCTCAGTGTAAAGTAATGCTTTATCAATCGCTTTTTCCAATCTTTGGGGATCAATGGGCTTCAGAAGATAATCTACAGCTTCCAGTTCATAACTCTTCAATGCATATTGAGAATAGGCAGTTGTAAAGATGACCAGTGATTTTTTAGGAAGCATTTCTACAAACTCAAGGCCTGTTACCATGGGCATTTCTATATCGAGGAAAATAAGGTCTACGTCATTATCTTTAAGAAACTCAAGGGCAGCGGGTGCATTGGAAAACTCACCAAGGATATCAATACTGGAAATTTCGGCAATCAACGATCTCATTTCGGATCTTGCCAGAGGCTCATCATCAACTATAATACAGTTCATCACACGGGAATTTTTAATTTTACACTATATTCTTTATCACCTGATTCTA
Source organism: Chryseobacterium sp. GW821-FHT04C04 (assembly GCF_059420365.1). Taxonomy (NCBI): domain Bacteria; kingdom Pseudomonadati; phylum Bacteroidota; class Flavobacteriia; order Flavobacteriales; family Weeksellaceae; genus Chryseobacterium; species Chryseobacterium sp. GW821-FHT04C04. The sequence goes on along the minus strand of NZ_JBWKTO010000004.1, from coordinate 238,589 downwards.
TCTGCAGGTTAAAAGTCCCGCCATAAAGAAGTTCCAGTCTTCTTGTGATATTGGCGAGCCCAAGTCCGCTATTTTTTTTGTCCGAAACAACATAGCCGGCACTCCTTGAATTGACACATCTAAAATAAAGCTGTTTATCCTCGATATTGATGTCTATTTTCACATAAGACTCTTCTCCACTGAGGTCTACACTGTGCTTAACCGCGTTTTCAACGAAAGTAGTAAATAGGTTTGGAGGAATAAAGGTACTGTTAACTGTTCTTTTATCAGCATCTGTCTGAATATCAAAAGAGAAGTTGTCACGTCTTATTTTTTCAAGGTTTAAAAAATTGGACAGAAAATCAATTTCTGAAGTTAGTAACGTTTTTTCTTCACTGTTTTCGTATAGCTGATATCTTAGAAATTCAGAAAGTTTTACAATGACCACCGATGCTTTTGCCGGATCTGTTCTGATGAGTGCTTTTACATTATTCAGCATATTAAACAGAAAATGCGGGTTGATCTGATTTCTAAGCTCATTCAGTTCCATATTCAGGGTAAGATTGCTTAGTTCATTGATCCTTTTATTATCACTGATCCATTTCTGTAAAAGCTTTACCGTAGTCGTTGTCATAATAATCGGAATACACATCAGAACACCTTCATAGATTCCTCCTTTTTCATTTTCTTTAAGAATATTTTTTATTCTGAATTCTTCGAAGAATAATCTAAAACTATACCCTATAAAATTGAGTCCCACTACTCCCATCAAAACAAGTAAAACAAGATAGGTGACGTATTTTGTTTTAAAGAAGAATCTGGGAACCAATACATATATATTAATGTAAACCATTGTAATCAAAATAGTATATACAAAAAACAGAACGTAATATTGATAGATTCCCGAGTACCAATGCCAGAACCTTGCACTGTAGAGCAAAAAGAAAAAAAAGACCAGAAACAGCAGATGTCTTTGAAATCTATACTTCCCTTCCACCAAAAAATCCATTACAAAGGTTTCTTCAAATTTCCACGGGCTGTATTTCATATTCTGGGCTCATTTTATCATTAACAAAAATAGACAATAACGTAATTTACAACTATTTTATTATACAAAACCTGCATTTTATTATACGAATTATTTACGGTCAGGGTTTTGTATAAAATACCTGCCATTTTGTATAAAAACAAATTCGGGCGCTTCTTTTCTATATTCCTTTGCATTGTTAAATGAATGCATATGGAATTGACCGCTTTTCACGAATTGACCCAGGAAATATCATTAGAATGTTTCTTTATGACAGAATCCCAACAGGAAGAAAAAGTAATACAGCTCATTGATTTACATCATTTTGTAGAATGTTTTGACCCAAAAATAAAAATCCTCAGCTACCTCCACCATCCTATCAATATTGTGGAACATCAGAATGGTAAAAAAGGAATCCTGTTTTGTGATCTGAAATACTCTGCTGTACCTGACAGTAATGCTTCTGAAGAGTTTAGAAGAAGATACGATCTCTCAGAACTCTGGTTTGTATTTGTAGAAGAAACCTATATTCAGGATACCTCCGGATATACTGATACTATCATTGAAAACAGTCTGGACATTTTCTATGACAAAATTTTTTCATTTAATTTTTTTCAATCGATCATTCACCCCCTTACAATAAACTGCCCATGAAAACATTGAGAAGAGCACTTATCCCTTTGGCGCTGCTCCCTTTTAAAAGTATCATGTATGCTCAAAAAAAAGACAGTATTCCTCTGAAGGTCCGGGCTTTTTATGCTGATAAAATCCCACAGTCGAGAAACTTCAATATTGAGTATATATTGGTTACCCCCTCTTCATTCTCGTCACAACTTCACGGACAGGATCTGCCGGATAACAAGGTAAAAAGCTTCCAACAAGTGAAAGCGGATGCTAATATCTACTTTATCAAGAAGAAGAGCTGGCTTTTGAGCACTGCCTTGAACTATCGTTACACCTCGATCAGTAATGAAAATCCGGTAATCCCAGGAACTGAAACGGAGGAAAACTTTCACTATCATTCGGAAGCTATTAATCTAGTCTATTTTTCAAGGCTATTTAAGAAGACAGCAATATATTCGGCCAATATTTCTGTAGATGGAAGTGATCAGCATTTTGAACGGATAAGAGGATTGGTAACGGCTTCTTTAATTTTAAAAGCAACTCCAAAAACAAAAATGTCCCTCGGACTGGCTGGTATTATTGATCCCAGTAGCCAAATTCCTGTCCTTCCTATTTTCACTTTAGAAAACAGATTCAACAACGGATGGGTTCTTGACATTCTGCTTCCGAAAAAAGTATTGGTCAGAAAAGATGTTTTCTCCAACGGAAGAATTTCGCTGGGAACAGAAATGGACAATACATCCTTTTATACTTACCGGAATAATACTACTTACGAATTCCGGCAGGTTGCTCTCAACTCGGGAGCGATCTATGAGCATAATCTGGGTGGAAATTTCATAGGAACTTTTAAAACAGGACTTAGAGCAAATATCAATTCCAGAGCATTTAATAAGCAGGACTCTTTTAATGATTATATATGGAAAGGCACTTATAAACCTTCGTTCTATTTCAATGTGGGAATTTCTTATAATCCTTTTGAAAAACGAAGAGTAAAATAAGATCAATCGATAGTTCAATGTTAAAGTTTTCTAGCTCATTATCAGGATCTGAAAAAAAATATTAAAAAAAAATTAAAATTTCTATCTATTGGGATTTAACCATTCATCCAAAATACAATCAAAACTTCAGAAACACAAATTAAGAGTATTCTCATTCATGAAAAATCTTATTACCAATTATGCGAATGGTTTATTAAAATGATTTCGGGATTTTCCTTTAAGAATTGAATAAAATTGAATATGGCAGTACCTAAACAGATATTTCAGACTTTTATAACTAAAAAACTTCCTCTGATTACGCGTTATCATATCTGGAATATGAAAAGAAAAAATCCGGAATACAAGTATTACTTTTATGATGATCAGGACATAGAAAAATTTCTCACAGAAGAATTTCCTCCTGAATATATTGAAACTTATCGTAAACTGAGAATTGGTGCTTCAAAAGCTGATTTTTTCAGATATGCTGTTTTATATAAGAAAGGAGGCATATATCTTGATATCGACAGCAGTATTATCAAACCGTTCAGAGAATTGGTTAAAGAAAACGATGAAGCTGTAATCAGTGTAGAAAGACACGAAAATCTGTATGTCCAATGGGCACTTATTTTCAATAAAAATCATCCTTTTCTAAAGAAAACATTAGAATTGATGATTGATAATATAAACAGTCACCGCTATCCCCATAATATACATGCTACTACAGGTCCTACCGTATTCAGTAAAGGGATAAGAAAATCATTAGAGGAAAATCCTGCAATTCCCTTTACATTATTTGGCGGCATTGAGTTCCGTGGCTATTTAAAGTTCAAATATAAGCTGGGAAAGTTTTTTTTATACAAAACAAGGTCTCAACATTGGAAACAGATGCAAAAGCATCAGGAGATTATTTTTTAATGAGTACCCATTTTTGAAAATACATTAATAATAATCACGCCTAGGACAATCAGAACAATACCAATAATCGCAGGCAGATCAGGAATCTGTTTGAATGCTATTACCCCAATCATCGTTATAAAGACAATGCCGACTCCGGACCAGATCGCATAGGTAATTCCTACAGGGATCTGGCGAAGGGTAAGGCTCAGAAAATAAAAAGCACACGCATACCCGATTACGGTTATTAAAGACGGCCACAACCTGGAAAACTCCTCGGATTTTTTCAGGAAAGAAGTAGCGATTATTTCAAATACAATTGCCAGCGCAAGAAAAACATAACTACGTCCCATACATTCATTCTTTCTACAAAAGTAGCAAAAGCATTCCGGTAATTCCCAAAAAGGAAAGAGGGATTATTCCTTCTTTACTCCACAGATGGCAAGTGTTGGTCTGCTCTTTCTTATTCTATAAAAATCCAGCGTTCTCAAAACGTCAGTAATCCAGCAATGGTTCTCACAGACACTTGAATGATTTAAGTGTCTTATTTTTAGTTATATCTATTTTTTAAAAGAGGTATGTGATCAGAAAAAATAAGCCAATAGGTAAGTTTATTTTTCAGTTATGGCATAAAAATAATATTTCTCCATGTCATGAAATGTGACAGCTGACAAAAAATCCAAAATAAAAACGAGGGTTAAAAATAAATTTTCTTAACATAAAAATCAATTTCAGGTGAATAATATACATTCAAGAAATATGGTTTACAATGATATTATGCTACGCATTATTTATTATTTGTTTTATCAACTCCAATATAGAAGTCGAAAAACGATTAACATTTTCACATAATTTTACAGATAGAATAATAAAAGTGTTAATAAATTTTCAATAATGTATTAATTTAATGTAAACAAATTTTCATCAATAAGGGAGCAACAACCCTCGTAATACACTGATAAACATCATAATATTTTACTTTGGCACGTGATTTGAAAGTAGTAATATTGCAATTGAAAGATTGATAAAATAAAGTCAAATAATTAAAAATAATACAAAATGATAACTTATATCGGAATCGCAACAGGTCTAGTAGTAATCGCTTCATATCTTATGACAGTAAGAAGAGAAAGAAACTAATTCTAAATAAAACAAGCCTATAGAATATCTATACTAATTATATTGTTTTATGTTTTTAGTCTGAGAGATCAGATTGCTCTTTTACTCATTGGGTAAAAGGGCCCAAAAACATAAACAAAAAGATCTTAGTTTCACAACAAATTTTTATATCCAAATGAATAAAGCCGTTCGCAAGTCCGGCTTTATTTTTGTTTTACAACTGAGAACCTCATCTTTTTTAATCCCAGATTTCTATGGATATTTTCAAGTCGTTCTATTCTGTATGAAAGTGTATATATTATATTCACAATTCATTACGAACCTCTTTCTGGCCTAGCGGTTTATTATTATTCAGGATTTCTTTCAGCATTTAATAAAGTTTTATCTTTGCTTATTTAATTGTCATTATGAATCTGTATAATCTTATTATTCAAGATAAAGAAGAGGTAACCCTTAATGAAGTATTTCTCGATAAAAACAGCAAGGAGCAGCTTGTACAGCTTATCAAGGAAAACACCTATGTTAAAGAACTGCAGGAGTACGGTCTTCCTGTTAATAATAAGATTCTGCTTCAGGGAAGTTCAGGATGCGGAAAAACAATGACAGCAAAGGCGATTGCCAATGCCTTAGGTAAAAATATCATTATCCTGAATCTGAGTAATATTGTTTCATCACGTATTGGTGAAACCTCCCAGAATATTAAAATGATCTTTGATAAAGCCGCCAGAGAAAGATCTGTACTTTTTCTTGACGAACTGGATCAGATCGGGAAAGCAAGAGGCAGTGATGATAAAGATGTGGGCGAAATGAGAAGACTGGTTAATACTTTGATTCAATTGATTGATTATTATCCTGAAAATTCACTTTTAATCTGCGCCACCAATCATCCTGAAATTATTGATACTGCTCTATTAAGACGCTTCCAGTTAAAGATCAATTATGAAATGCCTTCTGCCGAGATCCTGGATACTTTCTATGATCAATTATTAGTTCAGTTTCCCGAAGATATGAGAACGGTTGAAAGAAAGTATTCTATTTCTTTTGCCGAAGCAAAGGACCATGCTCTAACAGCGGTTAAAGCGGCTTTAATCAAAAAACTGGAAGCCAAAGAAACAATGTCATCATGAAAGAAGATATTCTCCACAACCTCTCCGTCATCAACGACCGGATAAGAAGTGCCTGTGAAAAATCCGGAAGGAATATTGATGAAGTAAAGCTATTACTGGCCATCAAAACAGTTTCTGCAGAGCGTATCAAAATCGCTTTGGAACACTCCCAGACTTTAATTGCTGAAAACAAAGTACAGGAATTGAAGGAGAAATATGATGACTTAAAGAATACCCCTCATGAAAACCACTTTATAGGACATCTTCAGACCAATAAAATCAAAGATATTCTGAAATATGATGTGATCTGCGTTCAGTCTCTAGATCGGCTGGAACTGGCCGAAAAGCTCCACCAAAGACTTTTGGCAGAAAACAAAACGATTGATGTCTTGATTCAGGTGAATACCTCAAATGAAGAAAGCAAGTTCGGAGTTGATCCCAGTGAAGCGATTGAACTGACCCGAAAAGTTGCCGGCTTCCCTACCTTGAAAATAAAAGGATTAATGACAATCGGCCTGTTCAGTGCAGAAACTGAGAAAGTAAGATCGTGCTTTAAAATTCTGAAAAATATTCAGCAGGACATTATACAGGAAAATATTTCCAATGTGGAAATGAAAGAACTTTCCATGGGAATGAGCGGAGACCTGGAAACAGCTATTGAAGAAGGAGCCACGATTGTACGGGTGGGGACGGCTGTTTTTGGCGCGAGAATCTATCCGGACAGTTATTATTGGAATGAGGGTAAAGCAAGCAAAAAAGCATAAAATTACATGTTTCCATTTACTTATACTTTTGAAAGAGAAATCATCAATGATAAAACATCTTATCAGGTTATTTATGTAGTACACAATCTATTAAAAGAAAAAAATGTTCAAAATATTCTTTGCGGACCGGAGTTTATTTCTTTCAGTGAAGGTCTTTTCACAGAAAGATCCAATTGGCATTATTTATCTCTAATTGATAATGGGAAATTCACTTATAATGAAAACAACAAAACACTTACTTACCAAGTAAAGCTATGGAAGTTAAACCTTTTTTCGCTTATTTTTTTCATTATTACCATGGCTAATTTTAACAATTTCTTCGGTAATCTGTTTCCTTTTTCAGTACTTTTGATCAATCATTTACTTTGCTATTTTGGAAACCGGGGATTGATAAAAAAAATTGTCCATAAGATTAACTATTTGTCCTAATTCTTTACGTTAAATCATTTACTGCCAGCCAATCAATATGTTCAAAACCCTTTAAACAAAGGATTTTTTAGTCTACAAATTCGGTATACTTTTTGATGTAAAACTTTAAGAACCAAACAAATACATGTATGACAAAAAAATTACTCTCGGGCTGTCTATTTATAGCAGTATTATTCTTTTATTCTTGTGAAAAAGAAAACACACAGATGAAAAGTGGAATTTCAATTGAAACCATTTCAATTATTACCTGCGTCACAATGGGCGTCGCCATCATTTTGGCCTACAGCTTTAAAAGAAGATAACAAACCAGAATTTAAATACTAAGGCACCTCTCAATTTTGGGAGGTGATTTTATTTTTAAAATAGCAATTAAATGACTGGCATTTCATTAAAATATAATAAATTTCAAAAAATTTCCTTCCGCAACTAATAAACCTATGAAAAAAATACCTCTGGCAGTAATCTTTCCTTTACTTGTCCTTAACTGTACTCAAAAGCAGGAAGCTAAAAAAGAAGAGATAATTCAAATTCAGAATACAAATAAAGAAGAAGTAGTAGTAAAACCTAAAGTCCCTATCTCATTTAAATATCTTACAGATTATCCGGCAATTAAAGATTCTTCGAGGTTTATTCCAAATCTTAGACAGGCCTTTGATCTTCATATTCATGAAAGCCCGTCTCAGCAGGAAAGTGAAAAAATAACAGTATTCAGGAAAGTAAAGATCAATGGTTCACATCAGGATTATTATTTTATTGAGTATGACTGGAAGGCTGGGTCTACTTCACAATACCCTTGGAAATACCAGTTATTATTAACGAAAAATGGGAAGCTGGTCAAAACATTCGCTGCTGAACGATATGAATTTGTTTCTGTTTTCCCAAAAGAAAACCCATTTTTACTGGCAACTATTGTAACAGGACATGGAAATGGCGGACATGAGCTTTATAAGGTAACAGCAGATTCTTTGGAAAATGTGTATGAAGGATATTATGAATATAGCCTTAGGACTTATGATGCTCACGAAGACAGCAAAATATATGAGCCTAATGAGCTAAAATTAAAAGCAAAAGACTTCAATAATGATGGTTTAAACGATATTGCTTTCACGGGAAAATTAGTATTGATTCAGGGACAGACTCCATCTGGAGATTGGTATGATTCAACAATTATTAATGGCAAAAAGTTTACTTATTCTGTGAACAATCCTTTCAAAAAGATTCCTGTAGAATACGTTTTTCTTTATAATAAAAAATCAGGGCACTTTAAAGCAAAAGAACACTATATTGAAAAATATAAATTGTTTGATTAATAAACTAAAATTGACTTTTCCGAGTTAAAGATTGCTTCGCTTTGCTCGCAATGACTATAAAACAAAAATCCCTCTCATTACTGAAAGGGATTTTTTATGTTAAAAAAACTGAGATTACATATAAGCTTCAATAGGCTCACAAGTACAAACTAAGTTTCTGTCTCCGTAAGCTTCATCTACTCTTGCTACAGTAGCGAAGAATTTGTGGTCTCTTACCCACTCTAGCGGATACGCTGCCTTTTCTCTGCTGTATGGTTTATCCCAAGAATCTGAGATCACCAATTGTTCTGTGTGAGGAGCATTTTTCAATACGTTGTTCGCTGCATCTGCTTCTCCGTTGGCAATTTCATCAATTTCTTTTTTGATAGAGATCAATGCTTCTGCAAAACGGTCGATTTCAGACTTGCTTTCAGATTCTGTAGGCTCAATCATCAATGTACCTGCAACCGGGAAAGAAACCGTTGGAGCATGGAAACCATAATCCATTAATCTCTTCGCCACATCTGCCACTTCAATTCCTAAAGATTTGAACTGACGGAAATCTACGATACATTCGTGAGCTACTCTTCCATTCTCGTTTGAATATAAGATTGGGAAGTGCTCTGCTAAAATTTCTTTCAGGTAGTTCGCATTCATGATCGCATGTCCTGTAGCCTTTTTCAACCCTTCAGTTCCTAGCATCTTGATGTAAGAATAAGAAATGTTAAGGATCAATCCTGAACCGTACGGTGCAGCAGAAATACCTTCAATCGCTTCTTTAGATCCGATTCTGATATTTGCGTTAGAAGGAAGGAAAGGTACTAAGTGTTTAGCAACACAGATAGGACCTACTCCAGGACCTCCACCTCCATGAGGAATTGCGAAAGTTTTGTGAAGGTTAAGGTGGCAAACGTCAGCTCCGATATTTCCAGGGCTTGTAAATCCTACCTGAGCGTTCATGTTGGCACCATCCATATATACCTGTCCTCCATGCTCGTGGATAAGGTTGGTAATTTCTTTAATGTTGGCATCAAAGAATCCGTAAGTAGACGGATATGTAATCATTACAGCTGATAAGTTTGCTGAATGAAGTTCTGTTTTAGCTTTAAGATCTTCGAAGTCGATTTCACCGTTTTCAAGGTTTTTCACAACAACAATTTTCATTCCTGCCATAGCAGCAGAAGCCGGGTTTGTTCCGTGTGCAGACTGAGGGATCAATACTACATTTCTGTGGTGGTCTCCTCTTGAAATGTGATATTCTCTGATAACCATTAATCCTGCATATTCTCCCTGAGCTCCGGAGTTAGGCTGAAGAGAAGTACCGGCAAAACCTGTAATTTCTGCCAAATCTTTCTCCAGTTCACGAATCATTTCCTGATACCCTTCAGCCTGGTTAACGGGTACAAATGGGTGAACAGCTCCCCAATTCTCCCATGAAAGCGGTAACATTTGAGTTGCTGCGTTTAGTTTCATCGTACAAGATCCTAAAGAAATCATAGAGTGTGTCAATGATAAATCTTTTCTCTCAAGACGCTTGATGTAACGCATCAATTCTGTTTCCGTATGGTATTTGTTGAAAACTGATTCTGTAAGAATTTCGTCTTTTCTTAAGTTTTCTTCAGGAATGCTGTATCCTTCTTTTATTTCTAATTTGAAAGTCTGCTTGTCTTTAAACTGAGCGAAAGAAGCCATCAGATAGTTTAATTTCTCTAATGTTGTACTTTCGTTGATCGCAATACTTACTACCCCTTCTGTGAAATAGTTAAGGTTAAGTCTATGATCCTGCATCAATCTTATTAATCTTGCTTTCTCATCTTCAGACATCGTCATTTTCACCGTATCGAAGATAGGTTCTTCTACGGTCTGATATCCTAATGCTTTAAGACCATTCTTCAAAGCGTTTGCTTTAAAGTGAATCTGATCTGCGATATAGTTTAATCCTTTTGGACCGTGGTAAACAGCATACATTCCAGCCATTACTGCCAAAAGAACCTGAGCTGTACAGATATTTGAAGTTGCTCTTTCTCTTTTGATATGCTGCTCTCTTGTCTGTAAAGCCATTCTTAATGCACGTTTTCCGTACATATCCTGAGAAACCCCGATAATTCTTCCCGGAATATCTCTTTTATAATCTTCTCTACAAGCGAAGAATGCAGCGTGAGGACCTCCGTATCCTAATGGAATACCAAATCTCTGTGTAGTTCCTACTGCACAGTCTGCTCCCATTTCTGCCGGAGACTTTAGTTTCACCAAAGCCATCGGATCACAAGCAACTGCTACCTGAAGGTCTAATTTTTTATAGTCTACGATATCTTCTGTGTAATCTAAAACGATTCCGTTTTTACCAGGATATTGTAGTAAAACACCGTAATAAGAACCATCAAACTGATGCGCTTTATGATCTCCTACTACGATTTCGATTTCTAATCCTTCAGCTTTTGTTTTTAATACAGAAACTGTTTGAGGAAGAACAAGATCAGAAATGAAGAATTTATTCGCTCCTGCTTTTTTCTGGTCTTTCGTTCTGTTGTTGAAGAACATGTGCATCGCCTCAGCAGCTGCAGTAGATTCATCCAGCAAAGATGCATTAGCCAATGCAAAACCTGTAAGATCACACACTACAGTCTGGAAATTAAGAAGAGCTTCCAGTCTTCCCTGTGCAATTTCTGCCTGATACGGAGTATAAGCCGTATACCAGCTGGGGTTTTCAAAAATATTTCTTTGGATTGCTGAAGGCAAAAGGGTATTATGGTATCCAAAACCGATATAACTTGTATAATCTGTATTTTTTGATGCCAATTCTTTTGAGTGGTTCAACATTTCGTATTCAGAAAGCGGTTCTGAGATCTCAAGATCTTTCTCTAAACGGATAGAAGATGGGATGGTCTGAGAAATTAACTCTTCAATACTAGAAACGCCAAGTTTTTCCAACATCGCCTGCTTATCGGCTTCATTAAGGGAAATGTGACGGCTCACAAACTGTTCTGTATTCATTTTTATTTATTAGATTTTGTTTGTAAAAAGATTCGTAAAATTACATTTTTTTGAACGATTGTACAAGAGGATTCCATGAGTGATAATTCACAAAAACAATGAAGCCATTCGACCTACTCTATTTTTAATAAACTTCTGGCAAAGTTCATGTTAGTTTAAATAAAGATCACCGCTATTCCGTGCATAATATGTAAGAAAAGTATCAATTTATTTCCAATAAAATAGTTGTGTATTAATTTAACAAGACTGCAAACTATTAGTAATCTTCTCTTTCTATCAAATTCGCTTTTATTTACTTAAAACCTAAGCTTAACTTCAATTTTTGGAGAACATAACAAGCAATCTGGTAAAGAATCAGGCTTTGTTTTTCCCTTGTAAAAGCGGGTTTCCGGTGGTATCCATCAGGGATTATGAATTTTATGAAATTTTATTAATTATATTTATTCTAAATTAATATATTTGCAACATGAATATGATTGTACCATTTAAAGTAGCGCCTTTGGCTCCTTACTCATTCAAAAACGAAGAGATGTTCTGTGAAAAGAAATCTTGCTGCAAAAAGTTCAAAAAAGGGAAAAGATGCAAAAAATGTCCGGGAAGAAAAAAAATGGCTTAGGCTAACCAAAGCTTCGGATTAACATATATATAGCAATTGCTATTATAATAATCCCCCAAATCAGCATCATTATTTTAGGCTGTCCATACCTGTTCATTACTGTTCTGGGTTGTGGTTTCAACATTTCTTCTACAGTGCTTTTGAACTTCTCAGAATCGTTTTCAAAAACCTCTGTAATGGTAATTCCCTGAACCACTGTTTTGTGCAAAAGAGAATTTGTTGCATGAAGCAAAAGCTGGAATTTTCCATCTTTAAATTCTGTGATCTTAAAGATCCTTTCTCCATACGGCTTTTCTAATCCGAAAGGCAATACTTTCACTACATCCGCATTGCTCGTCTGCCAGTTGATGATAATCTCCTCTCCTTTTTTCGCATGAATTTTATTCGCTGTAAAAGTTTTGATAACCGGTGGAATATTATATCTGAAACTTCGCTGATGATTTTCAAGATTTTGATCATAAGCACGTCTTCTGACAGAATCACTTAAGGTTTCATAAGCTTCCTGAATCTCACGGAATCGGTCTGCAAAAAAATCATCATTGTCATTTTTATCAGGATGATATTTTAAAGATAGTTTTCGATACGCTTTTTTGACGTCTTCTTCAGAAGCATCCTGGGAAATACCGAGAAAATAGTAGTAATCTTTCATTGAGCATTACAAAAATAAGGATTTATTTTTCTTTGTGTTTGATATTTCCAACAAAAATTTTGTTGAAAATATAGCTCAAAAAAGTCATTGCGAACTGAAGGTGAAGCAATCTCAATACAGCTCGTAATCTATTGGTTGAAAAATGCAAGGGCGCCAAGTTTTTTTAGCTACCTGAATATTTTTAAGACGCAAAAATTTTATCTCCGATAAAATTGTACTTCTCTAAAAGTGAAATGGAGATTTCAACGGCACTTTTGTCATTCCGGGCATAGCAAGGAATCTCAACTTCGATTAGAGGTATTTCCCGAAGATCACGAAGATCATTTCGCAACAACTTCAATGATAACCACTAAAAGGTAATAGACTTACCAATACCTATTTACGAGAAATCCAATCCTTAGTAGGGATAACCCAATCGTTGAGAGATTTAAACAGAAAACCATGATTCAATCCTGTGTTCAGCTCTATTTCTTTAAAATCCTTAATATTGGATCTGATCAACCTTTGTTCCTTCGATAACGGCACATGTCCATCATCTGATTTCTCCGTAATGGAAAGAATTCTTCCATAAAGCTTAAAGTTTTTATTTTTTTCCAAAGAATCATCTTTGAAGCTCGCTCCAATAATCACAAATTTCAATTGTGGATTTTTCTCATAAAAAGATACATATTGTGCAATATATCCTCCCTGAGAGGTGCCAACTACTGTAATTCTTCCGGCCGGAATTCCTTTTTTCATGAGGCTGTCAATCTGTTTCTTCACTTTCTCAGCATAAACCGATGGTTCTGTATCAGCTTTTCTTTTCTCAGAAATAACAATGGTGTTTTGATCTCTTAGTTTATGAAGTATTGTTTCATATTCTGCGACACCATATTTTGGGTGTTTTTCCTCAAAAGAATGGTCTTCCAGGAATTTATTGTGCAAAAAGAAAATATATTCTTTTTGCTTCGAGTTTTGTCCATTAATGATGATCGAGAAAAACGATAATATTGTAATAGAGGTATTCTTGAGTTTCATAATAACCGGAAATAGCTTTTAATAACAAGCAAATGTAGTGTTAAAAAGCATTTTTAAGAACTATTTTAAATAAAAAACTCCGGCGCGGGAAGCTTTGCTTCCCGCGCCGGAGTTCAACAATTTCAATTTAGTTTTTACTTCTTATGCTTCACAGGTATTATCCTTTTTACAGCATCTTGAATGGAATTCTTTTTTGAATTTCCCTTTCAGTTCCTGGTAGTCTTCCTCATTCATTTCTCTGATCTTATCTGCCAGTCCGAAAGGTGATTTTTCTTTGATTCCATACTCATCAAAAATACTTTTGATAAATCTTTTTCTTTGTACTGCTTTTTTAGCAATTAATGCTACACCCACAACGGCTAGTGCTCCGAGAGCTCCTTTTAATGCTGAATTTTTCATTTTTTCTAAATTTTAAATTTTACTACTTCTTGTTTTTTATAAAGACGAATGAATTGTAATTTTACTTTACTACTTCTTTAAAGTTTTTTAAATTATTCGTTGTTTCTGTTGAAGAATCCTCCTGAGCATTTATTTCTCCAAACTTCCTTAAATTTTTCTCTTTCCTCAGGGGACCAGCTTGCCATTCTTTCTCTCATTTTTCTTTCCTTGAAGTCTTTCATTCCTTTACCGAAATGGAAGCCTCCAAAAAGAATTTTACTAAGGATCAGTATTCCCATTGCCTGCCAGAATGTAATTGTTTTTACTCCTAAAATTTCAGGAAGAAGGCAATTCCAAAGCAGCATCACAATCCATGTAACTGCAGCTAAGATTACTGGTGGACATAACAATAAAAAAATCCAACCCTTCTTGTGTCTATAATTCATAATTTCTTTTTCTAACTTTTTAAATCTTCGTATAACTTTCTCAATCGGTTTCTCAAGTGCTTCACAGCATAGTTTTTTCTACTGATGATGGTCTTGATATTTTCTCCCTGTTCATCGGCGATCTCCTGGAGGGTTTTGTCGTTCAATTCATTTTCTACGTAGACCAGCCTTTGTTTTTCGGGAAGTTCATCAAGTGCTTCAAACAGTTTTTTCCAGATCTCATCCTGAAACATCTTCACTTCAGGGCCAGCGCTCTCATCCATCAAAAGAATATCCTTGATAGAAAAACTGCCGTCTTCATCCTCATATACGAAATCTTCAAGATTTTCTGTTTTCTTTTTACGGTAACGGTCTGTGATTTTATTTGCCGTCACCCTGTATAGCCAGCCTCCAACATTTACGATTTCAGAAATATTCGTAAGGCTACTGAACTGATACCACACCTCTTGTAGAATATCTTCCGCATCCTCCGTGTTTTTCACTTTGGGACGAATATAAGACATCAGCTTTCCTCCGTAGTTGGAAACGGTCTGTGAGATGATGCTTTCTTTCTCCTTCTGTGGCATTGTTATTTTTTCGACAACCTCCATATTGTTATGACGGCTATCCTTTTGGTTTTACTTTAATAAATTTAAAATATTTTTCTTATAAATCAATTTTTCTTTTATTCATAGTATTTATAAGCTGTACATTCTTTAACCATTAAAATAATATTATTTGTAAACAAGAAAAACAAAAGCGGCACTTGCCGCTTATTTTAACCTATGGAAACCTATCTTAACTATTTTCCGTTTACTAAAAAGTCATAAAAAGGAGAATACATAAGATCATTAGGTTCCAGATACATTATATTTCTTTTCAGATCTAATGTCATATTAAAACGTTTCAAAAAGTTGTTTCCTAAGACACCATCCATCTTCTCACTAGCCTGAACACCACTGCTAATGGTTGAAAATGCTCCTGGAATTAAGGGTAAACAATAATCACCGATCTTAATTTTATCAAACTTTACATTATAAAGTTTTCCCACTTCAGCAGAAGTACCAACAATTGTAGATGTCGCAAATGAAGGAATACTATTTAGCAAAGCATGTTTCTTTACAAAAGGAGTATTCAGATCCAATACCCTATCTGAACCTGTATCAACTTCAAGAGACACTTCATATACACGAGCATTTATAGTGACAGGAACCGTAATGGTGGGAACCCCTAATAGGTATTTGATCTCGAATGCTATTTCTCCTTCATCTGGATGATAATCAGAATCATATAAAAATATTTTTTTCTTTTTGTAATCAATTTTTGTAATATTCCTTTTGATAAAATCTAATCCAATAACTCCGTCCCAAAAATCAGCAGGATAAGGAATGGCAACAAAATTTACATTTTCAATGACCTTATGACCAATTTGGAATTTATTTTTTGTACTGAACTTTACATATTCGGAACTTGTTGCTCCTGTATTGAGAACATCTTTATCATAATCCAGGTTGATTTTATGAGAGGAATTAGGATTAAAAACCATATCAGTAGCCCCTGTATCAAATAAGAATTTGAGTTCTTCACTATCATTTATTTTTCCTTTAACATATATTCTATTATCTGTACCTATCTCAAAATCAATAGAATCAAAAGGAAGTACAGGATTGGTTTTAAGTTTATACCGACTGTCTAAGGTCTTATTAGAGTTTAATTTTTCAAATTTCTTTTTAGGAGAAGCTACTTCGGAACGATGATGGTGTCGAATTTGTTGTTTTTGCGCCTGATCTGCAGTACTAAAAAGTAAAGCAATCATTACACTGATCATTTTTAAATTCATTTTGAATGTATATTTAAGATTGGGAGCAAAATTCCTGAAGAAAAAGGAAAATAAAGGTTATCACAAAGTTATGTAGTGTTAAATAGTGTTATCCTATCGATCTTTTGTACCTAATAATGCGTAATTTCGAGAGAGTAAAAAAAAATAATATGCGTCAATTCTTAATACGTTTTGGAAAACCACTGTTTATTATTACAACCATTATCATACTTGTCTTTCAGGGATATTGGGTAATAAACAGCTTTCAAAATAAAAGAAAAGAGTTTCTTGAACAGACTAAATTTGAAATGACCCAAATTCTATTTAACAATTTGGTAAGAAATTCTGATGGTGACAAAAAAAAGCTGGATTCTATATTTGGTGAGGGAAAAATACGGTTCGATTTATATCCTAATTTGAATTCTCAGAATTTTGTGGCACAAACGGTTAAAAATGGAACGAAAACGAAAACTAAAGCGAATAAAAAGAAAACGAGTACTGAGCTTTTAAAAATTGAAATTAAGAAGGATACTCTTTATAAAACATCCTCTTTTGATCCTAACAGCAATGTTATGGACAGGATATTATATAAAGATATTAAAACATCAATTCCGGAATTATCCAATGAAGAAGTAGTTATTTATCATGAAAATGCAATCTCCAAACGCACCTATCCCCTAAATCTTCCTATTAAAGAAAAAAATACGACGGGCAAAGTTACCCCTTCCAATGATGACAATACCTATCGCATTCATATCGATCATCTAACAAGAATCATCATCATGAATAAGATGCCGGGGATCATTCTTTTCTCCATCCTTTATATTATTCTCTTTATCGGTACTTTTTATATTCTTTACAGTACTTTACTCCTGAACCAAAAGGTGTTAAAAAATAAAGAAATCTTTACAAGAAATATGACCCATGAATTAAAAATCCCTATTTCTACTTTACTGATTACTGCAGAAGGATTGGAAAAACATAATATTGTCATGGAACCAGAAGGTGCCAGAAAATATGCTACAATTATCCAAAAAGCGGCTCAACAGCTTTCATTTTTAGTAGATTCAATACTCAAAAATGCCAAAGCAGAGGACACAAAAGATAAACAGCTAACCACTGGAATTCATTTATTAAGTTTACTTGAGGAAACAAAAAGTATGTTATCAACTATTATCAACAGCTATGAAGCAACTATTCTATTTCAAGAAGTTGATAAATCTATTTATATCAAAGGAAACGCTGAACAACTGAAACAAGTTTTTCTAAATCTGATTGACAATTCTTTAAAATACTCAGAAAAAAAACCAGTAGTTATTATTTCAGCAAAACAAATAGGAAAAAAGACAATAATTCTGGTTAAAGACAATGGAATAGGAATTCCCAGTGAATATTCTGATGAAATTTTTGAACCTTATTTCAGGATCAGTAATGATGACCTGCATGATGTAAAAGGTTTTGGGCTTGGTCTGAGTTTTGTGAAAAAAACTTTAAAAAATCAAGGAGGAAGCATCAGAGTTTTGAAGCCTGAGGGTGAAGGTTCCTTAATAGAAATCAAAATAGTAGCCTATGAGCCTTAAAATAAAAATACTATACCTTGAAGATGATCCATTATTAGGAGAAGTCACAGCTGATATGCTTACCAGAGATCATTTTTCGGTAACATGGGTTACCAATGGCATAGATGGGTTGGAAGCGATCCATAATGAAAACTTTGACATTGTAGTCGCCGATATTATGATGCCGAAACTGGATGGTTATACTTTTCTCAAAACACTAAGAGAACAGGGGAACAGCATTCCTTTGATTCTTCTTTCTGCCCGTGTATTAACAGAAGATGTATTAAAAGGGTTTGAAATTGGTGCCGATGATTATATGCGAAAACCTTTCAGCATAGAAGAATTAGCCGCAAGAATTTACCGTTTGGTTAAGAATGTATCTGCTCCATCTGCTAATCCTGAAAAAGTAATTGCCATCGGAAATTATAAATACAATTCTGCCACATACAAATTAAGCCATAAAGAAAAAGAAATCAGCCTATCTCCCAGGTCAGGTGAAATTCTTTATCGCTTAGCAACGAATAAAGATGGCATTCTTTCCAGGAAAGAAACATTACTCGAGCTTTGGGGAGACGATAATTTTTTTAACGGACGAAGTTTGGATGTTTTCATCTCCAAATTGCGGAAACAGCTTGCCGATGATCCAAGAATAAGCATCATCAATATAAGAGCTACCGGATATAGGTTAATAATAGACTAATAAAAAACTGCTATTGAATTCAATAGCAGTTTTTTGTTCATTACTCATAAATACGGATTTCTTTAGCTTTAAAATCGATCGTTGTTTTATAGGTCTTTAAGAATTCATACCCTAACAGACCATCGAGTTTTAACGTACTGCCCTGGTTGAGAGCAGTAAGCGTAGCATCTTCAAAAATAAAATTCAGCTTATTATATTCAACACCTCTTATGGTTATTTTTTTAACGCGTCCTTTCTTTGCCTTAACTTTTCCACCAATTCCGGTAAGGTCAGATTCTTTATATCTGATGATGGACTCTTTCAGTTCGGGAACATATTTTTCATAAAATAAATTGGCTGCAGCACCTGTATCCAGACCCATATTATACATCTTTCCATTAATTTCTATCTGAAGTACAGGAATATGCTTATACATTTCAAACGGAATTGTTGCAAGAAGCTTTCCATTTCGTTCTTTTTCCTGAGATAAGGATGTTTTTAATGTTCCGGTAATCTTTGATTTTTTGTAATCAAAGGTTAAAGCGTAATCATTAAATATACGATATCCTATTAATCCTAAAATCTTTCTCTTTGTAAGATGAGACATGGAAACAGAAAGTACATCTCCATCAGAAAGAGTAATTCCATACCAGTCGAATGATTGTATATGGGCAGTTCCTGATTTTTTTACCTTCCCTCCCACGCCTGAGGCATCACTTTTATTGGATGAATCGTAAACCATATTTTCTGCATCTGAATTCAATATAAGATCAGGAGCTCCACTGTCCAGTATGAATGTACCATTTTCTCCATTGAATTCTGCCTGTACATAAATGATTCCGTTATCTACTTCAAAGGGAATTTCAATACTTTCACGGGTATTGTCCTTTAAAGGAACTGAAAGTTTTAATGGTTTTTGAGCATTGATATTAACCTGTTCTCCAGCATTGCCCTGAGCTTTGGAATATGTTATCGTAATTGTCAGAAACAATAGTAAAAATAATCTGTGTATCATAATATCTTTTTTGATTCCACAAATTTCTGCAGAAAACATTTTTTTCTGAGTCATCATACCGTTATATAGTGTTAAATAATGTTATCACTACCTCTATAAACAGGAAACGGAAGGCAAAAGCCTTCCGTTTCCATCATTATAAAATTAATAGTTTATTTGTTAAAATTTTCTGCAAAGAATCCTAGCATTGATTTATAAAGTTCAATTCTGTTGGGTTCTTTTCCAAATCCGTGTCCTTCATCATATTTTACCATATAAGGAACTTCAAAACCTTTGGCACGCATCGCTTTTACAATCTGATCAGATTCATTGATATTCACCCTTGGGTCATTAGCTCCCTGTACTACAAATAATGGTTTCTTGATTTTGTCTATCTGGAACACTGGAGAAACCTCTTTAGCAATTTTAGCTTCTTCAGGATTATCAAGATCATACCAGATCTGTTTTACCATTTCTTTATAAGGTTTCCAATATTCCGGGAAGGAAGAAAAGAAAGTGAAAATATTGGAAACTCCAACATAATCTACTCCACAAGTATACAGATCCGGAGTTTTAATAAGTCCCATTAATGTTGCATATCCTCCATGACTTCCTCCATAGATGGCTATTTTATCTTTATCAACCCATCCCTGGCTGATTGCATATTTTACTCCATCTTCCACGTCATCCATCGCCTTTCTTCCGATTTGTTTATAACCTGATTTCTGGAATGATTTACCATAGCCTCCGGAAATCCTGAAATTGACCTGAAGGGTAGCATATCCACGACTCGCAAATAATTGCGCTTCAGGATTGAATCCCCAGCTGTCTCTGATCCCCTGAGGACCACCGTGAGGATTCACAATCATTGGAACTTTTTTGCCGTCCAATGCTGCTTTAGGCAGTGTGATATATCCATGAATAGTAACTCCGTCTCTGCTTTTGAATTCTATAGGTCTCATTTCAGCCATATCTTCTTCCTTCAGCTGAGGCATCAGGTTGTAAAGAAGTTTGGTCTGTTTCGTTTTTGTGTCATATTCATAATAGGTTCCATAAAGCTTATCACTTCCCACAACAACTAATAGCTTATCATTGTTATCATCTGAAGAAGCGATACCGAACTCTTTGCCCTCAAATTGAGATTTTAATTGGGCATCAATTTCTTTATAAAATTTACTTACCGGAATAGTCTCTCCTTTTGTTCCTTCATAGCTGATATAATCCAGTTCATAGTTTCTGTTTTTGCCAGCCGTGCTTATTGAGCTCACATCATATACAGGATTGGAATAAACCTCTTTGATCACTGCATTTTTCTTTAGATCATACAGGACGATTCTTGCCTTATCACTATCCAGATTGGTCACCACATACGCTTCATCTTTATTTTTAGAATTGTCATTAAAGCTGATGATTCCAAAGGTATCAGACCAGTCCGCAGATTTAATCAGGTTGAATTTCCCTGTCTGCAGATCTTTATAATATGTTTTTGTTGTCAGCCCGTTTTCCAGAACGCTGTAGCCTCTCAGATTTCCATCTTTATCAAAAATATAATCATCAATAGGACTGTTTACATCTTTATTTTCATACAACTGGGTAGTTTCTCCGGTAATATAGTTGATTTTAAAAGGTTCAAAGATTTGCTTATTGTTTTTATTCATGGTAACCACAACGAAGTCAGTATCTTTTACAGGAATAATAGAACCTACTTTAACTCCGTCAAAGGGTGTCAAATCCTTTTGGTTTCCTCCATCAATATCTGTAGCATACAAGTGAATATTTTCGTTTCCTCCTTTATCCTGAGTATAAAAAAGACGTTTTTTATTCAGCCAGCCGTAGCCTTTGATCAGATCGTCTTTTTCTACGATGGCTTTGGTAGCTTTTCCCGTACTTAAGTCTTTTACATAGACATGATTTTTTTTGTCCTGATCTTTTTCTTTATAAGAAAGATATTTCCCGTCAGGAGAGATTTTAAATCCTGAAGCTTTTGGTCTTGCAAAGTAATCTTCAACTTTGTAGGTAAAGTTTCCTTTATCATAAGAGATAAGTTTCTCAATATTAGCTTTGGAAGATGGTAAAGTAGGATCTCCAGGCAGCTTGGCTGTAGAACTTTGTGCGTTGATCATCATAGTAGATAGTACAATTATGGCTGTACCGAAAATTTTGTGATTTAGGTGCATAACTTCTGTTTTTAAGGTTAAAGTTATAGAAAGCACTTATTTTAAAACAATAAAAAATAAATGCACTTATACAATAAGACACCTTACCCCTATAAAACGTTACACTATTTTATCAATTAAATAAAAAAATATGATTTTATTAAAAAAGACAGCCTTAAAGACTGTCTTTTACTTAGTGTAAATAAATTCCAAAATACCAGGTCCAGACTATTAAAATAATCTGCATGGGTATCCTTTGATAATAAAGATATTTCATCCCAGGACCTGTATAATCTGCTTTAAAAATATTAATCTTTTTTCTGGAAGAATTGATATTGGCAATAAAAACCAATACATAAAAAATGATCAGTAAAATTGCTGTTATTTCACGAATGGCCGGAATCATAAGACCAATTCCTGCTGCAATTTCAAGGACTCCTGTAGAATATACCCAAAACATTTTTGCAGGCATAAGATCAGGAATCATCATCGCCATTCCCTTCTGAAATTTAAAATGTGAAAAACCTGTAAACACAATAAAGACTGCCATTCCCAGATTGCCTGAAAATATAAAATCTGGTTTCCCCTGAAATAAAAAAGTTCCCAGCAACGCCAGAATACATGTTACGAAAAGAATTACTAATAGTTTCATATTTTTTAGGTGAGAGATAATAGGTGATAGGTAGCAGGAATACGGGATTAAAATATAAAACTTAAGACTATGATTAGATCATCATCAACTCTCAACTTTAAACTCTAAACCTTAAATTCTAAACTTCATTATACTGAATCAAGGCTTACTCCTTCAGCGAGGCTTTTCACGACCATCAGACCTTTTGTAAAACCTGTGTTCATATGATCTTCCCATTGTTTTTCAACCTGAACTTCGGCATGAAGTTTTGTTTTTCCTCCAAAATCGATCAAAAAATATTTTTCAAAGCTTCCGTTCCACTCCATTACTTCTTTGCTTTGGGTATCCTCTGTTCCATTTTTATCTACCATTCCCAAATGCTTGAAAACAATCTGATTGGGTTCTTCCAGACTGTCTATGGTTGAAACCATTCCTTCACCATGAGCATTCAGAAAATAGGTTTTGCCACCTACCTTCCAGTCGGATTTCATGACAGATCCGGCACCGAAATACCGGGTCCATTCACTATATGTTTCAGGGCTCCAGAGAATGTCCCAGACTTTCTGTAAGGGAGCATCAATTATTGTTTCGTATGATAAGGTTTCCATATTTTATATTTTAATGATTGGTTAGAATATTTCATAAACCTCCTTCATGTATGACTACAGCTGATTTTCCGATAAGTGCTTAACAATAAGCATCGCTTTCGGGAATTTCTCTTCAAAAAATTCTTTAAACTCTGCAGGAGTCTGAATTTCTGTTTTCAGTAATGTTCCTTCTTCGTTCTCCTCAAGAAAATAAGCTTCTGTTGCCTCCCCCCAATCCTGAGCAACTTCAATGCCTTCATAAATTTCACCAAGATGCAAAAATTTTATTTCTTCATTAGGAATTACTTTCTCTACCCGGCTGTACATTCCGTTGTTTTTGGGATCCAGGAATTTAACGATACTTTTCTCTTCAAGAGCCCCTTCATAAAAAGAACCCTCTGTAAAAGCTGTTGTCCATTGCCTGTAAGTAATATCTGACCAAAGCACACTCCATACTTTTTCAGGTTCGGCATTAATTTCTATTTCGTATGATAATTTTTCCATATATTTTTTTAAGTTTTAGGTTGCTGGTGATTGGGTTGGAGAGTGAGAGATTTATTGTACAATCACTCCTAACTTCTTTTCTATCCTCCGACAAAATCACCACCGTTGATGTGAATTATTTCTCCTGTAATATAACTTGCATCCTTAGAAGCAAGAAAAACATAAGCGGGCGCCACTTCTGAAGGTTGTCCTGCTCTCTTCAGCGGAGTATCTTTTCCAAACCTGGAGAGGTCTTCGAAAGCTTCTTTCACAAGTGGAGTCCATATAGGTCCCGGTGCTATTCCGTTGACCAGAATTTCCTTTTCAGCAAGGTTATCTGCCAATGAGCGGATAAAAGATAAGACCGCTCCTTTGGTCGCAGCATAATCAATTAAATGATCACTTCCGCGATAAGCGGTGACAGAAGTTGTACAGATGATCCGTCCTCCTTTTCCTATCAGCGGAAGAAAATTTCTGGTGACAGAAATCATAGAAAGGATATTGGTATCAAACGTTTCCTGAATCTGTTCATCAGAGATTTTCTCCAGACTGTTTTTTGAGGTATGAATTCCTGCATTATTAACAAGGATATCAAGGTTCTTCCACTCTGTTTTAATCTTTTCTGCGCATTTGGTTCTGAAAGCCTTTCGGGTAAGGTCTCCTTTTATCAAAAGACATTTCTGACCTTCCTTTTCAACAAGGCTTTTAGTTTCTTTGGCATCTTTGTCACTTTCTTTATAGATAATGGCAAGGTCTGCCCCTTCTCTGGCGAAATGAATGGCTACAGCCTGTCCGATACCGCTGTCTCCTCCGGAAATAACTGCTTTTTTACCCAGCAGCTTCCGGCTTCCCTTATAATCGTTCCGGATAATTTCCGGAAACAACCCTTCTTTAGGGACTTTTGACTTAGATTTTGACTTGTTCTGTGTTTTCATAAGCAAATCTCTTCTCTAAATCATATCAAACAATACGCCGAAAATAAATTAAGAATGATAAGCATCTTCCAAATCCTGAATGATGATTTTCTGCATTTTCATCATTGCCTGAACTACTTTATAAGCTTTTTCCTGATCGGAGTCGTTCATTAGCTGAATGAGTCTTTTAGGTACAATCTGCCAGCTCATTCCATATTGATCTTTTAACCAGCCACACATACTTTCTCTGCCTCCATCTGCCGTCAGGGTATTCCAATAATGATCAGTCTGCTGCTGGTCATCCGTCATTACAACCAATGATATTCCTTCATTAAAATCAAACTGATGATCATAAGAATTATCCATACAGAATAAGCTGTAATTGTCAATAACAAAATGAGCATGCTGAATATTTTCTGCCGGTTCCGGTATATCATGCCCTTCACTTCCTGCTCCATAGGTCAATATATTTCCTATGCTTGAGTTGGGAAAAGTCCGCGTATACAGCTCTATTGCTTCTTTTGCTTTTCCATTGTTCTGATGGATAAACATCAAAGTAGGAATTATTTTCTGATCACTTGCTTTCTCTCCCAAAAACAGCTGCCACGTTACACCGTATTTATCCTGAACCCATCCGTACTTTTTGCTCCAGGAATAAGAACCCAGTTCCATCAGGGCCATACCGCCATCCAGTAACTGGTCCCAGTATTTCTGAACCTCATCTTCTGTCTCACAGATCACCATGAAAGAGATGGAAGCATTTTTTTTAAATTCCGGACCTCCGTTCAGAAGCATCAGCCTCTGTCCGAACAGGTCAACATTCATCACTACAGGGGTATCTGCTGTAATTTCGCCTCCAAAAACTTTACAATAAAATTCAGCAGACTGCTTAGCGTCTCCGTCATACCAGAGACATGGGAAAATATCTTTATTCATAATTTTACATTTTATTAGGGTATTCTATTTTTTCAAAAAACATAGAGCAAGCGAAATTGTATGCTTTTGCACTTAAAAAAAGTCGTTTTTATCTGCAAAAGCATACAATTTCGTTTATATAGTATTATACTTCCTTAAAGCCTACCTGATTTTCTTTCATATAGTTCTTCAGTTTTACCATCGTATTTTTCCCGAAACCATGAAGCTGCATAATTTCTTTTTCAGAATAATCTGATAGTTTTTCTAAAGAATTTATTTTTTCTTTTTCTAAAGCTCTTCTTGCAGGTATTGCAATAACCCCATGAAGAAATTCTTCTTGAGGGTCATAATTAAAAGTATAAATGAAATTTAAACTCTTTGACATGATAACTAAATTGATCATGGCTACAAAAAAATATAGTTAATGATTCTCTACATATTTGTGGAAGTTGTTAAGAATGGCATACCAGCCATCTCGCTGCATTTCCACGGAATTTTGCTTTTCGGGCTCGAAAATCTCAATGACTTTCGTTGTATTTTCATCTATTTTATCGAAAACGACTTCTACTTTACGTCCGTCTTCTATATGATATCTGATCATTTCATGAGGAATAATTTCATCATATACTCCTTCAAAATCAAATCCGAAGCTTTTGTCTTTAGCTTCCATTCTGGTCTTGAATTTACCACCTACCTTAAGGTCATTTTCAGAACTAGGGCACTGCCAGCTTTCGTGAGCGAAATTCCATTTTGTAATATGTTTTGGCTCATTGAAATAATTCCAAACCTTTTCAACCGGTGCTAAAATTGTAATGTCTATTTTAATTGGATCCATAGTTCTATTTTTTTAAAGTTTAAATAAAGAGCTGCAGCTGTCTCAAAAGTCAAAAAATTGGGTTTCTGTTATTCTGACGAAGCAAGAATATTACTGATTCCCAAACATATGGGATTCTCCACTCCATTTCATTTCTATCAGAATGACACTTTTGAGACAGCTTCATCTCTTTTATCATTAGTTAAATATAGGATTATTTTGCATATTCTTCATTATAGTTCACCATCCAATGAACACCATATTTATCCTGAAAGCATCCGAAATAGTCTCCCCAAAACTGATCTTCAATCGGCATTTCTACATTTCCGCCATCAGAAAGTTCTTTGAAAAGTCTGTCTGCTTCGTTTCTGGAATCAGGGAAAATAGAAACATAATTGTTGTTCCCTACGGTAAGGGTCTGCCCAAATCCGGGTACAATATCAGATGCCATTAAAAGGTCACCCCCAATAGGCAGTGCGATGTGCATTACTCTGTTTTTTTCTTCTTCTGAGAGGTTTTCGGTGCCTGGAGCATTTCCCATTTTATGAATTCCTCCGACGAATTCACCTCCAAAAATAGTTTTGTAAAAATTGAACGCTTCTTCAGCTGTTCCGTCAAAATTCAGATACGGATTTAATTTAGCCATGATTTTTAATTTTAAAGTTATTATTATAAAATAAAGGTTCTACTATTGGTCCATTAAGGATTGATTAATTTACTATGAATAGTAAGCAGAGTTTTAATTTAAAGGCGTATCGATTATTATGATTTACCTTCCCTCAACATACTATTTTAAAGGTCTTAATGGTTTAAAAATTTTTCTACTTCTTTGACTGTAAAGTCTATTAAATTTTCATCAATACTTCCGTCAAAGTCAGGCATCATATATACGCCATGAGTTCCGGGAAGGATCATTAATCGTGAGTCTTTCACCAAACGCCACATCGCTGCTGCGTGCTCCGGTTTCATAACGTCTCTATCTCCACTGATAAATAATGCAGGCGATTGTATGGAAGCCAGCACTTCATCATTCCAATCTTCAAAAGTCTGCATCCTTCTGCAGTCTTTCTCAAAAAGGTTTTCCAGCTTTGAAAAGTCCGGGTTGAGGTTTAAAAAATTAATTTTGAAAGGCTCCGGCATAGATTCAAATGTAGCTTCCTGCATTCCTTCAAAAAATCCGTCTATCATTCCGTTTCTTTTATAAAATGCTGAGGCAACAACCAGTTTTTCTACGATTCCCGGATGGCGATGAGCAACCTGCATCACCGTATTTCCACCGTTGCTGAATCCCCAGAACGAGGCTTTTTGAATGTTGAGCTCTGCCAAAAGTCCGGCAACATCATCCGCATCCTGTTCAAATGTTTCAGGAATATCACGATGCTCACTTCGCCCGTGATTTTGCAGATCGATTCCTATTAACTGAAAGCTATTCTTCAGTCTTACAATAACCTCTTCAAAATCGTACAGCATAGAAGAACCTCCTCCATGAATCAGAACCAAAGGTTTTCCAGATCCATAGATTTCATAATACAATTGGATTCCGTTGACTTTCTTATAGCCTTTTTCTACTGGATTCATCGGTTAATACGTAAGGTTTTCATCCACATCATACTTCATTCCCGGATAGTTTAAAATTCTGCGCATCAAGCCTATCTGTCCGCACAGGTAGTCTTCACGGCCGATGCACATTCCTGCAAAATTGAGTTTTGTTTCTTTAACGAAGGGGATATTCATTCCTATTTCAAATATTTCGTCCAGTTCTTCATCAGTTACTTCAAACAGTTTCTGGTATACTTTTGCGGAGATTGCATGAAAATTCTCCTTCAGTTCTGTTAAAGTTGGATATTGAAAGCTTTCATCCAAAGCTTTTCCCTGAAAAAACAAGTCACTGTAAGGGTCTTCATCCCGAAGTCCAAGTACCCAGCCCAAACCATAACGCATGTTGACAAAGTTTCCGGCCATCCAGACAATATGATTGGTTTTATTTTCAATTCTTTTCAAAGCGTCTTCTTCCGAGATGCCTTCCAAAACATTCATAAAGCTTTGGGAATGCATTCTGTAAGCCGGAATAATGACTTCCATTTTTTTTGATTTTGGTGTGTCCATTTTTTAATTAGAGATTAGAAGTTAGATATTAGATATTAGAGGGTTGGAGAAACGCAAAGGCGCAAGGTATTTTACAAACTGTACGTTTTTAAGGCGCAAAGATTTTATCTCCGATAAAATTGTACTCATCTAAAAGATAGTGCTAATATTTCAATCGTGTACTTGCCATTCCGAGCAAAGCAAAGACTCTCAACTTTGTGTTGAAAATGATTCTCACACAGATTGTACAGATGATTATTTATGATTCTACTGTATCTGTTGTCACAGATCGCTATGAAAATTAGTCTGAAAATTTTAAGTGCCCGATTTATTTTATGGCGCCTGGTTTTCCTAAAATTCTGCGGAGATAACCCAGCTGTCCGCTATGGTAAATTTCATGAAGACTTAGGGTTGATATGTCTTTAATCATTTCGGGCTGAAAACTTTCAATCGTATTGAGTTTTGCTTCCAATCTGTCCTGAGATTGTTTTAAATACGATTTTAAATCTTCGAAGTTGATTAATTTATCTTTGTGATCTAAAGCAATTTCACCTCTGTTGTAAAATGAAAATTTTTCGCTGTCCCAAACAGATTCTTCTCCAAGAATATTCAATAAGGGATTTCTTATATGAATCAAATGTCCAAGAATCCAGTTCATACAATTAGCTTCACCATTGGGAAAAATCATAGATTCTTCATGGGAAATGCCATCGATATTCGAAGTAATCACATAATAGGTACTGGCTACCTGATTTTTTATGATTTC
The DNA here is from genome assembly GCF_059420365.1 of Chryseobacterium sp. GW821-FHT04C04. Taxonomy (NCBI): domain Bacteria; kingdom Pseudomonadati; phylum Bacteroidota; class Flavobacteriia; order Flavobacteriales; family Weeksellaceae; genus Chryseobacterium; species Chryseobacterium sp. GW821-FHT04C04. Next base: position 209,897 of record NZ_JBWKTO010000004.1, on the reverse strand, counting down.
TATATCGTTTGATTGTGTTTCCATGTGATGCGTATTTATAATAACAAATTATTCTACAGGCATTTGGGAAGCATCCCCATGCATAACTTCCCACTGATGGCCGTTGATGTCTGCAAAACTGCTTTGATACATCCATCCGTAATCTACAGGCTCACCATATTTTGATCCTCCGTTTTCAATAGCAGTTTTTACCATATGATCTACTTCTTCACGACTGTTTACTCCGATGGCAAGGAGTACCTGTGTAGTATCTCCTTTGGCAAAAGGTCTGTTGGTAAATGTCTGGAAAAAATCTTCTTTAAGAAACATAGTATAGATATGATCTTTTTTCATCACTACACATATTGCCTTATCATTTGAAAACTGTTCATTGATAGAAAAGCCAAGCTCCGTCCAGAATGCTCTGGTCTTTTGAACGTCTTTTACTGGTAAATTGACGTAAATATCATTAATATTCATTTTGTAATTTTTAGTGGTGTATTTTATTCTGTTGGCATTTGAGACATATCGGCAAAAGTGATATTCCAGCCATGCCCATCCAAATCCCAGAAAGAGTTCTGGTACATCCATCCGTAATCCTGAGGTTCTTCGTGCTGCCATGCTCCATTTTCTACTGCAATATTTACTACCTGATCAACTTCTTCACGGCTATTGAGACCTACTGCTACAAGAACCTGACTGGTATTCTCTTTGGCAACAGGTTTATTGGTAAAGGTCATAAAATATTCTTCCTGCAGAAACATCACATAGATGGTATCATTCAACACAACGCAGGTTGCTTTATCATCAGAGAATTGTTCATTGATTGGAAAACCTACCTTCGTCCAGAATTCTTTTGTTTTCTGCACATCTTTTACCGGAAGGTTCACATAGATTTGATTGACTTTCATTTTTTGTAATTTTAGTGTTAAACTGTTATCCAAAATTACCAAGGTGTAATGAAAATCTACTTGTCATAAGGCAAGATTTAATTTTTCTTAGGATGGGAAACGATTTCTTTACGAATACGGCTCAGAGAAGTGTCTGTCACTCCCAGGTAGGAAGCAATTTGTTTTAAGGGAGCAAATTGTATGACTTTAGATTTCTGTTCCAGGAGATTAAGGTATCTTCTGGTTGCTGAAAGGGTAAACATTTCTACAGAACGCTGTTTATAGGCAAAAAGTTCCTGGGACATCCAGGATCTCCCCCATTCTCTGAGGTTAGGGATTTTATGGAATAATTCCTGAAAGGTGTCATAATCCAGCCTCCAGCATTCACAGTCTGTAATACAAACGATATTTTCCTGGGACGGAACCCGTTGAAACATTGATAAAACTTCGATAATGACTTCATTTTCGGTAAAAAAATGGGTGGTTACTTCATTTCCGTTGAAATCATTAACGTAAGAACGTGCCAATCCGCTTTCGAGAATATAATATTCATTGGCTGTTTTTCCTTCTTCAAGAATAAAATCACCTTTTTGGAATGATGTTTTTTCATGAGCCTGAAATATTTCAGCAAGTTCTTCAGGGAAAAAGAAAGGAAAATCGTAACATATTTCCAGGGCTTGATTCGTCATTTGGTCAATTTTTTTTAAGTTTTTAAAAATAAAATTTTTAATTGAATTAAAGATAAAAAATATTAAACAAAGTTATTTAAGTATTCATAAAAGGTTATCTATGACACTGAAATAATAGATACTTGAAAGCAGATGAAATTTAAACAGTTATTTGAACACATTGACCACCCCGTCAAAATTTTTTTGAATTTCCGCCACCCCTCCAAAGGATGGGAATGGTGAAACATTTATTTGACATCACCAGAACGTTAGGAGATAGAAAGCTTAGAATAGTGAAAGCTGTATGGATTTTGGAGGATTGGGTTTCTGAGCATCTCCAAACACTGTTTTTCCACCAAAACGCCAGGAGTTTTGTCTTTCTTCTTCAATGACTTCCTGAATATCAAAATCCGGAGTAAAATCTTTTTCTGCTGTAGCTACGATCTGGTGAAGCTTATTCAAAGAATTCAATTTATCAGAATTTCCCAGTTTGGATTTTTCTATTCCTTTTCTGAGAATACTGATACTTTCATCATAGGTTTTGGTAGGAACCGGGAAAGGATGACCGTCTTTACCTCCATGCGCAAAGGAAAATCTAGCCGGATCTGCAAATCTGGATGGTGCTCCGTGAATAACTTCACTTACCAAAGCTAAGGACTGCATGGTTCTGGGTCCCACCCCTTCCAGCATCAGTAAATCTTCAAAATTCTGAGGCTGCTGCTCACGGGTGACATATAAAAGCGCTCCCAATCTTTTCAGATCTACGTCAGAAGCCTGAACATCATGATGGGCAGGAAGAATCAGTCTTGCAAAATCCTTCATGACATCTACTGAATCGGTATGAGAAATATCCAGAATTCCTTTTCTGTTGTCTGAAGCATGGGTATCAGTAAGATTGAGAATTCGTCCTCTTGAAATCCCATTAATTCCTGTATGCGGTTTTTCTATAAATGATGTGATATTTTCAGAATGCCAGTGATACCGTCTTGCTGTTCCGTCTGATTCATGCATGCCCTGCTGAATGACACTCCAGTTTCCATTATCTGAAAGAATGAAATTGTGCAGGTATAATTGATAACCATCCTGTATGGCAGTATTATCAACCTTTGCAGAAAGCTTGCTGGCTCTTACCAGGTCTGTTCCGTTCAGTCCGGTTTTATCTGCAATCCGGATCAGTTCTGACGGGGTTTCCCTGGAAAGTTTACCTTTTCCGCCACAGATATAAATTCCCAAAGATTGTGAATTGGGATTAATAGAACGTTTCAAAGCTCCCATAACGGAAGTGGTAATTCCCGAAGAATGCCAATCCATTCCCATCACTGCTCCAAAACTCTGAAACCAGAAAGGATCTGCCAGCCGGCGCAATACTTCGTCTTTACCGTAATCCATGAGAATGACTTCAATAATGGAAAGTCCGAGCACAGACATACGCTCATACAGCCACGGCGGTACTTTGCCGTAGTGAAGAGGTAGATCTGCTGTTCCTGAACGTTTCATTCTATTATTAAAATGTAAAGGTAAGTTTTATTCATCTTACTATTTGATGATCCGGATCATTAATTGCCCCTTTAGAATCATCAACTATTGGATAAGACTTGTAAAAGAAAAGTTGACGTCGCGCATCTCCAGTTCATTTTTACCAGATTCGAGTTGTGCTTCTTTGGCATAGACAAACATCTTTTTTTCGTATGCGCCAATAGCTTCGGATAGGGTTGAATATTCTCCATCCGTTAAATTTTCTGATAAAATTAAAGCATCCCTCAGCCCGCTATTCACTCCCTGCCCTGCAAAAGGCGGCATGAGATGTGCGGCATCTCCAATAAGTGTTACCGGCAGAGAACGGTTATTTTTCCAGGGTTTGTCTAATGGAATTCTTCGTGTTGGCAGCCCTACAAAAAAGGAAGTTGAACGAAATAACTGCTGGTAACGCTTACTCCATGAAGAAAGTCTTTCGGAAAGAAACTGACGGACCTCTTCTGTATTTTTAAAATCCAAAGTACAGCCATCCTTCCATTCTTCAGGTTTTTTAAATATAACTCCATAAGTCAAAGCTCCATTATTATATGGATTGGCTACCAATAAATTGCCTTCAAAAGCCGCCATTGGTCTTTTTCCATCACACCATTCAAAAAATTCGGGACATACTTTTTCAGGCTCCGGAATATCTCCCTGAATAATAAACGTTCCGGTTTCTTCCACCTCAGCATCTGTTACGTATTTTCTTACTCTGGACATTCCTCCATTAGCACCAATCACCAGATCGGCAGTCACATCAGGCTTATCTTCAAAATGAAGCAGCCATTTGCCATCACTTTCATCCATCCCGGTAAAATTCATATCCCAGATTACTGTATGATCTTCCAGACTGCCAAGCAGCATTTCTCTCAAATGATTTCTGTTGATTTCCGGATTGTCGTATTGATTTTCGGGTGTAATTTTCTTTGTAAACAGTATATTACCTTGCTTATCAGTAATATTGATTCCCATAGGCAATGCGGCAGCGTAATATCGATCAAGAAGTCCAGCTTTTTTCATGGCTTTCTGTCCTGATTGCTGATGAAGATCCAATGTGCCGCCCCAAACCCTTGTCTGCGCATTCAGATCTCTCTCATAGACATTTACTTCAACGCCTTTCTGCTGTAACAAAACTGCCATGGTTAAACCCACCGGACCTGCTCCGATAATGGCTATTTTTTTATGCTTAAGTGTCATAATTTTTGATGTATTTATTATGTCACAAAATTCAGGAATGCAATTGTATCAGGCTTGTACAAATGCGACAAAATCATTGTTTACAATTTGCTTCCTTTTTCTGGCCTCATGGGCAAAAACAGCGGGTGTTGTACCACTATACCGCTTAAATTCTCTGCTTAAATGCGATTGATCCGTATATCCAAATTCTTGCGCCAGAGCAGCAATATGAGTTTCCGGAGCATGCCATAATCGATTTCTTATCTGTTCAAAACGCATAATTCCGGATACATCTTTTACAGTGTGACCGGAAGATTGTTTAAACTTTCTTTCTAATGTCCGAACTGTTGTATGAGCCGACTCAGCTATCTGATTCACGGGAATAGCTCCATAGTTTTTCCTCATGGCTGCTCCTGCTTTGAAGAGTAGACTGTCCACTGTAATGAGTGCGTGTAATTTCAGAAAATATTGCGCTATCTGAGAAATGGCTTCTTCTACCTTCCCTTGGGTAATGAGGTCTTTTAATACAAAATGAAGCTCTGCCACAGGATGCTCGAATGTATGGACTCCGTTTTCGGTTTTTTCTGAGGATAATCCCAACAACTCAAAAACAGCCCATGGAAAACATCTTACCCCAATAATTTCCAATTGGTTTTGAGCATAAAAAACAGCAGGCTGATTGAGCAGCCCCATCATAAACGGAGAAGGCAAAGCCTGAATAGTCCCATCATGTACAATACTGCATCCACTGCCAAAATGAAAGATAATTTCAGCATAACCATCCGGCAGTACTGTAAATTCGGACGGTTTTTCTCCGTAATCTCTTCTGTTATACCAAAAGCATTGTATGGTATCCCGAAGTTCTTCCGGAGGTGCAAATTCCTGATGTATATTTAAAAACATTGTATAATCGAAATAAGTTATATCATTTGAAAAAAATTAATCATGCGAATAGAATTCAAGATTTTTATGCTTTACTTCATCAAATTCTTCTTCGAATGTAATTTTATTTCCAAAAGGATCAATTACTGTAAAAGATACGGCTCCATAGAACGTTTTTTCAAGTCCGGGGCGGTTGTATTTGTATTTTTTATCAATCAGTTCTTTATGATATTGAGGAACACCTTCTCCCCAGATTGAGACTCTTGTTCCCGGTGTTCCGTCTCCGTGATGTTCACTTAAATGGAAAATGATGTTTTCTCTTTTCACTTCCATGTAAACGGGGGTATTTTCATCAAAATAATGTTCCCAAACGATCTCAAATCCCAGCCAGTCTACATAAAATTCTTTTGTTTTCTGATAGTCGAAGATTCTTAATACAGGAATAATTCTTTCTGCTTTCATTGTACAATGTATTTATTGGTGAGAGAGTATATTGATCAGTTTTTGAAACGGGTCTTTAACAAAAAACCGGCGAACGCCCCACTCTTCATCAGTGAGTTCGTAGGTGATTTCAAAACCTGCATTTTTCATTTTGCGATATATTTCATCTACATTATCTACTTCAATGGAAAGATCCGGAACTTCGGTATCATTTCCTCCCTGCCCGGCAAAGCTGATCTGAACTTTTGTTTCTTCATCATTCCCCAAAGTTTTGATCCAACCATGATCCATCAAAACATCCAGTTCCAGGATATCCTGATAAAAAATGTTTGCTTTCGTGAGGTTTTCTGTTTTGATATTGGCTACAATTCTCTTGACCATTTTGTAATCGTTTTTCATTAAAAAAAGCCTTGTGAAATTACGTAAAATTTCACAAGGCTTAATCAATTATTGTGTTGTTTATTGTATTAAATGGAAGCTGCCGCTTCTAAAATCAATTGAGTAACTTCTTCTGGATGTGATGCTAATGAAGCGTGTCCCGCATCCAAAGAGATTATTTTCTTAGGCTCAAGACGTTCTGCCATTTCTTTTTCAGTTTCTGCAGGGATCATGCGGTCCTGCAATGAGATCTGATACCAACTTGGGCGAGTTTTCCAGGCAGGTTCTCCCGCTACATCTCCAAAACATTGACCGTGAATAGGTTTTTGTGACAACGACATCACTAATGCTTTTTCATCATCTAAATCCTGACAGAAAGCGGATTTAAATTCATCGTATTTAATCCATAAAAAGCCTTTATTATCAGGATAAATACTTGCTCCACCCGGCGACTCACGCCTTCCTAAAAGAGAGCCCAGACTGTCTCCTGCATCAGGTGCAAAAGCAGCAATATAAACCAGTCCTGCTACTTTGTCATGATGTCCTGCGCCTGAAATAACAGCACCTCCATAAGAATGTCCTACTAAAAGTACTTTTCCGTCCTGGGCATCAATAAGATCTTTAGTCTTATTAATATCGTCCTGCAGCGATGTTAATGGGTTCTGGACACTTCTTACTTTATAGCCCGCTTTTGTAAGTGAAGGGATAATGTATTGCCAGTGCGATCCGTCTCCCCATGCTCCGTGTACCAAAATAATGGTTAATTCTTTTTGTTCCATAATAATTGTGTTAAGGTTTGTTTGATGATGATAAAGCTACGGTTTAAAATATCAGTGGACGTTAACTTAAGTTAATTAACAATCCTGCTTCTTATCCGACTGAGTGACTGCTCTGTTACTCCGAGATAACTGGCAATGTGTTTCTGTGCTATTTTCTGAAAAAGTGCAGGCTGTTTTTTGACAAGATTGAGATATCTGCTTTCAGGGGAAAAGCACAACAAATCATCAATCCGTTTTTTGGCATCCAGATAAATCTTTTCACTCATCATTCTCCCGAATTGCTGCCAATAGGCTTCCTTTTTGTATAAATCCTGCAGATGATCTTTACTCAGCAGTAAAATTTCACAGTTTTCGAGCGCCTGGATGTTCATATTGGATACGGTATCACAAAGAATGCTTTCATAATCGGTAAAAAATTCATTTTCAAAATAGAATCCAAAATTGATTTCGCGTCCCTGATCATTGATATAGAAAGACCTGATTGTTCCTTTTTTAACAAAGCCCAGATATTTACATTTTTCTCCCTGTTTCAGAAAAAAATCAGATTTTAGGAGCCTGGTATCGTGAAGAAGATCATAGAATTCTTCAAAATGTTCTTCATCTACCTGAAAAAATCCTCCATATTTCTTGTAATTATCTTGTAACATTGGTGTTATTGATTCGTTTTTATATTCAAAAAAAGCCTTGCAAAATTGACTTTACAAGGCTTTTACAAAAATTATTTCAATTATTTCAATGCAGCAAGTGCAGCATCATAATTAGGTTCGTTGGCAATTTCTGAAACCTGCTCAGTGTAAACTACTTTATTGTTTTCGTCTGTAACAATTACTGCACGGCTTAATAAACCTTTCAAAGGAGAATCTGTGATAGTCACTTCATAGTCATCTCCAAAGCTGCTTCTGAAGTCTGAAAGGGTTTCTACATTATTCAATCCTTCAGCTGCACAGAATCTTCCTAATGCAAAAGGAAGGTCTTTTGAAACATTGATCACTACTGTATTGTCAAGATTTGAAGCCTCTTCGTTGAATTTTCTGGAAGAAGCAGCACAAGTAGGAGTATCAATGCTTGGGAAAATATTGAATACTTTTTTCTTTCCTGCAAAAGTTTCAAGTGTTTTTACCGCTAATCCTGAATCTACCAATGCAAAGTCTTTTACAGAGCTCCCTACAGCTGGTAATGTTCCTATTGTGTGTACTTCGTTTCCTTTTAAAGTGATTGTCGTGGACATAATATTTATTTTTTTAGTTCTTCAAATTTAATCAAAAAAGAAAATTTTTCCTGTCTTATAAAGGTTAAATTAATCTTAAAGTAAAAATAAAAGTCTTTCGCCTGATAATCAGTTTTCCGAACAAAATTTTTTCCATACCAACAGCCTGAAAAAACGAAGATTGCTATGAAGAAAAGCGCAGCCTATGAAAATTATAAAATTGTTTTCCAATAAATGTAAACAGAACCCGAGCATAAATTATACAGATATACAATTAAAGATTCAAAAGCCTCTATTTTTTATGGAAATATCCTAAATAAAACAATGATATTTACTAAATTTGTGGGACTTAAAATTTCAAATAAAAAATAACAGTATAATGTCAGAAAAATCAAAAATCTATTACACACTTACTGATGAAGCTCCAATGCTGGCTACTCACTCGTTTTTACCAATTGTAAAAGCTTTTACAAAATCAGCAAATATCGAAATCGCAGTACCAGATATTTCTTTGGCAGGAAGAATTCTAGCAAACTTCCCTGAGTTTTTAAAAGATGACCAGAAAATTGGTGATGCTTTATCAGAACTAGGCCAACTGGCTACTCAACCTGACGCTAATATCATTAAGTTACCTAACATTTCTGCTTCTGTGCCTCAATTGGATGCCGCTATTGCTGAACTACAAGGTAAAGGTTTTGCAGTTCCCAACTATCCTGCAGAACCTAAAAATGACGAGGAAAAAGCAATCAAAGCTAAATATGCTAAAGTATTAGGAAGTGCTGTAAACCCTGTATTAAGAGAAGGAAACTCTGACAGACGTGCTCCAAAAGCTGTTAAAAACTATGCAAAAGCTAATCCTCACAGAATGGGTAACTGGGCATCTGACAGCAAAACTGACGTAGCGCACATGAACAATGGTGATTTCTACGGTACAGAAAATTCTACTACATTAGAAAACGCTGCAAAATACAGAATCGTATTTAAAGGAAACGACGGTTCTGAATCTGTATTAAAAGACTTCGCTGGTCTTCAGGCTGGTGAGGTAATTGATTCTTCTGTAATGAACTTAAATGCTTTAAGAGTATTTGTTCAGGAAGCCATCGAAGAAGCTAAGAAAAGAAATGTACTTCTTTCTGCTCACCTTAAAGCGACCATGATGAAAATCTCTGATCCAATCATTTTCGGGGCTATTGTTGAGACTTTCTTCAAAGAAGTATTTACTAAATATGCTGAGACTTTCAAGTCTTTAGACGTCAATCCAAATAACGGTCTTGCTGATCTTTTCGATAAAATCAAAGGAAATGCTCAGGAAGCTGACATCAAAGCTGATATTGAAGCTGCTTTGGCAAACGGACCTAGAGTGGCAATGGTAAATTCTGACAAAGGAATTACAAACTTCCACGTACCTTCTGATATCATCGTTGATGCATCTATGGCTGCTCTTGTAAGAGGCGGAGGTAAAATGTGGAACAAAGAAGGAAACGAAGAAGATACAGTTTGTATCATTCCAGACCGTTCTTATGCAGGTTTCTATCAGTCTGTAATCGACGATATGAAGGCGCATGGAAAACTGGATCCTACCACTATGGGATCTGTTCCAAACGTAGGTTTAATGGCTCAGAAAGCTGAAGAATATGGTTCTCACGATAAAACTTTCCAATTGTCTGCTGACGGAACTGTAGAAGTTCAGGACGAGGCTGGAAACGTTCTTCTTTCTCAAAAAGTAGAAAAAGACGATATCTTCAGAATGTGTCAGACTAAAGATGCTCCTATTCAGGACTGGGTAAAACTAGCGGTAAACAGATCAAGATTATCTGAGACACCAGCTATCTTCTGGCTAGACAAAGGAAGAGCTCACGACAGAGAAATCATCAAAAAAGTAGAGAAATATCTTGCTGATCACGATACAACAGGTCTTGACATCAGAATTCTTGATGTAAAAGATGCGATGACTGAAACGCTGAAGAGAGCAAGAGAAGGTAAAGACACTATCTCTGTTTCAGGAAACGTATTGAGAGATTACCTAACGGATCTTTTCCCAATCCTTGAGCTTGGTACTTCTGCAAAAATGCTTTCTATCGTTCCATTAATGAACGGTGGTGGTTTATTTGAAACAGGTGCCGGAGGTTCTGCTCCAAAACACGTTGAGCAGTTCCTTGAAGAAGGATATTTAAGATGGGATTCTCTAGGTGAATTCTTAGCACTTCAGGCTTCTTTAGAGCATTTAGCACAGACTCAGGGGAATACAAAATCTCAGGTTTTAGCTGATGCACTGGATGAAGCAAATGCTAAATTCTTAGCTACAGATAAATCTCCTGCAAGAAAAGTAGGTCAGATTGACAACAGAGGTTCTCACTTCTATTTAGCAATGTACTGGGCTGAAGCGTTAGCTAACCAGACTGCTGATGCTGAATTAGCTTCTAAGTTTGCTCCTATTGCTCAGGCAATGCAGGAAAACGAAGAAGTAATCAATGCAGAATTAATTGGTGCTCAGGGTAAACCTCAAAACATTGAAGGGTACTATAAAACTGATACGTATAAAACGTATGCAGCGATGAGACCAAGCACTGTTTTAAACGAAATCATTGACGGAATTTAATTGTTCGTTTTGATATAAATTAAAAGCTCCTTTTTTAAGGGGCTTTTTTTGTGACCATAATCTCCGTGTTAAAACCACCCCGGCAAAAGGAAGGGAATGTTGAGCACATACTTATTCACCAAGATTAAGCATCCCTAGTCCCTAATCCCTGCAACCTAATATCTGCAACCTCTCACTACCTATCCTCCACAATCACTCTTCTATGCTCTCTACCCCAATTGATCATTTCCTGAATAATATTTCCAAAGGTTCGGCAATATTCTGTGGGTTCATATTCTATTAAAACAGGAGTTTCCGGATAAACATTTCTTTTAACAAGTTTATTCAGCTCCATATCTTTTAATTCCTTTGAAAGCATTCTGGTGGTGATTCCGGGAATACTGCGTTCAATTTCCCTGAAACGTCTGTTCCCATTACAAAGTGAATTGATCACCGGAATTCTCCATTTCCCTCCAATAAAATAAAGGGTATCCTGTAAGGCTCTAAGCTCTTCTGTTTGATCTCTTTCCATACTTGTAAAGTTAAGTGATATCATTCGTTATACTGATATACTCTGTGATACTGGTTACAAAAGTATACCATTTTGAAATAACTTTGTCAAAAATTTTACAATGAAAAAATTAACCCATAAACTGGCTATTGTAACAGGCGGAAACAGCGGAATCGGATTCGCTGCAGCAAAAGAACTTATTTCAGAAGGAGCAACCGTAATCATCACCGGAAGACGAAAAGAAGCTGTAGAAAAGGCAGCAGAAGAATTGGGAGCAATTCCCTTTGTAGCAGATCAGGCAAATCTTGATGACATTGATTTACTAAAGCAAGAAGTTGAAAATCAACACGGAAAGGTTGACATTTTATTTATCAACGCAGGAATTACGGGCGGATTGATTCCTATTGAAAATATGGACGTCGAAAATTTTGATCAGGTGATGAACATTAATTTCAGAGGCGCTTATTTTACTTTAAACAAATTCATCCCCTTACTGAATGATGGAGCTTCTGTAATATTCTTATCTTCTATTGTAGCATCTACTTATAAGCCCAACAGTTCTGTTTATCAGGCAAGCAAAGCGGCTTTGAACTCTATTGCAAAAACCGCAGCAGCTGAATTAGCTCCAAGAAAAATAAGAGTGAATATGATAAGTCCTGGTCCTATAAAAACAGAGATTATGAATAAAGCCGGCTTAGATGAAAAAACGTTGGAAGGAATTAATGAATGGATGATTAATACAATCCCTCTAAAAAAAATAGGAACAGCAGAAGACGTTGCAAAATTGGTTGTTCATTTTTCTGATGATACTATTTCAAGCTATATGACCGGCACTGAGATTATCATAGATGGTGGTATGATTTTGTAAACTATAATTTCAATATATCCCGGTAACATAATTACCGGGATTTTTCTTGTGTGTTTTCGGAGCCAAAAATTCCGGATTCACCTTTTAATTTGTCTGTCTTATCCTGTTTCCCATTTCACAGCATAGGCTGCCTGCCTACTTTTGGTCCAGAAAATAAAAACAATACTCATTATGAATACCGTAAAGAAAAAGAGAAACTCCATTGCAATAGTCTTTCTGGCTATATTAGGAATCTTCGGAGGGTTGCAGCTATTCAGTAAACCTTTAGAAGGAAAACCGGTTACAGGAAAATTTGAAGCACCAAGGGAAGTGATCAGTATTCTTGAAAACTCATGTTTCAGCTGTCATTCTAACCAGCAAAATCTAAACTGGTATGATAAAATTGCTCCTGTTTCCTGGGCTGTGAACAAAGACATCAAAAGAGCCAGAGAAGTTCTTAATTTTTCGGAGTGGGAAAAGTACTCCCCAGCCGAACATCAGGGAAAGATGTATGCTATTCTCAATATGATACAGAGTGAGAAAATGCCTCTCCATGAATATACGCTTCTGCACCCTTCCGCTAAGATTACAGCACAAGATATTGAAACCATTAAAAAGTATACTCTTTCATTATCCTCTGTAAGCCCATCAGCTCAACATAAGATGGAACCTCATTCATTCTCCACCGCTCCCATTCCTACTCCGGCAAAACATCAGGTGTCTCCCAATGGAGTTCAATACACTCCTGATTTCAAAAACTGGAAAGTGATTAGCATGAGTACGCTGTTTGACAACTCTATCCGTGTTATCTATGGAAATGATATTGCTGTAAAAGCCGTGGAAACAGAAAATTTTCATCCATGGCCAGACGGAAGTATTGTGGTAAAATCTGTATGGAAACAACAGGAACTGCCTGGCGGAGAGATCAGACCGGGAAAATTCATCAATGCACAGTTTATGGTAAAAGATGCCCAGCAATATAAAGATACTGAGGGCTGGGGATTTGCAAAATTCTCAGGAGATGAACTGCATCCAACTGGAAAAACAGCGTCTTTCGCCAAAGAATCATGCATTGCCTGCCACAGACAATTAGCAGAAAAAACAGGCTATCTGTTTGATGTTCCTATGAAAGTAAATACCCAAAGATTAATCCAAAATTTACAGAAAAAATGAAAAATACAATCTTCATCTTATTGGTAAGCCTTGTTTCCCTTACCGCCTGCAGCAAAGAGAACAATAATAAAGACAATGAACTTGTGAGAGCTGTTTTTGACCCGGGGAATCTTAAATTCATTTCAACATCTTTATATCCTAAGAAAGAGACTATGTCCGCTTTATATGGAAATGAAAAAGCGCTGGAATCTTTATCCAAAGAAAGTAAGGCACCGGAAGCTGGTGCTGTGATGAAACTGGTTACCTGGCGCTATCATGATAATCCTCAATATATTGGCGGAACCATCACTGGAGAATTAATAAGTATTGAAACTGTTCAGGCGGATACTACTGGAAATGTTTCTTATGATGTTAAAAATGATCAGTCTAATGCGGCTCCACCCGACAAAGAAGAAAGAATCCGGTATTTCATGAGTTACACCCCTGTCAGCAGACCGTAAAAGACAACCTCAGGTCTACTTTTTATAAATGTTTGATAAACCCAATGAATAGTGAATGCGAACAATAGTTTCCCTTTACTATTTATCATAATATTTTCAATAAAAAACATTAATTTAACCTTTTCAAATCAGCAGATTTCATGCAACAGCAAAAAATAAAAATCTCACAGGTCATTATCTGGATAAGCTCCATTTTTCTGGGTCTTTTATCTTCCGTACCTCAGCTTGCTTCTCATGAGTTCAACTGGAAAGAAGCAGTGGTCAACTCAGGGATTACGGCAGCATTTTCTGTTATCATGTGGTATATCAATATTTATATGCTGAACCGTACAGAAAAACGAAGACAGCATATATCGTATTCAAGATTGATGGTGGTGCTCGCTTTTGGTATGGTGATCATGTTTGGGCTGGCATGGATTCAGCAGCTTATTCTTTCTCATATCAATTTCGGGCCGGTTATGCTGATGATTGAAGTAAGGGGTATTTTAATCAATCTGGTGTGCTATATGTTCCTGCATCTGCTTCAGAATAATTATACAGGCCAGCAGGTACAGCTTGAACTGGAAAAGGTAAAAAGTGATAATCTGGGCGCCCAATATGAATTGTTAAAGCAACAGATCAATCCACACTTTCTTTTCAACAGTCTGAATACGTTAAAACTAATGGCAGAAACCCGTGATGAAGAAACGGTTGATTTTATTGTAAAACTTTCTGATTTTTACAGATTTACCCTCGAAAGCAGAAAACTAGACCTGATCAGTGTTCAGGAAGAAATGAAAATAGTAGACGCCTATCTTTTTCTTCAGAAAGCCCGTTTTGGAGAAGGCATTAAGTTTACCAATGAGCTTGGAAAAGAAATTGGTCAAACCCTCATCCCTCCTTTTACCCTTCAGCTTCTGGTAGAAAACTGCATCAAGCACAATATCGTTTCGCAGAGTAAGCCTTTGCATATTAAAATCTATAACGCTGACGCTAAAATTATCATTGAAAATCCTATACAGCGAAAAGTAAACATTGAAGATTCTCTGGGTGTAGGACTTGACAACATCAAAATGCGTTACAGGCATTTACTGGAAAAGGAGGTGACTATCTATTCAGACGAAAAAACTTTTCAGATAAAACTACCATTAATCTATGAATATCATCATCATTGAAGACGAATTCAGGGCTGCAAAATCCCTTCAGAATTTAATTTTAGATTTAAAACCGAACTCAAAGATATTGGGCGTTTACGACAGTATTGAAACTAGTATTGAAGGATTGAGTACGATCAAACCTGATCTTATTTTTATGGATATCCAGCTTTCGGACGGTCTTTCATTTGAGATTTTCAAATCGGTGGACATTTCTTGCCCTGTGGTGTTCTGTACCGCCTTTGATCAATATACGCTGGACGCTTTTAAAAGCAAAGGCGTTGATTATGTTTTAAAACCATTTTCCAAAGAAGATATTGCAGAAGCCCTGAGAAAGGTTGATGAACTAAAAAAATTCTTTCAGAAAAGTGACCTTCCGGATCTGGAATCACTTATACAGAAAATCAATCAGCCTGCCGGAAAGAGTAATTTTCTCGTTTTTAAAAATCAGAAATATACTACAGTCCTCACTGAAGATATTGCTTATTTTTATATCCATAATGAAATAACCCATCTGGTAACATTTGGCAAACAGCAGTTTTCCCTTACCCAGCCTTTGGGACAGGTTGCGGAACAAGTTTCTGACAAACAATTCTTTAGAGTCAACCGTCAATATCTTGTTAATTTTAAAGCAATTAAAGAGATGGAATATTATTTTCAGCGTAAAATATTGGTAAAACTCACTGTAGAAACTCCCGAAAAACTTCTTATTAATAAAGAGAAGACGCATAGTTTTTTTGCCTGGCTGGAAAACAGATAGAGGAGTAAGGAAGCTACAGGATGGATGCTGGAAGTACTTGAAACCATTCCAACACATAATATACTTTTTAAAATAAATTATAACCCTGATTGATATGGTCAGGGTTATCTTTTGTTTTTATTTGATGTGTTTCAATTTTTAAGTTCTACCCTGTTTATTTTATCTTTCAATATAAAAAAATATAAAATATTATTCCTTTTTTGCACTCCAGAAACTCCCAACTTCCAGCTTCCAGTCTTAAAATCTTTCCCTTCCCAATTTCCGGATTCACCATTTGATTTGTCCGCTTGGACCTGTTTTCTATTCTTCCGCCTTTACAGAGTATCTACTTTTGAATCAAATTAAAAAAAATGATACTAAAAAACTTAATCACAGTTAGCGCTTTCACTCTATTATTATTTGCTACATCAGCATTTATTTATAAAGATAAAGTCCAAAAGACGACACAGCACCCAACTTCTGAAAATAATGGCTTTGCCGTTTTGGAGCTTTTCACCTCAGAAGGCTGCTCGAGTTGTCCTCCGGCAGATGAATTAATGGGGAAAATTGAAAAAGAATATAAAGATGAACCCGTTTATCTTCTCTCCTACCATGTTGATTACTGGAACCGCCTTGGATGGAAAGACCGATTCAGCACTGCTGAAAATTCACAAAGACAACAGCAGTACAGCCGTATATTGAACTCACAGGTCTACACTCCCCAACTGGTTGTCAATGGAAAAACGGAATTTGTAGGGTCTAATGAAAATTCTATCAAAAATGCAATTCAGGAAGCCCTGCTTAATGCTAAAAAAACAACTGTAGAGCTATCGGCAAGTGTTTCCCAAAAGGATATCAATGTACAGTATAAAACGTCTGCTACAGATCCTAAGAATATGCTTCTCATTAATCTGGTTGAAAAGCATTCTTCCACCCAGGTAGGTAAAGGGGAAAATGAAGGCCGTCATCTGCATCATTGGCAGATTGTTCACAAACAAAACCAGATCTCATTGAATAAGCAGCTGGAAGGAACAACCACTTTCAAAATTCCTGAAGGTTTCTCAGCAGAAAACTGGGAGGTGATAGCTTTTATTCAAAATGTAAAAACCGGACAGATATCAGGATCAGCAAAAACGACTTTTAAGTAAAATTCTATACAACGCAATCATCATTAAAAATTACAACGATGAAAACAAAAACAACAAAAATCATTTATTGGGTGGGAGCCATTTTTATGTCATTATGGTTCGGAGCCAGCGGTTTCTTTGAACTTACAAAAAATCCGGTTGTCTGGGACATCACTCAGCAGCTTGGCTATCCCTCTCATTTCATTTATATATTGGGCGTTTTCAAAATTGCAGGGGTTCTTGTTCTACTACTACCCAATAGGCTATTAAGATTAAAAGAATGGGTATTTGCAGGGATGTTTTTCGATATCCTCTTTGCATTCTTCTCAAAAATCGCGGTACTTGGTTTTCCATCTACAATAGACGCAATAGTTGCTTTCTCTGTACTTACGATGACTTACCTGATGTTCAGGAAACTGTATTCTTTTGAGCTTGTATTTGGAGAGGCTTGGAGATTATAAAACTCTAATTTTTCTTATGTTGAAGCAGATCCTCTCGTTGCCGGGAGGATCTGTTATTTTATACGTTTTGGCTAAAGCCGGGTGAATCGGTTTGTTTATGAAAGTGGACTAAAGTCCGCTTCTATTGATTCCATAACCTGTCTGATTAACCACCCTGTCAAAAATCCTTTGAATTTTTGCCACCCCTCCTCCGGAAGGGAATGCTGAGCACGTCATTACTTTAGATTAAGATAATTTCTTTTTATATTCTTAATTTCTATTTCCCACTCCTTAATCCCTGCAACCTATTACCTATTACCTATTACCTATTACCTATTACCTATTACCTATTACCTATTACCTAATTCATAAAACTTTCCGGGAACCATTCAAATCCACCGGATTTTGTTTTTGTAAAACCAAGACCCGGCCATGGCAAATGATAGGCAAATGCTCTGATTTTGGTATCTGCCAGCTGCTGAAGAAGCTTTTTTCTTGAGGTGGTTGCAATATCCAGATCGGTATCCCCAAAGTACCCCCAGTCAGGATGTGGGAAAAGAATTATGTCAGAATGAATCAAATCTGCAATGTAGATCAGCTTTTCATTTCCAGAAGATAGGGTTGTCACTACCAAACCGGGGGTATGGCCTGGAGCCAGCTGAAAACTGAAGTAATCATAGAAAGGATTATTAAGGTCATAGAATGTAAGCTTTGGCTGAATTGTTTTCAGAACATTCTGAATAGCGGGGATAATCTTATTAAGAAATTCAGGCTGTGCTTTCAGGGCACTGTTATGAAAGTCTTTAATAGAGGCTTTCATCCAAAAGTCATGTTCAATTTTTGAAATGAAAATATTGGCGTTCGGAAAAACCAGATTCTGTTTTTTATCAACGACGCCTCCAATATGATCAGGGTGTGCATGGGAGATAAAAATATCAGTAATATCTTTTGGTGAAAATCCTGCTTTCTGAAGGCTTTTTAATAGAAATCCGGTTCTTTCATCAGCAAAAATACCCATTCCGGTATCTAACAGGATAAGTTTATTCTTTGTTTTCACCAATAGAATATTCATAGCCATATCAATATAATTCTCGGGTCTGAAATGATCTTTAAGGATTGATTTCAGCTCTGAAACAGTTCCTCTGGGAGCAAATGAGTTCAGATTTTCTTCATGAATGTATCCATCTGTAAGAACAAACAGTTCCAGTTCTCCAAGCTTCAGCTTTTTAAAGCCCGAAAGATCATCCCCTGTTTTTTCAGGCGTTTTTGGAGTTTCTGCCCATACACTGGAAAAAGGAATCATACTTAATGTTCCTGCCAATAAACCACTCTTTACTAATTCTCTTCTGTTCATAATTTAGTTTTTCATTATTATACATTCCTCATTTAGAATAATAACAAAAAACTGAGCTCCCATCATAAGCAGGAACTCAGTTTTTATATTAGTCTTTAGTTGTTGACCAGTTTCATTGAACCTTCAGTGTATCTTTCCCCTACATTCGGGTATTTTTTGAGAATGGCATCAATGGTATCGAGATCTGACTGGGAGAGGTCTATATTGACGGCTGCAATATTTTCTTCCAGGTATTTGATTCGTTTGGTACCCGGAATCGGGATGATATCATCTCCCTGATTCAATACCCAGGCCAGGGCGAGCTGAGTTCCTTTCACTCCTTTGGAAGCCGCAAACTCATTGATCTCGTTAGCCAGTTTGGTATTATTTTCAAGATACTCCTGTTGATAACGCGGTAATGATTTTCTGAAGTCGTCATCACCAAGGTTCTGCACGTCATAAATATTGGTGAAAAGACCTCTTGCAAGCGGAGAATAAGGCACTAAAGAAATTCCCAGCTCTCTGATCGTTGGTAAGATCTCTTTTTCAACATCTTTGGTAAGGATAGAATATTCTGACTGTAAAGCTGTAATCGGATGAATTTTGTTGGCTTTTCTGATAGATTCTGCTGAAGCTTCAGACAATCCGATATATTTCACCTTTCCTGCTTTTACCAGCTCCGCCATTGCTCCTACTGTTTCTTCTACAGGAACATTCGGGTCTACTCTATGAGCATAGTACAGGTCAATAGTATCTATTTTTAATCTTTGAAGGCTTAAATCAACTGCCTTTCTGATCCACTCAGGAGAACCGTCAAAATAGGTTCCGGGAGCACCACTATGACTAGCTTTACCATCTTTAAACCTGAATCCGAATTTGGTGGCAATAAAAATCTTATCCCTGTTCGGAACCAACACCTTAGAGATCAGTTTTTCATTTTCTCCATTGGCATACATATCTGCGGTATCCCAAAAGTTTACCCCCAGGTCTAAAGCTCTGTGTAAGGTATTGATACTTTCCTGTTCATCTGTGGGCCCATACGCAAAACTCATTCCCATGCATCCTAAACCGATTGCTGACAATTGCTCTTCTGTGTTTCCTAATTTTTTAAATTTCATGATAGGTATGATTTAATTTTATAGGACAAAATTAGAACATGCAGAGGCCAACTGCGATATAGAATTCAAACTAAGAATTATAAAATTCAAACAACATCCATTCTTAAGGCATTGGGAGTAATTCCTGTTTGTTTTTTAAAGTAATTGGTAAAATAAGCAGGTTCCTCAAAGCCCAATCCGTAGGCAATTTCAGAGATATTCCAATCTGTATGTTGCAGCAGGGCATTGGCTTCCTGAATAATCCTTCCTGTAATCTGCTGGCTGGTTGTTTTCCCAGTCATCTCTTTTACAGAACGGTTCAATGAATTCACATGGATAGAAAGACTTTGAGCATAATCCTTGGGCGTTTTTAATTTTAAGAAAGCTTCAGGACTGTCAATAGGAAATTGTCTTTCCAAAAGTTCCATAAATAAGGAAGCAACCCTTTGGGAAGCATTCTGATAAGGTTCAAAACTTTCTGCCGGCTGCATTCTCATGGTTTCATGAATCATCAGATGAAGATACGCTCTGAGCATATCATATTTGTGAATATAATCTGACTGAATTTCCGTCATCATTTTCGTATAAATATCCGCAAGTGTTTTCTGTTGTTCTTCATCTATAAAGAAAACCGGAGTTCCCCCAATCTTGAAAAGCGGAGAATCCTGAAGGTTCCCCATACGGCTTCCATTATGCAGAAACTGATCTGTAAACAAGCAAAACCAGCCTTTCTGATCTTCATCGTCTGCTTCCCATGAATATGGAATAATGGGGTTTGAAAACAATAATGCAGGACGGTCCACTTTAATCCATTTATCAGCATAATGAAGCTTCCCTTTTCCTATGATAAGAGAAATTTTATAATAATCTCTTCTGCTGTAGGGTGTCAATGGGGAACAATATTCCCGTGAAAACACATTGAAGTGTCCCATCTTGCTGACCCCAATACATTGTGATGCCAGATTGGGAGCATTTCTTTCATAAAAACCTTTGAGTGACTCATTTGATTCCATAGATCAAAATTATAAAATTCAAACAAATTAATCACTAAAAATAATTCTGATTGATATAATATTAATGGCTGACAAAGATGCCAGCCATTTAAAAGTGAATATATAGTTGATGATAGTTTAATCCCAATCATCATCGCGGCCATGCCCGTGATTTTTGTTTTGTTTTTTGTAATATTTCTCTTGATTCTTATAATATTTTTCCTGTTGCTTATGGTATTTTTTATAATCCTTTTTATTTCTACCGTAAACAATCACTGGGTTTTGTCCTCTGTAATATTTCTTTTTAAAGATAATATACTTCTCTCTGCCCATGATTCTTTCCAGTTCGTTATATCGGTCGCCTCTCCATCTTCCGGGATCCACCACATATACTCTGTTCCACGAATCATAATCACGATATCTGTCATTCAATCCATACACCTGATTGGCTTGTGCTGTAGAAAGCAACAGATCGGCAACAACCTTCTGCCAGTTGACATCCGAAATACTTCTTCTGTAGTCATTATAATAATCTGACTGGGCATAGCTCAAGCCGAATGTCCCAACCAGAAGCGCTGTTAATAGTAACTTTTTCATTTCAATCCCCTTTAAAATTAGATATGATGAAAGAGTCAATTAAAGTGCCAACTTTTAAACACAAATGCCAATTTTTGTTAATAAAAATGACAAACAACTGATTATCTTTGAAATATTTTTTATAATTCTATGGAATCATTAAATCCTAATTACATTAAGATTATGATCGGAATGTATTTAATTTTATTAAAAACAATTCATGTAAGCAACAAGTCATCAATAGGTTGCGATTTTAAATTTGGGATTTCTAAAATGAAAATATTTTGAAGCTTTGGCTAAAGCCGCTGGATCTCTTTTCATTTTTTAAAGGCGGGCTAAAGCCATCTTCTATTGAATTTTATTATTTCAAATTTTTATTATTTATGTTATAAAATTCGTTAAGATTTCTAAAAACCATTACTTCATATTATTTAATTTCGTAATTTTAATGGAGAGAATGTTTTTCAGGAAATCTTCTCAACTTATTTTTAATCAACCAAATCTTACATTATTATGGAAAATATAAAGTTTCAGGTATCTCAATATCAGGATGAGTTGCAGCTACTTATTGACGGGGAAAAGGCAGGATATATGTCCATAGAGGTTGACGGAAGACTGCTTATCGTATATTATACGAAACTTGACGAAGAGCGTGAAGGAAAAGGATATGCCAAACTATTACTGGATGAGCTGGTACGTTACGCAGAAGAAAAAGATTTGCTTGTAGACCCTGAATGTGATTTTGTCCGACAACAGTTTGAAAACCACCCTGCACGATATAAAGAGATCTGGCATGCCTGATCAGTTTTCCCACCAGGCAGTAAATTGCTGTTCTGACTGATTAAGATCTACAGCCTCACCGATCATCGGAGTGAGGATGCTAAGTCCTTTTGCTTTTCCAAGACTTGTTATCTTTTGTAAAGGTTCATTCCATGGGTGAAGAGCCAACGCAAATTTTGCAGCATGAACGGGGATAATACGCTTCGCATTGAGATCAGTACTAGCCTGAATAACATCTTCTGGTAAGGTATGAATATATCTCCATGCTTCTCCGTATTGTCCGTTTTCAAGAATAGCATAATCAAAAGGGCCATATTGATCACCGATTTCTTTAAAATGGGTATCGTAACCGCTGTCTCCTCCTAAGAAAATTTTCTTTGTAGGCGTCTTCAAAACATAGGAACTCCAAAGAGTATCATTCTGCCTGATTCTCCTGCCGGAAAAGTGTCTGGCAGGGGTAAAAATAATTTTTATATCATTCTTAAGAGTAACTTCTGTCCCCCATTCCTCTTCAATAAGCTTGTTTTCTCCAAATCCCCATCTTTCCAAATGGGCTCCTACTCCCAAAGGCAAAATGGCAATACCCGTTCTATCTTTTATGGATTTTACAGTTGGATAATCCAAATGGTCGAAATGATCGTGAGTAATCACCAGATAATCGAGATCTGGAATATCTTCAGGGGTAAAGATATCAGAACCTTTGAATGCTTTGTTAAAGTATTTAAAAGGAGAACCATACAAACTCAATACAGGATCCACTAAAAAGGAAACACCATCTGTCTGAAAATAATAAGATGAGTGTCCCAGCCAGATAAAAACATCTGTACTTTTATCTATAGCTTTCAAATTGGTATGAATAGAAGGAATGTCTTTCAAAGGTTTCAGCAACGGATCTTTTTTACCCAAAAAGAAATCATAAGTCACCTTTGACATTTTGTAGCCTTCTGTAATAGATGGTGTATGGCTGATATTCTGAAACTGTCCTTTTTTATAAAGTTTGGACTGCCTCATACGTTTTAGCCGTTTTCCTTTTGGCACTCCTCCAAACACCTTCATATTGATCACGACAAAAAAAGTAACCGTTAAGACAACCACACACGTAATAATCCAATAAATCATCTGCAAAAAATAAGTGTCAAATGTATCAACTTTTGCTTTTAAATGAAAACATATTTCATTTTACTCTATTTTTTAACTAATTTTATCAGGTGTTGTAGAAAATTTATTATTCATTTACATCAGGATTAATTTTAAACTTTCTATTTTAGCACCTTAAAAAACTCAAAGAAATTGAAAAATTATTCGGTAATATTTCTTCTCGCTATACTTTCGTCCTGTGCCTCTATAAAAAAACACAACGAACAGCGGGCTTCATATATTCCACCGGAACAGCTTAAGGAGGATGTAGATTATGCTTATTCAAAATTACAGCAGATGCACCCTCAACTCTATTGGTACATTCCCAAGCAGGAATTGGACCATAAATTTGACAGCCTAAAACAGACTCTCACAGAGCCGCTCACTCCTCTTCAGTTTTATTTTAAACTTCAGCCGGTTATTGCAGGAATCCGTGAGGGACATCTTTCATTGAGAATTCCCAGAAAAAAATTCACCAAAAAAGAATTAAAAAAGCTGGAACATCAGAAGGGAATGTTCAGCCGTTTCGAATATTATATTTCAGGTGAGCAGATGTATATTGTTCAAAACAGAGATTCTATTAATCATATACAACCCGGAACTGAAATTTTATCCATCAATAAAGTTCCCGTTTCAGAGTATATCAAGAAGTACAGAAGCCTGATCAGCAGTGATGGTGACAATACTACTTTTTATCCTTATTTCTTAAAAGATTTATTCTTTAATTTTTATACTGCTGAAAATGGCTTTCCCAGCAAAGCAACCTTTGAGACCCTTTTTAAAGGAGAAAAACAGACTTATACTTTAACCCGAGAAATAAAATCTGATTCTGATCTTGAAAAGGATAAGGAAATGAAAAAAAAGACTCAGGAAAAGAAACTGAATGACTATGTAGCTTCCAGTAATTCTTATAACAGGAGTTTCAAATTTCTGGATAAAGACAGTACCATTGCTTATATAAAAGTGAAAAGCTTCTCCAGAGAGTATTCGGATGAATTTTATAAAAAAACATTTGCCAAGATTAATAATGCAAAGTCTCCTTACCTCATCATAGATGTCAGAAATAATTATGGAGGCTCTCTCTATGAAATCAATAATCTCTATTCTTATTTGGCAGAAGTACCATTTACCCTGATCAAACCTTCCCAGGTGACCTCAAGGGATACTCCTCTGCGCACGAATTATTTCAGAAAAAGCAATCCTTTGGAATATGCTCTTAAAAGCATAGCCTACCCAAGTTACTTCTTTGCACAGGCTTTCAGTACTTATAAAAAAGATGGAAAGGTTTTCTACAAAATGAAGGCTGATAAACCTACAAAGCCTAATAAGCAAGCCTTTCACGGAAAAGTTTTTGTATTGATCAATGGTGGAAGTTTCTCAGCATCTTCTATCATTACTGCCAAGATTAAGAATGATAAAAGAGCCACTCTCGTGGGAGAAGAAACAGGTGGCGCCAATGATGGAACTGTAGCAGGCTTTTATTCTTATCAAAAGCTTCCCAATTCTGAGATTAGGTTTCCTATCGGATTATTGCTTGTACAGCCTAATATCAATTTCTCAGACTCACGAAAAGGAGTTGTCCCTGATGTTGTCGTTACTGAAAGTATGCAGGATATTATTGATAAAAAAGATCCTCAGCTGGATTGGATAAAAAATGAAATCGCAAAAGAAAAGGAAAATAAAGGACAATAATTAATAAAAATATTTCGGCGGGCTTTTAGCCCGCCGAAATATTTTTTATCTATCTTTTTAATTCTTCCAAAAGACCTTCAATATGTTGAATATATCTTCCGTAATACCGGTAAAACCAAAATTTCCCAGCCAGGAAGAGCAAGAATAGCCCTCCTATCACAGAACCAATTAAGATCACGGCAATCTTCAGTTCACTTAAAGGCTTAGGCCAGGGAATAAACTCCAGTACAATAAGGATTTCACATACCATAAATGGTGCAAAACTGATATAATATGAAAGGTAGTACTGTTTATTCAGATTCAGCTGCATGACCAGATCTTTCAGAGAATCATAGGTCTTTGGTACAGGATTACTGATTTCATTATACAATTTAAAGAACTTGCTAAAAAAGAAAACGGTGACAATAAGCATGGAGGCAATTAAGACCGTTATATATAATTGTAATTTGAAGGGTCGGCAGAATGAGCAGACTAAAAAGGCAAAGACAAAGATTCCTATGACCCACCAGAATTCCACACGCATATTTTTACGTATTTTTTCAAGGGGAAGATTGAGCTTATTTCTTTGTTCTGTGCTTATTTCAGGAGTTTCCTCCACAATATCTTCATTCCAGGTGTTTTTCAATTCATCGATATTCATTGGATTACTGATTTTAATGTTTGTTTGTTTTTATTTGGCTTAAGATATCTTTAAGTTTAGTTTTTGCCCGGTTCATTTTCACTCTTGCATTCCCTTCAGAAATTCCCATCTGTTCTGCAATCTGCTTTCCTGAAAAATCTTCCAGATAATAGAATATAAAGGCTTTATCAATAGGATTCAACTGATGAATAGCCTTATACATTTCAACCAGGCGGTCTTCTTTATGATAGTCGTAGTCTTCCTGAACAATCATCTGGTTAGAAAAATCTTCATTGGTAATAAAGCTTCTCCTTTTTTCTGATTTAAGGAAAATAATTGCTGTATTTAAAGCAATTCTGTACAACCATGTTGAAAATTCGCTATCTCCTCTGAAGCTGGGAAATGCTTTCCAGAGCTGATATGTAATCTCCTGAAAAAGATCATCACGATCCTCTTTTTCAGTCATGTACATTTTAGAAATCTTAAATAGGATTCCTTTATGCTGTTCAATTTTACTTATAAACTCTTTTTCTTGTGAGGTCATGGCTTGTTACTCTATAGAGTTAGTTTTCGTTTAAAAAAATTGTTACAGTTTTTTACAAAAGAAATAAAAAAACTGATAGAAAAATACCGCCAAACTTCATTGTATGTTTTTTTTAATTTGTACAATTTTCTTACAATACAATCAGTTAGTATAAAAAAGTAAAAATATGGCATAAAAAAAACCTGACATTTTTTATATCAGGTTCTTTATTTAATATCTTATTCTACTGTTATTTACAATCTAAAAAATCATCTTTTTCAAGATAATGGTTCAATGCCGTGATGAGCTGAGAGCATGTAACCTCGGCACGCTGACGGAATGCAAGATCCACAACATCCTGAATGTTCTCATCAGAACACATATATTTTAGCTTATTATGAAAAACAAAATCAGGCAAGCTTTCGCTATCATCCTCACCAATATCCAGCGGATCCCCGATAAAAACCTTCATTTCCGGCTTAAATTCATCTTTTGAAGAATATACCGCATAATTATAATCCGGATCATAGGATGCCTTCCGGTCCTGTTTATTCTTTACGAGTTCCAGAAATTCTTCTATAGAATACATCTGATTTTTAATCTCATCCATCTGATATTTTTTTACAACTCAAGTTTTTAAAGATAGAAAATTTGCAGAAGATAAAATAATTTCTAATTCAGTTTATTTAATGCTCTTTGCAATGATCCGAAATCAAGGAAATCCAGTTTCGCTCCTGCTATGATGATGATTAAAAGTACAACTGTCAGGAATACAATGATCAAAATATACATGGATGCAAACCATATCACAGTGTTCACTACATTTCCTTTAATTCCAAACTTGTTCATGAAAAATTTCTGTGAACGTTCAAACCATGTTCCCTTCTTCTGGGTTAAAGATTTTACTTCAATATCATTGAGCTCATCTACAAGGCGTACCACATCATCTATATACCTTCCATACATATAATAGATCCAATACTTTATAATAAAAGCAACCAGTAACAGAGTAATCAGAAGACTTATTCCGAAAATGGCCAAGTTATACTCCATGTCAAAATGAAAATTAATTTTGATCAATGACAGAATGAAACCAAGAGGTATGTAGGAGATATAATAGGAAATGTAAATTTCTTTCGAGATAAGAAGCTGTGTTTTAAGATTGAATAAATCGTAATTCGTATTGATGCTGTTTTTCCGAAGCAGTTTATACAATTTCCGAAAACGGGAATAAAAATAAACGATAAAAGCGAGTGTCAGGATGGTGACAAATGCTGATATAGTTCTAATATTAGAATCTGTAGAAGCAAATGGAAAATTGGTCAAAAGTAATGGCAGTGTAATGACCATCAGCCAAAATTCAGTTTCCATATTGATTTTCAGCATCTGCAACGGAGAATGTATTTCTCTCTGCTTTTCCAGAGAAATTTCAGGAGACTCCTTTCCTGTATCTTTATTCCAAAGTTCTTTAAAGTTTTCTAACTCCATGTTTTATGTTTTAATTGGAACCTCCTCCTTGTCTGGCAATGATCTCTTTCAGCTTTTCTTTTGCCCTTTTCAATTTTACCCGTGTATTCACTTCGGTAATTCCCAGCTGAACAGAAATTTCCTTTCCCGAAAAGCCCTCTAAAAAGAAAAATATAAGGGCCTTATCAATGGAGCTCAACTGATGGATGGCTTCATACATCATTTTCATTTTCATATCATCCGTATCATTATAAGGTTCCTGCCGAACGCCCAGCCCATCTATATTCTGGTTCTGTATAAAACTACGTTTTTTTTCACTCCGCAGAAAAACAATTGCCGTGTTGAGCGCAGTTCTGTACAACCATGTAGAGAAGTCACTTCTCTTTTGAAAATCACCGTATGATTTCCAAGCCTGGTAAATGATCTCCTGATAGAGGTCATTCTGATCGTCCTTATTATCCATATACATTTTAGAAATCTTGAAAATAACACCTTTGTGCTTTTCAATTTTCTCTAAAAATTCTTTTTCGGGTGAAGACATGATGTACACACTAATCCTTAGGTGATATTTACAAAAACACCACCTTATTATAACACAAAACTCTAATTTCCGGCATTAAGTTAAAAAAATCCTCAAAAAACACAGCAGTTAATTGAGGATTTTTATTTATGTTAAATACGATACCGTTTAGAATCAGAAAATATAATCGGTGCTCAAGAAGTTGGAATCATGGTCTCTGACGATAGTATTGAGTAATTCTTTGTTAGAATCCGTCAGTTTTGCAGCAACCAAAGAACGGATAGAGAATGAACGGAGTGCATCAAAAACAGAAAGCGTTCCTTCAGCGCTATCTTTTCTGCCCGTAAAAGGAAAGACATCCGGTCCGCGCTGTGCCTGGCAGTTGATATTAACACGGCTTACAAGGTTTACAAAAGGATCAATGAGTCTTGCAACTTCATTCGCATCTTCACTGAAAATACTCACCTGCATTCCATGGGATGCATTCACCTGGTATTCTATCGGTTCTTCTATGTCCTCAAACGGAACAACAGGAATCACCGGACCAAACTGCTCTTCATGATACAGCTTCATATCGCTGTTTACAGGATATACCACTGCCGGAAAAACAAAAGATTGTTCTGTATACCCTCCATCTTTATTCAGGACGGCTGCTCCTTTTTGTAAAGCATCCTCTATACATTCTTTCAGGTAAGGAGGTTTATTTACTTCAGGGAGCGGAGTTACTTTCACTTCTTTTTCCCATGGCAGTCCAGGTTTAAGAGCAGATACCGCTTCACTTAGTTTCTTGGTAAATTCTTCTGCAACTTCCTTCTGTACAAAGATCAGCTTCAATGCTGTACAGCGTTGCCCGTTGAAAGAAAGTGCTCCCAGAATACATTCACTTACCGCTACATCCAGGTTTGCATTTTTGGTAACAATAGCTGCATTTTTTGCATCCAGGCTCAGAATTGCTCTTAGACGATTTACTTTAGGATGCAGTTTTTTCAGTCCATTAGCGACTTTACTTGACCCGATGAAAGCCAGCACATTCACTTTTCCGCTTTCCATAATCGGGGTGATTATTTCTGATCCTTTTCCGTATAATGTATTTACAGTTCCTTTCGGGAATGCTTCTTTAAAAGCGTTTAATAAAGGATAGTGAGCCAATACCCCATGTTTTGGAAGTTTGAACAGGATGGTGTTGCCCATAATCAAAGCAGGAATAAGGGTGGTGAAAATTTCATTCAAAGGATAGTTGAATGGACCCATGCTTAAGACTACTCCTAGCGGAGCTCTTCTGATCTGTGCAATAGTTCCTTCTGCCTGTTGAAAGCGTGAAGATTCTCTATCCAGGTCTTTCAGGGCATCAATGGTTTGATTGATATAATCTACAGTACGGTCAAATTCTTTGGTAGAATCGGCCAATGTTTTCCCGATCTCCCACATCAGCAGTTTAATCACCAGATCTCTCTGCTGGATCATCAGGTATACGAATTTCTGCATGCATTTGATACGTCCTGCCACAGACATTGTAGGCCATTCACCCAGACCGTTATCATAAGCTTTTACACAGGCTTCAAGCACTTCCATCGCTTCATTGGGACCAATATTCGGGATACTTCCCAAAAGTTTTCTTTCTAATCCGTTTTCTGTAGGAATGCATACCGGAGAATAGATTTCGGTGACCTCTCCGTTCCATTCTACCAGCTCACCATTCAGCAGATAGGTTTTCTGATGAATAACCGGTACTTTATATTCTTCCGGGATTTCGTTTTCATTTTTAAAAATGTGATGGAATGATGCTGTATTTTCTGAACTCATAAATCTTTCTATTTTTTTATGTGATAAAATTGAGGCTGTCTCAAAAATCAAACAATTTGATTTTCGTCATTCTGAATGACACTTCGAAACTGCAACGTTTGATAATATAAAGGTAGAAGTAAAATGTTTTGAAAAAAATAATCTGATCATAGATTCGATCTATTTGAATTAAAATTAATCTTAGCTCCTGAAAAAAGAATAATTTAGCTGAAAAATAAATTTTCATGTTTTCAAAATTAGTTTTCAGTACCTTGTTATTCTTCTCTGCGGTGGGCTTTGCTCAAAAATCCAAAGCAACCAATACCGTTTTAATGGGAGGAAAAGAAGTACATACTTATGCCAAATTGCCGGCCCTGAATAAGCCTGCGCCTAAATTTACCCTTACCGATGTCAATATGAATGATCAGACGCTGGATTCCTACAAAGGAAGATATGTCATCCTGAATATCTTTCCGAGTGTAGATACAGGAGTTTGTTCTGCATCTGTACACCATTTCAATGAGGATGCAGGAAATCTTCCCAATACGGTAGTGCTTTGTATTTCCAAAGATTTGCCGTTTGCCCAGAAAAGATTCTGTGGTGCGGAAGGGATCAAAAATGTGATCATGCTTTCAGATTTCCGTTCAGATTTCGGATGGAACTATGGGGTGGAACTGGTAGATTCTGCGATGAAAGGATTACTGAGCAGAGCTGTTGTTGTGATAGATCCTGCAGGAAACATTATTTACGAAGAGCAGGTACCGGATATTTCACAGGAACCCAACTATGAGGCCGCTATTGCAGCCGTGGGAAAATAAGCTTTTGCTTTTAATATTATAAAGAGTTCCGGCGATCTTCGATCGCCGGAACTCTTATTTTACATTCTTTTTTTCTTTTTAGGGGTCATCAGAATCACTCCATTTCCTGAACCATTTACAAATGGAAATACCTCGGATCAGGATATTGAAATTCAAAATTCAGATCTGAAATTAATTTTTCTGATGAAATAATTCGGCCTTCGGTCGTGCGTTCTCCTGAATAAGGCAGATCTTTCTGGGCATTGATGATCTCTTCTTTATTGGGATGAACAGGGGCCACCACATTATAGACTTTGGAATGAGATTTATTTTCCAGCATTTTTTCAACAACCGAACAGATATCGGCATAATGAATATGATTGACCAGCAAGTCCAAGTTTGAAATATTATAATTCTTTAAAAGGCGCTGATCACCCATTAATCCTGCCAGTCTTAAAATATTGACCTCCGGGAATCTGTTTGCTATTGCACTTTCACTGGGAACATCCTCTGCAGATCGGTCATCTTCTGTAAATTCCTGATCAATATTCGGATATACGCCGGTAGAACTCATCAAATAGAGCTGCCCTTTATAATCTCCAAGAAATGTAAGCAGATTCTGAGCTCTCTCCTGCAATGGGATTTCAGCACCCCTTACGCCTGCAAAAGGAACGGTAATAATCACGGCATCCAATTGCGGTGCAATTTCCCATTCTCTTATTGTTTTGGATCTATCGTCTTCAAAACTAACCTGTGTAACGTGATATCCTTTATCTGATAAATCCTGTATTTTAGACTCAGATGTAGTGGTTGCAAAAATCTCATATTGCCCGGATAATCTTTCTGCAATATGACCGCCCAACCAGCCACAACCTATAATTCCAATTTTTTTCATCCTTCAATGTATTAATTTATTGGGTAAAAAACAATTGATTCCGAATGATAATCACCCCTATTGCATAAATTTCAGCATGCTCTTATTTTTTACTTTCAATCACAATAACGCCATATTTGCCTCTGGCTCCATACAATTTAGTGGCTCCTTCACCGGAAAGTATTTTTACGCTTTTCACTTTATCTCCGTTTATTTTTTTCATCTTCTTTTCATTTATCTTTTTATTGTCCAGAAGGATCAACGGTTGTGTAGCCTCAATTTCCTCCTCAGTAGGCATACCCAGCCACGTGGTTTTATTTAATGTATTGTTGATGACTTCTACCCCCTGGAGTCCTTTTTTAAAGTCTACTTTCTTTACTTCTTCACCTTTCAATTCCTGTGCTTTGGCAGTTGTTATCATCCCACCGGCGGCCAATAATCCTAAGGCTATTTTGGAGGTTAATGAGAAGTTTAGATTTCTTCCCAGCTGATCATCTGTAAATCTTCCACAAACCTTTTTATCAGACTTAAAGCTCATTAAAAGTTCTTCATCCGAATAGCCTGTAAAATCTGTTACTGTTGTAGAACAAACCCCACAGAATTTTCCTTTTTCATCGGCTGTCATTGTTTCCCAGTTTTCATGACAGGGTTTTGGTATGGTAAGTTTCATCGTTATTTTTTAGGAGTTATATAATTGTAAATCTGTAATAGAAAATTTTATTTTTTTCAGTGTTGTTTTTCTTTCTTCGTTGTAATGACTATCACTCCATCCTCAGCTTCTTTACCGTATTGTTCCAAAATAGTTTTATCTTTGATAATGTTGATACTCTCAATACTACCAGGGGGCAGTTGTCTATATTCCTCTGCAGAGCTCTTTTTATTGTCCAATAAAATTAAGACATGATCTTTTCGCTCTGAAACCGTCTGTCCTATTATCAACCTAAAAGACTTCTTTTTAAGTGTATCTTCTTTTGGCGAATCAGCCAGTTTATTGAATGCAACATTAGACATTGTTATTTCCTGAGATTTTGCTTCCTGTGCGTGGAATGTTGACAAACCTCCACCTGCAATCAGCAGTCCTGCTGCCATCTTACCTGCAATTGATAAATTCAGATTCCTGCCTAGCTGGTCTTCCCGGAACCGGCCACATGTCTTTTGATCAAAATTAAAATTACTGATTTCCTCATCCGAAAGATCTGTAAAATCATAAACAGATTGAGAGCAGAAAGAACAAAATTTTCCCTTTTCCTCGGAAGTCATATTGTCCCAGTTCTCATGACAAGGCCTAGGTATGGTAAGTTTCATGGTTATTTTTTATACTAATATAAATTAATAATAGGAATATTGGCACATTGTATTTGAAATATCGTTTATTTCTTATCTTTCCTTTTAGTCGTAATTACAACTACTCCACCTTTTGCTTTTTTGCCATACTTTGCCGTTGCAGAAGCTTCCTTCAAAACATTAACTGTTTTTATTACATTAGGATCCAGTGCTTTTACTTTCTCATAATCACTTATTTTTCCATCTACAACATACAATGGATTATAGGGTTTTGCTCCGCTTGAAGGTACCCCTCCAATGCGTATTGCACTTGTCTCTTGATGCACATTAGGAGAGATCTGGCTGAACAATATTTGGGGTACATCGGAAACGGCTCCTTTACCTTCCTTTTCTTTGCAGGCTAAAGCATCCATGGACACTACAGAAACTGAACCAAGTAATCTCCTTTCTTTCCTGAATTCAGACAAGACAACGTCCTGCACTTCTTCAATTTTTAAAGTATCATTAGCTTTATTTTGTTGTGCATTCACACGTACCATCCCTCCCGTTGTCAGCATGACACCAACTGTAAATTTCACCAATAAAGCATTGATATAGGAATAATTTAAATCCCTGTTAAGCTGTGACGGATTGAAATTCCCACAGATCTCTTCCGTTGCCTTCGCAAAAACATCTATGATCTCATCGTCCTGAGCGTTCCTGAAATCTCTCACCGTTTTGGAACAGACGGTACAGAATCTTCCTTTCTCATCAGGGGTCATTGTATTCCAGTTTTCGTGGCAGGGTTTGGGCATAGTAATTTTCATAGTCTTCTTTTGCTTATAAAGATGAGTTTATGGTAGAAAAGGTTGGAAAGGGTTTTAAAATGTTTTGTAATTAAAAGTTGTTCAGTCACAAACACCCCTGAAACTCGGGAGATTTGGTTTACTATTGTTTTAGAGCTCCGGAGAGGTTGGGGAGGTTGTGAGCAGAATGTTGGAGTGGAAAGTTTTTGAGTTATGGGAAACCGTAAGGAAGTATACTTTAACAGATATATATTTGAAAATTATAAGATTAAAAATATGTCTAGGAAAATTGGATTATTCTTTCTTTCGTTATGGTTCTTATTTGTTATGATTATTATTATAACTTCTCATATTCCATGTTATTTTAAGGAGGATTTTGAATTTGTTGGTATTGAATATTTAATTGTTAATAATATAATCCCATTATTCTGTTTATTAGCACTTATCATCGGCTTATATTCTTTTATTGATTTCCATTATCAATCAAAAGGGACACCGGAACTATCATTTAAAATTTCAGAGGTTGAAAATATAGATTACGAACATTTGACATTTTTAACTACATATATCATTCCTTTAGTATGCTTTCAATTTGAAAATTTAAGATATGTAATTGTTTTCGTATTTATCCTTTTAATAATAAGTATAATTTATATAAGAACTGATTTATTCTATGCAAATCCAACATTAGCAATACTGCAGTTCAGAATATATAAAGTGGAAGGAGAATTCAGAAATGGAGAAATAAGGAAATCAAGGATATTAATAACAAAACAGAAACTAACAATACACGATAGAGTAAAGTATTTTAAACTTGACGACAGAATTTATTATGCATCAAAAATAAAACCCAATGAATAAAACCCAACTAGACGAAGCTTTAACTTTTTTATCAAATCCACAAGGCGAATTACAAATAATAATTTATGCATTAACAGGAGAAAATGAAGAACCTAAGAAATTAGATATTAAGGCAGAAGATTTACCTGTATTTAAAATATTATTTGTCAATTCTATTAATAATATGATAATTGAAAAAAATGATTATTTCGTTTTACCTTTATCAACAGCTGATGAAAGAGGTAAAGCTTTTTATCAATATGATCTAGAAATACCTGATAAACTAAGATTATTAGAGTCTGTAGTTGGTAATGATAGATTACCAAATTTCAATTTGAGACATTCAAAATTTGCCGATATAAAATCATTAATTATTGTATTAGCTGATAATAATAATGAAATAACATTATTCAAAAATGTCTCTGCAATTGAAGTAATCGGAAGAGGAGGAGCATTTTTAAAAAAATCTAATCATCGATTAGAAAAATTTGATGAAGAATTACTTAGAATCTCTCCTAAATTTCAAGCCATGAGAGTAAATAATCAGATAATAATAATAGATTTACCATCCATTGAAAAAAGTTTTGGAATCCATGATGTAATTATTAGAGAAGCTACATCAAGCTTAGAAGTAATCGAAAGAATGAATATTGTAGCTAATATAGATTCTCTTACTGAGCTCGTAAATGATATTACTTTTGCACGTAAGCTTACAAAAGTTGCCAGAAGTTCCCCTGTTTTAAAATTAAATATTCCTAATATTGAAATCATAGCATTTTCAAAATCACATCCTTTAACTAAAAAGAAAATTAGATTAAATGAGGATGAAACCCAATTCAATTTAGACACTAAAGTTTCTAAAGATTTATTTATAAAAATATTAAATGATGATTTATTAACATCAGAATTAACTAAACTATATTATGACACACTTGCTAAAGATGGAATCGATATTGAAGAAGATGGCATCACTGAAGAAATTTAAATATCTCACTCTCCACTAATATTAGCTTCCAAAATTACATTCTAAATTAAAACTTCCCTACAATTATAGTTTAGATAGTTTTTATATATTTGATAATATAGTTTAGATAACGCAATATACTAATATATGTATTAGTGAAATTTATGAATACCGAATCCCAATATTACATACAATACCATAATGCTGATAATCTCCAAGAGTATCCTGCGGATGACTTGGATTTTAATCTAAAAATTGAAGGCATCGAATTGAATGATAAGCCTATAAGGCAAACTTGGATATACACGAGGAAAAAAAGTGTTTTTAAAGCGGAAGGAAGTATATGTTTTTTAATTGTTGGAAAGACAGAAAATAAAATTAAAAATTATTATCTATGGGCATCATTCGTAATTGAAGACTTCAACTCTGACTATAAAGATTTTATCGATGTTGTAGGTACAGGCAGTTACGTTAAGAAACCTATTTTATTAAATAACATAGTAGGATTTTTAGACTTTAAAAAATATTGCGGAAATTTTGGTTTGGGCTTTTTAAATATTTCAAATAATATATTTACCCAAACATTGATTGACCATCAGCTTACAAATGGAAGAAATAAAAATAATATTAGAGATTATTTCGAACAACTTGAATATTTGAATCAGAAGATGCAAGAAATAAGTCCTAAAAAACAACTATTGGAAATAAACAAAATACTTCGGAGTGATAGCCCAATCGTTAATCTATATAAAAAAATATATGATTATAAATGTCAGTTTCCTGATTGCAATTCAAAAATTTCAACTAAAAATGGTAACAATTATGTTGAAGTTGCACATATTATGCCTGTAAAAAATGGTGGACAAAGCATAATAGGAAATTTAGTTGTTCTTTGCCCTAATCATCATAAAGAATTTGATCTTGGTGTTTTAGAAATAATTGAACAAAATGAAGCCATACTGAAAGGAAATTTAAACAATAAAGATTTCGTCATAGAGTTTAAACAAAACAACAGTTAACATTGGTACGGACGAAAATTCCCACACCTACATTCAAAAAATAAACTCAAAATAATTTACCGACAATTTTAATTTTAAGATCTTATTTTCAGACAAAATTTTAATTTTGAAATATTAGGAATCATTATGGGATTCGAATATAAATTAAAAACAAATCTTACAGACAGACAAACTGCAGAAATTCAGGAGTTGTTGGAAAACTCTGTTCTTTTTGAGAAAAAATATGAATATGCCCATCAACTCTTCCGGGATTTCAGGCATGCGGAGAACACTGGAAAAATGCCTAATATCAGTATTATTTTTGAGGAGGATGGTATTTATATTTGTCAATACGGCTCTTCTTATGTCTGGACAGATCTCGAAGAGTTGAAAAACTATATAGAAACAGAGTAAATAGAATATAAACTCATCGATTATCAAGACTAGGCTATTGAAAACTTTTCATAGCTTTTTTATTGGAAAAACGCAAAGGCGCAAGGTTTTTGAGCGTTTTATGGTAAGGCGCAAGAACATTTCGACTTTGCTCAATGTGAGATTTCCAGCAAGTGACACGTCATCAATTTTATCGGAGATAAAATCTTTGCGCCTTAAGAAAGTTTATTTTAATAACCTTTTGCGCCTTTGCGTTTTCTAATTTGTTTTTACTAAAATGAACCAAGGAGTTTTTTTACCATCCAATTCCTGTTGAGATTCTTCATTACATTTTATTTCATTCAGAATGACAATTTTCCTTACTAATACCATTTAAGATTCTGTCAACACGGCTCCATCTTTCAGAATCATATACTCCTGTCCTACTTCCTCCGAAACGCTCTTCAAATCATGATCATCAAAAACCTGAGGAATATAGCATTTCTCATGAGCAAACAATCCGTAATGAATAGGCACCAGCTTTTTGGCATGTAGAAGATGAGCCGCAGCAAAAGCTTCTTTCAGATTAAGAGAAGCGGGAACAGGACTATATTCCAATCCGATGATCTCAAAATTGACAATGACACCGTTTACCGGTAAGAAGGCATAGTCTATGTTTGGATTTTCTTTTCCGAGCTTCCAGAATTGATTATGCCAGATGGTATCTCCGCCATGGAATATTTTGGTAGTCCCATCATCTACGATCCAGGAGGATTGTATTTCTCCCACTCCATCCATGGCAAATACGGGTTTGAAGGTGATATTGTTTTCTGTAAAGGTTTCATTAAGATCAAGAACAATGATTTCTACATCATCTACCAACTTTTTCACAACAGATTCCAGTCCTGCATAGACGATTAGCTTTCCGTCTTTCTTTAAGCATTTTCGAATCACTCCTTTGTCAAAATGATCGAGATGCAAGTGGGTAAAGAGGATATAATCTGCCTGCACATGCTCTGAAAATTCCATAAGATTCTCTACAGCATCACCCAAAACAGGTTTATAGTAAGAGAAGTCTTCCACCGCATCTATTAAGATAGTTTTGTGATGAGAAGTGAGACGAATGCCTGCCCAGTTGAGTTTTTGTATTTCCATATTCTTTTTTCAGCAAAGGAAAAGACTTCCGGAAGGCAAGACAATAAACAAAAGATAATTAATTGGGACAGGAGGAGGAAAGATATAAGTGAATTATCATCTTGAATTCCTGTAGTTATTTTTTGAATTGATGAATCGTGCTGATCATTGTTGAACGCAAAGGTTTTTATTATTAAACTCCAGATTTTAAGAGTGCAAAGATGACGGCAAGCCGTTGACCAAGCTAGTGATAAGGCTTCGCTTCATCAAATCGATTTTCAATCGATCCACGCTTTGCTTACTTAAATACTGCGTAGCTGAAAATAAAAACTTTGCGTTTATAAAGTTGATATATCTATAGTTCTTCAACTTATAAAGCAGGTATATAGTTGTGAATGACACTCTAATAATATTTTTTTTATTAGCCTTAATGAATCCTCTTTCTGATTCTGCTTAAAGAGATAGGCGTAATCCCAATATAGGAAGCCAGGTATTTCAGAGGAATATTCTGAATATAATGAGGTTTGTTCTTCAGCAAGTATTCATAGAGATCCTGCGGAGTGTTTTTCAGCAGAAGCATTTCCCGTTTCATAGCAGCATTAAGTTTTCTGCTCAGATAGTAATTCTGAACGAAACGGCAGTGTGGATTTACCGCGAACATATCTTTCACCTCATCAAGGGTGATTTCCCAAGCCAGTCCGTTGTTGATAGATTCGTAAACAGCATCGGAGCTTTTTTCTTCAACGGTAAAAATATCACCGGGAAAGTAAAATTCTGCACAGATTTCGGTGTCAATATCCGATGTGCTGTTGATGTAATATTTACGGACAAGCCCATCTTCTACAAGATAGGCTTTATCGTCCGGAAATATATTTTTCTTTGAAAATTCAACCTCAGCAAACTTCTCCCATACAGGATCACTATCCTCTACGTTCAGGTGTGAAAACAGTTTTTTGTTGATGGTTGCCAATGCTGAATGGTATATATTACAGTAAGTTTTCGTCTACAAGGTTTGGAATCGTCACTTTCAGGTTCGGTTCTGCTTCCATGGCTCTTTTAATGGCGAAAATAGCGCCTTCGTTTCTTGCCCAGCTTCTTCTTGAGATTCCGTTGTTCACATCCCAGAAAAGCATAGACTTCAGTCTTCTGTCTGCATCATCGCTTCCGTCCAACAGCATTCCGAAACCTCCGTTGATTACTTCTCCCCAGCCAACGCCACCTCCATTGTGAATGGAAACCCAGGTAGCCCCACGGAAACTGTCACCAATCACATTGTGAATCGCCATATCCGCAGTAAATCTTGATCCGTCATAGATATTGGAAGTCTCTCTGTAAGGAGAATCTGTTCCCGAAACATCGTGGTGGTCTCTCCCCAATACCACAGGTCCTATTTCTCCGTTTCTAATGGCTTTGTTGAAGGCTTCAGCAATTTTCATTCTTCCTTCTGCATCTGCATAAAGGATTCTTGCCTGTGAACCTACTACCAGTTTATTTTCCTGTGCTCCTTTGATCCACTGGATGTTGTCTTTCATCTGCTGCTGAATTTCTTCAGGAGAGTTTTTTACCATTTCTTCTAATACTGCACATGCAATATCATCCGTTTTCTGCAGGTCTTCCGGATTTCCACTGGAACATACCCAACGGAACGGTCCGAAACCATAATCGAAACACATAGGCCCCATAATATCCTGTACATAACTTGGATATTTGAATTCTCTTCCCAATGTAGGGTTATCCGCCATTACATCAGCTCCGGCTCTGGAAGCTTCCAATAAAAAGGCGTTTCCATAATCGAAGAAATACGTTCCTTTTGCTGTATGTTTGTTGATGGCTGCAGCATGTCTTCTCAATGTTTCCTGAACTTTTTCTTTGAATAATTCAGGGTTCTCAGCCATCATGATATTCGATTCTTCAAAACTTTGTCCTGCAGGATAATACCCTCCAGCCCAAGGATTGTGAAGTGAAGTCTGATCTGACCCAATGTCGATTCTTAAATCTGCCTGATCAAATTTTTCCCAAACCTCAACAATATTCCCAAGGTAAGCCAAAGACACCGTTTCTTTATTGTCCTGTGCTTCTCTTACCCTTTTTACCAGTTCATCAAGATTTTCATAGATCTCATTCACCCACTTCTGATCGTGACGAATTTTGGTGATTTTAGGGTTCACTTCGGCACATACCGTAACACAGCCAGCGATATTACCTGCTTTTGGCTGAGCACCACTCATTCCTCCTAATCCTGAGGTTACAAAAAGTCCTCCTTTCGGCTCTTTTTTAATTTTTCTGAAAGCATTTAACACCGTAATCGTTGTCCCGTGAACAATCCCCTGCGGACCGATATACATATAACTTCCCGCGGTCATCTGTCCATATTGGGTAACCCCCAGTGCATTGAACTTCTCCCAGTCATCGGGTTTTGAATAGTTCGGGATCATCATTCCATTCGTCACCACTACTCTTGGTGCATCTTTATGAGAAGGGAAAAGCCCCATCGGATGTCCCGAATACATGGTCAACGTCTGCTCATCCGTCATTTCTGACAGATATTTCATTGTTAAAAGGTATTGTGCCCAGTTTGAGAAAACAGCTCCGTTTCCACCGTAAGTAATCAGTTCGTGAGGATGCTGCGCCACGGCATAATCCAGATTGTTCTGAATCATCAGCATAATCGCTTTCGCCTGCTCAGATTTTCCGGGATAGTCTGTAATAGGTCTCGCCTTCATTTCATAATCCGGACGGAAACGGTACATATAAATCCTTCCATAATCTTCCAGTTCCTGCTTAAATTCAGGAATCAGCTCTGCGTGAAACTGAGGATCAAAATAACGTAAAGCATTCTTCAATGCCAGTTTTTTCTCTTCTTCTCCTAAAATTTCTTTACGCTTCGGAGCATGGTTGATATTGGCCTCGTATGGTTTTGGTTGTGGCAGCTGATTAGGAATCCCCTGCTGTATCTGTTCTTGAAATGTCATATTGCTATTTAAAGGTC
Source organism: Chryseobacterium sp. GW821-FHT04C04 (assembly GCF_059420365.1). Lineage (NCBI taxonomy): Bacteria > Pseudomonadati > Bacteroidota > Flavobacteriia > Flavobacteriales > Weeksellaceae > Chryseobacterium > Chryseobacterium sp. GW821-FHT04C04. The sequence goes on along the minus strand of NZ_JBWKTO010000004.1, from coordinate 169,439 downwards.
TATGTTGAAACAATGTTTGAAGTTTTAAAGATATTCAAATTAGAAAATATAGGCAAGGGGGTAAGCTAAATAGCGAAGGGAATACATTTGCTTATTTGCCTTTTCACAAAACGAAGATTTGAATTAAATACTATATTTGAAAAGATGTACCTCAATTCCCCTCCTCCGGAGGGGTGGATTTCAAAGTTTATAAAACTTTGAAAGACGGGGTGGTTAAAAACACAAACAATCATGAAAGAAATCTTAACCATTATCAATGGAATTTCAATCCGTAGGAATTTCGTGGAAAACCTCCCCTACAATCCCTATTTAAAAGTATTACTAAAAGAAAAACGCAAAGCCCGAATTTTGGGTGAAGTGATCTTTTGGAAGAAAGTCCGTGCAAAAAAATTTCATAGAATTGATTTTGACAGACAAAGGATTATTGGAAATTATATCGTTGATTTCTATGTGAAAACTCTGGGACTTATTATTGAGATAGATGGTTCAAGCCATGATGAAAAGCAGGTTTATGATGGGATAAGGGAGGAATTTCTTGAGTCATTAGGACTGCTTATTTTCAGAATTACAGATTTTGATGTGAGGAATAATCTAAATGTTGTAATGAAGGAATTAGAGGGTTTTATTGTGCTGCACTATGGAACCACCCCGTCTTCAAAAATTCTGTAAATTTTTGAATCCACCCCTCCGAGGGAGGGGAATTTCCCCCTACCCAAGGAAGTCCTTATTCAACATAAAAAAACCTTACTGAAAATCAATAAGGCTGGTTTGTTTTTCGTAAAAATTTAGGTTAAAACATCATCGTTTTCTTCTTCATGGTCATCTTCATTATCGCTGAGACTCCAGTAATTATTCTCTTCATCTTCTTCTCCTATTTCTTCCATTTCATCATCATCCTCTGTGCCGGGGATATCTAAACCTTTATCAATTTTATCCTCGTCAAAATCTTCTTCTAAAATAGGATTACCGTCTCCATCAAGCGAAATGTGCTTTTCTTTCTTAAATATATCTTCATTAGGATTATAATCCATTTGTTCTAACCTCTTGTTTTGTTCATTAATATTTTTCTCTGGTGCCATGATAGGTAAGGTTTTAGGTTTATATAGTCAGAACAAAAATAATTCCAAGTTATGATGAATGATCAGAATAAACGTCCGGATTTGCACAATAAGGCATTTTTTCATTTTTTGAAAAAGCAATAATATTTCCTGCTGCCAGTCTTGCCATCCCGTTACGGGCTTCAACAGTAGCAGATCCAATGTGTGGGAGAATGCAAACACTTGAAAGCCCAAGAATAGGATCATCCGATGCCATCGGCTCCGGGTTGGTGACATCCAGGCCTGCTCCCCATATTTCCTTATCTACCAACGCCTTATACAGATCTTTCTGATTGTGAAAACCTCCTCTGGCCGTGTTAATGAAAATAGCATTCGGTTTCATCTGTTCAAATAGTGAATAATTGAATAATTCTTTATGCTCAGGGGTAAAGTTGGCATGAACACTCAATACATCTGAGTTTTTGATCAGCTCTTCGAAAGAAACATAAGCTGCTCCCAATTCTCGTTCTGCTTCTTCATTATGATTTCGGTTATGATAAATGATATTCATTCCAAAAGCTTTCTTTGATTTCTCTGCCATTTCATAGCCAATGCGCCCCAATCCGAAAACTCCCAGCGTTTTTCCGTACAGTTCCTGTCCCAAAGCTTGCAAAGGATCAAATGCATTCCAGTTTCCATCTTTTACTTTCTGGAAATTATAACTGGCTCTTCTTGCCACAGACTGCATGAGTAAAAAAGCTACATCAGAAGTGGCCCTGCTCAAAACATCAGGGGTATTTCCAATCGGAATATGCCTTTGTGTGGCTTCTTTTATTTCCACATGATCAAACCCTACAGAATATAAAGCAATAGCTTTGACATTTGGGCAGGCATCAAAAAATTCCTTGTCATATTTAAAATCACCCCCTACGTTTAGGATGGTATCTGTATTTTTACAATAGCCCAGCCATTCTTCGTAAGAAAGGTTTTCATTTTCCGGTATTATCATTTCCAGGCCTGCTTCTTCCAGCATTTTAATTCCTGTTTCGGGAATTCTTTTATTGATAAAAACTTTCATTATACTGTTGTTTGATGATTGTAAATAAAAAACCTCACTCGCAAAAAGTAAGGTTATTGAACTTTAATATTAAAAATTTATTTCTTTTCATCTGAATGTTTGTTCAGTATCTATTTTATTTTTTCCTGATGAGGAATTTCAAGATCGAGGGGTTTTAATTCCATCAATTTTCATTCCGAAATGGAGTTAAAAGATTTTAAATCTTGGCTAAAGTCTGGTGAATTTTTATTGATAAAAAACAGACTAAAGTCCGTTCCTATTAATAAGATCGGTTTACTAAAGAATTGGTGTTTGAGACCAGTTCCTCTACCAGTTCCGTTCTTTTGATAGAATTATTGATTGGTATTTCCCAACATCGGCACAAATTTATACGCCCCAAATTCTTCTTTCTCAAATTCTGTAGGACCTACTTTTGTAAACCTGAATAAAACCTGCTCATCCGTTGGTCCTAATGGAATGACCATAATTCCTCCAATGTTCAACTGTTTCAACAGTTCTGTAGGGAGTGTGGAAGCTCCGCAGGTCACTATAATTTTATCAAAAGGTGCAAAAGTAGGCAATCCGGCAAAACCATCCCCAAAGCTTTGAAACTTGGGATAGAGATGCAGCTCTCTGAGTTTCTTTTTAGAAAAATCAAACAGATCCTTCTGCCTTTCCACAGTATATACATGGGCTTTCATTGCCAATAAAACTGCGGTCTGGTATCCACATCCTGTTCCGATTTCCAACACTTTTTCACCTGCCTTTATCTTTAACAATTCAGACTGTTCCGCCACCGTGGAAGGATGGGAAATGGTCTGGTGTGCCAGAATTGGGAAAGCCCTGTCTTCATAGGCAAAATCTTCAAAAATACTTTCGATAAAAAGGTGTCTCGGAACTTCACTCATCGCCCGAAGTACATTTTCATCCGAAATTCCAATTCTGTGTCGAAGATATTCAACTAAAATCTTTCTTTTTCCTTTATGTACAAACGAATCCTGCATTTGACAAAAGTAAGAAATTAGATTTTAGATTTCAGAAATTGGAGCAAAGAATTATCCACAAAAAATAAAGCAATCAAAAAATGACTGCTTTATTCTTATTTCTTAATTCCACTTTATCGGATAAGGTCCGTAAAAATCGCTGAAGGTATTATCAGCACATCTTTTTCTCACAAAAAAGTTATAATTCACTGTTTTACTTAGCCCTACATAGATGGCTTTTTGACCTGCAAACACCAAATCTCCACTTGCAGGAGGTGCAGAACTGATTGTCAAAACAGTTTCATATGCAGAAACCCCATCATTTTCCCAGGATACTGTAGCATCAAAAACAGAAGAATTCACAGAAGAAGTTGTTTTTGAATACGTTGCATACCCCGGTTTTACACAAGTTGTTGTATTGCCGGCCAAAACGGTAACAGGTCCCGCCCAGTTGCTGCGGCCATTGTCTATTCCGCAATTTTTTCTCACGTAAAGGTCATATTTATTATCTTTATATAGAGGAAGATTATAGGAATTCTTATTGGTGACCACTGTGGTTCCCTTTCCTAAAGAAAAACCAGGTTCCCCATACTGTATTTCATAATATCCTTCGCCCTGACTAATAATGCTCCAGGAAAGCCGGTTATTCACTTTTTCAAATATCAGATTTGTTGGAGTTCCACATTTAGCCTGCGGGTCATATGGGCTATCTCCTATACATCCTGCAGTACATAATCCAAAGAAGAGTACCATCAAAATGAGTCTTTTCATCGTTATTTTTTAGACCGTGAATTTACTATAATTTCTTTAATGAATAAACGTGTTCCATCTTGAATATCTCCAAGTGAAAAGTCATGTATTTTATAAATGTACATTCACTATATTTACAAAAATTTAATACAGCTATGTTAAAAGCAGGTTTGGTAGGTGCCGGACACTTGGGAAAAATACATTTAAAACTTCTTAATCAATCAGATAGATATGAATTTGTAGGTTTCCACGATAAAGATGTTGAAAACGGAAAGAAATTAGAAGCCGAATTCGGATATACATATTTTGAAAATTTTGATGAATTATTGGAGCAGATTGACATGCTTGATATTGTCACTCCAACGATTTATCACTACGATTACGCCTTAAAAGCGATTGAAAAACGTCTCCACTTCTTTATTGAAAAACCGGTTACCCAGACTCTTGAGCAGGCAGAAGAAATTCTTCGTTTATGCCAGGAAAATGGAATCAAGGCACAGGTAGGACATGTTGAGAGATACAATCCGGCTTTCATTGCGACTAAGGAATATATCAGCAATCCGATGTTCATTGAAATCCACAGGCTGGCAGAGTTTAATCCACGCGGCACAGATGTTTCTGTAGTATTGGACCTTATGATTCACGATCTGGATATTCTATTGAGTATGGCGAAATCCAAGGTTAAAAACATCCATGCAAGCGGTGTTTGTGTGGTAAGCAAGACTCCGGATATTGCGAATGCAAGAATAGAGTTTGAAAACGGGTGTGTAGCCAACCTTACTACTTCCAGAATTTCTATGAAAGCCATGAGAAAAAGCAGGTTCTTCCAGAAGGATGCCTATATTTCTGTAGACTTTCTTGAGAAAAAAGCTGAGGTGATCAGAATGAAGGATGCTCCTGAAAGCCCTACTCCATTTGATATGATCATTGAGAATGCTGATGGAGAGAAGAATCAGATCTTGTTTGAATATCCGAATATTCAGCCTAACAATGCTATTCTTGATGAATTAAATTCTTTTGCAGATGCCATCACAGGTGACAAAAATGTAGAAGTATCCCTTGAAGACGGAACTGAAGCACTAAAAATAGCTCTGCAAATTATGAAGCTTATCAGTTAATATGAAAATAAAGTCTGCTCTATTTCTGGCAGCTATTACAATGCTATCTTGTAATCAGAAGAAAAGTGGTTACGAGATAGATTGTGATGATCAAAAAAAGCAGGCTCAAAATGATTTCAATTATAAAAATTATACCTGGACCATTTTCTCCGGTTTAGGCTCTGATTATCTGGGAGAAGAAGAATTTATCATACTTCTGAACCAGAATCATATAAAAACCCAACAAATCCCAATATCCTGTGTAAGATTTCCTAATGATCAGTATGAAAACTGCAGGGAAATTGAGATGAACAGGCTTATTCTAAAAAGCTTCGGCAAGAAATTTATGGACTCTTTGCGAGATACTGCAAAACGACAGTTTATAAAAAGTCATCCTGATGAAGTGTTTTCTTATGAAAGATGTGATGAGCTTTCACGTTATCCTAATTCCACAATGGATAATCAGTTTGAAAAAATTCAAGTTGATTACCTTCAAAAGCACCCAATCCCTAAAGAATACATTAGGAAAAAAGAAAAATATTACTCTTATACTTCTGCTACGTTTATACTCACTAAAAACGGAAAAATTAAAGATTTATCAGTAGAAAGTGAATTTCAAAACAAAAAAAACAATATATTTGAAAAACAATTCAATAAACAATTGAAAGATTTTGTTTCACATATACAATGGATTCCCGGCAAAATAAATGGTCTGAATGTAGACTCTTATTATGATGTGACCATTCATTATGACTAATTTCTAAAAATATTTCCTATTATTTTAAACCATTGAAACTACTATGAAAAGAGCTATTCTATTATCCGCAGTTTTATTGTCTCAATTTGGGACATCTCAATTATTAAAGACTTCCGGGCAGAAAATTGTTAATGATAAAGGTGAAAATATTCAATTGAGAGGCCTTGGTCCAGGCGGCTGGATGCTTCAGGAGGGATATATGCTGAAAACAGCTGATTTTGCAGGACCTCAGTATAAAATTAAGGAGAAAATTGCAGAATTAATTGGTGAAGATGGAATGAATGAATTCTACAAAGCTTATCATAAAAACGGAATCACGAAACAGGATATTGATTTTCTGGCAAAATCAGGCTTCAATTCTATAAGACTTCCGATGCATTACAATCTTTATACTCTTCCGATTGAAAAAGAGGCTGTAAAAGGCAAAGATACGTGGCTGGAAGAGGGTTTTAAGATGACTGATGATCTGCTTCGATGGTGTACAGATAATAAAATCTATCTGATCCTGGACCTTCATGCGGCTCCCGGCGGTCAGGGAAATGATGCCAATATCTCTGATAATGATAAGTCTAAGCCTTCGTTGTGGGAAAATGAAGAGAATCAGAGAAAAACGATAGCGCTATGGAAAAAATTGGCCGAAAGATATAAGGACAATCCATGGATTGGAGGCTACGACCTGATCAACGAACCTAATATTAATTTCACAGGTAAAAACCCAAATGGTACTGATGAAATGTCTAATGCTCCACTATGGAAGCTTCAAAAAGATATTACAGCAGCCATCAGAGAGGTGGATAAGAAACATATCATTTTCATTGAAGGAAATGGATGGGGAAATAATTATAACGGGCTGCCGGCTCTCTGGGACAACAATATGGCGTTCAGTTTCCATAAATACTGGAACTATAATGATGACCAGACACTGAAATTTGCACTGGACCTTAGAGAGAAACATAATATACCGATCTGGCTGGGGGAAACCGGTGAGAATTCTAATGTATGGTTTACTGAGCTGATTCAGCTTTTGGATAAGCATAATATTGGGTATGCATTCTGGCCAATGAAAAAGATTGACAACATCGCAGGAGTTACCAATGTGAAAATCACGCCTGAGTATGAGAAACTATTGGATTACTGGAAAAATGGCGGTGAAAAGCCTTCTAAAGAATATGCAAAGAAAGCTTTAATGCAAATTGCCGACAATTATAAACTGAGCAATACGGAAATCAAAAAAGATGTGATTGATGCGATGTTCAGACAGACAACGGATGCTTCAACAAAGCCATTCAAAAATCATCAGGTTCCGGGAAGAGTATTTGCTTCGGAATATGACTTGGGAAGAATCGGGGCCGCTTATCTGGATAAGGATTTCATTAATCTTTGGGTAAGTGATCCGGCTAAAAGGTCTGAATGGAACTTTGGACAGCAGATGAGAAATGACGGTGTAGATATCTATAAATGTAACGATACAATTACCAATCAGTATTATGTAGGAAAAACGGAATCCGGAGAATGGCTTCAGTATACGGTTCAATCGAAAGGAGCAAAAAATTATACGTTTGATATCAGATATTCGGCTGCTACTGATTCTAAAATAAGAATTGAAACGGCTTCCGGAGAGTTGCTTGCTACCGTTCCTTTAGATGCGACCGGAAAAAATGAAAACTGGAAAACATTTTCCTTCAAAAATGTCCCTTTGAAAAAAGGAGAAAATAAAATCAGAATTGCATTTGAAAATGATGGGGTCAATCTGAATTATTTTGAAGTAAAATAGTCATTATTTCTTTACATTACAGATCCCTTTTAGCATCTAAAAGGGATTTCTTTTGGCATTACTTAACGTACTATGAATTCATGTTAAAGTTTCTTGTCTCTTTTTACTTTTTCCAATTCCAAGAAGTTTCATGTATAAATGATATTAGTATTTCTCATGATTTTATTTTAACTATTATTGCATATTACATACAGCAACATCGACTTAAATGAAAAACAAAAAATTCATCATTTCCAATGTATTAACTTTTCTTTTTACATTTTTATCTGCTACAATCGTATCCGCACAACATACTAAACGTATTTTACCTATAAAAAAAATAAACAACGATACCCTGATTGCTGTTTACAAACAATCCATTAAGGATGTGTCACACGGAAAGTATATGGATGCTTCATTTGGTTTACTAAAACGTTTAGATGTTGAAAGTATTGACCAAATTGACGATCCTGATATTGTGGATCAATGGGCACAAGTTATGTCAACCATGACAGGAATTCCAACATTTAATAAAGCGAAAGGAGCAGATTTCCATGTACCTAAAGAACAAATTGATGGTTTAAAACGAGCCAAAGGAATTCCTGCCATTGCAGAAATTGTGAAGCGTGCCCGCAAAACACGTATTGTTATTCTTAACGAAAATCATTTGGATCCACGTGGCCGTGCATTTGCTCTTGAAGTAGCACAGGCATTAAAACCTCTCGGTTACACGATTCTGGCGGTAGAAGCACTGAGACCTTACGCGGATGACCATGAAGAAAGTTCCAAAATGGAACAACTCTCCAAAGATGGTGTTGTAAAAGCTGCTGGTGATGCCTATAGTGGATATTATCTGGATGATCCTGTTTTTGCCGATTTTATAAGGCAAGCTTTAACAATAGGATACCAGCCCATTTCCTACGAAACTGCAGGTCGCGGATATACCGATAAAGAACGTGAAGAAGCACAGGCCGAAAACCTTATACGTCGTGGTGTAAAAGCCTTTCCCGAAAGCAAAATTTTGGTGTACGTTGGTGAGCGTCATGCCGCAGAAAAACCGATTTACAGCGAAGAAAAGCCTTATCTAAAAATGGCCGCCGTTCTTAAAGAAAAGACAGGCATTAATCCTTTAACAATAGACCAAGCCGGACTTTCCGCCATTCCTATGAACCGCCCGGATATTGACCTTTATAAAAAGGCATCCGCCAAAGTGTTACATAGATCGGTTGTATTATTCAACAAGGGAAAACCATTTACCACCGGACTTTTGGCTGATGCAGTGGATTTACAAATTGTTCATCCTCCAACAAAGCTTATCAGTGGACGCCCTGATTGGATGCTGACAATGCATCGATTTGCCATTCCTATTCCCAAAACTCTCCTCCCACAATCCGGAAGCCGACTCGTTCAAGCATTTGTTGCAGATTCCCCTTCTGAAGCGCGACCAATAGACCAAGTTTTGGTTACTGCAGGTAAAATTCCTCCTGTCATGATGCTACCGAAGATTAAAGTTCGTTATGCTACACAGGATTTTCCGAATCAAACGAAGCATTAATTGGTTAGGCTTCATAATGACTTCGTGAGAAAGTTTACTTTTATCAGATGCCCACCCTATCATTTAACATTTTATTTAAAGCAGAAAAATTTACGCTCTTGACATCAGGTATTCTGTTCCGTTACATTCAACAGGAGGCAAAGGTACATGGAACACTGTTTCTGTAAAAAATATACCTCTACAGAAAGGAGAAAACAAGATCAGAATTTTCTTTGAAAATGATGGGGTCAATCTGAATTATTTTGAAGTAAAATAGTAATAATTATCTTAAATTGCAGCTCTCTTCCGGTCTTCAGAAGAGGGCTTTTTTAATGATACCACTATGAAAAAAACAGCATTCCTTTTTCTTCTGATCTCTGCATTCTCATTTGCTCAGACTTCAATATTAGAACAAAAAATAAACTCAATTCTTAAGAATAAAAAAGCAACGGTCGGGGTTTCTGTTCTGGGCTTTGAAAATGGTTTTAAGTATGATAAAAATGCAGACAAAAAGCTGCCTATGCAAAGTGTATTTAAATTTCATATTGCAGCAGCGGTTCTGAATTTTGTAGATCAGGGAAGACTTTCTCTGGATCAGAAAATTGTATTGAACAAATCGAATGTACTGGAGAATACCTGGTCGCCGCTTCGTGACAAGTATCCTGAAGGAAGTGCTGGAATCCCGTTAAGTGAAGTGATCGAATATACTGTTGCCAAAAGCGATAACAATGGATGTGATATTCTTCTCAAACTATTGGGTGGAACACAGACTGTTCAGAAGTTCATGGATTCTAAAGGAGTAAAAGGTTTTCAGATTAAATACAATGAAGAAGCCATGCACAAAGACTGGAATGTTCAGTATGAAAATTACAGCACTACAAAATCTGCAGTTGACGTTCTGAAAAAGCTGTACGACGGAAAATTAGTATCAAAGAAATCTACAGAGTATCTGATGAAGGTTATGCTCTCTACTTCAACGGGACTCAACAAAATGGTGGAACAGCTTCCCAAAAATACTCCTGTGGCAAGAAAAACGGGAGCTTCCGGAAAAAATAAAACAGGCTTAACAGGGGCAGAAAACGAAATAGGAATCGTTACTTTACCTAATGGCAAACATTATGCATTAACTGTATTTGTCAGTAACTCAATGGAAACGGACGCAGCAAACTGCAGGATGATTTCTGATATTTCTAAGGAAGTCTGGGAATATTTTAATAAATAAAATTTTAAGCTTATTTTTAAGCGATTTTAACATGAAAAAAATAATAATAACAACAGCCCTATTAGCTTTTACATTCTTTTACTCACAAAAGAATCAGAATTATTTACAGATCAGCTATGGAAGTGTATGCTGTGGTCCGCCATCTGATAAACCTGTCGCCAGCTTTCTGAAAGAATTCAAGAGAAAATATCAGATCAAAAGCCTGGAAATCCTGATACAAAAAGGAATGGGCAGAGAAGGTGAATATACATTATACGTGGGGACAGATTATCTGACAAAAAATCAAAAGAAAAGGCTTATAAGAGGTCTTATGGCTACTGTTTCCAATCAAAACAACAGCAAAGAGCAAAGCAATAAAGGAAATGTCAATTTTGATCCGGAACTTATTGTTGCACAGTCAGATCTTGCAGAATCAAAAAATTTAACTATCTATAAAAAATAAAGGAAAAATGATCAAAAACATTGTAGTTATCGGAGCGGGAACCATGGGAAATGGTATTGCACATACTTTCGCACAAAGCGGTTTTAAAGTAAATCTTGTAGATGTATCTCAGGAAGCTCTGGACAAAGGTTTAAAAACCATTACTACCAATCTTGACAGAATCATTGCAAAAGGAAACCTTACAGAGGAGCAAAAAGCTGAAACGCTAGGAAACATCACTACTTTTACAGCATTGAAGGATGCCGTAGGAACTGCAGATCTTATTGTAGAAGCTGCTACAGAAAATATGGATCTTAAACTAAAGATCTTTGGCCAGATGGATGAGCTGGCTCCTGCAGGCTGTATCCTTGCTACCAATACTTCTTCTATTTCTATCACCAAAATTGCTGCAGCCACTAAAAGAGCTGATAAAGTAATCGGTATGCACTTTATGAACCCGGTTCCCATCATGAAACTGGTAGAAATTATCAAAGGATATTCTACTTCTAAGGAGACTTTTGATGCAATTTATGAAATGAGTAAAACATTGGGCAAAGTTCCTGTAGAGGTGAATGACTATCCTGGTTTTGTGGCCAACAGAATTTTAATGCCAATGATCAACGAGTCTATCGAAACTCTTTATAATGGTGTTGCCGGTGTGGAAGAAATTGACACGGTAATGAAATTGGGAATGGCACATCCGATGGGTCCGCTTCAGCTGGCAGATTTTATTGGTCTTGATGTATGTCTTGCTATCCTGAATGTAATGTATGACGGTTTCAAAAATCCTAAGTATGCGCCGAACCCATTATTGGTAAACATGGTGACAGCAGGAAAACTGGGTGTAAAATCAGGTGAAGGGTTCTACGATTATTCTGAAAGCAAAAAAGCTGAAAAAGTTTCAAAAATGTTTTTGAAGTAATCTTAAATCAATAATTTTATTTATCTTTGAGAAAGTTAAAACATTAAAAAAATGAAATTACCAAAGTTTTTATTAGCAGATAATTCGGAGTTTCCAGAAGATCTATTCGTAGTTCATACAGAATACCCAAGATTTATCTTAAACGTTGAGGAAGAAGAAGTTGAGTGGTTAGATGATCTTGAGGGTGATGATGAAGAAACTATGGCAGACGAGGCGACTAAAGTAGTAGAAGCAGCGTTCAAATGGTGCGACGAAGAATTGGCTAAGTACGACGAAGAAGAGGAAGATTAATAACACTCTAAACATAAAAAAGGAACTCAATTGAGTTCCTTTTGTTTTTTTATTCTGATTTTGTGAATTTCAATAGCAAAAGATTGTCTTTGTACAATTCTAAAGTATTACCGGAAATCACATATTTGTTAGCTTTTCCCATCATATCCATAAAGTTCTGCTCTACTCCGATGTTGCTACACATCATTTTCGTAGATCCCATCTGTCCCGCTGTAAAACTTCCTGTAGACGGATCTATGGTAGCTGTTCCGAAATAGTTGTTACATCCTGCATTTCCAGTGATCTTTTCTCCTTCAATATTCAATGTCGGAACTTTACCTTTTACCGTTTCAGCCAATGTCCATTTTGTACTGGCAAGAGCAGGCTGAGCCTTTCCTACTTTAGAGGCAGACGGGCTTGTCATACTTCCACATGAAGCCAATACGGCAGCTGTACATATACTTAAAAAAAGATTTTTCATTTTTTACTTTTTGAATTAATCCAAATTTACGGAAATTATATTATCTAAACGGGCTGCAGCAAATTTTATTATTCTTTAACATCTTATATTTTAAATATTTTTCCGGGCTATTTTTAAGGACGAAAGTACCATCTGTAGTTATACATTGGAAAGCGCAAAGACGCAAGTATATTAATATGCAGCGGATTTAAGGTGCAGGGATTTTATCTTCGATAAAATTTACAGTGTTTTTGTCATTCTGAGCAAAGCAAGGAATCTGTATTTTAATATACTCTCGAAGATTATGCAGATTTTACAATTATAGATATTTAGGTTCCTGACGGAATGGATAAAGGCTTCGGATAGAATTGTTTTAGCAAGCTTTAATACAAAACCCTTCCATTTTAAACACGAATAACACTAATATTTCACAAATATCACGAATAGTATATTCAATAGGAACGGGCTTTAGCCCGTTTACTTAAAAAAGCAATATTCAAATGGCTTTAGCCAAAGCCTATCCATATAAACTCAGTTTCAAAACAAAAAAACGGACTTTATAAAGTCCGTTTCAATTATAATGAAATATATATTTTCAAGTATTAAGATCTCAACTCTGCGTTGAATTCTTTCTGGAAAGATTTGATCAAAGAATCCATTACTTCTGTAATTTCTTTTTCTTCCAGTGTTTTTTCTTCGTTTAACAGCTCGAAACTCATTGCATAAGACTTCTTACCTTCAGGAAGATTTTTACCTTCATACACATCGAATAGATTAACACTCTTAATGAATGGAGATTTATTCTTTTTAGCGGTCTGATATAAATCCTGATAGTTTACATTTTTATCGATCAATAACGCTAGGTCTCTTCTGATTTTGTTGAACTTCGGAATGTCTTTGAATTTCAGTTCGTTTTTAGAACGAAGTTCCTGGGCATATTCCAGTTCAATCTCTGCGTAGAAACAATCCTGATCGATATCAAAATCTTTTAATAATGCAGGAGCTACTTTTCCGATTCTTACCAAAGCTTTACCATCTGCTTCATATACCAATGCATCAGAGAATCTTTCATCAGACAGAGCAACTTCTTTATAGTCTACAGCAAGTCTTTCCAATAAAACCTTTACATAAGCTTTAAGGTTATAGAAACTTACAGCAGATTTCGGCTGAAGCCAGTTTTCTGCAGTATCTCTTCCGGAAACCAATAATGCCAGTTGTTTTCTTTCTTCGTATTTTTCTTTTTTGTGATAAATTTTTCCTAATTCGAAGAACTTGATGTCCTGGTTCTTTCTATTGATGTTGTATGCTGTATTCTGAAGAAGTCCTTCCAATAAAGACTTTCTCATGAATGCCAAATCTCCGCTTAAAGGATTTAACAATTTTACCGCATCAGTTTCATCTTTTACAGAAGTTAATGAGTTATTCATCACTTCATTGAAACCAAGGCTCTGTAAACCTCTTGCCCATGTATTTTCAAGTTCATCCTGATCGTTAGCACTTAGCTTAACCGGGGTAAACGAAATTTTCTGTGGAGCATCAATTTTATTATATCCGTAGATTCTTAAAATCTCTTCTATAACATCTATTTCTCTTGTTACATCTGCTCTGTAAGCAGGAACAGAGATTTCAAAACCATTAGGAATTTCATTTAAAACCTGAATTTCCAATGCTTTTAAGATTTCCTTTACTTTTTCTCTGTGAATTTTTGTTCCTAAAATCTGCTCAATTTTAGAGAATCTCAGGATCACATAGTTGTCTTCTATTTTCTTAGGATACTCTTCCAATAACTCTCCTACTAATTTTCCTTCAGCAATTTCCTGAATCATTTTAATAGCGTGGGTGATCGCCGTTCTTGTAATATTCGGGTCTACTCCTCTTTCAAATCTGAAAGAAGCATCAGTATTCAAACTGTGGGCTTTTGCTCCTTTTCTTACCGCAATCGGATTGAAATAAGCACTTTCCAGGAATATTGTTTTTGTCGTTTCAGATACTCCGGAATTTGCACCACCAAATACTCCAGCGATACACATTGGATGGTCTTTACCATCTTTGATCATGATTTCAGAACCATTCAGTGTTCTTTCCACCCCATCCAAAGTAGTAAATTTTGTTCCCGGTTTTACGACTCCTACTTTCACTTTCTTATCTGCAATTTTGTCTGCATCAAATGCGTGAAGCGGCTGCCCGTATCCGTGAAGAATATAGTTGGTAATATCTACAACGTTATTGATTGGGCTTAACCCGATCGCTTTCAGTCTGTCTTTTAACCAAGATGGAGATTCTGCTACTTTTACGTCTTCAATTACAGCTCCGATATACCTTGGACACAATTCTGCATCTTCAATTTCCAGTTTGAAATCATGAGCTCCCTCATTATTCAAAGCTTCAGAAGCTACTTTATTAAATTGCGACTTTAGTTGATTTGTAGAAAGATAAGCATGCAAATCTCGGGCAACACCATAGTGAGACATTGCATCTGTTCTGTTCGGTGTTAATCCGATTTCAAAAACCTCATCATTAGTCAGCTCAAAATAGTCAGCAAAGTTTTTCCCTACTTCATATTTGGTTTCATCCAGCACCATAATTCCTCCGTGATCTTCACTAAGACCCAGTTCATCTTCTGCACAGATCATTCCCTGAGAAACCTCACCTCTGATTTTTGCTTCTTTAATTTCAAAAAAGTTTCCGGTTTTGTCATAGATTTTAGTTCCGACAACTGCTACAGGAACAGTTTGCCCAGCCTCTACATTAGGAGCTCCGCAAACAATATTTAATACTTTTCCGTTTCCTACGTCTACTGTTGTCTTCTTCAGTTTGTCAGCATTCGGATGTTTCTCGCAGGTTAATACTTTACCTACAACGATTCCTTCCAAACTGCCTCTTACACTTTCAAATTTATCTATCCCTTCAACCTCAAGACCTATATCTGTAAGGAATTCACCGATTCTTTCAGTTTTTGATTCCGTTTTTACAAAGTCCTTCAGCCAGTTGTTTGATATTTTCATTTGTTTATCTATCTACTTGTTTAATTCGTCAGATGAGTATTAGAATTTCATCCGCCCTATTTTGAAACTTTTATTTGAAATTCCACCCTGTATTCCAGTATGATTTTTCAAGCTACAAATGTCGTGTTTTTTTGAGAAATAGAGAAATTTAGAAGCGACTTTAAGATAATAAATTTTCGTTAATAGATTCGCTTCTGATTCGTAGATTTATTAGTGAGATGGTCTCACCGCTTTCTTTAAGCTATCAGAGAATACTATCAGGCCTCCGGCCATCATGATAATATCTTTCAAGACCAGACGTCCTGCTCCTGAGAGATAGGGAAATCCATACTGAGGTGTGGAATAATCTCCTCCCAGATTGGGTACATACACTTCGGGAGTCGTGATCAGAAATGACAGCGTAACCAATGACATTAAAAATGTTAAAGCCCCTCCAACAGCTCCAATTTTAGGAAACCAAATACCTAATGCAACCAAAATACTGATCACGATAATCATTGTTCCCAATCCATAAGAAAATGTATAGGTTCCGTTTTCCTGATGCCAATCAATGTTTTTCTGAACGACTTTTCCCTCAGGGTTTTTATACAGAGTATATTCTGCAACAGGTTTTTTATCTTCATTAAGAACTTTAGTGCCCGCATTTTTGTAGAAGAAACTCATCAGAGGGCTGTTGGCAACAAAAGGAACAATTCCATCGGCTTCGTAATGAAATGCCTTTAAGCCTCCAATCCAGGCCATAACGATGAAGATTGAAATTCTTAGAAAATTGAAAAACCAGGTATCCAATTGTAATAAACGGTCATAAAGTCTCTTGTTTTGCATGTGATTTATTTTTTTCAAAGGTATTCACATGCTTAGAGCACCAACATAGATATTTGAGGACATTACATGGACATTTTCGCCACCACAGAAATTCCTACTTCTTCTCTGTACTTTTTGGGAGAGCATCCCACCGATTTTTTGAAGTACCTGCTAAAGTAAAATTCATCTGTAAACCCAAGCTCCGAAGCAATTTCCTTTACAGACCGATACGTTAGGTGCAGCAGTTTTTTAGATTCAAGGATGATTCTTTCATTGATCAGCTGTGTAGGTGTTTTTGCAAATTCTTTTTTTACCGCTTTGCTTAATGTATTATTGGTGATGCTCAGTTTGTCACTGTAAAATGACAGCTCTTTTTCATTTCTAAAATGGGCTTCCAGCAGTTTCTGAAATTCTGCAGCATATTTATTCGGCAGCTTATCAGTAGAAATCGTACTGTTTTCAATGCTGCTTTTCTGTTTACTGCCAATCGCAAGGATAAGCTGTATATAAGTTTTGATGATGGATTCTGAAAAATGGTGTTTTTCACATGCTTCTTTTTTGATATGATTAAAAAGCTCAAGAATATAATGATAGTTCTCTTCAGACAGTTCAATCCCAGGATTCAGATAAATATTATTGAAGAGAAGCCCGTTGCATGCCACTTCTTCTTTATGATATTCTATACAGTAATAATCCCCATGGAAGAAAAGCACATGGATATTTTCATCAGACTCCGACACCAGCTTCAACTTCTGGTATGGAGAAAGAAACAGGATATTGTATCCCTTATAAGAATAATTGATATCATCCACAGAAAAAACACCGGACCCTTTCCATAGAATCACACTGTAATTTTCAGTTGTGAACTCTGCGGCAAAATCTGAGGTTTGGTAAGACTGTATTTTTATTTTCATGATGAAAATTGATCGAAATAAACGTTTTAATTTAGAACAAAACTACTAAAAAAGAGGCTCTTTAAAAGTGACAAAATAAAGTAATAATAGTAATTTAAAGAATATTACAACTTAAAAACACAACCAACAGAGATTCATTTACTTATAAATAGATTTTTTTTAGAAAATACGGTTTCCCACAATTAAAAATAAAAAATTATATATAAATTTAAATTACAAATTTTAAAATAAATGCATTATGAAAAAATTAAAAAAATTATCACGAAATGAATTGAGAGATTTAAAAGGCGGAACATCTTATGGTGACATGTGCAGTACGGGCAACAATGATATTTGTGCTCAGTATGGACTTGAATGTGGACTTTACATTGGAAGAGATAATTCCGTAGGAGAATGGGCAGCTTTTAGATGTATGTAGATAATTTATCCCCTTTTTTTTGTAAAAGAGGGGATTTATAATAAACTTAAAATGTATAAAAAATATACTTTTAAAAAGGTCATATTACTTCTTTTTTTTCTTACATATATTATTGTTCCTTCTCAAAGTTTGACAATTATGTATGAACTTGTCTATAGACCATCAACATTATATAAAAAAACAAAATCCAAAATATATTATCTGGATATTTTAAATCAGGAATCAGTTTTCCGTGATGATACAAGAAAAAAATCAGATTCTATGATCTATTATGGGAATGGCTATGGAATGGGTTACCCTAACATTAATGAGCAAATATATCTGAAAAAAAAACTAAAATCAAATCAATTTTTCAGATATTTCACATCAATGATAAGCAGGGATAAGTTTTATATCCCAATGACTAATGTCATGAATTGGACATTAACTGACGATATCAGAATGATTGGAAATATAAAATGTCAAAAAGCTGAAACAACATATGGAGGCAGACATTGGACAGCATGGTTTTCTCACGAAATTCAAATATCCGAAGGACCATATATATTTCATGGTTTGCCTGGTTTGATTATAGAAATATATGATGATAAGGAAGATTATTCATTCCGATTAATTAAAACTCAAAAATTTGACCATAAAAATTTATATACATCAGAAGAAAATGGTGGAAAAGAAATCAATTGGGAAGTATTCAAAAAGCTTATGCAGGATTTCTATAATGATCCTTATGCATACATAAAAACATCAGGATATAAAGCAATGACTGATGATGGAAATGGTGGTATGAAAAAGTTAAATTTCAGAGAATCAACTTTTGAAATTCAAAAAAGTTTAAGAGAAAAAAACAATCCTATAGAGCTAAATCAAAAAATTGATTTTAAATAAAATCATCAAACACTAATTCATAAAGAAAGCCGGAAAATTCCGGCTTTCTTTTTTATTGGTATACTTTACTATTACAATCCGATTACCGGCATTGATAACATTAAGATATTTTCGTTTTCTTCAAGACCGTCAAGAGGTTCGATGATTCCCGGTCTGTTAGGCTGGGACATTTTCATGGTGATATCGTCAGATCCTAAAATCGTCAGCATTTCTGTTAAGAATTTTGAACTGAATCCAATATTGATATCTTCTCCGTTGTAGTCACAAGGAATCTGCATGTCTGCTTTGTTTGCATATTCAGTATCTTCAGCATGAAGGTGAAGAATATTTCCAGAAAGCTTAAATCTTACCTGATTGGTAGATTTATTAGACATGATGGATGCTCTTTTGATCGCTCCCAACAAAAGGTTTCTGTTGATCGTCAATACATTTGGATTTTCCTTCGGAATTACCGCTGTATAGTTTGGATATTTTCCATCAATCAGTCTACAGATCCAGATATGCTTACCAAAAGTAAACTTAGCCATATTCTCATTGAAGTCGATCGTAACGTCTTCATTAGAACTTGCCAGGATATTTTTGAAAATGTTCAGAGGCTTTTTAGGCATGATAAACTCCATTGGTTCAGCATTGATAAGGTCTGCTCTTTTGTACACCACCAATCTGTGGGAGTCTGTAGAAACGAAATTGGTTTCGTTTTCTCCAAACTGGAAAAGAACTCCTGTCATTACCGGACGAAGAGAATCGTTACTTGTCGCAAATAGGGTATTCGTCAAAGCTTCAGACAAAACTCCTGCCGGCATCGTCACACTTTGTGAAGCGTCGAATTCTGGCAATTCCGGATAGTCATCCGCATTGTCTAATGCTACTGCGAAATTATCTTTTTCATCTAAAATCTCAAGCTGGCTGCCAGTTCCTTCGGCATTGTCTTTTACAACAAATGTCAGAGGCTGTTCTCCATATGTCTTGATAAAATCCTGAAAAATTTTAGCAGGAACAGCAAATTTACCTGTATCATCAGACTTTACTTCCAGAGAAGTAACAAGAGTTGTCTCGCCGTCAGATGCTGTAATGGTAACATTATTTCCGTCTAATTCAAAAAGATAGTTTTCTAAAATCGGTCTCGATTGAGAGCTTGATATTACGCCACTTACAGTTTGCAAAGCCTTCTGCAGTTCACCACTTGAAATAATAAATTTCATAGATTTATAAAATAAGTTTGTACAAATATAATAAATAGATACAACAAAGAAAAGAATAATATGGAGTAGTTTTGAACAAATATCCTTAATCTGTTTTGAGCCTTGACATTATGCTCTGATTTCCGTGAAGATTCATTTTTTTATCAAAATACAAAGTCTATCTTTGTGTGAAAAGTTAGAAATCATGCAAAAACCTCCTATCCATAAAAGTTTTCTCAATGCTTTCCGGGGTGTTTTTATGATGATAAAAACAGAAAGGAATTTCCGGATTGAACTTTTGGCATTTTTTGTCAACCTCTTCTTTATTTTCTATTTCCGTCTGAATAGTACAGATGCTGCTTTGGTCCTGATTGCTGCTTTTGCAGTTCTGACTGCTGAAATTTTCAATACTGCCATTGAAAAGATCTGTGATATCATTCAACCTGATTTCGACAAAAGAATCGGGTTTATTAAAGATATTGCTGCAGGAGCTGTTGTTTTAACAGCTATTGCCTCAGTGATTGTTGGGGTTCTGGTGTATGGGAAATACATTTTACCATTTATATCATAAAGCACCTGTTTTTATAGATTCAAAGTTCTTCAATGGATATTTTTTATTATGTTCGCGAAAAATTAATTTATGAAAAAGATTTTGGTGGGGGTTCTAGGTTTAGTACTTCTTTCATCATGTGGTAATGATAGTGATACTTTACCTATAGAAAATAATGGAAATTCTACTACGGGAAATATTGTGGGGACATGGAAAATACAAACCCAATATACAGTTTCCGGTACTGATAAAACGACTGTTATAAAAGAATATGCTCCTGATGACTGCAAGAAGAAAAGCACTTATGAATTCAGAAATGACGGAAAGTATTATATGACAGACTATAACAGTGTCAGTTCCGGATGTCAAAAAGCTGAAGCCACTATTAGTTACTCTTATTCTTCTGCCAATATGGAAGTTACAATAGGCAGTAATACCGCAAAAGTGCTTGAACTTTCATCCAACAAATTCATCTTCCTTGTTACTGATAATGAAGATCATAATAACGATGGAATTAATGATTACACAAAATATGTTTTATATAAGTAATCCATAGTAAAAATAGACAAAGCCTGCTAACATTAATGCAGCAGGCTTTGTTATTATTGATGAGTCAATATTTTTCTTTTCGATTTTATTTCACTGCAATTAAGATATCCACTTCTGCATCTGAAGGGTCTTGTGCTTTTTCTCCATAGACTTCAAAATCGGCTGTAAATACTCTTCCCAGATCCATTTCCCAGATTTTCAGCCATTCATTGATGATCAAACCTTTTGAAAGGTCTCCTTTTGTCGTAAACTTTACATAATCTCCACCGTCAAAAGAATAGCCTACCATTCCTTCAGGAATATTGTCAAGATTTTTTACTTTGCACCCAAGAACCGTTGTATAGGGCTTGGTATGGTCTTTTTCATACTCCGTATAAATAGAATAGATGGTGTTGTCTATTTTATTAGGAATCGAATTGATTATATTTTCGTTCATCATTTTCCCCCATAATACCGGAATATCTTTTGCTGCCTGTTCATTTTCATTAGTCGTTCTTACCGAGATCCCGATGATCTTAAAAGGTTCTATTTTCACGTTATTCATTTCCTGATTTTTTTGTAAGACAAAGATAAAGACAGAGTGTGACAACGGTGTGTCAGGAGTCTTTTAAGTTTTGGCTAAAGCCCGTTTCTATTGAATTAAAAAAAAGAGTTTAGTGGGATTGCTTCGCTTTGCTCGCAATGACTATTTCCCAACATAGATAAATCCTTTTTTTCCGGATTTAAAAACAGCTTCAATTCTTTTATAATCGTCTACTTCATATTCGTCTGCCAGGAAGATTTCCGCTTCTGTTACTTCAAAAAGCACGCCTTCTACCTGATCATCATCATTCCCTGAAAACTCCAATACCGGATGGTATTTTTGCCCGCTTTTCCGTAATACTTCCGGATTTGTAATTTCAAGCATATTGAGTTTATATCCTGATAAAGTATCTTTTTCACCTTGTAAAAGGCGTCCAAAAGTCTCGATTTGAACCTGCTCCTTCTGCAATGTTCCGTAAGAAAATAATTGTGGCATTATAAATATTTTTCAATGATTGGGATAGCGAGTTCGGCCATCATTCCATAGCCTTTTTCATTAGGATGTACACCGTCTGAAGACAGTAAAATCTCTTTATCTTCTAAAAATGCAGCATAAAAATCAATATATTTCAACGAATTTTCGGCTGCCAGCTCTTTCAGGATCTGGTTGTAAATGATCACTTCTTCATTAGTTCTTAACTTCCCTGAGCTTACTACTACTCCATCTATCTTTTGAGAGAAAGGAAGAATGCTTACAAGATAAATTTCATTTGAAAATTGTGCAGCATGTATGATGGCTGTCTTCATATTCTTTTTAAATTTTTCAGGATCTACAATCTGCACCCCCTCTTTTATAGCAAGATCATTGGCTCCATAGCTTAAAAAAACGATATTCCCGTCGGGAGAATTTCTTGCGTCCAGTTCGTGGGGAATCCTTTTCAGTAATCCTTCTGTAGTTTCTCCTCCTATTCCAAGATTGAACAGGATCAGTTCATCTCCATTTCCTTCGTGAAATTTCTGCAGGGCATATCTTTTCAGAATATCTACCCACCCGCCAAAAACTCCGTCATATTCTCCGTAGGTAATGCTGTCACCGAAGAACAGCCCATAAATAATTTTCTTCATTCAGCTTTTATTGTTTCCTGTTTTGTTGAAGTAAAAATAGTAAGAAAACTATTAGTATCTTTCAATTCGCATAGTTTTTAACGCAAAAGACGCTAAAGGTTTATATTTTATGTTTTCGTTCACAAAGGCGTTTCACTCAGCAATAGATCAATTTGTGTCCTAGTTGAGTAAACTTATTTGAACCATTAAGATTTTATTAGAGGTGAAGAATTATTAAGATAAAAGCTGAAGCTATTATTAAACGACCTACTTTATTCATCTTTGCTGAATCTTAACCTACCTTAAAAACTTTACTCTTCTTAATGGTTTAAAATCCGCATCATTACTTATCATTCCAACCTCAGCGTAATATTGGTATGCGATTGTATAATTTCAACAAGAATATCAAAAATGGTCTGCCCTTTTCCTTCGTTCAAATCATCTAATCTCTGCTGCATCAATTCTATATTGAAAGGTTTTCCTTGTCTTATTTTATTTTCATAAAATTCACGGGTCATATCAAAGCCTAAATCTTCTTTTGATTTCTGTGATTCTTTCCAGACGATTTCAATTTCTTCTTTGTTTTCGAATATGCCAAAACCTCCGTAGAGAATATCATCAAAGCCATCCAGCGTTCCTACTTTCCAATCCGCATCTTTCATCAGAACATTGGAGATCTCTTCGTAGAAACCTCCTAAAGATGAAAAATGACCGCCATTGATGACGATCATTTTTCCTGTATTGTTATTTGAAGTATTCAACACCATTTTTGAATATATTGTGATAATTCGCGGTGGGTATATTTTTCATGAGACCTTCAGCAAATCTTTCCGGGTGTCCCATTCTTCCGTAGATCTTTCCACATGGGCTGGTAATTCCTTCAATTCCGAATAATGAGTTGTTCGGGTTGAATGGCATTCCGTGAGCGATGTTTCCATCAAGATCTATGTATTGAGTAGCGATCTGTCCGTTTTCATACAACTTCTTGATTTCTTCTTCTGAAGCCATGAAACGTCCTTCTCCGTGAGAAATAGGAATAGTGAAAGTCTGACCTTTCATTCCTTTTAACCAAGGGCTTTCGTCATTCAACACTTGTACAGTCACCATCTGAGAGATATGTCTTCTGATTGCGTTGTGCGCCAATGTTGGAGAGTTTTCATCAAGATCTTTGATTCTTCCGTATGGCAACAACCCTGACTTCACCAGAGCCTGGAATCCGTTACAGATTCCGATGATCATCCCGTCTCTGTCTAACAATTCGTGAACTGCCTTTTTCATTTTCTCGTTTTTCAGAACGTTAACGATGAATTTTGCAGAACCATCCGGCTCATCTCCCGCAGAGAAACCTCCTGAGAATGTCAGAATCTGAGATGTTCTGATCTCTTCTACCCATGCATCAATGCTTTCATCCAATAACTGGTGATTGATATTGATCAAAGGCAGGCTGCTTACTACAGCTCCTTCTTTCTGGAATGCATTGAGTGTATCATACTCACAGTTGGTTCCTGGGAACACTGGAGCAAAAACTTTTGGCTGTGCAATTCCGTGTTTTTTAATGATGATATTTCTTGGATGGATTGAGTTTGATTTTTCATCAATTTCAATCGTGATCTTTTCTTTTTCTACTGTTGGGAAAAGGTTTTCGAATGTGTTTGTATTGGCAGATACCAGATCTACAATACTGGATTCAAGGTTATTGATTTTTAAAGTCCCTGAATCTTTTACTTCTCCGATCAACTGAAGAGCAGCTGAGCTTAATTCTTCTTTTGCTTCAATGATTAAGCTTCCGATATTTTTAGCTAATAAAACGGTTTCATCAGCATTGATTTCAGCACCTAATCTGTTCCCGAAGCTCATTTTTGCTAACGCTACTGCAAGACCTCCTTCTTTCACTGTTTTCACAGAAATAATTTTACCTGCCTTGATATTTTCGAAGATGAATTCAAAAACTTCTTTTAAAGCATCATAATTCGGAAGTCCGTTTTCCTGGGCAATATGATTGAAGAAATACAGTTTATTGCCTGCATTTTTCAATTCAGGAGAGATGATATTTTCTTTATCGCCGTTGGCACATGCAAAAGAAATCAAGGTTGGTGGAACATTCAGATCCTGATACGTTCCACTCATGGAGTCTTTACCTCCGATTGCTGCTAAACCAAGTTTGATCTGTGCATCGTAAGCTCCTAAAAGAGAGGCTAAAGGTTTCCCCCATTTCTCAGGGTTTTGTCCTAATTTTTCAAAGTACTCCTGGAAGCTTAATCTGATATTTTTGTAATCTCCACCCATGGCAACGATCTTCGCAACACTCTCCACGACAGCATAAGATGATCCTAACAGTGAGTTTTGTTTTGAAATTTCAGCATCAAATCCCCAGCTTGCCAAAGAAACAGTTTTAATGTCTTTTGCTCCCAGAATGGGTAGGGTCTGCACACTTCCTTCCATCAGAGTCTGCTGGTATTTCCCTCCTAAAGGCATCGCCACTGTAGTTGCTCCAATTGAAGAGTCAAACATTTCCAACAGTCCTTTTTGGGAAGCTACGTTTTTATCTTTTAAGATGTTCAGGAAGTTTTCTGCTGTGAAAGCTTTAGTATCTTCTTTTACTTCATCAAGGTGGGTAATTTTCACTTCCTGAGACTTGGAACATCCGTTGGTATCTAAGAAAGCTCTTGAAAGGTCTACAATTTTGTCTCCTTTCCAGAACATCTGCATTCTTCCTGAATCTGTTACTTTTGCTACTTCTACAGCAACAATGTTTTCAGCTTCACAGAATTTGATGAATTTTTCTTTATCTTTTGGATCTACGACTACCGCCATTCTTTCCTGAGATTCAGAAATAGCCAGTTCGGTTCCGTTCAATCCTTCGTATTTTAATGGCAATACATCAAGGTTCACTTCTAAAGAGTCTGCAATCTCACCGATCGCAACAGAAACTCCTCCTGCTCCGAAGTCATTTGATTTTTTGATCAGCTTCGTCACTTCAGGATTTCTGAATAGTCTCTGAATTTTACGCTCTTCTACCGCATTACCTTTCTGAACTTCTGAACTCATCGTGTGGATAGAGGTTTCATCCTGTTCTTTCGAACTTCCGCTTGCTCCTCCAACTCCGTCACGACCTGTTGCTCCTCCTAAGATAATGATTGAATCACCGTTTTCAGGTTTCTCACGTCTTACCCAGTCTACAGGAACCGCTCCGGTAACGAAACCCACTTCCATTCTTTTCGCTTTATAGCCTTCGTCATAGATTTCAGAAACCATTGTAGTGGCAAGACCGATCTGGTTACCATAAGATGAATATCCGTTGGCAGCCTGTTTTGTAATGGTTTTCTGGGGTAATTTTCCTGGTAATGTTTTGTCTACCGATTCTAAAACGTCTGCAGCGCCCGTCAATCTCATGGCCTGGAATACAAAAGATCTTCCTGATAATGGGTCTCTGATGGCTCCTCCTAAACAAGTAGATGCTCCTCCGAAGGGTTCAATTTCTGTTGGGTGGTTGTGCGTTTCGTTTTTGAACAACAGATACCAAGGTTCTTTTTTACCGTCGTATTCTGCTTCGATCTGGATGGTACATGCGTTGATCTCGTCAGAAATCACCAGGTTATCCAGGTTTCCTGTTTTATGGAAATATTTACCGCATACTGTTGCAAGATCCATTAAGGAAATTGGCTTCAGCTCACGGCCTAAGAATTTTCTTTTTTCGATATAGTCATTGAAAATAGTTTCCAATGTGTGTTTGAACTGACCTTCAAACTGAATGTCTGACAATTCTGTTTCGAAAGTCGTGTGGCGACAGTGGTCGCTCCAGTACGTGTCTAATACTTTTAATTCTGTTTCCGTAGGATTTCTCTGTTCAGTTTTGAAGTATTCCTGAATGAATTTCAGGTCATCTAATCCTAGTGCAAAACCATGATTGTTATAGAAGTCTTCAAGTTCTCCATCATTGAAATTGATGAAGTTTTCGTGGATGATCACTTTTGATGGTGTTTCATCTGCAGGGATATTTAAGATGGTTAAGTCTTTTTCCTGAGATTCTACTTTGTTGATCAGAAGGTCTTTGATTTTAACCAGATCTGCTTCAGAAACTCCTTCAAATTCGATCAGCTTTCCACTTCTTACTTTTGATTTTTCATTTTCTGTAAGCAAGGCGATACACTGCTGTGCAGAGTCTGCTCTCTGATCATACTGGCCAGGCAAAAATTCCATTCCGAAATGAATAGTTTTTACTGGGTTTTCTGTATGTAAAATATCAGTAACAGGATCTACAAAAGTATTGTTCACCACTTTTTCAAATTCTCCGTCATTCAAATTGAAAATATCATATACATTGTATACTTTCACACTTTGAATTGCCGGAACAACTGCTTTTACTTCATCAAAAATTTTTGGACTTTCAACATCGAAAATTCCTCTTTTTTCTACGAAAATTCTTTTGTTATTAGACATTAGATGTCAGATTTTAATATTAGATTTATTTTTTATTTTCAAATTTATTTCTTGCTATCTCTATTGAACGATGCAATTTTTCAAGCAAAACTTTTTCTGAAGGTAATATAAGTAAATATTCTGCTACTTTTATATTATTCCCTTCCAGATTCATTAGTTCTATATGTTCAGAATTTTTTCCTGAACAAAGGATTAAACCAATAGGTGGATTTTCACCTTCTACTTTTTCATATTTATTAAGATATGAGAGATAAAGCTCCATCTGACCTTTATGACTGGCTTCAAATTCACCTAATTTCAGTTCGATAACGACTAAAGATTTTAGTTTCCTATGATAGAAAAGCAAATCCAGATAATAATCTCTATTATCTATTGTGATTCTTTTTTGTCTTGAAAGAAATGCAAAATCACTTCCCAGCTCAGAAATGAATTTTTGGAGTTCCACGATAATGGCTTCTTCTAAATCTTTTTCAGAAAAGGTATCTTTCAATTCTAAAAAATCAAGAAAATATGGGTCTTTAAAAACTAAGTCAGGATTTAAAATGTTATTTTCAGACCAATTTTTCAGTTCTTTATCTATTATTTTCTCAGGTTTTTTGCTTATTGCAGTCCGTTCAAAAAGCAAAGAATTAATTTTGGCTCTTAAAGTTCTCACACTCCAATTTTCTATCTTACAGACTTCAAGATAAAAGTTTCTTTTAGTATCTTCAGCAATAGGAATAAGGAGCAAGAAATGAGTCCATGATAATTGTCGCATCGCTGATGCGACAATTTCAAAATCATTAAAAACAGACGCAAACTGCATCATTTTTCGAATATTCTTTTCAGAAAAAGAGTTTCCAAATTCTAATGTAAGCTGTTGAGAAATCTGTACAATGACTTCTCTGCCATATTCTGCTCTTTTATTTTCTAAAACATCTTCATTTATTCTTTTTCCTATTTCCCAATACAAAACCACCATTGCCGAGTTTACCTGAACCGCAACCAGACTCCTTGTCTTGTCTACCAGTTCCTTAAGATCCGTCATTAATTGTTGATGATTTTGATTCTGCAACATTATTAAAAATTTAGATGTCAGATTTTAATATTAGATTTATTTTTCTTTTACTTTTCTGATTTCAGAGTATCCATCACAGATTATTGCTTTCTGTACTGATCCTCTTTTTGGGTGTTATCATCCCCCCTATCTTATTGAGTACAAATTTACTCTTTTACTTTCTTTTTCCTCTATCTTTTTCTTATAAAACGAATGCCAGATTATTATCTTTGGTGCCGTCATTATTGGATGCGTTTTTAGGAGCATCCATCCACCCTTCTTTATTCAGTACAAATTTAAAAGTGTAGGTTTTTCCTTTTTCAAATTTCGAGACAGGAACCTCCAATTCATAAAGGTTTTTATCCTTTTTTATCATCTGATATTCTTTATTTTCAGAGTCCCAATTATTGAAACTACCTGCGATAGCGACAGTATTAATCAGGTTTCCGTTCAGGTTTTTCGGATGTGTGTAAGAAAAAATGATTTTATCTCCCTTTACGGAATACCCATACACTTGCTTTTTATCTGAAATTGTAATAAGATCTCCTATCAGACTTGAGGTACCATTATACAGTGCAGTAAATGTTTCAGGCCCATTGATATTTACAATGATACACACTCCAATGTTTTGTTCCGGAAATATAGTAAACAAGGTATTTATTCCATATGATCCTCCGTGTTTAAATCCTCTTTTACCGTATTCTGTAATCATTTGTCTATCCCAGAAATACCCAAACCAGCCTTCTTTACTGTTGTTAATATTTCTTTGAGACTCCTGTACAATTTTGTTTTGTGAATCCAGTTCTTCTTTTAAAAACTTCACCATATCCCCCATGGTAGATTCGGTTTTCGAACCACCTGAACCCCACAGAAGGCTTCTTGAAACTGGCATCAAACGATAATTTTCATGATATCCATTGGCCTGAACTTCATTTTTATCAAGCTCCAGTTTGGTATGATTCATCCCTGCTTTTGAAAAGATATTTTCTTTCAAAAGGGTTTCATAGCTCTTTCCGTAAATATTTTCCAGCATAAGGCCAGTTAATTCCAGACTTGTATTGCTGTATTTATATTCTTTACCTGGCTCCATATTTAATTTGACAGTACCCAGATCTTTTTTAAAGTCTTCTTTTGTATATCCATCATTAAGCTTCTCATATAGAAAAGCCGTTTCATCTGTCATGTTTTTCCTCAGCTCATCATCAATAGGAAGATTTCTAGGTAAGGCGGTTTCATAAGAAATTAAATTCCTGACTTTTATAGGAACTCCATTATATTCTAAGTTCGGATAAGGTTCTTTAAGATATTTACGCACATCATCATCAAGGCTTACTTTCCCATCCAGGACTGCTTGTGCCAACAATTGCCCTGTAAAAAGTTTGGTAATGGAGGCTATAGCAAAATAAGTATTATCATTTGCTTTATTGCCTTTTCCTTTGTCTATTTCACCAAAATGTTTGGTATAGATTTTCCCATCTTTTATAATTCCGACAGAAACAGAGTATGCTTTTGATTCTTTTGCAACTTTCTGAGCTGCTGCATCTATTATTGAGTAAACTGTTTTATCTGTTTGTGCATAGTTCTTCACAAATGTCAAAGCAACAATACATACGAATATACTTTTTCTCATTAAGTTTAATTCTGGTTATCTTTTGAGTTTATTTGGGTTATCAGGATGTTCTTTTTGAAATTGTTCAGCTTGTTTTACTTCTTCTTTCAGCCATTCTTCAAAAGGAATTTTTTCCTCATTATAACTATTTAATGCATAGAATGTGCTGCCATCTTCTGAAACCATAAATTTATACCGATACAGCATATCCAATTCTTTTTTTTGATGGTTATAGGTATTTACCTGATAATAAGGAAAGTTTTCTTTTGGCCTTTCTACGATTTCAAAAAAGAGTTTCTTTTCTTTATCAGATAATTTGTTGTAAACATTCACATGATAAAGGTCTGAAAGCTTTTTATTTTGTTTTTCAAAGAACTTAAGAATGGTTTTTTCTTTTCCGCTGTATCGAAAGGGATTTGGATAATATTCTCCATCAATTTCTACCTCTTTGTCAGAATGTTTTGCAAGAGGCTGAACGATTTGTCCCTGAGTATTCATTATTCCCCAATTTCCACCTACAACAGCTTTATGCTCATCATCTGTCTTTTCCCATGCGCAGCCATCGCAGAATGCAGCATATCCATAGTTGAAGGGGACCGCAAAATCATGTTCAGGCGGAATGATCGTTTTTCCGTTTCGGTCTGCAAAGCCTATCTTACCGTTTTTAACCAATCTTCTCAATCCTTCAGAAAAATAATCCGCTCCGTTATCATACATAAATGGCTGATACAAATAGTTCCCTTTTCTGTCATAAATATATCCCCATGCATATTTCTCCTGCTCCTCTCCTGCTTTAGTTCCATCAAAATGAATGGTCTCTCCTTCTACCGGATCTCCGTCTTTAAGATATCCATAAATTTTAAACTGTGCAGGAACAATGATTTTTCCGTCTTTATTTTTTACTCCAACCAGAGAATCTTTGGATTTAAAATAATATAAAGTTTCTTTTACCTGAGCAAAAGAAATGACTGGTGTCAACAGAATGGCTACTAGCAGTTTTTTCATATTCATTGGGTTGGAAATAAAAAATGCAGCCCAAAAGGCTGCATATGTTTTATACTTTAAGATCAGCTTCCAATCCTATCAGGTCTTTATTCTGATCCAAAATCGGCTGAACTTCATTTTGAATGAATTCCTCCGTCTGGATTGGTGCGAAACCAATAAAGTTCTTAGGATCTAAAACTTCTTTGAGTTTTGATTTGTCTAGTTTTAATGAATCATCATTTAAAATTCTTTCAATAAGGTCATTTTCTTTTCCTTCTTCTTTCACTTTCTTGGATGCTTCCATAGAGTGAACTCTGATTACCTCGTGAATTTCCTGACGGTCACCCCCTGCTTTTACTTCTTCCATGATGATGTATTCTGTTGCCATGAAAGGAAGTTCTTCCATAATATGCTTATTGATTCTGTTCGGATATACTACGATTCCGTTCATGATGTTGTTCCAGATCAATAGAATGGCATCAACAGCTAAAAATGCCTGAGGAATTGTCAATCTCTTGTTGGCAGAGTCATCTAATGTTCTTTCAAACCATTGTGTAGAAGCTACCATTGCAGAACTCGTTGTCAAAGACATTACGTATTTTGCCAACGCCCCGATTCTCTCACTTCTCATTGGGTTACGTTTGTACGCCATTGCGGATGAACCGATCTGGTTTTTCTCGAATGGTTCTTCAATTTCCTTAAGGTTTTGAAGTAAACGTAAATCGTTTGTGAATTTGTGCGCAGATTGAGCAATATTTCCTAATAAAGCCACTACTTTAGCATCAATTTTTCTATCGTAAGTTTGTCCGGAAACTCCGAAAACTTTATCAAAACCGAATCTTTTTGAAAGTTCTTTATCTAAGTGTTTTACTTTAGAATAGTCACCATTGAAAAGCTCAAGGAAACTTGCAGCAGTTCCTGTAGTTCCTTTCACTCCTCTGAAACGAAGGGTTTCAAGGAAGAAATCAAGCTCTTCGATGTCAAGAACCAAACTCTGTAACCAAAGTGTTGCTCTCTTTCCAACAGTCGTCAGCTGAGCGGGCTGGAAGTGGGTGAATCCTAAAGTGGGAAGGTCTTTATATTGAATAGCAAAGTCTGCTAAGTTCTTCATTACGTTAACCAACTTTTTCTTTAAGATTAAAAGTCCGTCACGGATTTGAATTAAGTCTGTATTGTCTCCTACAAAAGCTGAAGTTGCTCCCAAGTGGATGATTCCTTTTGCTGAAGGCGCCACATCACCATAAGCGTGAACGTGAGCCATTACATCATGACGGAATTTCTTTTCGTACTCTGCTGCTTTCTCATAATCGATATTTTCAGCATTAGCTTTTAACTCAGCGATCTGCTCGTCTGTAATTTCAAGTCCAAGGTCTTTTTCGATTTCAGCAAGAGCTATCCAAAGTTTTCTCCAATTCTGGAATTTGTTATTGTGTGAGAAATTAAATAACATTTCTTCACTGGAGTAGCGCTCTTCCAATGGATTTTTGTAGGAATTCATTCGTTCTTTTACTTTTTAGATGCACAAAAATACGATTTTTCAGTGAGAGATGAAAATCCTGTTTTGATGATTTTTCAACCATATCCGAATTAGGCAAAGGATTTGATTTATACTTTTGCCTTGAAGCAAAAGTATACAAAAGTTCAAGACGGGAATCATCCGCTAAAAATTAGAATGTACTCCTAAAATTTCCAAACTCGCATGGATCAAATGGTTCTTCTTCGGCTCTAAATTTCGCCCATGCTCAAACAGTGGAAATTTTTTAACGGATTACATTCAAATTTTCTTGACGCTCCTGATTCCTAGGTCGATTGATAAACAATACATCATACCCAACCTTATTCTAAACCTAGCATTGAATCGTTATATCATAAAAGCAAGAAAAGTTCCTAAAACAGCCACAACTATTCCTAATATATTCAGTACTAACATTATAAACTTGCTTCTTAAGTCTTTGAAAAATGTTGCAGATGCAGGAAAGATAAAAAGATTTGAAATCATCAATAGTATAGAAAAATTTAAACCTCCTTCAAAAGGACGAAAACCATTTTTCATTATGTATATATTTACCAATAATATTGTGACATTGAGAAAAATGATACAAACAGCAAGAATATAGTTTGTTCTGGATCGCACGAAAGTTCTATAATTAAGACTGCAAAATAATATTTTTTTCAATTATACTTTTGCCTTAAAGCAAAAGTATACAAAAGTTCAAGGCTGGAATCATCCGCTAAAAATTAGAATGTACTCCTAAAATTTCCAAACTCGCATGGATCAAATGGTTCTTCTTCGGCTCTAAATTTCACCCATGCTCAAACAGTGGAAATTTTTTTAACGGATTACATTCAAATTTTCTTGGCGCTCCTGATTCCTAGGTCAATGAGTGAATAAAACATAAAACAGGCTATTCCATTTCTGAAATAGCCTTTTCTTTACATTATTTTTATGAATCGAATTAATCAATAAGTCCGCATGGTGATCCTATAGCAATACATTTTTTCACGAATGAACACCAGAAGTATCCTGGCAGACACATAGGGATACCCCCTTGAACTGTTTTTAATTCTCTTTTTGAAAGTTTTCTTAAGTTTTTCATGATAACATTTTTTTGATTTTTTTCCTACTCTATATGCTTTTCGGATTGCGCTTTAATTTGGTAACACCAATATACATATTTTTCAAATACAAAAATATAACCTATTCATTTTATATAATTTACACTAAAAAAAACAATCTTTCATTACCATTAAATGAAACTCATCCATAAATTATTTAATCTTATGTCTGAAACTCAAGGTCTGAAGGTTTGCGCAGCGGGTTTATTACTTTTTAAAGCTTTTATAAAACTCAAATTTGTCTTTATTATTCTTCCTGTAAACATTAAATTCACCTGTATTAGCCTTTTTGGAGATGGAATCACCAATCTGTAGCGTATCATTTTTAGTATCAGTTGTGGTTATACAATAATCTTTGCTATAATAAAATTGTAATGATTTGTTCTCATAATTATAAACTCTGACAATTTTTGCCTGCACATTATTTTTATAGAAATAATTGTTATTTAGGAATACAATTCTGTACAAGTAAAAATATATAAATGTTATCAATCCTAATAAAATAGGAATGAAGCGATAATAACTTTTCATTTTCATTTCTCTAATGTTTACATATCAAGTCAACAGGAGCGAGGGTAGTCATCCATATACAATATAAGTTCTTTAATCTTATATATGGAACTCAAGGTCTGGAGACTTTACGCAACTGGGGATTAAATTTTAATTTTATTAAAACTCCTGATTCCTAAGTCGATTCTTAAATGTAGAATATAATAGTATTTTTGGAGCAATTCATATATTTTAGTCGTTTAATATTGGGATTTTCATATAACTGTCATTGTACCATTTGATCTGCAGAGGAATAAAAGCATCTTTGATGGTTTCTGTGCTTACCTCCTTCCCTGTTCCATAATTCAATTGGGAGAACGGATTTTTATTAACATCAATTTTCACAACCAGTCTGCTTCCTTTCTGAAGTTTTTTGCTTATGAAATGGCTGTTGGTAAATTCTATCCATGTTTTGTCTCCAGGCTTCAGAAGGTTTCTTTGGGTAATATCCTTTGCATAGCTGGCTCTTCCGATGTAATATGACAAATGGAAATATTTTCCTTCGGGAGTCAATTCATATAAAGTCACTCCCAGATCTACATCTTTTTTATTAATAGAAACATGAAGTCCGCCTACAAAAGAACCGTTTACAATCGTTGGTTTTTCTACAGGATTGCTGGTAAAAATGAAACCAGTACTTGTATCCAGCTCACTTTTCTCTATCGGAGACGGGTAATAATCACTGTTGCCAGTCAATTTTCGGTCTTTAAAATCAACGATCTGTGAAAGGAATGTATTTTTATTGGAAGTTTTGGAATCTAAAAAGTAAGTACTTCCCTTTTTTTGATGGGAAAGGTAAAATTTCAGGACATCATTGTTCATTTTTTCAAAGGAAGAAGCACTGCGCCATTCATTGGCTCCCATGACTTCATAATTGATTTTATCTTTAAGGACTGATGGTTTCGGCCCGTTTTTCAGGATATGATCAAACCATTCGTAGGTAATTTTGTTGATATCAAAGAGGGCAACCTCATCTACTTTGTATTCATTCACTTCTTTCTCACCTCCTTGCTGGGTTCCAAAATGCCCATAAGGGCCAATGATCAGATAAAACGGAGTGTCCGGGCTATACTTCTGTAATTCCTTAAGATAATAAAGACTGGAGTTTTGGGAGTCGTTATAATATCCGTCAAAAGCAAGCACCGGAATAGTGATCTGTTTAAAATCGTCTTTATAAGGAGCCATTTTCTGCCAGTATTCATCAAAATCAGGATGTGTTATCCACCGCTGAAACCATCTGTTGGGCGTACCATCAATGCTGTCCATTTTGTTGTATGCCCCGCCTTTATCCCACCATGTAAACATCATTGACCTGAAACGCTGTCTGTCGTTTCCAGTTTCATTATCCAGATATCTGTTGTTTCCGACGTAAAATGCCCATTCATAATTGGGGTTAATGAATATATTATTTTCCATAGGAAGCCCCATTCCGGGACGGTTTGCCACATACGGGACAATCGTTTTCAATGCAGGGTGCATCGTTTTACAGGCTGCCCACTGGCTGAAACCATTATAGCTGCCCCCATACATCCCTATACTTCCATTGCACCATTTTTGTTTACTGATCCAATCAATAACGTCATAGGTGTCAGTGGCTTCAAATTCATAGGGATTAATATCATTTGGACTTAATCTTTTACCTCGGGCATAGGCTATAACGCCTATATACCCTTTATCAGCAGCATTCTTCAAACTTTGAAGATCCCGTCCGGTATCGCGAACATAGATGGTAAACTGGAAAATCACAGGAAGAGGCCCATTCTCTCCTTTCTTCTTCACAATCATCGCAGAAATCATCGCACCATCCCGGGTTTTCACCATGACACTATCCTGGATATCATAAGAACTATCCTGAGTTTTAGCAATTGCTGACATGGCTTGCTGTCCCTGAACAGAGACAATTGCACATAGAAAAAGAATGAGCAGATATTTTATCATGTTTATTTTGTTTTCGTTGACTAAGATACTAAAACCACTGCGATTGCAGTGGTTTTGTTTTATTTGTGGACACGAGCGAGAAGCTCGCCTTTACTTTGTAATTTTCAAAAGGGAGTAAATTTATTAAAAGAAAGCAGAGGTGAACTTAGACGCTCGCTAAGTAAGACTCTTCTGGCGCATTAGTCCTCTGCTTCCTTTTTGAATTTTGTTGAATAACTTTAGATAGAATGATAGACTTCAAGGTCTAATAAAGGCTTTAAAGAATTCAACACTTTTGTTTAATCACAATATTAAGTTATGGAAAATTATCACAATTACATTGGGATTGATGTATCAAAGGATACATTAGACTATCAAATTATTGATAGTACAGCTAGACTTCTTGATCAAGGAAGAATTACTAATGATAAGAAAGGAATTAATATGCTGTTGAAGGGATTAAAGAAAGCTGACATTGGTCTCCAAGATACCTTATTTTGTTATGAAAATACAAGGGTATATTCTATGAACCTTAGCTTGATTCTCTCTGAATTGAGCGTTGACTTTGCAGAATGTCCAGCTTTGGAAATCAAACAATCGAAAGGGATTTGTAGGGGAAAATCTGATAAGACTGACGCCAAAGATATTGCTATGTATGCATTTAGAAATATTGATAAAATTAAACTCACAAAGGTTCCTGAAGCAGATATCCTTAGCTTAAAGCTGCTTTATGCTGAACGTGAAAAAACAGTGGCAGCAATAAAAAACTTCAGTGCAACAGCTGAAAACAAAAGATTTCTACCAAAAGAGGTATTTAAACAGACTGAGGTAATCAATAAGAGGACACTTAATTTTCTAAAAAAAATACAACTTACCATAGAAATCCGTATTCGGGAAATCATTAAAGCAAATGAAATGCTTAATCATCAGAAGGAACTATTGATATTGGTTCCAGGGATTGGAGAAGAGATTGGTAATTTACCAAAGTCTGCTAAAGAACAAATCTATTTAGTTATTGATGCCTTAATAAGAGATTTTAAAGCTAAAAAAGTGTATTCGTAGAAAATTACTACGCTATAAAACACAAAAAACCCTCGCAATTTTGCGAGGGTTTCTTTATTTATCAGCGCAAAGTTACAAACTTTGCGAAGCGGAGGGGGCATTTTTATCTACTCAAAGTCACAGACTTTGCGCAGCGGTGGACCATTATATTCTTTTCCAAAATCATTTGCAGCAGCTCTTA
Source organism: Chryseobacterium sp. GW821-FHT04C04 (assembly GCF_059420365.1). Lineage (NCBI taxonomy): Bacteria > Pseudomonadati > Bacteroidota > Flavobacteriia > Flavobacteriales > Weeksellaceae > Chryseobacterium > Chryseobacterium sp. GW821-FHT04C04. The sequence goes on along the minus strand of NZ_JBWKTO010000004.1, from coordinate 132,850 downwards.
AGGTTTTAAATCTATCTCCGGGATCCATAACTTGCATTCCATCCGGATCAATAAATCTTATTGGATTATTCATTACGTAATTATACGGTGACCATCTTCTGTATTTCTCCGCCAACGGATCCACCACACCCCATCTTCCAAGATCTGCCATGTAGAACCTTGCACCATAATCATACATACCACTTTCCTGTAGTTCATTACCATTGTACTTATACTGATAAGCATTCTGTTTTGTAGTTGTATAGTCATGCAGCATCCCAAAAGGATAATAATTATTGACTTCTACAATCTCTCCCGGTTTCCCCAGTCATCTATACAAAACCACCGCCGAAGCAGTGGTTCTTTTCTTTATCTAGGTTATTATCTAGCTACTTTTTTCTCACGAAAAGATTCGTGTGGCAATAGAGATGATCAGCTCTAATTACTAAACAACAAATTATTTCTTCAAGAAAAAAAAATATACAAAAAACATTATCAATGGAAGCGATAAAATTATATTTAGTGCATTTGCTTTAAATGACTTCATTCCTTTGATTATTACGATTATTGATAAGATAATACCTATTCCAATAATTGGCAACATTATAAAACTAATTAATCTATTGTCAGCTCCATAAGGACTGATTAACTTTTCAATATTTATCAGATAATATTTAAGAATATTAATTATAAAAATACTAAAAGATATTACTGCCGTTAATTTTATATTTATTTTTTTCATCCCACCCTATTATAATTATAACCTGCTGTTACAGCTTTTTGATCTGCTGGTGTATCAGGTCCATTTAAAGTTATTCTACTACTTATATCAGCACCTGTCTTAACCATATTTAAAGAATATCCTGTCATTTGAAAAGCCTTACCTGTCATAAAATTCCCAGCATCATATACATTGTATAATGTATTACTGCCTTCAAATCTTACAAAACCTCCTGTCCCATCGTCTGGAGTATCCGTAGGTCCCTTTAATTTAGGATAGTTATCTCCATTTCTTGTAAGAAAACCCATTTCTCCCACAAAATCAAATTCACCATGTCCTAAACTAACTCCATAGGTAAAGTATGATAAACTGCCCGTACCTACTATAGATTTTCTATATTCAGCCTTATCTTTAATATTTCCAATACCCATGGTGTTAAAACCATCCGCCATCTGTTGTGCAGAGTAAGGAGTAAAGAGTCTTAACCCATCATATTGAAGATCTATAGGAGACATCATATTTGCCTCATCTATAACAGCTTGTAATTGCTCCTGATCATTTCCATAATCATTAAAATTCAATTGGTTTCCATCCGTATCTTGTACAATATGTTGTCCTTCGTGAGGAATAACTTCTTGAACATAACCTTGCATATTGACTTTTATGATATCTTCATTTTGTCTTCCATCAGGGTCAATAAACCTTATTGGATTATTGTATGCATAATTAAACGGACTATGTCTCGTCATCTTTTCCGCCAGCGGATCCACAACTCCCCATCTTCCAAGATCTGCCATGTAGAATCTCGCTCCATAATCATACATCCCGCTTTCTTGCAGCTCCTTTCCGTTGTACTTGTAATTCTTATAACTAGCATTTCCAAAAAATGCATTTCCAGTCTTCAGATGGTTCATCCCAAATGGATAATAATCATTAGCATCTGTGATTTCAAGAGCGCCTGCGCTGCTTCTTTTGAAACTTATCCTTGCATTTCCAAAGTGATCATTATACTGGAATAATATATTAATTTTTATTCCAATATCTAAAAACCATTGAAGCTTTATACTGCAATGGTTTTTATTGTATTTATAGACACCTCCGGGTTATTTTTTTTTAAACTGTATATTGTTACATTTATTTTTCTCATACCAGTCTATCCAGCCTTTCCGGTCTTCTTTGTAATTACCACCAGGATATAGTCTCCCATAATTTGCCATGCTTTCGAAAGATACGTATGAATATTTTGATATAAATAATAATGATTTCTTAAATTGTGAGTTTTGATTTTTATAGATTAGACTATCAACTATTTTTACATGATTAAAATATTCTTTTTTAAATTTAAAATTTTCTACACATCCACTATTTATAGCAATGTTATTATCAGTGTTTGTTTTAGATATGCAATTAACTAAAAGTAATGCTATTATAATATTTTTCATATTTAAGGAATTGTCGTTTTTTTTACCTTTAACCCTCCTGATTCTGTTGGCCAAAAAGCCTGAGATGTTTTAGTCTTATTTTTCTCTTGAAATACATCAATATTCATTTTACCTTTTTCTGGCTCAATTCTTTTGTTTCCATTTACTTTATTTTCTGCTTTAAAACCCATAGCATGGGCTTTTTCAAACTGGGGATATGTCTTATTACCTTCTTTATCTATTTTAATTTCCCCCATTTTTCCTTGAGGAATACCCATTTTTGATTTTTCCAATTGCTCTGCATGTTCATGTGATAATGCTCCTGCGCTACTCGTCCCCCCTTTACCTGCTTTATCAAATTCCAAAATATCTGCAACATCTATATCTCCAGTTTGAAACCTTCCTATTATTGTTAATTCACTATTTTCGAGAATATTATTATTAACTGTTTCTTTTGCTCCAACTACACTATTATAGATGTCATAAAAAGCTTGTTGTTCTTCGGTTATAGATGCATCTTTATTAACCATGTTAAGAGTTACCTTATATTTATCTGTCCCTTCTATTCTAGTATATGAAGCGGAATATTTTCCACCAAGTGAAGAACTAACTAAATTTTCATAAGATTCCCTTGCTGAAGCGGTTGCAAATGAAAGAATTAATTCATTTCCGTCCGGATTGATAAATGCAATTGGATTATTTCCCGCATAAGTATAAGGTGACATTGGTGAGTACTTTTCAGCTTTGTTATCAATTACACCCCATCTTCCAAGATCTGCCATGTACATTCTTGCCCCATAATCATACATCCCGCTTTCCTGCAATTCCTTTCCATTGTACTTATAGTTCAAATAACCACCTAATAAACTTTTAATTCCTCCTACATGATTCATTCCAAAAGCATAGTAATTATTAGTATCTGTAACTTCAAAAGCTCCTGCGCTGTCTTTGGCAAAGCTCACACGGATATTTTCCAAGTCGTGTTTATATTGATAAATATAATAGTTTTTGATGATGAAAGAGCAAAACCACTGCAATTGCAGTGGTTTTCTATTTTATTTATGAACACGAGCGAGACGCTCGCGCCAGCTGGGAGGTTATTTTTTCTTAAACTGAATATTATTACATTTATTTTTCTCATACCATTCTAACCAACCTTTTCTATCATCTTCATATACTGCCATTGGATATGTATTTGCATAATTTAACATACTTTCGGCTGAGACATGTGCATATTTTGAAACGAATAATAATGATTTTGTAAATTGTTTATTTTGTGATTTCCTGACAAGGCTATCTACGATTCCAATATGAAAAAAATATTCTTTCTTAAAATCTAAATTTTCATTACACTTTTCATTATTAAAGATAACGCTATTATTCTCCGCAGAATTTGAAGCGTAACAATTCATCAATACTAAAAGCAATGTCAAACTATAAATTATTTGTCTCATATTATGGTAATTTTGATTTTTTTACTTCCGCTCCTCCTGTACTTGGAAACCATAAAGCTTGATTGGTTCTGGTTCCGTCTTTTTCTTTGAAAACATTAATATTATTACTATTACTAGTATTATTTGCTTCAGTTCGTGTATTGCCATTTACTTTATCCTCTGCTTTGGAGGCTTTATCGTGCGCTTTTAGAAAGTCGACATATTTTTTTCCACCTACAGCTGATGGATCTGGTTTTGTCTTTCCAAGATCTCCATTAGATAATCCCATTTTAGATTTTTCAAATTGCTCCACATGTTCGTGAATGAGTGCTCCCGCACTGCTTGTTCCACCTTTACCTGCTTTATCAAACTCTACAATATCTCCCATATCAACATCACCTGTTTGCCAATTTCCTACTTCAGCTTTCGTGCTTTTTTCGACAATAGCTTGATTAACAACCTCTTTCGCTCCAACAATATCATTATAATTGTCATAGAAAGCTTGTTGCTCTTTCGTCAATGAAGCATCTTTATTAATCATATTGAGAGTTACTTTATATGTACTTGTACCAGCGATTTGAGTATAAACAGCTTCATATTTTCCACCGAGTGTATTCTTAACTAAATCTTTATAAGATTGCTCTGCTGAAGCGGTTGCAAATGAAAGAATTAATTCATTTCCGTCCGGATCGATAAATGCAATTGGATTATTTCCAGCATAAGTATAAGGTGACATTGGCGAGTACTTTTCAGCTTTGTTATCAATTACACCCCATCTTCCAAGATCTGCCATGTAGAATCTCGCTCCATAATCATACATACCACTTTCCTGTAGTTCTTTTCCATTATATTTATAATTCTTATAACTACCTGATCCAAAGAAAGCATTTCCAGTCTTCAGATGGTTCATCCCAAATGGATAATAATCATTAGCATCTGTGATTTCAAGAGCACCTGCGCTGTTTCTTTTAAAACTTATCCTTGCATTTCCAAGATGATCCTTATACTGGTAAATATACTGATCTTTTTGGTAATCATAAAATCCTTCTGCCGTAGGAAAGAATACAAGCTGAGGAGTCTTTACAGTAGTTATTCCTAAAGGAGCAGTCTGTGCTGAAACAATTCCACTTTCTGTGCTGTAAGCCTGCTGTTCATAGGCATACTTCAATTTTTCGGAGATCCTGCTAAGCTCTTCAAGACCTCCGCTGCCACCTCCGCCACTGTTATCGGATTCACTGCGATAATATTGAAATCCATCCAGATAATCTGTAATATCGGTGACTGTATAACAGTTAACAAAACCACATTCAAATTTTGGCAGCTTTTTCTGAACCTTTGCTCCATCTGCCCTGTAGGTATATTGGGTGATATTGGAGTTTTGGGTAATCTGTTTGGGTAAATTTAAATAATTATATTGGGTGAAGGAATATAATTGTTTGAACATATTTCAAATATAAAAACCACTGCTAATACAGTGGTTTTTCGTTTTATTTTTGGACATGAGCGAAACGCTCACGCCAGCGGAGGATCCAAACACAAGTTTCTTTTAAAAAGTAATTACTTTTTTAGAAAATTTATAATTTCTAAATCCTTTTTCGTTCGCAATTATATCATATTCTTTTGTATATTTTGGTAATATCTTGAATGTTTCTTCCTTCATTTTACTAAAATATAAATGTAAATACTTTTTATTTATTGTATTTGATATAGGGATGTCCTTTAATGTCACCCTAGTTTTTCCTTTAGGTAATATAAAAAGAGTGAATGATTCATTCGTATTTTGTATAGAAGGATCGTTCATAATAGAATCTTGGACATGATTTATATGATTTTTAAGAAAAAAATTATAATCAATAATTGTTCCTCTTTCGTTCTCAATTACTTTTGGATAAGCCTCTTTTTCTTCAAATGCATGATACTTATATAACATTACATATTTATCATCATTATTATTATCTACTAAAATTGAAATATTATATAATGCTCTTTTCTTTTCAATTGATAAAATTTCAACTGAAAGTTTATCATTTCTATCTTTTTCTTGTGTGCCTTTATTTTCCTTACATGAAAATAAAATCATAAACAGTATTATCATACTTTTACCTAGTTCGACCTCTAAAACTTTCATATGATGCTCTTAATTTTAGTTCCTGTTCTTCTCTTATCTTATTTTCTGAATATCCATCTTTACCTACAAATCCTGGAAATCCAGATGCTCTAAATTCAGATTTAGGATGTGTTTCAATTAACCTTATTCCCTTTAAATCTGAATAACTATGTTCAGCCTCAGTTTTATTAAGTGTACCATTAAAATGATCTTTAACATGTATCAATTCATGTCCTAATACAATAAAGTTTGGTGCTGTTTCATACATAGTCTTTCCATCTTCTCCAAAAACTCTCATATCCTGCTTTCCTGTTGGGTTAAATATTATCTCTGAATCTGTTCCGACACCATTTGATGCTAATTCCTTATTTTTAGCTGTAGCAAAACTAGCTTTACCAATTCTTATATCAACATTATGTTCATCAGTTATTAAATCTCTTATTAATTGAGTTCCATTTTCATATTTACCATTTTTTTCAAATTTATCTATTAAAACATGTGTTTTTCCATTAACACCCTTAACAGTTGTTAATTTATCTCTAGTCAATTTTTGAAGATTTGCCATTATAGCATCAATACCTTTTTGATCAGTTCCGCTTGGAATAGTAATATCTTTATTTTGCCTTCCATCAGGGTCAATAAACCTTATTGGATTATTGTATGCATAGCTATAAACACTCCATCTTGTTGATTTTTCCGCCAACGGATCGACAACTGCCCATCTTCCCAAGTCCGGCATGTAGAATCTTGCTCCATAATCATACATCCCAGTCTCTTGAAGTTCCTTGCCGTTGTACTTGTAATTCTTATAACTACCTGATCCAAAGAAAGCATTTCCGGTCTTCAGATGGTTCATCCCAAATGGATAATAATCATTAGCATCTGTGATTTCAAGAGCACCTGCGCTGTTTCTTGCGAAACTTATTCTTGCATTTCTCAAATGATCTTTATACTGGTAAATATAAGGTTTTTGATCATTAAAGATCAAAAACCACTGCAATCGCAGTGGTTTTTTGTATTCTATAGATGACTTTTTTACATAAAAGACTTTGCTTCATTTGTATATTCAATTTTATAATGATTTTTATCTTTCCCAATATATATAAACTTATACTTAGGTAGTTGATCTTTATTCAATTTTATAGTCTGTTTATTATCAATAGTAATTGTAACATCTTTATTATTAAAAATTATACAGGCTGTTGTAAATCCTAACGTTGGCATGGTCTCACTCTTTTTATTAAGAATTATGCTATCCTCATTTTTAACAGTTATGAGATTATCAAATTCAGATGTGAAAGTTAAAAATGATTTATTTTTATCCTGTGCATTAAATTTTTTAATTAAAACTTTTGATCGTACATTATCAACAATTTCCATTTCCTTGCCATATATTTCGGTTGTTTTTATAGCAGAACAGCTTAAAAAAACAAATAAGCAGCAAACTATTATTTTATTAAATATTTTCATTGTCTTGATTTAGGTTGTTGTTCTTCTACTAGTTTAATAGCATTAGTTCTTTGTTCTGGAGTTATTTTTGTGCCTGGACCTCCTTCTCGCATTAAATTATCTGGAGAGGATTTTAAAGTTGCTTTATCATTATGTTTTATTCCTAATGTATGACCTGTTTCATGAGCACCTGTTTTAGCAACAGCAGATATATTTTTATTATTAAAATCTAATTGCCCTGTTTTTTCATCAACACCAAGTCCTTCTGTAGTAAAAATATTAATCTGAGTTCTATTTGTCTGTGTATTGTTATTAGTATCTGTCATTCCATTAGTAAAATATGTAGCATTATCAAAGAACTCTTGACTCTGTCCTTTAAAATCATCAACATTATTTTTATCATAACCAGTATTGTATTCCCATATCATAGTAGATTTATCACTCTGACTGAAAGTAATATTAACCTGATTTCCAGCAGAATCTTTCCCTCCAAAAGATGATACAATTTGAGCTTCACGATCTCTTGTCAAAGCGGACATTTGAGCATTAGAAAGAACTCCTACTGTATTATTTACAGGTTTATATGTAAGATGTAAATTGACAGTCTTGTTTTCTAAGTTTCTACTTGATACCCATTCTAATCCTTCTAATTCTCTACCATCAATTACACGATTCTCTGCAAATGCATAAGGACTATTATAGACATATTTTTCTGCTAGAGGATCCACATTAAAGAATCTTCCTACATCTGGCATGTAGTTTCTCCACTTAAACGAGTAAAAACCAGTTTCCTGAAGCTCTTGTTCCTGAAACTTATAATTCTTATAACTACCTGATCCAAAGAAAGCATTTCCGGTTTTCAGGTGATTCATCCCAAATGGGTAATAATCATTAGCATCTGTGATTTCAAGAGCACCTGCGCTGTTTCTTTTGAAACTTATCCTTGCATTTCCAAGATGATCCTTATACTGGTAAATATACTGATCTTTTTGGTAATCATAAAATCCTTCTGCCGTAGGAAAGAATACAAGCTGAGGAGTCTTTACAGCAGCTATTCCTAAAGGAGCAGTCTGTGCTGAAACAATTCCACTTTCTGTGCTGTAAGCCTGCTGTTCATAGGCATACTTCAATTTTTCGGAGATCCTGCTAAGCTCTCCAAGGCCTCCGCTACCACCTCCGCCATTGTTATCGGATTCACTGCGATAATATTGAAATCCATCCAGATAATCTGTAATATCGGTTACTGTATAGCAGTTAACAAAACCACATTCAAATTTTGGCAGCCTTTTCTGAACCTTTGCTCCATCTGCCCTGTAAAGGTAGTTATGAACCCCGCCAAGGCCCATATTTCCATATTCAATTTTGTCGGGAAGGTTCAGGTGATTGTAGGTAATTTTGGCGATGTTTTTATCCGGCATCAGCTTCATATTTCCGTTAAGGTCATATAAAATGGTTCCTCCTCCTCCTTCATATCCTGAAGGATTATTCTTGTGGTCTTTGATCACAGAAACCTGATTGGTCAGGTTATTTGATCCGTAAATATATTCCAGTTCATCAATCACTGTAGCGGTTGTATTACTTCCTTCCAAAGAGGCAGTCCGGTAAAGGTTTGTTATGTTTCCATTCAGGTCATACGCTAAAGATTCTGTATGTTCTTTACTGTAAGGGTTCATCGGGTTTTGATAATACCCTGCTGTAAGTCTGTTCAAAGCATCATAAGCATAACCATATCTTTTAGGTTCAATGGGTGGGTTAGCTCCTATAGATTCCACAGCCCTCCAGTCTACTTCTGCTATATTACCATTGTATTTTTCCTTTACATTTTTCCCGGAAAATAATGCAGAATCAGGATTGGTAACTCCATTGATTTGATTGTACTTTATTTTGTAGGAAAATAGTTTTCCTCCTAAATCAGGAATTGACATCTGATCTTTATTAATATAGGTCAGCCAACCTCTGATGTTATAAGAATAATCAATACTTTGAAGATTATTGCCTACTTTCTTATTTGTAAGCTGGGAGATCTCATTATAACTATTCTCGGCAAGAGTCTGCTCCGGTTTATCATCTACCTGATGTTTATGAACCAATACTCTGTTTTGATTATCATAGTCAAAACGTTCTGTAATTGTAACTCCAGACTCGGCTGCCAATCTCTTGTGAATAGTAACCGTTTTCTTGGGCACTCCTGCAAAATCCAGTTCAGACTGCATTCTGGTAAACCCTCCCAAATGATTGATAGAATGGCTTCCAATGGCTCTTCCTTTGTTGTCATAATAGGTATAGTTCTTCGTCCAGTTATCATCTTCAATATTTTTCACCAGACTCACCAAAGGAAGTCCTCTGGTACTTCTTCCATCAGCAGAAGAGGTATCTGTCAAAACAGTCATATCCGTTGTATTGGCAGGGAGGGCGGGATTAAAGCTGTAGGCAGGATAGGTATCATAATAGTTTACAGACAATAAAGTCACCAAAGAAGAAGATTCGGGATAGGAAAAATCTGCATTTCCATAATACACATCCATTCCCTGGCTGGAAAAACCTACAGTTCCTATTCTGTTAACATTATTGAATCTAAAGTTTTCTACTTTAATTTGTTCCTCTGCTCTTGTTCCTCCTGTACTGATTCCTGTATAAGCTACTCTTCCAAGCTGGTCATATTTGGTGAACAGCCACTGCCCTTTTCCACTTAAGACTGCATCCTGACTAGCCACCAGTTTATCCTGGGTATCATACACCATAAACTCCCAGCCTTTACCGGGGAGCTTTTTCCCCACTAAACGACTTCTGCCATCGTAACGGTACTGGTAACAAAGAGTATTAAGAAGATCATCTGTGATACTCTGATTAACAGCTTTGGGAGGAAGAACAATAGCCAGCTGGTTATATTCATTATATACATAATAAGTGTCTGCATATTCTGCATCTGAAATCATTTTCCTTACCAAAATAGTCTGACCCTGTCCGTTTTTATACTCATAGGTTTTATTCCCGTCTTCATCTGTGACAGCAGTCCTATAAAGCTGGTTGACATCATAAGCAGATATAGTTAAACCCGTCTTAGTAGCTCCATTTTCCCACACTGTTGTAGGAACAAATTTGTAGACATCATTCCCTATATTGGCTGCATATTCAAACCTGACAGGTTTTGTATTCCAGTCATTACCCACTTGTTTCTGCTCCAGAACTCTGTCTAAAGGGGAATTTTCCAAAATCTTTTCTGTGTAAATCTTTTCCGAACCATATGGGCTGCTGCTTACATTACTAAAGGGATCAGAAACAAGCGCTCCATTTGATGTACCGCTTTGAGGAATAGGAAGGTATTCTTTTACCTGTCGTCCAAACTGATCATATACAATAGGAACCACTACATCCTTTCCTAATGGGGATGCTTTTATATTGATTATTTGTTTGGGTCTTCCCAATCCGTCCAGGTACTGAACCGTTTCTGAAGATTTTGTTACCGAGGTTCCGTTATAATCAAGATACGTTTTGGTCTGAACATAATTTTCTGTACCAGGAATCGTGGAAAGCTGGGACTTGGCAGTTCCCATGATAAGGATTCCTATTGGGATTATGAGTTTTTTCATCGGTTTAGTGTTTATAATTGTATTTCATTTCCTTCACCTTCTGCTGCTCCATATTCTTTACCTGCTGAGGTCTGTTGGCATCATCATACAGATAATTTTCCCTGATTCCCGATGGAGGGGTGATACTGGTTACCCCAACTAGAGGATTATGGGTATAGGTGGTAATTTGAGGAGTTCTTCTCGGAAGGGCTTCAATGGCTTTTCTGAAAGTAACCAAATCATTAATTAAGGCTGATTCATTAGCCGGATTTGCAGCATCTGAATTAGAAGAATTAACGGCTGCTGCAATAACAGCATCCGGAATTTCACTTAAAGTAATCCCTACGATTTTAGCAATAGGAAGGGTTTTATTATACCCCCAGATAATAACCGTCGAAATTCCGTCTCTTCCCGTATATTGCTGTACATTTCCCATTTCATCATATTTATCATAGGTAAATTCTTTTGAGATCGTATTTGATAAATCTGTAGAATTGATCTGATAAGGCAATGCCAGTCCGGAAGTTTTTGCATCTGCATCAGCCTGACTGACTGGATATAAAGACTCTGCTTTAGAAAGGATTAATCCGTCTTTTTTGGTTTCCGTTTCTAATGGAACACTTATAATATTTTTATTGATAAGAAACAGATTTCCTTTCTCAAGTGGATATTTATAAGAGGTCTCATCTATCGTATTATCTGATGAAGTCGTTTTACTCTTTTCAATATTATCGCTAATGTTATAGGTGTAATCTTCAACCGTTTTCAGTGTTTTATTATTAGGAAAATACTGGGTTTTCTTAGATTGTATTAAATTGGTTTTCCCCACAATTTCCTTAGAAAAATAATATTGAACAAAAGACATCGGATTGACACCGAATCCTATTGCAGAAGTATATTCACATAAAAAAGAGGGCATACTGGTACACTTATTCATGGTAAACTTGTATGACTCATAATTGTCAATATGAAAAGTATTGAACCTGTTGAAAATAAAATTATTTTTAATCAGAAAATTAATACCTGTGATCTCAGTAGTAGAATGATCATCATAGGTATTCTCTTCTTGTAAAAGCATATTGTTATTGGAATCATATACTTTCTTATTCAGCAGATTGCCCCTGCGATAGTCGGTATTTTGAGTATACGCTGCCGGAGGAGACATGGCAAAATAAGAAAACAATGGATTGGGTGAGTCAATGGGACTTGAAAATTGATGAACTGTTTTTCCTTTAAAAACAGATGAATCGGAAGCTGCCGTATAATCAATATCCTTAACGGTAATATATTGATAACCCACATCAGCTCCTTTTGTTTTCTCTGATGAAAGAACATTTTTGGTGGATGTCGTATTATAGGTCATATCTAAACCATGGTCCTTCTTAACTGTGGAAGTAGGAGAAATGCATAAATACATATTGTTATACGCTTCTTCATATTGGAAGACAGGAATCGGAAAAACCAATGCCCCGCTACTCTTGGAAGTATTTGTAATATCATTATACTCATAGAGTTTCTGTTTTTGCAGCACTTTTTCATTATAGAATTCAATATCTCTGATCCTGATTCCTCCTCCATACAAATAATTCAATGAATTATTCGCCTTTCGATAATACCCGGAAAATCTTGCTGTAAAATTGGTAGGAATAGGGTTATGCGGCATATTCCCGGATACAGTACTTAATGTTACATAATATTTCCCAGCAGGAAAGCTTCTCTTTTGCCACGGATTATAATTAGGATCTATGTCAATAAGCGGACCTAACCCCTGAACCATTGCATTTTCCATCTGACCGGTGGCTTCATTGAGTTTGTAAAAATTCAAAGACCACGGCTCGCTCGTATAACTCCCCCCTTCAGAATAAAATAAGATTTCCTGTGGCTCTGTGAGTGTGAAAAAATAAGCAGGACTTTGCCCAAAATTATTGATCGTTACATAGGATGACATGGTATTCCAGTTCCCCAGATTGGATGAAAAATCGGTGATTTGCTCAATCGGATTAGCCGTCGGATCCTGGCTTTGTGTAATAGAACTCGGTTTATAATTGAATCTGTTCAATTCATAATTATAGCGAATCTCCCCTCCGGTAGGCAGCTTCATTTTGGTAAGAACATCCCTCTCGATACATCCGGGAGAAGATTCAAACATGGTTTGAGGAGCCAGCAAATCTAAAATTGGGGTTTGCTGTACACATCGATAATGTCCCCATAAGTCCCCTCTTACATCTTCCGGCGCATAGGGTAACTGTTTAGAATTCCCTCCATAAGTAAAAGTGTAAGAATGGTCTTCCTGTACATTTTTATCAAGAATGGATACTTTTTTCAGCATCATTTTTGAATCATATACATAGTCAAAATTATACTGCTTGGTAAGCGCATTGCCAAAAAAATCTTTTATGATGATTGTACTGAGTTTTTTGTTATTATTAGGCATCGTGAGATTGCTGTCCGTCCTGTTTCCTGTATATTCAAAGTAAACTCGGGCTCTGTCTTTCACCTCAATATTATCTAAAAACCGGCTATAGGTATGGTTTAAACTTGTTGAGGTCTCGTAATTAGCCGGGAAAGTATTGACAATATCATCATAACAATCTGAATATTGAAGACTTCCATCAAAAGGATGAAGCGGCCCTCTTCTTTTAGCAATAAAAGTGGATACAGACTGCTCAATACCATTTGTATAATTGAACTTTACTAATAATTTACTATCCTCATACACTTCACTAAGATAAAATCCCGTATTTAAATTCTGATATTCAAGATTATCATTGGTATTCACATTGGATGTATTGGTCGTATTGATGAGATAGGAACGTGAAGACTGTTCTACCACATTAAATACATATTTTAATCCTTTATCATCAGTAATTTCAAACTTTATAGGCACATTTTTACTGTCAAAAGTAAAATCTATCTTAAAATTATTTTTATCCAGTTTTACTAATTTCAGGAGTCCAGTTGTCTCATCTCTTTTAATAAAAAATCGTCCGCTATAGCCCATAAAATTGTACTGGTACAGATCATAGCTATTATCAAACCTGTTGAACAAAACCGATTCAAAAATTTGTCTAAAAGCCTTCTGATCATTGAAGCCGCTTCCACTCCCATTCTGAAGATAATTTTTAACAATATTATAGTTATTTGTAAAGGTTTCCAGACTATTAAAATAGATTCCATATTTTCCGGTCACCTGATCGGATTCATCTGGCAGATCCCTGATGGTACGGGAAATCATTCCCCCGGCGAAAAGACTCCATCCTAAACCATATTCTGAGGCTACGTCATCTACTTTTGCACTTAAAGGGTGATAATTAAGTGATATATTCAGGTTTAATTTGGAACTGTTTGTGGAGAAATTTTCAATAGGAATATTAACATCCGGAATCCCTGTATAAAGACTCACGGGAACTTCTTCAAATTTCATTAAAGAGCTTACACCCGGACTTTGAGGCAAACTGCGGTTGAGTTCTTCTACATAGTTTTTCCCTTGTCCTTTTGCCAAAAAAAGGGCACCACATATAGGGAAAAAGAAAATTAATTTGGCGATTACTCTTTTCATTTGTGTTTATTTCTTAATTAATTTGGCATTCGCCGTTTTATTATTATCAGTTTTTATCGTCACCAGATATGCTCCCTGAACCAAAGCCTGAGTATTAATCTTAGTTACTCTGTTCTTTGTTTTTATACTTTGAAGTTGTCTTCCACTCATATCATACAAAAGAATGTCAGCATCTTTGAAATCAAAACCGATTTCTACATAAGCATACTCTGAAACTGGGTTTGGATAGATTTTGATGTCGTATTTTTCGATCAATTGATCAACCTGCTTGTCTCCCAATTTTACAATTTTCCAGTTCTCTTTGCCAAGCTCTTCTGCACTGGTTCCTGCCAAAACAATGGAACCATCTCTGTTGAGTTTTAAATCGGAAAGCCTTTCCTCTTTTTTTCTAGATTCTCCGGTGATATGCTTTCTCCACTGTTCATTGCCATTTTGATCTAAGTACAGCATCCAGAAGGTTTCGTCATCTGTTTCTATTCTTCCTTCAGCCTGAGTGTAGCCCCCCAACAATACTCCTTTGGAAGACTTGTCATCAGCAGAATGAAGGACACTCATACTCATTAAAATATCACGGTTTTTGAAATTGTAGGATTTTTGCCACTGTTCATCTCCTCTTTCATTTAAAGAAATCAACCATAGGTCTGTACCTTCTTCAATGCCAACTGTTTTATTTCCTGATCTTTCCGATCTGGATTCGCCACCAATGATGAAACCATTTGAAGTTAAAGCCAGGGTTCTGATGTGATCATCTCCTTTCCCTCCAAAGTTCTTTTCCCATTCTACTTTTCCGGTTTTGTCTAGCTTGACAATCCAGTAGTCACCTTCACCGAAATTGTCGCTCTGCTTGGAGGTTGCAGATAATAGGTTATGGATTGCTGCTCTGTCAGACGGATTATTTGTATTGATCTTTGTTTGCTGATTATTGTTTTTAACAGATGAACTTCTGGAATAAATTCCCAGTAATGCTCCACCATCTTTCGTGGGAATCATTTTCTCAACTTCGTCTAAACCTTTTCCGCCTAAAATTAATTGTGATAATTCTTTTCCATCTTTATCCAGCCTTGTAATCAAGACGTCTTTGGAACCGTAACCTTTTGCAGCATTTTGTACATTCCCGGCAACAAAAAATCCTAAGTCGGTTGTTTGAATCACCGCTCTGGCTTCTTCATCGGAAGAACTTCCCAGAGTTTTCTGCCATAGTTCATCTCCAAATTCATTGATTCTGATCAGCCAGATGTCTGAACCTCCTTTGGAATCCTCTTTTTTATCCAGTCCTTTTCCTGAATAAGAGGTTCCGGCTAAAAGAAATCCGCCATCCTGTGTGGTAACTGTGGCTGATAAATAGTCATGATTCTGACCGGAGAAATATTTTTCCCAGACTTCATTTCCTTGCTGGTTGAGTTTTACCAAATGGAAATCATAACCGTTGTTTTGCTTTTGGCTGCTGGCTGCTTGCGATTGGCTTTTAGACTGTATTGAACTTCCTGTAATAAGATATTGTTGGTCTATAGTTGTGGTGACCTGGCTGAGAAAATCCTGGGTAGAGGATTTGATGTCTTTCTGCCATACCACTTCTTGGGCAGAGATGCCCAAAACCATGCATAAGGTGAATGCATTGATATAGAATTTCTTCATTCCCGTGTTGTTGTTTTCTGAGTTAGTAATTAGTTTATTGAAACCGCGCAAATTTAACACTTTTTAAGAAACGAAAATTAACTTTTTTAGGTTTAACATAAATCTTACTATTTATTATTAAATTATTATCATACAAATCTCAATTCGTCTTATTATGATGTAAAATTACCGCTGTACAGCGACAGAAATTGTCGTATAAAAGTCAATTTGAAACTAATTAATATATACCCACAAAAAAACCACTCTTCCGAGTGGTTTCCTATTCTTTGAAATCTGATCTTATTCGTAAATTACTACCTCATTTTTCTTGATTTGGTAGCTTTTTTTGTGAGGAACTAAAACATAGCTGTCTTTAATGTGAGTTCCGCTTTTCCAGATTTTTTCTTTTCCTTCTTTATTCAGGATAATGCTTTTCGCAGCTCCATCCGGGATGAAGACTTCAGCTTTTTTCATATCTTTATTGAAAATCACTGCGGTCATAGAAGTATAACTTTTATCTGAACTTACTTCCTTTAGTTTTATTTTCTGATTGAAAGTTTTTACACAATCATTTTTTAACTGTGAGTAGGTATATCCGGCAGAACCGATACAACCGTGAACATCTCTATCTCCTCCTACCACTGGAGCTTTTTTTTGTGCAACAACTAAGGAACAAAGAAATACGGCACTGAATAAAATTGTTTTTTTCATATATAAGATTTTTTGTTTTTTGATGGGTAAAACTATGTCCCCAAACTGGGTATTAGTTTTGCTCTAAGTTACAAAAAAAAGCCACTCATACGAGTAGCTTTCTATTTTTTGCCATCTAGTCTTATTGATAGATCACAACATTATCTTTTTTAAGCTGGTATCCGCTTTTTTTGAAAGGAACCAATACATAGCCATCCTTTTTCCAAGCCTTGGCTTTACCTCCGGCTCTTGTTAGGATGATGCTTCCTGCTTCGGCATCCTTAACGAAAAGCTCAGCTTTTTTCATGTCTTTGCTAAAAATAACAGCAGCTATTGAAGTAGAACTTCCTTTCGGAGCAACTTCCGTTAGCTTGATCTTTTGTTCAAAAGTTCTTACACAGTCTTTTTTAATCTGAGAGTAGGTGTACCCTGCAGAACCAATACATCCGTGTGCATCTCTATCGCCACCTACTACAGGTGCTTTTTGTGCGAATACTAAAGAACCAAGGAACATCGTGCTCAATAAAATTGTTTTTTTCATGTTGATTTGCATATAATAATAAGTACCGAGGTATTATTAAAAATCATGCCAAAAAAACACAATATACAGTTCTGTGAGTAACTTTTATTTAGTCCAATTGATCTTCGAATGCTTCACCTCTGTAGAGCTGGTACCGATCATAATATCAAATTCACCTGATTCCCAGTCATATTTCAAATCTCCGTTATAGAATTTAAGCGTTTCAGGAGTGATATCGAACGTTACTTTTCTAGATTCTCCTTTTTTCAAAAATACTTTCTGGAAGCCTTTCAGTTCTTTTACCGGTCTTGTGATACTCCCTACCCTATCTCTGATATATAGCTGAACGACTTCTGCCCCATCATAATTCCCATCATTGGTTACAGTAACCGATGCCTGAATCGTTTGATTTCCTTTAGGGTTTGTATTGGATACTGCGATATCAGAATATCCGAATTTTGTATAGCTTAAACCAAATCCAAACGGATACAATGGAGTGTTACATTCATCCATATAGTTGGAACGGAATCTTTGATATTCACATTTATCAGTAAGTTCCTGACTCAATGGACGACCCGTATTTTTAGCATTATAATAAATAGGAACCTGTCCAAGGCTTCTTGGGAAAGTCATCGGAAGTTTTCCTGACGGGTTTACTTTTCCAAATAAGACATCAGCAATTGCATTTCCTGCTTCAGATCCTGCAAACCATGCATTCAAAATAGAATCCGGAGTATCTTTCACATTGGTTAACGCTAATGGACGCCCGGTGAAAAGAACCATAGCAATTGGTTTTCCGGTTTTCTTTAATTCATTTAATAAATCAACCTGGGATTGGGGAATTGTAATTTCAGTTCTTGAAGAAGATTCTCCACTCATTTCTGCAGATTCTCCAATAGCAAGAACGATAACGTCTGCTTTATTGGCTACCTCTACTGCTTCTTTTAAAAGTTCTTCTTTAGAACGGTTATCCCGGTCTGTTTTCTTTCCATGCGCTGCATAGATATCTTCTAATTTAGCATCATAATCGATATTGGCACCTTTAGCAGAAAGGAACTTCACTTCTTTTCCGTAGTTGGCCTGAAGACCCTGCATTAAGTTGACAGCTTTATCATGTTTTGCAGCCACACTCCATGTTCCGGCCATGTTGAGTGAGTTGTTCACCAAGGGTCCGATTACCGCAACAGTTCCGGTTTTTTTCAAAGGAAGAACCTGATTTTCATTTTTCATCAAAACCATTGACTGAGCCGCAACATTTCTTGCAACATTTCTGTTTTCCATGCTATAAACTTCTTTTGCAGCCAGTTTTGCATCACCATATTTGTATGGATCTGTAAACAGTCCTAAGTCATATTTTGATTCAAGAACTCTTTTTGCTGCCAAATCGATTTCGGCCTGTGTTACTTTTCCTTCAGATAAAGATTTTTTTAATGTTGTTAAAAAGCCTTCTCCTACCATATCCATATCAACACCTGCTTTCAACGCCAATGCAGAAACCTGCTGAAGATCTCCCATTCCATGGTCAACCATTTCGTTGATACCGGTATAATCGGTTACCACAAAACCTTTAAAGTTCCATTTGTTTCTTAAAACTTCTGTTTGAAGCCATCTGCTTCCTGTTGCAGGAACTCCGTCTACTTCATTAAAAGAAGCCATTACAGAAGCTACCCCCGCATCTACAGCGGCTTTGTAAGGAGGGAAATATTCGTTAAACATTCTCACATGACTCATATCAACCGTGTTGTAATCTCTACCGGATTCACCGGCTCCATATAATGCAAAGTGCTTTACACAAGCCAGTATATTGGTACCATTTGCAAGATCTTTGCCCTGGTAACCATAGACCATATTTTTAGCAATTTCACTTCCTAAATACGGATCTTCACCGGAACCTTCTGAAACTCTACCCCATCTTGGCTCACGGGAAATATCCACCATGGGAGAAAATGTCCAGTTGATCCCATCAGAAGAAGCTTCTTTTGCGGCTACTCTTGCTGACTGCTGAACTAAATTCATATCCCATGAAGCGGCTAAACCTAATGGAATCGGGAATGTCGTTTCATAACCGTGAATAACATCCATTCCGAAGATCAAAGGAATTTTAAGACGGCTGTTCTCTACCGCTACTTTCTGAACGGCTCTGATTTTTTCAGCTCCTTTTATATTGAATAGTCCACCGACTAAACCTTGTTCAACTTTTTTACCGATATCGGAACTTTTAGCCAAACCAGTAGTAAAATCGCCTGAACTTGGTAAGTTAAGCTGTCCGATCTTTTCGTCTAATGTCATTTTTGACAAAAGGTTGTCTACAAAAGCTTTCTTTTTAGCCTGATATTGAGCCGTCTGATAAGACTGAACGGGCTTTGTTACCATTTCCTGTGCCGAAAAGACAGGTGCCAATGCTAAAGTGGCGATTACAATTAACTTTTTCATAAATCTATCTTCTTAAATTATTGTTTTATATTTTTTAATTCAACGGATTCTTTTTCTTCAATTATTGTGTGTATGATTACTTTTCTTTCTTTTTGGACAGCATCCATTCATAAAGCTTCGGGTTTGAATAGGCCGAGTCCCATGAATTATGATTGTCATTCGGGAAAATCACCAATTCTGCCGTTGGATTTACCGGATGCAGCTTTTGATAAAAATTAAAAGCATTGACAGGTAACACGATATCGTCCATTCCGCCATGAAATATTTTCATATTCAAGTCTTTAAATTGATGGATATTAGCCGTCATTACCTGATCTGTAGGGGCACAAACTGAGGCCACTGCGGCAAACATTTCCGGATGTTCCATTGCCAGTTTCAAAGTTCCCCAACCTCCCATAGAAAGTCCTGTAAGGTAGATACGGGATGCATCAATTTTATATTTTTTCTGAATTTCCTTGATCAGATTGTAGACCGTAACGGTATCCCACCATGCCCCTTCGGGACATTGCGGAGCCAAAATAGCCACCGGTTCTTTGATCAGGTTTTTATACGTAAACGGGCTGTGTGCTTTTACCAGCTCAAGATTATTTCCACGTTCACCGGAACCATGAAGAAAGACAATCAAGGGTACATTTCCTTTTGTATTCTGAGGATAATCCAGAATATAGGATATTTTTTCTGTCCTTTTAATTTCTTTATGTAATTCTCCTTTTATTTCCTGCGCATTCATTTGCATTGAAAACGGCAGTAGTAAAAGAGGAAGATGTTTCAATTTTAGTTTCATATTGTTATTTAGGTTTTGGCTAAAGCCAATGGATTTGATCTTTTTTATGTAAACGGGCTAAAGCCCATTTCTATTGAATTATTTTATTCCATATTTGGCTGACTGGAAACTTAATTTTTTCAATCCCTGCTGGATTTCCGGAGCATTCATGAATAATTTCCATAAAAACCCTGTTCTGTAGTTTTCAATCATCGGAGCAATTGTTCCCTGATCGATCGCTAAATATCTGGGTGTCGTCCAATTGTCATAATTGATCGAAGTGGCATCGTAAGGACCTGCAGAACCAATAAATTCTGGCTTTTGGGTATAAATGAATCTCAGGAAAGCCATTGATTCTTTGGGTGAATACGGAAAACTGCTCAATGCAGCCGTAGGAGTGATTACCCCGTGGTCATTTTGTGGAAAGTGGGCATCATAGCCAACGCTTCCATCTTTATTTCTTGAATAGCCTGCTGTTAAGCCCCAATAATTTGGTCCATAACCTTTCCATTGTTTTGGATTCTCAACACAATATTTATAGTCGATAAGGACTTGATTTTTATTTAAATCAAAATAATTTTTAATTAATTTATCAGATAAATTTGTCGGATCTAAGCCAATATATGAATATTGCGTCCAGAATAGTGGTCCTCCATATTCTTCAGCTCCATTGTGTTTTACATACATGGGAAGTCCGTATTTTTCTTTATCTGAAAGGTAGGTTCCATTTCTGGTCCAGCCTTTATAATACGTCTCGGCATCGATAGAATAAGTTGGTGAAGAGGCTGCTAGAATATAGGTAATGAGACATTCATTGTATCCTTCGAGAGGAAAATTCATTTCCCATTGGTATTCCGGTGACCAATGCCAATACAATACTTTTTCACCTCCTTTGGTATACCAGTTCCATTGAATTCCTTTCCATAGCTCATCGCATTTTGCGGCTAATGCTTTTTCTTCCGGGGTTCCATTTTTAAAATACTCACGAACCATCAGTATTCCTGAAGTAAGGAATGCGGTTTCCACAAGGTCACCTCCATTATCTTTTTTACCAAAAGGAACGGTTTTTCCGGTTTCTCCATTGATCCAGTGTGACCAGGCTCCTTTGTGACGATCTGCCTTTGCCAGAAAATCCATGATGTGAGTAAGTCTTTTTACAGCATCTTTTCTCGGAACAAATCCTCTTTCTACCCCTACCAGAATCGTTGCCAATCCGAATCCTGAACCTCCTGTAGTGATAACATGTTTATCGTTATCCGGATAAATATTGTCTTCATGATAACGTTCTCTTCCTAACATCGACTTTGGTTCAGCATAGTCCCAAAAATACTTAAAGGCATCTTTCTGTACTCTGTCCATCAGCTGTTCATCAGTAATATTACTTTTTACGGCTTCAGTTTTTCCAATTTCCTGTTTTGCTACAGAAGTATTTTTACAGGAATACACAAAGAATAAAGAGGTAACGGCAATTGATAATAGGTTCCTTTTCATGAGATCTCTTTTATTGGGTTCTAAAAGAAGAGGAGAACTTTCATTCTCCTCTAATGTTTATGATTTATTTTTAATAGCCAGGGTTTTGTGTAAACAATCCTAAACTTGCATTCATTGCATCCAATGGAATCGGGAATAATTCGTTCTTCCCTGCTTTGAATCCATAAGAAGCAAGTACCGTAGCTGCCTGTCCCGTTCTTACAAGGTCTACGAAACGGTCTCCTTCCATAGCAAGCTCTACTCTACGCTCATGCCAGATAGCTGTTCTTAATGCTCCTTGCGTTGTAGCTGTGGTTCCTGTTAGTTGAGCTCTGCTTCTCACCCTATTAAGGTTAGCAGTTGCTGTAGAGGTATTACCCAATTCGTTTGCTGCTTCTGCATTGATTAATAGAATCTCAGCAAATCTCAGGATTCTGATATTTTGTCTTGAACCATAAGCACAAGCACTATTATTCAACGCTTTCGGAACATATACTTTTTGGTTAAATGTCGTTACAGAGTTTGGATCTCCCATCGCAATAAGATCTCCTTCCGGAGTAGTCTCTCCATTTCTAAGAATAGTAAGTTCTTTTCTGATATCTCCTGGCTCAAATGCATTTTCCAATGCCTGAGATGGTGTGAAGAATCCCCATCCAAACTGGTTTCTTACTCCCTGTACTTCAGCATACTGGCTTCCTCCGAATTGAGTGGAACATTCGCAGTTCACTTCAAATACAGATTCTTTTCCAAATTCTCCTGCAATTCTGAATACATGGTTGAAGTCAGGATCCAGATCATATCCCATAGTCATTACCTGATTAGAGGTTTCGTATGCTTTCTGCCAATCTTTTTTGTACAGATACACCTTTGAAAGCAATCCTAAAGCCGCTCCTTTGGTTACTCTTCCAAGATCAGCTGCTGCATAAGTTTGAGGAAGAATAGCCGCTGCACTGGTAAGATCTGAAATAATAAAGTTATACACTTCTTCTGCAGAGTTTCTAGGAACTGTATAAGTAGAAGGAATTCCGTCAAAGATAGGAACACCACCGTAGATTCTCAGTAGGTTAAAATAAAAATAAGCTCTCAGCATTTTTGCTTCAGCAATCAATCTTGTTTTTAACGTGGCATCCATTTCAATTTTCGGAACATTGGTAATCACCTGATTACATCTGTTTATCGCCTGCCATTGTCCGATCCAGTATCCTCTAACTCCATCATCACTTACGGTGTAAGTAAATTGGTCGTAAGCATTGATAAAGGAAGCATCCCCAGGATTAGATCCTTTCACCACATCATCTGCCGGTACTCCAAATATGAATTGATAAGGAAAAGCCGAATTTTCCCAGCTTCTTAAAAACACATAAATAGCATTTGTTGCCTGCATTGCATCTTCCTGAGTTTTGAAAAAGGAATCTGCTTCTGTTACTCCTTCCTGTTTTATATCCAGATAATCGTCTTTACAACTTATCACTAATGAAAATAAAGCGATTGATAAAAATATTTTTTTCATGTTCTTCTAATTAAAATGTTAAGTTCATACCGATTGTATAAATGGCTGAAATTGGATAAATATTATTATCAACCCCCATTTGCACTCTGTCTGTATTCATGATCTCCGGAGAGAATCCATGGTATTTAAAACTTGTCCAAGGGTTCTGAGCACTTAGATACAGTCTGAATTTGGTAAGTAATAAAGATTTTGCAAAGTCTTTCGGTAAATTATACCCTACTGTAATATTTCTGATTCTGAAATAGCTTCCATCTTCTACAAAGAAACTGCTTGGCAGAATAACAGACTGGTTATTGGTCGTCATTGGATATGCATTGGACGTCCCTGCACCATTCCATCTGTTGTTGTAGAAATCAAGATCCCAGTTTTCATTTCCATAACGCTGTTCGCGGTTATAGTTATAAATCTTGTTACCAAATACTCCCTGGAAGTCAACGGCAATATCAAAGTCATAAACATTTAAATTAACTCCAAATCCGTAAGTTCCTTTCGGAATCGGGCTTCCTAAGAATGTTTTATCTCTGGTATCAATAACTCCGTTTCCATCTATATCCGCAAACTTAAGCCAACCTGCTTTTGCTCCGGTTTGACCAGAAGCGGCAGCTTCAGCATCAGTTTGGAATACCCCAGATACCTCATATCCATAATATGCTCCTACAGGCTGTCCGTTTTGTAGTCTTACAATAGAGTTTCCAAATAAACTTGCTCCCGTTTCAAGATATGAACCTTGGTATACGGATGTAATTTTATTTTTAAGAGTAGTAAGGTTACCATAGACTCCTAATTTTACTTTATCAGAAATTTTCGTATCATAATTTACGGCAACTTCAAAACCTCTGTTATTAAATGAATAGGCATTAGTAACAAAGTTTTTCCAGTTACTTGCTCCCGAAACGGTTCCTTGTGTAACACCATATACTACATCCTTAGTATCTTTATCAAAATAGGTGGCATCAATTTTCAATTTGTTATTGAATAATCCCATTTCCAAACCAATATCTCTACCTGTTGTCGTTTCCCAGCCAATGTTTGGATCAATCACTCTGTCAATGGTCTGTGCAGGAGCTCCTGAATTTCCATAATATGCACCTTCTTTAAGAATTGTAGTTCTTAAAGTATACGCCCTTGTTACATCCGGATTACCCAGTTTCCCCCAGCTTGCTCTTAGTTTCAAAAGACTGAATACATTCTGATTGCTCATAAAGTTCTCTTTGGAGATTACCCATCCGGCACTTACTGCAGGGAATACTCTGTGTCTGTCTCCTGAGGAATATTTCGAAGTACCATCTCTACGAACAGATCCGTTTACCAGATATTTCCCTTTATAATCATAGTTCACTCTGGCAAACATAGACTCAATTCTATCCTGATAAGGAACTACATCATATCCTTCTACATCCTTGTCAATCATAATGATATTAGTCCCGTTGAAAATATTCATAGAAGCATTCGTTCCGTCATAATTAACGTTAAGAGCCTCTAAATAAGTTTGAGAATAGGAGTTTCTTGTTCTGGAGAAACCAGCAAGAATTTCAAGGTTATGATCTCCTAATGATTTTTTCCAGCTTAAGGTATTATCCCAAATATAATTTCTATTTCTTGAATCTCTTGTAATCAGTTTATTAGGCTTCTGATCAGAAACAGGAACATAATTAAATGTAGGGGTATACTCGTAAAGGTTTGTATTATAATTATCTGTTGTATAGCTTATTCTTAAAGTAAAGTCTTTCAAGAATTTATATTCAGCCCATACATTGTTCAATAATCTTTCCTGTCTGTTCTGAGAACGGTATAGATCTAGTATAGCTCTTGGGTTAGGGATAGAATATCCATTAAAGAACTGATATCCGCCATCATTCGGATTCATCACAGAGAAAATAGGAGGAGCGTTATAAGCATTCAGTAAAGGATTTTTTGCCTGATCAGTACGCATTTTGGAAAACGTGAAGTTATTCCCGATGGTTAAGTTATCAGTAATCTTATAACTAAGGTTTAATTTTGTATTAAGTCTATTAAATCCTGATCCTGAATTAATCCCTTGTCCTGCAGCAATATTACCTTCATCCTGTAGATTCCCTATACTTGCATAATAATTAAGCTTTCCTAAGCTTCCGGAAGCAGAAAAATCATTAGAATTAATGATACTTGTTCTGAAAATCTCGTTGAACCAATCTGTGTCTGCCGGGAAATTCGCTCTGGAAAGTGCTCCGTTAAGATTTCCATTATCATTCATCAGCTTCTCATTATAAAGCTGAATGTATTGGTCGGAATTAACCATCTTAGGAACATTGGTAACCTTCTTAATTCCTAAATAAGAATTGAAATTGAATATTGGTTTCCCTCTTCCTGTTTTTGTCTTAATAATTACAGCTCCGTTAGCAGCTCTTGCACCAAAGATTGCTAAACTGGAAGGGTCTTTCAAAACACTCATGGATTCAATATCCTGAGAACCAAGGAAAGAGATATCATCCGTGATCATTCCATCAACAATGAATACTGTTTTACCAGTAAGGGAACCTACTCCCCTGATATCTACTCTGGGTGAACTTCCTGGTGTACCGGAATTTAGAATCTGTACCCCGGATAATTTACCTTGTATTGAACTTATTGGGTTAGCGTTCGGTTTATCGGCAAGATCCTTTGCTGAAATCATTCCGATACTTCCCGTCACGTTTTCTTTTTTCTGAGACCCATATCCGATCAAAACTACTTCCTCGATCTTCTGCTCTTTGGCAGTTGTATCTTTTGGAGTAGTCTGCGCATTGACGTTCATACCAAAGTACAGAACGGCAATGAGACATGAGTACTTTAAATTACTTTGTTTCATATAGTTTCAATTTTATTCAAATAAATTCAAATTTGTACCTGTCTTAAATAGTGGAGTTATTTAAAATCTCAAAAAAAGACATTAGCCAAAAATATAAAAAATATCCTACAATGTTAATTTATCTTAAACATTTAAAAATTATCACCTTTTATTAGATAAAAAATGAAAACTCATTTAGTTTTATAATTTTATATTCAAAATAATTATAAAATAAATATCATATTATTAATGTCAAATTAACATTTTTAACACAAAAATTCACCAAACAAGCCCTTGAATTTAATATTTTGTTAAATAGAGAATAGTAATTACCTTTGGTGCAGTTTTTGAGAAAAGCATTTAGGAAATAAACAATAAAAAGATCAATGAAAAAATATATCATTGCAGCCGCTCTTTTAATCGGGACTGGTGCTGTCATTACCACCACTGTACAATCTTGTACATCACTGGCCACATCAGATATGGGGCTTTCTATTATTAAAAGAATCCTGCTGAATGGTATTGATAAAGGAATGGGAATCTACGGAAACAAAGAGGCCTTTCTTCAGAATAATATGGTAGACAAAGCGCTTCCAAAAGAACTGAGAGACATCAACTCTATGCTGGAAAAAGTAGCGCCGTCGCTGGTAGCCAAAGAGAGAGATTATATTGCGCAGGCAGCAGCTTATACAGTAAACACCTCAAAGCCCATTTTACAAGATGCTGTAAACAGCCTGAACGCTCAGGATGTAACAAGAATCATGCAGGGAACTACTGCTACGCAGATCCTGAAGGAAAAGACCTCCCAACAGCTTATTTCTGCTATTGCTCCCAAAGTAGATGAGAAACTGAATGAATATGGAATTGTAAAAACAATCAATTCAGCATTATCGGGAAGTAATTTTCTGAGCGGTCTTTTAGGAGGAAATAAAAATACAGTGAACTCAGGTGGATTGAGCCAGCTTGCTTCTGAACAACTAGTCAATGGATTATTCAATATTATTGAAGATTATGAGCACCAGAACTCCAAATCTCTGCTAGGACCATTTGGAAAATAAGAGAAATTTCGTTATATTTATATTATATTAACAATTGGAGATGGACATATTACAAGGAAATCAACACGCAAATCCTGAAGATTTTTATAAGTCTTTGAAGGAAAAACTGGAGGATCATCATGATTTTCCGGAAGATTATTTATTTAAATTTATTATTCCTACAGACCAGTCAAAACTTACTGAAATATATAAGGTTTTTGATGGTATCAGATTCACATTAGGAAACCGTGAAAGTAAAAATGGAAAATACACGGCCTGTAACATCAATGCATTTGTTTTGGATGCGAATCAGGTTGTAACAATTTATCAGGAAGTGGCAAAAATAGAAGGCGTTATTCTATTATAAAAACACAGACCGTTTCATAGTAATGAAACGGTTTTTTATGATATAAAAAATAAACAAGAACAGAATGAACATCCAATTAATCCTATTTAATGTTATTTTGGGAATATCTTCCACCAGCTGTATGCATCAAAAAAACGAGGGAAATAACGAAGCGAATATCACCTCTGAAGTCCAGAAACAAAGAATTGAAAAGATCCAGTTAACGGAAAGAACAAGAGGGTTCAGCAAAAGCATTGTTCTTACCTCAGCTTCAAAAACGGTGACTACAAACGAATTGATAGATAACTCTAAAACCACTCCTTCAGAATGGAAAAACATCTCCAAACTGGCGGAAAGTATTGCCTTATCCAAAATAGCAGATCTCCCATCACCAACCACAGGAAGACATTCTGACCGTGCATTAGCAACTTCCATTATTATCACTTCCAATGGAACGGATTATACTTCTGCAAGTTTCGACTCCGGCTACCCTCCAAAAGAGCTGGAAGCTTTATATAATGCTATCATGGGAACCCAAAATGAAAAGAAGGCTCCATAAAATAAAAAAATCCGCTCTTCTATAGAACGGATTTTTTTTGCTATTTTATTTCTCAATAAAGAATTTCACATTTTCAATAGGCCTTCCCAGCATCGCCACTGAGCCTTTTACCAGAATTGGCCTTTGGATCAAGGATGGATTTTCAGAAAGAATCCTGATCCATTCTTCTTCAGAATAATTTTTATCTGCGTAATTTTCAAGATACATCTTATCCGTCTTACGAATGATATGAAAAACACTCTGATTCAGTTTTTTCAGTACAGTTCTTATCTCAAGAATACTTAACGGATCCTCAACAATATTAATGATCTCAAAAGGCACTCCGTTTTCGTCAAGATACTCCAGTACGGCATTTGACTTTGAACAGTTCCCGTTATGTAAAACTTTAACTACCATGATATAATTATTCAAAAAGTTAAACTTGTTGTAAACAAATTTAATAAGAATTAAATTGAGTATGTCTTAATGTTCTGATAAAAATATGTTAAAACAGCCCGTGAAGTTCTGTTTCAATTTTCTCCAGAATCAGCCCGAAATCTTCCGGCTTTTCAACAAAATCAAGATCATCCACTTCAACGATCAGAAGCTTTCCTTCTGTATAATTGGAGATCCATTTTTCATATTTCTGGTTCAGCTTTGAAAGGTATTCAATACTGATAGATGCTTCGTACTCACGGCCTCTTTTGTAGATTTTCTTTACCAGGTTGGGAACATCTGATTTCAAATAAATGAGGAGATCCGGAGCCGACACAAAAGACTTCATCAAATCAAAAACGGACGAGTAATTGTTGAAATCTCTGTCCGAAAGAAGATTCATATCATTTAAGTTTTCTGCAAAAATATGGGCATCTTCATAAATGGTACGGTCTTGAATAATATTCTTACCACTTTCTCTGATCTCCTTCACCTGACGGAATCTGCTTCCCAGGAAATATACCTGAAGTGCAAAACTCCACTTGCTCATATCTGAATAAAAGTCTTCCAGATAAGGATTGTGATCTACGTCTTCAAATTGTGCATCCCATCCGTAATGCTTAGAAAGCATCGTCGTCAAAGTTGTTTTTCCTGCTCCGATGTTTCCGGTAACTGCAATATGCATATTCTTTTTCCTTGTATTTACTGATTAATAAGCTTTTCTACTTCTACAGACTGAACTTCGGAAACATCTTCAATCAATTTTTGTAGGGTATTGTCTGAAGGTTTCTCTGTATTCTCATTGGGTTTTTCTTCAGTTTTTTCTACGGGTTTTTCTGTAGAAGGCTGTAGAGTTTCCGGCTGAGCGTCCAGCTGTTTTTGCTGTTTGGCTTTCTTTACTTTTTCAAGGCTGTAAAGATAGAGTTTGTTCCCTTTGATTTCAAAATAAGAAAGGATGTTTTTATCCACAATTTGCGCATCCTGATCTTCAAAAACGGTTACCATTCCTTTTTCAGGAACATATTGTGAAATGAAATTATTCGCAATGACCAGAATGGCATCATTCTCCCTTCTGAATCTTTTCCCGTTATCTAAGGGAGCTTCGAAAAGCTTTTCAAATTTCAGGCTATAAATCCTGATGTGTTTTCTCGTTAAAATATAGACTTTATTTTCATAGACCAACATATCCGTCAGATCCTCAAAACTAATGTCAAAAGGATATGAATTGATCGTTGTATCGTTTCGGAAATTATACTGTATCAGTCGTTTTGTACTGTCATCCAGAAGCCACAATTGTTGCTGATCTTCTGCATAAGCCATTCTTATAAAACCAAATTTCTGCTTAAAATCAAGCTTTTGAATTTCATTCATATTCTGATCTACGAATTTCATATCCTGTGCATTTTCAGAAAACAAAGGCACATTCAGAGGATTTTGTACCGACTGCACTTTGTAGGGAACAGTAAACATCATTTTGCCAATCTGCTTTCCTAAAGAATCATATTTGGTAAAGCTAAAATCTTTGCTTTTATAGATATACAGACTTCCGTAGTCATCGGCAAGCATATCTTTGGCTTCTTTCAATTTTAAAGTATCCAAAGGAATAACACTCTGCGCTGAAACCGTACAGAAAAGGAAAAAAAATAGTATGTTTAAAAACTTCACTCTGTTTTTTTAATGTGTTGAATATACTGAAAAATAATTTCATCCAAAAGAGGGTAAAACCTAATAGAATCTTCTTCACTATTAAGCAAAATCGAGACCATATTGTCGATGAAAAAAGAACGTGCTACTCCATGTAAACCTTATGATATATGAAGGTTACTTAAAAGCAATTTCATAAATTTTTGACCAGTTTTTACCTGTCACCAGCATGTTGTCACCTTTAAATGCAATTCCATTTAAAACATGTTCACTGTTTCCTCCACTATTCTCCTTTGTCAATTGGGTAAAATCAAACTTTCCTACAACTTCTCCGGTTGCTGGATTAATCTTCAAAATAACTGGTTTATGCCAAACATTGGAATAGATAAAATCATTGTGATATTCCAGCTCATTGAGCTGATCATAAATTGTGGTATTTCCGGCGACACAAACCGTCTTTACTACTTTTGACGGATTGTTTACATCCAGAAAATAAAGATTTTTGGAACCATCAGTAGCAATCAGATTTTTCCCGTCATATGTAAGCCCCCATCCTTCTCCGATGATGTTGGGTAAAGGAAATTCGGATATCTTCTTCAACGTATTTTTATCGTAAATAAACCCCATTTTATTCTGGTAAGTGAGCTGATATATTTTATCTCCAACAATGGCACAACCTTCAGAAAAAATTTTGGCAGGCTGCTTTGCGACAATCGCAGGAGCGGATGATCCTAAAGTATATTTTATAAGCTGCGAGGCATTGTTCATCCCATCGCTTTCATACACTGTATTTCCTTCTACCACAAAGCCTTCAATAAAATTCTTCGGATCATGAGGATAGTCAGCTACTATTTTGTAGGGAATATTCTGTTCGGGGATTTTTGAAAACACATTGATGGTAGCATCCTGATTCAGGACTTCACCTCCTTTTGTTTTGATGATAAAGATGACATTGTTATCTCCCAAAGTGAAAAACTTCGGATCAATCGTTAAGTCCGTTGTTTCTTTATCTCTGAAGCTGACCGCTATGCTTTCTGTATTTTCTGTAATTTCTTTCGGCAGTTCAATTTTATCTCCGAAATGATAGCCTTTTTTCTCTTTTGAATTATTATAATCCGCCAGAGAATCAAGCATTTTTTCGTTGTTACTGCATGAGGCCAGCAAAAGAACAACTGCAAAACCAACAGTGATATTTCGCTTAATAAAATTGTTAATCATTTATCAAAAATACTAAAATTTTACTCCTTAAAAAGGAAAGTAGCGCTCCAAAGAGCGCTACAATATTTTTTATTAATCAATGAAGATCTTATTTGATCTGAACTTCATAGATCTTTGGCCAGTTTTTCCCTGTTACCAGCATATTATCTCCTTTGAAGGTAATTCCGTTCAGCACGTCATCACTTCCTTTGGTATTCTGTTTTGCAATTTCTGTAAAGTCAAATGTTCCCACGACTTCCCCATTGGCAGGATTGATCTTTAAAACAATAGGCTTCTGCCATACGTTAGCATAGATAAATCCGTTGTGGAATTCTAGTTCATTCAATTGGTCATATGCCTGAGAACTTCCCGCAACAGCAATATATTTGATCAATTTTGAAGGGTTATTTACATCGAGGAAATACAATAATTTACTCCCGTCAGAAGCGATAAGGCTTTTTCCGTCATACGTCAATCCCCAACCTTCTCCCAATACATTAGGATAAGCAAATTCTGACAACAGCTTTAAAGAACTTTTATCATAGATATATCCTTTTTTACTCTGCCATGTCAATTGGTATACTTTATCTCCTACAATGGTACTTCCTTCAGAGAAATCTTCCTGAGCCTGTTTGGTAGAAGCAAGCGGAGTAGTTGTTCCCAACGTATACTTTAAAATCTGAGAAGATCCGTTTTGCCCGTCACTTTCATAAATTGTATTTCCTTCGATCTGGAATCCCTGTACAAAGTTTTTAGGATCATGAGGATATTCTGCTACAATCTGATACGCAATATTTTTTTCAGGATTTTTTGCAAATACATTGATGGTAGCATCCTGATTCAGAACTTCACCCCCTTTTGTTTTGATATTGAATGTAACGGCATTATCACCCAGTGTAAAAAATTTCGGATCAATAGTCAAATCCGTTGTTTCTTTATCCCCGAAACTGATCGTTACGCTTTCTGCATTTTCTGTCACCTCTTTCGGAAGCTCAAACTTATCTCCGAAATGGTACCCTTTCGCCTCCATAGAAAGATTATAGGTATTTAATGTATTAAGAATCTCTTTATCCTTATTACAAGATGCCAATAATAAAATCGCTGCGAAACCTGCTATTATATTTTTTTTCATTGATTTTCTAAATATTTCCCCAAAAATAGCAAATTTTATTCCGTCTTGCCAAGATTATCTACAGCTTGGCCAAATTGTAATATATATCCGTTGTTGTCATAGACTGCAAATTCTCTCATTCCCCATCCAAAAGTCTCAATCTCATAACAGACTTTGGCTTTTGTTTTAAGGTCTTCCCAAAGGTCATCCACCTCATTTACATTAAAATAAAATGAACCTGAAAAACCAATTGAAACAGGGTTTTCATGCTGGTTAAGCTGAGAAAGCATAATAAGTACCTCATCTTTACGAAGAGAAGCCCATTGCCAGTCGTCATTTCGGTCCATAAGGGTAAAACCAAGGATATTCATATAAAATGCTATGGTTTCATCCAGATTTTCTGTCCAGAGAATAGGACGAAGTGCAGTAAATTGTGTCATAATTCCTGTAATTCAAAAGTGTTTCTATGGATTTTCATATTCAGGGAAATCCATGTTTCTTGATTAATCTTTGCTTCGCTTTTAACATCAGGGTCAAAAGCAAAACCTACTTTTCTGTAACATTCAATAGCTCCGGTATTCCAGTCGTAAACGTTCAGTTCTGCAGTTTCTTTATCAAAATGACTGAAACCGTATTTCAGAAGCTCCTGCATTACTTTTTTTCCGTACCCTTTTCCTCTGTTGTTTTCATCCCAGATTAGAATTCTTCCCAAAAGAAATGTCTTTTCTTTCAAAAAAATCTGAGCATGGCCCATTGTATTTCCGGTCTGATCTGTGATTTTAAATAAGGTTCTGTTCTTATCAGACAAATCGTTTTCCAACTGTTGTTCTGTAAGCGGAAAATGGTAGGCTGGTCCGGCAAATTGAAGAAGCATTCTTTCATCGATTATCTTTGAAATAAGCAACGGTGCATCTTCAATTGTAAAAGGCAGTAATGTAATCATGATTTAGTTTTCCAGATATGTTTTTAAACTTTGTCCTACGATCGTTTTCCAGCCTTGTGTAAAGTTGTCTCTTGAAAATCCGTCGCCTAAATCTTTGAAGTTTTCAATTCCTTCATGGGTCAGCGTTATCACAGTCTGTCCATCTTCAGATTGTAATTCCCAGGTGACCATTGTTTTCAAAGGTGAAGAATCGGGATATGACCATGTATGTTTTAACTTCTGATTGGGTATTATTTCTAAAATTTCACCCTGATGATGGTATTTATTTTCTCCGCCGGGTTCATAGAAATTGAATTGCTTCCCTATTTCTAAGTCAAAATCCTGGATATCAAAATACCAGGATTTCATTTCATTTTTATCAGTTAATGCTTTCCAGGCTTTTTCAGCCGGAGCATTTATTTTGTACTGAACAGTGATTGGTGTGTTCATATTATGGATTTAATATGTTTAATTTTACAATATTTTATATGAAATATTTAACCCCAAAAGTCACAAAGGTTTTTAAACACTTAAGCTTTATTAAGTTAAAATTCGTACTAATAAGAAGTACACTTAAGTTCTGAAAATCCTAAGATTTTCATTTTGTAAACTTTCTATAAGTGCCGGTTCATTTTAGCCTAAATTCTTTTGTGACTTTTACGGTTTTCTTTTTAATTACCCATGTGAAAAGCCGGTGATCTTCGCTTCATCAAAATCCAGCTGCATTTCAATGGCTCTCATCACATGATCATCAAATATCTTTTCTCTTTTCATTCTGTGCAATTCGTTTCTCTGTGCCTGAATAACCTGACGCAAGACATCTTTATTTTCATTAATCGCCGTTACATAATCTCCTGTGGAAGCCATACATTGGGCTTTGTCTGCCATCAGCATCATTTCGTTTTCCAATTTATGTTTTTGATGACGTACCAGACTGTTTGTTATGGCCAGCTCAGAAAAGTCATTATCTAGTTTGTGCAATGCTGTTTCTTTCAGCTTACGCATAAGAATTACTTCCTGTTTTTCTTCCGGCAGTTCACTTCCTGAATCCTGGATATTTAATAATTTCAGGATCGGACTCAGCAATAATCCTTGTCCTACCAAAGTAATCAATATGATAACGAAAGTTACAAATAAAATAATATTCCGGTGGGGAAATGCTTCTCCATTTGGTAAAAAAGCTGGTATTGACAATGCTGCAGCCAATGAAACGACCCCTCTCATCGCGGCAAAACTGATGATAAACGGCTCCCGCCAATCCGGCTTGGGAACTTTTAATCTTAATTCTTTGGAGCATACTCTTGGAAAATACATCAATGCATAACTGTACAGAATTCTTGTCCCGATGATAGCTCCTCCGATAACCACACTGTAGAAAATACCTTCTGAAATGGTGTATTCTTTCATTCCTTCGACTACGATAGGAAGTTCAAGACCAATGAGGATAAAGATGATTGTATTCATCAAAAATATCAGGACACTCCATACATTTCCGGACTGAATCCTTGAGGTATGGCTTAGATAACAATGTGAATTATATGACATCAGCAATCCTCCGGTAACTACTGAAAGCACTCCGGAAAAATGAAAATGTTCTGCCCCCACATACATAATATAAGGTACAATAAGCGTGATGATTGTATCTATATTGGAGTTGGTTGGAATGACCCTCAATAATGCTCCAAACAGAAAACCGACAGCAACCCCTACCGCGATTCCTCCAATTGCCATCGTAAAGAAATCCTGAACGGCATCTCTCCAGATAAACTGTCCTGAGATAACTGCTGCCAGAGCAAATTTGAATACAATCAAACTGGATGCATCATTAATAAGACTCTCCCCTTCCAGAATACTGGTGATCTTTTTAGGGATTTTCATATGCTTCAGTACCGAAGTAGCTGCTACCGCATCCGGCGGGGAATTGACCCCTCCCAACAGGAATCCCATGGCTATTGTAAGGCCAGGAATGATAGAGGACGAAAGATAGGCCACGACTATCGAGGTTAAAAACACCAATCCAAAAGCCATGGAAAAAATCTGCTTTCTCCATTTATGAAAGTCCTGCCATGAGGTGAACCAGGCCGCTTCAAACAAAATAGGCGGCAGGAAAATAAGAAAAACAAGGTCAGGTTCTATTTCAATACGAGGCATTCCCGGTATAAAGCTTATCAATAATCCTGCAATCACAAGGAAAATTGGGTAAGCGACTTTTAGTTTTTGCCCGATCATTACCAATATCATCACAGACAGCAGTACTGCAATAGATATTATAACATAGCTGTGAATCATTTTAAGTCAGTTTTTTTAAGTGTTATTTTTATTTCCGGATATAACTTAATGTATTATCCAAAACCTTATAGGTTTTAGAAACCTATAAGGTTTCCTTTATGCTCTAAGTCCATTTCTTTTTGTTTTATAAGAATATAAAACTGAAAGGGTTAAAGTACAATATTATTCTTAGGAGTAATTGCCGGCGGAAGGTCAGATTCATCCAGCATATCTCTCATATCAATTTCAATGGTACGGCTGATCTGAGTGATGGGAACATCATTGGGACTTCCTTCAAATGGATTGACAGACGCTTCTCCTACACTGTCCAGGGTATGAAAACACCATGTTACCAGTAAAGAAAACGGAATATTAAACCATATTGCCCATCCTTCAACGATAGTTCCTTCTCCTAATTTATCAAATTCTTTCAGCAATCCGAAAGGCACAAAGACAATAAATAACAGCAAAAGATAAGTGGTAATGGAAGAAAAATTTCTGGGATAAGGAAAGTTTTTAATTCTTTCTGCTTTTCCCTGACTATCGGTAAATTTTACCAGTTGCTGGTTAATCTGTGTCCATTGGAAATCGTTCAGCTCTCCCTTTTCATAGGCTTCAGACAATGCTTTACTTTGGCTGGCCATCAATTGTGTTGCTCTGTTCTTTTTGCTTAAAATATACTGAAGTTCAGGTTCTGAAAGATAATTTTTCAATTCTTCATTCAGTTTGGAAAGTCTCTCCGGAATGTCATATTTTTTGGAATATTCGTCAAACTGGGCTGTCCCCATATTTTCCCATGCTCTTGGCTCGCGAAGCTGAAATCTCAGCGCTGTAAGCCATGCATAATGACGTAGAAACATCTCTTTTACTGTGGCGGAATCTTTTGAAATCAGCGCATCTCTGAGAATATAACCAAAACTGCGGCTGTCGTTAATGATAGCTCCATAAATCTGTCTTGCTTCCCAGAGCCTGCTGTAACTGGCATTGTTTTTAAATCCTACAATGAACGCTACCGCAGTTCCCATGATCGCAATCGGCTGCCACGGAACAGAGAGAAATGTCCAGCCTAAGAAATACAGGACTGTAGGAATAGCTGATAGTATAATCAGCGCGTAGATACTTCTTCTGGTCCAACTAATGAACTCACGGGCTCCAAACCTTTTTCCTGAATGCATAAGTGTCTATTTATTTGTGTTTATTATATTATTTTTTAAATAATGATTTCATCAGAGCATTCAGCGATACCGATCAATATTAGTTTTTAGTAAACGGAATATTGTTATAAAAACCAATCTGAATCTGCCCCCGGTTCCTGTTTTCCTGAATCTGATTCATATAACCTGCTTCAATCCTCATATTTTTATTGATGACATATCCTAACGCTCCATAGACTCTGTTTCTATCGAAAACCGGACTATTAAAATGAAGAAAGATCTCATTATATACCGAAGCATATAAGGTTTTTGGCAGCATTTCCTTTTGGGTAATCGGAATATTCACTCCAATCATATAGCGGAATCTCATCCTGAAATCATCTTCCAGAAAACGTTCTTCCAAACGGTAACGGTGCTGAAGATTAAAACGTCCGAATTTCTGCTTGGTTATAAACTGCTGGAAAATTCTGTGTTCAATATTCTCTTTTTTCTCCCCGTTTACATAGGGCTGGCTCAGAATGAAACCATATCCTAGTAAAACATTATTATTATTTTCTGTCAGATCATATCCAATCCCTGTACGAATCAGCAATTGTTCCAGGTCTCCTACTGCATCGAAATTACGGTACTGAATCTCATTGTGCCAATTCAGCTTCTTGCTGATCTTGTTATTTCCAAAATACATATACCATGCTCCCATATCATTTTTTTGAGCATATGTCAATATTGATCCTAAACTTAATACCGTGAATGCCAACTTCGTAAAAACCTTTCTCATGCTTAATAATTATTATTATCTATCGTTTTTAACAAAATTAATAATTTAAATCAATAATAGCAAACAATATTTTATCGTGTGATTTAAAGAGATCAAGGTGAAGTCGTTGACAAGTATTATCTATAAAGTATTATCCCGGAACCTGTTCTGCCTGAATATCATTTTCATTCTGGTCAAAATAAGTACAGGTCATGGCATGGAGATCCATTGTCCAGCCTTTGATTCCATTTTCTGCACAATCTTTACAAAAAGTCATGTAATCTGTTCCTCCTTGTTGATGAAGCTTCAGCCTTACTTTAAAATTTTCAAGGTTTAAAGTATCGGAAATGGTGAGAAAATCATACTTGCTTCCGGTGTGTACAGATTGGTTTTCGGTATTAAAGTATTCGGTATTACCCTCCGAGACATATGCTTTGTAGTGAGAAACACCCAACGCCTTTATAGCTTGGATATATTGAGGGAAATCGGCACCGCTTTTTACTTTTTGGTGTTCTGCTTTAATGTTTTCAATTGTAAATTTCATTCTTTTGTATTTTCTGAGTGTTACTTTTTAAGGGTATAAAATTATTATTTTTTTCATAAACAAATCATCTGCATCTGTTTATAAAACAAAAACTCATGTCATCAGAAAATATAAATTTTATTTAATTTGTTAATGAAAACAGCGCTAAGAATATTTATTCGAACCTGTCTTTTAAGTAATTCATATCTGCAATTTTACTCTCTATGGCATATACCACTAAACCTGCCGTATTTTTGGCCCCGGTTTTCAGCAGAAGACTATTGCGATGCCCTTCAACGGTTCTGGAGCTTAAAAAAAGTTGATCTGCGATTTCAGAAGTGCTGTATTGTTTACATATTAATTCCAATACCTCTTTTTCTCTTTTAGAAATATGATTGGCATCAAAGATACTGGAAACTTTCTTTTTAGGTTCCGTAAGGTTTTGATGTAATGCTTCCATTACGTCATTATTATAGAAAAAACCTTTACTATATACTTCCCGGATTGCAGTGAGTAATTCTGCAGGACTTGAGTTTTTTTTAAGAAAAGAACAAGCTCCTGACTGTATCATGTTGACAATAAACGCTTTTGTATTATAGCTCGTTAATGCTATAATCTTGATCTGCGGATATTTGATATGGATTTGTTTGGTAGCTTCTACGCCGTTAATTTCCGGCATATTGAGATCCATCAGGATGATATCCGGCAGTTTTTC
This sequence comes from Chryseobacterium sp. GW821-FHT04C04, assembly GCF_059420365.1. Classification (NCBI taxonomy): domain Bacteria; kingdom Pseudomonadati; phylum Bacteroidota; class Flavobacteriia; order Flavobacteriales; family Weeksellaceae; genus Chryseobacterium; species Chryseobacterium sp. GW821-FHT04C04. The sequence continues at coordinate 94,159 of NZ_JBWKTO010000004.1, read as the reverse complement.
CAGCGTTATAAGTGCATCAAGCAGCTCTTTCCCATTACTGAAATCGCTTACCAGTTCAATATCTTTCTCTCGCTGTATCAACAATGAAATTCCCTGACGAAACAGAGCTTCATCATCTACAGCTATTACACGAATCATATCCTTTTCCATCTTATAAATATTTAAAATGTAAATTCAACAGTAATTCCTTTAGTGTTTTCACTTTCAATGCTCAGTGTTCCATTGATCAGTTCTACCCTGCTTCTGATATTTCGCAACCCTAATCCTCCTTTCAAAGTATTTTCATCAATATTAAATCCTTTACCGTCATCTTTATAAATACAGGTATTCTTTCCGTCTTTCCCCAAAAATTCTATGTCAATATGAGTGCTTTCACCGTGTTTTATAGAATTGTTGATGAGCTCCTGAAGTATTCTAAAGATATGTAAATTTTTTTCATCTTCTGCTTTTGCAAAATATAGACTGTTAGAATAAGTAACCTGTAGGGTTTTGGATAGGTTAATTTCTGAGCACAATGCATCTATTGCAGCATGCAGTCCAAACTTTTCTAAAATGGGAGGAAGCAGATCATGAGAGATTTGTCTGGCACTTTCTGCAGTTTTGTTGACCAGATGTATGATTTTATTTTTCTGATCGTTGTATTCTTCTCTGGCCAGATTATCAAAATCCAAGAGATGGATATGTAAAGAAACCACGCTTAGTTTTGAGCTGATGTCATCATGCAGATCCTGAGCGATCCGCAGCTTTTCTTTTTCCTGAGCACTTATAATAGCATGAGTAAGATCTTTCTCGTATCTGACCTCCAGTTCTTTTTTCTGAATAAGATTTCTTGTTATTTTCTTATTTGAAAAATAATAAAATATGATCAGGGTAACAGCCAGTAAGGTAAATGCCAGAAAGGTATAAACAATAGTGGAAATAATTGTATTCTCATTCATCTTGTAAAATCATAACAGTAATTACACATTTTTTCTACGGGAAGAAAGATATTCTGCCAGAATAAAAATCTGGTACACAATAAACATAACAACATTGAATACCCATATTTCTTTATGCAGTTTCCTATTCATCACCGTATACAGATTTCCGGACAAAAATATCACGGTACTGCTTATCAGATACAGTAAAAGTCCCAGGCTTATATAATTGTATTTCTTTTGGGTATCCAGTATATTATATAAATGAAATAATGCCAGAATTATAATAGAATAAGAAGTGACAAAAATTTCAAATAGATTAAAAACATAATATTTTTCCGGATATACCATATACTGTATAACGAGAACGATAGGAATGATAATTAAAAGAGTACATGCCGTTTTCTTCTGATATTTTTCCGTTAAAATTTCATGAAAGAACAACCCCAGTAACAAAAACTGACCTATCAGATAATAATGAGAGAAAAACAGATTATTAATTTTCTGATAATTCATTACATAGAAAACAATTTCACATAGTAATATCCAGGCCAAATAGCCGATGAAAAATGTATAGGCTTTTCCAGAACCAGAAAAGCCTATACAATATACTGCCAGATTAATCAGCAGAATGCCTTTTCCAATTAATGACAATATTTCAATCCAATGATCCAATGATCTTTAGTTTTTCAGATTACAGATTCCACCATTTCACAATGGAACATACACTTGGACAGGGAGTCGTCATATCATATACATAATATCCTTTATCATAATCTACAATATCATTATCATCTGCACCTACGCCTACCATCAGAAACTTAAATTCTCCTTCATTGGTAATTGCATTATACCCCCGATATTTTTCAAATCCTTTGTCTTTAACGAAAATATCATGAACATCTTTTGCGGGGATAAGATGAGCCCGTATAGACATTCCATCAATCCCTTTTGTATTTTGCCAATTTGCAATCCATGTTTTAGCATCATGTAATGATACTGCATGTTTAGGTAGTTCCATAGTTTTTCTTGTTTTAAATTATATAATAGGTTTAGAATAAAATTATTGTAACTGCACATTACAAGTTATGAAAAAAAACTAACCATACTGTGAAATAAATTCATTTTAATTAACATAATATCCATTTTTCAAAATTATAATAATACCCAATAATAAAATCGCGTATTTCTACGCATTTTTCAATTTGGCATTTAATACGCTGTTATCGCTTTGTATTTCACTGTTTCTTTGTGGTATCCTTTCTAGGAAAACCTCGTGAGAATACAAATAGTACCGGAAGCGTATTGTCTTCTGTAAACCCTAAAAAATCTGTATCATGAAAAAAATTATCTTTTTTGCAATTTTTGTTATCCTAAGCAATATTGCAGCGATCAATGCACAGATAACCACTGTAACTTTTGAAACTTCACCTGGCGGCAGTACAAGTTTTACCAGCAATGGATATACATTCAATATTATTTCACAAGCCGGAACTTTTAGAATTCAAAGCAATTATCCGGGCACCGGATGGAACGGAACAGCCAATGACAATATCTACATTGACAATACAGGAACAACCAATATTAATTCTCCTTCATTCAGTGTTAAAAGCAGTTCTTCATTCACTGTATCCAAGTTTTGGGTATTCTTAAGCAATACAGCTTTAAACCAGACCACCTCATCAGGAACGCTGATCGTTACAGGAAAATTAGCCGGAATTACAAAGTTCACCACCACAAAAACATCCGGCTTTAATACAACATTCAACGCAACAGCGGGAACAACAGGTATCAACAATGGATTTACTCTGATTGATCTTGCAACCCTGAATAACCAGAATAACAGCAATATAACCATTGATGAAATCCAGCTGCAATCCACCGGAGGATATCTCTATATGTGCCTCGATGCATTTACATGGGCAAAAGCTTCAATGCTGGGAACCTCGGAAAACACGATCAAAGAAAAAGGGAATATTTATCCTAATCCAACTTCGGGAGTCTTCCATATGGATCTGAAGAAGAATGATAAAGTCTCTTTATATGATCAGTCTGGAAAACTGATGAAAGCTACAGAAGCGGTAAAAGGTGAAAATAAGTTTGACATTACCGAGCTGCCCGACGGAATTTATCTCATCACAACCGAATCAGCAAGCTATAAAGTCATTAAAAAGAAGTAAAAAGCTATTTCTTACAAACAGTTTACAAAACATATTAAAAAAACCGACAGGTATCTGTCGGTTTTTCAATATGTTGAATACAAAAATAAATTTACGGATGTTGCTGCATTTTAGCAGGATCATCATAATTTACCATCCAGTTGATCCCGAACTTATCGGTAAACATTCCAAAGTAAGCTCCCCAGAAAGTATCTGCCATTGGCATAGTTATCTGTCCGCCAGCAGAAAGGCCACCGAATAATTTGTCTGCTTCTTCTTTAGATTCTGCGTTCACAGAAATAGAGAAATTGTTTCCTTCTTTAAAGTTAGAAGCCCATTCTCCACCTGTATCACTTCCCATTAATATTGTCTCCTTAGAAATCGGAAGAGAAACGTGCATGATTCTGTCTTTATCTTCTGCAGAAGCTTCTTTCCCTTCCATTGGAGGCATTTCTCCGAATGTTCCGATGTAAGGATATTCTCCGCCGAAAACCGACTTATAGAAATCGAATGCTTCTCTGCAATTTCCATTAAATGTTAAATAAACGTTTACTGATGCCATAGTTGTTTTTTATTAGTTAAGTTTGTTTTAAGTAGTCTTTATTGATTTTCAAACACTTATCTGTGTTGATCTATAAGAATCATGTTTCCATCCGGATCTTTCAGATAAATATGTTCTGGTCCTGAAGTGGTTTCATCCGCTTCTTTCCCGATTTCAACTCCGCTTTCTTTTAATCTCTTCTGAATTTCACGCACATCTTCAAAAGATTCGAGATTCTGTGCATTTTCATCCCATCCCGGATTGAAAGTAAGCATATTTCCATCAAACATTGCCTGGAAAAGTCCGATCAATGTAGAACCATTTTTCAGGATCAGGTAATTCTGTTCTGCAGCTCCTGCCATGGTTGTAAAGCCTAGTTTCTCATAAAAGTCCTTAGATTTCTGAAGGTCTTTTACACTTAAGCTGATTGAAAATGCTCCTAATTTCATATTTTTTTTGTTTTTAAAGCGAGTTGATGTCCTGCGAAAATCAATCCCCAAACGAGAATTCCTGCGATCCAGAACCAGATCGGAGTAGGTAATATTACCATCATATAAATGGTCATCAGTAAAAAAATAATTCCACAGAGTATTGCCGCTGTATTTTTCCCGTTATTTGAAATTTTTGTAGCGGTAAATCCGGAAAGAAAGGCAGCTAATGCATAGGCAAGAATAATAAAAAATAACGCCATAAAAGGAGCTTCACCCACATACGCTTTCAGCGCTTCCATATCCCCGGTACCCGCTTTTGCAGGAGGAGGATACAGATAATGGCCTATATTTTCTACCAGCGTAATGCATAGAGATCCCACAATAAGCCCAGCCAATACTGCCAATATTCTTCTCAGCATGATTATTGGTTTTTTAAATGGGTTGCCAACTCCAGAGTTCCATCATAGCTTTTCCAATCGCCTGCAAGCTCAATATTTTGTCCTTCAATTTTTTCTGTTTTCTTATTCCATTTGAAGTTGTAGACCAATTTTCCTTTAAGAAGCCCTGAATGTTTTCCTTTGTTCTCTTCTGCCAGCTCATATTCCCCAAATACAGTTCCCTGCTTTTTGGAATCTTTATATTTCGAAATGGTAATCTTACCTTCAAATTTTGTATAGCTGGTATCTACAAGAGTGTATCCTGAAACAAAATATTCCTGATCATTCTTTTTATTCTGTTCAGAAATATTGATTTTAAGTTTCAGTTCCTGACCTTTGTTTCCAATAGTTCCTATATAAGGTTTACTATTGTTCAGCCAGGTATTTGAAATATCAGGCATCTGCCCCAACACAAAATTGGCGGTCAGAATGAGGAGTAATAAAAGTTTTTTCATGCAGTGATTTTTAAACGCCAAATTGTGACAGGTGGTGGTTCAGATGTTTGGCAAACATATTATTCCACTCCTGGGCTTTTAATTTCCCGAAAGAGAAAGATTCTTTACCATCAAAAGCATCTGCTCCCAATTGCTGGGTCTTTTGGATAAAACCAATCAATCTTGTTTTTTCTTCGTGAAAATTTTTTCTGGTCGTTATCAAAAACTGCGGAGCGGTAGGAGAATCTCTTGGGTATGCTTTCTCCCCTACTACTTTAGGTTTTACAAATGTTTTTAATATAAATTTTGCAATAGCTCCCGGTTTCTTATGTTTTTCGGGTTCATAGATCATCTCATAGGTTATACTGCAGTGTGCCAACATCTGATCTACGGTCATTTTCCCCCACAAACCATGGGTATCTTCCACCAATTTGTTTATTCTATCAATATAGTTTTGAGCATCTTTTGCATCAAATACATTTTCCATATAATTTCTATTTTACTATGGACAAATATATTAGTTTTTTCGTTTGATTTTATCGTCGGTTGAAAAAATTGAGAGTTGCTTACTACAAATTAACCAGCAACAAAAAACTATTCAACATCCTCCTGAGGAGTATTCTCAACAGCAATTTCCTGTGGAGCTGCTTTTTTGAAAATAAACCAAAGTTTGATTTTTAAAGCAATCCAGCCTATAACTGCATATACCACTAAAAGAATGCTTAAATGTTTCAGATAAGGGAATGTAAGTTCTACCGAACCTTTTTGAATTAATAGAATTTTAAAGGCCTGCAAAAAAGGAGTTAACGGAATAATATTAGCAATAAACTGAACGAAACCAGGCATTGCATTCAAAGGCCATGTAAAACCACTGATGATGAAAGCCGGTGAGGCAATTACCATAAGAATCTGTGTTGCCTTCAATGCGTCAGGAATCAGAATACTGATAAATACACCTAAAAATGAAGCTGATCCCACAAAAACGGCTGTCAGAAGAATAAAATTGAGTATTCCCTGGGGCATCGGAACGTGGAAAATCATATGCATAAAGTAATAAATACCAACAATCAGAATAGAAAATACCCAAATCGGGATCACCTTAATAAGCATAGTTGGGAAGGCCCATTTTTTCATTTTCAGATATTCTTTCACAAAAGAGCCTCTTTCAAATTCGGCAGCGAAACTTACGGCCATCGCCAGGAGGATTACCTGCTGCAATACCACAGCCAGCATTGCCGGCCACATGAAGATAAGGTAGTTCCCCGTCGTATTGAAGAGGGTAATATAATTGGCTTTGAACGGTTCATATTGTGTAGCCGCTTTCACAGCAGGCATTCCTGCTTTCTGAAGGGCTTTGATGGAAGCTCCGGCAGAAAATGTTCCTATGGTCAGCTGAAGGGCTTTGGAAGCAAAATTTGCGGTTAAAACATTTCCTGTATTGATATAAACATTGAGTTCAGGGTATTTTTTCTGAAGCATATCTCCTTCAAACCTTGAAGGAATAATCACTACTGCCGCTGCTTCATGTCTGATCACCTCATCTTTGATGCTCAGAGGTTCCTGCAGGTATCTGATAATTTTGATGCTTTTATTATCATCCAGCATTTCCGTCAATTGATTAGACAAAGGAGTATTGTCTCTGTCAATGACCAATACGGGAGTATTTTCAACTTTTCCGCTTTTGTAGACAAACCCCAGCAAAGTGGCATAGAAAACGGGTGCCAAAAAGAACACCGTCCTTAAGGTAGAATTGCCGATAAAAAGTTTGAACTCTCGTTTTAAAAGACGGAAAAATTCTTTCATCTGTATATTTTTATATTGTGAAGAACGAAATGAATCTTACTTAAAGCCCATCTGTTCCGTTTCAATTTATTTAAGGATAACATTGGCATTGACCAAAATGCTTTTAGCCTTATTCATATCTTTGGGTTTTACTTTGATCTCGTAGATTGCATCCTGCAGTTGATAGTCAGGATAAGCAGTGGTGATATCCGCATACTTTGTCAGCTGCTTAATATATACAATGTTTCCTGTCAGGTTTTCTTTATTATAAACCACCTGCATATTGACCTCCTGCCCTTTTTTATATTTTGAAATTGCACTTTCCGGAATGGTAAATCTGAAGTAGGTGCTTTCCGGAATATATCCGTTGAACAGGGCAAAACCAGCGGTTGCCAGCTCACCAGTGTTCAGGCTGATCGTTTCTATTTCCATATCGTTGGTCGCAATGATGTATCTTTCAGAGTAAGCCACATTAGCTTCCTGCAAGGCTCCTTTGGCCTGCGATGCCTGACCTGCTGCCATTTCCACTTTTTCGAAACGAGTTCCTCTTTGTACATCATCCAGTTCTGCTACAACAGCATCATATTGTGCTTTTGCTCCCTGCAATTTTGCATAGATTTCGTCATGAGCCTGCGGAGACATTAAGCTGTCACGGAACATATTATTTGCTCTTTTATAAGATTTCTGGGCAAATTCATATTGTTCTTTCAACCCTTTATATTTTGCCTGAAGCTGTCTCATCTGATCGGCTGTGGCTCCGTTTTTCGCCATCTGCTCCTGGGCTGTGGCAGCACTTACAGCACCCTGAGCCTGGGCTATTTTTGCTGAAACCTCTGGTACATCAAGTTGTGCCAGGGTATCTCCTTTTTTCACCGTCTGCCCTTCAGAAACGTATACTTTTAAAATCCTTCCGGTTACCTTAGGGGCAAAAGAAATCACATCTTTTTTGGTTTTACCTTCGGGATCTTTGATCTTTTCATTTTTTTTGTCACAGCTCCCCAGCATAAACAGAGCAGCGAAGAGTATAGATATATTTTTATGCATCATTTAAATTTTTAAGGGATTAAATAAAATTTGGTGATATCCAGTTCCTGGGTAGATCTCATCAGTTCTATTCCCGCTCTTCTCTGGTTGAAAATGGCATTCTGATATTCCAGTTCGACAACTTCAAGGTCGTTTTCTGCATCGATCAGCTGAGAAGATTTACTCATCCCGTATCTGAATTCTTTTTCTGCCTGTATGAGTGCATTTTTTGCCAATTCTTTCTCTTTGGCTTTTAACGGGATCTGTGCAGAAGCAATATCATAATTGGTTTGATTATTGGCCAGATTTAAGGTCAGTTTTTTCAGGGCATCTTCTTTCTGGTTTTGGAGTACTTCTTTCCCTACTTTGGCGGTTTCTTCTGCATGTTTACCCTCTTTACCGTCGAAAATTTCCCATTTAAAGCCTACTCCAGCAGTGATCAATGGAAATACGTTGATATTATTGGGTCTCCAGTCCAGTTTTTTTCCTTCATATCCAAGTATTGGGACTGCCGGAATTACATTTTCTGAAGATTTGATCCTGTTTCCGTACAATCCGATATAATAGGCGGAAGCCATCAACTGTACTTTAGGAATCATCCATGTTCTTTCAGCTTTTATCTTATAGTCTGCCGCACTGATGCCGTGTTCCAGAGCGCGGATTTCGGCTCTCTGTTCTATTCCTTTTTCTGCAGCAAGCAATTCTACCGGAGACAATACCGGATCAATCATTCTGAGTCTGTCTCTGCTGATTCCGGTTAAAATATAAAGCTGGGTAAGAAGCAGTTCCTTCTTTCCTTCATATTCTACCATTTTGGCATCTAAAGTAGCCTGAGCCAATTCGATTTTCTTATGATCGTAAGGTGTAATCAATCCATAACCAAGCGCTTTATCTGCTGTCTTTCTGTTAATGTCCAGTCTTTTTTTACTTTCATCCAATACTTTTTTAGACTGATGAATCAGGGCTAATTGATCATATGCTTTAGAAATAGTGGCAATAACCTCATCTTTTGTTTTTTCCAGCAGAATATCTTCAGACTTTTTCTTTTCTTCAACGGCTTTTTTCAGATACTTGACCTTTCCTCCTGAATACAGAAGCATTTTCGCATCTGCCTTGGCAATCCCTGAAAAACCTGATACATTGAAATTATTGTTAAAAGCTCCTTCCGGAATATTGATAAAGGGAGCGAGATTGAATTCCGGTGACGTCAGTCTTGCTGTTCCGTTGAGATAGCCGGCTTTACCACTTAATTCCAAAGTAGGAAGAAAGATATCCTTTAGTTTGTGTTCGTCAAGATCGGTAAGTTTATTTTGGGTAATCTGCATTTTGAGGTTCGAATCCTGAACCATGGCACTATCCAGAAGTTCTTTAAAATCCGGCGCAGACTGAGCCCAGCCAAAAGCAGGGAAAGCAAAAAAACTAAACGTAAAAATCAATAAATTGTTTTTCATGGTTTATGTTTATAACAAATATAATGCAAAAAAAGATAAAATCCTTAAAGATAATTCTACAATATGGTGAATTTAAAGTAAGTTTAAAATATGTTTAAGTTTAAATCCCTACAAAATAAAGTTTTGGCCAGATCGTTTAAATGTTAATTAAAAACTAAAAAACTTTGAAAAAATATTTAACTCTACTTTTTCCATTCTCTTTTCATTGTGATTTTATGAGTAAATAAGGGAATAAAAGAATATTCTTCCAAAAAAAATAACTGATTATTTTTTTTCTATTTTGAATTTTAGAAGCTGGATTCCTAGGGAATGACAAACTGGGTAGCCAGGCTTTTGGAAAATAACAAAAACAGCATTTCATCTTAAATTCACAACAACCTATTTAATAAAAAAAATACATTTTGAAACAAATACTCACCCTATTCTTCTCTTTACTATACATCTTTTCCACAGCACAAGATCAGGAAGTCTGCAAGTGTGAAGCTTTAAAAAAAGCCAGAGACAGTTCGAGAAAAACGGATTCTTACCATTATAAAATAACCCAAAAACAAGCGCTTACTCCTCCTTTTAAGTTCATATCTATCAAATATTTAAAAAGGTTTGCAAGATCTGAAAACATAATAGATTCTTTAGAAGCAAAAATGGCTTCCGCACTAAGCAAAGTGGCATCCGACAGTCTATTGGATGGTTATAAGGTAAGAGATTCCATAAAAAAAACAGAATTTGCAAAACAATATGGAGATATTCCTTGGCCATTAATTGTTAAGACAGGCAGGTTTAATAACACGATTGCTATCCTTTATCAGACTGATTCTTTTTTTAAGGTGAAATATTATCTGAGAATCTCAATGGACAATGGAGAAACATGGAAGAGTTATTATACCGGAATGGAAAAGAATAATAACTATTTTTTTAAAAACAATTCTCAATTCCCATTTTGGAAAGACAGCCACCACCTACAAATTGAAGCAGATATTGTGAGAATGACCAGACCATTGACATTTCCCCATGGTGGACCTGAATATGAGACATTAAAAAACAATGCACTGGTTGTTATTAATATCGATGAGATCATAAAAGATTCTGACGGTGACGGGCTTAATGATCTTGAAGAAAAAATGGAACTTTTTACCGATCCTCATTCAAAAGATACCGACAACGATGGAGTTTCTGATTCCGAGGATAATAACCCCAAATATAAAACGATAGACAATGATTTTACAAAAGCATTACTAGCCGCCATATATGGAGAGTATGATCTCATTAATAATCCTGATCCATTAACCATTGAGTTTATCGTGAATTTAAAAACATTTAAAGAAGACTTTGCTTCACAAAGGGAAAGGTATAATTCTTATTCAAATAACGATAAAAAGAGTTTCCTTGATATGCTGCAATATGATGTTACTGTAACTGATGACGAAAACTTAAGAAGAGCTGATACTTTGGGTAAAAGGATAATTTTTCTCACTTCAAAAGAGTTTTCAAAATACGTCCAACAAAGTTTTAGCAATTTATATGTTCCTGTTTACAGCAAACTTTTCAAATGTGATGATAAAAAAGACACTTACATTTTAATCCATAATGGAATTTCCAGAGGTGAAACTTATGTTATAACAAGAGTTCCTGAAGGTTGGAATATTAAGGTAATTAATCATTGGATAACATAATAAAATTGGCTTTATTTTTTTAATCCAATCCTAAATTCTGGAAGCTGGATTCCTACGGAATGACAAACTGGGTGGCCAGGCTTTTGGAAGAATGATCTGCTCAATCAGCAAAATCTGTGAGAAAAACATTCAATAGGAACGGGCTTTAGCCCGTTTAATAAAAAGATTTAAAATCCTTCGGCTTTAGCCAAAACTTAAAGTCATTAGTCATTGGATAGATAATGGGCATAGTCTTTATATTCCGATACTGAATTTTGAAATCTGGATTCCTTCGGAATGACAACCGCAACATTGAGTTCTATTTAATACTGTAGATAAAAAACGAAAACTCCCCACATTGATGTAGGGAGTTTTCAGTATAATTATAATAAGCTGATTTACTTTTGAACTGCTTTTTTCATAGCAGTATCAGGACGTAAAATTCTGTAACGTACTTCAATATCTTTTGGTACATAGAATACCAATGGAAGTTTGCTGTTGTATCTTACGGTTTCAGGCTTTAAGGTAACAAACTTTTTAGTCTGTTTCTGACCAGGGCATCCCATTAATGTTCCGGCTGTTTCTCCTTTAGACTCTACTTCATAATAGTTGTATCCCCATCCCTGAAGATCCTGAGTTTTCATTTCTCCCATCAGGAAATAGTTATTACAGTCTACCATTTTTTCAGCTCCTACAAAAAGCTCAACTTTTAAATCGTTTTCGTTTTTCGCTACGGGAAGCTGAATATATACTTGCTTATATCCTTCTTTAGCTTTTGGGAACATTTCAATCTGTAGTTTTTCAAACTTTTCTGCCTTCTTTTGTGCGAAAGCATTTACTCCAGCCATTAATATCAATCCTGTAATTAAAGTTTTAGAAAATTTCATTTTATTTGGTTTTAACATTTAATTACTTCCCTATAGCCAAAAATCATTCCAAAATCTGAACGCTTGTTCCTTTTGTGTGGGAATTCATCTGTGGAGCATAGTAATTCTGCATGGTCGTAATTCCGTTGGAGAATTTACCGGATGCATTGGCCACCACATCATATTCAAAAACATATTTTCCTTTCGGCATGTACTGAATATAGAAATTGGTAGAGGCATCTTTGGTCGACTGATAATACCCAAGGTTATTTTTCCATTGGTAACCTGAAAGCACATCTGTAGGCTCAAATCCAGCAGCACGCATATCTTTTATATGAATAAACTCCATAGCTCTGTCTGTGTTCAGAATCATTCTTACCGTTATTTTGTCTCCTACTTTCAACGGGGTTTCGGTTGAGATTTTCTGAAGTTCTTCTCCGTTTACGGTTTTCACTTTCTTATAAAGTTCTTTCGTCACGGAAATATAGTTTTCTGAAGATTTGATTTTATCGAGATCTTCATAATACTGCCAGAATAATCCTCCCTGAACAATTCCGGGACCAGGTTTTGTAACGGTTACAGTTGCTAAGTTTTTATCTACTGTTTCTGTTTTCACTGTTGATTTCACATATCCTGTCGCCTGTGTCTGAGGTGCTAATTCTTTTCCGCCCCAAATGATGGTAGCTTTATCACTTGGGCTCATTTCATTCACCGAACCTTTGGTTTCTGCTCCTGTCCATGATTTTCCTGAATTCAAAATAGTGAAGATCACTTCTGCCGTACCTCTTGAGCTTCCCCATGAGTTGACTTCTTTCTGGGTTACCAGCCAGATTTTCATGTCTTCGATAAAGTTTTGGTCATTGGATTTTAACTTGTTGAAAGCTTCCAATGCTCCTGCATGGTTGACGACTTTAGAACCAAACCATCCCCAGTCATTCAGGTTTTGTTTCCAGTAAATTCCTTGTGTTTTTGTATCTGTGGAGGTTTCTTTAAGGTAAGTCATCAACTTATCAGAAACCTCTTTTAAGCCATAATCATTCATCAATAATGCTGAACGGTGAAGTCCGAAGAATGTGAAATCTGTGATTTTAGCTGTTTTTGCTTTCTGTTTTACCAACGTTTTCAGAGAAGCTCCTTTTCCTTTTAAAGGATATTGCTTTTCCCAATAGTTTCTGGTATCAAGGTAATCCATCGCCCAGTTGTTCCAAACGTTGCCTTTTTTTACATCAAAATATTTGCTAACCTCATTGTCTACATATTGAATCAATTTCGATACTAAAACTTTCTGTTCTGAGCTCTGATAGTCTTTTACATTATCTTGCAGCCAAGAGTTGATTTTCCCTAAGTTTTTAAGGATATACAATGATGTTCCGTAAGAACTTGGATAACCAGGGTACCATGAGAATCCACCGTCAGGGTTTTGCAGTTTTTTGAAATCATCCCAATCCTGATTGATAGAATTTTTCATCGTATTGACATCAAACAATAATGCCAGCTTCTGCATCTGCTCGCCTTCATTTTTGCTTTCCAATACCCAAGGAGTTTCTTCAAGCAATAACTGTTTCAATTCCTGATTTTTCTCAAGATTTGAATTTAATAATCCTTTATTCTGATATTCTTCAAAAACTGTTTTCATTTTCGGATTGGCTTTGAATATTTCCGAAGCCAGCACATCTGCAAACCATTTGTTAAAGATTACATCCGCAGAATTATTCTGATCATTTTTCAGACTTGGAAGGGCAAACATGATCTCCCAGATCGGATTGGTAGTCAGCTCCAGTGTATTGGAAACATTAGAAGCTGTCGTAGACGTATTATTTTTAAGATTATCCAGTACAAATGTCTTGGTTTCCCCTTCTTTCACAAAAACAGGAACAGCATCCGTCACCAGCATTCTGTTGGGCAATACGGCTACAGCCTGCTGCTCCCCATCAGAATAGGCTCCAGCTTTGGCAACCACTTTGAAAATAATAGAGGAAACATTGTCCGGAACTTTCAATTTCCATGTCAGTGCATTGCTTCCGTTTTCATTCAAACTGAAGTTTTGTACTCCTGAAGTGATTCCGAATTTTGAAGAAATATTTTCATTGGTAAAAGCGTCCAGAATCTGTAATTCGGCAGAACCACTCAGTTTTTTATCAGTAAGGTTTGATAGTTTCGACTGCAGATTCAGTTCATCCCCTTCTCTCAGGAATCTCGGGTAGTTGGGAGTCACTGAGAATTCTTTCTGGGTTACCACTTCTTTTTCTAAAGTAGCAGTTCTTGCATCTTTAGTATGAGCCAGGAACATCAGTTTCCATTTGGTCAATGCTTCCGGAGAAGTGAATTCAAAACTTACATTTCCTTCGGCATCGGTTTTCAGATCCGGATAGAAGAATGCCGTTTCGTTCAGATTTTTACGAACAGCTACTTTTTCCAGGTTTTCTTCAGAAGATCCTGGAGGAGGAGGAGTTTCTACCTTCGGAGCTTTTACAGCTTCAGGAACTACATTTTGAACAACTTCAAATCTATCTTCTGCAACTGCAGCTCTGGCAGTTTTAAATTTTGCTCCTGCAATGGGTGATGGCGGCGGTGCATAAGCCGGAGCTTTCACTCCTTCCTGATTGCTAACCCCTACAATTGTTTCTTTTGAAATCGAAAAATACGAAAAATCACCATCAAACCAGTTAAACTCAGGAACTGCTATATACCTGTCTTCAAAATATCTCAATCTCTTCTGATAGTTTTGCTGCTGCAGATAATTTTTGATCCCATAAGAAGTTACAATCACAAATGGGGTATACAGTTTTCTCCAGCTGTAATTATTTGCGGCAAACTGATCCAGAGACATATCATACATATTGGCCAATACCTCAGCATTGATCTTTTCTTTATCATTTCCGGTTACTTTTACCGTCCATTTTTCCTTAGCATTGGGCTCAAGCTTATCTCTGAAGGTTACCGTTTCAATTTTTAAAGGTTTTTCTGTGTCTTTTATTTTTAAAGAAACAGATTCTGTATTCACATCATTGAATGCTACCAGCTGAAACTGAAGGTTCAGATCGGATACACTTTTATCTTTAGGAATTTCAGCGGTATATTCTAATATTCCTTTTTTCATCTGATGAACTTCTGAAATCGTTTTTCCAGATCCATCCTGTACAAAAACATTGACCAGCGCATCAGGAACTGCGGAGAAAACATACACTTTCGCCTTTTCTCCTCTTGACAATTCTTCTTTTGGAGCAATCACTGTAAGGAATGTTTTTTGAGTAGGTTGTAAAGCTGTTTTATCCCAAACACTGAAATACTGAGAAGTTTTGATGGTATCTTTTCCTTCCCTATTGAAAAGTTCCAGCTGGTAATCTCCTGTTTCCAGTTTTCCTAAATCAAGATTAGTTGAAAGCTGAGTATTGTCAGCAGATGGCTGCTGCTGTCTTTCAAACAGTACTTTTTCCGTTTTCCAGTTTTTGATCTCATCATTTTTATCAAAAAGATCGTGTGGGAATTTGCTGATAAATTCTTCTTTTGAATACTTTGGAAGATTCTGAACATCAGATTTGAAATTATCTCTGAAAATCCTATCCGGAGCAATCAGTTTTGATAGCTTAACCTGATATGGCTTTTTAAGATTCTGTTCGTTATAGTTTTTAGTTTCTACCTTTAATTTTACATTTTCGTCTGTAAAAATATTGCTGATATTTTCTGCCTGAATATAATGAGAAACCGACGCTACTTTCAATTGGGTATCCGCTGTCTGTGTTTCACCATTGATGTCTGTCACGGATGCATTGATAGCATAGTTGTCAATCTGTATTCCTTCCAGTTTTTCATCTTTTTTAAGCTCCAGACGGATAACAAACTCTCCTTTTTCATTGGTCTTTGCTTCTCCAAGAATTGAGTTTTCATTATCATTACTCTGTGGGTACCAGCTGAAGTATCTCCATCTGATATTCTGTTTCTTGATTTCATAGTTCACTGTGCTATTGTTCAGTGGAACACCGGAGAACATGACCGCTTTTCCTTTCAGTTCTATAGTCTGTCCATATTTGTATTCCTCTTTTACAGGATCAAAGGTGACTTCAAACTTAGGTCTTTTATATTCTTCTACTTTGAAATTTTTATATCCCTGGCTTTCTCCGTCTATCCTCAGATAAAAATTACCATTCAGTTTTCCTTTTGGAAGGATGAAACTTCCATGATAAGAACCAAATTCGTTGGTAGTGAATTCCTGTGAAGAAACCTCTTCACTATTGGTATTTAATAAAGTTATTTTTTGTTTTAATCCAGAAAGAACTCCTTCAACTTCCTTATCGATTCTTGTATTGATCACCTTGAAATAAACAGTCTGTCCGGGACGGTAAATCCCTCTGTCTATGAAAATCTGAGCGGTTGAGCGGGTCTGTTTATTAGGATTATAGTCGTCAGCATATCCTCTGTTTCCATAGACCTGCATGATCTGGAAATCATTCGTTTTAGGCTGCTGGATCAGGAAAGTTCTGTAATAATCTTTGTTTTCAGAAGAAGGGAACTTAAATACTCCATTTTCATTGGTTTTACCTTCAATTTTTTTCAATGTTTTATTGGAAACAAATTCATAAAATCTAAGTCCTTCATTGGCTAAAGGTTTGCCATTTTCACTATTAACTAATTTCAACTCGTCTGCAAGAGGCTTTCTATCTGTTTTAGACTGATAGATAATTCTGTTTCCGGAAACCAGAAAATACAAATTCTGTCTGGAGTCGGTATCTTTCATATCAGCTCCGGCAACAGTAAATTCTGCTACATAAGCTCCTGAAGGAAGTGGTTTCACTTCTAATGAAGTTTTATGATTCTGATAATCCTTAGGATCCGGAAGCTGGAAGGTTTCTTTCCTTACCAGATTCTTTTTCAGTTTTCCAAACGTATTGGAATAAGAGTCCTGAACATATTGAAGCAACGAAGTAAAATCGTCCTTCACTTCATAAATATTCAGCGTAAATTCTGATACATTCTGATATTCTGCCACAAAATGAATGGGTAGATTATTCTGAGTCTGGGATTCGTATTTTAAGGTCAGATAAGGATTTACAATCTGCGCTTCTTTGCTTTTGATATTCTCAAGGAAAAGAGATTTCGGATATTCACTTTTAGCCTGAGCAGCCAGTGCAATGGCTTCTTTAGGTTTCTTCCGGGCAACAAATTCATCCATAATGTCTCCCATGATCATCACTTTATAATCCCCTTCTACATTAGATTTCAACAGATTTTGAAGCTGCTGAAGTTTATCTTTGCAATGACTAAAATTACAGTTCTCCGTCAGCTTTTCCTTCATGAAATACAGCTTTGAATTTCCGCTGTTCTGTTCGATCAGTTCATCATAGATGGCATTGATCGTCGTATGGTTTGCTGTCAGTTCATTTTTGGTGAAAATATTGTTTTCAGATAAGAATGCTACCTTCTTTATTGCATACCAATCTGCCAGTGTTGGAAAATAGGCTATATCACCCGTTCCAGAAAATATATTCTTATACTTTTCCAAGGAAATTTTTTTCATTGCAGACTTCTCCTGATCAAGTTCCTGGAAGTTTGTAGTCAAATAGTTTTTAAAATCAAGCTTACTCCACGTTTCAATCTGTGAAACATCCTGAGAGTTGATATTCGTTCTTCCGTTTATTTTCCATGAGTTCTGGTTGTAATAATCCATGAAAAAGCCATTCAGTAAGACTTTATATACCAGTTTGCCTTCTCCATTCACTTTCCCTTCCGAATCCTTAAGTTTTTTGAAAAATTGGGAAGCAGAATCGTTCTGGTCATCATCCACAGTTTGGTTTACAATACTGAACTCCGCTTTCAGAGATCGGATCAGCTCGAAGGCATTATTTTCTTTCATGGCTTGTTTTTGTATGTCTAAAATAATGGGAAGATTAGATTTATAAGCTCCTTTCGTACTGTTTTCAGCAATTTTTTTCCATTGGGTATCGTAGTATTTCTGTGCGGATACCGTTGTAAAGCTCAGCATTACAAGCAAAAGCAAAAAAATCTTGGAAAATCTTTTCATATATATTAATTTTGATAAATGAACATCTTAAAAATACTGAAAAAAACTGTCATAGACAGCCAGATTTATGTCTCCCTTATGGGAACTCTTTTTGCAGTATTTTTCATGAAAGAGCAAAACACATTCCGTTTCCCTACTTTTGCTCTTATTTTCATCACTTATTTCAGTGGCTATCTGTATACTAAATATCAATATACCAAGCATTTTTTCAAAATAGTGGTTATCAATGCACTCGCAGGAATTGCCTGTGCTTTTTTAATCATTCATAATCATAATGAAATAAGACTGTTGAAATGGTTTATTATTATAATATTAGGATTGCTTTACAACAGCTTTTTCCTTGATGTTTATATCCGTAAAATTCCTTTACTAAAAGTCTTTTATGTAGGATTGGTTTGGGCTCTGGTCAATTGCTGGCTCACTCTTCCGGAATTCAGTATTCCGATTTTTCTGATCAGTTTTTTCTTTATCACAGCACTTGTCCTTCCTTTTGATATCCGGGATATGAATAGTGACACGGTAAAAACCTTTCCTATGCTGATAGGGGTACAAAATACCAAATACATTGCGTATGCCCTTGTTTTTATCAGCTGTATCATTGCTGTTTTCTATCTTGAACTACACTATGCTTTGGCTTTTTTTATGGCAGGCATTATAACTTATATTTTCATCTATTTCTCTGATAACAAAAGAGATGACGCTTATTATTCATTCGGGGTGGAAACTTGTTCGGCACTTCCTTTTTTATTTTTACTAATAATGGAGTATTTTTGACGAATGATTATCAAGAAGCTTTCCCTCTACAATTTCAAAAACCACTCAGAGAAAAAATTTGAATTTTCGCCACAGATCAATTGTTTTGTGGGAAACAACGGCGTGGGAAAGACGAATCTTCTGGACGCTCTGCATTATTTATCCGTAGGAAAAAGCTTCCTGGGAAATACTGATCTTAACAATATTAAAGCAGAGGAGGATTTCTTCACCATTGATGCTGAAATTCAAAATGAAGACAGTGAAGATATCATTAGAATTACCCAGCCCAAGGAAGCTAAAAAGGTGATCAAAAAGAATGATAAAAGCTATGACAGGCTTGCGGACCATATCGGTTATCTTCCGAGTGTAATGATTTCTCCCTATGATTCCAATCTTATTTCAGATTCTGGGGAAAGCAGACGAAAGTTTCTGGATTCTATGATTTCTCAAACGGATTCTGAATATCTTTTTGATCTGATTCAATATCAGAAAACCATTCAGCAGCGAAATGCTTTGCTGAAATATTTTGCCAAAAACAGGACTTGGGATAGAGATTCACTGGAAATCTATGATGACCCTATCACCCGATTCGGGACCAAAATTTTTAAGAAAAGAAAAGAGTTTGTAGAACAGCTCAATCCTATTGTTCAGAATTTCTATGAGATTATTTCCGGCGGAAAAGAAACCGTATCTGTTATTTATGAATCTCATTTGCTGGAAAATTCTTTTGAAAACCTATTAAAAGAGAGCATCGAAAGAGACCGTATGCTGACTTATACCTCAAAGGGAATTCATAAGGATGATCTGCTTTTTGAGATGGATCATGTCCTGATCAAGAAGATCGGGTCTCAGGGACAGCAGAAATCCTTTCTTATTTCGCTTAAACTTGCCCAAATGAGCCTTGTAAAGGAATTAACAAAAAAGACCCCTATCCTATTGCTTGATGATATTTTTGATAAACTTGACGACACCAGAGTTTCACAATTGATTGAGCTCGTTAATAAAGAAAACTTCGGACAGATTTTCATTACGGATACTCACAGAGAACGTACGGAAAGCGTAGTAAAGAAAATTAATGAGGAAAGTATAATTTTTGAAATTTAGTATTTAGTAACTTAGGGATACTTGGTTTTAATTAAAAAAACAAAATATTTAAACCTATTTCTCTATACTGTAGTATTTTTTATCTTAACTTATCATCCAAAACGCATCCCGAAACTCGAAACTCCAATCCGAATCACGCACCTCGAAACCCGGAACCTGACTATGAAGAAGAAAAAACGTGAATATCAATCCTCTGAACTGGTAAAATCTTTTGCCAGAATCTACGGTTTTGAACATAAACTTGTTGCTTTTGACATTAAAGATTTTCTTGAAGAGTATCTTGATGAAAGCCTTTTCAAGGAAATAAGAAGTGTCAATATTGAAAAAGAATGTATTATTATCAAAATTGATTCTCCATTACTGAAACATGATTTTAAAATGCGTAAAAGCTTTTATCTCAAAAAGTTTCAGGATAAATTCGGAGCGGAAAAATTTAAAGATCTTCAGATATTGTAAGTATTGCAGGGAAAAACTACTCTATAATAATTCACCATCATTGAAATTATTTTGATTTATTGTATTTAATATGTATCTTTAATATTCATTAAATAAACTATTTTTTACCATGAAAAAGATACTTACATCAAAGAAATTATCCCGAAAAAGTTTAAAAGCAGTACAAGGTTCAGGTGATCGAATGACATGTTGTGCATTAAGCTGTCAGAACCTAAATGAATGTGGTTTTTGGGAACAACTTCCTGCAGAATGTCCGGAACTTCCTTATTGTGTTTAAAAAACAAATACCTATAGAAAAATGCTACCCGAGGGTAGCATTTTTTATTTTAAATATTATTAATGTTCTTCTGATTTATTAGAAATGGTACTGCTCATCAAATCATCTGCTTTTTTATCCAGTCCTGAGCTTAATGGCAGGAAGAATTTCAGAGGATGCTTCGCAAAGTATCTGAAAATTTCTTTATAGATCTCACTTACCTGTCCGAAATTCATCTTTCTGGATCTGAATGCCAGAAACATTGATAAACTGAAACTTACCAGGAAGTTAAAGAAACCGATCAGAAATACAGTTATAAAAGACATCCAGAATGTATAGGAATCTACTGAAAAATCTTTTCCATACAGCCCCAATGCAAAGTTACCTGCAGCAAAGGTAATGTGTCTGATATCCAGATCCAGCCCAAAAAACATTCCTACCGGAGCTGTTGCCCCAAGGAACACCCCAAACCAGAAATTGGAAATGATTCCCGGCCAGTTTTTAGCATAATATTTTGAAAGCCCTTTTGCAAATTTTTTCCCAAAGAAACTTCTTATCGAAAGGTTTTTAGCAATTCTTTCAGGAATCTGATAAAATACAGAATTGTTTCCGATATTCCCCGAGATAATTCCGGAAATAAAAAGATAAAACCCTGCAATACTTGCATGCAGAATTGCTTTTGATTTAAAAGGGTCAAGGTCTTTTAATAATTTATCAGAACGTTCTACAGCAAGGTTTTGTGAGAAAAATACATCCAGCCCGTAAATGATGGCGAGTGCTATCGGAAAGGCAAGCAATACATTTCCTACAAAGGCAATGAACTGACTTCTGAATAATTTAGAAACCAAATGGGCAAACTCCGTATTATTTCTTTGGGCCTTTCCTTCTTCAGATAATACTTTTGTCATCGTAGCAGCCGTCATAGCCGGTTGTTTTGTGGCAAGAGTAAACCCCATCAGATAGATCATCACGAATCCCATCGCGTAGTTCATAGAATACAGAAAGGCATGTGAAAAATCACTTCCGGGGATGTATCCATAGAGCATTTTCAGAACACAAAGCGCTCCTACAATGATTCCACCACCACTCGCTTTGTAGAACATGGTCATATATTCTTTCCTTGTAGAAGTAATATAGTGGGTTCCGGCTTCTGCGGTATGATTGGTGATAAGATGGGAAATCAGTCTCGTACTGTCGTTGATGAGATCTGAAATATTATTTTTATGAGATTTATAATTTAGAATATTAAAGATCAACTGCTTAGACTTGATCAGGACATCCTCATCAGTATCAATAACCAAGAGCTGAACAATCTCATATATTCTTTCAGTCTGCTGGCGAATTTTTAACAGGGACTGATTGATCTTTCCAGAAATACCATATTTGGCTGAGTTTTTAAAAGCAATATTAACGAACTCCTGGCATTGTTCTGCATAGATTTTTATCTGCTTATATCTGCTGTCCTTAGAATGCAGCTGCATTTCAGGATCTTTTACCAGGTCTTCGGCTAATGTTTCCAGCTCATTCTGAAGGGCAAGAAACGGATTGTGTAAATTCCTATATTGTGGAGCCATTCTCACCACTTCCACTTCCATAGCCATCCCTGTAACCCTCCATGAAAGGATATTCATAGAGAATATGAGTTCTTTTTTCACGTTGGGCCGGATAATAAAATCCGAAGCCCCTAGCATGTTTAAAAACTCATCAATCTCATTTTCAGGAAGATTGTGAAGATATTTCAAATCTTTATTCGGTCTAAGACTGACATTATCAATCATATACCACACTGTTTTTTCATTTTCAACGGGCGGCAAAACCTTGTTCAGAATTCTTTTTTTAAGTTCCGGAAAGAAGGCATTTTCTGAAAGAATATTAGCTTCCGTCAGCGAAAGATTGAATGGTCTTCCCTTAAAAATATTGTGAATGTAATGTTTAAAGTTCTCGGCAAAATTAGGATTGCTTCTGAAAAAATTGAGCACATCTGTAAAGTCTGCTTCTTTAATCGTCTCTAAAAACTCTGCAAAGGGTTCTAAAGAAAGGGTTTCATTCTTAAAAGAAAAATATTTTTTAAGAACTGACTCAAAGTTTGTGCTGGAATTAAAGAATTTCATTAGTACAAAGATACTATTTCAAACTCACATTCCTCATCTGTCTCATAATCCAATTATGTTTCTTTCTCAGATAGGGAGATGGATTTTTAGGATCATATTTCTTTGGATTAGGCAATACAGCAGCAATCCAGGCTGCATCTGAAGCACTTAGATCTTTGGATGGTTTTCCAAAATAATATTGGGCAGCCGCTTCTACCCCAAATACTCCCTGTCCCATTTCAATGGAATTCAGGTATCTTTCAAGGATAATATCTTTGCTCCACACTTTTTCGATGATAAAAGTATAGACCGCTTCCAGTCCTTTTCTCACCCAGCTTCTACCCTGCCAAAGAAAAACATTTTTAGCAGTCTGCTGGGAAATCGTGCTTCCGCCTCTTACTTTTTTGCCTTTCTCATTATATTTCATGGCTTTTTCGATGGCTGTATAATCGAAACCGTCATGATCAAAGAATTTCTGATCTTCAGAGGCTATCACAGCCTTTTTCACATTACTTCCCATCTCGTCATAGGAAATATAATCTCTGTGCAGTTTCCCGTATTCAAAAAGCCCTCCTATCTGGGTAATCGTTATAGGAGGATTAAAAAATCTACCCCAGATGATAAAAACTACATTCAAAACAAGAATGATGAAGATAAGCTGTTTAATTTTTTTCCACATAACTTGATAAAAAGGAAAGGCAAAAATAAGCAAATAGTATGAGTTACTGCAATTCTTTCATGTAAGTAAGCTGATAATCGGGTAAAAGTTCAGGATGAAAGATCTTTATATAATCTTTAAGGATCAAATCTGCTCTTACCACGCCGCTTTCAAAGAAATCATTCGCTTTCAGTTTTTCTTTTCCTGCAATCGTATAGATCTTTCCTTTATTGAATACATCCAGCTTTTCATAGAATGGATTCATACCCAACATTTCTTTTTTCGAAGTATGGCTTCCTGCATTTACCCAATACTGAACGCCCCCTGCTTTTGCATAGACCTCCTCAAAGCTCATTGTCAATGCTTTTTCATCTTTATTATCTTTCATAATATAAGAGGCATTGGCATCTGAAATATAATGAGCAACAGAAGTATTTCCTCCAGGAAGATACCACACATCTCCATACATTTCGTTAGCCAGGACAACTGGTTTTTCTTTTGCTGTTGAAGCCAGTTTTTTCAGCTCACTATAATTTTTCTCAACTTCCTGATATTTAGCTTCAGCCTCTTTTTCTTTCCCTAGAAACTCCCCGAAAAGCTTGATATAAGCCGTTTTTTCTAATGGCTGCTGTTCCATATATTCATCCAGAAACACAACCTGAATTCCGTTATTTTTCAACAGTTCATAAGTATTGTCAAAACTGGCAATATGATTGGTAAAAATAGCATCCGGTTTCATGGAGATGATCTTTTCCACATCATATTTCTGCTCACTGCCTACATTCTGGATTTTCCCTTCTTTAAGCAGGTTCTGTATTTTTTCCGAATAAATATATTCCGGACTTGAAACTCCAATAATTAAACTTTCTGCTCCCAACTCTGAAATATACCCCGCCATACTTGCATTCAGCAGAATTATTTTCTTAAAAGGAGTTTGATTTTGCTTAAAATTATACGTGAAATTCCCGGATTTTAGTTCCAGAACTCCATCATGTTCCTTAAATTGAGTACGACCTGAGATATTTGTCCAATCTGAGGACGAAATTTTTGATTCTCTTTTACAGGCTATTAGCGAAAATACCGTAAATAAAAGTAAAATTTTCTGTTTCATCTTTCAAAGAACGGAAAAAAGTGCTATATTTGCAAACCTTTAAACAACAAGGTAACACAAGGCCTCGTGGCGCAACTGAATAGCGCATCTGATTACGGCTCAGAAGGTTACAGGTTTGAATCCTGTCGAGGTCACCAAAAGCCAAATGGCGCCACTTTAAGACAAGTGGCGCCATTTTTTTATTTTACTTTGATAAGAAATTAGTTTATTATTCCTACCTCACCGCTTAACTGCATAAAAAAGATAACACGATAAAACAGAGAACTTAATTATGAATTAGCTTTATAGAAAGGATTTGGCATTGTTTGTATATTCAATTGTATAATGACTTTTATCCTTTCCCACATAAATAAACTTATATTTTGGTAATTATACTTCATTTAATTTGATCTCCTTCTTATTATCAATAATAATTATAACATCTTTATTATTAAAAATTATACAAGCAGTCGTAAACCCTAACATTGATGCGGCTTCAGCCTTTTTATTAATAACTAAACTGTCTCCGTTTTTAACTGTTATTACATTCTTAAATTCGAATGTAAAAATTAAAAATGATTTATTTTTATCATATGCATTAAATTTTTCAATTGCACCCTTTAGCGCACATTACCAACAACATTCATCTCTACCCCATATTTCTCGGAGGTTTTAACAGTTGAACAACCGATAAAAACGAATAGAAATAAAAATATTGTTAAATGACTTATTCTTATATCTATCGTTGTAGAAACGATAAGCCTGAAGATCATATAAATGTAAGGAATAATTATTTATTAGGTATATATGAGCATTCTCTAAAAAATGGATAGGTTCTTTTTAAAAATTCAGCAGTTTTACCTTGTTCGTCATAGTAATATTTTTCTCTTTTATTTCTAATTAATATCCATGATTTTAAATTGTAGTCAGAATATAATGTATCTTTTTTTGATGTAATAAATGCATAGATATACTCTTGCAGTGTACTTTTCGGTAATTCTTTATAAGTTTCTATCTCAGAGAGAAAAGCAGCCTTATTCATAAATAAAAACATATGTTCATTATTTTGGCTCCAAAATATTTGGGGATTAATATTAGAAGAATAACTATCAACTCCCATAAATCTTACTATTTTTACGGGTTTTGAAAAATCTGAGTCAGTATTTTTAATATGACATGATAATAAAAAAACAATAGGCAAAATGAAACTAATCTTCTCATACTTATTTCTTTATTTTATTTGACAATAGTACATAACTACTAAACTTCAGATCCTATTCCTTTTTATGAAATCTCCACTTTCCGTGTATTTGTGTGTAATAACTTAGCATTTCTGCAGGTTTTACTATCAAATATTTTTGATAATGCATAAATTTTACCATTGGCTAGGATAAGTTTTATAATACTTCAATATTTTATCCTTTTCAGAATTATCGAGTTTAAAATAAACACCTTTTTCTCCAAATCTCCAAAATTCTAGTCTATCGTCTGCAAATAACGTATCTTTTTTAGTAATAAATGCAAAGGTATAATTACCGTCATCAGGAACTATAATTTTATTGGTGGAAATAATCTTTTCTTTAATGATTAGCAAGTCATTTTTTAGCTTACTATTGTTTATCTGAACAGTATTCATTCCCTTCTCTTTTTCAAAGAAAATGCGAAGGGAAGATCCCAGTGTATTATTTTTATTTAAATCAGGACCGTAATAGTAAAATAACGTAATTTTCTGATTACTGCAAGATGTAATAATAAAAAGTACTGATAAAAAAAATATATTTCTCATTATTATTGTGGTGTTTTAGGTGGTTTAATTTTAGTTGAAGTAACACTTTCTACTGGATAAGGTATTATACCATAGTTTGTCCTTTTATCTTCGTTTAACCTTTGATTCATTTGATTCCCATAATTTGTCGTTGTAAGTTCTTCTTCTTCATTTTTAAATCCAATATTATTTTTATCTGGAGTTAATATTGCTTTATCAGTATTTTTTGTATAGTCATTTTTTCTCCTATCACCATATTTTTGAGCATTCAAAAAATGATTAAACCCATGCAGTATTTCATGCCCCAATCTTGAAGACGGACTATTATAGCCTAGATTTCCTTCTTCTAAAGTTGATTTGGTACCATCTTTCCTAAATTTGATACCTTCTGATGGATTAAATTTCACAGATTTAGTATTGGGATCATATTCATTTCTATTACCATTCTCTGTCTGTGCTGAAATTGTAAAAGTATTTTTCTTATCATTGATCATAAAATCCATAACATTAACTGTTGTAGCATCTTTTCCTTCTCCAATAGTAATATTAAGAGCTTCCTGAGAATATAAGTAATCTAACGCCTTGTAGACATTTCGATCAAACTCATTTTCAATTTTAGCATAATCTCTATCTTTTTGATAGGAATAAATATTATTACCAAATCTAATATCTCTACCATCAGGATCGATAAACAATATTGGGTTATTGACAGCATAGTTATATGGGCTATGTCTTCTATGTTTTTCCGACAAAGGATCAACAACCCCCCACCTACCAAGATCTGCCATATAGAACCTTGCTCCATAATCGTACATCCCCGTTTCCTGCAGTTCCTTGCCGTTGTATTTGTAATTTTTATAATCTCCCAATAATCCTTTATTAGTTCCAATATGGTTCATCCCAAATGCATAATAATTATTGGTATCAGTTATTTCAAGAGCCCCTGTTGTGTTACTTTTAGCAAAACTTACCCTGCTGTTTCCAAGGTGATCCTTATACTGATAAATATAACGGTTTTCTGTAAAACTATAAAAACCTTCTGCTGTAGATACAAAATCAAGTATCCACAAAGGTTTAATCGGCTTTATGCCATTCACCTCATTTTCATTTTTAAAAGCAGCCTGCTCATAAGCGACACTTGTTCTGCACCAAAGACAGATGGTAGTCTCTGAAAAGCCATATTGAAAACCATCTAAATAATCCGTTATATTCGTTGTAATTGTTGTCGTTCCTCTTCCTCCTCCGCTTGTATAAGTCTTACGGATTTTTGTACCATCTGCTTTATAAAGATAATTTAATCCAAAATTATTAATTTCACCCACAGCATTGGTCTGAGTAATTGAAAAGTTATCCGGTAAGTTAAGATAATTATAAGCTATACCATGAATCCCCTTATCCAACATAGTATTCATATTTCCGTTCAGATCATAGTCAATCATATTATTGCCTCCTTCATATCCTGTGTCATTCATTGCTGATTCTATTACTTTATCTAAACGGTTTCCTGTATATTGATAGCTAAGATCATCCACTTGTACAAAAGTAGTCCCTTGCGATATAGGAGCTGCATTTCTTTTTAAGGTGTTGATATTACCATTTACATCATAGCTGAGATATTCATCAAAATAACCTGTGTTACCTGTAGACGGTTCTTTATAAAATGCATTGGTTAATCTGTTCAGAGCGTCATATTCATAATTATAACGCTTTAGAAGATTTTCCGATCCGTTGTTCCAGTCAATTTCAGCAATATTACCATTGAATTTTCCTATGCTTTGAGGGTTTACCGGATTTTGATATTTTATTTCATAACCAAACAGTTTTCCGTTCAGATTCGCAGGATCATTGATCTTTGTCAACCAACCTCTGATGTTATACTTATAATCAATTTGCTGAAGCGGAGTCCCCGCAGCAATTCCTCCCACTTTTTTTGATTCTAACTGGGAAATTTCGTTATAGGTGTTTTGAGCCAGATATTCTACAGGGTTACTGTCAACCTGGTGTTTGTGTACCATAAGTCTGTTCTGATTATCATACTCAAAGTTTTCTGTGATAATTCTTTCAGTATCTGTTTCTAATCTCTTATGTCTGGTAATAGTTTGTTTGGGGAGTCCTGCAAAATCCAGTTTAGATTCTGTTCTGGTGTAACCTCCCAGGTGGTTGACAGAATGTTTTCCAATTACTCGTCCTTTAGTATCATAATACGTGTAATTCTTAGTCCAGTTATCATCTTCAATATTCTTTACAAAGCTCATAACAGGAAACCCTTTGGTGCTTCTTCCGTCTGCAGTAAGAGTTTCGGTAAGTACTGGTTCTCCCAAAACAGATAAAACAGATGGATTGAAGCTATATTGAGGATATGAATCATAATAATTTACAGATAATAAAGTAACCCATTTAGACGCATGAGGATAGGTAATATCCGGATCATAAAAAACATCCATTCCCTGCCTGTTAAAAACAACTGAACTATTCCTTAGCATATTTCCAGAACCATCAGCTAATATTTGCTCTGCATTCCGATCTCCTCCAGTAGCTATCCCAGTAATAACAACTCTTCCAAACTTATCATACTGAGTATATAGCCATTGTCCTTTTTTATTTAGTTCGGCATCCTGAGTTCCTACAATTCTGTCTTGCTTGTCATATATCATAAATTCCTTGCCTTTGCCAGGAAGCTTTTTTTCTACCAGTCTTCCTCTCCCATCATATTTATACTGATAGCAAAGATTGTTCAGCACTGTATCCGGAACTGATACTCCGGGAGTCAGATTTTTAATAAGATCTGCTGCCTTAGGAGATAAAACATATGCTAATTGATCATAATTATTATAAACATAGTAAGTGTCTGTACTTTCAGTTGCACTCAGTATTTTTCTTACCAGCACAACTTGATCTTTACCATTTTTAAATTCTATAGTTTTATTTCCATCTTCATCCGTTACTGTACTCTTATACAATTGATTAGCTGCATAAGGTGTAGAAACCGTAATGAGTGTTTCAAAAGTATTATAGTTGAAAACAGCATTATACTTCTTCACCTCACCATCTACATTTGTATTATATTCAAACTTCACAGGCTTTGTGCTCCATGCTGTTCCCACTTGTTTTTGTTCGAAAGTCCTATCCAAAGGTGAATTTTCTAAGTTTTTGTGCGTAAAAGGAGTATTATCACCATAATAAGTTTGGGCTGCTCCCTCTGTTCCTGATTGAACACCTCCGTTTAATGTATTCATCGGTGCGGGAAGCCAGGTATCCACTTGCCTTCCGAATCCATCATAAGGAATTGTTGTTACCAGATCTTTTCCTGTAGGAGATGCTTTTATATTAACAACTTGTTTAGGTCTGCCCAATCCATCAAAATACTGAACGGTTTCTGCAGTTTTGGTAGGTTGGTTATTGGCATCATAATCAAGATATGTTTTGCTGTATGTATAGTTTTCTGTTGTGCTTAACTGGGCTTGTACAAAACCTGATATCATCAAAGCACCGATTGGAATTATGAGTTTCTTCAACGGTATTAGTTTTTATAGTTGTATTTCATTTCTTTTAACACTTTCCCATCCATATCAATGACCTTTTCAAGTCGACCTGTAGCATCGTAAATATAACGTTCTCTGATGCCTGATGGTGGAGTGATGCTTCTTACCCCAATTAAAGGATCATAAGTATAAGTAGTGATCTGATAGTTTGGCAGAGAGTTTTTAAAGGTATTCAACACTGATAAAAATGCAGATTCATCATTATTAGCCACAGCAGAAGCATCTGTATTGGAAGCATTAACAATGGAATCAATTAATGACTGCTGAAGATCTGATAATACTGCTCCTTCTATTTTTGCAATGGGCCATGTCAGATTATATCCCCAAATGATAACTGTGGAAATACCATCCTTTGTGGTATACTGCTGAAGATTGCCTTTACTGTCATATTTATCATAGGTAACTTCTGTAGAAACAACATTTTGTAAATCAGTAGACACAATAGAGCTTGGAAGTAAGTTCACTGGATTATCATATTTCGTTTCTACTTTACTGATAAAGGTTCCATCTAAATTGACTGAAACCTTTAAAGGGATACCTGTCATTCCTTCATTTATCAATCGGTTATTAATAACATCTCCAGCATAATCGTAACTTGTTGTAATAACTTTACCATCACTTGCCGTTATAGTCTTATTTTTTAAATTCCCAGAAGCGGTGTATGTCATTTCAGTTTTATCAACTAATGATTTACTGCCAAAATAAGAAGTATTAATAGTTGTTTTTAATCTTCTTTTACCTGTAACTAATGGGTTGAAAATAAATCGATATTTTGTTGTTGCTATGGGATTTACATATGAATTACCTGTATAAACTGTTCCATTTGTACTACAGCCATTAATAGAATACGGATAAGAATTGCTGTTAGGATCATATACACCTGTTGAAGTATTTATTATACTAAAAGAAGGAAATACTCCATAAGTGTTGGGTAAATTATCATAAATCATTACAATAGATGAAAGTTTATTTTGATTTTGATCATATTTCTCTATCATAGTATTTTCTCCATTATCAGGGATATCAATCTTTGGAGTTCCTTTAATAAAAGAAGTTTCAGAAGGTGTATTTTTAAAATAATATTTTGTAAAACCTTTGGATGAACCATCGGTGATATTGATATCTTTCTCTATGACCTCACTATAGCCAAAAGGTTTATTACCACCTATTCCAAAATCACTTGAATTAACAGAAAGATCATTAAAAACAGATACATTTTCAATAAAACAACCTCCAGAAGTATACATGGGTTGACTTTTATATGTAGCTCCTGTTATAAGATTCAGAGGTTCAAATTTGTAAATTAATTTTCCTCCGGTATAACTGTATTCTTTATGAGCTAATAAGATATCATTTTCGTAGTTTTTAATAGACTTTACTCTTACACCATTTCCGTATGAAATAGATTTATCAATATTTGTATCATCATAATATTTAAAATTAGTTGATACAATTGCCCGATGCATTCCATCAGTATTACGATATTGAAGAGGGTTTTCTACACGCACATAATACTCTGTTGTTGGATCATCATCATATGGAACAAATATTTCTTCATTCCAAATACGTGAATGAGTCTGCTCAAAAGTAGGTCCACCAACGTCTATTGCCCATTGTTTGAAAATACTTTCAACCGGCTGACCATTGATTATCTTTCTCTTAATAAATTTTATTTTACAATCCCACATCCCATAAGGTTCGTAATGTACTTCAGGATATTGCGGCCCCATGTAACCATCATAAATAGTATTATAAAATTTTATATTTTGCGGTTTTGTAAGTTTAAAAGGTGCACTTACTACAAACTTAGAATAATCAGGTTCTGTTCCTCTATGTGACAAATTACCATCTTTATTTGCTAACGATGCCTGATAAGGTGTAGGAATAAACTGATTAGAGAATGTATTGGATTCATATTCAAACTCAGTACGGGCACCTGTAGGATAGGTTATTTTTTTTAGAATATTTGTTGGAGCATAATTGGAAACCGCATATCTCATAGTACCATAATATGGATAATTAACATTTAAACCGTAATTCTTGTATGGGGATTTATTAAGGTAGTCAAAAAAAGTTAAATCAGGAAGAAGTTCAGCTGTACTACCTGCACCATTATTATATCCATAAAAATCTGAGCTTGAAATTTTAGAAGGCATTATATTAGTCATGTCATATTCAAATTTATAAGGCGGAGTATTTTGAATAGAATTATCATTCTCATTATATGTAATTTCCTGAATATTATCCAACTTTAATCTTTTATTCTTATAGCCTTCCTCTATATCATTTCCTAAAGGATTAAAATAAGATGTTCCCAACACATAACTTTTGATTTTCTTATTTGAAAATTTTGATTTTATGTCAATAGATTCTAATTTTTTTATTGGTGTAGAAGTTTGTGGGCGAATATCTTCTCTGTTATTTAAATTAAAATCTATCTTCGTATCATCTGTTTCAATTCCTATCAAAGTCTTTTTTTCACTATTAACAATATTATTGTTTGTTATTACATTTGAATTTGAGAAGTTTGTGATATGAGCAACACGTACTGGAGATACCTGATTTATCTTTTCATCTTGGTAAGTAAATATAATGGTTTTACCACTTACCAACTCGATTCTTGATACCTTAAATGTATAACCAATATCAACCGACAGGCCAATACCTCCAGATCTTGATCTTTCTATAGCATAAAAATATAATTTGTCACCTTTATTTGTTGTTGCAATCCAGCCTTGGGAATCTTTAGAAAATTTTACATCATCATTACTTTCCATAAAAAGAATTTCATTACCATTCTCTAAATTAAAAAAGAACTTACCTGAATATCCATAAAAGTTATAGGTAAAAATATCTGGTTGCCCTTTTCCTTGATTTAAATCATTAATGATATATTCAGAATCATCAACTGATGGATTGACACTAATCATACCACCAGTATTATACCCCTGATTTCCAACTTGAAATCTGGAAATTTGACTTTGTGCATAAAGGGTTGGGAAATGACTTTTGAAAATATTATATCCTGAATTATTAGCAAATCCATCTCCTCCATTTAACCAATAATCCTCTTTACCTCTGATCTCTTGAGTAATAGTACCTTCTGGCATAAAATTCCATCCCAAGCCAACCCATGTCGCCTCATCTGCCACTTTAATTCCTGAAGTATGGTAACTTAAGGCCAAGGGAATTTCTATATTATCGACCTTTAAATTATATAAAGGTACCGATACCTCCGCTGTTCCAGTATAATAGCCTACAGGAATATCTCCAAATCTCCCAAGTAAAGCAATTTCAGGAGAGGTTGGTACATTTTTTAAACCGGCATCATATTGTCCCTGGTTACCTTGTCCAAATATATTGTTTAGAGAAGCTATTAGAAGTATTGCTGTCGTAGTTTTTTTCATCTGCTTATTTCTTAATCAATTTAGCATTCGCCGTTTTATTCGTATCCGTTTTTATCGTAATCAAATAAGCTCCCTGAACCAAAGCCTGGGTATTTATCTTTGTTACTTTATTCTTTGTTTTTATACTCTGAAGCTGTCTTCCGCTCATATCATACAACAGAATATCTGCATCCTTAAAATCAAAGCCGATTTCTACATATGCGTAATCTGATACGGGGTTTGGGTAGATTTTGATATCGTATTTCTCAATCAATTGATCAACCTGTTTGTCTCCCACTTTTACAATCTTCCAATTCTCTTTTCCAAGTTCTTCTGCACTGGTGCCTGCCAAGACAATAGAACCGTCTTTGTTTAGTTTCAAATCTGAAAGCCTTTCTTCTTTCTTTCTGGATTCTCCACTCACATGCTTTCTCCACTGTTCATTACCATTCTGATCCAGGTATATCATCCAGAAGGTTTCATCATCTGTCTGTATTCTTCCTTCAGCCTGGGTATAGCCTCCCAACAGGATTCCTTTGGAAGATTTATCGTCTGCCGAATGAAGCACACTCATCCCCATCAAGATGTCTCTGTTTTTAAAGTTGTAAGATTTCTGCCATTGCTCATCACCTTTTTCATTTAAAGAAATCAACCAAAGGTCAGATCCCTCTTCAAGACCTACAATTTTATTTCCCGATCTTTCTGATCTGGATTCACCACCAATGATGAAACCATTTGAAGTTAATGCTAAGGTTCTGATATGATCGTCTCCTTTTCCTCCATAGTTCTTCTCCCATTCTACTTTTCCATTCTTATCAAGCTTAACAATCCAGTAGTCGCCCTCACCAAAATTATCCGTGGATTTTGCCATACGGGATACCGGATTAAGGGTGATTTCACCGATTTTAGCTTCGAATCCCGAAACACGAACCTCGGAACTTCTGGAATAAATTCCGAGTAATGCTCCGCCATCTTTCGTTGGAATCATCGTTTCCACTTCATCTAAGCCTTTTCCACCTAAGATTAATTGGGATAATTCTTTTCCGTTTTTATCCAATTTTGTGATCCAGACATCTTTGGAGCCGTAGCCTTTTGCAGTGTTCTGTATATTCCCGGCTACAAAGAGCCCTAAGTCTGTGGTTTGAATGACAGCTCTGGCTTCTTCATCGGAAGAACTTCCTAAGGTTTTCTGCCATAATTCATCCCCAAATTCATTGATTCTGATCAGCCAAATATCGGATCCTCCTTTGGAATCTTCTTTTTTATCCAGCCCCTTTCCGGAATATGATGTTCCGGCTAATAGAAATCCACCATCCTGTGTTGTGACTGTGGCTGATAAATAATCATGGTTGGATCCTGAGAAATATTTCTCCCAGACTTCCTGTCCCTGCTGATTCAGTTTTACCAGGTGGAAATCATAACCATTATTTTGCTTTTGGCTGACGGCTGCTGGTGATTGGATTTTGGCCTGAATGCTGCTTCCTGTAATAAGGTATTGCTGATCGATGGTTGTGGTAACCTGGCTCAAGAAATCCTGGGTAGAGGATTTGATATCTTTCTGCCATATCACGTCCTGGGCAGACATGCTTAGGACGGCACATAGAGTAAATGCACTGAGAGACAGTTTCTTCATTCTCTTATTGTCGCTTTTTGAGTTATTAATTAGTTTTTATAAAAACGCAGCTAATTTAACATTTTTTTGAAAAATAAATAATTAAATATATTTATTATAATTAGCAATGTCATATAAACTGTAAATTCAAATTTATTTAACGTTAATAGAATACAGAAACGACAAAACTTGTCGTATTTTATTACTTTACGATGAAGAAATTAAAAAGAAAGAAGTATTCTTTTTAGATAAGTATCTAAACAAATTAATATAATTGAAATTTGAGGTGTAATAAAGGTTTATAATATCATAAACTAAAGGCTGTTATTTGATAAAAAATGAGCATTACAATTCTTGCTTAATTTGGCTCAAACTAACCTAATCATCAATAAAAGTGTTTGAAGATACGCTCGTCTTGTTCACCAACAGCAAAAAGGCACCCACTAAAGTAGTTGGCGCCTTTTGTTTTAAGATCCTTTTAATAAATTTCCAGTTCCTGAAATACCAAAATATAGATTTTCTTACTCTTAACTCAAAATACCTGACTAGCATAGTCTAGTTTTGAATTCTATACTTTTTAGCTAAAGAGTAAAAAATTGTGCCCTAATAAAATTACCAACTCCATTTTTCAGGATGGAAAATCCGTACTACCGCTCCCGTGAAATGGAATAATTGAAGTGACATTTCTATCTTTATTTTTTAATAACTTTTATGGTCTCCAGACCTTCTTCAGTTTTTATTCTAATCCAATAAGAGGCTGGAGTAAGAGATGACAAATTAATTTCCGCCTCAACGCTGTTTATTTTTTGTGTTTTAACAGTTTGTCCTAAAAAGTTAATCACTTCAACATGTAAAATAGGTTGTTTGGATGTCAGAAACAACTTGTTGGTAACAGGGTTAGGAAAGAATTTAAAATTCGTTTTTTCTACTGATACCGAGGATACATTTAAATAAGTAGTACAGGTAGTTCCGGAATTTATAACACTATTCCCAACCCAGTTAGAAGAGTTTCCGTTTAAAGCAAAACCATTAAGAGTTCCATGGTAATTATTTCCGCTGCTGTCTTGCAAAGTTGTTATAGAAGCATTATTCGCATTAGCGATCCCCTGATTAAATTTATAATACGCTATTAATCCTGTTTCCGGACCTGACAGCTCACAGTTCATCGTGTTTGCTATTTCACTGGAAGACAAAGCTCTGTTCCAGATTCTTACCTCATCCATAGTTCCTGTAAAACTATTGGCAGCATCATTAAAAGCGCCTATTCTAACCGTATTTCCCTCATCAACCGGATCAACATCGGTCTTGGTAGATCTCAATTGTCCATCTCTGTATAATTTCATTGTGGTAGAAGCAGCATCATAAGTTACTGCAACGTGATGCCAGGTATTAATAGACAATGGAACACTGTCTTCCAAAGCATACCAATCACCGTTATGCCCCGCAGAAAGCTTACCAGAACTGCTTGGTATCCAGAAAGCATGCAGCCCATCTGAATCACCACCAGAGATAATATTATTTTGGCTGTTTAAACTTTTCACATAAACCCACGCTTCTTTGGTGTAAGATACAGGCAAAATGCTTCCACAGCTTACATAATCATTTACGCCATCAAAATCTAGCGCAGCTCCCTGCTGGGAAAATCCAAGTTGGAAAACTAAAACAAAACAGGCAGCCCAAATTTTTTGAAAATTTAGGTTGAATGGCATTAAAAGTATTTTACTTTTCATAATAATAGTTTTATTAATTAAGTCACAAAATTCTATTATTCTTCCGGAGATTCATACAAGGGTAAACCCCTGAATTGAAGATTGCATAATTTTCAATATTAGAAATTGATACATTTGTAAAAAAATACATGTATGCCTACGATTAAGAAAATCATATTCTTATTCATTACTTTTTTCACATTATCATGTAGAGAAAAAAAGGAAAATTTTTATTTTGAAAAAATAACTCCGACAAAAGAAGAGCCTACAAAAGTTTGGTTAAGAAAAAATGAAAATTATCATGCAGATAAAGAACATTATCTGAAAGTTTTTTTGAACTATTATCAAAGTAAAATTGCTAAAAGTGATTATTCAAATGCTTCCAAAATTCTGGATTTAGTGACTACAAAATTTGTTTATTTTTATGATTTTGACCCTCGTCTTACCGAAGTTGTAAAAGAATTTGATGAAAGCTACAGAAGTGAATTACCACCCATAAAAACAATTTACATTGACAGTTATTATGGCAATTTAGAATTTGACAGAGATCATCTGAACAAAGCTAAAGATTACTTTTTAAAAATTACATCTTTAGAGCCAGATGATTACAAAAGTTGTTACAAAATTGCCCGTGCTTATTATGATTTATCATATACTTATTTCGTTCTAGGGGATTTAAAAAATAGTATAGAAGCAAATGAAAAATCAAGAAACTACTCTATAAGAATCAGAGATCAGGAAAGCATAGCTTCTGTAGAGTCGAATTATGTCAATATTTACAAAGCAAATGGTTCTTTTCAAAAAGCCGTCGCAAGTGCGGATGAAGCGATAAAGGTATCTAAAGAAATTGGGAATACCTATGATTATTTTATGGGCAAATATAACAAATGCTCTGTTTATGGTTTCTTTAATAAGCATCAGTTGAAAAATAAATATATCCACGAAACTTACAAAGAATATTTAGCCAGCAAATATGATAATGATGTACTTCTTCTTTGTATCTCTGATTACGAAATAGAAGCTTTAATTGAAGAAAATAAATTAAACGATGCCAAAATAGTTTTAGACAGAATAAAGCCTGTTGCAGAAAAAAACACCTCTCAAAATTGGCAAAAGGATTATCAGGCGACATTAGCTTTATATGAAATCACAAGAGATGTAAAAACGTGCAACACAAAATATATAGAAAATTCACTACCCAATTTGCTTGAACATAAAAACTACGAAAGAGCCAACTTATTTTACGATGTTTTATTAGAAAAAGCAATTCAAAGCAGAGATCTGGACAAGGTTGTTTTTTATAATAATGAATTTTATCGTACCAAGGACAGCTTATCGAGCGCAAAAAGTAAGCTGATCAATTTAGAACTCGCAGCAAAATATGAAACTCAAAAAAAAGAGCAGGAAATTAAAATCCAACAAGAAGCCATTATCAATAAAAATGCTGTTATTTTGGCTTTAATATTTGTTTTTATTGCATTGTTATTAGCAATTGTTATTTATTATTTAAAACAAAAACAAAAGAAATTGTCTTTAGAAAAAGAACAATCACTGCAGTTTACTAAAAACCTTCTGGATAAAACCGAGGAAGAACGCAAAAGAATTGCATCTGATCTCCATGACAGTGTGAGCCATGAACTATTGTCGCTTAAGCATTCGTTCGAGG
The DNA here is from genome assembly GCF_059420365.1 of Chryseobacterium sp. GW821-FHT04C04. Classification (NCBI taxonomy): domain Bacteria; kingdom Pseudomonadati; phylum Bacteroidota; class Flavobacteriia; order Flavobacteriales; family Weeksellaceae; genus Chryseobacterium; species Chryseobacterium sp. GW821-FHT04C04. The sequence goes on along the minus strand of NZ_JBWKTO010000004.1, from coordinate 56,363 downwards.
TAAGCCAACTTCAATTAAACGAAAAAGTGGATAGCATTATTAATAACATCAGAGCAATCAGCAGAAATTTACATCCCGTTCTTTTTGAAAAAATAGGACTCGAAGCCAGTTTAGAACAATTCATAGAACGTATCCAAAATACACATCGTTTTATGATCTCATCTGAAATCAATTATCAAGATAGTCTCTCGACTGAAAAAGAATTACAAATCTATAGAATTGTGCAGGAAGCTGTTTCAAATATTATAAAATACGCAGATGCTATCGCAGCAAAAGTAATTTTAGCTGAAAATAAAGACACCGTTATTTTGGAAATTATGGATAATGGAAAAGGTTTTAATGTTGAAGAAACTCTGGAAAAAAAGGATGCTTTTGGTTTACACAATATGATAGAAAGAAGCAAAGCAATTGGTGGACAGGCCCATATCACCTCAACTTATAAAGGCACAAAAATAGTGGTACAAATAAAAAAATAATACAATGAAAATTTTAGTTGCAGACGATCATCCTTTAACCCTGAATGGAACTGTTTCTTACCTTAACAGTTTGGGGTATAACGTAGTTAGTGCTTGTTCTAATGGAACTGCAGCCCTTAATTACATTCAGGTTTATTGGCCGGATGTAGCTGTTTTAGATTTAAATATGCCCGGTTTGGACGGATTGGAAGTGGCAAAAAAAGTAATGGAAAATAAATGGCGTACTAAAGTTATCATCCTTACCATGCATAATGAAATTGGAGTTCTGAAAAAAGCAAAAGAATTTGAAGTAGATGGTTATATTTTAAAAGAAAAAGCTTCTCCTGATTTAGAAAAATGTATGAAGGAAATTGCTTTGGGAAAGAAATATTATTCTGGAACTTTACTTCAAAATTACACGATAGAGCAAACAGAAGACCCCAGCAAACTAAACCTATTAACAGTTTCTGAAAGAAAAATAATAGAATTAATAGCGGCTCAAAAAACCAGTAAGCAAATTGCAGAACTTCTTTTCCTGTCCGAAAAAACAGTAGAAGGACACCGTACCAGAATTATAGAAAAATTGGGTATTCCGAAAGAAAAAAATGCATTACTGATTTGGGCAATACAGAATTATAAAAAATCCTTGTAGATTTAAAAATAATTATTAAAAATGAAATATCTCTTTCACCATATTATAAACCTACGGGAACATTATTAATATCATAACTTTTTGAAAGCGTATTCATCATAGATCGTGTTAATGAGTTCATCAGAATGAATGTTTCGTGAGAAAATGGGATAATGAAAACGATCTAATTTATTGAGAATACGGATCAGATCCATTTTTTCATTATGATTAAGATTCCCGGCCACAATATTGGTAGCCTGACGAATTTTTTCCATTTGCTTTTCCAGAACCACTAATCCTCTCTCTGAAATATGGATTAATTTACTTCGTTTATCCAAATCAGAATCTGTCTGTTCAATCAATCCCTGACGCAGAAGTCTTGTAATGATAAGCATACCAACAGGCTTATCGTGAATATTTTTTTTGATGAGAGCCATCTTAGTCATCTCACCAAAAGCTTTTAAATTGATCAAGTAAATAAAGTCTTCCTGAGTAGAAAATTCAGAATCTGTGATAGCCGACTTTGAATAGGTCTTAGCATATCGGTTAAGATGAACAAGTAATGTACTAATTGCACTTTCTGCTGTTCTTCCATTCTCTTTTCCTTCCCAATATGGCTCATCAGCAGCACGTGCAGACTCAGCATTCTCCTTACCAGAAACCCACAATTTAAAGCCCTCAATAGTGGATGGATAGGAATTCGGAGAGGTTTTATTCTCTGATTCGAATTGCTCAAGAAGAGTCATAAAGTCTTTGATAAGGGTAAAATTCATGTCAATTAAAATACTATACAAATATACCTGCTTTTAATTTAATCTCAACTTTTTACTCGGGTGTATACAATTTGATTTTTTACATCTAATAGTAAATGATACCGATGAAGAAAATCGAGATACAAATTGTAGTAATTATAAATAAGTATATTTCTAGAACGAGAAAAAGATAAAAATAGCTATATTTTTTCTATAGAGGCATTTACTTTAAATAATTTGCCAAAAAAAAGAATACAAATAAACTACATCCACTTATTATATACACTGTCCGAAACTTTAAAAGCTCCGGACAGTATGTATTAAACTAACATTAATTGGTTTTCTTTCTCCATTCAGCCTTCACATCTTCGGCGGCATCTTTGGTATTTTCCCAAGCTTCATCAGCTTTATCTTTAATATTCTCCCAGACATCTGAAACATTTGACTTTACCCTTTCCAACCAATCTTCATGAGAAGCTTCCTGATCATTATCTCTTTTTTCATTGATATAATCTTTGGCTTTATCCGCTAACTCACTGATCTTCCATTTTGCGTTATCAGCTGCGTTTTTTAAAGAGTTTTCGGTTTCATTAACTGCATTTTCTGCTTTGTTATAATCTGAATTATTCATAATAATATATTTAAAGTAATTGGTATATAAATAAACAATGTCTATGCCTAAAAAATCATTTATAATGTTAAAATTTATTAAAATTTAAGCACCATTGAAGAAATAACTCATCTCAATTTCGGCTACCCACCTCATATTCAAAACCATAAGGCTTCTATTATCCGACTCTCAGTCTCAATCATATCTTCCTATAAAGAATAAATTATTTATTTCTGCTAAGCTTCTTAATCATTCCTTTAAAAATAATCCCATGAAACGGAAGAACCATAAACCAATATATTCTACCCCACAACCCTTTTGGACGAAATACAGCTTTCTGCCATATCTTATTTTTATAAATCTTAAACATAAGCCAGGCTTCTCCCGGAAGCTTCATTTCAGCCAGTAAGATAAGCCTTCCTTCTTTACGGTCTGCATACAATACTCTCCAGAAATCCAGAGCATCTCCATCTTTAAGATCCGAAGGGTGCCTTCTTCCTCTTCTGAGTCCGGGGCCGCCAGCAAGTTTATCAAGAAAGCCCCTTATTTTCCAGAAACCCTGCGCATACCATCCGTTTTTACCCCCTAACTCGAAAATTCTGCTGATACAAGCCTCCCTGTTATCATACTCTTCACTTCTGAGATCGGTAAAACAGCCGTATTTAGGTACATCCTGATATTCTTTTAAAGTTGAATCATTCCGGCTGCTAATAAAACTATCTTTCCAGCTTGATACAATTTCGTTGGCCTGAATTTTTGCCAGCGTCCTTTTAAGTGCTGTCTCATAAGAAAACGGCTGTATGTGTGTAATTAATTTAATTAAAGCCAGATTCTCCGGTCTGCAGACAACTTCTACTTTCATACTTCCTACAAGAGCCTTTGCCAGATTATAAGAAGTTGAAGTGATAAAATATAACCAATAAGAAGAAAGCTTGGGAGTCATTACCGGAAGGGTAAAAATAGTCCTTTTCAATCCTCTTGCATGAGCAAACTTAAGGAGCATATCTTTGTAAGTAAGCACATCATCACACCCGATATCAAAATCTTTCTGATAAGCCTTCTCTTTAAACAAAACGAAAATCAGAAAATCCAGAACGTTAGCAATTCCTATTGGCTGGCATTTCGTATAAAGCCACTTAGGAGCTACCATCACCGGCAATTTTTCAACGAGGTCTCTTATAATTTCAAAAGAAGCACTTCCTGAGCCAATAATAATCCCTGCCCGGAGAACAGTAACAGGAACTTTACAATCCATAAGAATTTTCTCAACCTGATATCGCGAACTTAAATGTTTTGAAAGTTGCTTTTCATTCACCAGACCAGAAAGATATACTATGTGTTTGCAATGAGTCTTTTCTATATATTCAGAAAAATTATGGGCACATTTCTTTTCAGAATCTTCATAATTTTCGGCAGTACTCATGGAATGCATTAAATAATATGCTCCATCAATATCTTCAGGAATATTCTGTAATGTTTCCGGTTTTAAAAAATCGACTTCAATAACCTCAACAAGCTTATTATCAATATCCATATTTGCCGTGAAACGATCGATATCCCTACAGCAGCATACGACTTTATATCCCTGTGCCGCAATGACATTAATCATTCTTTTACCAATATATCCGGTAGCACCAGTAAGCAGTATTTTTTCCATGATGACACAATTTAAACGCATGATAAAAAAACATTACCTTTCAGATAAAGATTATATCTTTTTTAAAAGATGACCGAAATAGTCCTTTTTTCTAACAAGATAGCTTTCATTTATCCCATTGGGTTCAATTTCTAAAGGAATTCTACGGCTGAGATTGATGTTGCTGCTCTCAACAGACTTGATTTTTTCCGGATTATTGGTCAGCAGGTTTATTTCCTTAATATTTAAAATATCCAGCATTTCAACTGCTATATCAAAGTTTCTTCCGTCTGCTGGCAGTCCCAGTTTCAAATTAGCCTCAACAGTATCAAAACCTTTTTCCTGAAGTTCATAAGCCTTCAGTTTATTGATGATTCCAATATTTCGTCCTTCCTGTCTGAGATAAACAATAACTCCCCCATTTTCAGACATATATTCCATAGCAGCATCCAGTTGCTGTCCGCATTCACATTTTTTTGAATGAAAGACTTCTCCGGTAATACATTCCGAGTGAAAACGAACATTGACCACCTTATTACAATCAGTATTCTCGGCTACTAAAACCAAATGAGGGCTCCAGTTTTCTTCATTTTCTGAAAATGCATACATCGTAAATAATCCGTAATCTGTAGGGATTGTTGATTTTGCTTGTATTTTGAGCATAAGTTTAATTTAAAATTTATTGATAATTTATTGGGCAAACGGACTTTCTTTATCCTGTTTCACCCAGATGAGCTTTGATGTATCATAGCCTATTTCCCGTGCTTTGATAATAAAGTTCTGTTTTACACTTTCAGGTATGCTTTTTTCACGGGAAAGAATCCACAGGTAATCTAAATTTTTCCCGGCAACCAAGGCGTATCGGTAATCTTCCAGTGCAACAACATTATACCCAGCATAAAAGGGTCCGAAAAAACTGACCTTCAATGCAGCTGTATTCTTGCTCCCTCTAAATTTAGCAGTACCATTAACAGAAACCCATTTATTCTTTTTAAAATTATATCCGCTGTTAACTACTTTTACACTTCCGTCTACATTAAGGCTGTATTGAGCCATAGCATTATCAAGGTCTTTTTCAAAACGATAATCAAATCTTGCAATTTCATACCATGTCCCTAAATACCTGTTCACATCAAACTGCTCGACTGGCTGTGCTTTTTCAGGCATTGAAGAACATGAGGTCAGAATATTTAATAATCCGAAACCCATGAATAAGATGAAAATTATTTTATTTTTCATTTTGAGTTATTTTTTTAAAGAAATAAATATTGAGTAAAAACTGACTGTATCCATAAACAGCATCTTCAACGGGGATCGTTCCCATTCTGACACCCAAAAAATCATCAGGATTGTAGTTAACAACTGGTGAAGGAATTATAGAGCCCGTCAGTATTCCATTCACTGCGAAAAATCCGGGCATCAAAATCAGATATACAAAACTTGCCTTTCCTATCCATTCTTTTTTAGCAATAAAATGCAGATAACAAAGAGTTATTAACGTTACAATAACTGTCAGCAAAGTATAAATTCTCTCATAGTAAAGAAGTCCTGCCAAAGAGAGAACAATAACAGATGTAAACACAATGAGATTATTAAAGAGATCAGCCCATGCCAGCTTAAAAAATTTTTCAAGGCAATAGTAAGTAAAAACACAGGCGAATGGAATACAGTAAAAGAACAGCCACTCTTCTATAGGAAGCCCTGAAATTTTAACCCCTAATGTATACCTGTAATCAAACCACCATACACCTTTTCCGGTGAACCATATATCCCACACAATGAAAGGAATTGCTACCATTGTAGATGACAACAGGAACTTTCCGAAAAGTTTATTAAACTGTATTCTTCTGTCAAAAGAAGCCAAAAAGCAAATAATGACTGTGAAAAAATTAATCAGTATGTAAGTATATTGCATCATTTTTTATTGAAATACATTTTAAAATAGACCATAGGAACCCACAAAAAGCCAAAGCACTCTCCTTCTTCTTTTCCTAAATGTTTGTGATGCTGTTTATGGGCACGTCTGATGGCAAGCAAATAAGGGTTCTTTGTTTTTGTAAAAACCTTTGCTCTTTGATGAATAAAAATATCATGGACAAAGAAATAAGCCATTCCATAAAGACTTATTCCCAAGCCAACAAAAAACAGATCGCTGAATCCCTGCTTTACCCCTGCATATAATAATGCAATAGCAGGGCTGGCAAAAATAAAAAAGAACAGATCATTTCTCTCCAGCTTCCCGTCATGGCTGTGATCATGATGATCGCGGTGCAGGCTCCACAGAAAACCATGCATAATATATTTGTGGATAAGCCATGTGGCGCCTTCCATGGAAATAAAAACACACAAAACAATCAGAAAACTCATATTAATTATGTTCTTGGTTAAAAAGATCATTCAACACCCTGTATCTGAAATCGAAAATATTTCTAAGTTTTTCTTTAACAAACAAGCGATGGGCTATTCTTCCTAAAACCCCAAACGGGAGTTCATAATCTACAGTATCTTTCATCAATATGCCATTCTCATCAGGAATAAACTCATGAAAATGATTCCAATATTTATAAGGGCCTTTTTTCTGAAAGTCCGTAAAACTTTTACCGTCTTCTACCTGACTGATAATGGTTTTCCACTTCATCGGAATTCCCAATACAGGAGAAACTGTATAATCTATTTCCATTCCTTCAAAAATAGATTCATCCTTAATCTCTGAAAGAACCACAAAATTCATTTTTTCAGGGGTTATTTCGGATAAATTATGAGGGGATGAAAAGAATTTCCATGCCGTCTCAATATCGCACTTCAAATGTTGTTCTCTATATAATCTGTACATCATTTATTTTTTTGTTACTATGAAAATTCTAAAAAATTCCTTTTAAACAGTCAGGTATTACAAATAAGCAGATTTGTATCTTATATAGCTTTTGAATGCAACCAACAGCTTCTGTGAATTGGCAATCCTGATTCTCTGCTGCAAAATATGCTGAGAACTTGTTTTCTTTATTTTTTCAAATAGCAGCAGATAGTATCTGTATGCCAAGTATACTCCGAACATGGAAGAGCTTGGCAGCTTCTTAATTCCTTGTAATGCTTCTTTAAATTCTTCTTCAATTTCTTTTTCAATCTGGGCTTTTACAGTATTATCGAAGACAGACATATTCAGAGACGGAAAATAGGTTCTACCCAAAATCTGATAATCATCTTTCAGGTCCCGTAAAAAATTTACTTTTTGAAAAGCAGAACCCAGCTTCATGGCAAATGGTGTAAGTTTTTCAAATTGCTGTTTATCGCCTTCTGTAAATATCTGCAGACACATAAGACCTACCACTTCTGCAGAGCCATAGATATACTGATTATAAAGATCGGAATTGTAGTCTATTTTGTGCAGATCCATTTCCATGCTGTGCAAAAACTGATCGATCAATTGAATATGAATATCATAGTGGCGCACCGTTTCCTGAAATGAATGTAAAATGGGATTGAGTGATATACCGTCCTTCAACGCTTCATAAGTTTCGTTTTTTAGGCTTTTCAAAAGCTTCTCTTTATCATACCCATGAAAGCTATCAACAATTTCATCTGCAAGACGTACATACCCATAAACAGCATAAACAGCAGGTCTTATAGAAGGCTTCAAAGCCAATATTCCTAATGAAAAACTGGTACTGTATTTTTGAGTAGTATACTTGCTGACCTGGTAAGACAACTCATCAAACAATTTTTTCATATTATTTTATTTTTAGTTTATTAACCTCTCCTGCTACTATCTTTCCAGAAATAACTGATGGAGGAACTCCTGGTCCCGGAACAGTTAACTGGCCGGTATAAAAAAGATTGCTAATCTTTTTATTCCTTATTTTAGGCTTCAGGACAGCAGTCTGTGATAAAGTGTTGGATAGTCCATAGGCATTCCCCTGATAAGCATTATAATCCGAAATAAAATCACTTACACAATAGCTTCTCTTGTATTCAATCCGGGAGATAAGATCGGTTTCTCCTGTATGTTTTTCAATTCTTTCAAGCATTTCCTTCAGGTATTTTTCTCTTATAGCCTCCTCATCGTGTATTCCCGGTGTGAGGGGTAACAGTAAAAAAAGGTTTTCACACCCTTCTGGAGCTATATCCGGATCAGTTTTGGAAGGGCAGCAAGCATAAAAAAGCGGTTTAGCAGGCCATTTTTTATTTTTATAAATGCAATCTATATGATCATCAAGATTGTTTTCAAAAAATAGGGTATGATGTTTTAAATAAGAGATTTTTCCTTTGATTCCCAGGTAATAAATCAGGCATGAAGGAGCAAAGGTTCTCGTTTTCCAATAGGCATCATTATAGTTTCTAAGTGATTTGGAAATTAATGTTTCTGTATGATGGTAATCTGATGATGCAATCACAGCATCAAATTCATAATCTTTACCATTTGCTGTTATTGAGATCACTTTCCCATTTTCTGTATTGATTTTCTGTACCTCATGATTGAAATGAAACGTTACTCCCTGCTTTTCTGCAACGTCTTTCATGCCCAAAACAAGCTGATAAAAACCTCCCATCGGATATTGGGTTCCCAAAACATATCCCCCATAATTCATAAGACTGTAAAGTGCGGGAATATTCTGGGGTGAGGCACCAAGGAATATAACCGGGAACTCCATCAGGGACCTGAGTTTAGGATCAGAAAAATAACCTGAAACATATTTCCTGAAATTGCTCAAAAGATCAAGCTTCAGTGCACTGCCTGCTATTTTTAAAGAAGCAAATTCCAACCAGTTATAACAAGGTTTTGTTACAAAGTCTTTCATCCCTACCTCATACTTGAATTGGGCAGACTGCATGAATGTATCGTACTTCTTCCCCGCTCCCTTTTCTGTTTTTTCAAATAACTCACGGATCTCATCATTTTTCTCAGGAACTGAAATCTTTTCTTCTGAAAAGACCATCTCAAACTGAGGATCTAAAGAAACAAGCTTAAAAAAATCAGAGACTTTGCAGTCAAAATCGCTGAAAAAGCCTTCGATAATATCAGGCATCCAGTACCAGCTGGGGCCCATATCAAAAACATACCCTTGCTCTGTTTTAAATTGCCTTGCACGCCCTCCCGGCTGATCATGTTTTTCAAATACATGCACCTCATTTCCTGATTTGGCGGCATATGCAGCAGCAGACAGCCCTGAAAATCCAGAACCAATTACAGCAATTCTCTTTCTTAAGTTTCCAGTATCCATTGTTACTTATTTATAGTTTTAACAAGTCTGTTTAACACAACATCAGCTCAACCTTTTATATGCAATATCCAGCAAACCATTCGTATCCAGATTCATATGGTAAAAAGAATTATGAAATTCATCCAGTTTAGAGAGTATCGCAATGAGCAGCATTTGTTCAGAGTGAGCAAGATTCCCCACTACAACATGTGAGGCTTTACGAATTTCATCCATATTTTCCTCCAATATAGCAAGCCCTTTCTCAGTTATATGAATATGCTTCGTACGTTTATCCTTTTCAGAGATTGTCTGCTCAACCCAACCATGACGAATTAATCGATTAATAATAAGTATGCCTGAAGATTTTTCATGCACATTATGTCTTATCAATTCCATTTTTGTCATTGCTCCCATCGTTTTCAGACCAATCAGATAAATAAAATCATCCTGGCTTGAAAAAACTGAATTGCCAATTGATCTGGAGTAAGTTTTTGCATACCTTCCCATTCTTATCAATAATGTATTGATGATACTATCAGAACTTCTTCCCGATTCTTTACCTATCCAAGATGGATCTGCTGATTCAGAAATATTTTTACAGGAAGAATTGATCCACTCCGTGAAACCCTGAAGATCGTTACTGTATAGCGCCTTACCTTCATTTTGCTCCATAAATTGCTGAACAAGTTCTACAACTGCTTTTATAAGATCAAAATTCATAACCGACATATTAGTATACAAATATACTTATAAAAGTTTATAAATATACTTTATGTTGTTTTATTTTAAAACTAAAGAATTACAATATGGAGATTTAAAGATTTATCTCTAAAGAAAGAGTAGACAGTACAAAAACACAAAACACTAATAAACAACAACTTAAACAACAAAAAAGAAGGTTAAAAAAGATATAATCATGAAAGTGAGATCAACAATAAATAGTATATTTATAAACTTCAATATATTTTTAATCTAAAAGTTTTGTAAATAAAAAAACACTTTAGTACCAATCTAAAGCGGTATTGAAAAAACATATTTATAATTAAAAAAAATTTTAAAAACACTTACTATCTACCAAAATAGGAAATAAGAAAAACAGTATAAATAAGACAATAAAAGTCATAGGAACTTGCACTATACCACTTTTAGTTATTCTAATTTTTTGAAAGTAACTTTTAAGCAAATCAAATCATCGATAAAAGTGTTTGAAGATACGCTCGTATTGTAAAGAGACAACTATTTAATAGTTGCCTCTCTTTTTTTACACATAAAAATCTCTATATCAAATTTTTACAGCCTGGTCTTATAGTTTGATTTTTTTTATATAAAATTCTTGGTCTGTCTGAAACAGACAGTCTAAAAGTGCTCTATCAGAGATTTTATTGGTATTAAAGCGTGTTTTGAAATCCCATTAAGGTTCTGATGTTTCTTTCTCTTCTGGCTTATTATAAGTTTTTGCTACTAAATGTAGCCGTTTTAATATTATTTAAGTTTCCTTCTCATTGACCTAAACTCCATTCATCGTCAGAATAATATTAATAATAACTAGTTGTTTAGCATAAAATTCATTTTAGGAACGATATGCATTAAAAAATGTTCACTCTCAAATTAGAATTTAAAAGTCTGATTAAATAAAATACTTCGATTATAAACAAGCATTCCTTAAATTACAGATTTTTAATTCATTAAAGTATAATGTCACCAAGATTTGTCGGATTATCATTAAACAAAAGAATAAAAAAGTAGTAGCAACAGATTCCAAAACTTAACCATTGCCAATGGAAAAACACCCATCTTATATCCGGATTTGATGTACGGAACTGCTTTTAAAGAAAGCAGGCATTTATTTGTTTGAGTTACTGAAGAGGTAGATGATCGCTCCCCGACGTTAACCATTACGAAAATGACGAAGATGCCGCTTGCTGCTGATCCCCGATATTCGATGGATCAGGATCAATCCCGGGAAATGGAAAGAAGTTTTCGGGAAGATGTAAGCCTAACCTCCAGGGGGGCATATCCTCAGCAATGTGACATCGGATTGCCGAGGATCAGGATGAATTAAAGTTTACGACTTAACAACGGATTTAATTATACAAATACAATGGTATTTTTAAATATTTCACACATGAATATTCCTGTATTCATTGGGAGCCATTCCCGTTTTTTGTTTGAATAAACGTGTAAAATGCTGCTGATATTTAAAGCCCAACTCGGCCGCAATATCATTGATTGTTTTCGATTGATCAAAGATTCTATTCTTAGCCTCATCGATCAATCTGTTCTGAATATAATCCAAAGCCGTGTTTCCTGTTTCTTTTTTGATAAGGTCTCCAAAATAATTGGGAGAAAGAAACAATTCCTCTGCACAGTAGGCGACGGTTGGCAAACCTAAATTCAGTGTTTTTTCAGATTGAAAATATTCATTTAATAGATTTTCAAAACGGCTGAGAATATCTTTATTTGCATTTGTTCTTGTAATAAACTGGCGGTCATAATAACGCATACAGTAATTCAGAAACAGTTCGATGTTTGAAACAATAAGAGTCTTGCTGTGATTGTCGATATTGAGTTCGATTTCTTCTTTTATTTTTTCTACGCAGTCCACAATGGTTTTTCGTTCTTTTTTTGACAGGTGCAGGGCCTCATTGACTTCATAGGAGAAAAAGGTGTAATCCTTAATTGTTTTACCCAACTGTGTTCCTTTTATCAGATCCGGATGAAATAGCAATGCATAACCGGAAGGCTTAATCGGAATTCCATTGCTGTCTATTCCATAGACCTGTCCTGGTGAAACGAATACAAGGGTTCCTTCATCATAATCGTAAGGCTGGCAACCATAGATCATATCACCACATTTGATATCTTTAAGAAAAACCGCGTAAACGCCGATCTGTCTTCTGAAATGCATAATAGAACCCACATCATCAAACCTGACAACACTTACCAATGGATGCAAAGTATCAGCTCCAAGATATTTATTGTATTCTTTTATGGTATCAATACGTTCTGCCGGTTCCATAATTTTATTATTTCTAAAACAAAATTAATAAACCTGATCCATTGATTGATACATAAAATACAAAATCCGTAAAACTGGTAAATAAAACAGTAGTATGTATAAAGTAGGTAAGATATGGACTGACGAACTTTGTAATACAATAATTTAAAAATAAAAAATGGAATTGATGAAGAGCAAGGTAGCTCTGGTTACAGGAGCCGCTCAAGGCATAGGATTTGCAACCGCCAGGATTTTCGCGGAAGCCGGTGCAACAGTAGTTTTGGCCGATTGGGATGAAAACTTAGTAAATACAGCAGCAAAACAACTTGCAGATGAAGGGTATCAAACACTTGCGATTGTTTGTGATGTTTCTGAGGATGATCAGGTAAAAACAATGATAGAAAAGACAGTTGCTACTTTTGGACGTCTGGATGCTGCATTTAATAATGCAGGAGTTCAGAATGATTTAGCAGATACAGCTGATCAGACAAGAGAGGATTTTGACAGGGTGACAGGGATCAATCTTCGTGGTGTCTGGAGTTGTATGAAGTATGAACTCCAGCAGATGCGTCAACAGGGAACCGGTGCTATTGTCAATTGTTCTTCAATCGGTGGTATTTTAGGAGGTGCACAGAGAGGTACTTACCATGCTGCAAAGCATGGCGTTATCGGATTGACAAAAAGTGCGGCTTTGGAATATGCTTCACAGGGCATTCGAATCAATACAATTTGTCCCGGACTGATCCACACCCCGATGGCCGATAAAATGATCGAAGGCGGACAAAAAGAAGCATTGGATGCTATGCTTGAAACCGTGCCGGTAAAACGTTTGGGAAAACCTGAAGAAATCGGCAATGTGGTCGTTTGGCTGTGCAGCGATGCGGCCAGTCTTGTTGTAGGACATACTTTGGTCGTGGACGGCGGTTACAGTATTCAGTAAATCAAAATAACACACCAAAAAATAAAAATATGGAAAGTAATAGTCTGAATTCAGAACCTCAAAATGTTAAAAATGTCAGTCCTTATAATCGAAGGGATTTTATTAAAAGTACGGCAGTTTTAGGAGCAGCTGTATGCGTGCCTTCAATATTAATGTCAAATTCCGAAAAAAACAGATCACTACAAGAAGCAGAAAACAATCCTATCATTAATGGTCTGAGAACTTTAGGTTCAGGAAAATACAGTATGCAGGTCTCCGAAATTGGATTTGGCGTAATGGGAATGAATTACCATCGAGGTATTCATCCTGATAAAAAAGCCATGATCAAATTGGGACATCAGGCAGTAGAAAGAGGGATCACACTTTTTGACACGGCGGAGACTTATGGACCGTTTACCAATGAAGAATTAGCCGGAGAGATATTTTCTCAATTTAAAGATAAGATCGCAATTACCACAAAATTTGGTTTTAATTATGATGGAAATAAAGTTACAGGTGTTAATAGCCGTCCTGAAAAAATCCGCGAAATGGTCGAAAATTCTCTGAAACGGTTGAAAATTGATGTGATAGAATTATTATACCAGCATCGTTTGGATCCGAATGTCCCGATCGAAGATGTTGCGGGGACCGTAAAAGATCTGATCCAGGAAGGAAAAGTAAAACGTTTTGGGCTTTGTGAAGTTGGGGCAGCAACGATTCGTAAAGCACATGCCGTACAGCCTGTTACTGCAATTCAGAGCGAATATCATATGATGTGGCGTGAACCTGAGAAAGAGATATTTCCGGTGTGTAAAGAGCTTGGAATTGGGTTTGTGCCCTACAGTCCTTTAAATCGTGGATTTTTAACAGGAAGCATCAACGAATATACTTCCTTTGATTCAGGGAATGACAACCGTAATATTTTACCAAGGTTTACGCCGGCAGCTATCAGAGAAAATCTTAAAATAGTTGAGGAGCTTAATAAATTCGGAAGGACCAGAGGAATGACGGCAGCACAGACCGCATTAACCTGGATGATGCAAAAAGCATCCTGGATTGTTCCTATTCCAGGAACTACGAAATTATCCCATCTGGAAGAAAATCTGAGAACAACAGATTTTTCATTTTCTCAAAACGAATGGAATGAACTGGAAGCAAATATCGCTAAAATTCAGATTATTGGAGACAGATATCCTGCTTCTGAACAAAAACAAATAGAAAAATAAAACATGATGAGAAATTTTAATGATCTTAAAAAGATATTACTTTCTATGGGTGTTATATTTTCATTGACAGCTTGTAATAACAATAAACATCAACAAAAAATGACAACAGAAAATAACGAATCGCTTTTTGCCAAAGGTGAAAAATTGACCAACGGATATTTCACAGGAGATGCTTACCTGCAAACACTATTAGCAAAAGATAAAAATAACGATTTTGTTCTAGGCAGTGTGACTTTTGAGCCTGGAGCAAGAACCAACTGGCATACGCATCCGAAAGGCCAGGTTTTAATCGTAACTGAAGGCGAAGGTCTTTATCAGGAAAAAGATAAACCTGCACAAACCATTAAAAAGGGTGATCTCATCAATATTCCTGAAAATGTGGAACATTGGCATGGTGCAAAGGCAGGCATCAAAATGGTACATATCGCCATTACCAATTATGAAGGTGAAACCAATGCGGTCTGGCTAGATCCGGTAACGGACGAACAATATACCGATGCTAATAAATAGCCAAATAGGATGAGCAAAAGCAAGTTTCTTCAATGGATATTACTTTTTGTTCTCACATTAAGTACGAGTAAAATGAATGCACAACAAAGTAAGACAGATATTAATTTGTCTCTTCAGCAACAAACTCTAGTAGTAATTTCGTCCTTAACAGCAGCAGGAAATCTGGAACAGTTAAAAACAGGACTGAATAAAGGATTGGATAACGGACTCACAGTAAACGAAATCAAAGAAGCACTGGTCCAATTATATGCATATTGCGGTTTTCCGAGAAGTCTAAATGCTATTAATATTTTTAAATCTGTTCTAGAGGAAAGAAAAGCAAAAGGTATTACAGATAAAGAAGACAATAAAATAACCTTCGAAAATAATGTTGAAGACAAATACGAGCAAGGCAGAAAAGTATTGGAAGGGTTGACAAAAACAACACAATCTAAACCTGCGCCAGGTTTTGGAGAGTTTGCGCCGCGTATAGATATCTTTTTAAAGGAACATTTATTTGCAGATATTTTTGCCAATGATGTATTGGATTATCAGCAAAGAGAACTGGTTACCATCTCTGCTTTGGCATCAATTGCCGGTGTTGAAGGTCAGTTACAATCTCATATTGCAATGGGAAAAAATACAGGGATTACAGAAGATCAGCTTGAGCAGTTATCTACAATAATTGAAGCCAATATAAGCATTACGCAAGCCAATACGGTTAGAAAGATAATCGGAAAAACATTAGTTCCTGTAATAAAACAGGATATGGTGGTTCGGATCTCAGAAATAGATGTCCTTCCGGAATATCTCAATGAATACAATTCCATTTTGAAAGAAGAAACGTATGCATCAATGAAAACTGAACCGGGTGTCATTGCAATTTTCCCAATGTATAAGAAAGAGAATGCAGCACAGATAAGAATTATTGAAATTTATTCTGATAAAGAAGCTTATCAATCTCATTTGCAGACACCTCATTTTCAGCATTACAAGACGATAGCTTTAAAGATGGTCAAAACATTGAAATTGGTTGATATGAAAAGCCTTGACACGGAAACGATGCTGGAAATTTTCAGGAAATTAAAATAAAATATCTAAAATTTAATTTACAATGTATGGACATTAACCAAGATATATTACTGAGAGAAAAAGGGGGAGAAATCATAAAATTGGATGGGAGAGATTACACATCCATTTAATTTTGATAATTCTTTTAAAAGGAATATGTATAGATTAATGGAGAAGAGTATAATTACGCAGTAAATTATAGCATCGTTTATTGATGAGAAAATGTTCAATTATATCGTTTTTTCATTTATTTTACGACATTAAAGTATAACTTAAATAACATGTAATACCTACTTGCAGACTATCACTTTCCTGTACTGTGAGAGCTGTGTAAAATGATGAATTTGATCCTTTATTATAAAGCAATTGAGTTGACAATTTTATTTTGTCAACTCAATTCTGTTATTGGTACCCATTAAATAGTAATGTGCTTATCAGTATCAACCACTGAAAGATATTGGCTATTTTACCCCATTACAAAAATATTTTCTTCCATTTGGTTATTGAATTCTTGCTTAATCCAAAGTGCTCGGCCACCTGTGAATTATTCATCTTATGCGTCTTCTGATAATCCAGGATCTGAACAATATCGGATTTGCTGTAGGAACGGTGTTTCGGATTCTGTTTTTCGGCCTCTTTACCTCTTGTTCCGAAAATTCTTTTATTAAGTTCTAAAATATCAATGACAGACAGGTATTTTTTTCTTAATAATTTTTCACATTCCTCCTTTTTATGGGGAAAGCTCCGCGTAATGATGTCAGAATAGATTCGATGATAGTTTGGCTGTCTGTATTTTTTCATCTTCAGTTAAGTTAGTTAAGTTCGTTGTTCCCAATACAGGAGTTTCTGATCTTAGAATGTATTGTATTTATTAACCCATTTGTTTAAAGTACTATTGGGTATTCCATATTCGTCTACGACCTGCCGTCTGGTTTTCTCACCCGCCTTGATCAGTTCAAGTATAAATGTTATAATCTCCTGGGTATAAAGATTCTTCCTGAATTTTGGCAATTTCGACACCTCTGTTCCACTGATTACGGCAGAGGGAGGTGCATACAATATCAGATGTTGAGAATAGATTCTGAAGAAATCATATTCTAGCAGTTTACTCCACCGCATCAGAATATTGGTGGGGAGATCCTCCTGTAAATACATTTCGTTGACTTCCTGTTCTGT
The DNA here is from genome assembly GCF_059420365.1 of Chryseobacterium sp. GW821-FHT04C04. Lineage (NCBI taxonomy): Bacteria > Pseudomonadati > Bacteroidota > Flavobacteriia > Flavobacteriales > Weeksellaceae > Chryseobacterium > Chryseobacterium sp. GW821-FHT04C04. The sequence goes on along the minus strand of NZ_JBWKTO010000004.1, from coordinate 39,202 downwards.
ACAATTTAAAAAACGACAAATGCGTGACAGGTCTATTTTATTTTCCGAAACTCTAAAATGGATCAGTCTCCCTATATGGATATTTCTGAAATTTGTAATCATGTTTTTAAATTATTTAAAAAACAGTCTTGTTAAGAAGCCTCAACAAGACTGTTGTGATATATAAAGCCTTCTATGAAAAGCCTCTTTGTTTTGTCAATTTAGTCCGGACAGGTCTGTGTGGATATACAATGCCATGCCATAGAGGCATCTCCCTCTTTCAGAGTATATATCTTCATACACTTGTTTGTGGTATCATATACCATCATTCCTTCCACGAAATTAGCAGCCGGAATACCTACCGGATTTCCTGATGCATCAAATGCTACCCTGTTAGGTACGAAGCCTTTCGTTTTCGCCTCCAATGCAATCCAGCCACCTTTACGTACCATCGGCCAGTTATCAGAACCGGCTCCGGCTCTGCCAATGGCAGTTATTCCCACCTTAGTGTCTAATGCAATACCGGTCATACTACCTGGTTTATAGCAAAAAGATGCCCCTGCTTTTGCACATAGATCAAGAGTAGATATATAAGTATATTTAAGATCCTGGGTCCCCGTAACAGACGTACCGTCTCCCTTAGATCCATACGAATTGAGACCTATAAAACCAAATTTCGTAGAGTTCTCTTTAAAGTTGATAGCATGCTGGCCCCCATCTTTTATAGCGATCACCTTATCACTTGGATTAAGCTCGTTTGCACCAGTACCGTTACCAGGCATATACGTTGGAGTAATACCAAACTGATCCACAACCCCTAAATGACCTTGTGAACTGCGTCCCCATCCCCATTGTTTTCCATCGGTGGTCAATACATTGATAGAGGGAAGATTATTCACGTTATCAGCCGGTGAAATCCAGGCGATATTACCTCCTAAGATATTACTACCTGAGGTAGCGGTCACTTCTGTCCAATTCAGTCTTATGGCGTTGTCACCAACCCCCAACTGCCTTTGTGTATTATTACCCATAGCATAGAGTTTGCCGTTGGTTGCCAAAAAATAGTAAGAACTCTGTCCTTCAGTATTTCCCTCGGTCATCCCTATCATTTTTGGAGTTACTCCAGCGGGAACACTGATTTCTGTTGCATAATTGGATGTTACCCCGGCAGTATTATCATTATGAAAAGTGTTAAGACCCCAGGTATAAAGTCTGCCATCAGAGGTTAAAGCGAACTTAGTACTCCTGATTCCGCGCACTGCAACAACATTGTCCAGTGTTTCGGTTGCAGAAGTCATGACACGATGCCATATTAAACCATTAGCGGTATTAACTGCCATATTATCTCCATAAACAGAACCCACTGTACCTGGGTTGTAAATCCAAGCTGCTCCACTACAGGTTACCATAGCTATTGTTTCTTGATTGCCAATCATCATTTTTACATTGGTAGGACTCACTCCCGGAGGCAATCCATCTGCTTTATTATTAATCGTCTGTTTTCCAAATGTAAAGTTATTTGGAGTTTTATAAGTACTGGCACTGGTACCCATACTACTATTTCCCCAAACATAAAGCCCATCGGTTGTCAATAAAAGCATCACATTAGCTAATGCAGCTTTTAACGGTGTCCCGGTATAGTTGAACCCCGCTCCTGATGATCCCGCAGCCGGAAGTGTTGTACCCGGATCAATTTTCGTTGGTGTAAGAAGGTTTAATACAACGTTAGTGTTTGCAGTAGATACATTTGGTGAGGTGTTCGGTCCCCAGATATAATATGAACCGTCTTTTTGTTTTATGATTGTAGTCGTTTCATCTGCTATGATGTTATCATACTCTATGGTATTAGGATCTACCGCATTAAGGTAAGTGTTGTCATTACAGCCTGTTGTACAAGCTACCTCGTTCACTGCTGCATAGGTAATGTACCTCTTTGCATTTTCTGTGTCAAAATTATAACTGTGTACCCATTTTCCGATGGCCACTTCATAGGTTCCGTCAACATACACTACATTAGTTGTAAACGCTGCATCATCCGCAATAATCATTTTTACATGATCTCCACTTCCAAAACCTCCTCCGTAAGAGGAAAGATCTGCCCCGAAGTACATGGTTCCGCTGGTATTGGTACGCTGTGCCAGCCAGATTCTTGGGATACGCGCCACCCCTGTATAGCCATTTATCGTAATGCTGCTTAACGCAGTTGTCGTAACATTATTATCTCCGAATAGGAAATACGTTTTATCATTAACAAAGCTGGTTCGTGCTGTAGTATTGTTTGGGTTGATGAAATCATTGGTCGTTGCCACGGTAAGAATCGTTCCTGCATTTACACTTTTTGAGACTTTCTGTTCCAACATCTCAATATCATCTCTGGTTACTCCAAAAATATTATTATTGTATGCTGCATTCGTTCCTCCGTTCCATACCATATTTCCGTCAGTATCAAGATAATGGTCTGTATCTACCTGTCCTAAGGTAATCCCATACTTTATAGCAAGGTAAGAATCTACTTTTCTGCGTTCCGCTGTTGTCAGGGTTCCAGCTCCATACACGATAGTTTCTCCGATATGCCCTATGAATCCGGCATTATCACTACCATTACTTGAAAAAACAGTATTCCCGAAAATATGCCCTCCGTATTGTGCATTTATAGCAGCATAATTAACGGCTGTATTCATCGCTGCTCCATTTAATCCTTTTGCACTCGTGGTATTCGTATTTTTAAAATACATAATACTTGGAATAGCAGCATTAAACGCAGGATTTACTCCCGGATACTGTGTTCCGGCACCATAAGGTCTTCTTTCGAGATTGGTGCTAGCCGGCCAGATCCCAAAACCGTCCCAGTTGGCAGCTCCTAAAGTAGTATTATCCATACCGACACTGAATAATCTCGGATTTCCTCCGCCTGAAGCTAACCCTTCTTTTGTCAGGGTAAATACATCATAATCCAGACTTGTAAGGGTACGCACCGTATTATTTCCTAATGTTTGTGTTCCTACAGTGAAATTAATTCCTGGATTGAAGTTAAAGTAATTAGGTGCTCCCAATACATACTTCGGTAAAGTATTTGTTCCCAGTTGCGCTACTGTTGTCCCATTCCATACATCTGTCCATCCGGTTACGTCTGTTGCTGCACCGGCATTTACTGCATTTTTATCAGCTCTGTACCAGTAAGATAATCCATTAACAACTCCTCCAGGAGCATTTCCGAAACCTGCAAAGGTGAAGAATTGCCCATTACCCAGCATAACATTTGCTGTGTTATATACTACCCCATTTATGCTTACTTCTGTAGTCATTGGTGTAAAAGTATCTGTTCCGTCAAAAACAGCATCCGAAGATTGTACCAGGTACAGGTTCTTCACTCCTTTAGGCCATGCAACTGTTACGGTTCCTACGTTTCCTGAATTCTGTACTTTCCAGATAGATTCAAAACGATAATTGGTCACGCCATTGGTACCTGCTGTATAAGACAACGGTGTTTGTAACCCTTGGAAAAGACCGTTATCTCCTGTCATCAGATATTGAAGGTCATTGGCTAGGCCTGTAGTATTCGCAATATTGTTATCGGCAAACCCTGTGGTAGAAATAACAAGCTTTTGCCCGTCATTGACACTTCCTGATTGTTTCTGGTGCAGTACAGTAATATTATCTCTTGCAATACCAAAGATATTATTGTTATATCCTATATTAACCGCTCTGTCCCATACTACATTGCTATTGGTAGAAAGGTAATTTTCATTTAAAGTAACACCGTTCTTCACCGCAAGATATGAGTTTACTCTTGACTGTTCATTCGCCGTTAATGTACGTTTATACCAAACAACCTCCATAATATCGCCAGGGAATGCACCCGGAGCATCCCATCCTGCATGGCCTATTCTTAAGTTACGCCCATAAATCTGGAATTTATTGATGCCAGTAAACGGGGTTGTTTCATAAAAACCATTTAAACCCAATATTTTTTCTCCGCCGGAGGAAGCTGAAGTACCCCCGTTTGCAACAGAGTTATTAGCTATTGCAGAGAAAATATTTGAAATACCAATATTGAATGTGGTTGAAAAATCCGTTGAGGTAGTGGTATTAAAATATTCATACTGTCTTGGATCTCCGTTTGCAATAGAGACTCCCGGTTCTGAAGCATATGCTGCATCATCATCAATCCCTGTAATACGTCCTGTTCCGTTAGCTGTAGGTCTTACTGCAGAGAAAATAGATGTATTGGTGTTGGGAAGTTCTCCATTGGTAGAATTCATCACCGAAGTAGAATTATAGAAGAATTTTGAAGCAGAATATCCTGTGGTGTACGGATTAAAATTATGACTTCTATCTGCTGCAGAAATTGTCCATGTTCCGACTGCAGGAATATCATTTGCATTTATGGAATGATCTTTCCAGGCTGTGGCAATAGTACCCGCATCATCTGATTTTACCCAGAACTGAGCTCCATCTACCCCCCCTGCCACGGCATTTATCACTTGTACTGTTAAGTCACTTGTACTGATACAGGTACCTGTAGTCACAGCCCATCTGAATGTATAAGTACCTGGAGTATTAAAACCTGTAACATTGGTATTATATGCTGACGGTGTTGCAATCACCGGATCGGCAGCACCGGCTGGCTTTGATAATAACGTCCATGCACCCGCAGCGACTCCCGGATTATTGGCATTGAAAGTAGTTTGGGTAGTTCCTATCAAAGTCTGAGCAGATCCTGCATTGGCACTCACCTGAGCGGATACAAATACAGAGAATGTTCCTTCTAAAGATGTTCCTGAGCAGGCATATTCTTTATCTAAAAACATACCCACACTTGGATTATAGGTATCTGCTTTTATTTTAAATACATATTCACCCTGCATAGTAAGATTGGAAATCGTAGTGGATGTATTGGTAAATAATGTATTAGCATAAGGTTCGAATACAGGATCAGCTGCACCTGCAGGTTTTGAAACTAATGTTAATCTGTAACGTCCATCAAAATCCTGAAAATAACTGGTGTTTACAATACCTTTATACACTGCAGGTAATGGAATGGTTGCTGTTACAATACCTGAACCCGGGTAACATACTGTAGTAGTAGGTACTGTTACATGAGAACGGGCACCGTCCGAAATATGGATATAATAGGTTTGTGTAGATGAACAGGCACCTGCATTACTTCTTGTTATTGTAAATCTATATGTTCCTACACGCCAGCCTCCTGCAGGTGGTGTTACAGTAGCCGACCTCGTTGCTGTACCTGCTCCTCCGTTTACCACACCAGGTGCTCCTCCCGGTGGAATAATACCTGATAAAGCGACACTTGTATTGATTGTAGCGGGATTATCGGCCGGATCAATGGTATAGTAAAATGTAATGGGTGTAGGCTGTCCCGCATAACCACACTGAACTTCTCCTCCGGAATTCCCACTATTATAAATCATCATTTGTTCCGGTCTGGAAGAGATCAGGAAGTTTACCGTATTAGACTGTAATCCGGTAAAGGTATAAGTTAATTCCGGTGTTGTAAAAGTTCCACTGGTATTCGTAACAGTTAAAGTAAATTTATAGGTCCCCACTACATTAACACCGGTAAAATATATATTATCATCATGAATATCCGAATAGGTAATATTTCCTCCTGCCGGCTGGCTGGTAACATTCATGGTAATTGTTGTGCCAAAATTTCCTGAAGACCCTGGCGTGGGAGCATATGCATGAGAAAACTTAGGGGATGTACTCTGAAGTGCAACGTAATGACTTGCACCACTGGAAATACATCTGGAAGTTGACACGGTAGGCAGAATTTGCGGATTCGGAATAAATCGTACAATAGCCGTATCCTCATACCAACAGTTTGGATTATTGGTAGAGGTAATTCTGAGTGTTACCACATAAGCCGGGTCAATATCATGATTGGCTTTATTGATAAGACTAAAAGTTGTTGCTGCTGATGTTGTAGAGCTAAACTGAGAATTTTGGTTCGTTTTTATACTGCTGCGTTCCCATCTGTAAATATTATAGGCACTCCACGATGCGGTATATCCACTAGGTACAACCCCATTCAGAGTAACGGAACCCGTGGTTGCATTCACATTGGTAATATCCGGTCCTGCCGTAAAAGCAGACGCGTCTCCCGGTGCAGTAATGGTTACCTGAGAAGCTGCCGTTCCGGAAGGACTACAGCTTTGTGCGATCTGGAATACGTAATTTCCGGGGAACGTCATTCCGGTAATGTTAGGTGTCAGGGAGTTTGCATTACTAATTACCGGGTCTGGCGCGCCGGAAGGCTTGGACACAATAGTCCACACCGGCGTTCCGCCTGTGTTGCCCGATGAACTTCCCTGCAAGGTGTAGGATGTGCCACATATCGTGGCATTTCCTCCTGCATTTACGCTGCATTGTGCGTAAAGTATCATATTACCCAGAAAGAGCAATAGGACTAAAAAGATAGTCTTTTTTTTCATTGTTAATAAATTTTTAATAGGTTTTCAACACTATGTGTTTGTGTCTCTTTATCAGAATTTTGAAAAATCGGAATAGACCTGCATGGATGCCTGCTTTACATTCCGATTGTATTGAGAAAGAACAGAAAATAGAAATATGAGGGTTCCATCGTATGAGGAGGTTAGAAGTTTTTTTAGGTTGAGTATTGATTATGGTTTCCAGAAGCTCCAGGCTTTACCGTTGTATACTGCAAGATGTTTTTTAACAGTATCATAGACCATCATTCCTGGCGCCGGATTGGTAATGGCAAGATGCGGACTGGCTACTTTTGGCAGGATCATCGCCTTATCTGCCGCTTCCAGAACAAGGATTCCTTCTGTAGAAGTTGGAGTTCCAATGCTTGTTTTAGCAGTGATCTTTTCTGTTTTGCCTGTTCCCTGTATGCTAATATCTGCTGTTCCGATTGTTGCAGATGTGCCATCATCTTCGCTTAGATTAACCCATTGCCCACCATCCTTCAGGTACTTTACTTTATGATCTGCAGTGTCGTAAATTAAAATTCCTTCAGCAGATAATCCGGTTTTGTTTTCATTATAAGGAAGAATAAACCCTCTGTTTTCCGTATTGGAAAATTCAACAGATACTGAAGCATTGGTAACATTTGTTTTTCCTATTGCTACCTGCGCGTTACTATTACAGGCAACAAACACAATTAGAATTTGTAGTGTTTTTTTCATTATGTTTTTGATTTGTTTTTGAGGTGACAGGAACTTTTCCATTAAAAATTTTGTGATGATTAAGTCATCAGCATTTGATGCAATATTATCATTACATGAAAACCTCTACAAGGTTATGACCCTAAGAATTCGGAATTTTTTGTATACCATTCTTTATTTTACAAACAAACACCATTGTAAATCAGCCCATTAAAACCAACACATCTATAAAAGCCTTTTGATGTAATTCGAAATCCAGATCAGGAGAATTGATATCACGAACCTGCAAAATTGAATGTCTAACATCATCATTTGAATCTAAAAACTCATTGAAAACAGACCTATTAAAACCAAAAGCAAAGTGTGTAATAAATAATTCCGAAAATAGTTTACTATTAAAAATCAGAGTACAGCTTTTCAGCTGTACTCCAACAGTCTGATCTGTTTCATGTATTTTATATTCGAAACAGTCATAAAATTATTACTCCGGAAAGGCGGTACATTTGGAAAGGAAATTTATCTCTTTCTGAAAGATCACAACTATCTTGTGGTATATCCTCCATTGGCAAAGATGGTTTGTCCGGTAATCCACCAGCCGTCCGAAACCAGGAATTCTATTAGTGGAGCAATATCTTTAATGTCCGTCAGGCCGCCAAGTGCAGATGCAGATTTATGATAAGCAACGGCATCATCACTTTCCTGCCCATAGAAGAAAGGGGTATCCATAGGTCCCGGAGCAACTGCTGTCACAGAAATACCGCGTTCACCAAATTCTTTAGAGGCAGCTCTGGTGAAATGCTCCACGGGGGCTTTCATTCCTTCATATGTGGAATATAAACCTGTATAGGCTGCCAGCAGTGAGGTAACAATAGTACATATTTTGCCATTGTTATTTAGCTTTTTACCAGCTTCCTGAATAAAGAAATATGCTACTTTGGAGTTAATTTCACTCATGCTGTCATATTCTGCTTCGGTAGTCTCCACAAAAGGTTTTTTCAGGACTTTCCCTACGGTATTAATCGCAATATCGATTCCTCCGAACTTTTCAATACCGGCATCAAAAAGTTCTGTGATCTTTCCTACTTTTGTAAGATCTGCCTGCACCAGAATTGCTTCTGCTCCTAAAGCTTGTACATCTGCCATCGTTCTTTCAGCATAAGACTTTGTACTTTCACTGTTGTAGTGAATAACCAGTTTTGCTCCTTTTACGGCCAGGTTACGGCTTAGTAAACCACCAAGGTTTTTAGCGCCTCCGGCAATTAATACTACTTTTCCATTTACATTGTGTGTTTTCATACTATTGAATTTTTTAATTGTGTTATCTGTTCATCATTTCTTTAGAAGAGAGACCTTCTCCCTACCTAAGAGAGAAGATCTCATACATCATTGTATTTTCAGAATCTATTCGAAACATTTCTTATCAGTAGGTTTTCCGGCAATATTAAACCGATGGAGGGTGTTGCACAATATCAAGCTAAGAAGAAATTCGGAAAGCAGAGGCTCTATTGAAGGCAGTTTTACAAAGAATTAATACTGAAAATCAATACAATACATAGGTCACAATTTGTTTTTATAGAAAAATTTTAACTTCCCATGTTGGTATGTGTAATTATTAAAGGATTTTCTTTTCTAAATTTGTAAAAACAATAAATTCAGAATTATATTTCCATGAAAACATTTCTATTTTCTTTCCTGTATTGCTTATTGATAAGTTTTAATCTCAGTGCACAGACCAATACAAATATCAATCAAAAATATATTCTGAATAAATTGGAGGAATTAAGGTTTGATACTAAGATATCTGAGGCAGAAAAAGAAAAAGCCTTGTTCAGGCTGAAATCTGAATCTGAAAAAATAGACTATAAATTGGGGGTTTTGATAAGTGGACGTCGGATTATTGAGATCTATGAGAACCACCAAAAAAACAAGGAAATTATTAAGCTTGCCACAGAGCTCAAGAAAATTGATGCAGGTGAAGCAGCATCCAGAACCATGGCAAACCTTTATCGTTCAAATGCTTTAGCGTTAGGATATTTGGGATTGAACGAAGAAGGATTAAAAGATTTCAGAACAGCCGCTGCATTTGCGAAAAAGATTAAGGACCAGGATATAAAAAATTATACACTGTCACTCATTTACAGTAATCAGAATCTCTATTTTATCAATAAAAAAATAGAAAATAAAACTTACAAAGACTCCGTTATTTACTACGAAAAAAAAAGTATTGAGGCTGCCAGCCATATTAAAAACCACGAGGAAATAAGTATTGAAGATAAATATAGCTCCATTGCCTATAGCAACGTACGGATAGGAATCACCTATCTGGCGGAAGCTAATCAGCCCGGAAATATTCAGTTAGCGGAAAAATACCTTATCAGTAGTTTAGATATTGTCAATAAATATAATTTGATTGATGCTAATAAAGTATTGCTATTGAATCAGCTCAGTTGGCTATATTTAGAAAAAAAAGAGTATTCCAAGACAATAGAATATGCAAGACAGGCCCTGAATCTGGAAAAGAAATTTCCCGATCCTACTAACAGAGTTGAATCTTTTGAGTTTCTGGCCAGTGCATACAATGAAATGGGAAATACAAAAAACTCGAAGCTTTACATGAACAAATATACTATTCTTAAGGATAGTATAAGAATCACAGAAAAAAATAATGTAGGCTATTCCGCTAATATCTTATTATCAGATTCAAAAAAAACTCAGGAAAAAATTTCTTCGAGAAAAATAATTATCATTTCAACCATTTCTCTACTAATTTTAGTATCCGTGGTTTTTTATTGGAGAAGAAAAAATAAACTCGCCCATAAAAAATATGAGGAACTGATCGCTAAAATAAGCAATGAACAGAAAGAACTTCAGGCAAAATCTTTAAAAGCCGAGGACCATACAGAAGCCAAAACCTCCGTCAGCATTACCGATGAAACAGCCAAAGCACTGCTTGCCAGACTTGAAAAATTTGAACTCTCTGAAAAATACCTCAGAAAAGATATCAGCCTGACTTGGATGGCGAATCACTTTAACACCAATACCAAGTATCTTTCGGAAATTATAAAAACCTATAGGGATAAAAACTTCACCACCTATATTAACGGGCTTCGGATCGGATATATCACTAAAAAACTGTATGAAAACCCTATCTACCGGGAGTATAAGATCAATTATCTTGCTGAAGAATGCGGCTACACCACTCCACAGGTTTTTGTAACGGCCTTTAAGAAAGAAACAGGTTTCACTCCTTCCTATTTTTTAGAACAGCTTAAAGTTTCAGTTTAAAATATACCCCAATATGCCAACTCCGATGGTTTCACAAATACGTAAAATCATATTGTAAAAGTTTAGCCAACAAGTAAATGATCTGTTCTAGTTTAATTTAGACCAGACGAACCAAATTATCGATAAAAGTGTTTGAAGATACGCTTGTCTTGGCCACAAAACCGACATTTGAAGTTTTTTCACTTCTTTGTCGGTTTTTTTATTTCTTATTCCACTTTTATATTGATAGATATATTGGACAACAATATTCATTTTAGGTGTTTAAAAACTTTTTCCGTCACATTCAACTTTTGGGGAAAATATCAAACACACCAACGTTCTCTTTGTTTTTAAATCACCCTGCTGGTAAAAGTTTACAAAGCTTTCCATTGATCAGAAGGTATTTTCTATTTTTGTCTTTATGCCAAGGACAATCTGTTCAAGCCCTATTCAATGGTAATCTGGGCAATTATTGCTAAACTTATTTAGAATTAAGAATCAGAAAAGCTACCTTTCTTGACCCACTAGAACCATAAATTTATGACATTGATTATCAACCACTTTAAAAGATTGAATTTGTATAATGATAATCTCCATCTTAAATTAAATTTAGTCAAATGGATTATAAAGAGAATATTATGAAAGAATATTAAAATTACAAGAAACTGAATGGGAATTTATAGCAACATATTTTGACAGGAGAGTTTTTGCCAAAAACGAAATTATTACACAACAAGGCGGAATAGAAAGCTACCCTTCTTTTGTAGAAACAGGTAGCCCGATATTTTAAAATCATTCCATTAAAATATTGCTTCCTATATAGGAATTACACCACAGGGTTTGAGTCGCATACGCAAACAGATTACTTAACATAGGTTCATTGCCTAAACGATTCTTTCTTTGGAACTTTGTTGAGAAATCTTAAGAATGAAACAACGTATTAAGTAATTTGAGACAAGCACTATTTACCAACTTTAAAAACAAAGAAATTATTGTAACTCTTTGATAGATAATTTGTCAGTCTAAATAAATATGTACCAATAAATGATTGAAAATATGCTAGTTATTATATTAAAATTACTTAATTTTCAGAAATGGCTTATAGAGTAAATTCCAATTCAAGACTATTTGATATCTGAAAAAAAGAAACCTAAACAGGAAAATATATTAAATAACTTTTTATAATTATGATGGAAACAGTACATACGGTTAACACCCAATACGGAGCTGTTAGCGGCCTTAAAACAGAGCAAGATATTTTAGTATTCAAAGGGATCCCATATGCCGCCCCACCAGTTGGCACAAACCGCTTTCAACCACCCGTACCTCCGGTACCATGGACAGATGTAAAGAATACAACGGAATATGGAGCTACTCCGCCGCAAGAAACCCCTACATCCGGACCATTTGCAGGATTGTTGCCCAATATGGTAATTCCAGGAGATGATTATTTGAATCTTAATATTTGGACTGCAGGTATCACCGAAAAAAAGCCTGTTATGGTTTTTATTTATGGTGGCGCTTTTAGTCTTGGATCAGGTGCTGTTTCGGGATATGATGGCAGTAATTTTGCACGGGATGGTGTTGTTTTGGTTACCATAAACTATCGGATTGGTATCGACGGATTTTTATGGTTTGGTGACGGGGTACCCAATCTTGGTATACTCGACCAGATTGCTGCACTCAAATGGGTTCGGAACAATATTGCCAACTTTGGCGGTGATCCTGAAAATGTTACAATTTTTGGTGAGTCTGCTGGCGGAATGAGCGTTTGTACCCTGCTGGCAATGAAGGAAGCAGAGGGGTTATTCCGACGGGCGATTGCGGAATCAGGAGCTGGACACTCAGTAATCAGCCCTTCATCCGCAAAGCTCATTGGTACAAGGCTTGCTGAAATACTGGGTGTTGCACCAACACGTGAAGCAATCGGACAGGTTAGTGCCGAAAAAGTTTTTGCTGCACAGGAGCAGTTAGGATCCGAAATTATGGCAAATCCTTCAGTAGAATTGTGGGGTGAAGCTGCGCGCAACTTAATGCCCTTTGAACCGGTAATTGATGGTCATTTATTAACCGCGACCCCCATAGAATGCATTACCAGCGGTGCGGGTAAAGATGTAGATATTCTAATTGGTACGAATAGCGAGGAATTCAGATTATTTCTTGTTCCCGATGGTATCATATCAAAAATTACTGACTCCGCTCTGGACATTTTGGCTTCTGCCTATGGACTATCTACTGAGGCTATCCAAACCTACCGCGCAAACCGTTCAGACAGTTCGCCTGGTGATGTTCTAAGTGCTATAATAACAGATTGGTTTTACCGCATCCCTGCGTTGCGAATAGCAGAGAACCATGGCAACGTACATGTGTATGAATTCTCATGGCACTCTCCTGCATGTAATGATTTACTTGGGGCCTGTCACGGTCTTGAGCTTGCCTTTGTGTTTGATAATCTCACTAACGCCGGTTTTGCTGAAATGTTGGGTAATCACCCCCCGCAGCAATTGGCTGATACTGTGCACAAAGCATGGGTAAACTTTGCCACCAACGGTAATCCAGGCTGGAATAGATATAGTGCTGATCATCGTGTATCTATGCGTTTTGATGTTGAATCTCAAATTACTGTTAATGATAGGGCTGATGAACGTTCTGTATGGGATGGGATCAGGTAAATGTATTAGCTTACGAATGAACTGGTTTTCTAACTTGCAATTCTTTCTTTTATTTGACTTAAACAAACCCAATCATCGATATAAGTGTTTGAAGATAATCCGGTCTTGGCTTAAAGAGACAACTAACAAATAGTTGTCTCTTTTTTTATTGATATAATCGTTATTTATTCTTTAGCAAACCTTTTTATATACCAGTATGCCAGTAGGGGTAGTGCAAAAATTTGGAATAGGAATGTAAATAAAGACATCAACCCCTCCAGATGATTAGCATTAGCTTTCATCATTAATTGTGTGCCAAGAGGTCCATTTGAAAATACTAAGATATTTACAAGATTCCAGCCCAGATGAATCGCTATTGGTAAATAAATTGATTTTGTCTTCTTAAAAGCAAAAGCAAGAACCCATCCAAAGGTACCGGTCATAAGTAAAATGATAAGCATTTGAAACGGATTTCCAAAAGAACCGTATGAAAACCAATGATAGACACCAAATGCAACAGCTGATAATATACAGGCCCACTTAGCACCGAGTCTTTTTATTGCAATATAAAGCAGCGCCCCTCGAAAAATAAATTCCTCAAATAGGACTGATTTTAAGATCCACCATATACTATTAAAGAGCATATGAACGGACATGTGTTTATTGTAAATCCAAAAATTATCGGCCAGATAAACGTTCATAACATGATAAGCTGCGCAAACAAAACCAGCCATCAGGAGGCCTATGAAGAAATCTTTCCCCCTATTCTTTGTTATTGCCAGTCCCAGGACAGTAAGATGCCTTTTTTCAATTAACCATAACAAAAGCCAGGATAAGGACAAGATGATAATGATACCGATCATTGGTAAAAGTTTTTATATTTTTTAGGTCTTAAATATAACTCAAGTATCTGATAATAAAAAATATATATAAATATAATTAAATTCTTGAAAGGCCTGTAACTTTTAATGTAAGCCTTACAATGGCATTCAAATATGCTGTTCTTTATTTTTAAGTATGCGCGATATTTCTCATTCAGGATAGATCAGCCTGAATTCCACTCCAGCTTTTACGGGCTAAAGTATTCCGTTTCTGTTTCTTATACAAGGATATATCTTTTGATAAGTGCTACTTTTAAATAGTTAAAGCCAAAGCGCATTTACTATAAGACCCTATCTTTACTTTAAAAGAACTTATGACAACCTGGAATTTAGAAAGTCGAAGGTTTCTACCACCATCCTCCCATTCCCAGATCACCCTTCAATTACCTATGAAAGTAGATTTATCGAGTCTACATATGCATATCGTAGTACCATAGAATTGTTGCAATGGCAATCAATGGACTTCCATGTTCCGTGGTATCAAATATGAGAGATTTTTTGATTTTGAATCAACTATCTTTTAATATCAAATTATTTGTTAATTTTAATCCACTGAAAACCAGTGATATTTAGAAGATTTAGCTCAACACTGTCCTTGTTACTGCCTTTTGTTTCAATTCACAAAACCTATAATGCATTATGAAACGTAAAATAAATTGTTTCCTTTTCATTGTTATCTTATCCATATCCAATAGTTATGGACAAATACGGTCAATAAGCGGAAAAATAATTAATAAAGAATCTATGAACAGATTCCTGCAAAGACAGGTTGATAGTCTAAATATTCCTGGACTTTCCATAGCCTTTATTGATAATGGTAAAATTGTGTACAGCAACGAATATGGATATGCAGATATTGAGAACAAAATAAAAGTAAAACCCAATACCATTTTTGAAGCTGCTTCTCTCAGCAAGACAGTTTTCGCTTATTTTATACTTAAATTAGTGGATAAAGGTATTCTAAATCTGGATACTCCCCTATACACCTATCTGAGAAATAAAGATCTGGAGTACGATGAAAGATATAAGCTTATTACAGCCAGAATGGTGCTTTCACACACTACAGGTATGCCTAACTGGAGACAAGGCAATTTGGATCTGAAATTTATTCCGGGAACCAAATTTTCTTATTCAGGAGAAGCTTACCAGTATTTAGTAGCTGTTGTTGGTCATTTACTGAATAAAACCCCGAAAGAACTTGATCAGGAATTTTACAATGAAGTATGCAAGCCACTTAAAATGAGGCATGCTTATTATTATTGGAATGATTATATAAAAGAACACAGAGCCGCAGGGTATAAAGAAGAGAAAGGGATCAATAAAAAACAGGAAATAAACAAAATGGAAGATTTTGGAGCAGCCGGATCGCTCAGGACGAATGCACTTGACTATGCCAATTTTATGATTGGTATAATGGATGAAAAAGGACTTTCTAAGAATATGATTAAAGAAATGTTTAAAGAACAGACAAAAGTACCCGACTGGAAAAGCACCGATTATTGGGGACTTGGTATAAGTATGAAGAAAACAAAATATGGAATGCGGTATATGCATAGTGGAGACAACGGTGATTTTACGGCTTATTTTATCATGAACAGAGAGAAAAAGACCGGATTTATCTTCCTTACTAATTGCGAGAAGGCCAAAGCTCTATTTGAAAAGCTTGAACCTTATTTTACAGAAGGAAGTATTTAACTAATCCTATGAAATGCATGGGCGAGTAAAACCTGTTTTATTTTTTTGAAAGGGATTTTCCCGAAAAGGATCAAGTACAAAATTTGGGGAAATTTTTCAGCGTTTCTTTTTGTATATTCTGTCTTTCCTTTCTACCTCTTCAACTATTTCAAAATCATCTAAAAGAATGAAATACTGACATTTACAACAATACTATTTTTATAATTTGAGCGTAATATTTTTAACATTTGGTAAAGTAAAAGGATAAAACCCTATATACCTCTTTAAATTTTCCTATTTAAAGATTAAATTGCACCTATGTTAAAAAAACTATGGACAAATACAGCTTTTTAGAAATAAGCGCTTTTATTGGAATTTTTCTTGTATTTTTTCTTGCGTTGTTTTTATTGACTGTAAAAACCAAGCACAGACTTGCAAATTGGCTTCTTGCTTTTTTTCTTTTTACAAACGCTGTAGATGCTTTTAAATTTTTGATGCGTGATTTTCCTGTTAATTTCATTAACCTTGAGGCTTTTCGTTGGAGTATTAACTATTTGGTTCCCGCATCATTTTATCTCTATGTATTGTCCGTTTGTTTTTCCAAATTTCGATTAAAACCGAAACATTTATGGCATACCATTCCGTTTGTTGCTTTCAATTTGTATATGATGTCTGGGATATATTTTGAAGATAGGGCTGCGAAAGTGAGTTTCATAAATACGATGAATCAAACGCCTATCATGAATTTTTTTTATTTTCTTTTCGAGTTTCTATTTCAAGTTTATTTTATTGCTTCATTTTTGGTGATTAGAAAGTCTAAAACCGTCTATCTTGAGAATTATACAAATCCAAATATTTCTATCTTAAATGCACTTTACAAAATAACAATTCTATATTATGTTTTACATTTTTTAGTTCTTATAAGATGGTTGGTTAGTTTTATCTTTGGTTGGGGAGAATTCAGACAATGGATTGTAACCCTTGACGGATTTGCCTTTTTCTTTTGTACGTGTTGGTATTTATTTGTCGCATTAAATAATCCTGAATTTTTCAGAGGAGTTAATTCTCAATTGAAACCTATCGTAGATCTAATTCCGAAACAAAAATCTTCGCCTATCATTGATGATGAAAAAAATAAACAAATCCTAGCTTTGAAAGAATTTATGATTAAAAATGAACCTTATTTGGATTCTTCATTAACGATTCAGGATTTGGCAGAACAATTAAATATGCCCGTCAAAGATTTATCGGCTTTGATCAATCTGTATATGAATAAGCATTTTTTTGATTTCATTAATGAATATCGAATCGAAAAAGCTAAAGAAATATTGAAAAATCCTTTGCAAAAAGAACTGACTATTTTAGAAATTCTTTATCAGGTTGGTTTCAATTCCAAATCGTCGTTTAGTACTTCTTTTAAAAAACACACAGGCACAACACCAACAGATTTTAGAAAAAATCCAAATTAATCCATTCTTTTCTAAGAAATGCGTTCGACTTTTTTTAGTCGGTCGCGTGCTGAGGCATTTTAAAGCATCTTTGCATCAAATTATGAAATCAGAATCGATTATGAAAAATTTCCTGTTTGTATTTCTAGTGCTTTTATCTCCGAATACTTTTGCACAAAAAACCATATCCAATTCCAATAAAGAAAAAGCAAAAAAAATCGATTTGATTATTGGTAAATATCACCACTACAATCTTTTTAACGGAAGTGCTTTGGTTGTTCAAAATGGCGAAATTATCTTGCAAAAAAATTATGGAAAAGCCGATATGGGCTTGAATATAGAAGCAACTTCTGATACCAAATTCAGAATTGGTTCCGTAACAAAACAGTTTACTGCCATGCTGATTATGCAGTTAAAACAAGAAGGAAAAATCAAGCTGGATGACAAAATAAGTGATTATCTTCCTTGGTTTAGCAAAACGGCAGGAAGTAAAATTACCATTCATCAATTGTTAACGCATACTTCTGGCTTGCCAAATTACACTGATTTCCCTGATTTTAAAACTAAAATGGTTTTCGAAAATTTGTCTGGGAAAGATTTTGCTGTCAAATATTTCAAGGATAATTTAGGATTTGAACCAGGAACAAAGCAGAATTACTGTAATACGGGCTATTATCTATTAGGATTAATTATTGAGAAAATTACTAAGAAATCTTATGAAAAGGTTCTCAAGGAAAAGATATTTGATATCATTGCAATGAAAAATACAGGAATTGAAGATCCAAAAGAAATCATTTCAAATTATGCTCAAGGCTATGATTTTGATTACGACGGTTATCAAAAAACAGATTACATTACTATCAAAACTGCGGTGTTTTCTGCTGGCGGAATGTACAGCACAGCCAATGATATGCGAAAATGGGATGATGCTTTATACACGAACACTTTACTGAATGATGAGAACAAAAAAATATATTTCACGCCCAATTTAGGTGATTACGCTTACGGTTTGGTTGTTCAGAAACATCAGAATTTTTTAGGTTCGGGAAAAGATATTACAACAATGGCACATAGTGGCGGCATCAATGGCTTTTCCTGTAATATTGCCAGAATTCCTGAGGACAAAATATATGTAATCCTGCTTGATAACACGAGAGCAGGTAAAAGAGGCGGACAATTGGAAGCAGTTATCGATGATGTCTTTGGAGTTCTATACAATATCAAAGTTGATTTGCCTAAACCATTAATTATCTTCGAAGTTTATAAAAAAATGAAAGCAGAATCAATAGAAAAAGGAATTGTTTATTTGAAAGAACTGAAGAAAAACAAATTCGATTCTTATAATTTTAATGGTTTTGAAAATGAATTGAATAGATTAACATACAAGTTTTTGGGTGAAGGAAAACCTGATGATGCTTTAAAAATTATTGATTATGCAGTTTCAGAATTTCCAAACTCATCCAATATTTATGATACACGTGGAGAGATTTATTTTATTAAAAAAGATTATAATGCTTCTAAAAAAAATTATCAGAAAACGTTGGAACTGAATCCTAATAATGATAATGCCAAAGAAATGCTTTCAAAAATCAATCAAATTCTATTTCCGAAAAATTAATTAAAATGAAGAACCGATTTTTCTTACTAACACTAACTATTTTATTTACCAATACGTTTTCTGCCCAGGGGTTAAATAATCCCAAAGAAACAAAGAAGATCCATCAAAATTCGACGGAACAAAAATCAGAAATCAATCAAATTGATTCCTTAATGACAAAATCTTACGAAAGAGGTTTGTTCAATGGAAATGTCATTATTGCTAAAAATGATAAAATTATCTATCAAAAATCATTGGGTTTTACCGATGAAACGAGACAAACTCCTTTAAACAACAAGTCAATATTCAACATTGGCTCTATTGCAAAGGAATTTAATGCTGTTGCCATCATGATTTTAGTTGAACGTGGTCTTCTTAATCTTGATGACCCGATTTCCAAATTTGATTTGGGATTACCGAAATGGTCGAAGAAAGTAACCATACGTCATCTGATTAATTATGCCAGTGGTATTCCTCGAATAGAATCAGGGTTAACGATTATCAATGATGAAGGCGCTTGGAATATTCTGAGAAGCAATGAGAGTCTACTCTTTGAACCAGGAACCAGTTACAGGTATGATAATGGCAATGTCTTTTTGCAAAGAAGAATTATTGAAAAAGTAACCGGAATGTCTTTTCAGCAATTTGTCATTAAAAACATTGTTAAACCTTTGAAAATGACCAATTCCGTATTTGATCCAACATTTGGCTCTACAAACAGAACCTCTTGTTATGATATGGACAATGTCCGA
Source organism: Chryseobacterium sp. GW821-FHT04C04 (assembly GCF_059420365.1). NCBI lineage: Bacteria > Pseudomonadati > Bacteroidota > Flavobacteriia > Flavobacteriales > Weeksellaceae > Chryseobacterium > Chryseobacterium sp. GW821-FHT04C04. Next base: position 19,805 of record NZ_JBWKTO010000004.1, on the reverse strand, counting down.
TGCCCGGAATTGAAATTTATTAGCGGCTGGCTTTGGGTAGATATCAATGATCTCTATAAATGGATTGAAGCAATGAATTCTAATCGTTTAATATCCAAAAAATCCTTTCAAACTTTATTGAATAACCCATATGCAAAAGAGGAAGGTGGATCACTTGGCAGATACTTTGAAAAAGAAGACCTACAAAGACATAACGGAGTTTCGTATAAATTTGAATCCATCTTTTTAAACGATTTTAAAAATAAAATTACAATAATTCTGGTGTCCAATAATCTCAATAGAGTTTGGGATTTGGGATATATTATTCACAACCTGATGCTAGGGAAAGCGTATGAAATTCCTAAAAAATCTATTGAGCAAGCGATAAGAAAAGAATCTCTCAACGATGTAAATAAAGGCATAGAGACTTATTATTTACTCAAAGAAAAATCTAAAAATGAATATAGTTTTGAGAACCCGGCAGAACTTAATAAGTTAGGGTATGAATTATTAAGAACTGGCAAAAATAATGGGTCAATAGAAATATTTAAATTGGCGACAAAAGAGTTTCCTAAAGATGCTAATCTTTTCGATAGTTTAGGAGAAGCCTATTTTACAAATAAGCAATATGATTTAGCATTAGAGAGTTATAAAAAAGCTATCAATCTTGGCGGAACCAAGGGTAATGCTGAAAAAATGATCGATAAAATTGAAAAAGAAATAGGGAAGTAAAATTTTAAACAAAAAAATCCCGGATTAACCGGGATTTTAATTTCTGATATTCAAATTTATTTGATCTCTACAGGAACTGAGATTTTATCCCAATCCATTGTGAATCCATTATTGTTTATTTTATACACTAAAGTTTCCTGTGTTGCTGGCAAAGCTTTTGTTTTTACATCAACACGTAAAGCATCTTTAGACTCTTCGTATTTATAAGCACCCCATTGTTTTGGCTCTTTGTTAAAAATCGCAGTCCAGGTTCCGCTTTCTTTAGGGATTAAGAAAAAGCTGTATTTACCTGCAGGCAGCGGTTTACCCTGAACGGTAATATTTTTATCCGTTTCAAAAGTAGTTGCTTCATTGGCACCCGCACGCCAAACTTTATTATAAGCTTCTAAACCACCCCAGATGGTACGCCCTTTTACAGAAGGACTGCTATAGGCAATGGTAATGGTGGCATCTTTAATTTTTCCCGTTGCAGTAGCCGGAGGGCTGGCAGGTTTTTTAGTATCCTGTGCAAAAGCATTCATGGAGATTGTCATTGTCGCAACAAGGACGGCAGCAGATTTAATGATCGTTTTCATAATATTTTTATTTGTATGTTTACTTTATTCGTTTACGAATTTACTGCTTTCTCCTTATAAAACAATAACCCGATTGTCGAAAATATAATGACTGCCGCTGCCCCGATTACGTTAAGCCAAAGGAAAGAAATAATATCAAACTTATAAACGGCAATAACCGTAATTTCTGATAAAATTGCAGCAATAAATACATTCGCGCCGTCGATTTTTTTATAGTAAAATGCAACAAGAAAAATCCCCAATATCGGGCCGTAGAAAAGAGAACCCAATACGTTAACCGCTTCAATAAGGGAGCCCATTTGAGTGGCAAACATGGCAACGCCGATTGAGAAGATTCCCCAGGCTAAAGTGTGCAGGCGGCTGTACTTCAATTCGGTGGCATCATCAGGAATTTCTTTTTTAAATATCAAATGAACATCTTTTAATGAGCAGGCGGCAAGGGAATTCAGCGCTGCAGAAATGGAACCCCAGCTGGCCAGAAAAATGACGGCAAACAGTAACCCGATCATTCCTACAGGCAGGGTATTTTTTACGAAATACAGGAAAATATAATTGGTATCCGTTTTCTCAGCATTATAGTTTGAACTATTGATCGCTTCCTCTACCCTGCCGTGAAGTGCTTTTACCTGGGTTTGTGTGTTTTTAAAATCCTGAATTGTTTTGTTAAGCCGGGGAGAATGAGTTTCTTTCAGTTTTAGAATTTCTTTCGATTCTGCATTAAATTTTATTTGTAAATTCTGGTGTTCTTTTTCAAAAACCGCGGCCTGTTCAGGTTGTGTTTCCTTTAAATGTTGATAAGAGCGTTCGTTAAAGTAAATCGGAGCCGGTTTTAGAGAAAAGAAAGCGAAAAGCAAAGCACCAATCAGGAGGATAGCAAATTGCATCGGAATTTTCACCAATCCGTTTAGCAGCAAGCCCATTTTTGCATTGGTATTGTCCTTCGCAGTAATATATCTCCCGACCTGACTCTGGTCCGTACCGAAGTAAGAAAGTGCCAGAAAAAAACCACCAATTAATCCACTCCAAATATTGTATTTATCTTTCCAATCGAATTCTGTAGTGATTACATTGAGCTTTCCGGATTTCCCTGCCAGGTACAATGCATCGTTAAAACCAATTCCATTCGGCATATTCTGAATAAGCAAATAACCTGCAAAAGCCATGGTTCCCAGAATAATGAGAAACTGTAATTTTTGGGTATGAGCGATCGCTTTTGCTCCACCAACATAGGTGTAAATCAACAGAATACCGCCTGTTAAAACATTGGTTAGATAAATATTCCAGTTTAAAACACTTGACAAGATGATGCTTGGAGCGTAAATGCTGATTCCTGTTGATAAACCTCTGGAAAAAAGAAAAAGCAGTGAAGTGAGTACCCTTGTTTTCTTATCAAAACGGTTTTCAAGATATTCATAGGCGGTGTACACATTTAAGCGCTGAAAAATCGGGATGAAAGTGATACAGATCACAATCATCGCCAAAGGCAGACCAAAGTAATACTGAACGAAACGCATGCCGTCTGTATAAGCCTGACCCGGTGCTGACAAAAATGTAATAGCACTTGCCTGTGTGGCCATAATACCTATCAGCACAATGTACCAGGGCATTTTATTATCCGCTTTCAGGTAGGATTCGTTGCTTTTTTGCCCACGGCCGATCAATACGCCGTAAACCACCACTGCAACAAGTGTAAAAATGAGAACTGTCCAATCTATATTACTCATGCCCAGAATTTAGTAAACCAATAATAAAATGCGATCTGCAATACTAATGCGGCTGCTAATAGTATGTACCAGGTATTCCAATTTTTAAGTTTATTGTTCATCAGTTTTTCTGTGCAGATAAAAAGTTAAAAAATAAACGCGCTGCCCCCACATTTCCTGCAGGCAGCTGTCTGAAAAATGCCAGCGGTGTATAAATAAAATTACCCTTCCCGTATTGGGCGTATAAAGTTGATCCCTGCAGAGGCTCTTCACCTGTATCGTGCATTTCAAAAAGCGGTTCATATGCGGCATCCCATTGAACAGGGAAATAGGCGCCACGCTCCTGTACCCAGCCCTTAAAATCATTCGCCGTAATTTTGTTCGGAAAGTTCAGTAATTTATGATTGGGATTTAAAAATTTCACCGCAGCATTTTCTTCGGTAACCCGCTTATTGGCAATGCTGAAATTGTACATCCCCAATTGGTCTACGGTGGTATCCTGATTGGTGTTATACTGCATCACCAGATTACCTCCGGATTTTACATAAGACCATAAAAAAGGCATCCAGCGGCCCAGCTTTTTCTCTGTATTATTAGCACGAACACCCAGTACGATGGCATCATACTGCGATAGCTTGTTTTGACTGGCATTTCCGGCAGTTTCATCTAATTTGCCATAAAAATCTTCGTCTTTCAAAACATCTACCTGAATACCTGCCATGCGTAGGAACTCAGGAATGAAATCGCCCGCTCCTTCTATATACCCCACTTTTTTAACCTTCGCCTGAATATCACCTTTCATTACGGGTACCGTTGCAGGCGAGAAATATTGTAAGGAGGATAAATGTGGGTACTGAATTAATACTTGTTTTTTATGATAAGTGACTCCATCTGCCACAAAATTGGCATCCAGTTGCAAGCGGGATGAATGTATTGCAGCAAGCTTAGCTTTTGGAATAACGTAATCGATGGTCGTATCTTTTCCATTGAGCGAACTTATATTGGTACTGCCTAATCGTTCTCCGTTATACATTAGGTTTAGAACACCGTTATTGTACTTTTTGTTAGAATTAGCCTTAACATTTAAACTCAAATGTAAATCTTCATTTTCTTTGACCCAATAAAGGGGTTGCGTAAATTTCAGTTCCAATGCAGGAACAATGCGCAGGGCTTCGACCACATCACCACGTACCGGATCTAATTTCTTGAAAGATACAGGAAGTTTAACCTTAAAATTTTCCGAACCTATTTTTAAACCAAGTAAGACATTCAGTGGTGATTCTGCCTCAGGCAAACCGATTAAAGTATCATTCGGAACAGAGAACGTTGCCGAATTTGTGGGAGATTTTACCAACCAGTAAGGTTCTGTAAGTGTAGCATCTGCAGGAATCTGAATGTCATGCTGAATGGTAATTAAAGAATCTTTTGATAGTTTTCTATTGAAGCTTTCTGACTGGCTTAACCATTGTACATTTTCTAAAACCACAGGATTTGCAGCTCTTGAAATCAGATTTAATCTGAAATTGTAATGATCCCCGGCAACAGCTTCAGCCTGATTGGTCACTACCTCGCCCATAAATCCGGCACAGCTTAAAATGATATTGTCAAGAGATTTAATTTTATCCTTTTTTAGGTCTCCATCCTTTAGCGCCACAACCTTTTTTCGCAAAGCAAGCAAGGCAGGTAAACTGAGATCAGGATTATTGAAATTGAAATTGGAAATAATTTTATCTAATGATTGGTCAATATCAGTGTTTCCTTTTGCGGTCCAGGTTGTAACGACTCCATCAAAAAGTGTTGTTTTTGCAGGTTCACCAGCAACGTGGGCAAAATATTCAGTTCTGATGCCAGCCACAGACTGTGTTCCCGCACCCTGGCTTTTATGTAAACTTCTGCTTAATCCTGCCAATTCTCCATAGCCCATTCCCAGTTGCGCATCATATTGTCCAACGGTAACTTTCAGTTGATTTTCAGCGGTTGTATTGACCCCGCCAAAGCGGAAGGTATTCCATAATACGCGTTTTGGCTGCCATACATTGACATATTTCAGCTGATCCGGGAAAGCTGTTTTATCACCTGCCAGCTTAAAAGCTTTTTCCGCCACCACCGCCGAAGCCGCATGTTGTCCGTGCCCTGCTGCCGCAGTAGGAGGAAAACGACAAATGATAACATCCGGACGGAATTGACGGATAACCCAGACTACATCCGCTGTAATGCTGTCTGCATCCCATTGCTTAAAGGTATCAGTCGTATTTTTAGAGAACCCGAAATCAATTGCCCGGGTAAAAAACTGCTGGGCGCCGTCTAACTTTCTTGCCTCTAAAAGCTCATGCGTTCTGATTAAACCCAATGCAGCACCCTGCTCTGTTCCTAATAAATTCTGACCACCATCTCCTCTGGTTAAAGACAAATAACCCGTTTCCACATTTTGGTCATTGATGAGCCAGGAAAGTAATCCTGTATTTTCATCATCAGGATGAGCCGCAAGGTATAAAACTTTAGGCAGCTGTTTAAGTGTTTTGAGTTCACGGTAAATTTCAGATGATTTTGAAGGACGGACCTGCTGGGCCGAACAAAAAACCGTATAAAATCCAAGGATAAATACAGTGCTTACTTTTTTGAACATTTAATTTTACTTTGCAGAGCAAATATAAGTAAATCATCTTTCTTTCAACCTTAAAAAGAAAAAGCAATGCGCTACTCCAAATATTCTGTTATATTCTTCGGAAAATATTTGTGTGAAGATAAAAGACAATCAAAGCAAACTAAAGATCAACAACCTCAACTTCAATTGTTTTTACTGCTTACTATTACGTAGTAAGAAGCTTCATCTACAATAAAATCACCTGATAAAAATTAAGCTTTATACTTCTTGTTTAATGGGCCTCAACCGAACCCAATCACATACAAAAGTGTTGAAGATACTTTCACCGACATCACAAAAAGCTAAACGGCGCCCACTCAATACAGTAGGCGCCATTTTTTATTGATAGAGTTTCTTCCTTTACGGATCTCTATCATTTTTTCTGCTCAATATAATTCCAAAACCATTTTAGTGCAATCCAATTTAACGCAATAGCCCAAAATGTATTAAAGCCGCCTCTACCCCATGATGATCAACTTCCTCAGTGACAAAATCAGCAACTTCTTTAACGTTGTCTCCCGCATTACCCATTGCCACCCCAATTTTCACAAACTTTAGCATAGAAATGTCATTTCCTCCATCTCCGAAGGCCATCGTTTCAGATATATCAATATTAAAATGGTCACAGAAAAACTCCACCCCTTTCTGCTTGCTTATTCCACCGGGATTGACGTCTGCAAACAATGGTGTCCATCTCGATGAAAGTGAGTTGGGCATCACTTCCTGCATAAAAGATCTTTCATCCTCAGGATCAATAAAAACATTGACCTGCAGAACATTTTCTATATCAAGAGTTTCTTTATCATACAAAGGCGGCACCGGAAGATTCACGTGAGTATATAATTCAATGACCTGCGAGCTTTGGTGACTGATTCTTACTTTATCCTCATACATTAATGAAAAACTCACCGTTGAGTTTTCCGAATAATGAATCAAATTTTTGATATCTTCAGGATGAATAGCTTGTCTAAACATAACCTGGCCATCAATCGTCATACAGTAACCGCCATTAAATGTAAGAAAGCCATCAAATTCGATATGTTTAATATGGCCCAGATCATTGATTGATCGGCCTGTGGCTACAATCACCTTAATTCCTTGTTCCCTGAGATTTTTGATTGCTTTCTGAGTTGATTCCGGAATGGTTTTGGTTTTTAAACTCATTAATGTGCCGTCAATATCAAAAAAGACCGCTTTTATATTGGGATTTTTTACTGCATTCATACTACTATTACGATAACCTTTATTTAATAAAAATACAAACAATAATCTACCAGAGTCTTATTGATCGTAAATTTCACATTATTTTAACGTTGGGATCATTGATGAAGAATATGGTAAGATTAAGCTGATATTTCAACGTAATTTCCTTCCGGATCTAAAACTACACTTTCGTAATAGCCATCACCCGTTGTTCGTGGTTCGCTTTCAATTGTGTAATGATCATTTCTTAACCTTTCAGTCAATTCATTGACAGCTTCTTTTCCCCCTACCGAAATTGCAAAATGAGCAATCCCTTTACTGAAGCCCCTTTTCCCACATTCTTCATTGATATCAATTCTATTCATAATTTCCAGGCGGGCTTTACCTTCACCGAATGAAAGAAAATAGGAAGAAAAGCCTTTCTTTTCATTCATGTACTTTTCATTACTTGTGGTATTAAAATACTTCAGATAGAACGCCCGCATCTTTTCCAAATCATCTACCCAAATCGCTAAATGTTCAATTTTCATAATGTAAATTTTTTCTTAAGTCTATAATTAATTTATCTCATCTTTTAAATACACATTTGCAAATTTATGCAAATTTGCTTAATATTGCAAAATAATATTTACATATGCTAGAAAACAAAATATTAAAAGCAAAACTGGCAACACAATTTATATTCCTCGTTTGTGGTCTTGCTATTTCCAGCTGGGCTCCAATGGTCCCTTTAGCAAAAGACAGACTTTCACTAAATGAAGCTGAATTAGGACTTTTACTTCTTTTATTAGGCGGTGGTGCATTGTTTATGATGCCATTATCCGGATTCTTTATCAGTAAGTTTGGAAGCAGAAAAATAATTCTTACGGCTGTTCTTATGGTAGCATCAATACTCCCTTTCTTACTTATTATTCATGATATATACTTAATGGGGGCTGCGATATTTGCATTTGGCTGTGGTATTGGTACCATCGATGTGGCGATGAACTCTCAGGGAGTTCAGGTTCAAAATGCTTATGGTAAATCCATTATGTCCTCTTTACACGGGTTATTTAGTGTTGGAGGATTATTGGGTTCTATTGGTTTAGGCTTCTTAATGAAAATTGGACTTAATCCCATATATGCAGCGATTACCATATCTGCTCTATTGCTTCTATTATTGGCTTTTCAATATAATAACTTATTGAATGACAGCTCAGAAAAGGAAATTATTCAGAAGTTCTCTCACGTTGATGAAACTAAAACAGTAACTCAACGTTTCCAATGGCTTAACGGAACAGTACTCGTTTTAGGTTTTATGTGCTTTATTGTTTTTCTTTCCGAAGGAGCAATGCTGGATTGGAGCGCTATACTTTTAAGAGATCATAAAGGAGTCGAATCAGAATTTTCAGGAATTGGTTATGCCGCATTTTCAGTGGCTATGGCTGTAATGAGATTGACAGGAGATTCTTTAGTCAGCAAATTAAACGGTAAAATTGTTGTTATTGGAGGAAGTATAATCGCTTCTTTCGGAATTTTAGTTTTACTATTTAGCCCTTGGATCTCATTGTCACTGCTTGGATTTATCTTATTGGGTATTGGTGCTGCTAATATTGTTCCTGTTTTTTTCAGTGAAGGCGGACGAATTGCGGGATTATCTCCAACGGTTACCATTCCGGTTATTTCGACCATGGGATATGCCGGTCAATTGGCAGGACCTGCACTTTTAGGATTTATTGCCCATCATTTTTCTTTGACTGTTGCTTTTGAAAGCATAGCTTTGTTGTTTGTTATTGTAGCCATCATCTATAAATTCAGAAAATAATTTATGCTAAAAGAAGAACGTTTTGAAGTCATTCTTAATGAATTAAAAAACAAGAAAAAAGTCAAATTCGAGGATTTGGCAGTTCAGCTGCATGTTTCTGAAGATACGATACGAAGAGATATTGATGCCCTGCACCGCAATGGCTTATTATCAAAAGCCAGAGGCGGAGCCATTCTCAGAGAAAAAGATCCATTAACTTTTCAGGACAGACAATCTTTCCTTACTCAAGAAAAAGATATTATTGCTTTAAAAACACAGCAGTTCATTAAGAACGGAATGACCGTTTTTATGGATGGAGGTACCACTATTTTGGCTGTAGTGAATTCTATGCCTTTGGATATTAACATCAAAATTATTACGAATAATTACTCTATTACTTCCATCATTGAAAAATTTAAAAATGTTGAACTGATACTTTTGGGAGGGAATTATGAGAGGAACCTTGCTGTTACATCCGGGTTGACTACTTGCTATGAAGTCTCCAAGTATATCGCAGATCTTTTTATTATGGGAACTTGTGCTGTAGATCCTGTTTATGGAGTATCCGCAATTTCTACGAATGACGGAGAAACAAAAAAAATGATGGTACAGTCTTCTAAAAAAATAATTGCACTCGCGAGCCGAAATAAATTATCCCAAACAGAATCTTTTAAAGTATGTGGTATGGGTGAAGTGGATACTTTAATTACAGATTTGGATTCTAATGATTCTAATCTCAATGATTTTAGAAAATTAAATATCCAGATTGTATAGAAGCTTTTATTCTCCCTGTTTTCCAATGGCTCCTGTTTTGGAGTAAGTGTAAAGAAAATGATCTTATTTACCAGCCCAAAGTTGGGAGAATTTGCATAGCAGGGATTTTTTGGAAATTATCGGATCAAACCTTATAGGTTTTTAATAGGCATAAGTTTTAAAACCTATAAGGTTTAGTCTCTTTATAAAATCAGCATCATCTACAAAATCAGCGAGAGAAAAAACATTCACAAACATCCATGAAGTTTGTGGAAAATTCTTTTAATCAAAAACCCAAAGATCGACGAATTTAAAAGGAACAAACGGTTCGATAATCCTATATACATTTTTTTCAAATAAAATGTATACAGGTTCTTATGTTTTTCTAATTGTATTCCGCGTAAGATAGATATAATTAAACATGCAAAATGTGGCTATCGCCCCAAACGTATGCCATAGAAAGTGGGTTCCGAAACTCAACCAGTCCTGTTTATCAATGATACGGAAGGTCAATGCAAAAACAAACGACAATACCGCAAAGCCTACCCATTTGCCGGCTTTCCAGTGGGTATAGATCAAATATCTTATTACCGAGAAAACTACCAAAGAGGCCATGATTGCATAGTTTACATTGATAAAGAGAGAAGGGTTATCTAGCAAAATCCAATTTCTTAAACCAAACATCAATATCAGATATCCCAGAACCATTGCAACAGCATAGTACCACCTGGTGCTCCGAGTTACAAAATAAAATCCAGCCGACAGACACAATAACATAATAGGCAGCCAATCCATCATAATAAATACCGGCCACTGTCTGAATGAATGATAAACAGTTCCTCCTATGGCACCAATGTATAATAAAACCAGGCAGTACGTTAAAAAAGGATATTCTTTAAAATTACCCTTCATTTTAAGGGTCCAAAAAATGGCTATGGCTAAAAAAAATACAGCAGTTATTGCATTGAATGGCTCAGGGAAAAACTGGGCCATATCTGTTTCTTTATATAACATGCCTCCGTCCGGAGGTAGTGGGTTTATTGGCATTGTCTTTTTTTATTATATTTTCAGGCATGCTTTAGAGTGCAAAATACAAACACAAGCCATTTTTTTTAACATTCGTAAACATGGATACTAATACACTTCTAAATATAGAAAAAATTATGGCATTATATACCTGGATGTGTCCAATTACACTTTATAAAATATTTTTAACACTTTAGCTATTTTTAAGTTTCAAGCTTTCCGTATATCAAGTACCCCTAAGTTTTATGAAAATCTTTGATTTTCTTTTGAAATGTAAGCTTCGTCAAAATCGATTGGAAATCGATTCACTCTTAGCTCACTTAAAACAAAACGTAATAAGAATAAAACTTTGCGTTAAAAAAAATTATGTATTCAATTAGAATTGGATGGATTTTTAAACGCAAAGGAGTAGTGATTCGAATGTTTTATTATAAGGGAGCAAAGATGGGCGACTTTGTCGCTGAATAAGCTATAACCACAAATCGAAGATTATCTCCTGTTAGTCGATGAATGTTATTTCGACGTAGTCAAAAGTCACAAAAGTTTTATGAACACTTTAGGAGAATTGAGTTACAAATAAACCGGTGAGAAGTTCACATAATCTTTGATTTTCTTCTTCAGTGGACTTTTATGCTGTATTATTTTAAACTTTCTTAAGTGATCTAGAGTGTTCCAAATAAAAGATTGTATGAATTTCATTGTGTTTGAAGAATTGCAAACCTGTAAAAGTGTAAACAGGTTTTTTATAAAAATGTTAATGCTACTTCATATCTCAATCAACCAGATTGATTATAAAACATATAATAATCAATAGATTATGTTTGAAATTATTTTTTGATTAAAAAAATAAACGCAAAGCTCATTAATGATTCCGCTTTATTGTAAGTAGGCAAAGGGATGCGACTTTGTCGCTGATAAAGCGGTATGCTTATATATCCGCTTCGACGAATCAACGAAGTTGATTCTGTCCTTTGCTCCCTTACAAACAACAGTTTCAAAAATGAAAACTTTGCGTCAGAAAAAACACATCATCATTATATTAATCATCTATAGCAAAAACGCTCAACCTTTTCAACCTTCTTTATTCTGAATGGGTGTCAGCCATCTTCTTTTCTCTCCTTCTTTGAAGTATAAGGTGTGCGGCATCCAGCATTTTAACCGTATGGATGTAGGGCATCACGATATTCCTTTCGGGTAGATTTTCATAGACACCCATGGAGAAATAGACGATTCCGGACATAAAATAATCAAATTCTTTGAGGGTGTATTCCCTGAATGCTTTTTTGAAAACCAGCAGAGGGTTCCGGTATTCTTTCTCCGAAAGGAGGCCAAGAACCCACGGGGAAATCTTTTCCGGCCGGGTATCGACAGTCCATTGCCTTTCCTTAAGCATGATGAGATAGCCTGCCCGGATCAACGACCTCATCGAATGGTAAAACTCAAAGGTCACCGCCGGATCTTCATTGATCCAACTATTCCTCTTTACCGCATAATTCATCAAATTGCTGAGCAATTCTTTGGAAACATCCAGCTCATTGAACTGAAAGAAAGTTTCCATCAGCTGCAACCCGGAGCACTTCTTGCCTGCCCGAAACCGGGTATTAAAATCTGTTTTTATCTTTTTCATTGTTTGTATTTTTAGAATGCATGAGACTACCAGCCTACTGATGTACGCTGAGCTGTATGATAAATGATGAATAGAAATAAATCTGTGTTCCCGTGAAAGCCCTGAAGCCGCAATGGATTGTACACTCCATTGTATCCTATCATGATACTTTATGTAGTGAAGCAGCTTAGAAAAAGATGATTGTAGAAAAGCAGAACAGCATGAAATAAAAACGGCATGGGACTCTACAATATCTGAACTAGAGGTACTGGTATACCCAACACACAGATAAGAGAGCCCACGCCTAGGTCGTGAGCTTCCCGCTTATCGTCTTGTGTGTTTAAAAATTACCAGTTTTCTAGTACAAGATTCTAAGCAATAGCTTCTATTATTCTTTGAAGTATCGCAAAGCTACATTTATTGTAACCTATTCTACAAATATAATAATAATTTGTTATTGCGCACAGAAAACCGCATTTTTTTTTCTCTCTTTCTTTTAATTTGCCCTAATGGAAGAGGAAAAAGACGTAATTGTTGCTATTTGCAAGTATGTATACTCCAACTGGATTTCAAAGGCAAAATCACAGAGAGAATTTGCGTCTAAATGTGATATAGAAGAAAGCACTGTAAGAAGAATCAAAAATATAGCATTAGGCACATCGAAAACCGATTACAATATGTCTGTAAAGACCATAGCTAAAATTTGTCGTAAAAAAGAAGTTACCTTAGAAGAATTATTCCAAAATATAAAAAAGTGAAGAGGTTCTCTCAAAAGTCCCCTCTCTATGGCTTCTGTTTGAAAACTTTTTACATTTAGGAGATTCTTAGAATGTTATTTTACCTTTTAAGACAATTTCTTTCTTTTATTTACTGATTGCCCTGTAAAAACTATTCTAACATTGCTAGAGTACTTATTCTGTTTAGTTTAGTTCCTTTTTTGTTTTTGTTATCTGGGCTATTTTAGTTATTACCCTTGTTAAAAATCACATCAAGAATTTAAAATTCAATTCTACTTATTTTATTATTTTTATGTAATAGCTATCTTAGCAGATTAATTGAAAATTAATATTTATTCTTACTCATTAAAATTTTGCATGAATTAGGAATTAAAATGTCAGAAATAAAAAATTTAGGATAGATAAAGTTCAGACCAAATCTCATGAGGATATTAAAATCGATTATCAAGAAAATACCGGATAATAAAAGATCCAGATTATTATATAAAAAATAAAAAAACAACTTATGTGCTTTTTACCATTAGTTGAATGCTTTAAATAATTAGAATATCATGTTGACACAAAAATTGAAGAGTAAAGTAGCTATATTATGGGATAAGTTTTGGGCTGGTGGTATATCAAACCCACTTAATGCTATAGAACAAATCACATATCTACTTTTTATCAAGCAACTAGACGAAATGGATAAAAGGAAAATGAGTGATGCTGATTACAAGGGCGAAAATTTTAAATCCATTTTTTCAGGAAAATATTTTCCCCCCGGTGTAGACGAAAAAGACGAAAAAAATGCAATAGAAAAGGAAACATTGCGTTGGAGTTTTTTTAAAACTATGCCTAGTGATGACATGTTGTTACACATACAAAGCAGAGTATTTCCTTTTATAAAACAATTAGATGATGCTAATTCGTTTTTCACAAAACACATGGCAAATGCTGCTTTTTTGATTCCTAGCGGAAGAATGTTAACGGAAGCGGTTAAAACCATCGATGATATTTATAAAGAACTAGAAAAAGAAAATCGCTTTATTGATGCACAAGGAGATTTCTATGAATATCTTTTAGATTCATTGCGTAGTTCTGGTAAAAACGGACAATTTAGAACACCTACGCATATTATTGAATTAATTACAGAATTAGTTGAACCAAAATTAGGATATAAAATTGCAGATCCGGCAAGTGGTACAGCAGGTTTTCTTTTGGCCGCTTATAAGTATATTATTACTGAATTTACAAGTAAAGAATACAAACAAAAAGACGATAATGGCTTTGAAAGAGGAACGCTTGCTGATAAGTTGGTTGATGAACAAGCTAAAAAAATTCTAAACGAAGAAACATTTTATGGCTTTGATATTGACCCAACCATGATTCGAATAGGGTTAATGAACTTAATGATGCATGGGATAACGCAACCTAAAATTGATTACAAAGATACTTTAAGTAAAAATTACAATGAAGATAATTTTTACGATGTAGTAATGGCAAATCCACCATTTGCTGGTAGTATGGACAAAGGAGATTTAAACCCAAGCTTTACCGTTTCATCTACCAAAAGTGAATTGTTATTCTTAGAACGAATATACAAAATGCTTCGCATGGGTGGTACAGCTGGAGTAGTTGTACCACAAGGTGTTCTATTTGGAGCAGGAAATGCGTTTGTTACAGCAAGAAAGTTGTTAATAGATAAATGTGAGCTAAAAGCAGTTATTACAATGCCAAGTGGTGTTTTCAAGCCCTATGCAGGTGTAACTACAGCTATCTTATTATTTACAAAAGGTGGTGAAACAAAAGATGTTTGGTTTTACGAAATGCAAGGTGATGGCTTAAGTTTAGATGACAAAAGGGCTGAAAAATTTTTACCTAATGGTGAAAGAGATTTTGAAGATCTACATGTTATTATTGATAAGTACAAAAAAAGAAACTCTAAAAAGGAAACTGACATTACTCAGCAACATTTTTTTGTGCCTAAACAAGAAATCATTGATAATGGGTATGATTTAAGTTTAAGTAAATACAAAGAGGAAGTTTATGAAGAAATCAAATATGATAAACCTAAAATAATTTTGGAAAAGTTGTCAAAATTAGAAGAAAAAATTAATGATTCTATTGCGGAATTAAAAGGTGTATTATAATGAAATTAGAAAGTTTAGGAAATATTGCTCAAATTATTGCAGGACAATCTCCACCTTCTTCAGAATATAACAAAAAGGGGGAAGGCGTGCCTTTTTTTCAAGGTAAAGCAGATTTTGGTTTAACAAATCCTATTGTTAGAAATTGGACTACAAAAACAACAAAATTAACTGTTCCTGATGATATTTTAATATCAGTTAGGGCACCTGTAGGTTCTGTAAACATAAACAATATTGATGCATGTATTGGTAGAGGCTTGAGTGCAATTAGAGTTAAAAAAAACATCTCAAGAGACTATGTTTATCAATATTTAAAAGTCAATGAAAAGAGAATTTCTAAAATGGGAGTTGGTTCAACTTTTACAGCCATTAATCAAAAGGATTTAGCTTCAATTAAAATTCCTTTACCAGAAAACTTAGTTGAGCAGATACGCATAGCAGAAGTACTAAACAAAACAGAAGCCTTAATAAATCAACGTAAAGAAAGTATCATTTTTTTAGATGACTTTTTAAAAAGTACTTTTTTAGATATGTTTGGTGATCCTTTTAAAAACGAAAAAAAATGGATAAAGACAAGTGTTGACAATTATACTGATTGCATTGTTCCTGGAAGAAATAAACCAAAATCATTTACTGGAAATATTCCATGGATTAGAACAGAAGATTTAAACAACAAATCCTTTTTTAACAAATCAAAAGAAAATATTGGTTTAACTCTTGAAGAAATAACTAATGTTAGAGGTAAAATTATACCCTCAAATAGTGTAATAATGACCTGTGTAGGTCAACTAAATATTATATCTATCAATAAAGTTGAATGTATAATAAACCAACAGTTGCATTCATTTCAATGTTACCGAGAATTAAATAATATTTTTTTAATGTTTGCTCTAGGTTTTGAAGAGCGATTTATGTATGCAAATGCTTCTAAAACAACAGTTGCATATATGAACAAAAGTATTTGTAATTCGATTCCAATAATTGTTCCTCCAATCAAACTCCAAAACAAATTTGCGACAATAGTAGAAAAAGCAGAAAAAGTAAAAGAGCATCATAAAGAGAGTTTAAAAGAGTTAGAAAACTTATTTGGTTCACTTAGTCAAAAAGCGTTTAAAGGTGAGTTAGACTTAAGTAAACTAGATGTAAGTGCTCAGATAAAAGAAATTGAAAAGAAAATTGAAGCAGAAAGTATTTTAGACATTAGTTTAGAAACCAAGTTATCCAAATCAATGCAACAGTTTATCAAACAAACCGCTGATATTCAAAAAAGCATTGCTTTAGCGAATAATATGATACCAAAAGCTTTATTTGAGCAAATTGAATCTATCAATAAAATAGCTAGTCCATTTCAAAATTTAAAACCGTATCAAATTCCAGAATCTTTATTACAGGCAATGAAATCTTTTGACGGGATTAAGTCAATAACAAGTCAACTCAATCAAGAAGCCAAAGAAAAGTTTAAAACAAAACTTACATGGGAAGAAGTTAATTTTGAAATGGTAGCCAATTGGATAAAAGAAGAATATTCAGAATATTATTTTAACAGTGAAATATTAATGAATTTTTTAGAAAGTGAACGAGTTATTTTTTCTAATTATCATTCATCTGAAGAATTAAAAACAAATCCAAAATTAAATGAAGCAGATGATATAAAATCATTTGTTTTCTCTGCTTTAAAAGGTAAAAATCAATTCATAAAATTAGAGCAGTTTTTTTATGACGCAGTAAATGAAAATATTCAATTGAATCTTCGTAACGAAGATTATGAAGTTATAAAAGACAAAGGCGATCAATTACGCTCAGGTGTTTATTTTAAAGTAGTCGAATGAAGATAAAAAGTGTAAAAATTTTAGGTGATAATTTCAGAAGTCTTGCAGCGAACAAACTCTATGAATTCAATGTTTCATTTAGAGAGGATAGGCTATCCACAAAAGTTTTTGCAGGATTAAATGGAAGTGGTAAATCGAACTTTTTAGAGTTGTTTTCAGAAATTTTCTACTTCTTAGAAATATATCATTTAGATACAGTTAGCGAAGAAGAAAAAAACAGTAAAAATTTTGGGTTTGAAATAGAATATTTTCTACCCTACAAGAGCTCATCAGTTATAATAGGTGAAATTGAAGGTTCTGTTAGTTACGATAAACACATAAGAATCATTAAACCTATAGATTACAAACCAGAATTTTCTGTTAGTATTGATGGAGCTATAACATTTGAAAGAGTTGATGAAAATACTCATTTACTACTCCCGAAAAAAATTATAGCGTACACTTCAGGCCAAAATGAGTTGATAAGCAATCCTTATTATAAATTAAAATACCATTATTTTAAAGCCTTTGAAAACAAAGGTAAAATAGAAAAAGGAGATGAGTTAGCAGAAAACCATAGATTATTCTTTTTAGATTATAATGCAAACTTTTCAATCTTCATTGCAAACATGTTGTTGGGAGAGGACACTAAAGTTAGCATTCTAAAAAAAGTACTTCAAATTGAAAACCTAGTTTCATTTCGAATTACACTAAACACAGATGATTTATTTAAAAAAGTTTTACCAGTAAGTGAAAACATTGCTGAAAATTTAGAAAAATTAAAATGTTGTGCTACGCTTTGGAAAGAAAAAAAAGTGGGAAAATATAATCTCTTATTATTAGATTTTTCAATTGATGAAGCTATAAAAGATACTTTTAAGTTTTATTTTAAAAATGCTTTTTCCCTGTTCAAGGTATTTTATGAGCTAGAAATTTTCAATTTATATTTAGTTAACTCAATTACAAGAAGACAAATTCTAAATGCAAATAAAACATTAAACATTTCAGATGAAATGTCTAAACCTGACCCCTCAAGGTTAGTTTTTAGAATTGAAAAAATAGTAATAAGTAAAATTTTTGAGGAAGGAAAATCTGAAAAGGATATTTATTATAAATCATTATCAGATGGAGAACATCAGTTCAACGAGGTAGTTGGAACTGTCATGATGATGCAAGATGAAGGATGTTTGTTTTTAATGGATGAACCAGACACCCATTTCAATCCACAGTGGAGAGCTAAATTTATAAAAACATTAAATCTTGCAGCAGCCAAGTCTTATGATAGTAAAGGTAACATAGCAACCGTTAGAAATCAAGAATTGATACTCACAACCCATTCCCCTTTTGTCATTTCAGATTCATTTAGTGAAGATGTATATAAATTTGAAAAAGTTAACGGTTTGATTCAATTTACAAATCCAAAATTTCAAGTATATGGTACTTCTGTTTCAATCATTTTAGATGAAATTTTCGAGAAATCAGAAGGAATTTCAGAAATGGCTAAAAAAGAATTAATTGATATGGTAGAGAACATCCAGACGATGAAGGATTTAAAAAATGTAGTTGAGCGATTAAACAGAGACTTTGGTGATTCAGTGGAAAAATTCGATTTATTCAGTAAACTTAGAAATATAAAAGAACAACTTGAAAAAAGAGAAAAGTAATGCTTTATTTCTATAAATCCATATCGCCACACCCTATAGAAAATCTACATAATTATTTAGATTTTTTCTTCACAAGAATGTTTGATGATACTCAAACAGTTTATTCCCATGGTTATTTAATTCATCCAGATTTTCAAGATATTATAGATAATTATAAAACTCAAATAGATGTTAAATTAGAAGCTCTGTTCAATGCTTATATAGCATTACCCACTCCACAAGATAAAAATAAAGTAAAAGATGCATATACAAATAATAATAATGTGGAAGGTATATGTAATAATGTGATAATGCCATACAAATATGAAGATCTTCATGAAAGCATAAGAAAAGAAGTCAAAGAACTGTATGATTCTGAAGGTGTCTTATATAATATGCTAACTTCTAAAACTGCATATAAATTGTTAAAGGATAAGTGTGGTGATTTGATAACTCATTTTAATACATTCCGAAATCTAAATAAAACATCTGTCTGTCCATTTTGTGGCATGGAAAGTTTGCTTCCAATTAATGATAAAGCTAAAAACGATTATGACCATTACATCTCTAAAGGGAAATATCCGTTTTGCAGTATAAATTTTTACAATTTAGTTCCAACTTGTGGAAATTGTAATAAAGCCCCAAATAAAGGACAAAAAGACATACCATACAATATCAAAGTCAATCCAATCATTAGAGAAGAAGTATTTTATCCATATTCAAACATAGATAATCATGAAATAATTTTAAGCATTATATCTCCAGATACAAACTTAGATGATTTGAATAAGTGGAATTTACAAATTGATTGTACACCTACCATAAACTCGACTAGAAAGGAACGTTGGATGGAAATTTATGACATTGAGTATAGATACAAAACTAAAATTTCTGGAGATAACTACGATTGGAAACAAAGAATTGTTAATGAATACCACAGGAAATGTAAAAAACGAGGGGAAACATTTGATACTTTCAAAGAAGATATACTTGAGACCTTCAAAGATTATTTAAAATATAATAATGGAATTCTAAGAAAAACATTTGATGAATTTATTATGAATGATCCAGATTGTGAAGCAAAATTATCTGGAAAATTCGTTATTTAGATTTAGATATGGATTTAATTCATCTACTCTCCAAAGTCTACTAACTTGTTTTTTATAAGTATTGCCAATTTATTGAGCTACAATGGTGGTATTAATTTACATGGATTTGATGGATATAAATACGGAGCTAACCAACCCTTGTCCAAATATTAAACGGTCAAAAACCAGCTAACTCGAAAGCAATCCCCTAGCTCTCCGAAGTCTCCTAACTTCGGAACAAGTTTAAAGAAAATAATCTTATTTACCAGCTTAAATTCTCACAACTTTCCGCAACAAAAATCAAAATAAAAAAAATCCCAGCTTTAGAGTGCACCCAAAAGTTTAGACAAAATTAAATAATCTTTTGATAATAAAGAGTTCGATATTCTATCGGACTCT
>NZ_JBWKTO010000003.1:671604-772202 GCF_059420365.1 Chryseobacterium sp. GW821-FHT04C04 | reverse complement strand
AGGCCTCCCGCTAGCGTTCATCCTGAGCCAGGATCAAACTCTCCATTGTATGTTTGTCTGACTCACTCAAAGTTTTTAACGCTTTAGTTTTTCCTTACTTGGTTGTTATATTGTATGTCAATGATCTTTATATCTTTCGCTTTGTAACGAAGCACTCTCTTCTGTCAGTGGCGCTCCGTATTTGCGAGTGCAAAAGTAAAACTTTATTTCTAATTGACCAAATGTTTTTGAAGAAAATTTTAAAGTTTTTTAAGTAACCTTAATCCTTCTTCTCATCACCTAATCTTCCACTCCTGCGCTCCCTTAATTGGGACTGCAAAGATACAAACTCTTTTTAATTTCGCAACTCTTTTTGTGAAAAGTTTTAAAGTTTTTTTGTTCGTCTCTTTTTGAAGTTTCTTATTGTTTCTGCTTATCTAAAAGCTCTTCTGCGCTACTGAATGTCTTTCGTTTTTCAGTGGGGCAAAGATAGAAACTTAACCAACACCACGCAACTTTATTTAACATAAATTTTACCTTTTATTAATATTAACCCCTAAAACACTGGAAGGCAGGGAGAAAAATTTTAAACATTTGTTTGGAAGATCGGGAGGGAGTGTGGGTGGGGCCGAGGGTGGGAGGGTTAGAGCGGTTTTTGAGAGGGGTTCAGGATAGGAGTAATGTATAATGTATAATGAAAGGTACACCTATATATAATAGCAGAGGCTTTTTTAAAAACAAATAGTCTTTATTTAAGTTTCGGCTAAAGCCAATAAACTAGTTTTCTTTTTATTAAACGGGTTGAAACCCGTTTCTATTGAATTTTACAATCTTGATGAATATTTGGATAAGGGTATCATGATTATTCGTTGGTAGGATCATCAACCACAGTGAGCACGGATTTACACAGAGGATGATGGATATAATATATAAGAGAGAAAGCTGATGATACAGAATACTCCTATTCATAACCCAAAACCTGGAATTGTAACCAAAACGCGAAACACGAAAACCTAATTCACAACTCATCATTCATCATTCATAATTCATGATTCCCTCCCCTAGCCCTGATAGGAATGGTTACCCCACAGCTTGCGTTGGAGAGTGGGTGGGTTTGAGGGGTTGGAGAGCGCTGGGGCGAGGAGTAGGAATGGATAGCAGGAATAGCTCCTAAGAAATAGGATATACTATATATATCATGTAAGAGTAATAAAAATGGCTGGAAAAGATAAATCCACTTATACTATATTATATAGATAAGATTTTTAAGAAATCATATCAATCGAACAATCTCAATTGTTGATCGCGGGCTCCGGTAAAGTTAGCAGTAGATAGTTTTGGAAATTCTTTACCTTCGAAAAACTTCTTTCTGCCAATCTTAAATGTTGTGTGAATCATTTCTGCGATATTCCCCTCTCCTCTTTGTCTTTCAAAATATCTTTTATCTCCAAGCTTTCCTCCCCGCATAGAGCGGATGAGATTTAATACTTTCTGGGCTCTGTCTGGAAAATGAGTTTCTATCCAATTGACAAAAACGGGTTCAACGGTATCATTTAATCTTACGAGAGTGTATCCAAACCCGGAAGCACCTGCCTCAGAAATTGCTTTTAATATATTCAGAGGTTCATCACTATTGAGTCCGGGAATGATGGGAGCCACCATTACATGTACGGGAATCTTGTTTTCGGAAAGAATTTCTATGGCTTTTAATTTATTTTTTGCAGAGCTGGTCCTTGGCTCCATCTTTCGTCTCAGTTCTTCGTTGATTGTTGGAATACTTAAAGAGACTGAAACAAGATTCTGTTCCGCCATTGGTTTTAGAATATCAAGGTCTCTTAATACGAGCGCATTTTTTGTCAGAACATTGACAGGGTGTCTGTAATCAAGACAAACCTGCAGTATTTTTCTGGTGATTTCAAATTGTCTTTCGGCTGGCTGATAGCAGTCTGTATTTCCGGATAAAAGAATTGGAGCTGCTTTATAACCTCTTTTCTGGAAAAATTTCTCCAATAATTCGGGAGCATTTTTCTTGACCATGATTTTTCTTTCAAAATCTATCCCGGCACTATAGCCCCAGTATTCGTGGGTAGGTCTTGCAAAACAGTAAGAACATCCGTGCTCACATCCCTGGTAGGGGTTCATTGAATATTCCATGGGAAGATCCTCGCTTTTCACCTGATTTACAATGGTTTTGGGAAAAACCTCAGTAAAAGAAGTTTTTACGGTTTCGAAATCTTCATCTTCGGGTTCATAGGTATACCTGTCGAAACGGTTGATTACGTTTCGCTGAGCTCCCTGACCTTTTATGAAATTTTCGTTTTGCATTCCGGTGTAAAATTAGAATGGAATTTTCATAAAATAATGAGTTTTAACACTAAAGTTTTCCACAAAAAAAATCCAACACTTTCAAAAGCGTTGGATTTAAACATAATTAAATATATTTTTTTACTACTTCAGTGCATAAAATTCCACTCCGTGATGTTCATCTTCATTGTACTTTTCTTCAAAGTGTCTGTGATGATCCGAATAAGAATCACTATATTTTTTATCTTTTTTAGTTAATATCTTTTTAATACTTATTAAGCTTAATACTGCCAAAAGACCAACTCCCCCTGCCAGTAAAACTCCAATCTCTTTTTTCATATTTTCTTTGATTTATTATTGATACCATTGCAAAAAGTATACCTATTCTATTTTTCTAAATTATAAATTTTGTTAACATTAAAGTTTATTTTTAGGAAAATTATAATCTGCTATTTTTCTTATATTTAGAAATTGCAATGGTTTAATTATTGTACTTAACAAGAAAAATATTATTATGGAAAATCCAGAAAACATCGACAGAATGACGACCTTAAGTGAAGTCATGAAAACGCTTTCTGAAAGAGGAATACAGAGAGAATTCAGGATGAATGAAAATTGTGAAATGAAGTTTGAAAATTCTGACAAAATTTATCAGCCTACGGAATTGGTTATTTTGAAAACGTACCGCTTTGAAGGAGACAGCAATCCGGATGACAGTGCAGTTCTTTATGTCCTAAAAGACAATAATGGAAATCGTGGAATGATTATAGATTCTTACGGGGCAGACAGCAATTATCCAGGCGAAGCGTTTGATAAGTTCTTAAGGGATATTCCTATTTTAGAAAGTGACGAATTCAATTTTTAACTGAATCTATCTTATATTAAATTTTTAAACCATTAAGGTTGTTTTAATTAAAAAGAACAGTTGTATTTATATATTCAGCACTCAATAATTACATCTTAGTGGTTTAAAGAATTATTCTTCAGATTTCTCCTTTTTCTTGAATATATTGTTCAGGAAGCCCTTCTTTTCTTTTTTCTCTCCTTCCGGCGGGGAAGCTGCTTTTTTATTTTTGATTTCCTGTTTTATTTCTTTTACAGACTGCTTCATTTCTTTCACGGAAGAAACGGCCTCTTTCACTGTTTTTTCTGTTTTTTCCACATTTGCACCTATCAGTGTTTTCTTTAATCCTTGTTCAATTCCTTTCCAGAAGAGGTTAAAGAAAGACTTTGTCGGATCGCGTTCCACATTTTCTACCGCAACGGCTTCAGGGAAGCTTCCCGAGTTTGATTTTATAAAAATATTGGCTACGGCCGTTAGAAAACCTTTCTTTTCATGATTATTTTTATTCAGTACAGCAATCTTTAAGTCCTTATGTTTAAGATTAAAGGTTCCATGTAGCCCTGCTGGATTTCCTTTAAAATTAAAGAGCATCTCCTGAATAGTCCCCGCAGTAGCCGTTACATGAAGATAAGGCCTGATAAAAGGATTAATTCCGCTGGCCGGGAGATTGGAGGTTTTTCCTGAAATCGTAAAAGCATCATTCTGATCAGCAACATCAAAGTTCCAGTTTACAGATAGTGGTGACAGATCCATGAAGGAGCAATTGATTTTAATATCTACCCTGGTCGGCTTTCCTTTTATTTTAGCTGAGTTCAAATTTTTAACATTCATATTAAAATTACTGAATATCAGTTTTCCGGGACCCATACTTTCCGGAGTATCTTCTTCATAGACTAATTTTGAGTTTTTAAGATCAAGAGTATTAATTGTCATCGGAATTTTAATGGATCGCAGCATTTTTGAATACAAAGCCTTTACTTTTGGATCATCTTTCGGGATTTTACTTCTGAAAATATTAGCATCTGCTGACTGGATGGTGACATGGGAAGCATTCACCATTTTCTGATGAGAAAACAGATCCCAGTTGCCTTCAGCGGTTATTTGTCCGGCTTTCAAGTCATAGAGATCTCTCTCAACGGGTATCATTTTGATAAACTGCGCTCTCGAAACAAGAGGCTTCATCGCAAAGTTATTGATCTGAACTTTATTCTTATTCAATTTCAAAAGACCAAGGCTAAGATTATAGAATGGTGTTTTGTAAGCAAAATTCCGGGTGGTGAGATAATACTCTTTTATTGTAAAAGAAAGCCCCTGCTGGTTTGGCTTAGGTGATAGTTCAATAGCATTAAATGTTGCATTCAGATCATGAAAAGCCAAGGGTTGTTTTCTTTTTTCATAAATAAGGTTTGAATTTTTTAATGAGGCTTTTCTTATGATGATTGAATTGATAATATTGGGCTGAGGAGATTTGTTCTGTTTTTTTTCACCTGCCTTAACGGTTCCGTTTACATTTTCTACAAGAAGATCTTTAAGATCCAGATTCAGTTTTTTATCAACGAATTCCAGTTTATTGATATTAAAGGCAATATGATTCGCTTTTAAATCCATTGTTGTTTTTTCAATCGCAGGAGAATCCGGCGTTAGTACAACATCTCTTATTTCACCACTGGTAGGCTTCAGCGCAATACTTCTTACAGCGATATTCTGATGACTAGAATATACAATGTTGTTTCCGGCTAATGTAAAATCTTTATAACCGACAGGAATAATCTGGTCTGAGGTTTCTTTATTAAACATCAACTGATTGATATTTACATTAAAGTTTCCGACAGACAAAAGTGTATTGCCATCCGGTTTATTGACCAGAACTCTACCGTTATTCAGTTTTATATTTTTTAAATCAACTTCAAAATTTGATTTTTTTTCATTCTTTTTCGTCTTTACTCCTGTATTATGAACTGTAAAAACAGGATTTTGAAAATCTGCATTACTAAGAGAGACCTTATTTTTATTCAAAACCACATCTTTGAATTCCATTTTCGGAACTGAACATTCAAATAACTGAGCTTTTTTAGGATAAAATCGTTTAAACTGAGCGAAAGAAAGAAGCGGTATCAGTTTGAAATCCCCCACTGATACTTGTCCATCCGCAGTATTTATACTATTAATGGTAATAGCATAGGTTTCATCAGGGCGGAAAAAGAATCTCTGTCCTTTTATACTGTAACTGTCAAAAACAACAGGTAATTTATCTTCTATAGATTTTTCTGTCATCTGTAAGTTTTCGACGAACAGATCCAGTTGCTCTACAGATAAGAATTTCTGTTTGGTAGGTCTGAAAACAGCAATCTTTCCGTTACTGATCCTTATGTTTTCAAATAAAAACGGATTTCTTTTCTTTTCCGTTTTGCGAAGGACTGGTTTTGCCAGAATGATATTTAAATTGGGTTTTGCCAGCAATAAATCCGATGAGCTTATTCTTTTATTGAAAATAGCATCATAGATCCCAAAACGGCTTATTTTTAGGGTGTCAATAGTTCCCTGTAACCCAATAACATCTGTGTTTTGAGGATTTTTACTATTAACAGAAATTCCAGCAGCAAAGATATTTCCCGATCCTAAATCTACATCCAGAGTTTTGTAGGAAACCTTATAATCTGTATTCTTTTTTATATAATCGGGAAGCTGGGTTTTAAGCCATATATTCAGTCCGAAATTCGCGGCAAGAAGAATTCCAGCCAGGATTCCGAAGATTATCAATAGTCTTTTAACCCATTTTCTCATATTTTGTGATTTGATTCTTACATTTTATATTCGTCTGTTCTTTATATCAAGCTCAATAACATACCCTTCATGTCCTCTTACATTGATGAAGTTTCCGCCCTCAAACCCTAGATACTGTCCTTTGATCCCGGTAAGTTTTCCTGTAAATTCAGGTTTTTTATCCAAAGTAAATGAAGAGACCTTTTCCGGCTTTTCAAAAGGGTAATCGAACATCCATAACTCCTCTTCTTCTCTATAGAATTTGTGAAAATCTTCGGGAAAATATTCTTTTATTTTCTGTCGGAAATCAGCAAGATCCACTTCTCCTTCAAAATCATCCTGCAACATCTTTCTCCAATTGGTTTTATCTGCTAAATGTTCTTTCAAAGCAACTTCTATCATTCCTGCTTCATATCGGTTTTCTGTTCTTGCAATGGGTAATGCAAAAGTTGCACCCTGATCAATCCATCTCGTAGGAATCTGTGTATTTCTGGTAACTCCCACTTTTACGTCTCCTGTATACGCCAGATAAACCGTGTGCGGCTGAAGCTGAATTTGTTTTTCCACCTCCAGATCACGTTCTGCAACACCTAAATGTGCGGTAGAAAGTTCCGGACGGATAATCGTATCGCTGGCATAAGGACTTTCAAAAAAGCAGCTTTTGCAGAATCCCATTCTGTAAATAGGTTTATTTTTACCACAGTTTACACATTGAAATCCGGTATGTTTTATGCTTAACTCCTTTCCTAACAGCTCATTCATATGGATCAGATCCCCTGAAAGATTGAGATAGTATTGGATGGGTTTTGCATCGTAGCTTGTCATCTTTAAAATTTGCCCTTGAAACTGCATATTATATTTATATTACTTTTTTAAGTAAATTTAATGATTATATTTTTCAAAAAGTAAAATTTATATTTTTGTACTCATAAAAAATACAAATGGTTTATCTTGTAACAGGCGGTAGTGGGTTCATCGGATCTCATTTAATTGAACGATTATTAAGAAATGGACATTCTGTCATAAACATTGACAATTTTGATGATTTCTATAACTATCAGGTAAAAATTAAAAATACTTTAGAGTCAATTGACAAAATTTCGGATTTTGAATTCTCAGATAAAGAGAAGGATATCCAACATCTGATCTCCCTCTCTCATTCTGACCAATATTCCCTCTATTGGCAGGATATCCGGGATAAAAAAGGGCTTGAAAGTATCTTTAAAAATCATCACATCGACATGGTGATTCATTTGGCTGCGCTTGCAGGTGTACGCCCGTCTATTGAGCGTCCTTTGGAATATGAAGAAGTCAATGTACGCGGGACAATGAATCTTTGGGAACTGTGTAAAGATTTCAATATTAAAAAATTTATCTGCGCTTCCTCTTCAAGCGTGTATGGGAACAATGAAAAAACGCCGTTTGCAGAAACGGATAATGTAGACAACCCGATCTCTCCTTATGCTGCCACCAAGAAAAGCGGGGAGATTATAGGACATGTTTACCACAATCTATACCATATAGATATGATCCAGCTTAGGTTCTTCACGGTATATGGTCCCAGACAAAGACCAGATCTTGCTATACACAAGTTTGTGAAGCTTATTTCAGAGGATCAGGAAATTCCTTTCTATGGTGATGGGACTACGGCCAGAGACTACACGTATATAGATGATATTATTGACGGAATTATCAAGTCAGCCTCTTATTTAGAGCATCACTCCGGAGTATACGAAATCCTTAACCTGGGAGAAAACCAGGTGGTCACTCTATCGGAGATGGTTTCTACGATAGAAAAGGCATTACAAAAAACTGCCACGAAAAAAATTCTGCCAATGCAGCCCGGAGATGTCACAAAAACCAATGCCGATATTACAAAAGCAAAGGATTTAATAGGGTATGCACCGGCCACAGACCTCCAAAATGGCATAAAAAAATTTGTGGAATGGTTTTTGAGAAAACGACATTAAGTAAATTACTGACACAGCTTTCATTCAGTTTGTGACAGCCATTTATAGAAAAATATTATAAAAAGAATTGAAAATCAAGTATAAAAAAGTTTATTATACAACCTATTTTTATACTTTTGCAAAAAATTAGAAAATTATGTACTGGACATTAGAATTAGCTTCATATTTAAGTGACGCACCTTGGCCAATGACAAAAGCAGAGCTTATTGACTACGCGATCAGAACTGGTGCACCTATGGAAGTAGTTGAAAACCTTCAGGCAATCGAAGATGAAGGTGAAATTTATGAATCTATCGAAGAGGTATGGAGTGACTACCCTACTGACGAGGATTTCCTTTGGAACGAGGATGAATATTAATAAAGCGATAAGCTTTAGGCTGCGTGCTTAGAGCTTTTTTGCCCTTTTTATATATTAATTTACACGATAAGCGTGTCATTTAAAACGCTTAAAGCATCTTGCATTAAGCATAAAGCAAAAAATTTATGAGTTTTTTAAACAAAGTTCTTAAAGGGTTTTTGGGAGACAAAAAAGCGCAGGACCTAAAAGAAGTAAAAAAAGTTGTAACAAAAATCAAGGCTGCTGAACCCAACATCCAGCAATTGACGGATGATGGGCTGAGACAAAAAACGGCTGAGTTTAAAGAGAATATAAAATCTGCAACCAGCAAGATCACAGCTCAGATAGAACAGATTAAAGAGCAGATAAAAAATTCAACCAACGTTGACGAAAAAGAAGCCCTTTTCTCAAAAATTGAGTCTCTAAAGAAAGAATCATACGAAGTTGAAGAAAAAGTTCTGGTTCAGGTCCTTCCCGAAGCTTTTGCATTGATAAAAGAAACGGCAAGAAGATGGGCTCAGAATGGAGAAATCCGTGTAACGGCTAATGACTGGGACAGAGAACTGGCTGCTGCAGGGAAAGATTTCGTTCAGATCGAAGGAGACACAGCTGTTTGGAAAAACTCATGGGACGCTGCCGGAACTCCTGTAGTTTGGGATATGGTCCACTATGATGTTCAGTTTATCGGAGGGGTTATTCTTCACAGCGGAAAAATTGCCGAGATGGCAACCGGTGAAGGTAAAACTTTGGTAGGAACATTACCTATTTACTTAAATTCACTTCCGGAAAGAGGAGTACACGTTGTAACCGTGAATGACTACCTTGCAAAAAGAGACTCCGCCTGGATGGGTCCATTGTATCAGTTCCACGGAATGTCTATCGATTGTATCGATAACCACCAGCCGAACTCAGACGGAAGAAGAAAAGCATACAACTCAGATATTACGTATGGAACCAACAACGAATTTGGTTTTGATTACCTGAGAGATAATATGGTGACTTCACCTTCAGAATTGGTACAAAGAGAATTGAACTTTGCTATCGTGGATGAAGTTGACTCTGTATTGGTAGATGATGCAAGAACACCATTAATCATTTCTGGTCCGGTTCCTCAGGGAGACAGACAGGAGTTTGATGTTCTGAAGCCTTCTATCGACAGAATTGTTGAAGTACAAAAGAAAACAGTTTCTGCTATTTTTAATGAAGCGAAAAAATTAATCGCTGCAGGAAATACAAAAGAAGGAGGCTTCAAATTGCTTCAGGCATACAGAGGTCTTCCAAAGAACAGACAATTAATCAAATTCTTATCGGAAAGCGGAAACAGAGCATTGCTTCAGAAAGTTGAATCGCAGTATATGCAGGACAACAACCGTGATATGCCGATCGTAGATAAAGATCTTTACTTCGTCATCGAGGAGAAAAACAATCAGGTAGACCTTACAGACAAAGGTGTTGAATACATGTCTCAAGGAAACTCTGACTCTAACTTCTTCGTACTTCCGGATATCGGAACTGAGATTGCTGAAGTAGAAGCTAAAAACCTTTCCAAAGAAGAGGAGTTTGAAGCTAAAGAAAGACTTTTCTCTGATTTTGCTGAAAAATCTGAGCGTGTTCACACGATGAGCCAGCTATTGAAAGCGTATACATTATTTGAAAAAGATGATGAGTATGTAGTCATTGATGGTGAAGTAAAAATCGTTGACGAACAGACGGGTCGTATCATGGAAGGACGTCGTTATTCTGACGGTCTACACCAGGCGATCGAAGCGAAAGAGAATGTAAAAATTGAGGCTGCTACTCAAACTTTTGCAACAGTTACGCTTCAGAACTATTTCCGTATGTACAACAAACTTGCGGGGATGACGGGTACTGCTGAAACGGAAGCTGGAGAACTTTGGGAGATCTACAAATTAGACGTAGTGGTAATTCCTACCAACCGTGTTATTTTAAGAGATGATAAACAAGATTTAGTTTTCAAAACTAACAGAGAAAAATATAATGCCGTAATTGAAGAAATTGAAAAATTAACAGCAGCAAGAAGACCTGTCTTAGTAGGTACAACTTCTGTTGAAATCTCTCAATTATTATCAAAGGCACTTCAATTAAGAAAAATTCCGCACCAGGTATTGAACGCGAAACTTCACAAGAAAGAAGCAGAAATTGTTGCAGGAGCAGGACAGCCGGGAGTGGTAACAATTGCAACCAACATGGCAGGTCGTGGTACGGATATCAAGCTTTCTAAAGAAGTAAAAGAAGCCGGAGGTTTAGCGATTATCGGTACTGAAAGACACGATTCAAGACGTGTTGACAGACAGTTAAGAGGTAGAGCGGGACGTCAGGGAGATCCGGGAAGTTCTCAGTTCTATGTATCTCTTGAAGATAACTTAATGCGTTTGTTCGGTTCTGAAAGAATTGCTAAAATGATGGACAGAATGGGTCATAAAGATGGTGAAGTTATTCAGCATTCCATGATCAGTAAGTCTATCGAAAGAGCGCAGAAAAAAGTAGAAGAAAATAACTTCGGAACAAGAAAGAGACTTCTTGAATATGATGACGTTATGAACAAGCAACGTGACGTGATCTATAAGAGAAGAAAGAATGCTTTATTCGGAGATCACTTGAAATACGATATCACGAATATGATTTTCGATGTTTCTAACTCTATTGTTGCAAAAGGTAAAGCAAACGGAAGTTATAAAGATTTTGAATTTGAAATAATCAAACATTTCACAATGGCTTCTCCTGTTTCTGAAAGTGATTTCAGCAATAAACAAGTTCCGGAATTAACGGATATCTTATTCAAAGCTGCTCAGGAGGATTATAACATGAAGCTGAATTTATTGAAAGAAAAATCATTCCCTATTATTGAGAATGTCTATCAAAATCAAGGTTCAATGTTTAAAATGATTCAGGTTCCTTTTACAGACGGACACAAAACAATGACTATTGTAGCTGATCTTAAAGAAGCTTACGATACTAAATGTGAAAGTTTAGTGAACGACTTCGAAAAGAATATCACTTTATCAATCATCGATGAAAACTGGAAGCTTCACCTTCGTGAGATGGATGATCTTAGAAGATCTTCTCAGGGAGCTGTTTATGAGCAGAAAGATCCTCTTGTAATTTACAAACAAGAATCTTTCCACTTATTCAGCGAAATGATTGACAAATTGAACAAAGAAATTATTTCATTCTTATATAAAGGAGAAATTCCAGCGTAAGAAAAATTTAATAAAATCATACAAAAACCGCTCTGACAGTGATCAGAGCGGTTTTTTCTTATGTAACATATTATAATTTATGATAAATATCAACTTCATTATTTATTTAGAACAGTTAAAAATAATATATTTGCAGAAAATTTGACTTTCATGAAAAATGTACTGATCTGTGCTTCCGCACTGGGAACAATGCTGGTTTCTGCCCAAAAAAAAGATTCATTAACCACCAAAAGCATTGATGAAGTCATTATCAATACATATGTCAAGAAAGACAGTGAATACTCCAATAAGATGCCTTTGAAAGCAATAGAGGATCCACAAGTATATTCTTCTATTGACAAAGGAGTATTAGAAAATCAATTGTTATTTACCGTAGATGACGCTTTCAGAAACGTTGCGGGTGCACAAAAAATGTGGAGCGCTACCAACAGAGCCGGAGATGGAGGGATCTATCTTAACTTAAGAGGTTTCGTAGCCGGAAACTCTATCAGAAATGGTATGGTGGCTCCTATTACTACTTCTATGGATGCAATTAATGTGGAGAGAATTGAAGTATTAAAAGGACCTTCCGCTACATTATTTGGTAGTAACGTGACGTCTTACGGGGGTGTTATCAACAGAGTTACTAAAAAACCTTTCGAAACTTTTGCGGGTGCTGTTTCTTTGGCAGGGGGAAGTTATAATTACTACAGAGTTCAGGCAGATGTAAATGCTCCTCTTACGAAAGATAAAAAATTATTATTCAGATTAAATACAGCGTATACTAATCAGGGAACTTTCCAGAGAACCAATGCAAAGAACTCATTCTACGCATTTACTCCTTCCATTACTTATCGTCCTACCGACAATTTAGAGATCAATGCGGAGCTTGAAATGTTTGAAACCAATTCAACTCCTGAAACAGCATTCTTTTTCTATGTTCCGAGTGCTCAGCTTGGTGCGGACACTATGGACAAACTGGAAAAACTAGGTTATAACTATAAGCAATCTTACACAGGAGAAGGTCTTAAAACGATAGGTAAAGCAAGAAACTTCTTTGGACAGGTGAACTATAAGATCAATGATCACATCAAATCCTCTACGAATGTGAGCACTTCTTATTCTTACTCAGACGGATTCAACCCCTATTTCTATTTTGCGCCGAAAGGAATGGTAACAGGAATTCCAACTGATACAGAATTGGGAGTTGTAAGAGCTGACCAATCGACTAAAGACAGTAAAAGAACTTACTTCCAGGTTCAACAGAATTTCAACTTTGATTTCAACATCGGAAGTGTAAGAAACAGAACAGTAGCCGGTTTTGACTATATGAGGTTAAACGATAATCAATACTTTATGTTCACCAATTTTGACTGGGTTCCTTTCACGGGTACAGACTACTCTAATATGAATGGACAGACATTGGGAGCAATGTATGACAATCTGAGAAATCAACCAGATTTTGAAAAAAACAGCACCTATATAAGTTCTGGTAAAAAAGATACTTACAGTGGTTATATCTCCAATGTGATTACTCCGATAACCGGTCTTAATATTCTTACTTCGGTACGATACGAAAGTGTAAATTTTAAAGGAGGACAAACCGGACAAAAACTTACAGATTCATATAGCCAGGGAGCTTGGTCACCAAAATTTGGTGTCGTTTATCAAATACTTCCTGAGAAATTATCCGTATTCGGAAATTACCAGAATAGTTTTTCAGTCAATGGATATTATACTTCAGATAAAACAGGAAATGTAGCACTTTCAACACCCGAAAGAGCTAATCAGTTTGAAGGTGGTATCAAAACAAATCTTATCAAAGGAAGAATTACAACAACTTTAAGCTACTATAATATCCAGGTAAAAAACACTCTTCTTAATACTGGTGAGATGACAGGAACAGGACAGGCTGTGCAAAACCAGGCAGGTTTATTGAGAAGCCAGGGAGTTGAATTGGAAGCAAACGCTTACCTGATCAAAGGATTCTCCGTAATTGCCGGAGTAAGCTACAACGATATGAAATATACGGAAGCTGATGAAACGGTAATCGGAAGAAGACCTGCTACGGCATCATCTCCGTGGTTAGTTAACTTCAATGCTAGCTACCAGTTCCTTGACGGAAACTTAAAAGGTCTTGGATTCGGGGTTGGAGGAAACTATGCCAGCGATAACAAGATCGTCAACTCAACGACGATGGGAACATTCATCCTTCCAAAATACCTGGTCATGAATGCCAACGTATTTTATGATACCCGAAAATTCAGAGTAGGTGTAAAAGTAGACAATTTCACGAACGAAAAATACTGGAACGGATATACAACGGCCAATGCTCAGGCTCTTGCCAATGTATTAGGAAGTTTCACTTATAAATTTTAAACTGTTAGAATAATTTATTCCCCTTATAAACAATGAAAAGAATAACAATAGGAGCGGCATTATTAGCATCCATGTTAAGTTTTGCCCAGGAAAAAAAAGACACCATCAAATCCAACGATATTGAAGAAGTAGTTGTTAACGGAAGATATTATCAGAAATACAAACTCAACGAGGTTTCTGGTTCATTGAGAATCCAGACTCCTATTCTTGAGCTTCCACAGAACGTACAATCTATAAGCTCACAGGTTCTTGCCGATCAGCTTACACTGAATATGTCTGAGGGTATTGTTCGTAATGTAAGTGGTGCAAGAAAAGTAGAACACTGGGACAATGTATATTCCAATGTTTTCATGAGAGGGGCAAGTATTTCCACTTTCATGAACGGAATGAACGTTTCTTCAACATGGGGACCTATTAACCCTGATGCATCCATTATTGACAGGATAGAGTTCGTAAAAGGACCTGCTGGATTTATGGGTTCTATGGGAGATCCAGCTGGGTTTTATAACGTAGTAACCAAAAAACCAACAGGGAAATTTGCCAACAGCGTACGTTTCACTACCGGAAGCTATAACCTGTTCAGAGGTGAGGCGGATCTGGATGGAGTTCTTGTGAAAGACGGAGTTTTAGATTACCGTATCAATTTAATGGGAAGCTCTAACAATTCCTGGGTTGAAAATGATAAAACAAGCAAAATTATTGTTGCTCCGTCGATTACTTTCAGACCAACAAAAACCACTACGTTTACTGCACAGTACAACTATCAGTATTTAAAATTCAATCAGCCGGGCGCTTATCTGATGTCTAATGACGGATATGCTTCACTGAATGTACATACCAACTTTAATGATCCTAACTTCAAGAAAACTGAAGTAAAAGATCAGAGTTTATTCTTAAGTTTAGATCAGAAATTATTCAAAGACTGGGTTTGGAGTACGCAGTATGCTTATATGGATCTGAATTATGATGGAGGTTCATGGTGGGGAACTTTTGATCCTAACAATAAAAATGTTTTAAACAGAACAGTAAGCAACTGGCAGGCAAAAGGAAAAAATCATATTTTCCAGACGTATGTAAGAGGTACGCTTAATACCGGAAACATTGTACATAAAATTATTGCCGGATTCGATTACGGAGACAGAAAATACAATGCTGACTTTTCCTCTTTTGCAGGAGGACCGTTCCCAATTGATGTTTATAATGTTCAGTATGGTGTAGACCCTTCCAAGCTTCCTTCTTCTGACTTTTACACTTTAAACTCATCTGCTCCATTTTATGATGATGAAGGCGTAAAATATACATCCTATTATGCTCAGGATCAGATTGAAATGTTTAATAACAAGCTAAGGATAACATTAGCAGGAAGATACACAAGCGGTACCACTTATGCCGGATATCCATATTATTCACCGGGAAATGTTGTTCCAAGAAATAAAGCAGGAGAGTTCACACCAAGAGTGGGAATTAGCTATTCTATCCTGAGCGATTTCTCTGCGTATGGAATCTATGATAAAACTTTTGTTCCGCAATCTGCAGTAGGAATCAATAATACTCAGATCACAGATCCTTTCAGAGGACAGAATATTGAATTCGGATTGAAGAAAGACTGGTTCGGAGGAAAATGGAACTCTACTTTTGCCGTTTACGAAATCAGAAGACAAAATATTCTTGTGGCCGGAGCTAAAGAACAAAATGGAGGAAATCCTTTCCAGGTTGCTACAGGTGAACAAAGAGCAAGAGGATTTGAAACCGATATCAAAGGAGAAATCATCAAAGGGTTGAACATTGTTATCAACTATGCTTATACAGATGCAAAAACCATCAAAGACACAGATCCTACAAGAATTGGAATCCAGTCTCCGGGTAATGCAAAAAATGTACAAAATACCTGGGTAAGCTACAGGTTTGCAAATGGTCTTATGAAAGGGTTCGGAATTTCAGCTGGTTATCAGTATCAGGGAGGAAGACAATCCTGGTTTGGGGTAGGTGCGACAAAAGATCAAAGCCTTCCGGATTATTTTGATACCAATTTCGGGGTTTCCTATGTTGCTAAAAAATTCGATGTCAACCTAATCTTGAATAATGTCCTTAACAAAAAGCTTTACAGTGGATACAGAGGAGATGCCGGCGAATATGCATGGATCTACAATGCTCCACGTAACTGGAGATTATCAATAGGATATAAATTTTAAAAAAATCAAAAGTTAGCCCCTCATGGGGTTAACTTTTTGCTATGAGAAAAAAGCATCACCATAAAAAGAAAGCTTCTTCAAAAAAATGGTCCGCAAAACTGCATTTGTGGTTTGGTCTATCTGTTGGTATCATTGTATTTATAGTCTCTCTTTCGGGGACTTTATATGTTTTTAAGGACGAAATACACAATACCTTACGCAAAGAAGCCATTGAGCTCAAAAAAGAAGATATCGGGAAAAAGCCCCTCCCTATTACTTTGCTTCGTGAAAAAGTATCGCTGGAGCTTAATGAAAAGTATCCTATCAGTGCTGTAGAAATTCCTTTGGATAAAACCAAGTCCTATCAGTTTGAATACTATGAAAAAAGCAAAAAAGGGTGGAATTATTTTCAGCAGGTACGTATTAACAAGCTTATTTATGTGAATCAGTATACCGGAGAAATCCTTGCCATCTACAATGAAAAATATGATATCTTCAGTATTCTGAAATATCTCCACTGGGGACTTTTGCTGAATTCAGAATGGGGACCGTACACCGTAGGAATCCCAACCGTTCTTTTTATCATCATGCTGATTACAGGAATCATTTTATGGTGGCCTAAAAATAAAAGTGCAAGAAAAGGACGTTTCTGGTTCAATTGGGAAAATGTAAAAAACTGGAAGCGTAAAAATTATGACCTTCATAATATCCTTGGATTTTATGCGTCGTTTATCGCTCTATTATTATGTATTACAGGGCTTTATTTTGCTTATCCCTATGTAAAAAATACGTTCACATTTGCATTATCCGGCTCTTGGGAACTTCCAAAGGAGAAAGAAAGAAAATCCCCGGACTCTCTGATGGCGAAGAATGAAGCTGTTTTTGATCTGGCTGCAGCTCAGACAGAAAAATTATATGCAAAATCATCCAGCTTCAGAATCAATCTAAACGGGAAAAATAAAAAAGGAAAAGAACTGAAAAACCTTCCGGTAACTGTATACGGGCTTGACGGAAGATACAGTGAAAGGAACATCCTGACATTTGACAAATATTCAGGAAAACTACTCGCCAACAAACCTCATCACAAACTCAATACCGCCGAGAAATATTCTAACGCCAATTATGACATCCATACCGGATCTTATTTCGGAATCATTGGAAAAATCATCTGGTTTATTGCCGGCCTCACGTGTACATCACTCCCTGTAACCGGATTCCTGGTTTGGTGGGGGAAAAGAAAGAAAAAAGGAAAAAAAATATAATGAAAAAAGTGCTTTTATCAGCTGCCTGTTTAGGAACTACTACCGTTTTTGCCCAGGTAAAAGATACTCTACAAACTAAAAATGTAGACGAGGTTGTGATGACTGCCTCCAGAAAAAGGGAAAACATAAAAGAAGTTCCAAGCTCTATCACAGTGGTAGGAGAAAAACAGATTCAGTCTCAGCTGACTGTTAACTCAGATATTACAAGCATCCTGCAATATACGGTTCCCAGCTTAGGAACCAACTCAGGGCAGACATCCAACTCAGGACAGACGTTAAGAGGGCGCCAGGTTTTAGTTTTGATTGATGGAATTCCTCAGTCTACTCCACTTCGTAACGGGGCTAGAGATTTACGAACAATAGATCCTTCAGCTATCGAAAGAATTGAAGTGATCAAAGGAGCTTCTTCCATCTATGGAAACGGAGCAGACGGAGGGATCATCAATTATATTACGAAAAGAAGCAAAACAGATAAAAAGATCTCTGGGGTTTCTCAGATCGGATTGACGGGACAGCCTTATGGCGGTACTTTAGGAGTAAGAGCAAGCCAGCTTTTAACAGGAAAGATCAACAAATTTGATTATACCCTTTCATTAGCTTACGAAAGAACAGGATATACAAAAGATGGCGATGGAGTTTTGATAAGCCCTACCTATAGCATTGCCAAGATGGACAACTACAACGGTTTGTTGAAATTAGGCTATGACATCAATGAAAATCAAAGGATTGAAGCTTCTTATATTGGTTATTCTTCAAGATCAGACCTTAATGTAGGATTAAAAACAGGAAAATATGGTGTCACGCCCACTATTGGAGAAGGAATAGGAAAAGGTCAGGAAACCACGCCTCAGGGAACTCCGAAAAACCACAACATCAGAGTGAGCTATGATAATAAGAACCTGTTTGCGGGAACTTCTTTAAACATTAATCTTTATTATCAGGATTTCAAAACCGTTTACGGATACAGCGATACCTTTTTCAATGGCGGACAGTCTAATGTGATTTCAAAAAAAGCAGGGGCAAGATTGAATTTTGATACACAGCTTTGGAACTCAGCCAATTCTCAGGGAGAAATCATCTACGGAGCTGATATTCTAAATGATGAAACCGTACAAAAACTGGAAGACGGACGTTTCTGGACTCCTAATATGAATATGACCAACATTGCTCCTTTTGTATTGGCAAAAATTGACCTTTTCAAAAAATTAACCATCAAAGGAGGGTTTCGCTACGAAAATATCAAAGTTAATGTAGATGACTTCAATACCCTTTCCACGCTTAAAAGTGACGGAACTTTTACCAAAAGTATTCCGGTAGCCGGTGGAAAACTGAACTATAATGCTTTGGTAGGAAATATTGGTATTCGTTATAATATTGAGCCTTATATCAATATTTTTGCAAGCTTTTCACAGGCCTATTCTATCAATGAATTAGGAAGAATTTTAAGAACTTCAACTTCTGAGACGATTAAAAATCTGGAAACTAAGCCTATTATTGTCAACAATTATGAATTGGGAGCAACAGGACAGCTTTCCAACTGGCTTAATTATGAATTGACTTCTTATGTAAGTACTTCTAAACTGGGAGCATCATTCGTGCAAAGTCCGGACAGAGCATTGATGATTCAGAGATCTCCCGAAATTGTGTACGGAGTGGAAGGTTTCTTACACTTTACCCCTACAAAATGGATTCAGTTTGGAGGAAGCTACAGCTGGATGGAAGGAATCACTTCAGTAAAGGATGACGGTGATTATTCTGCAAAAATCAACAACAGCAGAATTTCTGCTCCTAAAGTTCTCGCTTATGTGCAGGCAAAGCCTATCCCGGCATTATCAGTTGGTTTAGACATGCTTCACTCTTTCCAGCAGAACAGATTCGAACCTAATGCTAAAACGGGGCAGTATGGCTACGGTGAAGGATATGTTCCTGAATATACTGTATTTAATTTCAAATCAAGTTATGAAGTCAACAACAACTGGAGACTGTCATTAGGTATTGAAAACCTTTTCAACAAAGTATATCAGCCCGCTATTTCATGGTGGACAGCAAGAGACAGTGACTTCACCAATGCTCTTGGATTGAGAGGAACATTCATGATTGAATACAAATTTTAATTAAACTAAATAAAAAGTAAAGCATATCTTTGCTTTACTTTTTACTGCTATATGAAGAAAAATCATCATAAAAAAAAGCCGGGATTCTTTAAAAAATGGTCTGCCAAACTGCACTTATGGTTCGGATTGGGAATAGGATTTCTGATCTTTATTATCTCTATTACCGGAGCATTGTATGTCTTTAAGGATGAGGTGGAAAATATTACCCGAAAAGATGTTATTTACCATCAGGAACAGAATATAGAGCAGAAACAGGTGCTTCCCATCAGGGTAATGGAAAAAGCTGTTGCAGAGCAGGTCAAAGAAAAATACCCCATCCATTGGGTAAACGTTCCTATCGACAAGAAAATGTCCTATATGTTTTTCTGGTACGAGCACAATACGGATGCCTGGAATTATTTTGATGAATTTCCTATCTATAAACAAGCCTATGTAAACCCTTACACCGGGAAAGTACTAAGGGTATATGATGAGAAAAACGGATTCTTCAACATTGTAAAAATGATCCACTGGAGCTACCTGTTGAAGCAGGACTGGGGAACTTATGTGGTGGGAATTCCTGTTATCATCTTTATTATTATGCTGATCTCCGGGATCATTCTATGGTGGCCCAAGAACAAAGCAGCAAGAAAACAGCGTTTTGCCTTCAAATGGAAAAACATTAAGAGCTGGAAACGAAAGAACTATGACCTTCACAATGTACTAGGATTTTATGCCTCTATATTTGCTTTGATCTTCTCTATCACAGGGCTATTCTATGCATTCTTTGTTGTTCAGGCCATGATCTATGTGATATTCTCCGGTGGAGAAACAAAGTATCCTGACTTCTCCCATATTAAAACAAAAGCCCCTATTGAGCTGAGAACGGAAGGAACACTGGATAAAATCATCAATACTGTACAAACAAAATATCCTGATTCTTATGGTTTTGCTATAGATTTAGGCCACCCACATATGGATGACCACGAACATCCTAACTTTGAGGTATACGTAAAACATCTTTCTTATTCTTATCATAAAAGCAGCAGCTTGATCTTTGATGAAAACTCAGGAGAACTTCTTCATACTCATGATCCAAAAGACAAAAATTTTGGGGAAAAAGTAGTAAGTGCCAATTATGATATCCACGTAGGAGCTATTTTAGGACTTCCTACCAAGATTATTGCTTTTATTGTAAGTATTATCTGTG
The DNA here is from genome assembly GCF_059420365.1 of Chryseobacterium sp. GW821-FHT04C04. Lineage (NCBI taxonomy): Bacteria > Pseudomonadati > Bacteroidota > Flavobacteriia > Flavobacteriales > Weeksellaceae > Chryseobacterium > Chryseobacterium sp. GW821-FHT04C04. Next base: position 751,690 of record NZ_JBWKTO010000003.1, on the reverse strand, counting down.
CCTCTCTTCCGGTTACCGGATTTATGATCTGGTGGGGAAGAAAAAAGAAAAAACCAATAAAAACAGCTTAAAGTATTAAATAAAACCCAGTTAATAATCCATTAATACAATCTTTTTTATAATTTTAGCCCCTAGAATTTAATAATAGAAATGTCATTAATAGATTTATCAAAACAAGTTGCCCTTGGAGTTGACATCGGCGGAACCAATACCAAATTCGGAATCGTAAACCACCGTGGAGAAGTTCTGGATAAAGGAAATCTCAGAACTGATGCTTATGATAAAGTAGAAGATTTCATCGATGCTTTATATGAAAGTGTTCGTCCAATGATGGAAAAGTATGGTACTGAAGCACACTTTGACGGAATCGGAGTAGGAGCTCCCAATGCGAACTACTATAAAGGAACGATAGAACTGGCTCCCAACCTACCCTGGAAAGGAGTGATTCCATTTGCTGAGCTGATGACGGCAAAATTCAATCTGCCTTGTACCGTGACTAATGATGCCAATGCTGCAGCTTTGGGAGAAATGCTCTTCGGGGCAGCACGAGGGATGAAAGATTTTATCATGATTACCCTGGGAACAGGAGTGGGCAGCGGAATTATCGCAAACGGAAGCCTGATCTATGGACATGACGGGTTTGCCGGAGAACTGGGACATACGATTGTAAAACCAGGCGGTAGAAAACACTGGAGCACAGGTTCTGAAGGAAGTCTGGAAGCCTATGCCTCTGCAACCGGAATTACCATTACAGCCAAGAAAATGAGAGCCGAATTCCCGGAATCTATGCTGAACCAATATCCTGAAGACGAAATCAATTCTAAAACAGTATATGAATGTGCTATGAAAGAAGACCCAATTGCGATTGAAGTTTTCAGATACACAGGTCAGAAACTGGGAGAAGCAATAGCCAATTTTGTGATGTTCTCTTCCCCGCAAGCCATTCTTTTATTTGGCGGCGTGATCAAAGCAGGAGATTTTATTTTAAAGCCGGCTAAACTTCATATGGAAAGAAACCTTCTTCCGATCTTCAGAAATAAAGTACAACTGGTTTTCAGTGAACTTGACGAAGCAGATGCTGCCATTCTTGGAGCAAGCGCTTTGGTTTGGGAAAAATAACTGAATGTGATTTTAAATAATATAGAGCATCCTTTTTTAGGGTGCTTTTTTTTGCCCACAGATTACACAGATAATCAGGTTGAATTATTCTTGTGTTTATTTGTGAAAACATTAGTGTTATTTGTGTTTAAAATTAAAATAGAAGAATATAATTCAGCTTAGTTGAGATGCTTCGACTCCGCTCAGCATGATACGGCTCATACTAACTGTTTTAAAACACTTCGGAAATTCCTATATTCATTCATAAAACGGTTCATAATCGTGTTTAAAATCATTTGCAGCATCTATCATTGTAATTTGAGTTTAAGGACCTAAAATCATGTTCAAATGAAAAAGTTTTTCCTATTTTTGATTGTCTTTTTTATCAATCATATAGAATGAAAAAAAGAATTTTATAAATAAAATAATCAACCTTAGAATGGACAACAATAATTTAGAGCAAATTACTTTTGGTGGCGGATGCTTCTGGTGTGTGGAAAGCTGCTTTAACCTGCTGAAAGGAGTACAATCTGCAATCTCCGGATATTCGGGAGGGCATAAAGATAATCCTACTTATCAGGAAGTCTGCACAGGCGAAACAGGACATGCCGAAGTGGTACAGATCACTTATGATCCTGCTATTATTTCTTATGAACAATTGATGGATGTATTTTTCTTCCTTCACGATCCTACTCAGTTAAACAGACAGGGGAATGATATCGGAACTCAGTACCGTTCTGTTATTTACTATAAAGACGATGCTGAAAAAGCAAAAGCTGAAGAAGCGATCAAACTTTCTCAGGAATCAGGAAGATGGAGCGGAACTTATGTAACGGAATTAACACCATTCGACAAATTCTGGCCAGCAGAACAGTATCATCAGGGATATTACAATGACAACCCTACTCAGCCTTACTGCAGCGCTGTTGTGGGACCTAAAATCCAGAAGTTTAAGAAATACTATGGGGAATTGGGAATGCTGAACGCAGAATAAAATTCACCTATTTTTAAGTTTCGGCTAAAGCCGGATTGATTTTATGGGAATTGATGCGGATACAGACAAATCAATATAAAATAACAGAAGCGAAGAGATTTCCTCTTCGCTTCTTGTTTACACAAAAAATAATTGTTTGATATGAAGAAGACTAATATCCTGGGTTTTGTTTGAAATCTTTTGAGGCATCAATGGTAGCCTGAGGAATAGGAAAAATTCTTCTGAAAGACTGGGTCGCAGGCTTCGCTGTTCCCGGCAAATCAAATTTTTCGAATCTGATCATCGCCTTTCTTCTGTACATTTCCCAATACAATTCATACCCCGATTCTTTAAAAAGAGTGTTTGCATCCAAAGCAGCGATGGCAACTCCCGGAGCATTATTCTTTAAGGCATCATTGGTTCTGCTTGTCCTCAACGTATTGACATCTGCCAAAGCTGCTGATACGTTTCCGTTTCTGAAGAATGCTTCCGCTCTCATCATATAGATGGTTCCTAATCGGTATAATGGGACATCCATTCCACTTGTTCCGTTGTTTCCGTAACCAGGGTCAAATTCAAACTTAAAGTTTCTTACCCCTCTGTTGATCTGTGCCTGTGTAAATACAGCTTCTGAAGGATTATCAAAGCTAAGTTCCGGAGTAAAATCTGCGGCAAGGGTTGTGTTTTTCTCTGTGAACAATTTGTATACTTTGATTCTTCCATCCGATGTAAGGTCAAAGTTACCATTGGCAAGAATTTTAGGTCCGTATTGCTGACCCACCTGTAATCCTCTGTTGAAATGGAACCATAGTTTCCCCGTTCCTTCCACTTTACTTGTTGAGGGTACACTTACATCCGTTCCGTCATTTCTGAACCAGGTTCCATCTTCATATTGATAGGTTCTCTGGAAACGCGGGTCATCGTGATTCCCGTTCCATGAATAATAGAATTCCGGGGTGATACAAGATGCATTGGTTCCTCTGTTATCCGGTGAAGGTTTCTGAATCCTTTCCATAGACATATATGCAAGGTCATTGTCTGCATTTCTGTTTGAATTCTTCTTCTGAACAATGGTAAAGATCATTTCCTTACTTGTATCATTATTGATATCAAAATTGTGGAAGTAATTCGATTCTAAGCTAAAAAGCCCGCCATTAATCAGCATATCAGAATACTTGATTACCTTATCCATGTCATTCCCACCTCCACTTACAGCCTGTTCCTTAAAGTCGAAATTACCTCCCGTCTTGTTCTTTAATACAGCTCTGTTCAGATACATATCTGCCAGTAATGCATACGCAGCCTGCTTTGTAAATCTTCCTGCGTGGGTATTCTGGGTTTTAATATCAGCCAGGTTTGGAATAAGACCTTCCACTTCAGTGATTAAACCGTCAATTGTAGTATCTGCTTTTCGGATCTGGATAGGTGCATTTAAGTTATCCGGATCTCTATAAGGAGCCTGCCCGTATAGATCGATCGTAGTATACGTGTAAAAAGCTAACAAACCCTTTGCTTCTGCCAAAAATAAAGCCTTATTATTCCCGTTACTTTTGTTGATACTTCCTATCGCAAACAGAGATTTCGTAATCCCGGAGTTCAGCTGGTTCCATGTGGTTTTTACAACATCATTATTAGCATCCCAGGTGAATTCATGCATGGCCCTCCATTTACCACCGTCTCCCCAGTCACTTCCTCTTGTGGGTAATATGGCTTCATCAGTAGAATACTCCTGCAAAGCAAACACACTTCCATGGTCTACAAATGTTCCATCACCAAGCTGCCCATAAGCAGCAGCAAGAGAAGCTTCAGGATCTGCATTTTCAGTTCCCATTACCTCATCAATTACTTTTTCATCCAGATTTGTACATCCCATTAAAGACATTACTGCGATGGACAAAACGACTTTATTAATATTTAAAAATTTAGATTTCATGATTTCTTTTAACTTAAATTAAAATTTGATAGTAGCTCCCAAAATGAAAGTTTTTGCAGACGGATACGTCGTGTAATCAATTCCCAGGGACTGGTTCCCCTGCACTTGCTTATTCGTATCAACCAGTGGATCATATCCCGAGTAGCTGGTAATGGTAAATAGATTCTGTGCACTTACATACAGATTGATACTCTTCAAAAACTTCAATTGATTCATGTCAAAAGTATATCCTAATCTTACATTGCTTAAACGAATAAAGTCTGATTTCTCAAGATATAAAGAAGAAAGCTGCGGCTGATTGGCAAAGCTCGCTCCTGAATCATAATATTTCTTCAAAACGTTTCTGTCTGAAGCTAAATTGTTGATATTTAAATCCAAAGCTGTATTATTCACCAAATATCCTCCCGTTTGTCCAATCAAAGAGAATGCAAAATCAAACTTCTTGTATTTCATGTAAGAGTTGATCCCGAAAGTGAAATTAGGAATAGCACCCTCAAAGATCTTCCTGTCATTCGCATCAATCTTTCCGTCTCCATTCAGATCTTCATAAATATATTTTCCGTTGGCATCAATTCCTAAATAATTATACATGTAGAAAGATCCTGCCTCATACCCATTTCTGTAGATATTTGCGGTAACTCCTGAAAGTCCGGGTCCTGAAACCTCACCAGAATTAATTCCTGAAACCGGAAGATCTTTTACCACATTATTTACTGTAGCTCCATTGATATCAAGATTCCATGTGAAGTTTTCGTTTTTAATAATTTCCGAGCCTAAAGAGAATTCAAACCCTTTATTCACAATTTTTCCATCAGCATTCAGCCAAACGAAATCTGTGGGGCTTAACGGAGTGGAAGGGATATATAATATTGGATTTTTAGTTGTTTTGTTGTAGTATTCCAGTGAACCATATAGTTTATTTCTAAATAAACTGAAATCTAACCCAATATTGGTTTGCGCTACAATTTCCCATTTCAGATTAGGATTGGGCGTTCTCACCACCTGAACTCCATTGATGAGGTTTAAGTTATCGTATAAATAATATCCCGCATTTTGTGACAATAGATAACTTGCTTTTGTAATTTTATTGAGAACCTCCTGGTTTCCGGTTTCTCCCCAGCTTCCTCTTAGTTTCAACTCATTGATAAATGAAACATCTTTCAGAAAATTTTCTTTTGAAATGGTCCAACCTACAGCCACTGATGGGAAATATCCATATTTATTGTTATCTCCAAAACGTGTAGAACCATCAGCTCTTAAGGAAGCTGTTAAGAAATATTTTTTATCAAAATTATAATTTACTCTTCCAAAATAAGACTGCAATTCATTTTCCTGAGAGGTTCCTGGTTGCGGAATAAACACGTCTCCGGAATATCCAGGGTTAATTTCTGGTGAAATCCCCACTCCCTGATTCACAAAGTTTCTGACTCCAAGATAAGTAGCTGTAGCTTTAAACTTCTGATAAGAGAAACCTCCCAGTATGCTGAAGTTATGTCTGTTTAAGCTAAGATCATACGTTAAATAATGCTCCAAAAGAATATTATAAGAATCCAGATTTGCCTGAGAATAAATTCCTTTCGGGCTCCTGTCTGTAATATTCGGGAACATGGTTGTATTTCTTTCTGATAAGCTTCTGTCAACCCCTAAATTAAACTTATAATTCAATCCCGGTAAAATTCTCAATGTTGCTTCCGTATTCCCCAACACTCTGAAAGTATTCGTTTTATCTTCGTAAACGCTCAATAAATATAATGGGTTGTAGTGAGCGTTCATATTGAAATTCGTATAATTTCCGTTTTGATCATATACGGAACGCGTAGGATTCGCCATCAGAGCATGGATAATCAGCTGGCCATCAGACCCCGCATTTCCTCCGTTTGGAATTCCTGTTTCTCTGATATCACTTGCGGTAAGGTTGAGCTTCACCTTTAGTCTTTTATTATCAAAGAAAGACTCTTCTGCATTCAATCGCGCAGTTGTTCTTTTAAAGCTGCTGTTCAGCACGATACCGTCCTGGTCCATGTGAGAAAGGGAAGCAAAATAATTCCCCGTATCGGTCGCTTTTGAGAAGGAAACCGAATGATTGGACGACACTGCATTTCTATAGATTTCGTCCTGCCAATCTGTATTTCCGCCATGGTCATAAGATTTATCAATACCTGCCGCTCTGTACTCGTCCGCGGTCATTAGATCTAATTTTTTGATCACTGAAGAAAAACCTAAATACGTATCATACGTAAACATAGGCTCTCCCTTCTTTCCTCTTTTTGTCGTTACCAAAACTACCCCGTTTGAACCTCTTGCTCCATAGATAGCAGCCGCAGAAGCATCTTTCAAAACCGTGATGGATTCGATATCACTTGTATTCAAAAAGTTTAACGGGTTCTTTGCGGTTGTATTTCCCAGTCCTACATTCGGACTTTGTGCACTCACCGGATCATTATTCAAAGGAATACCATCTACAACGAATAATGGGGTACTTCCACTTCTGATGGAGCCAATACCTCTGATCGAAACATTCACTCCTGCTCCCGGTTCTCCACTCGACTGAACGATACGGACTCCCGCTATTTTCCCCTGCATCAGGTTATCAACAGAAATATTCATTCCTTCTTTGAAGTTTTCAGCCTTCAATTGGCTTACCGCTCCCGTTAAGTCTGATTTTTTTTGAGAACCATAGCCGACTAAAGTGACCTCTTCAATGGAGGTAGTCTCTTTTTTAGACTGTAATTTTACAGCAATTGAAGTACTTGAAATTTTCATCGTCTGAGTCCCATATCCTTCATAAGAAATGGATAGGGTCTGCCCGATGTTCGCGGAAATCGTAAAGTTCCCGGACGCATCGGTAGTAGCGGTTTCTCCGGTTTCTATAACGGTAACTTTCGCTCCTTCTATTGCAGAGCCAGCCTGATCCGTTATATTTCCGGAAATCGTTTCATTTACCTGTGAAAATACAGGATAGTTGGAGGTAAATCCTTTAGCATCAGCTTGGTTGGCCACCAAAAAAATTAATGCAACCGGAATTAGCTTTTTAAGCTTAAAAAAATTAATTTTGTGGTACATATCAATAAGTAAAGTAATTGCAAGACGTTACATTGCTTATTAAAAATCCGCTGTTGTTCCCGCAACAGTGGTTTTCTTTTCAGGCAACGGTTAGTTTTTATTTCGGCATACAAAGTAAAAGCATCTACCACAATTCTATTTTAACATAATATTATCTTAAAGTCAACAAAATATAAATATCTCATTTTGAGATATTAGAAATACATTAATTTACAGATGTTTATAGACATCTGTTTTTTCAATAATTACAATTTTTTAAAGAAGACTTAACATAATATATAAATCATTCGTCGGAAAGAGTCATTAATTTCGCAGTGATAAAATTCATCAAAATGAAAAAGGCTGTTTTCTTAGGCATCTATTTATCTTCCATCCATTTTCTTTGGTCACAGACGCAAAATATAAGCGAATCAAAAATCAATGAAATTCAGGTAATTGGTTCTCACAATTCTTATAAAAAAGCTATTCTTCCTGAAGTGTACGCTTATTTATCCCAGAAAGACAGTCTCAAAGCGTTGCCGAGAATTCAATATGAACACATTCCTATGCCCAAGCAATTGGACCTTGGATTGAGAAACCTGGAAATTGATGTATATGCTGATAGTAAAGGGGGGAAATACGCCCATCCAAAAATTCTGGATCTGGTAAAAACCACTGAGTCTTTTGATCCGGATGGTAAAATGAAGAAACCGGGTTACAAAATGATTCATATTACAGATATTGATTTTCAGACGTGGTATTATACATTGGAAGACTGCCTGAAAGACCTGAAAAAATGGTCTGACCTTCATCCTGACCATACCCCTGTTTTTATAACCCTTGAACCTAAAGACGGAAAAGCCAACCAGTTTGGAACAGAACCCGAGCATTATACTTCAAAGCTTTTTGATGATCTTGATAATGAACTGAAAAAATATCTTGGGAGGGACAAAATCATCGCTCCGGATGATATCCGCGGTTCTTATACCACCTTAAATGAAGCTGTTGTAAAGAAAAACTGGCCAAAAGTGAAAGAGGTAAAAGGCAAATTCCTTTTTGTACTGGATAACAACAGTGAGAACAGGGATTTGTACATCAAAGACCATCCTTCATTAAAAGGGAGAATGATTTTCACTAATTCTAATCCGGGAACACCTGAAGCCGCTGTTTTGTTGATGAATGAACCAAAGAAAGATGATGCGGTCATAAAAGATCTGGTACAAAAAGGCTATATCATCCGTACCAGGGCTGATGCAGATACTACGGAAGCACGCAGTGAAGATTATTCAAGGTTTGAAAAGGCCAAGCACAGCGGTGCACAGATTATTACGACCGATTATTATTATCCAAGCAAATTATTCAAATCCAGTTATAAGGTAAGCTTTGAGAACAACACCTATGAAAGAAAGAATCCTGTAACGGGAAAATAATATATTCATGATTAGATATTGAAAAGAAATGACCGTCAGATTGCTGATGGTCTTTCTTTTTTATCGCAAATTACCCTTCTGTTTTTAACAAATGGAAACATCTGTAAAAACCAGTGGTCAACAAAAACATTACAGTCTTCTTATTTTCTGTCTTTTCAAATCTATTTCAAAATGATCTGCCGGATCTCCGTTAGAAAGCAGTGAAAGTATTTTAAAAACAGATTTTAGCTGGATCACCAATGGGTTCTGCGACTGATTCTCCTGATATAATTGCTCCAATACCTGATACTGCTCCAATCGTTCCCTGGGAATATCTTTCCTTGCGAGTTCATCTGCAGACTGAAACTTATATAAATCCAATAACAGATCATCAACAGACCACTTTTTAAAAATTTCTGAGACAATCTTCTTCTCTTTCAGCCGATTTTTATTTTGAATAAGCAGCAGGAGATCTTCTCCATTCAGATTCTTAGTTTTTTCAATAAAATCTTTCGGCCAATCGTCTGGAATCATTCTCAGGCGAACCAATTCTTTTAAGTGAAAGAGCATGAAATCGTGATAGGATTTCGTTTTCAAAATATCTTTATTCCAACGCATTTTACCTGGATCACTTTGCAACGCTTTATATTCTTTTTCATACAAAGGAAATAATTCATCAAAGCGCGGAACCTCATTCAAAACTTCTGTCTGTACTTCCATAATGTCCGAAGATTGTATGGTCAGAATTTTATAGCTGGGCAAATATGCTGCCAGTGACGGAACCTGAACATTGATCAATACATGATCTCCTACCCTCCTCATTCCGGTATCATTAATGTGCATATGACCCGCAAAGTGAATCTGCAATCCTGCTTCTGCAAACACTTTTGCCACTTCATCCTGAGGAACCCGCTCCAACTGCCATTTTTTTTTACCTAATACGTTTTTAATTTCCTGGGTGGCTCCATCATTAAAATCGATCATAGGATAATGGGTAAAGGCAATCAATGTTTTATTACTTTTTTTCGCTTCATCAGCAAGCTTTTTTACCCACTCTATTACATGTTTTTTGTTAGTCAGTACATTATTATAACCAATGCTTGCTCCTTTGTAGTTGGATGTATTTTGGGGATTTTCATTGAGGTTTTTCGGGATATAGGTATTTCCGTCGATGGCAATCATCCACACATCTTTCACGGGTTCCACAACATAACTCAAATCCGGAACAGAAAATCCTTTTTCAACTTCATACATTCTTTGGGAGTAATCTGCCGATTGCAGCGCTTTTTCGTAAGAATAATTTTTAAACGAATCACGATAAAAAGGCGTACTCCAAAACAGATCTCCTTTTTTTGGATAGAAACCAAAATCTTTTAGTTCACTCAGAATTTCAAGGTATCCGGATTCTGCAATATCTTTTGTGATGACATTATCCTTTGATTTGCCGATATTTTCTTTGCTGTAAATTCCCAGTGGTCTTCCGTCCTGTCCAAGAAAATCATCTTTTCCGCCTTCATTTCTGAACGGTCCTACCGGATCATGGTTTCCTGTCGTCAAATAAAAATTAATTCCGTATTTCCGGTGATATTGTTCTAAAATGGTATGAAGTCCACGGAGGTTATAAGCTTGTCCGTCATCCGAAAAATCCCCGGGCATGGCTACAATTTTAATTCCTTTTGCAGCAATATCATCTAAGGCCTTAAGAAAAGCAAAATAATTTTCATTGAAAATTCTTGTAGAGTGCAATTGAGAATCCATCGTTCTCAGAATCGTGGATTTTCCTGTTTTAGGGTTCAGAATTCCTTTAAAATCATGATCCGAAAAACTTCCATACAAGTCCTGAAAATGCACATCGGAAAGAAAAGCGATCTGCACAGGTCTTTGCGCCTGAAAAAGGGCAAATATAAAAAATAATAGGGTGAATACTCCTTTGTTCATCTTAAAATAAGACGAAATTAAGCGAATCGCTGTGGATTTGTTTTAATTGAATTTTAAATAATTGTGAAGGAAGTTTATTCTGCTTGTATAGAGTCTGTGCTTTTACCTGCATATTTCTCGATCATTAATGGAGTAGATTTTCTCAGTTCTCTATTATTATCAGGATCAACACCATCAGCCGTAAAGAATTCAACATTTCCGTTGTATTTTGAATACCAGGTTCTTCCCATAGAATTTTCAATCGTCATCGTATCCTTTCTTGTTATCCTTTTAAAATACTTGAGGTTATATTCATCTCTGGCAACTACATTAAACTCAGGTCCGATATTATTACTGTCTGTCTCAATAAATTCTTGCCCATCCCAATACATATAATTTTTACTCGGGCTCATGAAAGACATAATGCCTAGTCTATTTTCATCTCTATTTTTAGTTGATGGATTTGAAAAAACAACACCGCCGGTAACCAAAAGTAAAACGAAGGTCATTTCCAAAATGCCTATCCCATTTTTTGTTAGAAAATCCTTTACCGGATAACCCGATTTATTAATATTCGTAATATTAATATTTACCTCTGGAGATTTTTGTGAGTTTACATGTTCATTACCATCTATACTTATTTTAACTTCTGTCAAGTTGGCATCTTCATCTTTCTTAATAAACGTATTAGAGAATTCAGCAAAGTTTTCATAACCAACATATTGACTAAATACATTAAGTTTAAATGGTTCGATACTTATCTCATCTTTAATTCCAGTAACAAAAGCATCATGGTATCTAACAAGCGTTCTTTCATCAATACGAAGTTTTAAAGATTCATTTAAATGTACACTTAGAAAAAGGGCAATCCCATTCTTTTTATTCTTTCCAGAATCTATTTCCCCCTGTCTAAATACCTCATTGATTAATAGTTTTACTTTGGACATAATTAGTTTTTAAAGGCAATTACAAAATAGGCGATTTTCTACCGTGTCGCATTACGGGATTCCGTAACGAATTCCTGTCCATTTCTTGTCTATCGATGTCCATATTTTGTCTAACACTCACTTTCCTTTCTTCCCCATCTTTGCCATAACAAAATCAGTGATAAACAAAACATTACAAAAACAAATTTACAAAACTGATTTTAAAATCACCAGATAAAACGGAGGAAAACTCCGGGTTGGGAAGCAGATGTTTCTCCTCCGTTTTTGAAGGTTTACTTCCCAAAAAATTTAGAAGCGCTTCAATTTTTTTAATCGTGTAATACTATCTGCGATCTGTTTCGCAGGGAAGAACACGAATGCTTTAACAATAAATTTTTTGAACCATGTTAGAAATTATATTAATGCTATTCGGTTTAGCATTCTCAAACAATAATGCCAATGCAACAACAGCCAATGATAATAACCCAACAACTGTAACTACACAATCTCAAGGAGAATCTACAGGTACAGGAGAAACTGGGGGAAGCGATACGGGAGGAGAAACAGGAACAACACTTCCTCCTAAAAAATAAAAAGTTTTGACCACTCTTTTAGAGTGGTTTTTTTTATTTTAGTAGAATGATACGAAATTTATTATTTTTCCTTTTTTCTTTCTGTCTCATTGCTTCATGCGGGGAAAGATCTGAAACAAATCCCAATATAACAAAAGCAGATAAGTTATATGAAGAAGGCGTTAATCTTCTTGAAAAAAATGATGTTAAAGCCTATTTAAAACTTCAGGAAGCCATTAGTTATTATAGTAAAGAAAATGATTTTTCTAATATTTCTAAAAGTTTGATTGTACAAGCAAGCGCTCAAAAAAATAGGGGTGATTTTTTGGGTGCAGAATCAACATTAGTAGAATCCTTAAAAATGATGAAGGAAAATGATGAAAGCCTTTATGCATTATATGACACAATGGGTAATTTGAAATTAAATCAAAATCAATATTCTCAAGCAATTGAATGGTATGATAAGGCTCTTTCCGTTAAGATCGAGTCAGGGCAAAACAGATTAAGTATATTAAATAATAAATCTGTTGCAGAATATAAATTAGGAAAATATAAACAAGCATTGGATATTTTACAAAAACTTGATTTATCAAATCTTTCAGATTTAAACTTGAAAAATAGGATCAAAGACAATATTGAATACATAAAATGGCTAGACAACAATAATGCTGACGCTCAAATTAATATTGAAAATATATTAAAACTCAAATTAGAAAATAAAGATTTTTGGGGTGCTAATTCAAGCTATTCTCATTTGGCAGAAATAAATAAGAAATCAAATCCAGAAAAATCGCTCTATTATGCAAAAAAAATGCTTGATATTGCCCAACTAAACAAAAGTCCTGAAGATAGACTAGAAGCTATTGAACGAATAATTTATGTTGATAAACCAGCAAATACAAATAAACATTTTCAAATATATAAAAGTTTATCCGACAGTATTCAGGCTAATCGTAATGATTACACAACCAAATTTGCTTTTATAAAATATGAAAACACAAAAGTTAAAGCACAAAAAGCAGAAAAAGAAGTTCAATTATTATGGCAATATTTTCTTTCAGGATTACTTGTTGCTCTACTAATTATTATTATCATTTTATATAAGAAAAGACAAAAAAAACTTCAACAAGAAAAAGAAATCGAAGTAAAAAACACTCAGCTCAAAATGTCTAAAAAGGTTCACGATGTAGTTGCCAATGGGATCTATCAGGTGATGACTAAAATTGAAAATCAGGAACATTTTGATAGGGATAAAGCATTGGACGAACTTGAATTTGTGTATGAAAAATCCAGAGACATTTCTTATGAAAAACCTGATGCTAAAGACGTTGTGGAGTTTGATGAAAAAATTTCCGGGCTTATTGGTTCTTTCAAAAATGAGGAGGTGAATACCTTTCTGGCCGGAAATGAGAAAAATATCTGGAACGGAGTGAATGATTCAGCGAAAGATAATGTCTATCAGGTGATCCGTGAGCTTTTGGTGAATATGAAAAAACACAGCCAGGCAAGTCTTGTTGCTTTTAAATTTGAAAGAAATAATAACCTGATCAAAATTCAGTACACAGACAATGGAGTAGGTATTCCCGGAGATCTTTCCTACAAAAATGGGTTGAGGAATACGGTTTCCCGTATTGAAAACATCGATGGAGAAATTACTTTTGACAACACAACAGAAAAAGGGTTGAAGATTTATATTTCATTCCCTGCATCGTAAAAAACAAAAAGAATGTTCAAAAAAATTTTAATAGCCGAAGACCACGAAAGCAGCAGTATTTCTGTACAGAAAACATTAGAGGATCTCAATATTTCCAATGCAGATTATGTGTATTATTGTGATGATGCCATAGCCAAAATTCAAAAATCTATCCGGGAAAATGATCTATATGATTTACTGATTACTGATCTTTCCTTTGAAGAGGATCACCGTGAACAAAAAATTAAAGATGGTAAGGAACTTATCAGTGCCGCCAAAGAACTGCATCCTTCACTGAAAGCCATTGTCTTTTCAGCAGAACACAAATCCGGGGTTATAGATTCTCTTTTCTCAGAATATGGAATCAATGGTTTTGTTCGTAAAGCCCGAAATGATTCCAAAGAACTGAAAAAAGCAATCGCTTCTGTATACGTCAATGAAAACTATCTTTCTCTTGATCTCAAACAGGAAGTAAAGAAGCTGAACAGCTATGAGTTTTCAACGTATGACATTACGCTGGTCTCTCTTTTGTCTCAGGGGGTTCTTCAGAAGAATATTCCTGTATATCTTCTGAACAATAATATCAAGCCCAACAGCCTGAGCAGTGTAGAGAAAAAACTCAATACCCTGAAAGAAGATCTTCAGGTCACCAGTAATGAGCAGCTTGTTGCTTTTTGTAAGGATTTAGGGATTATTTAAATCTCCAATACCCGCACTTTGATATACAAACCTTTCATTTTTGAAAGGTTTTTTTGTTTTACGGTTTCCCGTAAGGATTGGGAGGTAAAGGGTGATACTTTTGGAGTATAAATAAAACAATTATGGAATACAAAGTAATACCATTTGTTGCCACAGCCAATCAACAAAATATGAGTGCAAAAAACATTGCAGAACAATTAGACAATTTAATAAAAGCTCATTCCAATGACGGCTGGGAATATGTAAGACTGGAAAGCGTATCGACCTATATACAACCTATTGACGGATGCTTTGGTCTTGGTCATAAACCTGGCTATATGACTTCTTATCAAATGGCAGTTTTCAGTAAAAAAGAAAATGAAAAATCTATTAATTCTTCTTATTAAAATTTATTGGTGGGGCATTCCTCCGGCAAAAAGGAGGAAATGTATCTTCAGAACCAGCTGTTCTAAGTATGTGTATGAAAAAACAATACAGGATGGATTTATTTCAGGATTAAAAGCCTTCAGATATCGTTTTCAAAACTGCAGATCCGGTGCTCACCTTATAGAAAATCCTTCAGGAGAAATTCAAATCATTTTACCTAATCAACAAATTCTTAATGAAATAGAAATTTCAGAAAGATTTATTAAAAATAAAAAATAACCACCATGGGAAAATTCATAATCACTCAAAGAATCAACAAGGAGTATCAGTTTAATCTAAAAGCCGGAAATGGCGAAATTATTTTAACCAGCGAAGGGTATGTTCAGAAAGCATCTTGTCAAAAAGGAATAGAATCCGTAAAGATTAATTCACAGGATCTTTCAAGATACGATAAAAGAGTGGCGAAAAATGGAAAAGACTATTTCGTGTTAAAAGCCAGAAACGGAGAAATTATTGGAAACAGTCAAATGTACAGTTCAAAATCCGGGATGGAAAATGGTATTGCTTCCGTAAAATCAAATGCTCCAACAGCAGAAGTCATTGATGAAACTTTAAAAAATTAAAACTATGGATCTTAAAATAAAACTAGAACAGCTGCATCAAAAAGTAACAGGTTTAAAGGAGCAGATCGGCACGGAAGAAGCGACAAAGAATGCTTTTGTAATGCCTTTTATACAAATTTTAGGCTATGACATTTTCAATCCTACAGAAGTGGTTCCTGAGCATGTTTGTGATATCGGAACCAAGAAAGGAGAAAAAGTAGATTATGTGATCAAAAATAATGATGAGCCAATCTTCATCATCGAATGCAAGCATTGGAAAGAAAGTGCAGACGCTCACAATTCTCAACTTCACAGATATTACCATGTTTCTAAAACAAGATTTGGTGTTCTTACGAACGGTATTATTTATAATTTCTATACAGATCTTGAAAAGCCCAATATTATGGATGAGAAACCATTTTTCACGATCAATATGGAAGACTTAAAAGACAGTTCTATCAAAATCCTGGAGAGCTTTACTAAAAAGGATTACAACCTGGAAAGTATTCTGGATTCTGCTGAAGCATTAAAATATATTAAGGCGATAAGAAAGGAATTCGAAAAAGAAATAGAATCTCCTTCTGATGAATTGGTAAAGCTATTGGTAGGAAAATTCTTTGAGAAACCGATGACAGCCAACCGAATGCTTTCTTTTAAAGAGTATACCAAAAAAGCATTAACAACTTCTATTAATGAATCAATCAGTTTCCGGTTAAAATCTGCATTGAGCATTAATGAACAAATTGAAAAAAGGGAAGATGACATAAAAACATCACAGCCTATTGATGAAAATAACGACTCTAAAATCGTAACAACAGAGGAAGAGCTGGAAGGTTTTCAAATCGTAAAAGCGATTCTGAGAGAGAAAATTCCGTCTTCGAGAATTGCCTACAGAGACACCTTATCCTATTTCGGGATTTTGCTGGATGATAATAATAGAAAACCACTTTGCAGACTACATTTTAATACCGCTAATAAATATTTAGAAACATTCCATAACGGAAAAGAGGCCGGAGAAAAGGTTTTACTAAATACTCTGGATGAAATCTACAATTACAGGACTCAGCTTCATCAGACTTTGGAGAACTATTCATAAAAATTAATACCATGAAAAAACTAATCCCATTCCTCATAGTTACCTTTACTTTATTTCTTTTAAATTCTTGTTTTAAAGCCAATGACAGCGTAGGAGGACATGGTGGAAGATGTACCGGTTCTGCTTATTGTACGGCTTGTTCCAACTGTTCAGGATGCGGACACTGCAGTAGTGGTGGAACTTGTGGTGTTTGTCGTGGCGGATCTTCCGGCAGAAGTTCATCTTCGGGCAGCTCTACTAAAAGTAAATCTAAAAAGCACGAATCCTCAAAAGCTAAATCCACTAAACCGCCAAAAGTATTTATTGATGAGGTTAAGGTCAATATAAATTCCAACAACAGATACATTGCAGGAATTGAAGCTATAAATATTTACGAAAAACCTTCTCTTACATCTAAAGTAATAACAACAGTCTCTAAAAACACCAAACTGACCCAGCTTTCAAAGGAAGGCTCATGGTACAAAGTCCTGATTAAATCAAATGGAAAAAAAGGATATGTTTTTTATAAAGATGTAAAATAATGATCCGGGCTTTAAAAACAGCAGCACTCTTTCTTCCTGTCGTTGCAGGTGGATTTATTTACATCATCTTCAGAACAGAAAGACTTATAATGTTTCATTGGTTTGAATACTTAAGTCTTTCTCATCAAATTAATATTCTCAAAAATCTCAGAAATATCTGTTCTTTTCCTAGCTGGGTTATTTATAGTCTTCCGGATGGACTTTGGACATTTTCTTATGTGGCAGTTTCGTTGCAAATATGGAAGTTATCAATGACCTGCCAAAATGCTTTTTGGATCTTCAGTATTCCTATTGCTGCTGTTCTGTCAGAATTTCTTCAGCTATTTAAACTTATCCCCGGAACATTCGATCCCATTGATATTATATTTTATTTGCTTGGAGCAAGCATGCCTTATTATCTATCAAAAAATAATTTAACCACTAAAATATATGAAAAACGTTAAACACATCATTTCTGCAGGCCTATTCTTCCTTTTTGTATTCATCGCCTTTGGAAGTATGGATGATAAAAAAAGTAAAGATTCTTACAAAAATCTTAATTCACTTGAAACTCCTGATGTTCATCCTCAGGAAATAGCAGTACAACATACCGATCCAAAAAAGGAGGCTATTCTACTTAAATTAAAAGAAAAAGCAAAAAAAGACTGGCCTAATGATTATTCTACACAAGAATATTGGATTAATGAACAAATTGAAGCCTATGATTATATGGAAACGATAGAAGATAATTCCATAAAACAACGAGCTCAAAAAGATTGGCCTTTAGATTTCAGCACGCAGAAGTATTGGTATGAAGAGCAGATTGAAGCAAAACAAAGAATAGAATGAACCCCTTAAAAGTCTTTCTCACCTTCTGTGCGTTATGCTGTTTCATCGCTATTTTCAGACTTCCTATAGAATATTATACTTTCCTGAGAATTCTTGTTTCCATTGGAGCTTTGCTGGTTTTATACAATACCTTAAGCTTTAAACAGCATTACTTCAGTATAATTTTTCTGATCATTCTTATTCTTTTCAATCCCGTTTTCCCCATTTATCTATATAGAAAAGGCATATGGATGCCGCTTGACATTATAACGGGGATTTTATTTTTATTGATCAATTTCATAGAAAACAAAGAACAGAAAAAGGAAGAAGAAGTTACCGAAGAACCCTCACAACCATCAGCACCAATACATCAAAGAACTGTGTCAAGAGACAGAATCATTAATCCTAAAAAACCAAAAGAAGAGTAACCATCATGGAAAACAATCATATAACAGAAAATCTCAAAGCTCATTTTTTAAGATTGTATCAAATGGCAATCTGTGATGATGATTTCAGCGCATTAGAATTAAAAATGCTTTACAAATGTGCAGAAGAAAGAGGAATTTCATCAAAAAATTTAGACGAAATTCTTTTAAATCCTATCAATTTAAAATCATTGATTCCGAAAACTATTGAAGAAAAAGTTGATTATCTGTATGATCTCACAGTCATGATCTGGGCGGATGGAATTGTTTCCCCGAACGAATATTCTGCGATGCAAAAATACGTTTTGATGTTTGGTTTTTTGGAAGAAAACGTAACAGCAATTGTAGATTATCTCATTGAAGCCGTGAAAATCGGAAAAAATAAAAGTGAAATTTTATATGAATTAAAAAACTAACTGATCATGGATACCACCAGTATAAAAAATTTATTTAAACTAAAATCTGTTCCGATAGAACCTGAACAGGAAACATTTCCAAAAAACGAGGACAATCCGAATAATGAATCTCTCGAAGAAAACCGGAAAAGAACCTACCATGAATCCGGATACAGAGACAGTTCGCGAACCAGTGGAAACCACTCTACTCTATCCATCTGTCTTGATGCCGTTTACTCAAAATTTCAGAATGAGGAAAAAGAAATGGTTGAAAAACAGAAGAACCTAAAAGAATCTTACGTCAATGAACAGAAAAACAGGGAAACTGAGATCAAAGCTTTAACTGTCTCACAGGAAACCAAAGAAGAACAGGTAAAAAGTAAAAACACGGAAGTTGAAAATCATCAGCATGCTATTGAAGGCTTAAAAGCAGAAATCCTTGATCTTCCGAGAAATCCGGAAAAATACAATGTAAAAGCAGCAAAAGGAGCTTCAACAAAATTCTGGATCGGAGCTATTCTCTTGCTTCCTATAAGTTTGTATTTGTTGACGTTTTATATTTCAACTTCTTACTCCGCTTTTTTTAAAAGTTTTGATGCCAAAAGTACCGTTATTCAAAGTGTTTTGGATGCACAGGCCTTCAGCAAAGCATGGAACGAAGGAGTTATTGAAGGAGCATTTGTAACTTTGATTCCCTTTGTATTTCTCGGACTAGGTTATTTGATTCACATGTTTTGGGAGAATAAAACGAGAGCGAATTACATCAAGCTTGGATTACTATTTATTGTGACATTTATTTTCGATTCCATTTTAGCCTACGAAATCGAGTCAAAATTATATGAGCTTAATAAAATTTTTGATTCCCCGCCTTTTGATCTTAAAATAGCTTTTACTAAGATTCAGTTTTGGGGAATTATTTTCGCCGGATTCATTGTATATATTATCTGGGGATTGGTTTTCGATTTTGTAATGAAAGAACACAGAGAAAAGGATAAGATCAAAAACGAACAGGAAATCAGACAGAGAAAAGTTGAATTCTTTCAGGAAAAGATCAATGTTTTGAAGAAGGAAATTGAAGAAATTCTGGCCAATATCGGAAATACAAAAGAACTGATTATTAAAACACGGGGTAGAATTGAAGAGCTTCAGAATATTATTGATGGAGTCATTATTCCTACTAAAGATTACAAATTGTATGCTTCGGAATATGTTCAGGGCTGGATCACCTTTATCGGTGAAAAAATAGCCGTTTCAAGAACAGAAAAACAAACGATGATTGATGACTGTATTGCCACTTATAATACCAATTTGGAAACTGTGGGTGCTAATTCCGACAATCAGAATTTAGTGTATTTATCATCTTTATAACTGAAAATTATGAAAAAAATATTCTATTTATTATTCATTATTTCTTTGGCTTCCTGTTGTAAAGAACAACCGCCGAAATTACCTTGCACAAATTGCCCACCGGAAGTTGACTCAAACAATATCAATGTAAGTATTTTAATCGATTTATCCGACAGAATCGATACTATAGCTAATCCGAATCCTACCATGCAGTATTTCCAACGGGATACGGAATACATCAAAGCCATTGAAAAGGGATTTTTAAACCATATTAAATCCAAGAAAATCATTACGTATGATGATCAGATGCAGGTTTTCTTCAACCCGGAACCTTCTGATCCAAAAATAAACGACTTCACTAAGGAGCTGAAAGTTTCTTTCAACAAGGATATCCCAAAAAGTTATTTTGATTCCGTTGATAAAAAATACTCTGAATTACCTTTAAACATCTATCAGTCAGCAATAAAAGATGGAAAATATGTTGGCTCAGATATCTGGGAATTTTTTAAAAATAAAGTCAATGATTACTGTATAAAACAGGATAAAAGAAATATTCTGTTCATTTTGACAGACGGGTATATGTATCATCAAAACACCCAATTTGCAGAGGGAAACAAAACCTCTTATCTGACAACCAAACTCATAAAAGCCAATAATCTTACCACCTCTGATTTTAAAAATATCATTGAAAAAAAGGGCTACGGCTTTGTAAAAGCAAATGAAAACCTTAGTAATCTCGAGGTCATCGTTTTAGGAATCAATCCGGAAAAAGGAAATCCTTTTGAAGAAGCTGTTATTAAAGAGTATTGGGAAAATTGGTTTAAAGAAATGAAAATCAAAAAGTACCAGATCAAATCCGCCGACCTTCCCTCCAACCTGGAACCCATTATCTTAAAAGCAATCTCAGGAAAATAAAAAACACACTCCATATATTTAGCTATTAAAAAAGCGAGGAAATCTAATTCCTCGCTTTTATTTATTTTCTGATCATTTCCGTATGGGGAATATCATCTTCCAGATATTTCTTTCCGGTATCTACAAACCCGAATCCACTGTAAAATCTCAACAGATAGTCCTGCGCTGATATTTTGATTTCAGAAGTATGAAAACGGTTTTCTATGGTTTCTACGGCATATTGTATCAGCTGTTTTCCAAGGCTTTTTCCTCTTGCCTGCTCTGTGGTCAGAACCCTGCCGAAGGAAGTCTCGTCAAACTTTATTCCTTTATCAAAAACACGGCAGTAAGCGAGAACCTGCCCGTCTTCTTCCGCCCAGATATGAACTCCCTTCTGATCATAATTATCAAGATCAGGATAAGGGCAGTTCTGCTCAATAACAAAAACATCTATACGTGCTTTCAGTACAGCATATAATTCAGGTACCGTAAACTCGTCAAACGTTTTAATTTTCCAGACCATATTACTCATCGAAACTTATATTATTATTTGTTAAAAACTCATTGGTTTTTTGTATAAAATCAAGAATCTTGTCTCCCCCCTCTTTCTTTTCTGCTGAGGTAACATATAATTCCGGAAGATCTTCCCAGGTTTTATGAAGCTCGGTCTTATAATCCTCAACGTTTTTGATAACAACGTTCGGTTTTAGCTTATCTGCTTTTGTAAAGACAATTGAGAATGGGATTCCGCTTTCCCCACACCATTGGATAAATTCCAGGTCAATTTTCTGTGGAGTATGTCTTGAATCTACCAAAACAAAAAGGTTCACCAGATTTCTTCTGTTCAGAATATAATTGGTGATCAGTTTTTCAAAATCCTTTCGCTGAACTTTTGAAACCTTTGCATACCCATATCCTGGTAAATCGGTAAGGTACCAGTTTTCATTTACCAAAAAATGATTGATCAGCTGAGTTTTTCCCGGAGTCCCCGAAGTTTTAGCCAAATCTTTATGATTCATCATGGCATTGATCAGTGATGATTTTCCTACGTTTGACCTTCCGATAAAAGCATATTCGGGAATATTGGGTTCTGGGCATTCCTGCCATTTTCCACTACTCTTTACAAACTCTGCTGTTTTAATAATCATTTTTGAATGTATTTTAGAAAAATAAACCATTAAGAAAAGCTCTTAATGGTCATTTATATATTTTAAACTTTATCTTTTACCCAGTTGTATAGGATCTCATTGAATTCATCAGGTTTTTCCATCATCGCAGCGTGGCCGCAGTGATCAATCCAGAATAAATCCGAATTCGGAATAAACTTATTCATATCTTCTGCCACTTCCGGAGGAGTTACATTATCCTGCTTTCCCCAGATCAGACATGTAGGAGTCAGAATTTTCGGAAGATCATTCAGCATGTTGTGCTTAATAGCACTTCTTGCCAGCATTACTGTTTTTATTCCTTTCATCCTATCGTTGACTACTGCAAAAACTTCATCTACAAGATCTTCTGTCGCTACTTTTGGATCGTAGAAAACTTCTTCCGTTTTCTTTCTGATATAAGAGCGGTCATTCTTTCTAGGAAAACTGTCCCCGAAAGTTCTTTCGTATAATCCAGAACTTCCCGTAAGAACAAGATTTTTTACCAGATCAGGTCTTGCCAAAGTTAGAATAAGTCCTACATGCCCTCCCATTGAGTTTCCTACAATGGTTACAGGTCCTGAAATATGACTTTCTATAAACTTGATAATATATTTTGCGATAGTAGTGAGATTCGTATTGAGTACCGGAAGATCATAGATGGGTAATTGAGGCACATATACTTTGAACCCCCTTTCCGAAAA
Source organism: Chryseobacterium sp. GW821-FHT04C04 (assembly GCF_059420365.1). NCBI lineage: Bacteria > Pseudomonadati > Bacteroidota > Flavobacteriia > Flavobacteriales > Weeksellaceae > Chryseobacterium > Chryseobacterium sp. GW821-FHT04C04. The sequence goes on along the minus strand of NZ_JBWKTO010000003.1, from coordinate 729,126 downwards.
AAAACTTACCATTTTATCGAAATTACTCAAACCACCCATTAACCCGTGCAACAGCACCAATGGATGTCCTTCTCCTGCTTCTACATAGGAATATTTCTTTTCTTTTTTTGTACTAAATATCATAAAACGCCTTAATAAAGCCTTGCAAAAATACAAATTAAACCTCAAAAAAATTTTGATTATCCTAATTTAAGATAAAAATAATATAATATTCCCCTTTTTAACTTTTTTTTTCAAAACCGCTTTATTATGGCTAAAATAACACTTCCAGCAAGTCTCTTCATATCAGTATTTTACATTATTGGAATTCAATCTTTAATAAAACTTATTAACATTGAGTCAAAAAGTGGGAAAAAGTGGGAAATTTTGGAAATTATTATATAAATTTGTCCCAAATGAAAAATTTCATTGGAACATACGAGTGTAAAATTGACGACAAAGGCCGCTTAAAAGTTCCTTCATCTTTAATCAAACAGATGGAAGACTTCGAAGACAACGCATTTGTAGTCAAAAGATCTGTGTTCCAACCTTGTCTGGAGGTATATCCTATGAATGCATGGGACAAACTGATGGGCAAAATTAATAAACTGAACAGGTTCATAAAAAAGAATGCTGATTTCATACGAATGTTTACGGCAGGAGTAAAGACAGTAGAATTGGATAATGCAGGAAGGTTACAGATCTCCAAAGACCTGACGAATTTCGCAAATCTTCAGAAAGATATTGTGATTACCAGCGCGGGAGAGCTCTTCGAAATTTGGGATAAAGATGCCTATGAAAAGGTAATTTCCACCAATGAAACTGATTTTGCAAGCCTTGCAGAAGATGTGATGGGTTCTTTTGATGAAGAATAACTTGAGTAGGTTATTAATTGATTATTATTAAATAAAAAACACAATTAAGCATGTATCATAACCCCGTTTTGTTGAAGCAGAGTGTTGATGATTTGGTGACGAATCCTGACGGAATATATGTGGACTGCACCTTTGGAGGAGGAGGCCATTCAAGAGAGATCTTGAGCAGACTTTCCGATAAAGGGAGATTGTTCAGTTTTGATCAGGACCTGGATGCACTTAAAAATACAATTGATGATCCACGGTTTACATTGGTCAATCAGAATTTCAGATTTCTGGAAAACTCTTTACTGATGTACGGAATTTCTCAGGTAGATGGTGTTTTGGCAGACTTAGGTGTTTCATCTCACCAGTTTGATGAAGCAGACAGAGGATTTTCCACAAGAAGCAATGCTCCTTTGGATATGAGAATGAATGTAATGCAGAATCTTGATGCCAAAAGAGTAATCAATGAATATGAAGAAAGTGAGCTTGCAGATCTTTTCTATCATTATGGAGAGCTAAGAGAAGCAAGAAAGCTGGCAAGAGAAATTGTTCATCATAGAAAGATAAAAACGATAAATACGACAGAGGATCTGAAAAAGCTTTTCAGCTATATTCCGCCTCATAAAGTAAATAAGTTCTATGCTCAGCTTTTCCAGGCGATAAGAATTGAGGTGAACCAGGAACTGGAAGTATTGAAAGAAATGTTGGTTCAGGCTTTCAATGTATTGAAACAGGAAGGAAGATTAGTCGTTATTTCTTACCACTCTCTGGAAGACCGTTTGGTAAAAAGATTCCTGAAAAACGGAATGTTCGAGGGAGAACCGGAAAGAGATATCTACGGAAATTATAAAAAGGCATTCGAATTGATAAAGAGTAAAGCAATCATTCCTGACAATCAGGAGATCGAAGAAAACTCAAGAGCAAGAAGTGCCAAAATGAGAACAGGAATAAAGGTATAAATGATAAATCATAAGTGATAAGCGATATCAATTATCTTTTATCATTAATCAATTATAAAAAAGTTTTGGCAAAAAGAACAACAAATCGCCCCCAGAAAAGACTCACTTTTATAGATATTATAAAAGGAAACTTTCTGAATCGTGATGAGATCAAAATACATTACAGGTATTTTCTCTTGTTGTTTATACTGATGATGTCCATGATTTATACGAATCATCTCGTCAATAAGAAAATTAAAATTGTAAACGCCTTAAAGGAAGAAACAGAAGAATATAAATCGAGAAACGCTTACGCCCAGAGTAAGCTGATCAAAGTGAAAATGGAATCAGAGCTGGGGAAAGAAGTCGCCCGGGATTCATTGATGACCCTGGAAAACCACCCTCACAAATTGCTAATAAAACTGGATAGTACAGATGCAAAAGCAAAATGAATATGACAATAAGCGTAAGAAAACGTTACGATGGGGCTACCTCTTTGCAGTGGTAGCTTTGTGCGTGTTTGTAATGTTCTTGGCAAGGATTGTTATCCTTCAGAATACTAATGTCCAGGAAATTAAAGATGATTACATTAATAAAAATTATCGTGAAGCCACTTTAAAGGCTGCCCGCGGTAATCTTTTTGCTTCCGACGGTTCTATTCTCGCGACAACGGTGATGCGGTATGACATCTATCTTGACTTCAAAACGATGAAAGATACGGTGTACACCAACAACATTGGTGCTCTGACTGATTCTCTGAGCAAAATGTTCGGAAAATCCAGAGGAGAATTCAGACAGAAATTTGACGAGCAGAAGAAAAAGAAAAACCAATACTACACTTTGGTAAAAGGTCTTGATTTTGACCAATACGACAGAATCAGAAAATTCCCAATCTTCAAAAGAGGTAAAAATAAAGGAGGATTTATCGTTGACAGAAACTATAAAAGAGAATTGGCCACGTCAGAAATCGGAGCCGGAACCATTGGTATGGATAACGGAGAACTTAGATCCGGATTGGAAGGAGCTTTCTCAAAATATCTGACAGGAACGGACGGCAAAAGACTGGAGCAGAGAATCAACTCTTCACAATGGAAACCCATCGACTTCTGGAAAGTTCAGGAACCTGTAGATGGAGAAGACGTCTACACGACCTTAGACCTTAGAATTCAAGATATTGCACACTCCGCTCTGGAGAAGCAGTTGATCCATTTTGAAGCAAAACATGGTACCGTAATTGTGATGGAGGTTGAAACCGGAAAAGTACGTGCCCTTGTCAATTTAAGAAGAACAGAATCAGGAGATTATGAAGACTCTTATAACTACGCACTGAAAGATAATATTGAACCCGGATCCACTTTTAAAACCATTTCGCTTTTAGCAGCAATGGATGACGGATTTATTGATGAAAATACAACAGTAAACGTAGGAAACGGAGTCTGGGTATATGCAAAACAGAGAATCTCTGATGGCCACGGAGGAGGAACTTACGATATCAGTGATGTATTGGCGAAGTCCAGCAATGTAGGAACTTCAAAGCTGATCACAAAGTATTACGCAGAAAAGCCACAGATTTTCCTTGACCACCTGAAACGTTGGAAGTTATTCGACAAAATGGATATTGAACTTCCAGGAATTACAAAACCAAAGATCGTTACGCCACAAAACAAGAGATGGAATGCTGCAACACTAGCCTCTATTTCTTACGGATACTCTTCTAATATCAACCTGCTGCAATTAACAACATTCTACAATGGTGTTGCTAATGGAGGGAAAATGCTTAAGCCTTTATTCATCGATAAAATCATGAAAGACGGTAAGGTGATGTACAATGCCAAGCCTGAAGTAATGGTCAACAAAATGGCTTCTGAAAAAGCGATTAAAATGATGACCAACGCCTTAACCAAAGCAGTAGAAAAAGGAACGGGACGAAGCATCTTTACCCCGAATCTTAAAATGGCAGGAAAAACCGGAACCGCCCGATTTGAATATTGGCTTCCCGGTCCTATGAAATACAGAGCATCATTTGCAGGATTTTATCCGGCAGACGCACCCAAATACACCTGTTATGTAATGATAAGCGAGCCCAATACCTCTATAGGATTTTATGGTGGACCCGTTTCAGCACCGGTGTTTAAGGAAATTGCAGGAAAAACATTCCTGAAGACCCCTCAGAATATTGAAAAAGAAATGCTCGTAGACAAAAAGGTAAACCTGAGCAAAATGGTTGAGCCTAATGTAAAAGTAGCAGTGAATGATAAACAAATGCCCAATGTAGTAGGATTAATCGGTAAAAATGTAATCCCGCAATTGGAAAACTTAGGATACCGTGTCGACTATAAAGGGGTGGGAAGAATCAAAGAACAATTCCCGCTGGAAGGCACAACGATCAGTAAGAATCAGAGAATTTATTTGTCTCTGCAAAATTAAAGAAACAGAACTCCAAAAGAGTGATATAAACCAAAATAGAGTAAAGCTCTATTGATAAAGATGATTATAACAGAATTAGTAAACAGAATCCCAGTATTGGAAATCCACGGTGATAACAACCGTGAGGTGACTGAGTTGGTGATTGACAGCAGAAAGGTTACAGAAAATGCTCTGTATGTTGCCATGAGAGGAACAGTGGTGGATGGTCACTCATTTATCGTATCTGCTATTGAAAAAGGAGCTGCAGCAATCGTTTGCGAAGAATTTCCTGAAACATTGGCAGAAAATGTTACTTATGTCAAAGTAAAAGATTCTTCTAAAGCTTTGGGGCATCTTGCTTCCAACTTCTATGGAAACCCTTCTCAGAAACTAAAACTTATTGGCGTTACAGGAACCAATGGGAAAACATCTGTTTCTACCCTACTTTTTGATGTATTCAAAAACTTAGGATATGATTCTGCTTTACTTTCCACTGTTGAAATCAGAATTGGTGAAGAAATTATCCCGGCTACACACACCACCCCTGATGTAATTACAATCAACAGGATTTTAGCTGAAGCGGTAGAAAAAGGATGTGAATTTGCCTTCATGGAAGTAAGCTCACACGGAATTGCTCAGAATAGAATTGAAGGATTACACTTCAAAATAGCAGGTTTCACCAATCTTACTCATGATCATTTAGATTATCATAAAACGTTTGAAGAATATTTAAAAACAAAGAAAAGATTCTTCGATCAATTAGAAGATACAGCCATTGCCATCACTAATTTGGATGACAAGAATGGAAATGTCATGCTTCAGAACACTAAGGCCAAAAAGAAGTCTTATGCTTTGAAAACCATGGCAGATTATCACGGAAAATTATTGGAAGTAGATTTCAACGGAATGCTGTTGAACTTCAACGGAAAAGAATTCTGGACGACACTTACCGGGAAATTCAATGTATACAATTTGCTGCTTGTATTCGGAATTGCTGAAGAACTTGGTTTTGAGCAGGATGAAATTCTTCAGGCGATCAGCAAATTAAAAAGAGTTTCCGGAAGATTTGAAACCTTCAAATCCGATGGTGGAATTTTCTTTATCGTAGATTATGCGCATACTCCGGATGCATTGGAAAACATTCTGGACAGCATCAACGATATCAGAACCAAAAACGAAAGATTAATCACCGTGTTTGGCTGCGGAGGAGACAGAGACCATTCCAAAAGACCTGAAATGGGGAATATTGCCTCTAAAAAATCAACATTGGCAATCATCACTTCAGACAACCCGAGAACAGAAGATCCGGCACAGATTATTAAAGAAATTGAAGCAGGCGTTGAACCCCAAAACTTCAGCAAATACACTTCAATTCCGGACAGAAGAGAAGCCATAAAAATGGCCATAAAGTTTTCAGAACCTAAAGATATCGTTTTGGTTGCCGGAAAAGGCCACGAAACCTATCAGGAGATCAATGGTGTAAAACATCATTTTGATGACAAAGAAGTAATTAATGAGCTTTGGAAATTAATGTCCAAATAAATTGAAAGATTAAACTCATTTAATGATTTAAAAATTTGATAATGACGAAGAATTTTGAAAATTTCCCGGTATATATCAAAAGTTTAGATCTTATTCAGAAAATGTATGAGTTTCTTCAAAATCAAAGCTTTGAAAAAGAATTTGAATTTAACAACCAAATAAAAAGAGCGAGCTTTTCAATTAGCAACAATATTGCGGAAGGCTGAGAACATAATAATAACAGACAATTTATTAGATATTTAAAAATTGCAAAAGGCAGCTGTGCAGAAGTAAGAAGTATGCTGATTGTAAGTAAAAGATTAAAATTAGGTGACGAAAATAAAGCTGGAGAAATCATCACCCTTTCAAGAGAGGTTTCTTCAAACATATCAAACTTTATTAAATATTTAAGTGAAAATATTGATAAACCCAATCTTTAAATCTTTAAATAAATTAAATTTTTAAATAATAAAAAAACAGAAACATGCTATACTATCTATACGAATATCTAACCAACCATGGAATTCACGTTCCCGGATTAGGACTGTTGAAATACATCTCCTTCCGTGCCGGAATGTCTGTCTTATTCTCACTTATTATTGCTCTTGTCTACGGAAAAAGAGTAATCAATTATCTGAGAACAAAACAAATGGGAGAATTGGTACGTGATCTTGGTTTGGATGGTCAAAAACAGAAAGAAGGAACTCCTACCATGGGAGGACTTATCATTATTTTGGCAACCATCATTCCCGTATTGTTGTTTACAAGAATTACCAATGTATATATTGTTCTGTTGCTGGTTTCAATGTTCTGGATGGGTGCCATTGGTTTCCTTGATGATTACTTAAAGAAAATCAAAAAAAATAAAGACGGTCTAAGTGGTAAATTCAAAATTGTAGGACAGGTCGGATTAGGGCTAATTGTCGGAATTACAATGTATTTCCACCCGGACATCACCGTTAAAAGAAAATATGCAGATGCTAAAGTGGTCAACAGAAACAACGTAGAGCAGAACTTTATGCCTACAGAGAAAATTACTGTTTCTACTGTTCCTTTTGCAAAGAATAATGAATTCGATTATAGTGGTATATTGTTTTGGATGAATGATAAAGATGCTCATGAATGGGCATGGATTGTCTTTATTCCTATTGTGATCTTCATTGTAACAGCGGTTTCAAACGGAGCCAATATTACAGACGGAATCGATGGTCTCGCAGCAGGAACCAGTGCCATCATACTGCTCTCGCTGGCTCTCTTCGCTTACCTTTCCGGGAACATCATCTTTGCAGATTATCTGAATATCATGTTCCTTCCGAATATGGGAGAAACCACCATTTTTGCGGTGGCAATGGTAGGTGCCGTGATCGGATTTTTCTGGTACAACACGTATCCTGCCCAGGTTTTTATGGGAGATACCGGAAGTTTAATGCTGGGAGGAGTGATTGCTGTACTAGCCATTATTTTAAGAAAAGAATTGTTGATTCCTGTATTATGCGGAATCTTCCTGATTGAAAATGTGTCTGTCATGTTACAGGTCATTGTTTTCAAATACAGAAAAAGAAAATATGGGTTGGAATATGCCCAAAACAATAGACTATTCAAAATGTCACCATTACACCATCACTATCAGAAAGAAGGATTTCACGAAAGTAAAATCGTGAACAGAATGATCATCATTGGAGTAATACTGGCTATTGTATGTCTGATCACATTAAAAATGAGATAAAAAACCAATTTAAAAATTAAAAGATTGAAACATTGAAGAATTTTTTTAATCATTAAATCTTTTAATCATTAAATCAAAATAATATGAAAATAGTTGTTTTAGGAGGTGGAGAAAGCGGATGCGGCGCTGCTTATTTGGCTAAAAAGAAAGGTCTGGAAGTATTTCTTTCAGATAAAGGAGCCATTAAGGATAACTATAAGCAGTTTCTTACCGATAATGAAATTGAATTTGAAGAAGGAAACCACGATGAAGAAAGGATTTTAAATGCTGACTGGATCGTAAAAAGCCCTGGAATTCCGAAAAAAGCGGAGATCATTTATAAAATTCATGAAAAAGGAATCAGACTTTCCTCTGAAATTGAATTTGCTTCTGAATTTACAGACGCAAAGATCATCGCCATTACCGGAAGCAACGGAAAAACAACAACCACTTCCCTGATCTATTATATCCTGAAAAATGACGGATTGAATGTAGGTTTGGGTGGAAATATCGGATATAGCTTTGCCAAGCAGGTTGCAGATGAAAACCATGAATATTATGTCCTGGAAGTAAGCTCTTTCCAGTTGGATGATATTCAGAATTTCAGACCGTATATCTCTTTATTGTTGAATCTGTCTCAGGATCACCTGGATCAGTACAACTACAACTATGAAGAATATGCCTTGGCAAAATTCAGAATCACTGAAAATCAGGAAAATGATAATTTCTTCATCTACAACAAAGATGATGAAATGAGCAAAAATCTTCTTGAAAAGCTTGAAATAAAGGCTAAAATGATTCCTTTCTCAATAAAAGAGAAGTTACCGGAAGGAGGTTTCATTAATGAAGATGAAATTGTGGTAAAAATGAAAGACGAATTCGCAATGAAGGTTGACGAGTTGTCTTTATTGGGAAATCACAATGTAGCCAACAGCTTGGCAGCATCCATTGCCGGTAAAATATTAAAAATCAACAATGAAAGCATCAGACATTCATTGATGACATTCCAGGCAGTGGAGCACAGATTAGAGTTTGTAACTGAAATTGATCAGGTAAAATACATCAATGACAGCAAAGCAACCAATGTGAATGCTACTTACTATGCTCTGGAAAGTATGAAAACACCAACCGTATGGATTGTTGGTGGATTAGATAAAGGAAATGACTACACTGAAATTGAAGATTTAGTCAAAAGAAAAGTAAAGGCAATTGTTTGCCTGGGAGTTGATAATAAAAAGATCATTGAGTTCTTTAAAGACAAAAAAGAATTCATTTATGATACTTCAAGCATGGAAGAAGCCGTGAAAATTTCAAAATCACTGGCCAAAAAAGGCGATACTGTTTTATTATCTCCGTGCTGTGCAAGCTTTGACTTGTTCAAAAGCTATGAAGACAGAGGACGCCAGTTTAAAGAACAGGTATTAAAGTAAAAATGTAAAATGTCAGATGTAGAAAGTACATTTTACTTTGTACATCATACATCAATACAAAATTATGGACGAACAGAACACAGAAAGCAGATTTGAATTTCTAAAGGGCGATAAAGTACTTTGGATGGTCATCCTTGTGATCTCCATTTTCTCTATTTTCCCTGTATACTCTGCAAGTTCAAATCTCGAATACATTGTCAATAACGGGACCACAACAGGTCACGTTATCAAACATATGTTCTTTGTAGTCTTAGGATTAGGAATTATGAGACTGGCAGGAACCGTAAAATATGAATACATCGGAAAGCTGAGCAGCATCTTGCTCGGTCTGATGGTTGTTTTACTGATCGTTACCATGTTTACCGGGCAGACCATTGATGGGGCCAGTGCTTCCAGATGGCTGAAAATTCCGGGAACCCCGATTTCATTCCAGCCTTCATCGTTTGCCTTTTTAATGTTAATTATTTATCTGTGCAGATATTTAACCAAAAAGATAACAAGAGAAAGACTTCCGATAGAGAATATCATGTATATTTTCGGGCCTATCCTCCTTGTTTTCGTATTGGTAGCAAAAGATAACGGTTCTACAGCATTAATGATTTTAATGGTTTCTGTGATCGTTCTGATCATAGGGCAGCTTCACTGGAAATACATTGCAGGATTTATTTCTGCCTCATTTATAGCCATTGTATTATTTTTATTAATAGCCCTGAATACAAACATGATCGGCGGAAACCGTGTTCACACATGGATGAGCCGTGTAGAAACATTTACCTCAAGCAAAGCAAAATCAGCTGATGTAGATGATGAAAGTATAAAAGCAAAAAACTATCAGGTAATGCAGGCTAAGGCAGCCATTGTACATGGAGGGATCACCGGAATGGGACCCGGAAAAAGTGCATTGAAGCAAATGCTTCCACAGTCTGCTTCCGACTTTATCTTCGCTGTGATTGTAGAAGAATATGGCGTGATAGGCGCTGCCTTTCTGATCTGTTTATACCTGATTATGATGATACGGATCGTAATGATCGCCAGTAAAATGCCTGCGTTTTTTGGATCCTTACTCGTGCTCAGTCTCGGGGTAATGATCTTTATTCAGCTTTCAGTAAACATAGCTGTTGCAGTGAACCTGATCCCGGTAACAGGACAGCCGCTGCCTTTGATAAGTTATGGAGGAACCTCAATGCTGGTAACCTATTTACAATTAGGTATTATTTTAAATATAAGCTCAAGAATACAGATTTATGATGAAGAAGGAATGGGCAAAAAACAAAGTGTAGCAGAAATAAACGATATCGCTTAACATGAACAAAAAATTGAAAATATTATTATCAGGTGGAGGAACAGGAGGACATATCTTCCCTGCCATCGCCATTGCTGATGAAATCAAAAAAAGATTTCCTGATGCAGAATTTTTGTTCATTGGTGCCAACGGAAAAATGGAAATGGAAAAAGTTCCTCAGGCAGGCTATACAATAGAGGGAATTGATATCGCCGGAATCGACAGAGGAAACCTTTTGTCCAATTTGGGACTGCCTTTCAAAATTTTGAAGAGTTTATCAAAATCTAAAAGGGTTATCAAAAACTTCGCACCGGATTTTGCAGTAGGAACAGGAGGATTTGCCAGCGGACCGGCTCTTTATGAAGCAAGCAAAATGGGAATCCCAATTTTCATACAGGAACAGAATGCTCATGCGGGAGTAACCAATAAAATTTTAAGCAAGAAAGCAAAAGCTGTTTTCACCGCCTATCCAAAAGTAGAAGGCTTTCCGGCAGAAAAAATAAAATTCCTGGGAAATCCGATTCGTTCAACCATTATTTCAGGAATGCAGGACACCGCTCAGGCAAAGGAGAAAATGGGGCTGAATAAAGATAAACTTACGATATTGTCTGTTGGAGGTTCTTTAGGATCCAGAACATTGAACAATGCCTGGAAATCTCATTTAAAAGAAATAGTAGACAAAGACTATCAGCTGATCTGGCAGACAGGAAAGCTTGATTATAAAGATATTTTAGACGAAACAAAAGATATAGATACCAGAAATATTCAGATCTTAGAATTTATCAAAGACATGGAGCTGGCATATTCTGCAGCGGATATCATCGTTTCAAGAGCCGGAGCCATTGCCATTTCAGAGCTGGCTGTAGCACAAAAACCGGTCCTTTTGGTTCCTTTCCCTTTTGCAGCGGAAGACCACCAAACCAAAAATGCCATGAATCTGGTTGAAAAAAATGCAGCGAAAATGGTAAAAGACTCTGAAATGCAGGAAAAGTTCTGGAATACATTATCAGAGATCTGCGAAAATGAAAGGGTAAGAAAAGAAATGTCCGACAATCTGAAATATTTTGCCAAGCCTAATGCCGCAAAAGAGATTGTAGACGAGATTTTTAAAGTGATACAATAATTAGGTCAGGCTTCGACAAGCTCAGCCTGACACGGTTAAAGTTTAATTCATTAACGAGTAATGAATATTAGTTGATGAAGGCTTTATAATATAAAATATTGGTAATACAACTCTGAATTTGTTCAAGAGTCATTAAAGATTAAAATATAAATGAATAATTTACAAACATATCAGACTTTTTACTTCGTTGGAATCGGAGGTATCGGAATGAGTGCATTGGCACGCTATTTCAATGCATCCGGGAAAAAAGTATTGGGGTACGACAAAACCAATACAAAATTGACTCAGAATCTGATGAACGAAGGGATTGATATTGTTTTTGAAGATCATATTGACGAAAGGATCACTTCCCTTCAGAAAGAAGATACATTGGTGATCTATACTCCAGCCATCAAAACCCTTGGAATTTTAGATTATTTCAACCAAAATCAGTTTGAAGTGTTGAAACGAGCTAAGGTTTTAGGATTAATTACAGAAAATACAGACTGCATCGCCATTGCAGGAACCCATGGAAAGACAACAACGTCTACCCTTGTGGCTCATTTATGCAAAGAAGCAGATCTTCCCTTCTCATGCTTTTTGGGAGGTATTTCTGAAAACTTTAAATCCAACTTCCTGTACAACGGTTCTACTTATTCTGTAGTGGAAGCTGATGAATATGACAGAAGCTTCCTAAGCCTATCCCCGGATTGGGCTGTAGTAACTTCTACGGATGCTGACCATCTGGATATTTATGGAGATAAGAGCCATATTGAAGAAGGATTCAGACAGTTTGCTGCTTTGGTCCCTCAAGACAAGCAGCTCTTTGTAAGAAAAGGAGTAGAAATTGGCAGAGGACATCAAACCTATGCGGTGAATGAGCCTGCAGACTATTATTCAGACAATCTGCGAATGGATCATGATAAAATCTATTTTGATTTCCATACGCCAACGGAAACGATAAAGGATTTTGTATGGGAAATTCCGGGAATCCATAATGTGGAAAATGCTACTGTAGCCCTGGCTATTCTGCATAATTTAGGCGCAGATTTTGATACGCTGAAAAAAGCAATTGCCAACTTTAAAGGAATTAAAAGAAGATATACCAAACATATTTATCCGAACGGTAAAATTTATATTGATGACTATGCCCATCATCCTACAGAAACCAATGCTGTAATAGGCTCCATCAGAACGTTTTACCCTGATAAAAAACTACTGGTAGTCTTCCAGCCCCACCTTTTCAGCAGAACAAGAGATTTCGCAGACGGGTTTGCAGAGAGTTTAAGCAAAGCTGATGAACTTATTCTGCTTGATATTTACCCTGCAAGAGAACTTCAGGAGAACTTTGAAGGGATTACCTCAAGCTGGCTGCTGGACAAAGTAACATTAGATAAAAAAGAAGTATCGACATTATCCGATGCTTTTGAAAAAATAAAAGAAAAAGATTTTGATATCCTCCTTACAGTAGGCGCAGGAAATATTGATACTCTGTACGACCCTATTTGTGAATGGATAGAAAATTAATAAATAATGTCTGAAAATTACTTGCAAAAAGCATGGGGAGATAGTATCGATAATGTAAAGATAAATGATATTAAAACTGCCATTCATGAAACTCTCAAAATGGATGATGAACATGGAGCATTTTGGGTAAGCATTATTGTAAATGACGAAAATGTTTTGGAGATGAATAAAAATCTTGAAATTATAGGCATTTTTGAAGATGAAAGCGAGTTTCATTATAAAAGAAAATTTAAAAATATAGAGGAAATAATATCTCTTTATGAAGATTTTTTAGCTGAAGATTTTGTTAGTGTAAAATCAAGTCTAAAAAACATTTAGTTTAAAGAAAAATATGAAAAATAAATACAGAATATTAAAAATTGCTGTCACTGTAATCATCCTTGGATTGTTACTGAGTTTCTCGTTGAAGAGATTCAGCCACCAACAGATTACGGACAATAAGATTTCTGTAAAAATGAGTGAGAAAACTCCGGTTTATTTTGTTGATGAAAAGGATATCAGGGAGATTGTAAAAAAAGAAAACCCATCAGGAAACGTTGGAGATCTTAATATCCCTTCTTTAGAAAAAAAGATTAATTCTCTTCCAGCCGTTGACAGTGCCAATGTCTACCTGAATCTGAACGGGAAGCTGAATCTGGATATCAAACAGAGAGTCCCGGTTTTCAGACTTAACAAAGATGGGAAAGACTTTTATGTGGATGAAAAAGGAATTGAATTCCCAATTTCAAGGACCTATTCGCATCCTTGTATGCTGGTAACCGGCAATGTACAGCCGGATGAATATGAAAAACTGGCAGAACTGGTTGAAAAGATAGACAAAGATGATTTTAGCAAGAAATACTTCATTGGGATTTCAAAATATAAAGACAGCTATAATCTTCTGACAAGTGAAGGAAATTACAGAGTAGAGATCGGAGATCTGGATAATATTGATTTTAAAGTAAAAGGATTTAAAACTTTCGTAGAAAAATATCTGGTATACCAGGATTCTCAGAAGTACAGCATGGTTTCTGTAAAATATCAGAACCAGATTGTCACTACTTTAAACCCCTATTTTAAGGAAAACGACAGTATTTTGAAGGCTGGAAAAATGGAACTGGCAAAAGTACCTTCTTCTACAACTTCTGGCAAGAAAACAGAGATCAAGCCAAAAGCAGCAGAAACAAAAAAAACAAGCTCTACACCGGCAAAACCGAAAGAGAATACAAAAACACATACAAAAGAGACGAAAAAAACAGAGAAAAAATCAACCGCTAAGGCCCTGTCCAAACCAAAGCCAAAGGCAAAAATAAAAATAGAATAAGTCATTCAGCACATTTAATACACAAATAGGAGATTCTCCTTAAAGGAAAAAAGTAGAAAAAATCAAATCGATATAAAAATGGAAAATCAAGAGTATTCAGTAGGTCTGGACATCGGGACAACAAAGATAGTCGCGATTGTCGGAAGAAGGAATGCACACGGGAAAATAGAAGTTCTCGGTGTAGGAAAAGCTAAAAGTCTTGGTGTTCATAAAGGTATTGTGAATAATATTTCACAAACCATTAATTCAATCAAGGCTGCAGTATCCGAAGCACAATCCAGTGCTGGAGTTCCTATCCGCAAAGTTACGGTAGGTATTGCAGGAAAACACATTCGTTCTCTGCAGCACTCCGATTATATTATGCGTGAACATCCTGATAAATTTATTACAGACGATGACATCGAAGCATTAAAAGATCAGGTAAAAAAGCTGGTCATGCTTCCTGGAGAAGAAATTATCCATGTACTTCCTCAAGAATATAAAGTGGATTCCGAGGGTGAAATTCAGGAACCCGTTGGGATGCACGGAAAACGTTTAGAAGCAAACTTCCATGTCGTAGTAGGCCAAATGGGCAGCATCAGAAACATTGCAAGATGCGTTCGTGAAGCAGGACTAGAAATGGAAGCCCTTACGTTGGAACCGCTAGCCTCTTCAGAAGCTGTTCTTACAAAGGAAGAAAAAGAAGCCGGTGTAGCCATTGTGGACATTGGTGGTGGTACAACAGATATTGCCATATTTAAAGATAATATCATCCGTCATACCTGTGTTATTCCCTACGGAGGCGGAATTATTACCGAAGATATCAAAGAAGGCTGTTCCATTATAGAGAAACATGCAGAACAGCTGAAAGTAAAGTTTGGTTCGGCTGTTCCCGAATTAGAAAAAGACAGTACTTTTGTAACCATTCCGGGGCTTCATGGAAGACCGGATAAAGAAATTTCTTTAAAAACTCTGGCACAGATTATCAATGCGAGAGTAGAAGAAGTTTTGGAAATGGTCAATACAGAGCTGAAAGCGTACGGAGCTTTTGAACAAAAGAAAAAACTGATTGCCGGAATTGTTCTTACTGGTGGGGGTTCAAACTTGAAACACCTTCGTCAGCTGGCCAATTATACTACAGGTTTTGACAGCAGAATCGGTTTTGCGAATGAATATATCGCCAACGATAAAAATCAATATCTGAAAGGTCCTGAATTTGCTACGTCTATCGGATTACTGATGGAGAGTTTAAAGATCAGAGACAAAAGACAGAATATTGATGAGGAGGTAGAAATTGTCACTGAACAACCAAAGCCGGAAGTCACTGTGGCACAGACAGAAACTGTTCAACCAGCTCAGCAGGCAACACCTGTTCAGGAGCAACAGTCTTTTGAGAGAGAAAAGCAAGAAAACAGAAAAGCGAAACTGACCTTCGGACAGTCGCTTATGGAAAAAGTAAAAAAATTCTTTGAAGAAGTAGAATAAACATAAATGATAAAAGATTTTGATGAATTATACGTAAAATAAATTAATATTTATTAACTTAAAACGAATATCATTCATCAATTATCATTTATCAGTTATCAATTATTAAAAGTATAGTTATGGAAAATATAGGTACACAAGGATTTTCATTTGATTTGCCAAAAGGAAATTCATCCATCATAAAAGTAATCGGTGTAGGGGGCGGTGGAAACAACGCTCTGAAGCACATGTACGAAAAAGGAATCCACGGAGTAGATTTCGTGATCTGTAATACGGATGCTCAAACTTTAGATAATAACCCCGTTGCTAATAAAGTTCAGTTAGGAACAACCATCACAGAAGGTCTTGGTGCTGGTGCTGACCCTGAAGTGGGAGAAAAATCAGCGATCGAAAGTATTGAAGATATCAAAGCTGCTATGGGCCAAAACACCAAAATGGTGTTTATCACTGCCGGAATGGGTGGTGGTACCGGTACCGGAGCAGCCCCTGTCATTGCGAAAGTAGCAAAAGACATGGGTATCTTAACAGTGGGTATTGTCACTGTTCCTTTCAGTTTTGAAGGGAAAAGAAGACTGGACCAGGCTGAAAATGGTCTTGAAAAATTAAAAAATAATGTTGATTCATTAATTGTTATCAACAATGATAAATTAAGACAACAGTTTGGAAATCTTGGATTCAAACAGGGATTCTCCAAAGCTGATGAAGTCTTAGCCAACGCTGCCAAAGGAATGGCAGAGGTGATTACGGGTTATTTTGATGTAAACATTGACTTTAGAGATGCTAAATCTGTACTTCAGAACTCCGGAACGGCTCTTATGTCTACAGGAACAGCTTCAGGAGAGAATAAAGCTGAAGAAGCAGTAAGAAAAGCTCTTGACTCCCCATTATTGAATGACAATAAGATTACAGGAGCTAAGAATGTTCTATTGTTGATCAGAAGTGGTGCAGAAGAAGTAACCATGGATGAGATCGGTATCATTATGGATCATATTCAGAAAGAAGCAGGAAATACCGCAGATATCATCTTCGGGGTGGGTGCTGATGAAGAATTGGGAGATGCGGTAAGCGTTCTTGTTATTGCAACAGGATTCTCTAATGAGAACAAAAAATTTGCAGGCCCTACTGAGAAAATCAGAATCAGTCTTAACGACAGTTTCGAGGCTCCAAAAAATTCTCCTTTCAAAACAAGGGAGGAAAGAGAATCTGCTCCTGAGACAGCATATGACACCAACAGAAGCAATCATTTCAGATTAGATGATGAAGACCACAATACTCCACAGTTCAAGGTGACATCTATTGAAAAAAAAATGATTATTGAGGAGGAAGAAATCAAAACTGATGTAAGATTCTTTGATAAAGAGGAAAACACAGTCAATACCCCTGAACAACACTGGAGAAATGAAGAAGGCGATCAGGAATATAGCTTGTTGTCTATTGATGAAGAAAATGAAGATCCGAACGATCTTGAGATCCAGTCTTTCTCATTTGATTTTGAAAATAAAAAAGATGAGCCGCAGTCCGGAAGTACATTCAGCAACTCTTTTTCAGAGGAAAAATCTGTTGAATTCAGCTTCTTTGTTAATGAGCCTGTCAGAAACGAGCCTAATACGGATTTCGGACAGCCAAAAGCAGAATTTAACACCCCTTCGAATGCTGCAGTAGCTGAACCTGCCCAAAAGATTGAAACGTTCTACCAGAAACAGGAGGAACCAAAGGCAGAAACAAGATCAGCTTTTGAAAATAAAACAGAAATCCAAGCCCCTCAAACTGAAGAATCGGAATTCACGTTTGTGAATAAAACGATGGATCAGGACAGAGTGGTTGAAAGAAGAAATAAATTAAAAGAATTCAATTCACGCTACCAGAATTTTGACAGCAATAGTGAGTTTGAATCTATTCCTGCTTTCAAAAGAAAAAATATTTCGATCGACGGAACCAATGCTTCAGACCAGAATATCAACACGTATCTATCTGACAACAATGGATCTATGCAGATCAGAGAAAACAGATTTTTAAATAAAGACGTAGACTAAAATATAATTTTAAAATGTGGCAATTTGAGAATTTGAAAATTATACATTCTCGATTCTAAGATAATTACATTTTCAAATTGTCTCATTTTTCAAATTATCAAATTAAAACCATGAGTTTAGAAAATATCATCAGCGAAGCTATAAAAACAGCCATGAGAGAAAAAGACAGAGTCGCTCTGGACTCTCTTCGTGCTGTAAAATCACAAATCCTTCTTTTAAAAACAGAAGCTAGAGGCGCTGAAGTTTCTCCTGAACAGGAGATCGCTATTCTGCAAAGAATGATCAAACAGCGTAAAGATTCTTTTGAGCAGTTTTCAGCTCAGGGCAGACAGGATCTGGCAGAAGTAGAAGATGCTCAAATGAAAGTCATTGAGAAATTTTTACCTAAGCAGCTTTCTGCTGAAGAATTAGAAACAGAAATAAAAAATATTATTTCTGAAACCGGAGCTGAATCTCTTAAAGATTTAGGGAAGGTAATGGGAGCTGCCTCAAAAGCATTAGCTGGAAAATCAGACGGAAAAAGTATTTCCGAGATGGTTAAGAAGCTCCTTTCATAATGTGATTCGGGTTCGGGATTTGGATTGATTTCAAATCTCACACAACACGTATCTCATTCCATAACTAAGGATATACAACCTTTGCATATCGATTTGATTAAACAAGCCCGGAACTTTTCAGTTTCGGGCTTCGTTTTCTTTGGATATTAAAGTTTGTTAATCAGTTTTGATTCTAAACTAAAAAAAAAGAATTAAGATACTACCATATTTCAGAAAGTATTTAAGTAATTGATTGCTCGAGGGAAAGCCTTAAATGTTTTTTTCATGGTCGTTTGTTTTTCAGAATCATTTCAAATTTAATACTAATATTTTATTATTCCTAATTTTAATTCATCATTTTTTTAATATTATTACAATATTAATATCTGGTTAATTTTATATGACTAAACCATTGATAGTTTTTATATATTGAACAAACGCAAAGAATTTCTTAACTTTGTAACGATAAAAAACAAAATATATGTATCCAACAGATTTAGTAATGCCAATGAAGGCAGAGCTTACAGATAAAGGTTTCCAGGATTTAACAACTCCGGTTCAGGTAGAAGATGCACTGAAGCAGTCTGGAACTACACTATTGGTAATTAACTCCGTATGTGGATGTGCTGCAGGAGCTGCAAGACCAGGGGTAGTATACTCTTTGACTGGAGATAAAAAACCGGATCACTTAACAACTGTATTTGCAGGATTCGATACAGAAGCTGTGGTAGAAGCAAGAAAACACCTTGCTCCATTCCCACCAAGCTCTCCGTGCGTAGCACTTTTCAAAGATGGTGAATTGGTTCACATGCTGGAAAGACACCACATCGAAGGAAACCCTGCAGGGGCTATCGCAGCCAACCTTCAGGCAGCATACGATGAGTATTGCTAAGAAACAATAATCTAAATATCAAACCGTTACATATTTTGTAACGGTTTTTTTATTTAATTTCTGAAAAAATTTCCTGAAAATTCAAATATCATTATATTTGTTGGAATGGCAACCAAAGCACTTTTCAATACTGTAGTCAATTGGTTTATCCGTCAAAGGATAGATCAGATACAAAATTTCATGGACCATCCCATTGAAACACAGAAAGGTATACTCTTTTCTCAGCTGTTTCATGCAGAAGATACAGAGTATGGTAAATTATACGGATTCAATTCTATATCAAGTTATCAGGATTTTAAAAATAAAGTTCCTATCGTTACGTACGAAGAAATGGAGCCTTATATTGAAAAAGCAAGACAGGGGCAAAAAGACGTAAGCTGGCCCGGTTATATCAAACATTTTGCAAAATCTTCCGGAACAACAAATGCGAAAAGTAAATTCATTCCTATTTCAACGGAAAGTCTGGAGTACTGCCATATGAAAGCCGGAAAAGATATGGTTTCTATTTACGCCAATAATCATCCTGAAAATCAACTTTTTAATTATAAAAACTTGCGTTTAGGCGGAAGTTCTGAATTGTACGCAGACTTTAATACCAAATTTGGCGATTTATCTGCTATTTTGATTGATAATCTCCCTTTTTGGGTAGAAATAACGACAACACCCAGCAAGAAGGTTTCTTTGATGGGAGAATGGGAAAGCAAGCTGAAAGCGATCACCTCTGAAGTAAAAAATGAAGATGTGGGAAGTATCCTTGGCGTACCCAGCTGGATGATGGTTCTTCTTCAAAGAGTACTAAAGGAAACCCATGTAGAAAATGTTTCTGAGCTGTGGCCCAATTTGGAGGTGTTTTTTCACGGTGGAATCAGCTTTAAGCCCTACAGGGAGCAATTCCGACAGATCATCGGAAAAAACATCAATTACTACGAAATTTATAATGCTTCTGAAGGGTTCTTCGGTATACAGGACAGATCTGACAGTGATGAAATGCTTCTGATGCTGGATTATGGGATATTTTACGAATTTATTCCCATGGATCAGTTTCATTTTTCAAATCCAAAAGTCGTAAGTCTGGAAGATGTGGAAGTTGGGAAAAACTATGCTATGGTTATCACAACCAATGGCGGCCTATGGAGATACCTCATAGGTGATACGGTAGTCTTTACTTCGACAAACCCTTTCAGAATAAAAATAACAGGAAGAACCAAGCACTATATCAATGCTTTTGGGGAAGAACTGATGATCACCAATGTAGAATCTGCCCTTGCCAGAGCTTGTGAAGCTACAGGGGCACAAATCACTGATTTTACAGGCGCACCGGTGTTCATGAAAGAGAACGAAGGGGGTGCTCATGAATGGATCTTTGAATTCAGTCAGCATCCGGATAATCTGGACAGCTTCGTTGATGCTTTTGATAAGCATTTAAAAACCATCAATTCTGACTATGAAGCGAAAAGATACAACAATATAACTCTTAAAAGACCTATTGTACATATTGCTAAAAACAACCTTTTCTATCATTGGCTGGAGGCCAAAGGAAAACTGGGCGGACAAAATAAAGTGCCAAGGCTAAGCAATGACAGAGAATATATTGAACCCCTGCTGGAAATGAATAGATAAGAGAAAGAATCTCTCTTTCAAATTATTGAATAAAAAAAGCCGCAATTCAATGAGATTGCGGCTTTTTATTTTACTTGCTTAAGTCTTCTTTTACTTTTTTAGCAGCTTCCTCTACCTTTGAAGCTCCTTTTTTGGCGGCTTCTTTTGCATCTTTTCCTGCTTCCTGCGCTCCGCTTTTAATATCTTTCCCAACTTTGTTCGCTTCAGTTTTTATATCCTGTCCTGCCTTATGAAGATCCTGTTTTGTCTTGTCTGCAGTGGCATCAATTTTATCTTTAGCTTTTTGGGCAGCGTTATCTATCTTATTTCCAGCTTCATCTACTTTATTCTTAACGTCCTCTTTTGTTTTGTTGACTTTTGCACTATCAACAATCTCAGGCGTTTCCGTAACTGTAGTTGTTGTCGTAGTAACTGATCCATCAGAGTTTTCTACTTGTTCTGTTTTTGTAGTTGATTTTGTGCAAGCTACAGTGAATATTGAGATCACTACCGCTGCAAGGATTTGCTTTTTCATATTATATATTTTTAATGATATTGGATTTATTCTGTTTTGGTATTTTGTGCAGATGGTGTTTCTGAAGCTTTATTCTTCTTTTCTGCCTCTGTTTTTTTCTTTTCCTCTTCCTGTTTTGCTTTGTTCTCTTTTTCAAGCTCTGCTTTAAGCTTATTCTCTTCTTCCTGAAGCTTTTTAGCCTGTTTTACAGAGTCGAGATATTGAGGGGAAGACATTCTTATCTTACGGGCAATATCTACTGAAACAGCTCCTGTAGAAAAGGAATCAACAGCAACAGTATCATAATGCATCTTAACATCCTGTTCAGCAGCGAAACCCGGAGATTCTTTCTTAGAGCAGGCAGTGAAGAGAATTATAAAAATAAAAATCGCAGACAGTAAATTTTTCATGGAACTAATTTAGCAGAAATTCTGCAATTACAGGATAATGATCCGATAATTTCACAGACTGATCTACTTTATAGCTTAGTGGAATAATTGATTTCGAACTAAAGATATAATCAATCCTTAAGGGAACTTTATAATCGTGAAAGCTGCTTGCACTTCCCTTCCCTGCCACTAAAAAAGCATCCTGAAGATCTTTACCGAGGTTATAATATTCATAAGAATTGGGAACAGAGTTGAAATCACCGGCTAGAATAACCGGATAAGGTGATAGGTCTACCATCTTTCTGATTCTTTTCACCTGATCTTCATGCGCCTGAAATGTAGGTGTCATATGAGATAGTAAGGTAGAAACATTTCCAAAACCTAGTGCATCAAGCTTTGTAAACATAGATTTATGAAGTCTGAAGGGTTCCAGATAGACATTTATAATTCTGATAATTTTTCCATTGATATCTATATCAGCATAAAACGAATTCCCTCGTGCTTTTTCATCAATCAGTTCTGCCTGTCTTACAATTTTATGCTTTGTTTTAAGAATCACTGAAGGATATTTTATAAGATCCCTCCTCAATGCGCGATTGGTATCTTTTTCCTGCACAAGAATAATGTCAGCATCCTGTGCTTTGATATAATCTTTTACTTTATCCCAGCCATATTCTCCGTATTTTACATTGAAAGTCAATACTTTGATATCCCGAATTGTTTTTAAATTTTCTGTTTTGGGAGAAAAGTTGATCCAGCGTCTAATTGGGTTAACAAAAACAAGAGCCCCTAAAGCAAAGGCGATAGCAATTTTTTGTTTTTTAAAGACCCATACCAGCGTAAGAATAAGATATGTTGTCATTATGTAAGGAAAACCAAGAGAGAGAAGATTAAGAGTCCCCAAAAGATTAGGAGGAATCCATGCATTCCCTAATGTGCATAAGAGCAAAACAGCAACAACGATATGGATAAATAGTAATATCTGATTCGACTTCATAAAAACGGTCTTGGTACGGATGTTTTTAAGCAAAAACCCTACCAAGTAGTGAAACTTTAACTATTTTTATGATTACTTGCCCTCTGTTGAAAACTTTACAATCACCGGATAATGATCTGAAATTCTGACAGAACGATCTACTTCATAGGATAATGCACGTAGTGATTTTGAAGAAAAGACATAATCAATTCTGATTGGGAATTTATAGTCATGAAAACTTGTTGCACTCCCCTTTCCAGCAGTTAAAAATGCATCTTCAAGCCCTTCAGACAGATGGTAATATTCATATGAATTAGGAACAGAATTAAAGTCTCCGGTTAGAATAACAGGATAAGGTGAACTTTCAATGGATTGCCGGATCAGATCTACCTGATCCTGATGTTTTTTAAAGGTAGGTATAAGCCTTTTAATAACATCTTTTGCCTTTTGTTCATTGGCATCAGTATTTCCGTTAAGCTTCACCATCTCTTTTTCGAAATGGAACGGATTAAGATAAACATCAATAAATCTGTAAACCCTTCCTTTTATTTCAATATCAACCTGTAGCCCGGGAATCCTTATATTTTCATCTTGGGGTTCTAATAGTTTGTAACTGATAATTTTATGTTGAGTTAAAACGGTAAGACCCGCAGTAGGATTGGCCTTTTGATAGCCATCAAACTTATACACTACACCGGCATCTTCCTGTAAAAGAAGCACATCCGCATTTTGAGATCTCAGATAGGGTCCTATCTCTTCACCTCCTCGGCCGCCAGCTCTGGTATTGAAGGAAACCACTTTTATCTCAGACTCCCCTTTTTTAGGAGAGGAGTAGTTGATCCATCTTTTTACAGGATTGATCAATGCTAACCCCATAAACATGAATACAAAAGCTCTCTTTTTCCAGCTGAATACCCAGAATATTGTTAGAATGACATATAAGATAATCAGCACCGGGAAACCTAAAGAAAGCAGATTAAACCAAGGAAAAACCTTCGGTGGAACATAGGCATTCAATAAAGTGCCCAGCAGTAAAAATAGAATTCCAAGATGTAGAATAAATAGGATGAGTCGGAAAACCTTCACAATGTTATTTTAATTGAATCTATACAAATGCTTTTTCCAATTCAGTGCCAACAGCCATCCTACCAAAGCTCCTCCTACGTGAGCAAGGTGAGCAATGCCGCCTCCATTCCCGGAAAGACCAAGGTATACAGAAACAACAACAATAATTGGAAGGAGATATTTTACTTTAATCGGAACAGGAATAAACATGATCCCAATTTTAGAATCAGGATACAGTGTTGCAAATGCCGCTACTACTCCGAAAATAGCTCCGGAAGCCCCTACCATTGGTGTTGCTACAATTCCTTTTAAACTTCCCAGTAATTCTTTTTGCTTAAGAATATCTCCTGTATTTCCCGAAAATTCAACACTTGCTCCAGACATATAGGCATTTACATTAAAGCCTAACTGCTGTAGCTCGCCCGATATCTGCTGAACTTCTACAAAGTTCCATAGATTAAAAAGGAAGAACGCCCCCAGACCGCTTGCAAAGTATAAAATCAAATACTTCCTGTCTCCTAATGACTGCTCCAGAATAGGCCCGAAACTAAATAGGGTCAGCATATTAAATAAAATATGCATAATACTTCCATGCATGAACATATGAGTAATCACCTGCCACGAATGAAAAAAAGGAGAGAAGGGATAAAAACCTGCCAGGTAACCAATAATCTGATTTCCCATTAAGGAGGTAACAATAAATACAATAACATTTATTATAATAATATTCCTTGTAATCGGTGGTATATTGTTAAACATATTTTTTAAAATTTGTTTTTAAAATCATTAAACGGAACTTCATAAAAGCATCTCTTGCCGTCCGGTAAAAATTCCGGGAAGCCTAATGCTGTAAAATCTTTGATAAGCTGTTCCGCATCTTTTTTATAAATAAAGTCAAACCTCGACTTCGACTGCATTTTACTCCATTGGCTATGGTAATACTGCATAAATTCATCTTCTGTCTTATATTCCAGAATTTCAAAAAGGTTCTCCAGAAACTTCATTGCCTGTGTTTCTTTCAGTCCTTCAGGAAGTGAATCTATTCGAAGCACACTTTCATGTGCAATTTTCATGTCAAACCCTAATTCCGGAAGATATTTTTTGATCGAATTGTATTTTGTCTTTTCGATCTCATTCATATGATACTCCAGAGAAAAAAGAAGAGCATGACTGTTTGTGCCTGATTTTCTGGTAGATTTGTTACCATCAGAAACCAATAATCTGTGCATTCTCCCCAAATCCAGCATGAGCGTCACATCCCCTTTATTGAAAAGCCAGTATCCGTTGGGAAGTCTCATAAGATCTTCGTCAAAATCTTCATCCTCAAATAAGTTGATCTTTGAAGGCTCTGCCGTAATATTCTGATGGTACATTTCCGTAAGGTTTTGAATTTCCTCAGGATGCACTACAATTTTTTCTTCCAGAAACGGATTATAATCTTTGTCTACAATGATCTCAGGCATTTTTACAAAACCGCCACCGCCACCATTTCCTTTACTTGGAATCGGCTTATTCATCATTTGATCTAATTCCGGATCTCTGTCAAAATCAAGGCTTGGAGAAACATTGTAAATCCCTAAAGATCTTTTAATGGTTGATCGAAGCAAAGCAAAAATAAGGTGCTCATCTTCAAATTTCACCTCTGTTTTCTGCGGGTGGATGTTCACATCTATTTTCTCCGGATCAAGATCCAGGAAAAGGAAAAATGACGGCACATATCCCGGTTGAAGAAGACCTTCAAAAGCTTCCTGGACTGCTTTATTAAAGTATGGGCTTCTGAAATATCTTCCATTCACAAAAAGAAACTGCTCCCCTCTTGCTTTCTTGGCTCCTTCAGGTTTTGCAACAAACCCATGAAGCTTACACCAGATAATATCTTCTTTGATAGGAATCAAAAGCGGCTGAAGCTTTCTTCCAAAAACATCAACAATACGCTGCATCTGACTTCCTTTTCTCAGTCTGAAAACAGCTTCATCATCATGAAAAAGAGAAAACTCCAGATTCTCATGAGCCAGTGCAACACGCTGAAATTCATCAATTACATGTCTGAATTCAATATTATTATTTTTCAAAAACTTCCTTCTTGCAGGAACGTTATAAAAAAGATTTTTTACTAAAAAGTTTGATCCGTCTGCTGTCTGAATAGGGTCCTGAAACTGAAAAATTCCACCTTCGATATAAATATTGGTCCCAATAGAAGTGTCTTTCTGCTTGGATCTAAGTTCCACCTGGGAAACCGCTGCAATAGATGCTAAAGCTTCACCACGGAAGCCTTTTGTTGAAATCTTAAAGATATCTTCTGTCGCTTTGATTTTGGAAGTGGCATGCCTTTCAAACGCCATTCTCGCATCTGTTTCGGACATTCCTTTTCCGTCATCTACCACCTGAATAAGGTTTTTTCCGGCATCCCTGATGATCAATTCAATTTTCGTTGCATCTGCATCTATAGCATTTTCCAAAAGCTCTTTCACAATGGATGCAGGACGCTGCACCACCTCTCCCGCTGCAATTTGGTTGGCTACATGATCCGGTAAAAGCTGAATAATATCTGACATAAAAACGTAAATCAACTTACAAAAATAGTCAATGAAAACGGGAATTAAAACACTAAAATCGTGATTTAATATTTAATTATCAACATTTTTACCTATTTATCCCCAACCATTTTTTTTAATGTTTGTAATGAAGGGCTTTAGCAAGTTTATTTATTTGATCCGGAAATTTTCATTTCTACACCAATGAAAATTGGCAAAAAACAAACAGACTATTGATATATGAGATAATTTTTCAAAAAAACACCCTTATTCTAAAATAAAATAAGGGCATTTACAGCTAGTTTATACAAAAAATTAATAGTGTGTTTTATATTTTAATCCTCAAAGACAAGCTTTCTTTTTTCTTCTCTTTTAGGAATTCCATGGATTTTATCATAAAGGTAAGCCAAGAGGTTGGCTTTTTTATAGATCCTGTTGTATCTGTACTTCGTATTGAAGTGACGTACATGAATTTTATAGGCATCATATCCAATGACAATCAGCAGACATATACTGATCACGTAGAACACCCTGAACTCCAGATAATAATAAGTCAATCCAGAGAAGACGGCTCCCATGACATAAGCAAGCATAATACTCATCAGCAGTTTTGCTCTCCCAATCAACTCTCCGTTTCTTCTGTATTTTTTCTGTGTAAACATAGATACCAGAATTCCTAAGTCGGTGGTTGTTCCGGTAAGGTGGGTGGTCTTTACAGAGAAGTTGGAGATACTTGCCGTTAATCCGTTTTGCAATCCGGTGGCAAAAAGCATCAGGGCTACCAAATATTCTGTCTCTTCTAATGTTTTCTGATAATAGAACTGCCCATATACTCCTACAAAAAGCAGACATATAATTTCCAGCACAATAGGCATAGAATGGGCAAAATATTTACTTTTCTTATTAAAATTGATCACAATAAAGTTGGATAGAAAACTTCCGAAGAAGAATAAAAATATCCATCCGCCTACTACGCCTACCTGAGCCCAGTTTCCTTTACTGATTTCTGCTGCCAAAATAGCATAGTGCCCCGTTACGTTCGATGTAAAAGAGAGAAATATCAATAGGGAAGCAATATTTATAGTACCCGCCGTAAAGGCAGTCAGCGTCCCCAACCTGATATTGTCTCCCAGTGTCCTGCTGTTACTATAATTTCTTAACATTTTTTATCTTTTTAAATAGTGTTTAATTTTTAGACCTCTACAAAGATCTCTGCCAGTCTTCCTCTTTCCGGAAGTCTTTCTCTTACTTCAACCGTAATCTCATGAGACTGCAGCTCTTTGCATTTTTTGATATAAGGAATAAGGTCAAATTTCCCTTTCCCTTTGCTTTTGATAGATGGAGAATAATATGCCTCTTCAATATTTTCTGCCTTTACATACTGGTTGAATGTTCTTTGGAAGCTTCCTGTAAAAACATCACAGATCACTTTATTTACCAGATGAGGGTATTTATTACTGATTATTCCATAGGCATCACAAAACTCCTCCGGTCTGATTTTATTGAAAACCGATGTTTTGGTCGTGAATAAAAGGTCTCTGATAGAATCTCCCGAATCGTATCCGGAAGTCAGAAGGATATTATATTGATTCTGATCTTCCGATGCATCTTTCTCCTTAAGTACTTTTTTTAATATATTCAATGACTCAAGAGAGTAATCTGTCGCAATTAAAATTGTTTTAGCCATGTTCTTTATTATTTTGTATTGTGTTATCTTTTTTGATGATACAAAACTAGAACGACCAAATTAGAAGATCTTTGGAACGGAATTAAAATGTGATTAAAGAGATTAAAATGAGATTAGAAAATTGTTAAGGGGGTGTTAATATGACAAAGATGCAAAATCGCAAAATCGCGAATTGCTTATAGAAATTATTTGTTATAAGATTGTTTTTCAGACTAAATAAAAGAAAAATTGTGTTATAAGCTGAAAATACCTGTAAAGGAAGCCTCTTATTTGCCTATTCCCCTTTCTGCATCATGCTATAGAAATTCGGGAAACGCATTTGTACGGTTGTTCCTTGATTTTCGTGTGAACTTACGATCAGTTCGCCGTGGTGCATTCTTACGATGTTTCTTGCCAATGGCAGCCCGATTCCGTAGCCTTCATAGTTGTTCGTATTGGAGGCTCTGAAGAATGGGTCGTAGATTTTATTCATTTCTACTTCAGGAATTCCGATACCGTTATCTTTTATAATGATGTACACATCTGTATTGGTGGCTCCTAAAGAAACTTTTACCTGCTGGAAGTTAGAATATTTACAGCCATTACTGATGATATTAGCAACAGCAAGATGGAGAAGCTGTTCATTTCCCTGTACCTTTAGTTTCTTCGGATTATCGGGAAGCATACTGATATCAAGGTAAATATTATTTCTGGAATCAATTCTTCTCAGGGTTTCAATAACATCCCAAAGCAGCTGGTCGATTCTTACTTTATCCATTTTCTGGATCTTTCCGTCGAAACCGGTTTGGGCAATCATTAGTAAAGCTTTGATCTTTTTATCCAGCTTTTCAGCTTCATCCAGAATAATTCCTAGGGTTTCTTTATATTCGTCGGCTGTCCTGCTGATAGAAAGCGCAACGTCTGCCTCTCCCATAATTGATGTAAGAGGAGTTCTCAATTCATGAGATACATTTCCGATCAGGTGATTCTGCGTTTCAAAAGAGGTTTCAATACGGTTGAGCATATCATTGAAGGTATCCACCAATTCATTAAGCTCCTTATTGTCCGCCTGAGCCTCTAGCCTTAAGTGAAGATTTTCAGAACTGATTTCCTTTACCTTTCCTGTAATTTTTAAGATCGGCCTGAATAAAGTTTTGGACAGATAAAAAGAAAAGATCATACTGAAGAACAGAGAAAGTACAATACAGGTAAGCAGGGTTCTTTTTAAAAAGCCAAGGTAATAAACGACGTAATGGTTTTTAGCCGAGGCAATCGCAATATAATCTTTATCATCATACCTGAAACTCTGGCCTATATAATAGAACTCCTCATCATTATAATTGGATTCACCTTGTTTGATAATATTTTTAAAGAAATAATCCGGAATATGAACTTCCTGAGAAATCTTCTTGAAATTGGAATCTGTAGGCACCGCGAAAACGTAGTCTTTTTCCATCGGAAGTTCCTCATCATTCAGACTGCTGAGAACATAGTTTTCCGGAAGATCGAGGTGGTCTTTGCTTTTTTCAATCTGAACAATAGTAGCAGTCCTGATCTTTAGCAGTTCATAAAATCTTTGATGTGAAAAATTAACGATTGAAAAGTACACCAAACCACTGAACAGCAAAATGATGGCTGTAAAAACCAACATCAAAAGCACCATCGTTTTGGTCTGATTTGTAATCACTTTATTAAACATCCATTATGTTTTTTTCAGTACATACCCCATTCCTATTACAGTATGAATCAGTTTGTTATCATCCTGGTTATCCAGCTTTTTCCTTAAATAATTGACATAAACATCTACTACATTGGTTCCCAGCTCATAGTTGACTCCCCATACCGCATCCAGAATTTCCGCTCTTGAAATTACTTTTTCAGGGTTATTCAGGAAATACAGCAGCAATTTATATTCTGTTGATGTCAGAGAAATATCTTCTCCTGCACGGCTCACCTTCTTGGTATAGTCATTTACCATCAGGTCTGAAAACTGAAACACATGTTCATTATCCGGCTCCGGTTCAATGGTTTCCTGAGGTCCGTTGTTGTTGCTTCTTCTCAGCAAAGACTTCACACGCGCTACCAGTTCAATGAATTTAAAAGGCTTTACCAGATAATCGTCTCCTCCACTTTCCAGTCCAAGCACAATATTTTCAGATGTTCCCAAAGCGGTAAGGAATAGAATAGGAACGCTTTGATTGGTTTTTCTTATTTCTTTACATACATCCAGACCATTCATTTCCGGAAGCATAATGTCCAAAATTACCAGATCGAAATCATTAGCCTGCACCAACTGTACTCCTGTACGACCGTCAAAAGCCACAGAAATTTCATATCCATTTTCCTGAAGTCCTTTTTTGATAAAAGAAACTACACTGGTTTCGTCTTCGATAAGAATAATTTTTTTCATAGATGAAATAAGGAGTTTTACAAAAATAGGGAAATTTTCTTGGGATGGGCAAACCTGGAACAGAGAAAGGAAAGGAGGCGAGAACATAGGAGTCTATTATGACCTTTTTATAATTCGGTTCAGATGGATTAGATTTAACGCAAAATCCGCAAGGAATTTTCAACATAAAATATAAAATGATCGCAAGGGCGTTTCACTGTGCAATGATCACATTCTTAGCTGAACGAAGTCCCCTTGCGATCGAAAATAAAGCAGTATAATAAACTTGCTAGCTTTGCGTTTTTCATTTTCCCACTTTTGTATCACTTTACCTTTTTGTGAATTCCTCTTTTTACCATACAACCTATATAGAATAATATTACCTTTGCTTTTAATAGAATGACGAAAAAATAATTCAGGTTAAATTACACAGCGTATGAACGACTTTTTAATAGGTATCGGCAAGAGATTAAAGGATATTAGAAAAAAGAATAATTTAACCATCAACGAACTGGCTTTCAAAGCGAATGTGAGTAACGGTCTTGTTTCCAGGATTGAAAATGGAAGAACGATTCCTTCGCTTCCCGTTTTACTGGATCTGATCCAGTCTCTTGAGATTGATGCCAGTTATTTTTTCGAAGGGGTGGAGAAAAAGTCCAATGCCAAGTTCATTTATGTTCCAAAAGAAAGCCAGCAAACCATAGAAAAAGAAGTAGAGGCCGAAGGATTCAAGTATATGCATATCTTCAGCAAAAGCCTCCATTCTTTGGGTTTTGAAGCGGTATTATTGACTCTTGAACCTAATTCTAAAAGAGAAAAGGTAATTACGGATGCCTGGGAATTCAAATATATCCTGAAGGGAGAAGTAAAGTATCTGATTGATAATGAGGAAATCATCTTAAAAGAAGGTGATTCTTTATATTTCAACGGAAAGTTTCCCCACGTTCCGGTGAGCATCAGCGATGAAAGCTGCGTGATGCTTGTTCTTTATTTTTATACTGCTTAAATAATTTTTTTAAAGCAAAGTTTTTATCTAGCAAACCTACAACCTTTAAGAGAGCAAAGAATGGAATCAATTTCATTGATTCTTTCTAAGCGCATACATAATAATTACACTTCATCAACGACAACGTCGCAACCTTTGCTTTCTTAAAATATATCAGCTATCCTATTAAGCTTTGCGTCTAAAAAATAATCACTATTGTTCTTCACTCGTCAAATTTTGATTTCCAGCTTCTTACAAAAGTTTACAAATATGCAACTTTTGTTTTCCCATTTTCTTCCAAGATGAACGAAATATTAACCAAAACAGGTTTGTTTTTGGAAGATTTCTATTCCTTTTATTTTCAATAAATATTTGCGAAAAGTATTGAAATAGTGAATTTAAACTTTGATTCAACTTGTTTTCAAAGGCTGGCATTAATGGGTTTAAAAGTAAAATAGGCGTAACAAACAGCCCTTATTTGTTAAATAATACTTAACACAAAATATTTATATATATTAAAATTATTGGCGTGATTTGCATAAAAAATTTAATATATGTAAAAATGAAAACAAATTTAGAGAAATTACTTACCCTTGTTTTTGTCTGTTTCATAGTCTTTATTTCAGCGCAGAACCAATTAATTATAGGAACGGTTCTTGACGACAGCCAGCCTCTCCCCGGGGCCACAGTCAAAATAAAAGGCTTATCTAAGAATATAGCGACTGATATTGAAGGGAAATTCGCCATTAACGATATCAAAGAAGGTCAATATATTTTACAAATCAGCTATATCGGTTATGAATCTACAGACATCAATATTGATCTGAAATCGGAGCAAACGGTAGATTTGGGAATCATCAAACTTTCTCAGCCGCGAAAAAACATTGATGAAGTGGTTGTTACCGGAACATTGAAAAATACGGAAGCAAGAGCTTTAAACCTTCAGAAAAATGCGATCAATATTACCAATGTAATTGCTTCTGATGGAATTGGGAAACTACCGGATAGAAATGCTGCAGAGACGGTACAGCGTGTACAGGGAGTTTCTATCGAAAGAGACCAGGGAGAGGGAAGATTTGTTTCCCTGAGAGGACTTCCGCCATTCTGGGCCTCTACAACCATTAACGGAAACAGGCTTCCTACTGCTGAGGAAGAAACAACATCCAGGGCAACAGCATTCGACTTCTTTCCTACGGAACTGATCTCTTATGTACATGTAAATAAGTCTTTTACCCCAGACATGGAGGCTGACGGTATAGGAGGCGGTGTGAATTTTATCACCAAAACGCCGCCTATGAAAACAGAATTCAAAGCAACAGTAGGAAGCGGATATAATGCTAAGTCTGACAAAGGGGTTTACAACCTTGGATTTTTATATGGAGGAAGAACGAAGGATAAAAAATTCGGGTATCTATTCAATTTTGCCCATTTCATCAGGAATTGGTCTACGGATAATTTTGAAGCGAGAAGAAGTGGAGATGAAGGTGTTTTCAGACTGGAGCTTCGCGATTATAACGGAGTCAGAAAAACAACAGGGATCAATACAGCTTTTGAATATGTGTTGTCTCCAAAGACCACGTTCTATTTAAAAGGAATGTATGGTACGCTTTCGGATGACGAAACACATTATAAGCACAGAATCCGATTTGACAAATTCAGCAGTGCCAACAATACAGCAAGAGTGGAGCTTCAGAATATCCACAACTTATTGATTACAGAGCTTACTTCTGTGTCTTTGGGAGGTGTTCATAATTTAAATAAAGGAAAGATCGACTGGGACCTGTCTTATTATGATAACAAATTCAAATATGGAAATATTCCTGACAAACAGAACAATTCCTACTATGTTATTAAATATACTCAATCCGGTGTAGGCATCAATCCCGATTATATTTCAAATCACGGAAACGGTCCGAGAGCCTACTGGAAAGCTGATGGCGGGAAGTTAGATTATAAAAACCCGGATGCTCTTTTCGGTTTCTACAGCGATCCGAACTTTAAAATGGATGCTTCTCAGATGAGATTTACAGATCTTGAATTCTATAAGGTTTTTGTAGAGGAAAAAGATAAAATTGTAGCAGCATTTAACCATGAGATCAATGCTTCTGATAAGCTTACCTTAAAATATGGTTTTAAATACAGAGATAAAGAGCGTAATGCCAGATTCTCCGACATTTTCTACAACTGGAGCAGCGGAACGGCTCCCCTTCTGTCTGATTATTCACAATACATCACGACACAAGCTAACGGACCGAAATATTTAAGTGAAATGAATACCCACATCGGTAATACTTTTGGCCCGGTACTTTCTACCACAGGAATGAACCAGTTTTGGTATCAGAATCAGGGAAATTTAAAGATCAATACCGCAGATTCCGAAGCATTGGAATATAATAAAGCATTAGGAAGAAACTTTGATGTGCTTGAAAAACATGCAGATGCCTATGGAATGGCAACGTATAAACTGAATGATAAAATCACCATTTTAGGAGGAATCAGATTATCAAACACCAATACTAAAGTGAGAGGATACAGCGTGAATGATGATGTGCTGACCCCTGTAGAAAATACCAAAAATTACCTGGCAGTGCTTCCGATGATTCATTTGAAATATACGCTGAATGATAAAACCAACCTTCGTTTTGCCGCGACAAGAACTTTCTCAAGACCCAATTTTGGAGATCTGACTCCAGGTGGAACTTATAGCGAAGCGGATAATGAGTTTAAAGGAGGAAATCCTAATCTTAATCCTACGTATTCTTTGAATTTTGACCTGATGGGAGAATATTATTTTTCCAATGTAGGAATTCTGAGTGGCGGCGTTTTCTATAAGTCGATTACAGATCCTATTTTCCAGGATTCTTTTATCGGAAATTATAATGGAATAAATGGAGTACAGTTTACAGCTCCCAACAACGGAAAAGCAGCATGGCTGGGAGGTATTGAGCTGGGAATTAATAAAAGGTTCGACTTCCTTCCAGGATTTTTACAGTATTTCGGAGTTCAATTGAATGCCACATTCATGACTTCTGAAATGGAGAAGCCAAGCGGAAGAAAGGTAGCTCTGCCCTATCAGGCAAAGGAATTGTATAATGCACAGCTTTTCTTTGAGAAAAAAGGATTCAACGCACGACTTGCTTATAACTACAAAGGAAAATATGCTGTAGAATATGCTGAAGAGGACATCAATGATTCTTATTATGGTAAATACAGCAATCTGGATTTCGGAGGGTCTTACCAGTTTACGAAATACCTGACTCTGTATGCAGATGTGAACAATATTCTGAACAAGCCTCTGATCTATCATTTCGGTAAAAATGAAGACCGTCCTGAGCAGGTAGAATATTATGGCGTAAGATTCAATCTTGGAATAAAACTGAACTTCTAAATCATGGCCAGAACCATCAATAAAAAAACATTAGTAACACTGAGGGCAGCTTTTGCCGCTTTCGGTGTTTACTTCTGCATGTACGGCTTTAGAAAACCTTTTACTGTAGCTTCATTTGAAGGGCTTGCCTATTTCGGGGTAGATTATAAGATTCTGATTATTATTGCCCAGGCCGTAGGGTATTTCATCTCGAAATTCATCGGAATCAAATTTATTTCCGAACTAAAACCTAAGAAAAGAATTACCTACCTGTTCACCTTCATTGCTATTGCTGAACTTGCCCTATTCGGATTTGCAGTTGTTCCTGCTCCTTACAATATTCTATTTATGTTTATCAACGGTATTCCACTGGGAATGATCTGGGGAATCGTTTTCTCCTATATTGAAGGACGCAAAACGACAGAAATTATAGGGTTATTTTTATGTTCAAGTTTTGTGGTATCTTCAGGATTTACAAAATCTGTAGGAAAATTTCTGATGGATACTTTCTCCATTTCAGAATTCTGGATGCCCTTTTCTGCCGGACTTATTTTTATCATCCCTTTACTGCTTTTCGGACTGCTTTTAAATAAAATTCCGAAGCCTACAGAAGAAGATATTTTGCTTAAAAACAAAAGACAGCCATTGAATGGAAGAGAAAGAAGAGCACTCATCCAGCAGTTTTTTATTCCAATTGTGTGTATTATATTTCTGTATATCTGTTTAACGGTTTTAAGAGATTTCAGAGATAATTTCAACCGTGAAATCTGGGATGGCCTTCATTTTAGTTTTGGCAGCTCTATTTTCACTTTAACAGAGATCCCTATTGCAGTAATGGTGCTGCTGATCTTAAGCTTTATGGTAAAAGTAAAGAATAATAAAAAGGCATTTTCCTACTATCATTATATTCTTTTTGCGGGAATTATTACGGTAGGACTTTCTACCTATCTGTTTCAGCAGGGTTCACTATCTCCTTTTTTATGGATGACCATTTCAGGTTTTGGAATGTACATCTGTTATATTCCTTTCAACGGAATTTATTTTGACCGGATGATCGCCGCATTTGAAATCAAAGGAAATGTAGGTTTTCTGATCTACATTGTAGACTCATTTGGGTACCTTGGAAGTGTATTGATTCTGCTGTACAAAAACTTCGGATCAGCTCAGACTTCGTGGCTTAATTTCTATATCAATTTAAATTATATTATAACAATCGCTGTTTTAATTCTCTCGGTGATTGCTTTTCTGGCTTTCAGAAATAAATCGAAGCCAAAATCAAACTCAAATTCTAATCAATTCATCAATTTCGATACGTCGAAAATTTTATAAATAATAATACAATGACAACAAAATTTGATTTACTCGTTGTAGGAGGTGGAATTTTAGGAACATTCCACGCTTATCATGCGCTGAAGAAAAATCTTAAGGTCGCCTTACTGGAAAGAAATTCTGTTCCTCAGGGAGCTACGGTAAGAAATTTCGGGCAGGTGGTACCCTCCGGAATGGATCTTAAATGGCAGAATTTCGGAAGAGAAAGTCTGGCAATATATAACGAACTTCACGATCACGCAGATCTTACCATCAGGCAAAACGGATCTGTATATATCGCTTCAAATGATGAAGAGCTTCAGTTGATTGAAGAGCTTTATGAGATCAACAGAAACAATGATTATGAATCTGTTTTACTATCAAAAAACGACTGCATCAAGAAGTTTGACGGTCTTCGTTCGGATTACTGCAAAGGAGGTCTGTTTTTCCCACAGGAACTTTCTGTAGATTCTGCAGATATGATTGTAAAGCTTCATAAGCTGCTTCAGGAAAAAATGGGATTACAGATTTTCTACAATACAACAGTACTGGAAACCCATGAGGATGATCAGAAATGCACGGCAGTAACCGC
The DNA here is from genome assembly GCF_059420365.1 of Chryseobacterium sp. GW821-FHT04C04. Classification (NCBI taxonomy): domain Bacteria; kingdom Pseudomonadati; phylum Bacteroidota; class Flavobacteriia; order Flavobacteriales; family Weeksellaceae; genus Chryseobacterium; species Chryseobacterium sp. GW821-FHT04C04. The sequence continues at coordinate 692,764 of NZ_JBWKTO010000003.1, read as the reverse complement.
AGACGGAACGGAGTTTAATGCATCTAAAATCATGATCTGCGGTGGACACGAATTCAAAACTTTATATCCTAAAGTATTCAATGACAGCGACCTGGAAGTAAGCAAACTTCAGATGCTTCAGACCAAACCGCAGGGAATCTATTCACTTCAGGGAAATATTCTTACAGGGCTTTCTGTAAGACGATATGAATCATTCAGCGAATGCCCTTCTTTCCAGAAAATCAAGGTATTAGAAGACCCGAACTCATTTGAAAAGAAATATGGAGTTCATATTTTATTCAAGCAAGCTCTGGACGGTTCTGTCATCATAGGCGATTCTCATGAATATGCTGATGCTAAAAATGCTGATGATCTTGGATATGATCTCAATATGGAGATTGATGAGTTTATGATTCATGAGGCTAAAAAAATTATTGATCTACCCACGTATGAAATCCAGAGAAGATGGTTCGGAATCTACTCCCAGTGCAAAACAAAAGATATTTTTGAGCACAGCCCATCTGCCAACATTCATATTGTAACGGGTATCGGTGGAAAAGGAATGACGGGAAGCGGAGGCTTCTCCAAATTTAATATTGAAAAAATTTACGCATAAAATTGAAATGAAAAATATAGAATTACTGGTTCTGGATATGGCCGGAACAACAATTGATGAGGATAATGTAGTATACAAAACGCTTACGAATGCTGTGAACGATTATGGCTATGTGGTAAGTCTGGAAAAAGTATTATCCAGCTGTGCCGGAATGGAAAAACTGGAAGCCATTACAAGTCTCTTAAAGGAAATCAATGGCAATCAGGAGGATGCCCCTGCTATTTTTGAGAATTTTTCTGACCAGCTAAAGGAGTCCTATAAAAAACTTGAAGTAAAACCGATTAACGGAACTGAGGATTTCCTTCTAATTATGAAATCTCAAAACAAAAAAATCGTTTTGAATACAGGGTATACTTCGGAGATTGCTCATCAGCTTTTGAACAAGCTTAACTGGAAAGAAAGTATCCATTTTGATGCTTTGATTACCGCAGATGATGTTTCAGAAAGCCGTCCCAGCCCTGAAATGATTCTTCTTGCGATGAAGAAATTCAATATTACTGAAGCCAATAAGGTTTTAAAGGCAGGAGATTCTGTGATTGATATCGAAGAAGGTAAAAATGCAGGCTGCGGACTAACGGTTGCTGTGCTTTCGGGGGCTCAAAGCAGAGAAGAGCTGCAAAAAGCGTCGCCTGATTATATTCTGAATACCATTTCGGAGGCTGAGGGTATTCTTTAGCCTCCTCTTTTTCAACCTATTTTTTTAATACTTCTTGGCACAAATGTTTTCATGGATACTTCTATTGAAAATGTTTGTGTTTTTTTAATCACCCCCGTCAAAAATTCTTTGAATTTTCGCCACCCCTCCAAAAGATGGGAATATCGTATGTTCGATTGAATATTTGTCAAAGCCGGCGATTTTAGAATATTTTTGTGAACTTTATATTCATAAAGCCGGTCATCTAAAATAAATAAAGCCATTTTTCTTTTGTGCCTTTTGGGGTTAGCATTCAAGCTTTTCTCGTAAGCTTTTTAATTATTAATAAATTAATTTTCAGTTCACATGTGTTTACAAATAGTAAACTAATTTTACAATATTTAAAAATAAATTACTATTTGTAAACTTTTAAGATTTAAAAACCCTTTTTTCCCATGAAAACAAAACTATTCTCAATGGCTGTTGTAATGAGCTGTTTCCTTGGAGCTCAGACCAAAAAAGTTCTTTTTATTGGTATTGACGGATGCCGTGCAGATGTAATGATGTCTACCCCTACTCCTAACATCCAAAACCTCATCAGTCAGTCGATCTATTCTATTGACGGGCTTTGCGCTTCCACTACCTGGAGCGGCAACGGATGGAGCACGATGCTTACAGGCGTATGGCATACCAAACACAATGTTCAGGACAATAATTTTACCAATCCGAACTATGTCAATTATCCTGACTTTTTAACAAGAGCAGAAACCTTCAACCCCAGTCTGAAAACGATTTCTCTTGCTCACTGGGCACCCATCAATGATAAAATTGTACAGAATGCAGATGTAAAGACGAATCTGGCAACAGATCTTGCCGTGAAAAATGCAGCAGTAACAGCTTTGCAGAATGACAATCCTGATATTCTATTCGTAGATTTTGATGATGTAGACCATGCAGGACATTCTTATGGTTTTGCTTCAAGTGTTCCACAATACGTATCTTCTATTCAGACAACCGATACTTATATAGGAGAAATTGTGGCTGCTATGAAAAACAGACCTTCCTATAATAATGAAGACTGGCTGGTAGTACTGACTACAGATCACGGAGCCATTGAAAGTTCTCACGGGGGAGGAAATCTTTCAGAAAGAAATATTTTTACGGTGTATTCCAATCCGGGATTTACGCCACAGCAGATCAGCAAAACCGTTCTGGAATCTAACAAAACGTTTAATCAGTTGAATTTCCCGGCGGGAACTTATGCAAAACCGGCTAACCAGACTCCTTTTAATTTTGGAACGAATCAGGATTTTACGATCGAATTTTGGGTAAAACCTAATGCAGCCTATTCCAGTGATCCGGTGATGATCGGCAATAAAAACTGGGCAAACGGAAAAAATAAAGGGATTATTTTCTCAGGATATTCCGGGCAGACTTTCAAGATGAATATTGGTGATGGTACCAACAGAATTGATCTTGTTGGCGGAAAAGTGGAAACCAATAAGTGGAAACATATTGCTGCCAGCTTTGACAGAGATGGTCTTGTAACCCTTTACGAAGATGGTGTTCCTGTGACTTTTGCTAAAATGAATACCATTGGAAATATTGATTCCGGGCTTCCTTTCACCTTAAATCAGGATGGAACCAATACCTACGGGATCAATCTTGCCGCGTCTTATAAAGATGTAAGAGTATGGAAATCTGCTCTTCCCAATGATGTCATTGTGAACTGGGCTAGCCAGGATATTACCCCTTCACATCCTTATTATTCTCAGTTATTGGGCAATTGGAAATGTAATGAAACCTCAGGAAATACGTTGACAGATTCAAGTCCAAATGGTAATAACATGACGGTGACAGGTTCTCCAATATATAATGCCAATACAGTCAACAATTTTAAAATTTACGATTATACTTCAACAACAAGAGAAACCGACCACTTCCCTACGGTATTGAACTGGCTTTGTATTCCGGTACCATCTTCATGGAGAATTGACGGAATCAACAGAATTCCTGCTTGTATCAACGAGGTTCTGACAACAAAAGAAACGAAGGCAACAACTGATGAGTTTAAGGTATACCCCAATCCTGTTTCAACATTCATCGGAATCCAGTATAAGTCTGATGATAAAGAAATTAAAGCAGAAATCATTGATAGTAAAGGTGCTCTTGTTTCTACAACCCGTTTACAGTCTTCGAGAGGATATTACGATGAGAAAATTAATATTGGAAATATTCCGGCAGGCGTATATTTCATTAAAATCAACGGAAGCAAAAAGTCACTGACCAAGACTTTTATCAAGAAATAAAACAGTAAAGCAATTAGATTTAAATTTTGATATTAGAACAAGGATATTCTTATCCGAGTTCTAATATTTTTTTTTGTTATCTATTCAGAATCAGTTCCATTTGCACATCTACACGGTCATAGCCGGCATCTACAATAGGCACATGTACAAAACCTAGTTTTTCATAAAGCTTTATGGCCGGAACCAGTACTGAGTTGGTTTCCAGGACTACTTTTTCAGCATTCAGTTTCTTCGCCAGATCGATCAATGTCATTCCCAGTAAATATCCTATTTTTTTACCCTGAGCTTTAGGGCTTACTGCCATCTTGGACAGCTCAAAAGTAAGAGGTTCATCTTTCGCCTTCAATAGTGCACAGGTTCCTACTGCTTCTCCGTTCAGCAAAGCAAAAGAAATATATCCTCCTTTATCTAAAATTTCCTCTTCAGGATGATCCAACAGCTTATAATCACTGGCTTCCATCACAAAGAACGTTTTGATCCATTCTTCATTCAAAACTTTGAAAGCTTCTTTATATTCAGGTTGATACCTTATTATGGTCACTTCATTATTCATATCATTCATCTCTTTAAATGGTATTAAATTCTATTTTTAATCATTTTTCCCAATTTTTCCAGATCACTTTCTACACGGTCGGTCCATTCCAGGGCGTAATTCAACCGCATACAGTTCTGATACTGATTATATTGTGAAAACATTCTTCCAGGGGCAAAATTTACCTTCTGACTGACAGCTTTATCATAAAGATCTTCTGTACAGATTCTCTTATCCAGTTCCAGCCAAAGCATAAAACCTCCTTTGGGTTCTGAAATTTTGGTATTATCCGGAAAATACTGAGTCACCGACTTCTGAATCTGCAGATAATTAGCATACAGCTTTTTCCTGAACATCATCAAATGATGATCATAGCGCCCATGCGCAAGGAAATCTGCAATCACATCTGAAAACAAAGAAGGTCCGCTTACCGTCTGAACCAGTTTCTGGCGGATAATTTTCTCTTTAAACTTTCCGGGAGCCACCCATCCGACTCTAAAACCCGGTGCTAATGTTTTGGAAACAGAGCCTACCCACATTACAATTCCTGCTTCATCATAAAATTTACACGGTTTTGGTCTTCCTGCCCCGAAATAAATATTTCCGTAGACATCATCTTCAACCAAAGGAACATTGTGCTCAGTAAGCATTTTTACCAGCTCTTTTTTGTTGTCATCAGGCATCTGAAATCCCAGTGGATTATTATAGTTCACCACAAAACAACACGCAGAAAGCTTTGGAAGCACCTTTTTCAAGGCATCCAAATCTACTCCTGTAATTGGATGAGTAGGAATTTCCACCGCTTTCAATCCTAATAACTGGATCGCCTGAAGAATTCCGAAATACACGGGACTTTCTACTGCTACTGAGTCTCCGGGCTGCGTGACTGCCATTAAACAGTTATAAACAGCATTCATCGCACCGGAAGTAATGACCAGATCATCTTCTGTAATTTTCCCTTCCATGACCATCGACCATTTGGCAATTTCCCGGCGCAGCACTTCGCTTCCCTGTACGGGTTCGTAATTGGTTCCGCTGTCACTTTTCCTTTTCATCACGTCAATCATACATTTCTTCATCTTGGCAACCGGAAGAAGGCTTTTTCCGGGAATACCTAAGGCAAACTGCGTAACATCTGTTCCTCCGATGCTTCCAAATACCTTATCTATTAAATCCTGCGGTGTGTTCTTACTTTCCGAAACCTTCATCTGGGTAACGGAAGGCAGTGCCAGCTTTCGCTGGGAAGTCTGGCTTACATAATATCCATATTTAGGGCGTGATTCTACCAGGGAACGGCTTTCCAGTTCCATATAAGCCTGCTTTATCGTATTCAGGCTTACGTTATACAATTTCTGGGCACTTCTCAGCGAAGGCAGTCTGTCTCCAAACTGCAGGGTTTCGCTTTTGATCTGCTCTGTGACAGAGTTGGCTATTTTAAGGTATAGAACGTCTTTCGGCATGAATACGGTTTTAAGTAAATGTACAATTTTATACGGGCTTTATTCAAGATTCAGCCAGCTGATCATTTGATTGATACTGCTTTTCAATTGTTCCGGATCTCTGAAATTGGGAGTATTATTCTTTTTACAATATCTTTCAGCACAGGAAAAAAAGTTCTCCATTTCTGCTTCTGTCATTCTGTGTTTATCATAAATTTTAAAAGAGATTTCCCCCTTTTCATTCATGATAAGACTGGCAAAAGCAACTACTTCATTTCCATTTTTAGCCAAAAGAAAAGGAAGTCCGAAATTCTGATCTGCTTTCTTCAAATTCTGTGTCCCCAGAAAAATATTTTTCAGCGCCCACATATCTGATATATAAGCTTCAGCATATTGGAATTGTTTCTGATGTTGAACGATGGTTTCCATATTTTCTTCTTTAGCTAAACAAAATTATGGAGTATTTAATTTTGGATACAGATACAGAAGTATATAATATTATGGATACAGATTGTATAGGTTGATATGCGGGAGAAATAAGAATAAAAAAACAGGTTACCTCTGTTCCAGGCAACCTGTTTGATACTATTTAAAGTTTCATGGTTATTATTCTGTTTTTTTTAAGACTTCTTTGATCCCTTCCAGCCCATCTCCAAACTGGGCCAGCAGTGCCACAACCTGTGACATCCTGTCATTTTCTCCTAAGCCTTTTAAGGTTTTATTTTTTACAAAAGTCTTTTTGATTTCCTCCCAACGCCCCATTTCTTCTTCTGAAATAACACCAATCAGCTCTTTCAATTTCAGCATATTAGATTCTGCTCCTGTCGTCAGAGTCTGAGATTCGTTCTGATAATGATTCAATACAATCTGAATGACTTCATTCGTTTTCAGAATTGGCTGGATCTGTGCAATAAGCTTATTCATATTACGATAAGATCCCTGCAGTTTGAATGGAGGTTCATTTCTATAATCATCTGACATAGCGGCCGATGCAATATATTCTTTATTGATTTTTAAAACCATATTCCTTACCATGATGGTATTGTGCAATACTGCTCTAAAATCAGCGATTTCATTTGAACTGAAGTTTCCTTTCAGGTTATCCGCCGGATTATTGGTCATCACACAGTCATACAATTCATAAAGATTCTCTATTCCCGGGTGGGTCAATCGGGTCAGATATTCATTAGACATCAGGGCATTTTCAATAAGGCTCAGATCAAAAAGAGTTGTTTTTGATCCTGATATTTCTCCCAGGTTGTACGTATCTGAACGGTTGGCAAGCATATCCGGGATTTTAAATTTCTCTCCATTCTCGGTATATGGATTTCCTGCCATTACCAGACAGAATCGCTTGGATCGAAGGTCGTATGTTTTACTTTCCCCATTATAGATCCCTTCAATTTTTCTCTGCCCATCAGCAAGGGAGATGAATTTCTGTAAAAACTCAGGGTTACAGTGCTGGATATCATCAAGGTATAACATGACATTATCACCCATTTCCAGCGCAAGGTTCAGCTTTTCAAGCTCCTGTCTTGCTCCTGCATTTTTGGCTTCTGCAGGATCTGTGGATACAATATCATATCCCAAAGACGGTCCATTTATTTTCATAAATACCAACCCCATGCGCTCCGCCATATATTCCATCAGGGTTGTTTTTCCATATCCCGGTGGAGATACAAGAAGAAGCATTCCCATTCTGTCTGTTCTTTTGTCTGAACCTGCTGTTCCTAATTGCTTGGCCAGATTCGCTCCAATCAAAGGAAAATAGACATCATTGATCAGTTTGTTTCTCACGAATGAGCTTAATACCTGAGTCTTAAAAGTATCTATTTTGAGTGCTTTTTTCTTTTCGCTTACCCAGTTGTATTTTAATTCCTGTAATTTTTTATACTTTGGAACCGTAACTGTATTAAAATGGTTCAGGCGGGATACAAACTCAAAATAGTTAAGATGATATTCTGTATCCTTTTCAAGAGATCTCAGTTCTTTTATGGCTACTTCAAAAGAGATATTTTTGATATTTTTGGGATCAAACTTTTGAGTAATAATAAATGCCGCAGCCTCCTTTATGATATTTTGATCCGCTTCGGAATCAAAGGCCTGTAATGCGCTTTCAGCAATATAATAACATGCTGAAGGATACTGATGCATAGCCTGTAACTGCGCAATAAACTCAAGATCTCTGCCTTTTTCTTTCAGCTCCTTCAAGAATAATTCATATAAAGCACCTGCTTTTTCTGAGATCAGGAAGTTGTTTTTGTCTTCTTGTTTCAGATATTCGGCAGCGTTGATATAATCTGTATCTGCAAAAATGTTATGAGATGATGCAAAAGCAATCATTTCCTGTGACAATTCTCTGCTTAAGTACTCAAATCCCTGTTTTACAGTAAATGATTGGGCAATAATGGATGCCGCTTCAAACTGTTTAGCATAATATTCTTTTCTTTCATTTTCCAGAAAAAACCAGAAAAGCTGTGCCAATGCCCTCTCCTGTGCCGTGAACCTCATCAGTCCCAGCTCATTGTGTATCTGCTGAAGCTTCATCACAATGCTTTGCGCATCTTTATCATGAATTCCTTTTACCAAACCTTCTCCGAAATGTACAGCAGTAAATTGTTGTACAGCCTGTTCGTTTTCCTGCTCCAAAGCCACTTCTTTATGGGCAGAAAATACATTCCAGGCAAGATATTCAAATCTTTTTACCTTATTATTTTCAGAAACAAATTCCTGATTCCAAACGTCTTTGAATTCCTCTGTTGTAAAGCTCAGGGGTTCATAAAAGCTTGTTCCGGTAAGGTGGTAGTAATATTGAGCATTTCTCAAAACCAGGGTAAGATCCAGTTTCTGCTGATTAACCGCAAATTTATAGTCTCCTAATGTGATGATGCTTTCACCATCTGTATAGATCTCTTTTTTATCTTTAAGCTTTCTTACAGCTTCCTGCTGAGAAGTTTTCAAAAGGGTCTGAATCTCTTCCGATTTTGCCGAATCTTCCAATTCTGCGAGCTGTCTTGAAAGATCTCTTACCTTTTCAACCATCAGATCTGCAGCAAAATAACCATTGATCTCATTTTCAGAGTCTAAAGATTCTGCTTTGGTCTGTACTGATTTCAGAATTCTCTGTGCAGCATCGAACAGGTTCTGAGTCCTTTTATTTCTTGATTCGGTAAGCTGTACTCTTTTGTTCTGGAAATGTCCGTAGACTTCTTCTCTTTTGTTTTCTATCTGCCGGATAAATTCTTCAAAGTCGATAAATTTCGTCTCCATCTCTTCCAGCTGAATAGAAAGTTTGGTAAGATGATCATCACATTTCTCAGGTGTTTGGGAAAGCTCGAGAAAATTGATCACAGACTGGTCAAATAAGGTAATCTGAGCCTGGAAATCTGAAGCCAGTTCTTTTCCTGAAATCTCTCTTTTTCTTTTGCTGAGTTCCAGCCTTTCCTGATTCAGTCTTGCAAAGATCAGCGATATGTTTTCTATGATCTGAGTAGATTGAGAGGTGTCTTCTATTTTAAGATTATTGACAATATCTACCAGTAATTCAAGCTGGCTGGAAAGTAGATTGATATTTTCTTCAATTGTTTTTGCATCAATTGCTTTCTGCAGTGCAATGATATCTTCTGAGATCTTTTGAGCTTTTTCTTCATAAGGCAGCAATGCGCCTTCCTGCAAAAGAAAATCCACACAGGCATTTGAAAGTTCCGTATAACGGTCTGCAAGGGATTTATCCAGTGAATCCAGCAAAGCGGTATCCGCATATTTAAGTTCTCCTGCTCCTGCAACATCTCCTCTTAACGCTCTGATCTGCGAAAGAGCATCAATGTATTCTGTCAGCTGTGAATAGTGAAGCCTTTTAGTATCGTCCAGGATTTTTTCACAGGCGTGTTTTATTTTTTCTAAAGCTTCTTCTGTGTTCTTCTTCTGCTCTACTACTTTTTCGTATTCATTGATTGCGGAATGGGCAATCCCTCTGATCTCTTTCAATGGGACGTCCAGTTTCTGAACTTCATCTTCATTCAGGAAATAATACGTATCCAGAATAAAAGTGGAAAGTTTCACAATATCATCATAAAGACCGCTGTATGAATCTTTTTTATTGAGAAGCGTGATCAGCTCCTGGCTTTCTGCCATTACCCGGACTATATCTTTATTTCCGATTTTGTATAATAAGCTGTCTGCTTTTTCAATATTGGGAGCCAGTTCTTTGGAAAATGGGGTCTGCCAGATCTGAGCCAGATGGTGCTTGGTTGTTTCAATACTTTCTCTGAGATAGATCAGCTTTCCGTCATTAAGAAAGGTAAACCCACTGCATCTAATGGGTGTTTCTATAGTCTGGGTGATGATATTATAGGAAATCAGCTGATAATTGTTGGTTTTATCATCATAGAAAACATATAAAAAATTCTCACCGTTGGGCTCTATAACGGTTTTCAGATAGTAAAGCCTGTTCTCGTCCTGAGAAATAACTTTTAATCCTCCGGTCTGAAGGGCATATCCGTTGGAAAATAATACCCCTTGATTTTCCGGAAGCAAAAGTCCTGAATATCTCAGAGCATCTGCTCTGGAAACCTTTTTTTCTTTGTGGTTATAAATGAAGTAACGTTCTGTTTCCTGATAAGGCTTTATTTTAAACAAAACAAGATTATCCAGATCGCAGAAATGGATCTCCGCATCATCCAGGTTCTGGTCTTTATGGAGTACATCCTCGGAATAAATGCCTTTTCCCGTATCTGTATTGTCTTCTACTTTGATGGTAATATCACCACCTATACTTTCTACGAAAACTTTATCTGCTAATGAAATATGCGGATATTTTCCCGACCGCTGCATATCTCTTGTTGCCTTTGTCCATACAAAACCGTGCTGAAGAGGATAGGATGTTTCTGAAGCACTCCTGGAGTTGATGTAAATAAGCTTATTTTCTTTGATAAGCCATTTAAAAGCTTTGATATCCGTCGTACTTTCTGACAGTTGAAAAACCATATACAGATAATTTTCTGTAAAGGCGAATCTGGCAAAGAATGTATTTCTATAATATTTGTAAAGGTTTTTGAACTCGTCAATAAACACCTCATCATTGATTAAGGTATAGTCCTGAGGTTCAAAACGATTGTTATTAATTTTATAGATTGAAAAAACATCCGAAATGTTGATTTCTGTCTGAAGCCCAAGGTGTGCATTGGAACCAAATATCAACTGATCGCCCAAAGAATAGATATCTTTTGCAATACAGGTGTGATCTGTCGAAATTCTCTCGTTGGCAATAAGAGAAAAATCTACGCCTCCAAATATATTTTTACGGTTCTCGTTGAGCTTCTGAAGCCGATGAATCAGGTTATTTTTCTGCTCATTCAGACGGTTTTGAATGATTTCGTAAGTTCCGGAATTAAGTTGTTCTGACATCGTTTGTATTTAGGTTGTCATGACTGCTGATGGACAGCAGATCCTTGTAAAAACTTATGATACTGTGGAAATTTCATCTTATTGAAACCTTATAGGTTTTGAAAACCTATAAGGTTTAAGTATTCCTAAAGTATTGTTGAATTAGACATGGTTATTATTCACCGGTTTGTTTTCCACACCCAGGTGTTTAGCCATATCAAGAGCTCTTTCCAGAATTCCTTTTTCCTGTTGGCTGGCAACTCCGTTCAGCTTAAAGATCAGAGAAGCGATGCTCATGTTTTTGATATCTTCTGAAGAAATCTTGTATTTATCTACCATTCCCATCACTTTTGCAATGATGTTTTCTCCATCACCCAGAAGACTTTCTTTTACAATCTGTGCATTTTCGCTGTGGCTGATAAACTTGTCCAGTCCTTTTCCTGCTGAAACCTGACGGATCACGTTATCAAAGAAGGTATTGTCTCCTCCTACAATATCAATTTTTGCAGATTTGAAGGCCTCCGCAAGTACCATAGACTGAGCTTCTGCAATATCTTTCTGGATCGCAATTTGTGCCAATTCCACATCTTTTTCTTTTGCCAGCTGAAGACGGAATTCTTCGTGGTCTTTTCCGGCATCGTTCAGTTTCTTCATCGCTTCTGCTTTTTCAGTGATTCCTGCTGCTTCTGCCAATGCTTTTTCTTTGATCACTTCTGCCTGTGCAATTCCTTCTTTTTTATTAGCATCTGCTTTTTTCTCAATAACAATTGCTTCCACAATCCCTTGTCTTTCTGCAGCATCAGCTTTAGCATGCAGTACCTGAGCTTCTGACAACCCTACTGTCGCTTCTTCTTTTGCTTTGGCATCTGCGATGATTTTACGAGCTTCCGCTTCTTTTTCTGCAGCATCTCTTTTTGCCTGCGCTTCGATGACGTATTTCTGTGCATCTTTTTCTGCTGCCAATCTACGGGATTCTGCAGCTCTGGTTTCTTCAATCAGCTTTTTCTCGGCTTCCTGAGTGGCAATGGTAATTTCTACCTGCTTATTTCTTTCTGCCGTTTTGAAAGCTTCAAGATCTTTGATTCCCTGCTGCTCTTCAACTACCGTTTTTTCCATTGTCAAACGCTCACGGATGGCATCCTGAATGCTTTTCTTCTCCAGTTCTATCGCTTTCTCTTTTTCAATCTGAGCAAGAGAAACAACCCTCTCTCTTTCGGTCGCTTCAAGCGCTTTGTCTTTTAATACTCTTTCTGTTTCTACAAGGTCTGCGCGTTCTTTATTTTTAGCAGCAATAACTACCTGGCGAAGTTTATTTTCTTCTGCAATCTGCAGTTTTTCTTCAGTTGCAATGCGTACGGTTTCATATCTCAGACGTTCTTCTTCTCCTACTTTTAAGATTTCCGCATTTTCACGGGATTTGATATTGGCTACTTCTCTTTTTTGAGATTCTTCTTTTTCTGCCAATTGTTTTTCCAGTTCCAAAATCGCTTCACGGGCTTCTACATTCTGCTTGGTAATGGTTTTTTCCTCATCACGGCGAACCTGATTGGCTTTGATATTCTGGGTTGCTGTAAGTTCTGTTATTTTCTTTATCCCTTCAGAATCAAGGATATTATCTTTATCCAGCTTATCAATAGAAGTCTGTTCAAGGTAGTCTATAGCACAGTCGTCCAGTACATATCCGTTAAGATCTGTTCCTATGATATCAAGAATTTCCTGACGGAATTCGCTTCTGGCTTCGTATAATTCGGTAAAATCAAATTTCTTTCCTACGGTTTTAAGGGCTTCTGAAAATTTTGCTTCAAAAAGCTCTCTCAGGGTCTGGGCATCTGAAGCACGCTGACAACCAATTGTTTGACCAACATTCACAATATCATCTACAGATTTGTTGACCCGGATAAAGAAAGCCACCTGAATGTCTGCTCTCATATTGTCCTTACAGATCAGTCCCGCTCTTCCTTCTCTTGATATCTCCAGTTTTTTTACTGAAATATCAATAGATTCCATACGGTGAATGATGGGGATGACAATACCGGCATTAAAGAAGACTTTTGTACCTCCATAGCCAGTTCTTAAAATAACGATTCCCTGAACGGTTTTTTTATACATCGATAAAATCCAGAAAATCAATCCGACTGTTGCTACGACAGCAACAATAATTCCAGCAATTAAAGGTAAGTTCATAGTTTTATAAGTTTATAGTTTATATATAGATGTGTTTTTTGTTTTAGATATACTGGAAAAGGATTTCCAGAATATAGTTCAGCATGATCAAAAAAATAGTTAACATGGTTATTAGTCTTTATATTTTAATATCTCATTGATCGCTGTACATAGTAGAGCCTTTTTTCCGGTTCCTCATCTACAATCATGACGCGGGTACCATGCTCCAGCCTGCTTCCGTCTTTACTTCTCACCATCAGCGTCATGGGGTCGCTTCCGATAAAGACTTCCATCATTCCAATTTTATCATCCTGAATGCTTGATTTTAGTCGTCCCTCTCTTCCTAAAAAGGCATATGATAGTTCGCCTTTATGATTGATTTCTTTAAAAAAGGGATTCAGGGGCTTTAGAATTATTTTGGTCAGCAGCATTCCTCCAATCATCAATGGAAAAAGGATCAGTATCCCGGCCCATGTAGGAAGTGGAATAAAATAATTCAGATAAAATGACCCCAGCCAGGTGATCAGCAGTGACAGGGTAAGAAAATACGTCACCGGAACGATATCCAGATTAAGAAATTTCAGGAAATGCATCCATGCCGAAGGATCATGATCCGGAGCGTGAAGATGCCCATGCGGAACGTCTATATCTGCATCAGCATCCAGATCGGAATGAATTCCTACATCGATATCCAGCCCTGTAAGAATGGTGAAGAGCCAATAGACCACTGAAAGTCCAAGAAGGACGGTCAGCACCGTATTCACCGGAGAAAATGCTACATTTAAAAATTCCTGAAAGGTCATATATTAGCCTTTTTTAAGTGTTTCTTTTAATCTGTTTAAAGCTTCTTCTGCTTTTGTATCGTGATTGTTTACAATGGCATCTATTTCTTCATCAATGCTTTTTCCTGATTTTGAAAGATCTGAATAGGCTTCTGCCAGAGCTTCCTGCTGTACAACACGATCCTTTAGTTTTTCCAGCATGCTTACCGTACTTCCGGTATCCATCTGAGTCATTTTCTGATTGATATCTTTTGTAGCTTCACTTACCTGAACTCTTGCTTTCAGGGTTTTCAATTCATTTTCCCACTTGGCAATGCTCGATTTCAGATGATTGATATTTCCCTGCATCTTTTCGCATTCGTTATACAATTTCTCATGTTCTTTCTGAAGCGTATTTGCGTTTTCCTGTGAAGAAGTCTGCTTTTTTAAAGCTTCTTTGGCAAGACGGTCTGCTTCTGCAGTTTCCACTTCTCCTTTTTCTGCTTTCTGAACGATTACGATGGCTTTATTGTAATAATCTTTAGCGATCTGTTCTTCTGTTTCTGCTTCATTTTTTTTTCGTATGGCAAGGGCTTTCAACTGGGCAAGGGCTTCAATGCTTTTTCCAAGCTGTTCTTTCATTTCACGGATACCCTCTTCCGTTAAATTGATGGGGTCTTCAAAGCTCTCGATCACAGAATGAATCTCTGCTTTTCCTATTGTTAACAATCTTTTAAAAATGTTCATTTTAAATATCTTTTGTGAATTACTTACTCATTTCAAGCATTTCGGTTGTAAATTCTCCTACAAGGATTCCCAGTGAATTGATAGAGGCCATTACTTCGTTCTGAGCCATATTATCGGTAGGAAGTGTATCTCTGAAAATGACCCGTCTTCCGGTTCCGTCCAGTACAAATGCTCCGTGAACGATATCTCTGTTCTTCTGAAGCAGTCTCAGGAATATTTTCTCGGATGGGTTTTTGATTTCAAAAAGAAACTGTTCCATAATCAGAATAGAGTCTGATATTATAAGGATCATGTTTTTTATCCCGTTGGATTCTTTTTCAATGATTAAGATTCTCTGAGCTTCATCCTCCAGCGTGATGTTAAACTCATAATCTAACAACCACTCTTTGACCGTACTGAATATTTGATTTCTCATGATGGCTGGTTTAGTGTTTTATTTTCGTCTACACAAATATAAAATAAAATTCTCAAAATGCAAATATTATTAGCAATTATTTATTTCAGATTCTCTATCTTTGCAAAAAAGATTAGACAAAGATGAGCTTCTTCGGAACTAATATTAAGAAAATAAGACAAGTGAAAGGACTTAGCCAAAAGGCCTTTGCAGACATGTTTGATCTAAACAGAGGAGTCATAAGCTCTTATGAGGAAGGGCGTGCCGAACCCAAGATCGAAACGATATTAAAGGTAGCCCATCATTTTAACCTTAATCTTGATAAATTACTGACGGAGCCTTTACAGGTAAATCAGCTGGTAAGTGTGTCTGACATAGATCAGCTTATGCTTTTCCCGGAATTGGCTATTCAGAACAGCAAAGAAGTACAGGCAAAAACAGACAATAATCCCAACGCTCCAATATTGCAAAAAATATTAGCATCTGTTGACCTGGTCTACGAGTTTACCCCTGAAAAACAATTGCTTCCTGAATACCATTATGGAGATATTTTATTTTTAAATAAGACAGATCTTAAAAACAATCCTCTATCCAATCTATTAGTATATAAAGACGGCAGCCTGCAATATGGATCTGAAATAAAAATAAAAAACACTGATAATCAGCAATATTACAAGATTGTAGGATACATTTCTACTGCTGATAAAAATATTTTCACGGGTATTTTTGAAAGGCTGGAAAATCTTGAAAATAAGTTCAAAAATTAAATCATCAATTCAATAGTGTTTGGATGGTAAAATAACTGAGATGGCTTCTACCATTAAATTAATCACCAATTATTGAATAATTAAATATTGCGATTGTGTCAAAACCCATATTTAATGTATGTTTTGCACACTTTTATTTTGATTTTCAGAACTAAAACTAAACTGTTGTGTAGTCGAAATTAAGACGTTTAAACCTATTTTTGTTTCAAAATAGAAGCAATGGAAACAAAATATTCTCGAAACAGGTTATACGTACAGGAAGAAGAGCAAGCCGCAATAAAAAACTTCTCTATTTTACTGGCAGGAAGTGGTATAGGCAGCAATATTGCCGAATGTGCCTTACGCTTTGGTTTTGAAAATATCACCATTGTGGATGGCGACACCATCGAACAGTCCAATCTGAACCGGCAAAACTATACCCATCAGGATATTTCTTCCTATAAAGCAGAAACATTGTACCATCGTCTGAAAAGCATTAATCCTGATGCCAACATTCAATACCGGAGCGAATTTATCACCCAGGATAATGTTCATGAAATTATAGGCAACCATGATATTGCGATCAATGCACTGGATTTTTCAAGCAATATCCCTGTGGTCTTCGACAGAATATGTCAGGAAAAGGACATGCATGTATTGCATCCCTATAATCTTGGCTGGGGAGGTTTGGTGGCTGTTCTGGAGCCTAATGGTCTTCCTTTGGACATTCTTTCTGATGATAATTTTAATGAACTCAAAATGGTAGAATACATTGCGGGTTATCTTCGCTTTTGGAGAACTCCCAATGAGTGGCTTGAAAATATTATTGACGATTATAAGAACGAAAAAGAAAATCTTCCTCCTCCTCAATTAGCCATCGCTTCATGGATTGTCGCCGGAATGTGTACTCACGTAATGTTCAAAATAGCCACAGGAAAGCCTTATAAAACCTTTCCTCAGTTTTATATGAACGCTATTTCCGAATAAGTAACAGGAATTTAAATCAGCTTATAATTGGTTGCATAGGATAATGCTTCTGTGATATTACTTACGCCCATTTTATCAAATAATTTTCTTCGGTGAAACTTCACCGTATCTCCTGTTACATAGATCTTATCGGCAATTTCATTGATGGTAAGTCCCTGGGCATACAACCTCAGTATCTCAGCTTCTCTTTCTGAGAGCTTTACTTTCTCTTCTTTGATCCATCTGTTATCTTTCAGATCATAATTCCAGATCTCATCTGTTCCCTGTTTTACAATAGAAATATTTCCGGATGCATGATTATGGGATAGTGATACTATACACATCGCCTTCCACATTTTGCCTTCTGAAGATAAGAAAAGCGGGGTGAGCTTGTGATTGATAAGAATGGTATTTTTACTTTCATTGACTAAATGAAAATCATAGGAAATTGTATATAATTTTCGCTCATTCACGGGCAGATTCTCATAGAATTCAAACCCTACTTCATTGATTTTAAACAACAGATCCAGGTCTTCTTTTTTCACATGCCGAAAATAGAAAGCATACCCCATTGTTTCTACCTCTTTGGGAGTATGATCACAAAGAAATAAAGGATTATCTGAGACATACTCAAAATTTTGTTTCTGATAATCGATGACATACAAACTCATATAAGTGATCCTGGCAAAGGCTTTAATCACCTCAAGGTAATCAGATGTCTGATGATTCTCTGACTCTGAGATCGCATCAATGCTGTTTTTTTTCGAAAAGAATTTACCAATCTCTTCCATAGTTAAGTTTTTAAGGTACAGTTTTTAGGTTACTACACTTTAGTGTAGACTTTAAGGAATCTACACTAAAGTGTAGCATATCCCACTATTCAGTGTAATAATTTTACTATAAAGATAAAAAAAATATGGAACATCTTAACTTTTATTCTTTAAGTAATAAAAACTTATACGAATTAGCAGAATTTGTTGTTACCGAAAACTTTAATCATCATGAAAGTTATTCTGATACGGATCAGTTTAAGGCTGAAGTAGAGGATATATACCATGAGGAAAAGAATTTTAAAAAGTCTAAAGTTTTTGTCTCCAGAGATCACGAAGGTAAGATTAATGGTTCTATAAGAGTTTTTAAATGGAATCATAAGGATGTCCTTCCGTTGGAAAAACTTTTCCAGATCAATCCATCTTCTTTTATCAAAAATAAAACAACCAATATTTGGCACATTGGAAGATTTGCTATCAAAAAAGGAATTGATAAAACAGGTTTTGGAATTTTCAAAACGTTAATGGCATATGCGCTTAATGAAGTTTGCCAGAATGAAAATTCTGTTGCCATTGCTGAATGTGATGCCAAGCTTCTGAAAGTTCTTAAGCTTATGGGAATAGAAGCAGTTATACTGGCTGAACCTATTCATTATCTGGGATCTGAAACGATTCCCGTAATGCTTACCTATAATGGGCTGAAAAACTTCTTTGATAAGAACTGTCATTTGATGTCAACACAGCAGGTGAGCGCCCTACACCAAAGTGTAGTATTGAAACAAACCGCCTAAAACTACACTTCCGTGTAGCAACATTCAAAACGCAACATTCTACATTTGAAACATAAAATAAAAGACATGACAAAGAAATACTTAATACCGTTATTATCCTTTTTAGGAATGGGCATTCATCTTAATGCTCAGAGTATTTCCGGTAAAGTATCTGATGAAAAGGCAAAAAATATTTCTTATGTAGAAGTGATCCTGTTGGCAGGAAATGATAAATTCTCAACAATCACTGATGAAAACGGGGTCTTCTCTATTAAACTTCCGAAAGCTGACTCTTATAAAATGGAATTTTTCCTGAACGGAAGCAAAGTTTATGAAGGAAATGAAAATATAGAAGGTGAAATTACAAGAAGCTATACGATAAAAGACAGTCAGCAAGAAAGCCAGGAAATTCAGGCGATCAGTCTGACAAAAAAGAAAAAACTGATTGAAAGAAAAATAGACCGTCTGGTTTTCAATGTAGAAAATTCGGTTGCGGCAACAGGAGGAACGGCATTGGATGCTTTGAAAACGACTCCTCTGGTTCGCATTCAGGATGAAAAGGTTTCTATCGTTGGAAAGGGTGAAGTTCTGGTCATGATTGATGATCGTATTCAGAGAATGTCCCCGGATGATTTGTCAAGCTTACTAAAATCTATTCCTTCAGACAATATCCAGTCTATTGAAGTGATCACTACCCCACCGGCTAAGTATGATGCAGAAGGCGACAGTGGGCTGATCAATATCAAATTGAAAAAAGGAATGTCCAATTCCTGGAATGCCAATATCGGAGGCAACTATACCCAGAAAACCTATGCAGGAGGCGGCCTTCAGGGAGCATTTAATTACAACCGCAACAGGCTGTCATTACAAATAACTGCCAATACCAATTCCCAAAGGCTTCGTACCACATCTGACAGTAAGATTTACTACCCGGATGAACTATGGATCCTGAATGTCAAAAATAAATCTGAAGAGAACAATCTCGGACTGGGGTTTGGCATTGATTACAAAATATCTGATAAATGGACAACGGGTGCAAAATATCTGGGCAGTTTTACCAGAAATACCTCATCAAACAGTCCTTTCACCTCAAGGTTTAATCCTTCAGGAGCTGTGAACTCCTACATTACATCTGATGTGGATGCCAACAATAAGCCCAATATGAATTCTATTAACTGGTACAACACCTTTAAAGTAGATTCTGCAGGGACAAAAATCACCACTGATTTTGACTATTTCCACTACAGAAAAAGTGATTACAACTTTTATGCAGGAAATGAGCTGGATCCTCAAAGAAATATTCTTCCTGGAAAGTTTTTCTCAGCCACGAATACCAACGTGAACCGTATTGAAAACTATTCTGGAAAAGTGGATGTGGAAATGCCGTTGAAGTGGGCTTCTTTAACCTTCGGGGGAAAGTACACGTATACGAATACCAATAATGACCTTGTCGTTTTGGATCATAAAACCGGAGCACCTGTTTTAAACACAGATCAGTCTAATATTTTTAATTATAAAGAGCATAATGAAGCGTTGTACGTTTCTGCAAGCAAAAAACTGGGTGAAAAATGGGAAACTCAGGCTGGTTTGAGGATGGAGGCTACACAAACGACCGGATATTCACACAATCTTAATCAAACCAACAAAAATGATTATGTCAAATTGTTCCCGACAGCGTATGTGACCTATAATCCTAATGATAAAAATTCTTTCTCGCTGAATTATAGCAGAAGAATCCGCAGACCGAATTTCGATTATCTGAATCCGTTTGTGGTACGCACCAGTCCTTATTATTATTCGGAAGGGAACCCGTTCCTGAAGCCGTCAATAATAGACAATATTGAGTTTTCATATGTAAGAAATCAAAAATGGGTATCCTCAGTATATTATTCTCAGGTATCAGACTTCAGCCAGGATCTTGCCATTCTGGATCAGAATACCAATATCACAAGAAGCACGCCTCTGAATTATGCCAACACCTATCAGATCGGGGTTTCAACGTATTACAATTTTAATAAATGGTCGTGGTGGAACAGCTTTACAGGGTTTAATGTCAATTATCAAAAAGTAAAGTCCAAAACAGATTTCATCAGCTCGATAGACGGGTATAATGCCTATTTCTATTCGAATAATGACTTCACTCTGAATAAGTCTAAAACAATATTCGTCAGTGCCAATTATGGGCTGCAGCTTCCGGGACGCTATCAGATCTTTCATATCTCAACAATGAATATTCTGGATGTTTCTATGAAATTCCTGCTACTGGACAAGAAACTGACACTTACCGTTACCGGTATGGATCTTTTGAACGGCCAGCGTCCTGTGATCACTTATGAATCGAATGGTGTAAAAACAGACTTCAGCAGTTATGGTGACACAAGAGGGGTAAGAGTCTCTTTAAGCTACAGATTCGGAAATAAGAATCTAAAATCTGAACAACAGAGAAACTTCGGAAACGAGGACGAAAGAAACAGAATTAATTAATCAAATATATACTTGCAAGTAGGGTCCAATAAAGGTTTTATGACTTGAAAAGATAACCAGAACTAACCATACTAAAATTTTAAAATCATGCACAAAATTAAATTAACAAAAGGATTACAAATCAACAAAGAGCAAATCAGCAAATTACAGGAAGAGCAAATGAACAGCCTTAAAGGAGGGGTTAACAGCCTTCAGGCAGCAGCACAATCTTGCGGACAGTGTTCTTGCGGTGGAAACACAATCGTAAAAACGAGAGCAGCTCAATAATAAGCTTCCCCAATCACATTTAGAATAAACAATAACAATTTAAAAATCAAACATCATGCACAAAATTAAATTAACAAAAGGATTACAAATCAACAAAGAACAAATCAGCAAATTACAAGAAGAGCAAATGAACAGCCTTAAAGGAGGGGTTAACAGCCTTCAGGCAGCAGCACAATCTTGCGGACAGTGTTCTTGCGG
>NZ_JBWKTO010000003.1:562763-671506 GCF_059420365.1 Chryseobacterium sp. GW821-FHT04C04 | reverse complement strand
GGTGGAAACACAGTCGTAAAAACGAGAGCAGCTCAATAATAAGCTTCCCAATCACATTTACAATAAACAATAACAATTTAAAATCAAACATCATGAACAAAATGAAATTATCTAAAGGATTACAGATCAACAAAGAACAAATCAGCAAACTTCAGGAAGAGCAAATGAATGGTCTTAAAGGAGGAGTTAACAGCCTTCAGGCAGCGGCTCAGTCTTGTGGACAGTGTTCTTGCGGTGGAAATACAGTAGTACAAACAAGAGCTGCTAAATAATTCTCACAAAAATTCGAAAATATTTATAACAATTTAAAAATCAAACATCATGCACAAAATTAAATTAACTAAAGGTCTTCAAATCAACAAAGAACAAATCAGTAAGCTTCAGGAGGAGCAAATGAACAGCCTTAAAGGAGGGGTTAACAGCCTTCAGGCAGCAGCTCAGTCTTGCGGACAGTGTTCTTGCGGTGGAAACACAGTCGTAAAAACGAGAGCAGCTCAATAATAAGCTTCCCAATCACATTTACAATAAACAATAACAATTAAAATCAAACATCATGAACAAAATGAAATTAACTAAGGGTCTTCAAATCAACAAAGAGCAAATCAGCAAACTTCAGGAAGAGCAAATGAATAGCCTAAAAGGAGGTGTTAACAGTCTTCAGGCTGCAGCTCAGTCTTGTGGACAATGTTCTTGTGGTGGAAACACTGTGGTACAAACAAGAAAGTAATCTACTCCTATAAAAGAGGGAGAGCTTTTGACAGACCTCCCTCTTTTAAAAAAAATTATATAATCTCATAGCTCTCAGATCATGCAAAAAGAAAAACTAATCATCTCAGAAATAGAAGAATGTATCCGCAAAAAAGATACTTCCCTTACCGGAATCGGTCTTAATAACGGGATTCTAAGTGCTTCAATGTTCTATTATTATCATTATCTAATGACCAAAGAGTCGGAATCTTTAGAATTGGTAACCCATTACATTGAGAAGTCTCTGTCTGTTTTAACAGAGGATTATAAAAGTCTTCATTTTAATGACGAAATAAGAGAGCTAGGATTATATCTTATGTTCCTGAAACAGGAAGAAGTTTTAGACAGCGAAATTGATTCTTTACTGGAGAATATAGATGAAATTCTGGAAGAAATACTGATCCAGCAAACAGAAAAAGGAGATCTTGACTTAACAAGCGGTTTTCCGAGTTTTGCCAAGTATTTTGTACTGAGAAATCTTGAAGACAAAAAACATCTGATAGACAAAACGCTGGATAAAATCATTGAGCTTGCCCATCCTCATGAAAGCGGAAGCTACTGGAAATTTGATCTTCGGGATAAAGAAAATCCTTATGTAGAACTGGGTTTAGGACATGGAACGACAGGAGTGATCAACTATTTGTTATTCCTTTATAAAAATAATATCTACAACCAGGAATCTCTGGAACTTATTCACAAAGGATTATCATTCATATGGAACTGCAAAGAAAGCAATACGGACAATATCACGCTTTTCCCGTTCAATGCCTTTGAAAACGTCTACATAGATTATCACAATCTGGCTTACGGTGAAATAGGAATTGGCTATACTTTTTACAATGCCGGAATTCTCTTAGAACATAAAGAGTATTGTGACAAAGGACTGCAAATATTGATCAACACTACAAAATTTAAAGATACTGATCAGTCTGCCATCCTGGAGCCTGGACTCATTTATGGTTCCGCAGGATTATCCGCCTTGTACAAAAACCTCTATCATCTTACCGAACAGGATGTCTTTTTGGAAGCTAAAGAATATTGGCACGAGCATCTTCTTCAATCAAAAAATAATGAAAGTGAAAAATGGGCAGGATTCAAAGCCTATTATAATGCAGAGTTTGACAACATCAATATGGCCCTGGGCCAAGGCATAGCAGGAATCGGGATTACTCTGATGAACAATGTCATTAAAACCAATCACAACTACGTCTCATTCTATAATTACGATCTATAATGGAAACTCTACAATCTCAAAATATCACGACCATCCTTCATGAATACGATCAAAAATTTCTTGATTTTGATTATGAAAATTTACCCGATGGATTGCTTTATGGAAAACTGGGACTGTTGCTCTATTTCTTAACACAATATCAAATCTCCGGAAATGATATCTATGTAAACAAGGTAGGAGCTATCCTTGAAGAAGTCTTTGAGAATGGCAATCTGCAAAAAGAGAGTAACGTATATACACTCCCGAATCTATCCAAAGGAATGACCGGATTGGGCATTATCCTGGATCTATTAAAAAAAGACGGATTAATACAAGATGACTTTGATGAGCAGATTACTGACATCGGAGAACTGATCTTCCAGCAATCCGTTACCATGCTGAAAGAAGACAATTATACTTTTTTTGATGGACCGATAGGAAATCTTCATTACTTCAACACCATCAGAAATGAACAGTACAGCAGCAAAATTGTAGATCTTCTTTATGATGAGTGCATTTCCCACCCCATCCCATTTGAAAATAAGCTGAATGACAGCTATGCAGATGGTATTAACTTAGGATTCAACTATGGCTATCTTTCTATTGTTAATAATCTTTTGAGCCTTCCGGTAATGACGGAAAAAGCAAGGCATATTATTAACACCTGTCTGGATTTCATTATTTCCAATTTTGATGTCCACGAAGTAGAAAACGCCAGAATATATAAACCATACAATTACAAAATAGCAGAAAACCTGTTGAAGCCTTTCCACAACAACAGACTTTGCTGGTGCAACAGCGACCTCTCCTTCTCTTATCTTCTTTATAAAACAGGAGAAACACTGCAGGAAACAAGATACAGAGATATGGCCCATGAACTGGGTTTAGAAACTACAAAAAGGAGAGTAATGGCCAATACAGGCGTAGAATTTATCCAATATTGCCACGGAACTTCTGGACTTGTACAGCTCTATGATGAGATCAATAAAAAAGATTCCCATCCGGATTATAAACAGGCCAAAAACTTCTGGATGAAAAGATCACTGGAAATCCTGGAAAACAAATTGGATCAACCCCTTACTGAGCAGGACGGCTCTTTGCTCTTTGGGAAAACCGGAGCATTGATCGCCCTTAATGATAAAATCGACAAAACTAAATACCTAAAATTTTTACTGTAACATGAAAACAAAAAGCATAGGATTACTAGAACTAGGATACAGAAGCGGCAAAGATTCCATCACAGCTCTTAACGATGTAGTTGATTATGCCCTTCATGCAGAGAGATTAGGATACAGCAGATTCTGGCTGGCAGAGCATCATTATTCTCACCTCAAGAATCTCGCATTTTCAAATCCGGATATCGTGATTGCCATGATCGCCGGAATGACAGAAAAGATAAGAGTAGGATCAGCAGGAACTTCAGTTCCCAGTTATTCTCCTTATGCTGTTGCTACCAATTATAAACTGATCAATAATATATTCAACGGGAGAATAGACCTTGGTTTATCGAAAGGAATCCCTGAAAGCACGTATACCAAAAACCTTTTGAATCCGGATATCCTTGAAAGAGGCACCGGAGTGGTTTTCAAAGAAAATGCCCACGAAATTCACGAACTGTTTTATTCTGAAGCCGAAAAGAACGAAAAAGAAGGAATTTTAATCCCTCCATACGGCGGACTGATCCCCGATCTCTGGTATCTTTCTTCTTCTCTGAACAATCTGGATGACGCCATCAGTTTACATTCAAACTATTGTGTATCAGCATTTCACGGAAGCGGAAAATTCCTTGAGGATCTTGAAGATAAAAAAGAAGAAATCAACAGATATAGAGACTCATTTGTACAGAAAAACGGATTTGCTCCTAAAATATCGCTGGCACTGGCCATCAATCTTTCAGAAGTCAACGAAATAAAATCCGATGCCGATGAATCCGAATCATTCAAAATTCTCAATCTCAACTTTGAAGAGCTTTTTGAACTGATTGAAAAACTGGATGAAAAACTGTCCGTCGATGAATTCATTTTATATGATACAGAACCCGACAGTGATAAGAAAATAGAAAACGCTGAAACGATAAGCAATCACTACAACTTACAATCTATTCAACATGAAAACGCAGTTAGATAACATCAATATTGGCTTTATGAGGAACTCTTTGTACTCATTCAAACAATATAATAATATACCGAAAAATACAGCAGATCTTGATCATTTCGTACTGGAATTGTGGAATGATGAAGTTTTCAGAGAATCTATCTTTTTAGCCTCTTATGAGCTGTATAGCGAATGGACAAGATTGTGCCAGAACGATCCGTCTTTATCCCTGGTAAAGAGAAACAAAATCAATAATTCTATTCTGAAATACTACATCAGAATTACAACCAGATCTACTCCGTTCGGAACATTTGCTTCCCACTCCGCTTTTGATCTCAATTCAGAAAACAAAAATATTGAAGCTGGAAATATGAATTCTATCCATCGGTATACTACCTTGGATCTGTCTTTCCTTTTTCAGGTTATAACATTAATCAACAGAGACTTTCCGGAAGTTCACGAATATGAACTTAATGACTCGATCTATAAGTTAGGTGATTATTACCGATATATCGAAACTACAATACAAAACGAAAAAAGAGTCTACACTTTAAGCTCATTAGAAAATGATGAACTTCTGGATTTTCTGGTTGATACCATAGCAGACCAATCTTATTCTTTTGATAATTTGGTTGCCTTGGTTGCAGAAAATGTGGAAGGGGTTTCTGAAGAAGATGCAAAATATTACATTTTCAGCCTGATTGATGCACAGTTCTTTAAAAGCGGCTTTGATATCTGCCTAAATGAACATTCTCCTTTATGTCAGATCATTGAATATTTAAGTTCAAAAAAAGGGATTCATCCTGAACTCGACACCTATCTGGAAACCCTTATCAAAATGGATGGCTATATGGAATTGCTGAACTCAGGAATAGGACAAGCTCAGGAATATTACAACGAGATATTTGCACTTGCTAACCAGTTTTCGATTTTATATGACAGAAAATATCTGATCAACTCATCCTTAAAAAGAAATCTTGACTTTTCACCTGTTACCAGAGAAGATCTTTCCAAAATCAAAAAGGGAATCAATACCTTAACCTGCTTTTGGGACAAAGGAAGTGAAACGGTGAATGAAAATTTAGAAAAATTTAAATCTGCTTTTTATACAAGATATGAAGAAAGCTTGGTGCCTTTGGTTGAAGTATTGGATAATGAAAGCGGCATCGGATACATTCAGGAGCAAAACAATGAAAATGATTTTTCTTCCCTGTTGGATACTCTAAGCTGGCCTAATTCTAATAATGATTCATTTTCCATCACTTACAATAAAAAAATTCATGAATTCTGGAGAAGACTCATCAACAAAGCCAATATCAATGGAGATACTGCGATAGATCTTAGCCAGCACGATATTGACAGCCTTCAGAATACGGAAGAAGTAAGTCTTGCAAGATCTCTGTCGGTCATGATTGAAAAGGTTTCTGATAAAATAGCAATCTCTTCTGTAGGCGGTACCAGCGGTACCAATCTTATCGCCAGATTTTCCAATGAAGATGAAGAAATCCTGGCTCCAATGAACAGAATTATCAAAGAAGAACAGAATGATGATCATTTTATCTACGCAGAACTGCTTCATTTACCGGACAACAGAGTCGGAAATATCTTACTAAGACAGGTGAAAAGAGGCAATCAGCTTTCCTTTCTTACCAAACCTTCAGCTTCGGAAAATACAATAACCCTCACGGATCTTTATATTAAAATGATTGATAAAAGAATTGTATTATTCCATAAAGGACTGAATAAAGAGGTTAAAATCTTCCATTCTACCGCCCACAATTTTGATTATAATTCGCTTCCGGTTTATCAGTTTTTATGTGACCTTCAGCACCAGGATGTCTCTTCTGCATTGGTTTTAAACATCGGAGATACCAACTATCTGATGTATGATTATATTCCACGGATCACGTATGGCGAAGATATCATCTTTACTCCGGCATTATGGAGATTATACCAGAACGAAGTATCAGGAGTAAAGACTAAAAACAATACTGAAAGCATTAAAACGATAAAAGAATATCTTTCAGATAAAAAGGTCAACCGATATTTCTTTATTTCTCAGGGAGATAATAAATTACTGATCGACGCGGAAAATGAAAACCTTTTATTATTCCTGGTTGATGAGCTAAGATCCAAGGAAATGGTAACCCTTACAGAATGTCTTTACGATCTTGAGACAGACGAATTCAACAACGAGATTGTCATCCCCATGATCAACAGAAATTATAAAGCGTTTAAAACAGAACTTGACCATCATCTTTTCAATATCAATATTTCTGATAATAAGTTTATTCCCGGAAATAAGTGGCTGTATTATAAAATTTATTGTGGCAACAAGTTCTCAGACAAAATATTACAGGACGTCTTTCCGGATCTTTTGCCTCAGCTCAGTGAGGAAGAGCTGATCAAAAAATGGTTCTACATCAGATACAGCGATCCTGATAATCACATCAGACTGAGACTGGAAATCAATGACAGCAAACTCACCAATACCGCTCAGATCATTACCACTTTCAACGATTATTTTGATAAATATATCAGCGAAGGAATCATTAATAAAGTGGAAATGGGAACCTATGACAGAGAATATGAAAGATATGAAGGTGAATTTATCGATGCCGCAGAACATATCTTCCATTATGACAGCAAATTGACGGTTAATCTGCTGAAAAATATTCCCAATAACGATGACCTTTGGCTGTACACCATCAAAAGTATTGATACCTACTTCAATGTTTTCAATCTGGATCTGGATAAACGATATGAAGTCATCAACAAACTTTATACTCAGTTTCAGCGGGAGTTTAATGTAGACAGCAACCTTAAGAAGCAACTCGATTTGAAATACAGAAACAACCTGAACATCATCAGCGAGATTGTAGAAACAGACAACAGTCCTTATTTCTCAGAATTTGTCAGTTCCATCACAGAAAACTGCAGAGAAATAGAGAATCTGAAGACCATTCAAAAAGAAAGATTAGTCAGCAGTTTTATTCATATGCATATCAACAGGCTGATCAGATCCAGACACAGAATGCACGAACTGATCATCTACGGAATTGTAGAGAAGTATTATAAAATGAAAATCGGCAAAAGAAAATATCTAGTATCATGAAGCTAAAATTTATCCCTCAACACGACCAAATGGACTGCGGTCCTGCATGTATCGCAATGGTGGCTTCCTACTTTGGCAAGCAGATTCCGTTACATTTTTTAAAAGAAAATGCCAACTTATCCAGAGAAGGAGTTAGCTTACTGAGCATCAGTGAACTATGTGAAGATATTGGATTTGAAACTTATCCTGCCAAGCTTACCTTACAGACGTTGGATGAAAACGGCAGTCTGCCTTGTATCCTCCACTGGAATAAAAACCACTTCGTAGTTCTTCTTGATGTAAAGAAAAGCCTTATCACAGGAAAAAAACGTTACCGAATTGCCGATCCAAGTCATGGAATGATCTGGCTGAACGAAAAAGATTTTCTTAAAAGCTGGTTGTCAGACGGTGAAACAGGAATCGCTCTTTTCGTAAGTCCTACCAACAGTTTTTATCAGCAGACATTCCCGGAAGAAGATAAATTGAGTATTTCTTTTGCCATGAAATATTTCAAAGAGCATAAAAGCAAATTCCTCTTTTTGTCTGGTATGCTTCTTATCGGAAGCTGCCTGAGTCTTGTCTTTCCCTTCCTTACACAAACACTTATTGATAAAGGAGTTAACACAAAAGATGTCGATCTTATTACAATCATTTTGGTCTCTCAGGTAGTTTTGTATTTAGGAAGTATTACGATAGAAATTCTCAGAAACTGGCTGATGCTTTATATCGGAACCAGAATTAGTATTTCCATTATTTCAGACTTTCTAAAAAAGATGCTTCTGCTTCCCATGGGATTTTTTGACACCAAAATGAAGGGAGATTTTACACAGAGAATCCAGGATAACGAGAGAATAGAAGACTTCCTTACTTCTCAGAGTCTGATGACTTTCTTCTCTATGGTTACCTTCCTTGTGTTTTTCGGAGTGCTTTGGTATTATAATGTAACGATTGTGCTTATTTACTCATCTCTGACAGCATTATCATTGGTTTGGGCTCAATATTGGCTTAAGAAAAGAGAAATCCTCGATTACTACCGATTCAGAGAAAAAGGACAAAGTCAGGAAAGCGTTTATGAAATTCTGAACGGGGTTTCTGAGATGAAACTGAACCAGTTCGAAGATTATAAAAGACAGGAATGGGAAGGTATTCAAAATAAACTTTTCAAAACAACCCTTCGTATTTTAAAAGTAGATCAGTATCAGTTTTCAGGCTTTGAGTTCCTTAATCAGCTTAAAAACATTTTCGTTACGTTCTTTGCGGCATTGCAGGTTGTAAAAGGGAATATGACTATTGGTGAGCTATTGGCGATATCTTACATCATCGGACAGCTCAACTCTCCTGTCAACCAAATGATTTCTTTCTTCCGTTCTTTACAGGATGCGAAACTGAGCCTTTCAAGATTAAATGAAGTTCAGAATCACGAAGAAGAGGAAAAAGAAGGAATGAAAGCCCTTGAAATCAATAGTACATCTTCAGAAGAAGAAAGAGGAATTACCTTAAATAATGTTTCCTTCCAATATGAAGGTCCAAAATCCCAGTTTGTTTTAAAGGATGTCAATCTGTTTATCCCTGAAGGTAAAGTCACTGCTATTGTAGGGGCCAGCGGAAGCGGAAAGACGACATTAATGAAGCTGTTATTGAAATTCTATAATCCAACTCATGGTACCATTCATTACAACGAGGATGATATTCTAACGCTATCTCCAAAAAGTGTCAGAGAAAACTATGGTGTTGTCATGCAGGACGGTTTTATTTTCTCGGACACCATCGAAAGAAATATTGCTACCAGCGAAGTAGAAATCAACACCAGAAAAATGGAAAATGCAGTAAGAGTGGCTAATATTTCCTCTTTCATCGATAATCTGCCATTAGGATACAGCACCAAAATCGGGGCTGCCGGCAACGGAATCTCTGGAGGACAAAAACAAAGAGTCCTTATTGCAAGAGCAGTATATAAAAATCCTCATTTTATATTATTTGATGAAGCAACCTCTGCTCTGGATGCCGAAAATGAAAAGATTATTCATGATAACCTGCAGGAGTTCTTCAAAGGAAAAACGGTAATTATCGTAGCACACCGCTTAAGTACTGTAAAAAATGCAGATCAGATTATAGTCCTGAAAAATGGAGCCGTTGTAGAAAAAGGAAACCATCAGGAATTGGTCAACAGAAAAGCAGATTACTACAGTCTTGTAAAAAATCAGCTTGAATTAGGCAACTAATCACCTCTCAATATATTTTTGACCGTTTCACAGCTTGTGAGACGGTTTTTTAATACAATAAAAATAAAACCCTTTGTATTTCAGTTACAAAGGGTTTTATTTTAGTCTGAAGAAATTGTCTTTCAATTATTTAAAATCTTTATCCTCAATATTTTTATTATAGTACAAATCTACAAGCGTTGCTTCCTGATTCCCATTTTCAGAAACAAATGTTGATTTAGTAGCATACCAAAGATCTCCGAATTTTTTATAATCACTCTGCAAAACCGTAGAAAACGTATTTTTTTCACCATTTTCCACCGTTTCTTCTTTGCTTAGAAAGAATGACTTTACATCATAATACAGATAAGTCACTTTTCCCGTTACATAGGTTGCTTTTATTTTATAATAAATCTTATCCGGGTTTTCTTCAATAAGTTCAATCTTATATAATTTGGGATCTATATAGGCAAGTTCATTCATGATGTACTTTCTGTCGGCTTTATCTTTAAACTCAGCAGGATCAGCCAGCTTTCTCTCACCGTTGACCAATTCATACCCTGTTTTACCGTCAAACCACGATCTGTAAACAATTCTTCCTTGATATTCAATTTCAAAACTTCCTTTATTGGGAACCATTTCTTTAGTAATCCAATGCACATTTCGGCCGTCCATGACCGTTTCAGATTTGGAATAAAGCGTTTTTATACTGCTCAGAAGCTTTTTTCCACCTTCTGCCTGAATAGCTTTTTCAATAATTTCTTTGGCTTTGCTTTCGCTGGATGTTTGTGAGAATAATGAATTAGAAGCAGCTATTATGCTAACGACTACAATGGTATTGAATATTTTCATGGTTTTGTTTTTTCTGAAGCAAATGTAGCAAAAGACATGGTAAGGTCTTTCTTTTTGATACACTATTTTTGAATGATGATGCATGCAATAAAAAAGTCCTCTGTAATTTGCATTACAGAGGACTTTGTACCCCAGACGGGACTTGAACCCGTACGTCCTTGCGGACACAGGATTTTAAGTCCTGCGTGTCTACCAGTTCCACCACCAGGGCATGGTGTGGGCAAAAAAAAAGATCCAAACTAAGTGTTCCAACCTTTTCAGTGACTCTTGAAAGAGCCATTTCGCATAGTGCGGATGAAGGGACTCGAACCCCCACGCCTCACGGCACCAGATCCTAAGTCTGGCGTGGCTACCAATTACACCACATCCGCTGATTTACTGATCTGAATTTACAGATTCAGGCTATATTTCTTACAAATATAAGACTTTTTATTTAAAGAACACTCTCTATTAAAACAAAAAACCCTCCGTAAGATATTACAGAGGGTCTTGTACCCCAGACGGGACTTGAACCCGTACGTCCTTGCGGACACAGGATTTTAAGTCCTGCGTGTCTACCAGTTCCACCACCAGGGCATGGTGTGGAGCGAAAAACGGGATTCGAACCCGCGACCCCAACCTTGGCAAGGTTGTGCTCTACCAGCTGAGCTATTTTCGCATAGTGCGGATGAAGGGACTCGAACCCCCACGCCTCACGGCACCAGATCCTAAGTCTGGCATGGCTACCAATTACACCACATCCGCTGGTTTTTTATATTGTAAGTTTTAAAGAGCTTGCTTCTTTTTTGTGAGTGCAAATATAGGACAATTTCCTTTACCAGCAAACTTTTCCGAAAAAAAAATTAAAATTTCCACATTTTTTTTTCACGACCCCTTTTATTACATTTCATTTTCTTACTTTTACATCGTTAATATTTACGATATGGAATTACAAGGAACGGTAAAGAAACTTTTTGATGCTCAAACATTTGCGAGCGGATTTCAAAAAAGAGAAATGGTTATTTTGACCCAAGAACAGTATCCACAGCCGATAAACATAGAATTTTTATCTGATAAAATCAGTTTATTAGATAACCTTAAAGAAGGAGAAAACGTAAAGGTAGGAATCAATATCAGAGGGAGAGAATGGGTTTCTCCTCAGGGTGAAACGAAATATTTCAACTCTATTACAGGCTGGAAAATAGAGAAGGTTTTTGACAATGCTTCAGAACCTACTCAGGCAATGCCTCAACAGTCTGCATCACCGGTTTCTAACGAGAATCCGTTTGCTGGTGACGATGACGATGATTTACCTTTTTAATTAAAAGAATAAAAGATCAAATATAAATCCTGCTTTTTGAAGTAGGATTTTTTTGCTAAAAAATGGTTCGATTAGACGAAAACGAGATTTCATTTCCCGATCCTGAGCTCTATGACGGGCATGACGGGCTGATTGCTTTCGGAGGTGATCTGTCTGTAGAACGTATTTGGTTTGCCTATCAGCTGGGTATTTTTCCCTGGTACAATCCTGATGAAGAAATTCTATGGTGGTGCCCGGATCCAAGATTCGTCCTTCTTCCCGGAGAAATAAGAGTCTCAAAATCAATGAGAAAGATATTAAATAGAAATATTTTCACTTTTTCAGAGAATCAGAATTTCAGGGAAGTGATCAGGAACTGCCAGCAAACCAACAGAAAAGGACAGTCTGGAACATGGCTTTCTGATGAATTGATGAATTCATTTATTACCCTTCATGAATACGGCTTAGCCAAAAGTATTGAAGTGTGGCAGAACGGAGAACTTGTGGGTGGTTTTTACGGATTGCAGATCGGAAATGTTTTCTGTGGAGAAAGTATGTTTGCTAAAGTAAGCAATGCCTCCAAAGCAGGGTTTATTCATTTTGTAGAAAGCAACAAAGATACTCTTGAATTAATTGATTGTCAATCTCATACCGAACATCTGGAAAGCTTGGGCGCAAAAATGATTGCTAAAAAAGAATTTCTAAAAATCTTACACGAAAATAATGAACGCAGATAAAGAAAAATGGATTCTTCTGGTTATCCTGAGCATCATCTGGGGATCATCCTTTATTTTGATCAAAAAGTCTCTGGAACACTTTAATCCGTTTCAGGTAGGATCTTTAAGGGTTCTTATTGCCGGGATTATTTTACTTCCTATTGCCATCTCCAACTATAAGCTTTTCCCCAAAAAGCATTTGAAATGGTTGATTCTGGCAGCTTTTACAGGAAACTTTATTCCTATGTTTCTCTTTCCCATTGCAGAGACTGAGATAAGCAGCAGTATTGCAGGAATCATCAACTCTATGATGCCTATTTTTGTGATTATTGTGGGGGCACTGGTATGGAAATTCGAGACAACAAAAAAGCAGATTATAGGAATATTAATAAGCTTTACGGGAGTTTGTATTCTGGCATTTGGAGGCGGGGACAGCGGGGAGTTTAAAATGATTCCAATCCTCTTGTTATTATTGGCCACTTTATGCTATGCTTTGAGCACAACTACCGTAAAATCAAAGCTTATGGAGGTTTCTTCTACAGTTTTGTCTGCATTTGTTTTCTCATTTGTCTTATTATTTCCTTCTGTTATTGCATTGACAAGCACCGGATTCTTCTCAGGGTTTAGTTTTTCCCGAGATAATTTGCTTGGGTTGATGTTCGTCGGGCTGCTCTCCATTTTCGGAACCGGGCTGGCAATGATGATGAATTACCGTTTACTGAAAGTTTCTTCTCCTCTTTTTGCATCCACTGTTACTTTAGTAATGCCTATTGTCGCCATTATCTGGGGAATTTTAGACGGTGAAAAGATGACTTCCCTACAGTTTGCAGGAGCAGGAATTATCATTGCAGGGCTTATATTTTTAAGAACAAATCCCAAAAAGTAAAATCATATTATAAATTAAATTATATTTGACTGATTTAACTTATAACTATGAAAAAAATTCTACTTTATGGCTCTATAGCCTTATCTACACTTTCCTGTTCTGCTTCTTCTGAGGATACTCCCTTTGACAACAGTGATCCCTCCACTCAAAATGTGATCCTTCCTACAAAAATGAACAAGGATGGTATTGTCATGAAAATCAATTACAACGGAACAAAAATCATCAGCATGATTAACAACATTAATCATGGACAAAGAATTGAGTTCACTTATACTGATGATTACATTACGGGTATCAAGAATTACGAAAATAACGTTCTTGAAAGTACGGTTGAATATGGATATTCCGGGGGACGTATGGCTTCAGCAGTTACTAAGGAGTATTCTACTACCGGAACAGTACAAAACACGGTTACATTTACCTATACGTATACGAGTACTACTGAGATCAATGTAAAAAGACAAACGAACTCGGGAATCGCAGGTTCTTCTACCATCAACAGTGTGTTTACATACAGCAATGGAAATATGGTAAGCAATGTGGGCTCGGGAACAGGAACAGTAAATGGAAATACCGTTACTTACACAGAAAAAGAGACCTATACTTATACGGATAAAAACTATCCTTTTAAAAATGTAAAAGGTTTTGACAAAATTATATTCAATGGAAATGAAAACAGTGACGGGGTAAGCATGTTGTTTTCGAATATAAAGAACAGCTTAAGTACCTATAAAGGACAATTCACCAATACGACAGCCGGAGGCGGAACAGGAACCGGAACCAGCAGTCATAAGTATACCACAACATTTAATACAGCCGGTTATCCATCTGAAGAAAGCAGACAAACTCTTGATATCAATGGAAACCCAATGACCAGCGCTCCTGATCGATTTATGTACGAATACAATTATCAATAAAAAACCTGCATTTCTGCAGGTTTTTTATTGTTTTTTAGATTAATCTAGTTCTTTTTTCTCACTCTACTTGCCTTAGCCTTTTTCACCTCATCTTTAATATACGGATACTTTTTCTGCATATCCTTTACTAAAGACGGATCCAGATCTAATGCTTTCTGAAGTGCATCCATCCCTTTATCCTGGTCTTTCAGGTTAAAAAAACAATTGCTTAACTGATAAAACAGTTCCGCTCTGTGGTGATTTTTTAACGCTTTATTCAAAACCGTTACCGCATCTTCATACTCTCCCACCAACATCAAAACTTCTGAATAGGCATACCAGTTGTAGAACCTTGTGGGCTCAGCATCAACGAGTTTTTTAAGACAGGAAAGGCTTTCTTCAAATTTCCCTGAATCGATGAATAAGAAAGCCAATCTCTTTTGATAATCAAGATTGTTTTCATTCAGCTGCGTGGCTTCTTTGGCATAATGCAATGCTTCAGACATTCCGCCCATTTCTTCGTAAAGATAAGACTGCTCCATCATCGCAAGA
This sequence comes from Chryseobacterium sp. GW821-FHT04C04, assembly GCF_059420365.1. Classification (NCBI taxonomy): domain Bacteria; kingdom Pseudomonadati; phylum Bacteroidota; class Flavobacteriia; order Flavobacteriales; family Weeksellaceae; genus Chryseobacterium; species Chryseobacterium sp. GW821-FHT04C04. Next base: position 656,976 of record NZ_JBWKTO010000003.1, on the reverse strand, counting down.
TAAAACTGAGGGTCTTCTCTCAATGATTTCTGGAATGCGTTTAAAGCTAAAATAGGATTTTTCAACGCCTTATTGCATAGTCCGATCTTATAAAAAGTAAATGCCTTCGTATATTCAAGCTCCAGCATCTCCTCATACGTCTCGATGGCCTTTTGGTATTGTCCCAAAGCTTCATAACAGGCTGCTTTATTGGCATATACCCCTACAGAAGAAGAGTTAATTGCCAACAAATAATCATAGCCTTTTATCGCTTCATCATAATTTTTTCTGTTGAAATAGAATTGCCCATACTCAAACCATGCGGTTTCAGAATAAGAGAATTCATCTAAATATTCATTAAGAAAGGCAATAGCCTCCTCGTTCTTATTCAGTTCACTGAAGCACACCATACAGTTTTCCAGCGAATATTCATCCGTTGGATCTTCTTTCAGTGCTTTTCTGTAGTGTCTAAGAGCGTTAAAAGGATCTCCAAGATTCACATATTCATCCGCAATAAAGTTGTGGAGAAAGTTTTCTTCTTCCTCTAATGTCAAAGCTTTTTTACAAATTTCAATGGATTTTCTAGGATTTCCTAGGTTCGAATAATACTTCGCGTAGCAAACCAAAAAGTCTGTGTTCTCCATAGAAGCACCTTTTAACTCATTGATCAATTCTTTCGCTGCATTATACTCTTCCCACTCCAAAAGGATCTCAAGTCTTTTAATCTTGATATCTAATGAATTGGGATGAAGCTTCAGACCATAAGTAACCGCCATATCAGCGTAATTAAAATCTCCAAGCTCCAAATAATAAACAATAATGTCTTCTAATTCTTCGGTATCGAAGTAGAATTCGTCATTGTTTTCCATCATTTCCTCGAACTTTTTTACAAGTTCATTTCCAAAATACTCTTCCAATAGTGTCCTCTTTGTCGGCCCAATGTCTGAATTTGCTTACAAACCTCGGCAAACTTTTAGTTAATAATATATCTGAAACTGATATTCAAATATTTATGCAAAGTTGCAACTTTTTTTTGAATTTTCCATTTCATTAATTTCTATTATAAAAATAGTAAAAAAAGAAAACCAATAAAAGGATTGTGGATAAAAAAACGCAAATTGGGGTTAAATTCTTATGACAAGCCGTTTTCCGCTTTGTACATACCCATCCCATATAGATTCAATATCCTTAATATCAACATCTTCCGTCTCCATATTAATTTTTCTGTCTAAAGCCGCCTGGAACATTTCAGGAATAATTTCTGAAAAGAGAAGCGCTGATTCTTCTTTCGTCCAGCTTCCCAATCCTGATCCCGAAATCTGAATATCAGTTCCTCTGAGAATCTGTGAAGACAGCTGAAGGGTATCTCCGCTCATTCCGCCTACAGTAACGAGTTTTGATCGATGAGAAAATGTACCGTCTCCTTTAAGAGCAGACAGGATCATTTCTACAGAATGCCCCCAGATATAGTCCAGGATAATATCTATAGGGGTTTCGTTATGAATTTCTTTTATTTTTTGTTTAAAATCATGGTCGTCTGCTTTGAGGGAAATTATCTCACCGGCACCCAGTTCAAGCAAGGCTTTCAAAGCTTCCTCATTTCTTCCGGTAACAATAATTTTTTTTGCGCCATATAATCTGGCAATCTGAACAGCGACCTTCCCTGTAATTCCTGTTGCTCCGTTGATCAGGACTATATTTCCGGGTTGTATACCTGCCTTACATCGTAATGCCATGGCTGATCCCATCACAGCATTGGGCAATGCTGCTGCTATAGAAAAGTCCAGTTCTGAGGGTATTGGAACGATCATTTTTTTATCAACCACCACTTTTTCTGCTACAGTCCCTTTTTTGCTGAAAAAATAGACTTTATCTCCGTTTTCAAGATATCCTGCGCCATCTGAACCAATAATCGTGGGCTTATGTTCTTCTTTCTCCGTGGAATAATGATTTCCACTTGCTCTTGCCCTATCAAGATTTTTAATAGATGCTGCTTGTACTGATATTAAAATATCGTTTTCCGTTACTACTTCCGGCTCTGGAAAATCTGCATATTGAGGACTTCTTCCTTTTTCGAATATTACGGCTGCTTTCATTGCTTTAAATTTTTATACAAAATTATCACCGGGAGCCCCGGCAAAGCAATAACATTTGTTATCAGCTTGGGTAAATAAAACTGGAAGAGGGAGGCTGGAGGTTTATAATCCTGATAATAGAGTTAAAAACGCAGAGATCGCTATGTAAATATGATACTATGATTATAATTTGTTCGCAAGGGCACTTCGTTTAGCAAAGAACCATCACTGCTGAGTAAAACGCCTTTGCGATCGTATTCAACAATACATATTAATCTTTGTGAACGTTGCGTTTAAAATGAGTCATAATTTATGCAGTTTCTTTTTAAGCTTCTGGCTTCCATTTCCAGCCTATTCCAGCCTCTCCTTTAATATTTTGCTTTTTATCCTGCTGAGATGTACCGTTGTAATCCCCAGATAAGAAGCAATATAATGCTGGGGAACTCTTCTGATGATCTCCGGCTTGGCTTTGACCAGATTGATATACCGCTGCTGCGGTGTATCTTTAATAAATGAAAAGAAATGCTTCATATAATCGAACACCCTTTCGAAAAGAGCATCCATAAACAGGGTTCTGAGTTCAGGATTTTCATAAACTTCTTCCAAGAAAGCTTCCACATCAGGTTTTTTGATTTTGTATACTATACAGGATTCTATGGTCTCGAATGAAACCATACTTGGCAATCCTTTTCTAAAGCTTTCTAGGGACGAGAACATTGTATTCTCCAGGAAAAACTGGAATGTAACGTCTTTTCCATCATTATTATACCAGGCTCTTACCACGCCTTTTTCAATGTAATAGGCATTATGGGAAACTTCGCCTTCTTTTAAAAGCAAAGTTTTGGCAGGAACCTCCATCCGTTCGAAACTGCCGAGAAATTTCCTCCATTTTTCTTTAGGGAAGGGAAACCTGTTTTTAATATTTTCAAACATTCCTGATATAAAAAAAGAACGGACAATGCGTCCGTTCCTCCTATATTTTTAGATTAAACTCTTGATTTTAGCAATGATATCATCTCCTAACTGATCTGCTTCCTCCTGAGATTTAGCTTCTGTATAAATTCTGATAATTGGCTCTGTATTGGATTTTCTAAGGTGAACCCAGTTGTTTTCAAAGTCTATTTTAACACCATCTACGGTAGAAACATCTTCATTCTGATATTCCTGCTCCATTTTGCTTAAGATCGCATCTACATCAATCTCAGGAGTCAGTTCTATTTTCTTTTTCCCCATGAAATAGCTTGGGTATCCTGCTCTTAGCTCAGAAACAGTTTTGTTTTCTTTGGCCAAATGGGTCAAAAATAAAGCGACACCTACTAAAGAATCTCTTCCGTAATGTAAATCAGGATAGATAATTCCTCCGTTTCCTTCTCCTCCAATGACTGCATTTTTCTCTTTCATCAAAGTGACTACATTTACTTCTCCTACAGCACTTGCGAAATATTCAGAATTGTGGGTATGTGCCACATCTCTCAAGGCACGGCTTGAAGAAAGATTAGAAACTGCTACACCATTTTTGTGCTTTAGCAAGTAATCTGCCACGGCTACCAATGTATATTCTTCGCCAAACATTTCGCCTTTTTCATCGATCAAAGCTAATCTGTCCACGTCTGGATCTACTACGATTCCTAAGTCTGCATTTTCCTTTTTCACCAATTCGCAGATATCTCCCAAATGTTCTTTCAAGGGTTCTGGATTGTGTGGAAAATGTCCGGTAGGCTCACAGTATAATTTGATGGTTTCACATCCTAATGTATCCAAAAGCATAGGAATTGCAATACCTCCTGTAGAGTTTACAGCATCCAGAACTACTTTAAAATTCTTAGCTTTGATGGCTTCTGCATCTACCATTGGTAAATCCAGAATCTGCTTAATATGGATATCAAAAGCATCCTCTCTTGTTTCATATTTTCCAAGATCATCTACTTCTGCATAGTTGAAATCTTCACTTTCTGCTAAAGCCAATACTTCGGCTCCATTTTCACCCGTGATGAATTCTCCTTTCTCATTTAATAACTTAAGGGCATTCCACTGTTTTGGGTTATGAGAAGCGGTAAGGATGATTCCTCCATCTGCATTAAGCTCGGGAACCATTATTTCAACCGTAGGGGTTGTAGAAAGTCCTAAGTCCACAACATTAATTCCTAATCCCTGCAACGTTGCAGTCACCAGGGAAGAAACCATCTGACCAGAAATTCTGGCATCTCTTCCAATGATAAGGGTAAGGTCTTTTTTATTTTTATTATTCTGAAGCCAGGTTCCGAATGCAGAAGCGAATTTTACCACATCAAGCGGTGTCAAGTTATCATTTACTTTTCCACCAATGGTTCCGCGAATTCCGGAAATAGATTTTATTAACGACATTATGTTTTTAATTTATAGTTTTCTAAATTTTACCAGACAAAGATACTTAAAAGACTTTTCAACTTATAGAACGGGAATCTTTTTTTGGATTTTATCGTAGGTATTTTTTACAACTTTCGGTGGTGCAAAACGATATCCCACATACAACAAGCCATAGAGATTATTATTTTCCACTGCCTGGCTGTTTTTCTGATCGTAGGTGTACGTATTAAAATTCATTTTACCCCCGAATAAAAAACGGTCTGTATTATACCCTACATGCAAACCGCCCTGCATTCTTATGGTGGCATATTGAGCATTTTCTTTTGCTCCTCCATTCTGAAAGTTACGATAGCTTGAGAATTTACCTCCTATTCCAATTGCTAAATAAGGTGAAATGTTCACATTTTTCCCTATTACCCAGTTGTAAAAATACCCCATATTGCCTCCGATATTATATTGAGTCTCTTTACTTTTTACTTCGTCAATTTTATTTCTGAAAATAGTAAGGTCATAATCTACAAAAGGTACCCAGCTTCCACTGCTTTTCTTCTGCCATTCTCCCTGTGTGTAGATACTTCTTGCTGAAAAATTTTTATTAAGAATATAGGATGTGGACCCACCAAAGCTTTGTACCCTAAGATCCGGAAACTGAATGTACGGATCACGACCTTCCTGCCATTGTGGAAACAGGTCCTTCATATTTTCAATATAAAAGCCTCTTACATTTTTATAATACAGATTCTGGATGAATCTCCCGGGGAAGAGTCTGAAGCTAAAGTCGGTGTATGAGCTTTCGCCTTTCATGTGATCATCATTGTTTCCTTGTAAAAATTTGGGGGAAAATGATAATGTCGCACTTATTATTCTATAATCGACTGAAAGGGATGTTTTCGTTTTATTGTTGATTGACAGGATTGTCTTATTGGCACTCTTCCCTTCTCCTTCTGAAAAAATATAGCTCTCAATATTGGTATCAAGATTCACACGAATCATTACCTGGTCTGCATAAGACTTGGTATTTGCGGTATCTGACTGTGCTTTTACCTGAAAGGCTGATAAAGAAAATAATACGAATAATCCTGTCTTAAAAAAATTCAAACCGAATAATTTACATTAGAAAAATGAAATTACTACATTTTTTTCAATTATCCGATAAACCCAATATTAAGAACAACCGCAATCTTTATCACAGTTTGTTCTTTTGGAACTGAATTTTTTAGGGGCAAAATTCTTTTTAAGCACCTTAAATAGAGAGTAACACGCGAATGCCACAATCAATAAGATGAGTACGTATTGAAAAATTAATGATGAATTCATTACTTTAAAATCTGATATGCTATCATCGACACAAAGTATGCCAAACCTGTCATCATGACCACCTGAAAGCCGGTCCATTTCCAGCTTTTGGTTTCTCTGTAGACTACTGCAAGTGTAGAGACACACTGCATTGCAAATGCATAGAAAAGAAGCACTGAGATTCCCGTTGCAAAACTGAAGACTTTTTCGCCATTCGGTTTTACATCGCGTCTCATTTTATCAATTACTTTTACTTCCGGAGCATCATCTTCCAAGCTGTATAGTGTAGACATTGTTCCTACAAAAACTTCTCTGGCTACGAAACTTGTAAGGATTCCTACTCCCATTTTCCAGTCGTAGCCCAATGGAGCAATAATGGGTTCTATCCCTTTCCCCATTTTAGCCAGGTAAGAATGGTCAAGGTGAACATTGGCGGCTACCAATTCATCAGCTTTTTGTTTTGGTCCGAAATAACTCAGAAACCAGATGATGATACTTACGATGAAAATTATTTTTCCGGCACCGGTAATAAAGTCCCACACTTTTCCTAAAACCATTTTAAGGTCATATGCAAAAAGAGGTTTTTTATAGGTCGGAAGATCCATTACCAGGTATGTCTTTCCTTTACTTTTAATAAATCCCTTAAGAATTGCCGCTGAGAATAAAGCGACTAAGAATCCAAGAAGGTACATTCCCATCAAAACCAGCGCTTTGTATTTTATTCCTAAAAACGTTCCTTCTGAGATGATAAGTCCGATAACGATGCTGTATACCGGAAGTCTTGCAGAACAAGTCATAAACGGTGTTACCAGAATCGTCAGCAATCTCTCTTTGACGTTTTCAATATTTCTTGTAGAAATTACTGCAGGAATGGCACAGGCCGTTCCTGATACCAGCGGAACGATACTTTTACCGTTAAGCCCGAATGGACGAAGCAGTCTGTCCATAAGGAATACCACTCTCGCCATATATCCTGAATCTTCCAGGAGATAAAGGAAATACAACAGGATCCCAATCTGTGGTGCAAAAACCACAATTCCTCCTATTCCCGGAATGATTCCGTTTGAGATCAATGAATTGACAGGACCTTCAGGAAGGTGTTCGCTGGTAAATGCAGCCAGCCACGAGAATGTCTCTTCAATCCAGTTCATCGGATATTCTGCCAGAAAGAATACGCTTTGGAAAATAACCAATAAGATCAATAAAAAGACGACATATCCCCAGAATTTATGAACCAAAACCTTATCCAGCTTTTCGGTCAGTAATTCTTTAAACTGAGCTTTCTTGGAAATTACATTCTCCAGTATTTTATCTACATTCTGATATCTTCTAACGGTTTCCTGAACCTGTAATCTTTTTGGAACCAAGCTTTTAGTATCAGCTTCATTCAGCTGTTCCATTACCGATCCTATTCTTCCCAGGTCTGTTCCCAGGGAAAGGCTCATCCAAGCCTTATATTCGTTGTCGAAACCTTTATGTGCTGCCAGTTTCTGAATAAAATCTTTGTGCTCGTTGGGGGTTTCAAAAGAAACTTTATCTGCCTTTACAAATTCATTATTGTAAATGGCTTCTCTTACTTCATCAATTCCGATCTGTTCTTTGGCATTGGTCTGGATAATTGTAAGGCCCAATGCATCAGAAAATTTCTCAATGTCTATAGTAATCCCTCTTCTCTCTGCCTGGTCAATCTGATTAACAATCAAAATCATGGGAATACCAAGGTCCTGGATCTGCTGAAACAGAAGCAGCCCTCTTTTTAAACTTAATGCTTCAAGAATATAAACGACTCCAGCATAGTTTTTCTGCTCATCAATAAGGTATTTGGAAAAAATAGCTTCATCTTCTGAACTCGGATATAAGCTGTAAGAACCCGGAAGGTCGATCACCTCAACATCTTCGTTTTTATAGGTATAATTTCCAGAATGACTTGCTACGGTAACGCCGGCATAGTTCCCGGTCTTCTGCTTTTTGTTGCAAAGCATGTTAAAAACCGTTGACTTCCCTACATTAGGATTTCCGACTAAAAGTATCTGTTTTTTCTTGTTTTCCTGCATTAATTCAATTCTTCAACAATGATATAATCTCCTTCTTCCTCACGAAGAGCAATCCGGCTTTTTTCTGCTCCAAACTCCACATACATAGGCCCATTGAATGGTGCCTGATACAAAATTCTGAAAGAGGTCTCCGGAAGAAGCCCCATTTCAATAATTTTATTGGGCATTTTCAGATGGTCATTATCATACCCCAATATCTTCCCCATTTTATTCTTAGGGAATCCACTTAATTTATGTAATCCTTTCTCTTTCAAAGCCTAATTTTTAGTCCTGCAAATATACGCTATTTAAATTTAATCTAAATAACGATTCAAGATAAAAGAAATCAACCCAAATACATTGCTGTATCTGGGTTGATTCAAAATATAATTTAGTTGATATGAATGCTTATTTTTTCTTCTTTTCAGAAGCTTGTTCTTTTTCTATTGGATTGTCATTAGAACCAAAGAAATCTTTCACCTGCTTTTCAAGTCTCTTCATAAAATCCCCTACTGTTCCGTCTGTGCCCGGCATAGGTCTGCTCATATTTTCTGCAGTCATGTAAGGTCTTGATTCTGCGAACGGATCTGCTTTATATCCTTCGTAAGATTTCAGGAATTTTTCTTTGGAGGTAGGTGTTATTGTATTGCTCATCATTCCCATCTTGGCATTGATCTTATCTGCGTATGACAATTCATCATAGTTTTCAATCTTTTTATTCCCACTCAGCTGCCATGAGTAATTTTTATCAGCATCTTCAATTTTTACAATCAGACCTGGAAGTCCTTTAAATTTGTACGGTCCATCCTGAAAAGGGATATCTGAACTGAACCATGCCGTCCATTTTCTTCCTCCAAATTCTGTAGTTGCTTTCTGAGCATTGTATGCACCTACCTTTTCTTTATCTGGTAAAATGCTCCACTGCAGTTTCGGATCGTCTTCGTATGAGAATAAGTTTCTGCTGATTCTGTCTACATACTGAGCCTTCATGTCCGGATAGCTTTTGATAATTTTATAGGAAAATTTAGGCCATTTTATCAGTTTGGTCATATCCTTGAAAGACTTGGTTTTCTCCATCTCTTCTATCTGAATTTTAATGATAGAATCCTGAGCAGGCATTGTGTAATCCTGATAGATGGATTTTTTTGGAGTAATATCAAGGATGGTAATGATCTTATCCAGCTTTGCCGAATCTTTTTTCGGTTTAAAAGTCAGTTCGTAAAAGAAACGGTTTGCAGTTTCCTTTGACTCCTGAGCTCCTGCAAAAGCAAAAAGAGCAATAAGAAATACGGAGAATAACTTTTTCATTGTAGCAAGTTTATATAATTAGTGCTCATCTCTCTACTTTTGTTACAGTTTTTTTGAAATTTTATTTTTGATCTATAAATAAATCTACTCCAGATGAAGTGATCATTAAAAAATTATGATTCTCTTAAAACAGTTTCTTTTTTAAAACGCTTACCTTTAAGTTTCTAAAAAACAAAATATTATGGATACCTTATCTCAATTAAAATCTGAACTGGAGGGAGAATTCCAAACCACAAAAAAATTTATTGAACTATTCCCTGAAGGAAAAAATGACTTCGCCCCCCATGAAAAAAGCATGAAGATGATGCCGCTTGCCACCCACCTTGTAGAAGTTTTTGAATGGCCGAACACTATTTTAAATACTTCTGAACTGGATTTTGGCAAGGGAGACTACAAACCTTCGGTTCTTTCAACGAGAGAAGATCTTCTGAAAAAACTGGAAGAAGATTTTCAGGCAGGTAAAAAGGCGTTGGAAAACAGCAAGGAAGACGACCTGAACCCCAGCTGGACCATTAAAAATGATGGTCATGAACTGGCAAGCTGGAGCAAATACGGAGCAATCCGCCATGCTTTGAACCAGATTACCCATCACAGAGCTCAACTGGGAGTATATTACAGACTGAATAATATTCCTTTGCCGGGAAGCTATGGGCCTTCAGCAGACCAGCAAAGTTTTTAATTTTAATACCTAAGTATATCTCAACAAAAAACCAATCCGGATGGATTGGTTTTTATTTTTATTTAAAGTTGAATTTTACGGTAAACATGACCTGGCTAGGGCGGAGTTGGATTCTCGTATAAGAAATACTTTGTGCATTAATATCATACGTTTCAAAAACTTTTTTGTTCGCAATATTCATCCATTTCACTTCGAAATCTATTTTCTTCTTTGCCCAACTGAACTGATAAGACAAATCATAGAACCCGTTATTATATTTCTGAGTTCCGGCACTACTGTTTACCTGATCCCAGTTAAATCCAATGGTATGATTTTCTATTGGATAGAAGAACACTCCTAAGTTATGATTAAATCCATTTCTTGAGTTTACATTATTCAATTCAGGTGTTGCACTTGTATTGGTTTGTTTTGTTCTTGAAATAGTAAAATTATAATCAACACTCATCCAGCTGAAATAGGTATTATTTAATTTAAACCCTACGGATTGAGAATTGTTTTTGCTTTCGTATGAGTTATCATTCTGATAAGCATCTGATGTTGAAGTATTATTACTATAGCTTACTGAAGCATTTGTTTTAAATTTTGGGAAATATTTTCCTACTTCTCCACTAAATCCATTATTTTTTGTGTGATTATCCTGTTCCAGATATTTCACTGTGGTATATCCTGCTTCATTTCTTACCGGAGAAGAAATAAGGTTTCTTTTAACGTCAGATAATCTGTAATTAAGATTAAAGAACAAATTGTTCAGGGGATTTCTATATTCTATTCGTGTCCCTCCAGATTTTGTATTGTTCTGAGGAATCGGGTTGGAAGCATCCATTGCATTGATGCCATTGGGTGAAGTCATTAAAAATCCAGAATATGCTGTATTAACTTCTCCAAAATTATTACTTATATTTCCTGTTAGTGAAGCTTTCCAGAATGAAGCAAATGAATACTGCGCAAAAATATTAGGTTCAAATGTTACTTTATTGACTGATTTTGAAACAAGTCTTAATGGATCTTCCGCTTTAATATTGTTTGAGTTCACTGGAAGATTAGCATAGATCATCCATGATTCATTTTTATAATTTACTCCAAGGCTTCCATATGGTGTAGCTGTTGTATATTTTAAATCGTTACTATACGCCTCCGGCTTAGGATCGGGAACATTAGGATTGGTAGATGGAATTGCTCTAATATTTGATAAGTCTGTAACCAGATCTGTAGTTTTAAAATTAAATCCGACTTCCGGAGTAAAAGTCCATCCTTTAGCTGAAAACCCTAAGTTGGCAGAATGATTGGCTTCAAAAGTTTTAAGCCTCATATTCTGTCTTGCAATATCTGTTGCAGCTGTTGCATTGAAGCCCGGGATCTGTAAATAAGAAGCAGGTGAAACCTCCAATGTTTGCCTATCTGTCTGATAATTAATGTAAGATTGAATATTTACCATTTTCTCTTTCCATGGAATAATGGTACTCAAAGAGTTCTGAAATGAAGAAGTAGGAGATTCTATTGCTTCCTCTCCATGTCGGCTGCTGTTTTTATCTGTTCGGTCTACAATACCCCTGTCTGCATTCCAATATTGAGAAAAGCTTGTGGTATTTTTAAAGAATCCTTTCTTTGCATTTTTAGTAAAAATCAATTCTCCTTTTGCTTTATCCGTATAGAAATTATTGAGAATATTCTGAGTGACTCTTGAAGCGGATTGATTAGATGTTGCAAAATAATCCGTTTGGCTGTAAGATTCTCTATCTACCGCATTATTGGTATAGTTTGCATTAGCTTTAAGTTCCCATTCCTTTTTCTTATCAATATTGGTAAGATAGTTGGCTGATAAGTAATGAACATTATTCATCAGATATCTTTTTACCGGAAGATTAGGGGTACTTGCATTTTCTACATTAAGCCAGTCATTTTGAGAAGCATTGATTCTCTTGCCTTCAAATCTGTTCCCGAATGCCAGGATATTCCCTTCATTTTCCACTTGCTCACCCATGTTATTGGTTTTATAATTGACTACCCATTGGCTTTTCTGTCCGAAAAACATGGGAGTCAGTTTTACATTCCAAAGCCATGGATCTCCGAAGCCTGTTCCTACTTCTCCTCTACCTGTCATGGTAACAGAGTTTTTCAGTTTGATATTGATGGCTGCCTGATCTGAAGGCACTTTATCCTGAAGAATTTTTACCGGCTGGTGATTTTCAAGAACTTCTACTTTCTGTACGGCATCTTTCGGAAGTGAGTTGTTGATGGTTCCATAACCACCTTCCATAAGGTCTTTACCGTTCACATAGAATTTATTGATGGCATTTCCCTGATAAAGAATTGTTCCGTCGGTATTCACCTCAATTCCCGGAATCTTTTTCATTACATCTGCCAGGGTTCTGTCATTTTTGTTGTTGAATGCTTTAAGATCATAGGAAATGGTATCCCCTCTTGCGGTAATCATTTTTGTTTTCAGCTGTACTTCTTTAATTTCTGTGGCTTCAGACTGCATTTTGAAACTTAAGGTCTGATCACTGTTGCTGATCTGCTTCGTAAGGGGCTTCTGATTGAAAGCTTTTACTTTAAGATCCACATTCGATTCAGCGGAAGTGAACGTTACTTTATATTCACCTTTAGAATTGGTAATTCCGTAAGCCAGAATAGCATCTTTACCAGGTTCTTCTATGGTCACACTGGCACTTGGTATTGCTACCCCGTCATCATCAGTGATCTTTCCTGAAACCGTTTTCTGCGCAAAAGTAAGCACAGTAAAGAAAAGCATCAGAAATAAAGAAATATTTTTTTTCATACCTATTATTTGCTCAATTAGTTAATCATTCTAGTTTTTTGTTACACTTTTTATAAAGATGATTTTTAATGATAAAAGTTAAATCAATATCACTACAAACATAGTTATATTTTTTAACCCTTTGAATTTTTTTTAAAAAGTGTGCTCTCTTCAGATCAACTATAGTTCACCTTCCAACTCATGATGCATGATAATTATTTTCCTTCAAAAATTATATTTGGCATATAAAATCTTTCATCATTTATTTTTAAAAATTCGTAACAAAATCTTAATACAATTTGTCATATTAAATAAAAAAGGAGCACTTTTCAGGAGAAATATAAATTTTAATATTTTTATTCATTCCAGATAGTAAAATCTGATTTGAATTATAGATTAAAAAAAACTTAAAAACGGGCACATAAATATATATTTAATAATTTTGTAACATTAAATTTACTAAAATGGGAATTATTTTAAAGCCTATAGATATTGTAGAAGACATTTCAAAAGAAGAATTCTACGAAAAATATCTAAAGCCAAGAAGGCCCGTTGTCATCAGGAATATGGCAAAAAACTGGCCTGCTTATCAAAAATGGACGATGGAATATATGAAGGAGGTTGTAGGAGATGTGGAAGTTCCGCTATATGACAGTTCAAAGGCAGATCCCTCTGCACCCATCAATGCATCGGCCGCAAAAATGAAGTTTGGAGATTATATAGATCTTATACAGCGGGAGCCCACTGATCTCAGAATATTTCTCTTCGATCCTATAAAATATGCTCCGAAGCTTTTAGAAGATTATATTGCCCCCAAAGAACTCATGGGAGGCTTTCTTGATAAATATCCTAATATGTTCTTCGGCGGAAAAGGATCTGAAACGTTCCTTCATTTTGATATTGATATGGCTCATATATTTCATACTCATTTCAATGGAAGGAAACATATTCTCCTTTTTGATTATAAATGGAGAGAAAGGCTTTACCAGATTCCTTATGCTACGTATGCACTGGAAGATTACGATATAGAAAATCCTGATTTCACAAAATTCCCTGCACTGAATGGTGTAGAAGGTATTGAATGCTACCTGGAGCATGGAGATACTCTGTTTATGCCTACAGGATGGTGGCACTGGATGAAATATCTGGACGGAAGTTTCTCTATTTCCTTAAGAGCGTGGGACAAGTCGTGGGCAGTAAAAGCACATTCACTATGGAATCTTACTGTACAGCGAAAATTTGACGATATGATGAAGGCCAATTTCAAAAAGAATTACATGGAGTGGAAAGAAAAATTAGCGGTTGAAAGAGCAGAACTAGCCTTGAAAAAAGGCTTACCAAGATAATTAAAAATGCGTTTCAGTCGAAACGCATTTTTTAGTTTAATTATTGAATATCAGAATATTAAAATACCCTATAAACAGGATACTGCCTGAAGGTTTTTTCTTCGAAATAAGGAGAGTGTCTGTACACCCAATCCAGCTGTGCATCTCCGTCTTCAGACAATTTTTTATCCGATGCTTTGGCCGCTTCAAAAGCTTCTCTTAGTTTGTTATCTTTTTTCAGGAGTTCTGCTGCTGTATCTTCGAAAATATAGGCGGAATAATATTCTTTCTGAGCTAAAATTCCGTCAAAGAAGTTCCAGTTGAAAAATGAATCTAATGCTTCAGGCTCAAGAGTTTCTATGATATATTTTACACCAGGCTGATTGGTAGAAATCAAATAATCTCCTGCAGAAAATGTAAAATTCTTACGAGAAGTATCTACTGTAGTTTCAAAATGCAGATAATGACCTTCATAAGGGTTTTTAACGGTTTTAAAATCTTTGATCTTATAGGACTCAACCGCCAGAGTACTATCTTTCTGTATCGGTTTCATTTGAATTTTATTTCTTTTCAATTCTTCAATCACACGATACTGCGACTGTGGAATCACATAATACTTCGGAATGGTAATATATCCAGTAGGAACAGCCGTGGTAAAGAGTTTTATATTCTTCGTAAAAGGTTTGTTTCGGTCATAATACAGACGTGGCTTACCAGAGACCTCACTTGGTTTGTATTTTCCTTCATAGCCTTTAAAATCCATCGTAGAGAATTTCGTGGAATCTATTTTCCAACGGATTCCGTATTGTTTTCCTGCCTGGTATTGTTTTAAATTTTCAATGCGAAGCTGTTTTATGGTATGATACTCTTTATCTAAATTCTGCAGGTTGACCAACATATATTTGTAAGTAGCATCTACTCTTTTATCATACGGTTTCAACATATGGGTTTCGGGAACGGTTCCTAAGGAATTGAAAAGGGAAGCATATCCTGTAGAGTATCTCGGTGAGTCTTCAAATGAGGCAAATCCTACTTCCGGAACATCTCCGTGAATGTTGACGTAAGGAGTACTTTCGTAGCCCAGTTTCTTCATGTCCTCAAGGTTTTTAGCCTGATACTCGTTATAGAAATAGGTTCCAAGAGTATTTCCCAGACGTTCTTTAAAGGTAGAAATATAGGTAAATGTATATTGATAATCTGCTCCATTGCTCACATGATTATCTATGAAAACATCCGGTTTCAGCCACTGATAGATTTCCTGAAAACTTCTTGCATTTTTGGAATCAGCCTTGATAAAATCTCTGTTCAGGTCATAATTTCTTGCATTTCCCCTGAAGCCGTACTGTTCCGGGCCGTTTTGATTCGCTCTGGAATAGGATCCTCTGTTCAGCATTCCACTTACATTATAGGCGGAAATAGCAGCAATGACAAAATTTTGTGGAGTTTTGATTTTTTTGACGGCAAGATCTCTCATCAGCATCATGGTAGCATCTATTCCGTCCGGTTCTCCTGGGTGAATCCCGTTATTGACGAAGAGAATGGCTTTGTCTTTTCTTATTTTTTCAAGGTCCTTTTCAGGAAAAGGGTTATAAACAACCACATAAATGGGTTTTCCATTGTCATCTTCTCCTTTTTTAAGGTACTGAATGGTATTGAAGTTCTTAGCCAGATTCTCATAGTAGCTGTTCATTTCATCGTAAGTAACAGTCTGGTTGCCATTGCCCTTTTCAAAAGGGGTCTGAAATGATTTTTGAGCCAAAAACAAGGTGGAACTCAGGGTGAATAAAAGATATTTCAGTTTCATTGAAGTCATATTTTCAGACTTTAAAATTAGTTATCTTTTATGAAAAAGAGAATGTGTTGACTAACAGAATTGTTTTGAAAATAGAAACCTCACAGGTTTTGAAAACCTGTGAGGTTTGTTACTAATAGCAGTAAAATCATGATTCATTTGTTCCATTCCATTAATTTCTCCCTTTTTCATTGGGGTACAGGGAAGGAAGCGGATCGCTTTGCCAGAATTCTTTGGTATCAATATCCATGATGGATAAAGATCCGGTATAGGCAGCTCCGGTATCCATATTCCAGATATTGGCTTTATTAGCGGGGATTTTGATCCCGATATCCAGCGTAGGGGTATGTCCGATGAATATTTCTTTGTACAAAAGCAGTCTTTTGGGATATAATTCTGAATTCTTTTCCAGTTTTTTATCCATCGCCACCGCAGTTTCCCAAAGGGTTCTGTCCCAACGGTAATTGCTGGAATACACTTCCCTTTCAGGGCCGTGCATGGAAGCATATCCAGCATGAATAAACAGCCGGTTCTGATCGTCAATATGATAGTTTCTCATCCTTTGAAAGAATTCGAGCTGAATATCCAACTCTTCAAGGGAATAATCAACATAGCTTTCTATGGTACTTTTTCCTCCATTGAAAAGCCACACATCAGGATTTTGTCCCAATGCCAGCCAATCTTCACACCATGCGTCATGATTTCCTTTGATGAAAATGCATTCCTGCTTTTTGGAAAGTTCCACTAAGAACTGTATAATTTGGGAGGACTCGCTCCATCCGTCTACATAATCTCCAAGGAAGATCAGCTGATCATTTTCTGTCACAGCTGCTCTTTCAAGGACCTGCTGCAAGGCTTTAAATCCTCCGTGAATGTCTCCTATTACTAATGTTCTGCTCATTTTACTTCGAAATGTATTTTGCATCTACAAAATCCGTCAGCCATACTCCGTTTGCAGACTGATAGAAAGATAATCCTTCCTGATGCATTGTTCCGGTTCTGATGGTAAGAATCACAGGTTTACCGTGTCTCATCCCTACCTTTGTAGCGGTCTCTTTATCAGTACTTAAGTGTACATGCTGGCGTGTTCTTTTTTCAATTCCTTTTTCTAAAATGGAAGTGATATTGGCTTCTGCTGTTCCGTGGTACAGGAATTCAGGAGGCTGCCTGGCTTCCAAAGCCAGATCTATATCAATAGAATGTCCCTGGCTTGCCCTGATCATGGTTTTATCCTCGTTAAAAGCAAAACGTTTTTTATTATTAGTTTCTACTACCTCATCTAATTCTTCAGTCGTAAAATATATTCTTCTCTTGGCTGATTTTGCTCTCAGCTCTTCTATGTCTGCCCATCCGTTTTCATCCAGATTAAGTCCTATGCTTTCAGGCTGATGCCGGAGAATAAGGCTTAGAAATTTACTTATTTTTTTCTTTTCTATTTCGTTCATGATTTGTTTTTTAATTTTTCAATAAGATTTCTAATCATAAAATAATCCTGTTTCATCTGATCATAAACTGATCTTTCCTGTTCGGATATTCCTTTCAGAATTCTTTTCTGTTCAAAATAATAGCGTTCAAAATCTTCATCGCTGGTATCTTTTTTTTCTTCCATATCCAGATATTCCTTAATAATTACTTCATCAAGATTATATGAAAGCAATTGCTCCTTGATATAGTTTGCCCAAAAAGAATCTTCATCATACTGCTCTTTCCGAAGCTCCGCAATTTTCTTTTTGTTATCCTCTGTTATCAGATAATCATTGAGTTTCCTCCACAAAAAATCTTCAATAAGTCCTTCTCCAAACTCCCCCCGATCTACCATATACTCCGGATCATAAGTCTTTAGATACTGTATAAAGTTTTCATTTTTATTGGGGTAAATAAATACGTTCCTAAGATACATTCCTAAACCGAAAAGACCTCCCAGACTGTCAAACTTTGAAGCTAATGATTTATTTTTGATTTCATTGATGTCATCTTCACTCAACTCTTCATTAATCAAAAAACCAACTGCTTCTTCCACCGTATTTATTTTTGACCGCTTCTCATCATAATATTTTGCAGAAGCGTCTTGTTCTTCATCGGTAAGTTCGGATATATTATCATCAGAGTCAATCTCTCGTTCAAAATAATCATAAGGAATGATTTCTCTGTTATTTCTATCCAAATATGTCTTTAACCTGAATTCAAAAAAACTTTTTTCATTTTCTAAGATCCTCATGATATCCTGACTGAGATCTTTGTTCTTTCCAAAAAATCCGATGATCTTAATCTTATCTTCAATCAAAGAATTAACATTATCTAAATCTTCAGTTTCTTTAATAATTATCTCTCCCTCATTAAGCGTAGTAAAGCAAGATATGTCTTTCTTATTTATTTCAAGTTTTACCAGAAATAGCAACTGCTGTTCAGAAATTTCCGGCATCTTTCCAATATAAAAATGCAGTGGAAGATAAGAAGGAAGCTCTTTAAAGTTCTTGTTCTTAATTTCCAACAATTCCTTTTCTGAAATAAGGCTATACAGTTCAATCAATGTTGTACAATTTTTTAGCTAATCTTTCACACAATACTTCAATATCATCTTTTCTCACCAGCTCAGCAATCCATTCTTTAGGAATATCTTCATATCCATAATAAATTCCTGCAATGCCTCCCGTGATGGCTCCGGTAGTATCGGTATCTTCTCCCAGGTTGACAGCTTTTAAAACTGCTTCTGAATAGCTTTCTGAGTTTAGAAAACACCATAAGGAAGCTTCGAGGCTGTGTAGGACATATCCGCCACTTTTGATTTCATCTTCAGGATGATCGGAAATATTTTTTTTTAAAATCTTATGAAAAAGTTCAATTTCATTTGGGTTAAACCCTTGCTTTTCTGCATATTCCAACGCAACTTCTTGTGTATGTATATAAGCCTCTTTTTTGTTCTTCCCTTTCAATAATTGAATGGCAAAAATCACATAGATGAAACAGGCAAAAACAGAACGGAAATGACCATGCGTTATCGCTGAAACTTCTTTTACTGTAAGATACAGCCTCTGAATATCATCTTCCTTTTCAAGATAAAAAGCCAGGGGAAGAATCCTCATTAAAGAACCATTCCCATTGTCTTCCTCAAAAATATTTCCTGAAAACTTAGCACTCTCCCCCTTAATTAATCTTGCCAAAGCATGCCTTGTAGTTCCTCCAATATCGAAAAGCCTTCCATGGGCTGTCCAGTGACCGTATTTGTTCCATTTTACAAAGCTTTGTCCTATTTTTTCCAGATCATAGCCTTTGGTAAGTTCTTCTGCGAGACAAAGCGTAAGAGAGCTATCATCGCTCCAGGTTCCTTTGGGTTGATTCCAGGACATGTATTCCAGCATTTTTGTGACTGGAAAACGTTTTAAATCTTCTCTTTTTTTAAATTCTACAGGAACACCGAGAGCATCTCCAATGCAAACACCCATGATCCCTGCTTTTACTTTGTTTTCCATTAGGCTAAATTGACTAATTTATCAAACAATAATTTCATTCCCTGAGTAGCGGTTTCTTTCATCACTACGGCTCTTTGTCCATAACCGAATCCTGTTTCATTAGGATTGATGACGATTAGGAGACAGTCATCTTTAATATCATGAATTAGTCCGGCCGCCGGATATACCTGTAAAGACGTTCCGATTACCAGTAAAATATCCGCTTCTTTTACAATTTCTCTTGCCGTCTGATACAAAGGAACATCTTCTCCAAACCAAACGATAAAAGGTCTTAACTGTGCCCCATCTTCTGCTTTGTCTCCGATATTGATATCCTCTTTTTGGTCATAAATCAGACTTTTATTGTTACAAGAACATGATTTGAACAATTCTCCGTGAATATGAAGAATGTTGGTAGATCCTGCTCTTTCGTGAAGGTCATCGATATTCTGGGTAATGATCTGAACATCAAAATATTTTTCCAGCTCTGCCAGTAATTGATGAGCTTCGTTGGGCTCTACTTCATGCAGCTGACGTCTTCTCTGATTGTAAAATTCCAGTACCAAAGCTCTGTCTTTTCTCCATCCTTCCGGACTTGCCACATCCGTTACATTATGATTTTCCCAGAGACCGTCTCCGTCTCTGAAGGTTTTTATTCCGCTTTCGGCACTGATTCCTGCGCCGCTTAATATGGTTAGTTTTTTCATTGGTTTTTAATTTTTTTTTCTGGCAGCGAACATTTGTTTTGTCATGACTATCCCAATATTTTTGTTCGTAAGATTGCCAGAACCTACTCTAAAAGCTTTTTATAAATATCTTCATTTTCATCGTCAAAACATACAAAAATAACTTTCTCAATGATATCTGAATGAAATTTTTTGACCTCATCTACCGCAATTTTTCCTGCCAGTTCTTTTGGAAATTTATATACTCCTGTACTGATATTAGGAAAAGCAATGGTCTTTACTCCTAGACTTTCTGCTAATTGTAAAGAATTTCGATAACAGCTTGCCAGAAGTTTTGATTCTTTTTCCTCATTTCCATTCCAAACCGGGCCAACTGTATGAATAACATATTTTGCAGGGAGATTTCCCGCATTCGTTACTACAGCTTCTCCGGTATTGCATTTGCCCTGTCTGTTTCTGATCATTCTGCATTCTTCCAAGATCTGTGGCCCTCCTGCTCGATGAATAGCTCCATCCACTCCGCCTCCACCCAGTAAGGATGAATTGGCGGCGTTAACAATCGCATCGGCGTGGATCTTTGTGAGGTCGCCTTTTATGAGTTCTATTTTCATTTTAGATTGAGCTTTTTGTTTAGAACCTCATCATCAAATAATAATGGCTTTTCTTCAGGAATGATCAGGTTATCCAAATCATCATTTAAGACAAACTGATATTGTTCTTTCACAAAATCTGAAATATTTTCAATTAAAATAATATCGTCTTTGGCAAAAGAACGGGTAAATTCATTTCGCAAACCTATTTGTATTGCTCTTCGTTGCAATTTATTTCCAAATGGATCATGATCCGGATCCCACTGCAACCTCACAGAGGATTCTTTCACCTGAGTCTGCCATTCTTCTCTTGAGATTTCAAGCTTATTATTGTAAGAGGAATTTACCGCGTTTTCCAGATATTCTCTGAATGCATCTTTTTTCAGATGAATTGCCAAAACGTATTCCTGACCTTCTTTTCTTCCCCAGCCATTGGGATACATCATCCAAAGAAAATTAGGCTTTATCCAGGTCATTCTTTCGAGACTGAAACCTCCACCAAAAAATTGGTTTTTAACAGCGAATTCTCCTATTTCTTTTCTATAGGATTGATAAACAATAATCTTCTCATCATCATACTGAGCCATGATATGATACCCTTCTTGAGGCCAATCCTGTTGTTGTTCTTTATATTTTTTTAATTTGATATTCATTATATTTCTTCAAACGGTCTCAGCATTTCTTCTTTCTTCGTAAGCACTGCGAAAACTACTCTTCTAAATTTATTTTTATACTTCCCCTGGAGATATTTCCTAAACAATCCGGCAATTTCTTTTGGATCATTTTTGAAGACCCCACAGCCCCAGGCTCCTAAGATCAGGACTTCATTTCCTTGCTGTAAAGCCAGTGAAAACATTTTATCCATTCTAAGATCCATGGTATCGAGAATTTCATGCGCTCTTTCCGGTTCCTGACGTTTTACCACTCCTGCATTGACTGCTGGGGACGTGATGAAATTACACAGAATGGGCTTAGGAAGCAATTCTCCTTTATCTTTTCTAAACACCGGAACTTTCGGACTGTAAATCATTGTATCGGTATAAAAGCAGGACTCCATCGCGCGGTGAATCGTATAATAATCCCATGCCTGAAGTAAGCTTTCATATAAACCTGAAGTTCTTGCCAGACTTTCTTCCTGGGCTTCTGCTCCATTGATAAAGCCTCCTCCCGGGTTTTTTGCTGAAGCAAAGTTCAGACACATGAGTTTATCCTGGTTTTCTTCTTCTGCTAATTGTAAAATTGCTTTTAAAGAACTGCATTTCCATGTTTCAATTTTGGTTTCAAAATTGGTTTCTGATAATGGAGATTCTTTCATTTCAGAAAGCTGCTCCGGAGTGAAAAGAACGGTTCCTTTTTTACAGATTTCCAGTTCGTTTTCTATATTTATTTTTTCGTTATGTTCGTTTATATAATGTTTTTTGGCAAGGATATCCAATGTATCTTTTGCCATTCCTTTATTTGTCATCGTTAGTTTTTTAATATTAGACATCAATTCTTCCAACTCAGTATTTCCGGCTTTATCAAAATCATCTCCTATAAATACTTTGGTTACTTTGATATTTCCTACAATAGCTTTATTAAAACCATCCAATTCTTCTGATGGTACCCACAGTTCGTTGTGGTTTCTAGCTCCTACATTCTGTGCAGGATATTGATCTGCCACTTCTTTCTGTACGTCAAACTGAGTTACAAAACCAAGATAGTTGCCTGATTCATCTCTGGTATTCCATTTTTCAGCAATCTCTGAAGCATAATTTTCATCAAGAACGGGATAAAAAATAGGCTGCCACTCCAATCTTGGAGGAAATCTTTTAAATCCACTTTCTATAATCAAGATCATTTCTTTTTCTCCTACCGGTCTATATAATGTTGTTGTCTTCATGGTTATCCTTTTTCAATCATTAATCATTCTCTTATTCTATCATTAAATATAAAATTAATGCTTTTATCCTATGCCTGATATCTTCTTTAGAAATTAAAAAATCTCTTTAAAATCTTTTGAATATGGAGAATAGGATCCGTAAACCGCATTAAATTCAACATCCAGGTTTTCCACTTTAAATTGCTCATCAATCTGATCCAAGCAGGTAATAACAAGATTCTTTTTAACCGGAAATACATACGCTCCATCCAGCTTCAAGGCATAATTCAGCAGTTTGTAATCTATTTCTCCAAATCTTAATTCCTTCTGATATTCATTAAATGTACAGGTTTCCTCTTCATTATTTCTCAGATTCATTTCTTTTTCATTGCTCATCCAGCCGTTTCCATGGCGCGTTGCATAGCTTCTGGTCACATAATACATTTCTATGTCTTCAATTTTTAAAAGCTGACAGATCTCGTATGCATTTTTTGAAGTGGTATGCGCATAAGTCACATTCGGAAAAACTCCATGATCCATATCGAGTAAAACTCCCTGACTTCCTTCAAAAATAAGGTGATCAAACAAAGCCAGGTAGTTATAATCATTTATATTCCAATCAATGACTTCAATAGCATCTAAAAAAGGCTGTAAAAGTTTACTGATCTCACTTTCATCTACAAAACCATAGTAATAAGCAATCCCTTTCAGTTTCTCCATCAACATTTCCCTGGGTGCTATGAGGTCTATTGCAAATAGTTTATAGGGACTTTCGTGTCTTTTCATGGTAGCGCCTACTCCTTTTCCGCAGGTTCCATGCTCCAGATTCCGTGCATTGGTTCTGTTTTGCCATACATCAAAAGGAGTCGTTACCTTTGCTAACGGATGAATATGCAGTTCAATGTTGCCGTTCTTTGCTTTCAATTCTTCTCTTTCGTTGAGCAGAAAAACCGGGTGTATGGTACAATGCTCGGTGAAGTAAGAAGGCAGACCGCGAAGTGCTCCGCTCGCAAAACTGGAATGTACATGTTTTCTTTCATCCATCATTACGGTATGTGCCGCCTGTTGACCTCCTGAAAATCTGATCACGACAGCCTTCGGATTCTGAGAAGCGAGAAAATCGGTGGTTATTCCTTTTCCTTCATCTCCAAAACCAAGTCCTATTACTATTTGCGCCTTTTTCATGTTGTTATATTTTTTGAGATCCTTTTCCATTGCCATTTTCATTTGTGCTTTTATAATTGTACTGATGGCAATGTATTAGTTCTAAAGCATTTGAAACTGATCTAACCCTTCTGTTCCTGTTGTTCCCAAGGTTGTATTTTTAAACTTATCACAGATGATTCCTTTGATAACGTTGGGAATTTCCCTGTGATCTTCTATGGATATACAGTTTTGCCCTAATAATTCTCTCCAGCCTCTGTCTGCTCTGAGTGCCTGATCAGAATGCAAAACACTGATATGGTATACTTCGTACTTTTTCTTTGCTTCTTCCAGCAGCTCAAGATGAGTATAGGTTTGCTGTCCTTTTCCCATAATTTCTCTGATGGCAGAAGCAGGAAGTGTTTTTAGACAAGGTTCGTCGCCAACGGTAAACAGCAATCCTTTTTGTCCTCTTTTTTCAAAAGCATCCGTTCGGGTGTGGAATGCTGCAAAATACCAGGCTAAAAGATAGCTTTCTCCGGCATTTCCGCCTCCTCCGGACTCTATATAGGTACGGGTAAGCCACATATCCAGTTCTTCATCTCCTGACTCAAACTGACCCACCTGAAGCGGATAGCCATCACATTCATGATCTCCGATTCCCAAGAATAACAAGGCTGGATCGGGAACTCCGCCCTGGATAATTCCTCCCATTAGTTTAGGTAATCCATCTCTGATCAGTTCATGGGGAATATGTCCCATACTTCCTGTAACATCCAATCCTAAAATAATCGGAACAGAATTAGGATGAATGTCTGAATCTCTGGATTCTCTGAAAGAAATACCATGAGGATTCATGGATTCATGAGCCATTCTTTTGGCGTTTTGGGTGAAAATTTCTCCCGCGGATTTTGTTCCGTACCCTGCTTTGCTTGCTCTGTCATAACGAGCGTCTAAATCGTATCTTGTACTTCCCATGACTATAGTGTTTTTCCAAATAAATATTCAAATCTCTTCTGGGTTACTTCAAGCTGAATATTCAGATTTCTGATTGTTAATGATAATTCCATGTCTTTCTGAACGAATGCTTCAGGATTAAAATCCGCAAAAGTCAGACTGTTTCTGTCTAAAGGACTGATATCAATAAGCCCTTCCTGTTCCCGCTCGAGTCTTTTGATTTTTAATTCGATATCTTCGACTCTGCGTCTGTAAATCAATTCGGAATCTCCTCCGATGATTCGTGCACGGTCTTCTCTGATCTGATCATTATTTCTTTGTAATGATTCGATAAATCTTGGTTTTAATTGATCTTCCATGACCAAATATTTTTATTTGTGTTAATATTACGCTAATTAAACAAGACATAGTAATGCGATCGCTTATTACGAATGATTTTATTCTTTTGAATACATTACATCTGTTCTCAGCACATACTTTAAACCGCTGATAAGGGTTTTCCCTTCATGCCTTAAAGGATGATAAAAAATAAGTGCTGTTCCTTTCTTGGGAGCTACGGTGAATAAATTTTCAAATTCTGTTTCTCCTCCTTCAAAATCATCATTCAGATAGATCATAAAGGTGTAAAAACTTTTCTCTTTTTCATTCCTGATATAACTTCCGTCCCTGTGCATTTTGAACTGCTGTCCGGGAGCATATTTATAAACCCTGAGCATTTCATTAAAGTTAAGAAGCCGATGTCCATCATGTTCCTGGGGTAGAAATGCAGCAGCTTTTTTAAAAAGTTCTTCAGCTATTCTTTCATCAAAGATCATCAGCCGGTCATTATTTCTGATTCCTTTGTTCATTTGCTGCCGTCCAAAAACATTGATCTTTGCTTCTTCAAAAACTTTTTCCTGTGAAAGGCTTATATAATGGTCACATTCTGTTTCGGTCAGAAAATCTTCAATCAAAAATATCTGTGGTTCTAATTCAACTTTTTCCATAATAGTATTTTGTGTTTGGTCTTGTATTTTTACTTTCTTAATTCATCTCTTACTTCCATCAAAGCAAATCCTAAGAGATTTTCTCCATTCCAGAGCAAAGGATTTTGTGCTCTGGTATCTGTTTCCAGCATTCCAATTCCCCAAATTCTATCATAAGGACTTGCCTCCACAAGAATTTTATCTCCTGTTGACAAAAGAAAGTCTTTAAAATATTGATTTTGAGAGAATTTTAAAAGATTTCCTTTGGTTACCATTTCATATTTATGTTCATCCCAAATTGCAGGATCAAAGTTTTTTACTTTCCTTCCCAGGGCTTTTGCCTGATTGGGGGTATTGGCTTTTAAAATTTCCTCTTCTGTTTCAGGATCATTAAATAATCTTGCCTTTGCAGCCATCATATAATGTTCAGCTGTTTTATAAGTAATCCCGTCTTCTTCAAAGCTTCCTGGAAACCACTGACTAAAGCATGATTTGGTAATGATATCTTTTGCAGTGTGTCCCCAGAAAAAAAGAAATTTTATTCTTTCTTTTCTCTGAAAGCGTTCTGTAATATTGTGTAAGGTGTAGTTCATGATTGTGTTATTTTTACACAAATTTAAAATAAAATCAGTCTTTGCACCAAATTTATTTGCGTTAATTTTACACTAATAAATGTAACAAACTGATTTACAATGATAAAAATTCAATTTTATTAAACACAATTGACACAAATCTTTAATAAGTTTTGGCTAAAACCACTGGAATAGGGTATAAAAAAACGGGCTAAAGCCCGTTCCTATTGAATGTGTTTTAATGAATTTATTAAAATATATTTCTTAGGCACCAATATATTTGTGAGCATGAGTGCTCAATTATTAGTGAAATTTGTGTTTAAAACAAGCTATTTAATTTCAAAATAAAAGCCCTGTTCCTCCAGCTCTTTATATTTTTCTTTATTAAATGTAAAAAGCTTTCCGGGTCTGCCGCTGCCCTCTTTTTTAACATTGTTGGTTTCGTTAAGGAGTCCATAACTCATGATTTTTTTACGGAAATTTCTCCTGTCAATCTCTTGCCCTACAATCGTTTTATAAAGGTTTTCAAGGTCTGAAAAAGGAAATTCTTCATTGAGAAGATTGAAACCGATAGGCTGGTATTGAATTTTTGTACGAAGTCTTTTTAAGGCCGTCTCAATGATTGTTTTGTGATCAAAAGCTACTGAAGGAAGTTTGTTTACACTAAACCATTGTGCATCTTCAGCATCAGAATCTGCAAACAGTTCATGATAAGATGGGTTCACAAGGCCCAGATAAGCCACGGAAACCACTCTATTCCTCGGATCACGACCCAGATTACCAAATGTATAGAGTTGTTCTAAAAAATCGGGTTTTATGCCCGCTTCTTCATAGAGTTCTCTTTTTACGGCATCATCTACACTTTCATCATCAAGAACAAGACCTCCAGGCAATGCCCAACCTCCTTTAAAAGGTTCAATATTTCTTTTAATCAGAAGAATCTGAAGATCTTTTTTGTCAAAATATCCGAAAATAACGGCATCTACAGCCACTTTTATATCTTGTAATTTTTTTGGAGACTCCATAAATTAATTTGCGTTACGAATACACAAAGTTATAGAAATAAATCTTTTTATTAAGTTTACATGATGAAATTTTTTGTTTATTTTTCACTTTTGCTAACGTTCTTCGGCTGTAAAGAGAAATCTTTTGCTGATCAAATTAATTTACAATATCCTAAACACGAAAAACTAAGTTTTCAACAGTTCAATGAAGGGCTGGGAGAAACAGGGACAGGAGTGATCTATATTGGAAAGGAAGCATCATCAATAGAGGTAAAATATTTTCGGCATATGCTTGCTCCACCACCACCTCCTCCTTCGTTGGAGAGAATTCAGCAGGACTCAGCAAGGGAACGTATTATTCAGAAATATTTCTATCCATCTGTCAATAGGGTTTATTTAGCAGATAAACCAGTTATCTTTGATTCTTTAACCTCAAAAAGTGTTGAAATCATTGTCAAAGTGCAGGATACAATCCCAAAATACACTTATAATTTTGAAACTAAAATCTTAAAAAAATACAAATCATTTCCGGTCTTTATAAAAAATATTTCCGGACGAAAGCTTATTCTCCCCGAGTTTAAAAGCTTATTTCCAGCTCTTTTAAATAATCAACAAAAATGGCAGATTATACGGAATGATAATGCATTAATTTGTGGAAATAGAAGCTGGAACTATGCGTATTGGGAATTTGAACCTGATGAAATTATGGTGGTTTCAGTCAATTTTTTACCGGGAACAAATAAGGGCAAATTCAAATTATATTTTGGCAATGCTGCTTCAAAACCTTTTTTGATGAATTATGATAAAAAAATAATCGAATACCAATAAAAGGACTCAGTGATAAAGTAAAAATGAATTAATTATTTAGGTTTAAGACAGCCTGAACGGCTACCGGGTGGTAAAATCAAATGAAATATATCCTAATCGAGATCGATTTCCTTCCATTATAAAAATCAAATACAACCTCTGCAGACAGCACGTCGAAAATAAACACTATTCTTTCTGATGTCAAATAACTTTGGCTAGAGATTTATGCCCGTAGTAAAAAATAATTTCAGATATAATAAAAGTTTATATCTTTAAGTTACAAATCTAACAATCTTAAAACTAAATCATTATGAAAAATCTACTATCAATTCTTTCTATTGCTTTTTTATTAATGGCTTGTGAGAAAGGAAAAACAACTGCTGCCCATAGTTCCGGTAAAAGCGACTCTACAGCAGCAAATTCCGAATGGAAACCTGTAGACTCTGCAACGGCTATGAAATCCTGGATGGAATATGCTACTCCTGGGGAAATGCACAAAATGCTGGCAAAATCTGACGGAACCTGGACCGGAGAAACCACCATGTGGATGGAAAACGGGGCAAAACCTATGATGAGTAAATCTGAAGCGACTAATAAAATGATGTATGGTGGACGTTATCAGATCACTAATCACAAAGGTGACTTTATGGGAATGCCTTTCGAAGGAATGAGCATTGTAGGATATGATAATTCAAAAAAGAAATTTGTCAGTACCTGGATTGACAATATGGGAACCGGAATGATGCATGGAGAGGGAGATTGGAATGCTTCCACAAAATCAGTTGAATTTAAAGGGAAAATGACTGATCCTTCAAGACCTGGAAAGGATTGTGATTTCAGAGAAGTTTTCACATTTGTGGATGACAATACTCAAAAACTGGAAATGTATGGCCCTGATTCCAAGACTGGAAAAGAGTATAAAACAATGGAGATAAAATACACCCGTAAGAAATAAATCAATAAAAAAACCGCTTCGTCTGAAGCGGTTTTTATTTTATAATGAATTAATCATTTAGTTTTAATACAGCCATGAACGCTGATTGCGGTACTTCTACTCTACCAATCTGCTTCATTTTCTTTTTACCTTCTTTCTGCTTCTCCAATAGTTTACGCTTTCTGGAGATATCCCCACCGTAACATTTTGCAGTAACGTCTTTTCTTAAGGCTTTAATGGTTTCTCTTGCAATTACCTTAGCTCCCAATGCCGCCTGAACCGCAATATCGAACTGCTGTCTCGGGATCAGCTCACGAAGCTTTTCACACATTCTTTTACCGATGTAATACGCATTAGAATCGTGAATCAATGAAGACAATGCATCTACCATATCACCGTTGATCAGGATATCCATTTTTACAAGCTTGGAAGCTCTGAATCCAATCGGATGATAATCGAATGATGCATATCCTTTAGAGATCGACTTCAATCTGTCATAGAAATCGAATACAACCTCAGCAAGAGGCATATTGAAGATTAGCTCAACTCTTTCTGAGGTCAAGTAACTTTGGTTAACGATCTCTCCTCTCTTCTCGATACATAAAGTCATTACTGCTCCTACGAAGTCAGATTTTGTAATGATAGAAGCCTTAATGAACGGCTCTTCTACTCTATCCATCGTTGAAGGATCCATCATTTCAGACGGGTTGTTGATCAGGATAGGAACCTCAGGTTCTTTTTTAGTATATCCAAAATAAGAAACGTTAGGTACCGTTGTAATTACGTTCATATTGAACTCTCTGTCAAGACGTTCCTGAACGATTTCCATATGAAGCATTCCTAAGAATCCGCAACGGAAACCAAAACCAAGAGCCGCAGAACTTTCCGGTTCAAAAACCAGAGATGCATCATTCAGTCTTAATTTTTCAAGAGAGAATCTTAATTCTTCAAAATCTTCAGAATCAATGGGGTAAATACCGGCAAATACCATTGGCTTTACTTCCTCAAATCCATCAATCGGTCCGTCTGCAGGTTTTTCAAAAGAAGTGATAGTATCTCCTACCTTTACTTCACGCGCATCTTTAATACCGGAAACCAGATATCCTACGTCTCCACAATGAATCGTTTTCTTTGGAACCTGCTTCAGTTTCAATGTTCCTACTTCATCAGCACCATATTCTTTTCCGGTGGCAAAGAACTTTATCTTTTCATTTTTAGAAATACTTCCGTTCACGATTTTGAAATAGGCTTCAATTCCTCTGAACGGGTTGTATACAGAGTCAAAAATCAGTGCCTGAAGTGGTCCGTCAGGATTTCCTACCGGTGCAGGAATTCTTTCAACAATCTTCTCTAAAAGATCATGAACCCCCTCTCCTGTTTTTCCTGAAACTCTCAATACATCTTCATATTCGCATCCGATAAGATTCATGATTTCATCGGTTACTTCTTCAGGATTGGCAGATGGAAGGTCAATTTTATTCAAAATCGGAATGATCGTTAAATCATTTTCCAAGGCCAGATATAGATTACTGATGGTTTGTGCCTGAATACTCTGTGCAGCATCCACGATAAGAAGTGCTCCTTCACAGGCAGCAATAGAACGGGATACTTCATAAGAAAAGTCAACGTGTCCCGGTGTATCAATAAGGTTTAGAATATATTTTTCTCCTTTATACTCATAATCCATCTGGATCGCGTGTGATTTGATTGTAATCCCACGTTCTTTCTCCAAATCCATATCATCCAGCGTCTGAGACTGTAATTCTCTTTGGGTAACGGTATTCGTATACTCCAATAGACGGTCTGCCAGGGTACTTTTACCGTGGTCGATATGAGCGATTATGCAAAAATTTCGTATGTTTTTCATTTAAGAATCTTGTAATTTGCAAAGATAAGAAAATGCAAGAGAATTTTTCATTCTTAATTCTTTCTTTTAACTGAAACACAGATAACAATAAGAACAGAAGCAAAATTTTTCCAATTCTTTTTAATATTATTTCGTTTTACCAAAGTCTTCCGGAACCAAATAATTTCCCGTAAAAGGATCAAGGTAAACTTTATTTCCTACCGCATTCTTCTTTTTATTTGATAAACTGACGTCAACAACTGCACCAATAACACCACCAACCAGACCGCCGGCAGCAACACCAATTGTGACACCACTTACAGTCGTTTCAGGAAACAATTCTGCTTTTGTTGCCTCAATAAAAACACCATTTTCATCTTTGAAAATCTCCGTGTAACCAAAAGGGATATTCTTGTATGCTATCCCTTTATACACAAAAGCATAAAAATGTCTTATTCCCATTTTCTCCTCTCCTTTTACTGCCTTTGTAACGATTCCTTTATCATTAGCCTGCAAAGTAAACCCAGGTTCGGGATTGTGAGTAAAAAAGCTGTAATAATCTTTGTAAACCCCTTCTTTTAATTCGTTAGCTGTTAAAATACTAAGTTTCTCTTTTAATACAGGGGCGTAGTTAGGAAGATCATTTTCAGAAATACTCAATTCCCACGGTGTCTTTTTATAAGATTCTTTAAAAAGATCAGTAAGAATCAAAGTCGTTTTTCTTGCTAGATTTTGTCCTAAATAGGGTGTTGTACGTGATGAAACTGTTGTTATGGTATCTTTCCTATCAATAAGATGATAACCATCCTCTTTCTTAATAAACGTGCTTGCCCTTAATTCAAGCTTTCCGATAGAGTACTTTTCTTTTTTGTCTTCTGAAATCTTCAAATTTTCCAACAAAAAAACCATATCATTATTCCCCCTTATCGGATTGTATTTATAAAACCAATCTTGTATATCTTTACTGGCATTGTTTTCAAAAATAATTTTTACCTCGTCCTTATGATACATGACCATTCCGACTTCCTGATTGGCTCTTTGATCTATTACCGTAAGACTTTTGATAGAATTTTTGCTGTCTTTAATGGATTTTGAAAGATCAATTGTTTCTATTTTCTGACCTAGTAATACTATTGAAAACAATAAAAAGAAAAGTGTTTTTTTCATAGGTAAACTTTGTGGTAAAAGTAATTTTTTTTGTTGTAAAAATTAAACGGCTCTCACAGAAATATCCGTAAGAGCCGTCCAACATTAAAAAAATAAACTATTATGGGTTCTGTTTAGGTCCCGAAGCGTTATTGTTTCCGTGAGGTTTTCTTTCATCCATTTTATCTCTCATCATCTTTTCGGACTGAAACAGCTTCAGAACTTTTTGACAGGGAATAACCAGCTGCATTTTATCAGCGTATTTTTTTCTGTTATCCAAAAGCTTCTGCCCTAGTTCAAAGCTTTGCTGCAATTTAGCTTTCGCTTCTTCATCCGTTAAAGTTTCGGGGTCAAAGCTTGAGTTAAACTGACTTTTTATCTGCTTCTGGCTATCCAGATATTCGTTATACAATTGTGTAAATTCTGCTTTATCACCAGGATCAACATTCAGATTATCCATGATCATATTGTTCCTAAATTTCTTCAGGAGATCTTTCCTCTCTTCCGGGGAAAGATTATTGATAACCTCTTTCCTTTGTTTTGGATCCATCTTTTTCCAATCATAATCTGTCCTTTGGGCATTTAAGCCAAAGCCATAAATAATCAAAAACGTCAATAGTATCTTTTTCATCTTCTTTTAGTTATATATATCCAAATAAACGTCCTGAGTCGAGTTACTTGCTAATTCTGCAATCTCAGAATTAGAAAACGAGTCCAGATAGTCATTTATCCGAGTTTCTTCTTTTTTCTTCACAGCTTTCACCGGTTTTGGTGTTTCTGTTGGCTTTTCAGTTTCATTGTCACTTTTGAAAGCGTAATCATTGTTACTTTTTTGATTTTCAACTGTTTGATTGTTATTTTCAACAGAAGTTAAATCAGACTTTAAGGTTTCATAAGCGAGTTGGCTCTCTGTTTTTGGTTCTTCATTATGAGCAACATATCCTGTTTTAGCATTCAGTTCTTGTTCAACGGAATCATTATTTGAATTGAAAACATAAGTTGCTCCAAAGATCAAAGCCAGTGATGCCGCTGCTGCATACATCCAGTTCAGCTTAAAGACAGGTGCTTTTTTACTTGTCTTTATATCATTCATAACGTTCTCCTGAATATTATCAAACATATTATCAGGAACTGTGTAAATGTTTTTACGCTCTAGTTTTTCTATGTCGAACTCTTTCATCTTTGTTGAATCAAAAATTATTTTTCGTAATTTTCTTTAATATAATCTTCTATTTTTTGTTTGGCATAATGATAATTTGTTTTCAATGTTCCCACAGACATATCTACAATTTTTGATATTTCTTCGTAGGGTAAATCATCATAATACCGCATCATAAATACCAGTTTCTGCTTTTCGGGCAGGCTTTGTATAGCGTTCTGCAGTAATAACTGTATTTCTTCAGCATCTCCTCCCGCATTGTCAGCTACCAGATTCTGCATATGATACTCCGGGTCCTCATCAGTCTTCTGCATTTTCTTCATTTTGTTGACCTGCTGCAGTGCTTCATTGGTAGCGATTCTGTACAACCAGGTATACAACTGGCTATCATTTTTGAACTGATGAAAATTCTGGTAAGCTTTAATAAAAGTATCCTGCAAAGTATCCTGTGCAAGATCTCCGTCCACAATAATTCTTCTTATGTGCCAGTACAATCTGCTTTGATAGGCATCCATCAAGGCCCGGACCCCTTTATCCTGGGTCCGTGGATTCTGCATCAACGAAATAATCTCCGCGTCCTTAATCTTCATAAGATGCCTTACACTGTTTTGGATTACAAAAGTAACTGAAAGTTAAATTAAAAATTCAATTTTCAGTTTAAATATTAAAAATAATATGAGACACTTACGCAAGAAACGTGCCTATATTGAGGTACCGTATTTCTGAAATCATCATCCTTTCCCGGCTCAGCTTAAAATCTTATATTTGTTATATGCAAATTGTAATCATTGGTTCCGGAAATGTTGCCTATCATATGGCAAAAGCTTTCACTTTGAAAAGCATTCCCCTGGCCCAGATTTTTGGCAGGAACGAAAAAGAATTAAGTAAAATTTCTGAAGAATTACACATTCCCTATTCCAAAGATCATCTGGAAGAGGCAGATCTTTATATCATCTGTGTGAGTGATAATTCTGTAGAAGAAGTTTCAAAGATTATTAGCAGAAAAGACTGTTTGGTTGCCCATACATCAGGATCACTGGCAAAAGAAGTCCTGGCTGGTGACTACAGAAAAGCCAGCTTCTACCCTTTACAGACTTTTTCAAAATCCAAAGAACTGGAATATGAAAAAATCCCGTTTTTTGTAGAGGCAGAGAATGAAGAGGATCAGAAAACATTGCTTGATCTTGCTTCTCAGATTTCAGAAAAGGTAATGGAAAGCAGCCATGAAAAAAGAAAATATATTCATCTGACCGCAGTTTTTGCGTGCAATTTTGTGAATCATCTTTTTTCAAGGGCTAAAGAAATTTCAGATTCACAAGAAATTCCGTTTGATTATTTCTTCCCGTTAATTGATGAAACGGTTCAAAAAATCTATGAAATTGAACCAAAAATGGCGCAGACCGGACCTGCAGTAAGAAATGATGTAAGAATTTTACAGCTGCATGAACAGTTATTACAAGATGAAAGTCTTGAAATTTATAAAACAATGAATCATTCTATTCAGAAAATGTATGAGTTATAAAGAGAAATTAAAAGATATTAAGGCATTTGTATTTGATGTTGACGGCGTTTTCACAGACGGAAGTGTTTATCTTCTTCCGGGTGGAAATATGTGCAGGGTGATGAATGTCCTGGACGGTTATGCTGTAGTAAAAGCATTAAAAAACAATTATTTAATAGGAGTGATTACGGGTGGAAATGATGAAATGGTAAAACACAGAATCAATTATCTTGGTATTCAGGATTACTACCCGAAGTCTCACAATAAAATTGAGGATTTTGAAGATTTTAAGAAAAAACATAATCTTAAAAATGAAGAAATTCTGACCATGGGTGATGATCTTCCGGATATTCATATCATGGAAAATTCAGCTATTGCAGCATGTCCAGAAAATGCAGTTCCTGAAGTAAAAGGAATCTCCGATTATATTTCTCCGAAAAAAGGAGGAACCGGAGCGGTACGTGACGTAATCGAACAGGTAATGAAAGTTCAGGGGAACTGGCATGATGATAACACACAATCTGTATAACCGATATGAAATTACTTTTAGCATCACAATCACCACGAAGAAAAGAACTTCTTTCCAGCCTTGGTTTTGAATTTGAAGTGGTAAAAATAGACTGTGAAGAAATTCTTCCGGAACAAATCAAAATAGAAGACGCTGCGGCTTATCTTTCTGATTTAAAAGCGGCTGCTTTCAGAAACCTGGAGGCAGATGAAGTCTTGTTGACCGCTGATACGGTGGTAGCCATCGACAATCAGATTCTTGGAAAACCTAAAGATGAAGCGGATGCCTTTAAGATGCTTCAGAGCCTTTCAGGAAGAACCCATCAGGTCTACACCGGAATTACCATCAAAACTGCTAATCAATCTTTTACAGAAACAGATGTAGCCGATGTGACCCTGAGTGTACTCACCGATGAAGAAATAAAGTTTTATATTCAAAACTATAAGCCTTTCGATAAAGCCGGAAGCTATGGTATCCAGGAATGGCTGGGAATGGCAAAGATCACAAGTCTTACAGGAAGTTTCTATACGATTATGGGACTTCCTACTCATCTTGTTTACAAAATATTGAAAGAAACCTCACTGATTTAAAAAAATTATTAAGGTTCCAGACCTCCATTAAAGAAGAAATAAATATTTCCGCAAGAAATATAAATATTATTCATTATAAAATTTTATTATTTTTACAAAATCATCAACCTGCTGATAATAAAAAGCAGATTAGCAAGTTATATTGAATAATGAAAAAGAATATATTATTCCTTTTAGTCATATGCCTTATTGCATCCTGTGCTACCAAAACAAAAAAGCCAGAGCAGCGATCAAAGCTATTGAAAGGTTTTTCCACATATTACAACACTCTTTTTAATGCGAAAGATGCATTAAACAGTGAATTTACGACCAGAGACAAAGGGCACAAAGACAATTTCTATGCGCCTTATATTCCTATTCTTACGTACGAAGAGCAGCCTTTAGGAAGTGATCTTGGACAGTCAGAGGCTTTTGCCGAGAATTCTATGAAGATGGCTGAAGTAGCCAACAGACCTTCTGGAAGAGGTGATTCCGGAGCACCCAACAGGCCTGGCGGATCTCCCGGAAATGGGCCTGCAAGACCGGATGGTGAGCAGCAGAGCAAAGGAGCTACAACGCTTGAAATTGCGGAAGCAAAAGCTTTAAAAGCAATTAATAAATATTCTGTAACCAGAAACGGTGAAGAAAAAAACAAGACGATTTTTGACGCTTATATGATCCTTGTACAATCTAGAATTTATCGCGGTAAATCCCTGGAAGCGCTGGATGCTCTTAATTATGTCTTCACCCATATGAAAGATGATAAAAGGATCGCACTGGCAAGAATTTATCAGGGGCTTGCCTATGATAAAATCAAAGATTATCACAGGGCCCATGAAACTTTTGCAAAACTGAAAGGAGAAGATATCAATAAAAGCTATGCAAAACTGCTGAGTATCTACTATTCTGAGTCTCTGCTTGATGCAGGTAAAAAAGAGGAAGCGGCTCAAGAGCTTGACAATGCTTTTGAACTAAATTCCAATAGAAAACTGAAGAGCAGAATTGCTTATCTAAGAGGACAGGTTCTTGAAAACCTGAACCAAAATGACAAGGCAAGAGAAAGTTATACTGCAGCATACAAATATGCCAATGATTTTGAATTTGAAGTAAAATCTCAGATCGCCATTGCAAAGACTTTTAACGGTAAAGGAGACTATGCAGGAGCAAAAAATTATCTGGAAGGAATCAGTAAAAAAGGAACTTATGGCTCCAGAAAGAATGAATTTTACTATGCTTTAGGTTTGATGGCCAACAAAGCAGGGAAAAAAGATGAGGCTCAGCAATTTTTCAGAAAATCCTTGTTTGAAAAGGTTTCTGATCCTCAGATCCGTGGTCTGGCTTATTATGAAATAGGGAAAAGCTATCTGGAAAAGAATGATTATATCGGAGCTGGAAGCTACTATGATTCTGCCCTGGCTGTAATGACTTATGAACCTTCAAGGATTTTATTAAAAGATCAGTCTGCCTACATTAAAAAGATATCCAAGAACTACTATCTGATCAAAAAGAATGACAGTATTCTTTCCCTGGCAAAGATGGATAACACTCAGAAAACGGACTATTTCACAAAATATATTGAAAAATTAAAGGTTAAAGAAGAAAGAGAAGAACAAGAAAGAAGGCGTGCAGAAAGAAGCAAAGGATTTGATACCGGAGACTATAGTGCCAACTCTATCTTCGCTAACAGTTCTAATGCTTTTGAGGATTTTGGAGTGACAACCAAAGGATTTTATTTCAGTAATACAGGAACCGTAAGCAAAGGAACATCTTCGTTTAAGCAAGTATGGGGAGACCGTGCTCTTGCTGATAACTGGCGTTTTTCCAAAAAAATGGCTTCTATTGAAGATATGAAGAATGAAGCGCTGGGGGTAACTTCAGCTCCTAATCCAAGACGTTTTGAACCTGCTTTTTATATTGAGCAGATTCCTACGGATCAAGGTAAGCTATCTCAGCTAAAAAAGGACAGAGATACCGCTTCTTTAGGTTTGGGAATCATGTATCAGAACTATTTTACCAATACTCCCCTAGCGACCAAAACACTGTATGATCTTGTGGATGTAAAGCCCGAAGAAAAAGTAATGCTGCAGGCATTGTATGAGATTTTTGCCATGAATTATGAGAAAAATCCACAGGCATCCGAAAAAGCAAAACAAATTCTATTAGCGGATTATCCATACACTTCTTATGCTGAATTTGCAAGAAATCCTAAAAACAAATCCTTCGTAAAATCAACGGAAGAAGTTGAGAATGAGTATAAAAAAGCATACGCTCTATTCGAATCGGAAAAATTTGCGGAAAGTAAGGATATCATCGATCAGACTATTCTGAAATTCCCGAAGGATGCACTTATTCCTAAATTATATCTGTTAAATGCATTCAATGCAGGAAAATCCAGCGGGAAAGAAGTAATGATTCTCCAACTGGAACAGATCGCTCTGAATTATTCTAAAACACAGGAAGGAATAAGGGCTAAAGAAATGCTGAATTACCTGAAAAGTGATCTCAGCTTCCAGGCTACGGATAACAAAGGAAATGCTGTACCTCAACAATCGGGAGGACCTCCTGTACAGCCTACTTCCAGTAACCAGGGTACGGGAATCCCACAAATGAATAACGGGAAAGTGCAGAAACTGGATAATATACAAACCCTGAATATGGATACTACTCCACAGGTATCAAATCCAGCCCAGCAAAAACCAAAAAAATCAAACGAAACCAAACCAGCGTCAAAGTCACCACCGAGACCTCAATAAAAATAAAAAAGCGAAGAGTATATCTTCGCTTTTTTTATGGGTTGACTTTTTTCTGATTATACAGAGTTTTAAGAATTCTTTTTCTTTACTCCATGGAAATCTTTGAGATAAAAAGGCTCAAAATAAGCCATATCTTCAAACGCTTTGCTTTCTATCTTTTCCAGGGTCTTCTTGATAAGATATTGGGAAGAAGGATACACATCCTCTTTAAAAACAGCATCAGGAAGATTCAGGATCTCTTTTGCTTTTTTAGCCCCATCCCCTACAAACAGAACTTTTTTATCTTTGAATTCTTCAAAAGAAGTCTCGTCTAAAATTTTAGCTTCTGTCTGAGATAATTCCCTTCCTGTATTGCCGTCATAAACGGCCGTATACACCTCCATTCTCCTCGCATCAATCAATGGCACCACAAAGTCATAGTTATCCCCTAAAAAAGGCTCTATCATGCTTTCAAGAGAATTGATAGCAATCAGAGGAACTTTGAGTCCGTAACAGAAACCTTTTGCAGATGCAGCACCAATCCTCAAACCGGTATAAGATCCGGGACCTTTTCCCAAAGAAACGGCTTCAATATCTTTAATTGAAATTCCTGCCCCTTCCAATGCCCATTCTACGTAGGTATGAAGACTTTCAGACTGTTTGTAGTTTTCAGAAACTTCTTCACACAGACATAGCAGCTTTTCGTTGTCTGATACGGCTACTGAACAGTTCTTGGAAGATGTTTCCAGATATAGAATTTTCATTTTTTTGTTTTAAGCTAAATGCAAAATTGCGAGAGCAAAATCGCTTTCAATTTTCTGCAAATTTAATCCATTATTTTGGACTATTTTCTATAAATCGTTCTCGGTTCTGCCTGAGCACTCGGGTAGATGGTCATATCTGAAACAGTAACGTGTTTCGGGGCATTCACACAGTAAGCAATGGCATCGGCAATATCTTCAGCTTTCAAAGCATCATACCCTGCATAAACAGTTGAAGCTTTCTCATTATCTCCTTTGAATCTTACCAGAGAGAAATCGGTTTCTACAGCTCCAGGCTGAATATTGGTTACTTTGATGCCAAACTCGGTAAGCTCTAGTCTCATTCCTTCCGAAATAACATCTACTGCTTTCTTCGTTGCACAGTACACTACCCCATTCGCATACGTCTGTCTTGCTGCCACAGAGCTGATGTTTACAATATGACCTAAATTTTTAGTTTTCATGTTTGGAATGATCATTTTAGAAACATAGAGAAGTCCTTTTACATTTCCGTCGATCATAGAATCCCAGTCATCTGTCTTACCAGATGAAAGAGGGTCTAGCCCATGGGCATTCCCAGCATTATTAATCAGAACATCAATATCTTTCCAGTTTTCAGGAAGAGAATTAACAGCGGTCTCCACTTCTTCAAGGTTCCTTACATCAAATAATAAACTAAATATTTCGGTATACTGAGATAACTCTGATTTTACAGCCTCCAACACTTCACTTCTTCTTCCACAAATAATAATTCTGTTTCCTTGTTTTGCAAGAAGTTCTGCAGTGGCTTTTCCTATACCGGAAGTCGCTCCGGTGATTAATATTGTCTTCATAAAATTGTTTTATTAATTCGCATCAAAGGCCTGAAAAGCATCTTTGATATGGTCAATAATTAAGTTCTTATTTTCATCGGGAAGAACGGAGATGATATCAAATCTGACTTCGTTCTCTTTATTAAATTCTTCCATGTAATGATTGGCTGCAGAAACAATTGATTTTATTTTTGTTTTGGTTACCGCTTCATGAGGCATCATAAAAGCATCCGTAGATCTCGCCTTCACCTCAGTAATGATAACCAGGTCATTTTTTTCAGCGATAATATCAATCTCAGCTTTCTGAAAACGAAAATTTCTGATAAGAATTTTATAGCCGTTTTTCTGAAGATAATCGGCAGCCAGGTCTTCCGCTATTTTTCCAAAATCATTATGTTCAGCCATATTGTATGTTTAAGAGTTTGGAGATAGGAGCGTGGTACTATTTTAAAATTCGATCTTTACCTTAGCTCCGACTTTCATTTTAACATTTCCTCCGATTAGAAGTGGTCTGTTGTCTTTAATATGTCCATTTGGAAACGCAAATACCACAGGAAATTTATATTTTGAAATTCTTTCAGAGATCAGTTTATAGGCAAAGTCATCAAAGCTTTCTTCATAGTTTTTATTTTCTTTTTCGTCTCCCATGTTGGTCATCCCGCCAACGATAAGTCCTTTGATCTTATTGAAGACTCCTGCCAGCTCGAGACTCATGATCATACGGTCAAGTGCATAGTAGTTTTCTCCGATATCTTCAATAAATAAGATTTTATCTTTAAAGTCGAAAGAATATTTAGTTCCCAGAAGGGCATAGATAAGGGCTAAATTTCCTCCAACCAATTCACCTTCAATATTCCCTTCTTTATTCAATTGATGAGATCCAAAGGTGTATTTTGGGGTTTTCCCTTTTAGAATATCAAAGATCAGGTTATAACTTTCGTCGGTAACTCCAAAACTTGATGTTTTGATGGTCTGTCCATGGATCGAAACAAAACCTTTTTTCAACAGATAACTTTGTATTACTGTATTATCAGAATAACCAATGTACCATTTTGGATTCTCTATAAAGTTTTTCAGCTTAAGATGCTGAATCAGATGCTGGCATCCATAGCCTCCTCTGGAAGCCCAAACCGCTTTAACTTCATGGTCATTTAAAGCCCAGTTGATATCTTTTATTCTTTCCTTTTCTGTTCCGGCATAATTATATCCGTTTGAAAATTTGGTGTAAAGATGTTCCCCGATAATGGGTTCAAAACCTTTACTTTTAATCATTTCTATTCCCTTTTCCAGTTGAGTGGCATCTACCGCTCCTGCAGGGGAAATAACAGCTATTTTGTCGCCTTTTTTAAGGGACTTTGGAAAGATCATTTTTTTCATTTTGTTTTTTGATATTTTACTTCTTTCTTCTCTGCTTCTTCAAGTTGTCTTTCAAACTGATTGAACTTTTTGAAACTTTGCAGGAAAATAAAGAAACTGAAGACAATAAGAATACAGCCCACAACTCTTCTGATCCTGTTGGCCAGCTTCTGTGTAAGCTTATCATGAAATTGTTTAGCAAGAAATATTTTGGCAAGATCTATAGAAAGGTAGGTTGCCAATACTATGCCTATGTATAAAATAAAACTGCTGGTGTCCGGATATTGATTCCTTACGGAAATTACCGTTACTAGCCAGAAAAGGATAACTCCAACATTTAAAAGATTAAAGAAAAAACCATTGAAAAATGTTTTAATATAATTTTGGCCAATAATCTTTTCTTCACCCGGCATATGCATTTTGGTTTTGGTTACCAGCATCACAATTCCATAAATAAAAATAAGAATAGAAGTGATTCTATAGAACCCGGGATGCTTATCTATTAAAGAGACAATATCTGTACTGGCATAATACGCCGCTACAATGCATAATAAATCTGCAGTAATAACGCCAAGATCCAGTGATAAGGCATGTTTGGGGCCCCTGGAAAAGCTGGTTTCAATTAACAGGAAAAATATAGGTCCTATAAAAACCAGGCTCAGCATAAATCCTAATATGACGGCAGATAGTACAAGTTCTAGCATTAAGTGGTATTTTAAAATGAAAAAAATTCATTCCGTTTTATACAAAGTTATACTTTATGATTTAATTATTCAATAAAGCTGTGATATATCAACTGGATTTTAATAAGAGCTTAATGTAAAGATTTATATAAAAAGACGATAGGATAGGGCGTTCAAAAGTTTTTCAGCCTAAAAAACAAAAGGCTGATTGTTCAGTAACAAATCAGCCTTTTTATAATTTTATCTACAGTCTGTTAAAGACCTGTTTTTATTCCACAATCTTGAAATCAAGCTGCTTTTGAATCAAATTCGCTTTCACTACTTTGATCTGAACCTGATCTCCCAACTGATATTTATTTCCATGTCTTACCCCATAAACAGCGTGAGTTTTGGCATCATACATATAAGAGTCATCTACCAGGTCTCTTAATTTGATCAGACCTTCAGCACCGTTTTCAGGAATTTCTACCCAGAATCCAAATTCAGCAACCCCTGAAATTACTCCCGTGAAAGTTTCTCCAAGATGTTTTTCCATGAATTTCACCTGCATATACTTGATAGAATCTCTTTCTGCATCTGCCGCCAGTCTTTCCATTGCACTGCAATGTTTAGCTTTTTCCTCCAGCTCAGGTTTGGCCGGAGATTTTCCTCCGTCCAGATAATG
The DNA here is from genome assembly GCF_059420365.1 of Chryseobacterium sp. GW821-FHT04C04. Classification (NCBI taxonomy): domain Bacteria; kingdom Pseudomonadati; phylum Bacteroidota; class Flavobacteriia; order Flavobacteriales; family Weeksellaceae; genus Chryseobacterium; species Chryseobacterium sp. GW821-FHT04C04. Next base: position 614,680 of record NZ_JBWKTO010000003.1, on the reverse strand, counting down.
CTGAAGAAGACGGTGGGCAATTAAATCCGGGTAACGACGGATAGGAGAGGTGAAGTGGCTATAGTATTCAAAACCTAAACCATAGTGGCCAATTGGTTCTGTAGAATACACCGCTTTACTCATACTTCTCATCGCCAGTGTTTCGATCATATTTTCTTCTCCTTTCCCTTTCACGTCATGAAGAAGTTTATTCAAAGATTCTGCAACCTTCTTGGTGTTGGCAAGATCCATTTTATATCCGAAAGTCGCTACAAAGTCTCTTAATGACTCTAATTTTGCCGGATCCGGATCGTCGTGAACCCTATAAATAAATGTATTGTTTGTGATTTCTCTCTTTTTGGTCAGGGATACAAACTCAGATACTTTTTTATTGGCCAGAAGCATAAATTCTTCTATCAGGTGGTTAGAGTCCTTGCTTATTTTAAAATAAACGCCGATCGGCTGATTATTTTCATCCAGATTGAATCTTACTTCACTTCTGTCAAAAGTAATAGCCCCTCTTCTGATACGCTCATTACGCATGATCTTTGCAAGTCTGTCAAGAACATTGATTTCTTCAGCAAGATCTCCCTGTCCGCTTTCTATACGCTCCTGAGCTTCCTCATAGGTAAATCTTCTGTCTGAATGAATAACTGTTCTTCCAAACCATTCTTTCTGAATTTCTGCATTGTCATTTAATTCAAAAACGGCTGAAAAAGTATATTTATCTTCGTGTGGACGAAGGGAACAAACATCATTACTCAAAACTTCCGGAAGCATTGGTACCACTCTGTCTACAAGATATACCGAAGTCGCTCTCTTATAGGCTTCGTCATCAAGGATAGTCCCCGGAACTACATAATGGGATACATCTGCAATATGAACACCGATTTCCCAGTTTCCATTTTCCAGTTTTCTCATGGATAGCGCATCGTCAAAGTCCTTAGCATCCTTAGGGTCAATGGTAAATGTACAGATGTTACGCATATCCCATCGTTTTGCAACTTCTTCGTCAGTAATACTTCTGTCAATTTTATCTGCATCTGCTTCCACTTCCTGTGGAAATTCATAAGGCAAACCATATTCTGCAAGGATAGAGTGGATCTCCGTTTCATGTTCTCCCGGAGCACCCAATACCTGAATGATTTCACCTTCCGGATTTTTATCTCCGGGTCTCCATTCGGTCATTTTTACAATTACCTTATCTCCATCTTCAGCATTGTTGAACTTTGCTTTTGAAATAAAGATATCTGTGTTGATTGATTTTTTATCACAAACAACAAAGCCGAAATCCTTATGAGCCACCTTCTGAAATATCCCTACAAATTCAGTTCTGGTTCTTTCCAAAACTTCCAGAACAGAACCTTCCAGTTTCTTTCCTTTATAATGATAAGTTATAATAAGAACCTTATCTCCCTGCAGAGCATCCTTCACATTTTTAGCATGTACAAAGACATCATCTTCCAATCCTTCCACTTTTACGTAAGCATTTCCGCTTTGGTTGAAGTCAATAATTCCAGTTAGGGTTCCTGCTATTTTCAGGTTCACAATATACTTTCCTTTTTCCACTTCTTTGATCTTTTCAGATCCCTGAAGTTTGTGCAGCGCCTGGATTACAAGTTCCCTTTGTCTGGGATTTTTGTAATCTATACCGTCGGCGATCTGCTTATAATTATAAATTTTAGATGCGTTCGCATTCATAAAACGGAGAATCAATCTTCCGATCTCCATCATTTTTAAATCATTTTTATGACTTATATATTTTCTTTTTTTTGGCATTTTAATTTCCTTTTTAAATGTTTTGGTCTTAGTTCAAATAAAACCTTTTTCTAATCTTCCTTCTCTATTCCTTATAGAGGTTATTCAATTTCATCATTAGATTCTTTGTGCAAATCATCAGAACTTATCTTTCAGTTTATTTACAACGGGAGCTTTAGTTTTGTATAAATTTAATACAATTCTTGAGAAGAAAAGAGAAAAACCTTCTATTAAATATATTTCAAATATAAGAAAGGCTTTGGAGAATAATAGAGTGTAATTTCTATTGGACAGTGCAAATGTACGAATAAAAAATAAATAAGGCTTGTAATACGATTTACAAGCCTTAGTATATTTAGCAAACAGCAATTTTATCAACTCTGTTCTGGTGTCTTCCACCTTCGAAGTCTGTTGAAAGAAATTTATCTACAATTTCAAGAGCCAGTTCCTTTGATATAAATCTTGCCGGCATTGAAATCATGTTGGCATCATTATGCAGTCTTGCCAGTGTTGCGATCTCCGGCATCCAGCACAATGCGCATCTTATTTTCTGATGTTTGTTCGCAGTGATCTGAACCCCATTTCCGCTTCCGCAGATCAAAATTCCGAGCTCATTTTCTCCGTTTTCCACAGAGGTTGCAGCAGGGTGTACAAAGTCCGGATAATCCACACTGTTTGTGGAAAACGTTCCAAAATCCTGTACTTCAAAACGTTCTGAAAGGTAGTTCTTAACAATCTCCTTATATTCATAGCCTGCATGGTCCGCTGCAATCGCAATTTTTCTTTTCATAATACTCTTATTAAGCTTTATTAGATTCTATTTCCTTACAAAGGTAAGAATAATAACAATTCGTGTTAGTAAACCGTGAGTTAATTGTGAAAAGCTATGTTAATAACTGTGGAAAACTTTTATCAACTTTCTATTTTTAAAGATCAATTTATTTCGTAATAGAAAATCTTTCAGCAAATTTTCACCACAACTTTCCAGATGTTTTCTTCAGCTATCCCCAGATTTTTCCATAATAAAATAACTAATAATGGATTCTTTTCAAAGTTATCAACATTTGTTAATAAGTATGTGAAATAGCGGGTTTACAAGGATTTATATTGTGAGTTAAATATGAATTGAATACAAGTTGAGTGTTACCAACTTTTAAGCTAAAACTTATCCCCTAAACTAACAACATACAACAACAACTACAATATTCTTTTTCTATAAAGAGATAAAATTGTTGATTAGTGGGTGATTGGGTTTGGGGAAAGTTTTTGAAAACTTTTATTTTAATGAAAGTGTTGAAAAAGTTTAAAACCTTACATTTGTGAAACAGAAATTCAATAAGATTTATGAAATTATCGTTGCGAGATTTTCCGGAATGAACCCCGGGCTTTGACCACTGCAGTTTCATGAAACTTAGAAAAAAATAAATCTACTTATGAAAACAATCAATGATTTTAATTTTAAAGACAAGAAGGCTCTGGTAAGAGTGGATTTCAATGTTCCTCAGGATGATCAGATGAAGGTGACAGACAACACAAGAATTGTTGCTGTAAAACCAACAGTGGAAAAGATCCTTAATGATGGTGGTTCTGTCATTTTAATTACCCACCTTGGGAGACCTAAAGGGGAGGTTAAAGATGAATTTTCTCTTAAACATATTGTTGGCGAAGTTTCTAATGTTCTAGGACAGGAAGTGAAGTTCGTGGATGAATGTATTGGGGAAAAAGCAGAACAAGCTGCTGCTGAACTAAAGCCAGGGGAGATCTTATTATTAGAAAATGTACGTTTTCACAATGAAGAAGAAAAAGGAGATGCTGCTTTTGCTGAGAAGCTTTCAAAGTTAGGGGATGCTTATGTAAATGATGCATTCGGTACTGCACACAGAGCTCATGCTTCTACAGCAGTGATTGCTCAGTATTTTGAATCAACTAAATATTTCGGTTTACTGATGGCTAATGAGCTTCAGGCAATCGATAAAGTATTAAAGAGTGGAGAAAGACCTGTTACAGCTATCCTGGGAGGTTCTAAAGTTTCAACTAAAATCACCATTATAGAAAATATCCTTCCTGCAGTAGATAATCTGATCATTGGGGGAGGTATGGCATTCACATTTATTAAAGCTCTGGGAGGAAAAATCGGAAATTCTTTAGTAGAAGAGGATAAGCTTCCTTTAGCTCTTGAGATTTTAGGAAAAGCAAAAGAACATAAAGTAAAAGTATATCTTCCATCTGATGCAATCATCGCAGAAAGCTTCAGTAATGATGTGGAAAGAAAAGAGGTTGATATCTATGCAATCCCTGAAGGATGGATGGGACTTGATGCTGGTCATAAATCCAGGGATCAGTTCAATGATGTATTGTTAAATTCAAGAACGATTCTTTGGAATGGCCCGATTGGAGTTTTTGAAATGTCAAATTTTGCCGGCGGAACGATTGCTCTTGGTGAAAGTATTGCTGAAGCAACAAGATTAGGAGCTTTCTCTTTAGTTGGAGGAGGAGACAGTGTAGCATTTGTTAAGCAATTTGGATATGCTGATCAGGTAAGTTATGTTTCTACCGGTGGTGGAGCAATGCTTGAAAGTCTTGAAGGACTTGAGCTGCCAGGGGTAGCAGCAATCAACAATTAAGATAAAAATAAAATATCTATTTTATAAAGTCTGCTAATTATATTAGCAGACTTTTTTATTTCTGAAACAGGAAGGAAATCCTTTATTGATCGGAGTTTTCTAATGATTACAGATATAACCTGAGGTTATATTTAGCGTATACGTCTTTTAAGATAGATTTATTTTCTTCCTGGATTTAATAATAAAATTATTTGTTCGGATTATTTTTTTTACGTCAAGTTTTGACGTTGTCAGCGAATACATTTGCAGTATCAAATTAAAATATTATGATGTATACAAATGAGTTTTTCGCCGTTGGAAATGCTGCTCCCAATGACAATTTAGTGCAGCTGATTGATAGCTTTACAGGGGAAAGTGTTACTTTTCAAAAAGTAAGTACCTGGATTGATGAAACGATTCTCGTTATTAACGATCCCAAAGTTCTGGATGATGAGATTATTTACCGATCCAGGGGGAATGACTACTATGTAAATACCGTAGTTTTTTCTTCTAAAAGAGTCTATGTAACGACTTTTGGTGTAAAGTCTTCATATACTGCAGATCAAAGACCAGCTATTCAAAAAGCTTTTGATATTAGTTCCAAGCTTGGATTAAAATTGGTTTTTCCAAATGGTCATTTTCTTATAAATTCTTACAGTGATAGGCCTGAATTAGTTATTGCACACGCTAATATTTTAGAACTAAGATCTTATCTGGATATTGAATTTGAAGAATATAGCGTCATAAAAGTTGGTGATTTTTTTGATGATAAGCCATTTGTTCTGTTTTCCGGTTTTAATGATACTGATAGTGCAAAGTTTAAACCTTTATATAATATTACGATGAAGGGAAGGGGAGTCATTGATTTTAGTGGTGAATTGTCACAAATGAGAAGCTCATACATGCGTAGAATTGGCTTTGAAGGCGGTAATTGTACTAATGTTGATATCGATGGGATTTATTGGACTAATGGTGATCTAACTAATTGTATAAGTGTTGGTTGGTCTCAAAATGGCAGTAAAGCTACCATTCAAAACTGTATCTTCGAAGATTTGGTTAAGAGTAATGAAATTATTAATAATGACCACTCTACAATCTATGGAAATGTTAATTTTTTATCGGTGCATGATAATGTTTTCTCAGGTAATGAACAAACGAGATTAATTGGATGTGCATGCGAAATTCATGGTAGCAATTCTTCCTTTACCAATAATAAGGTATACAATTATACTAGAATGAATTTTGTGGCAGGAATTTACACTGAAAAGGGTAGTATTACAAATATTTCAATCTCAGATAATATTGCTGAAATTGTTAATTCAGGTGTATACTTGTGGCCGGATAAAAATTGTATAATCTCTAATGTATTTATTACTTCTAATAACATTAAGCATCTTCATGTACAAGGAAAAGGGATGTTGTATAATGGAGGACAGTGTTTATTTATTATTCAAGGTAAAGGCGGTAAATGTGAGAGAGTTACAGTGACGAATAACACCTCACATATTCTTTATACAGAGGGAGAATACTCCAGATATGCTGCAGGTATTTTAGCTTCCACAGAGTCGTTGGAAATCACTGATAATCACTTTGTAGGCCATTCTCTTGGTTTCTTATTTGATAAGGATCATGACGAAATTAATAGTCAATATGCAGAATATTCATTCATAAAGGTTTCCAGAAATCATTTTACAGCCATTTCGAAGCTAATAACAATGGTTGCTAAACGAGTGAATTATTGTTTAATGTCTGATAATGTTTCGGTTATAGCAGTATCTACGATGGAAGACGTAATCAGTATTACAAGTGATTTTATTCAGTCTACTACCATCAGAGATAATGTGTATATCTCTAATCAGCCTAAAGTGGAATTTACTCCTTCAGCTGTATTTCTAGCAGATCCATCGAATAAAGCTAAATATATTTTATCTAAGATAAATACTCCTGTACCTACTATTAATGGAATGACATCAGCTTTGATCAGCCCTCTACTTTCCAATAATCATAGAAGAGTAGGGGCAATGTATACGATTCAACCTACGTACCCTTTTCCTGAACTTTTTTTTAACGCACATACTTTTGGAACGACATCACCTTTAAGTGTAAGATTTAAAGTTGATAATATGACTCCTTTTACCTTTCCAGCAAATTCTGGCTTATTAAGTAACTTGATTGTTGATTTATAAATTAAAAAACCGGATTAATTCCGGTTTTTACTTCTTTTAAGGTGAAAAATTGACTTTCATAAATACTTGTTAAATCAACAAATTATTATTTTCGGACTATTAACACCTTTAAGTATGTTTTAGGGGAAATTAATTATAATTCTGAGAGAATTTGGTTTTTAAAACTCCATTTTTTTTATTGACCCAATTTTTGTAAAAATTTTTAAAAAAAGGAAGCTTTAAGAAATCAAAGAATAGAATTATTGATAATTAATTTTGTTGTTTGTGTATGAAATGGAGTAGGGGAGAAGTTTTAAAAATTAAGAAATACAATTTAAAATTTTCCAATACCCGTTGAAAGATTTTTAGAAAACTTAAAATGGATACAAACTAATTTCGATGAAATAAAAAAACTCAGGATTATTTCCTGAGTTTTTTAAATTTTATAGTGAAATTGCTGAAAACTGACCTTCATAAATGGGTCAAAAATCGATTTTCTATCTTTTTTCGATAATGTATATCAAACTTGAAAATTCGTTTGAAAAAAGCGCCTTTACGTTTGAAATTGTTCCGTGAATGACCGCTTTTGCCCAAAATAGGGATGATTTTTTGTATTTTTCGCTTAACATTGAGATGTAATACGAATCAAGTACAAGAGGTTTTATTTTTCTTAATTTCCAGTCTGGTTTTTTGGAAATTAAATTTTCCATTCCATTTTTAGAAAAATGGTAGATGTGTCTTGGGACATCATAAGCTGCCCAATATTCTTTATAATGTTTAGCATCATAAGAAGTAGGGTTGGGAACTGCAATAATAAGAATTCCTTTTTCCTTTAGTTTATTATGAAAAATGTTTAGCATTTCAGTCTGGTTTTCGATATGCTCAAAAACATGCCAGAGTGTAATTGCATCTAAACTTTTATCTTCAATTGTACTAATGTCGTCTAGTATTGCTGCTTTTGTTATTTTACTTTTTGCAGCTTTTCTTGCGTCGGCATCAGGTTCAAAACCGAAGGTTTCAAAATCATTTTCTATATACTTTACAAATTCTCCGGCTCCGCATCCGTAGTCCAAAACTTTTGATCCTTTTTTAATTCTATCTATAAGAATATTTTTTTTGTACTGCAGATTAAAAGACTGTAGAAATTTGTAAAGCTTTTCTTTCAGACTTCCGGAATCCTGATGGTGAGAAATATAATCTTCGCTTTCGTAATATCTGGAAATATTAGATGGAGTAGGGGTGGTTTTAAATACACCTTTTGTTTCTGTTTCTTGTATTTCAAATATTTCCTGTGAAAGAAAATGATCTTTTATTTTCATTGAAATCGGTATCTTTTTTATCTATTCAAAAAAATTAAGATATTCAGAGGTTATTATACACTCAAAATACCTTAATTCTTGTTTTATTTTTTAATGTTTCACGTGAAACATTTCTTTTTAACGTCCTAAATATACTAATAAAACGTTGATATCGGCTGGAGAAACCCCGCTTATCCTTCCTGCCTGGGCAATTGTCTTTGGACGTACATTAGACATCTTCTGTTTTGCTTCTGTAGAAAGGCTGGAAAGGTTAGTATAATCAAAATCTTCTGGGATTTTTATATTTTCCAGACGGTTTAACTTTGCTACATTTTCTTTTTCTTTCTCAATATAGCCTTTATACTTGATGTTGATCTCTGCCTGTTCTCTTACTTCATCATTATATTGGGAAGAAACTTCTTTAATGAAATCTATTTCATCCAATTTTTTCAATGTGATATTAGGTCTGGTCAATATTTGAGCAGCTCTATATGCCTGATCTACTGGATTGCTCTCAATAGATTCAAGGATAGGGTTGATAACACCTGGTTTTAAAGAAGTTTCTCGAAGAAAATCTTCAAGTAGTTGACTTTCAGATATTTTAGCTTCTACTTTTCTTAATCTGTCTTCTTTTGCCAATCCAAGTTGGTAAGCTTTTTCAGTTAACCTGATATCAGCATTATCTTGTCTCAATAGAAGTCTGTATTCGGCACGTGAAGTAAACATTCTGTAAGGTTCTTCAGTTCCTTTAGTGATCAGGTCGTCAATTAATACTCCGATATAAGCTTCATCTCTGTTTAGAATAAAGTCACCTTTTTCATGAACTTTGTTATGGGCATTGATACCGGCAATCAAACCTTGACCTGCTGCTTCTTCATATCCTGTTGTTCCATTGATCTGGCCTGCGAAATATAAATTATCAATTAATTTTGTTTCAAGAGTGTGCTTCAATTGGGTTGGAGGGAAGTAATCGTATTCAATTGCATAACCGGGACGGAATACTTTTACGTTTTCAAATCCTGGAATATGTTTCATCGCTTTGATCTGTACATCTTCCGGAAGTGAAGAGCTGAATCCGTTAACATAGATTTCTACAGTTTTCCATCCTTCCGGTTCTACGAAAAGTTGGTGTCTGTTTCTTTCTGCAAAACGATTAATCTTATCTTCAATACTTGGACAGTATCTTGGACCTAAACTTTGAATCGTACCATTAAACATTGGGCTTCTATCAAAACCTTCTCTTAAAATATCGTGTACCGTTTCATTGGTATATACAATATGACAGCTTAATTGTTTTGTCAATTTTGGAGTGTCAAGATAGCTGAACTTTTGTGGATTTTCATCTCCTTTCTGTTCTTCCATTTTTGAATAATCCAAACTTCTTCCATCTACTCTTGGTGGAGTACCGGTTTTCATTCTTCCTGCTTCGAAACCTAAAGTGACCAATTGTTCTGTAATTCCAAATGCTCTTGGTTCACCCATTCTTCCTCCGCCTAATTGTTTATCTCCAACGTGAATTAATCCATTCAGAAAAGTTCCGTTAGTAAGAACAACAGATTTTCCTTTGATCTCAATTCCTAAAGAAGTAACAACTCCGGTTACTTTATTATTTTCAACAATCAGTTGTTTCACCATATCCTGAAAGAAATCAAGATTGGGAGTATTCTCTAATGCTAAGCGCCATTCTTCGGCAAAAAGCATTCTATCATTTTGGGTTCTCGGAGACCACATCGCGGGACCTTTTGAAAGATTTAGCATTTTGAATTGAATAGCAGATTTGTCAGCTATAATTCCGGAATATCCTCCCATTGCATCAATCTCTCTTACGATCTGTCCTTTTGCGATTCCGCCCATTGCCGGGTTGCAACTCATCTGTCCGATGGTCTGCATATTCATTGTAACGAGTAGTGTTTTTGAACCAAGGTTGGCTGCTGCGGCAGCGGCTTCACAACCTGCGTGTCCGGCACCTACTACGATCACATCATATATTTCTGAAATCATTTTTATCTCGCTTGTTTTAAGCTTTTAATCTTATCTTTATAACCAATGTTTCACGTGAAACATTTTTGAAGAATGCACTCTAGGTAAGTTTATATTACTGCTAGAATTGAGTACTTTAGATAACGGACTTTAAGTGATTGTTTAATTTTAAATCTTTAAATCCCGATACTTGGCCAAGTACAAATCTTCCATTCTCCGCATCTCTTTTTCTTCCTCTTCTGTCTTATCTTTATAGCCTGTAAGGTGTAAAATACCGTGGGCTAAAACCCTTCTTAATTCTTCTTCATAATCTCGGGAAAGGGTAGAGGCGTTATCAGAAATGCGCTGCAAAGATACAAAAATCTCAGCGCTTATTGTCTTGCCTTTTACATAATCAAAAGTGATGATATCCGTATAATAATCATGCTGTAAATAGTCCTGATTGATCTTAAGAAGATATTCATCATCACAGAAAATATAATTGATTTCTCCTAGTTTTTTTCCTTCTGAAAGAATAAGATCTTCCAGCCATTTTTTGTAATCTGTACTTACCGACTCTGGTAAGTTTTCGTAAAAGAACTGTATCATTTTTTTAAAACCAGTGTCCTAAAATAACACTGAATATACCTTTTTGGTTGTTTTTTAGTGAGTGGCTGAAGTTTACTTTAATCTGCCCGAAAGGAGATTTGTAACCAGCTGTTAATCCCAGTGAGCTGTAATTTACTTTAACTGCATCTTCAAATTTGATATCGTTTGATAAGTTAGCAAAGCTGAAGTTTCCACTGATGAAATAGTTTTTATTGAATTTAAATTGAATATCGTTAGATGCTAATATCACATTATTTGTATAAAGCTGGGCAAAATAAAATCCTCCGAAGCTCTTGAAATTAATAAGATTTTGTTCAAAAATTCCCCCTAATCTGTATTGATAATAAGCAGGAAGATATTCACCAAGTGTAATTCCTCCAAATAGATTAAGACGGTAAGAGAATTGTTTGCCAAGAGGAATATTGATTCTGAGATCTGCCTTGATTTGAATAATCCTTTTGTCAACTTCAGATTTTAAAAGGTCTATAACTTTTCCTTCAGCGGCAAAATAAACCCCTTTGGTAGGGAATTCTTTGTCATCCTGTGTATCTGTTTTTATGAAGATATAAGGGTTCAGAAAACGACTGTAGCGTCTATTATCTCCATTGCTATTTTCTGCTTTAAAGTAATCATGGCTCATACCTCCTCCAATAGCAAATTTATCCTTCCAAATAGACTGGATATAAACCTCATTTCTGGTCCATTCCCATCTGTCTATAACATAATTGTCGACATTTTTCAGATCAAAGCTCATTCCTGAAGAATAAATACCGAATCCAGGAATATATCCGTTATCTATAAAATAGTTTAGGTAATACCGTAATCGGTCTCCTACAACGAAATCAAAAGAAAGATTAGAGTTTTTGAATAAAAGCCTTTTTGCAGAATAATTCAAAAGAAGCCCGGTTTTAAAAACTTCGTCATAATGTAATCCGAATTTTAAAAAATGACGGGTATCATCTTCGGTTACATAAAGCTTTAAATAGTTGGCATCATTTTCCTGAACGATATCATAATTGATAAAACTATAGTTGTTTGTAGCAACCAATTTATCAACCATTTTATTGATGCTACCGTAAGTCTGTAAAGAGGGGAGACGCAGTCCCATTTTTCCCAGCGTATAGTTTTTTCCGTATATCTTGCTTCCTTCAATAGAAATACTGTCGATCTTATATACATTGGAATAGATAGGGTTTATACGCTGTCTGAGGCGGTCAAATGGCCTCTTGGGTAATTGATCCAGTATCTGAGAATATTTCAGTCCTTCTACATATCCGCTGTCCAGAATTTTCTTCTTATCATCATAGCTTGTAGCAGACATCCCTTTCAGGTTGGGTTTGATATTGATATCTGTATATTTATACTGTTTTCGGGTATCTTTTTTTATTCCAAAATCGATTACCTGATTCAGGATGGATATAATGTTGTTTAAATCCTCTCTTTTTGACAGGTCCTGATTCAGGTCCACACCGATGACAATATCGATTCCTTTGTCTTTTAAAGGCTTTGAGGGGTAATTTACCGTCATTGCTCCATCAATATATATGCTGTCACCAATTTTAATAGGATCCATTAAAGAAGGAAAAGCAGAACTCGCCATAATAGACTGTACCAGATCTCCTTTTTCAAAAATCTGCATATTTCCACTCTCCAGATTGGTGGCAACGCAAAGGAAAGGAATTGGCATTTTGGAAAAATCTTCGATATTGGAAACGTTTTTAAAAAGTTCTTTCAGAAGATAAACATTTCTCTGGCCGGTACTGATAGAAGAGGGAAGTGTGATTTTTCCATTTTTGAGTGGAATGGATAAAAGGTATTTGTCTACGGATTTGTTGAAAAAGCTGGCTTCCTGTCGTGATTTCGGATCCATAATTAAGGAATAGAAATCTGTATCCATGACTATTTTTTCAATTTCTTTTCCGGAATAGCCTGCGGCATAGAGTCCTCCAACTATGGCTCCCATGCTCGTTCCCGAAATATAATCCACCTTTACTCCCAATGAATCTAATACTTTAAGAACTCCGACATGTGAAAAGCCTTTGGCACCACCACCGGCAAGGGAGAGTCCTATCTTTGGGTTTTTCGGAATCACCAAATCTTTTTTTACCTGAGAATGGATCAATAACAGTGGGAATATGAAAAGCAGAATCAGGAGTTTTTTCATAGTTAATTTTTTATATAAATCCGTTTCACCCGAGGGGAAATGGAGGTTAATACTTCATAGGTTATCGTTTTGCAGTATCCTGCGAATTCTTTTAAACTTGGTTTGGCATTGAAAACAGTTACCGTATCACCTTCTTTTACATTCGGAATATTGTCTACATTGATCATCATCATGTCCATACAGATATTTCCAACAATAGGAGCAAGCGTTTTGTTGACCCCTAAATTTCCTACCTGATTTCCGATCAGTCTTGGAATGCCGTCTGCATATCCTACAGGGATTGTTGCAATTCTTGTAGGGTGATCCGCTTTATATTTCCTGCTGTAACCAACAGATTCTCCGTTTTCAACCGTTGATATCTGTGAAATTACGGTTTTAAAACTTACCACAGATTGTAATTGTTTCTGTATTTCGTCATCGGGAGATTCTCCCAACATACCGATACCTATTCTTACCATATCATGCTGATGATCCGTATAACTCGTTATCCCGGATGAATTCAGGATGTGGCGGATAGGAGTATAGCCTATTTTTTCAGTTAGGTAGCTTGAATTTTTTTCAAAAACGGCAAGCTGTTTCAAAGTAAATTCTTTCTCTTCAGGCATATCAGAAGATGATAAATGGCTGAACATACTTTGTACTTTTAGATTTTTTTGACTTAAAGTCTCGCTTAACTGATCCAGCTCAAAATCTTTGAAACCAAGACGGTGCATTCCCGTTTCCAGTTTGATATGGATCGGGTATTTTTTATCATGTCCTGACTTTTGTACAGCTTCATAGAACAATTCCAACACTCTGAAACTATAAATTTCAGGTTCAAGATTGTATTCTATAATAGTATGATAGCTGTGCTGCTCAGGATTCATAACAATGATAGGGGTCGTGATTCCTTTTTTACGAAGTTCTACACCTTCATCAACGTAAGCTACTCCAAGGTAATCTATATGATGATGCTGAAGAAATTCTGAAATCTCATAACTTCCAAGTCCATAAGCATTGGCTTTTACCATTGCCATCATTTTGGTTCCTGGTTTCAGCAGAGATTTATGATAGTTGATATTATGAAGAATTGCATTAAGGTTTACTTCCAGTACCGTATCGTGTTTTCTAAGTTCAAGAATATCCTTAAGCCTTTCGATCTCAAATTTTCTGGCGCCTTTCAGCAAAATAATCTGATTTTCTAATTCAGTAAGATATTTACTTTCAATTAACTCTTTAGTGTCAATGAAAGTATATGTTTTGGCTTTAAATAATTCACTAAATAATGATATTTCATCGCCGATTAAAAATACGGAATCAAAATTTTGTTCATTCACCAATTCGGAGACTTCTTCATACAATTCCTGAGAATTGCTGTTTACTCCTACAATATCTGTTAAGACCAGAGATTTTTTAGGTTTATTATATTCATTCAAAAACTGTAGGGCAGTTTTCAGAGAATCGAGGTCAAGATTAAAAGAATCGTTGATGACAATATTGCTCTTATTTCCTTCAATCGCTTCAAGCCTCATTTCAACGGCTTTTAAAAGGTTGATTTTTTCAACGATCTTTTTATTTTCGATATGAAGTTCCTTAAGGACTGTAATAAGCGCCATAGCATTGGTTAATGTAGCTTCGTCTCTTTGGTGGGCAGGAAAACTGATTTCTTCCCCAAAATATTCGACAATGATGTTTTCATCCTTTGAAATATTGTTTTTGATGAAAACCTGATTCTCTTTTTTAAAACCGTAAGAAATTAGTTTTTTATCAGAATAGGAATTTTTAATCTTTTGATCCACCAAAGAATGGTCACCATTATAGATGATGACTTCAGAATCTTTAAAAAGTTTGATCTTTTCATCAATCAGTTCATCTTCGGAAGAAAAATTGGCAGCATGAGCCGTTCCTATATGGGTAAGCAATCCGATCTGAGGATGGAAAATATTTTCAAGTTTTTCCATTTCATGAGGTTTTGAAATTCCCACTTCAAAAATTCCAAGCTGATAAGAGCTGTTGATTTGAAGAAGAGAGAGGGGAAGACCAATCTGGGAATTGAAACTTTTAGGACTTTTTACAGTAGGGAATTCATTCCACAAACATTGATATAACCATTCTTTTAAAATAGTTTTACCATTACTACCGGTGATTCCGATAGATTGTATGTGAGAATTCTCGAAATGGTACTTTGCTAATTTTTGAAGAAAGTCTACAGAATTTTCAACAATGATCCAGGTTATATTTTCGAAACCGGGATAATGATGTTCAGAAATAATAATATTGATTCCTCTGTCTATTGCGGATTCTATAAACTTTTCACCAGAATTTTTGGAGGTATTGATAGCGATAAATGCAGTATTCTTGGTAGAATAAATAATCCTGCTGTCGTACGCTATATTTTTGATCAATAAATTTCCGTCTCCAATGATTTGTGCATTGGTGATCTCTGCAATGTGTTGTACTGTATAATTCATTGGTACCCTTTCTGCTTTATTTTTAAGGCGAAATGACAAAAAGGTAAAATAATAAAGAGGAAGAAAAAGTTTTTATAAGCCAACTTCTCCTTTTTGAAATTTCACAATGCTGCTTTTTCGCTTTTCATTTATATTAGTGAATATAATGTATGTTTTGGTGCATTCAGCCTTTGCTGTTTTGCAATTTATTTTCTTTTTAAAAGTACTTCGTCAATAAAAACGCGGCGGCTTACTGCTTCATAGCTTTCAGTTTCTCCCAGCTCAACCAGATTATCTCCCTGGGAAGTTCTCATAGAATAGTTGGCAAGATTACCTGTTCTCTTACAAATAGCATGCACTTTTGTAACATACTCGGCAGTGGCCATCAAATTGGGCATAGGCCCGAACGGACGGCCCAAAAAGTCCATATCCAATCCTGCAATGACCACTCTTACACCACTATTGGCAAGTTGGTTGGCAATATCAACAATACTTTCATCGAAAAACTGAGCTTCATCAATTCCTACTACATCACAATTGGAAGCTAACAGAAGAATTTCATTAGGGTTTTCTACTGCTGTACTACGGATTTTATTCTGATTATGAGAAACTACATCCTCTTCAGAATATCGTACATCCAATTTGGGTTTAAAAATTTCCACGTTCTGTCCTGCCATCTCTGCCCTTCGCAATCTGCGGATCAGTTCTTCGGTTTTACCGGAAAACATAGAGCCACAAATTACTTCCATCCAACCACTTTGTTTGGAATGATTAATTGTATTTTCTAAAAACATTTGTTAAATTAGCCGTATATTTTTAACATCAAAAGTAAGCAATTTTAATAAGAATCTTATTATGCAGAATATCCAAGATTTAAGGGGAAAAATTTTTTTTGAATCCATGAATATCATTGATAATCTGGACAAAATAAGTAATATAGATGAATTACTTTCCAAGCAAGATCTTGTAGATGAGCTTGCTAACAGAATTTCTTTTTTGAAATTGCTCGAAAAAAATATTGAATATTTCGTAGCAGATGATCCGGCTCATCAACACCCCTCTTTTGTATCAGGAGAAACAGAATATCATGATTCAGGGAATGAAGTGACGGAAGAGGAAGCTATTTTTAATAATGAGCTGAATGAAATTGATGAAAATGAAATTTTTTCAGACGGATCTGAAGAAGAGGAAGCCGTTTTCAATAACCAATTGAATGAAATTGTTGAAAATAAATTCCATGAAAATATGGTAAGCTTTGTAGAAGAAAATCACGAAGAAAAAGCACCTGGAAATGCTCAGGAACAGGCTTCTAATCATGATATTCTTGAGGAAGAAGCCGTATTCAATAATCAATTGAATGAAATTGACGAAAATGAGATTTCTGAAGAGCAGAGAGCTGTTCTGAAATTTGTAGACGAAGATAAAATTCTTGCGGATGCTACACCGGATTCTGATGAAGATCTCAATGAAGATTTGTTTTATGATGAAGTGACTGAGGAAGAAGTTATTTTCAATAATCAGCTGAATGAAATAGACGATACAGAAGAGGAAATCTCCGAATCAGATGCCAAAAAAGAAACAGATTCTGCTGTTGTAAATGATGCTAAAGTACCAGTAACAGAAATTATTCCTAGTATTTTTGATACTGAAACTTTAGAAGATGAAATGCTGATCGAGGAAAATGAAGAACAATTTGTTGCCTCAAACATTTCAATACAAGAAGGAGAGATGATTACAGAAACTTCCAATGTGGAAAATATTCTGAGTGAGATCAAAAATGATCATTCTGAAGAAAATACAAAGGAAGAAAGCATTCTTGCTGAAGTCTATGACAGAAGAAAAATTGTAGAAATTGACAAACCTGTTCCTGAAGAAACAGATAAACATCCTTCCGATGAAAGCTTCGAAAATTTAGAAGAATATCATCGGGAGAAAAAAATAAAATTAGCCAATATCAAAGGAATGAAGGCTGTTCAGTCACTTTTTGATGATGATCACCTGGAAAGAGAATTTCCTAAGGAAGAAGCTCCGGTTTCGGTTGTAAAAGAAGATACAGGAAGCATTCTGAAATCTAATATTCCTACGAACTTTATGGAAGCAGACAAGCAGAAACCTGAGTTTAAGCTTGATCTGAATGACAGAATTGCTTTCTCCAAAATGTTGTTTGAAGGAAGCCAGATCGATCTTAATGATGCCGTATTCCAGCTAAACCAATTCAAAACGATGGAAGAAGCCAAAGAATATTTGAGTGATCTGTACTACGAAAGAAAATGGAATAAAGTGGATGAATATGCCCAGAGACTTTGGATATTGGTGGAAAATAAATTCTTATAATTTTGAGCGGAATCCTATATTTTGTTCCCACACCCGTTGGGAACCTTGAAGATATGACATTCAGGGCAGTAAAAGTCCTGAAAGAAGTTGATTATATTTTATGTGAAGACACCAGAACTTCTGGAATACTTTTAAAACATTTTGAAATCTCCAAGCCTTTAAAATCTTATCATTTACACAATGAGCATCAGGCAACAGAGAAAGTAATCGGAGACCTTAAAAGCGGTCAGAATATCGCTATTATTACCGATGCCGGAACACCGGGTATTTCGGATCCGGGATACTTATTAGCAAAAGCAGGCGCAGATAATCAGATTGATATGATATGCCTTCCTGGAGCGACAGCCTTGATTCCGGCACTTGTGGTTTCAGGACTTCCCAATAATGAATTTTTATTCGCTGGATTTTTACCACAAAAAAAAGGAAGACAGACAAAGCTAAAACAGCTTGCTGAAGAGAAAAAGACGATAGTTCTTTACGAAAGCCCACACAAAATCAATACGACTCTGGAGCAGATCAAAGAATTCTTTGGAGAAGAAACCAAGGCAAGTTTGAGCCGTGAAATCTCCAAAAAATTTGAAGAAACTAAGCGAGGAACAATCAACGAGTTAATTGAATTTTCCAAAAGTAAAACCTTAAAGGGAGAAATCGTTCTTATAGTCAATAATTCTATTTAATTTTCCTTGAAGAAATTAGTTTTTGTACTGTGTTCTGTAGTTTGTACAGCACAGACTAACCAATATATGAAGGTTATCCTGTCAAAAAAGACAGGGAAGGGAGTCAATTCCTATTCGGACGGATATGGAATAATATATGACTCCGGGACCAATAAACAGGGAATTGTAGATTCTCTGGGGGCCATTACCTTTAAATCTCCTTATAAAGGGGGAATTCTGCATGTTTTTAAAAACAGATTTATCCTTTATTCTGAAGAAGGGAACAATAGAAAATCAGCTATTATTGATGAGAATGGAAAAGAACTGATCTCTTTGGATAATCAGGAGTTTAATACACCATGGTGGAGTAAGGAACGTATTATTTCTTCAAAACAAGACAAAGAAGCCGTTTATGATTACAATGGAAAGGAAATCATTCCTTATTCAGAAAAGATCCGTTTTTCAGGGAAGAACAGATTTTTTGTCTTAAAAGATAAAAAGTGGTTTTTATATGATCTTAACGGAAAGCAGGTCAGCAGCCGGGAATTTAAAGAATATTATAGTTTTGAAGAGGGTAGAGCATTGATTATCAATGATAATAATGAAAGTGAAATCATTGGAGATAATGGACAGACTTTACATCAATTTTCGAAACAGGTTGTGAACATCAATGCTTATCCCTATCTGATTACCAGGAATAAAAGTACAGGTAAGTATGGCTTAATCGATGTTGAGGAAAATACACTTGCAGAAGAAATCTTTAGTGATTTCACCCCGGAGTATTTTGGTGGAAAAGCATATATCTACCTCGAAAAGAAAGGAAAAACAACTGTTTTCAGTAAGAAAGACAGAAATTTGTATCCCCAGGCTTTTAAATATTTAAATCCTTTATTGAATAACTTCTTCAGTGTTTACAATGATAAAGTAAAAAAATCCGGTATTATTGATCTCCAGGGAAACATCATTTTCCCGCAGGAATATGATTTCATCAGATGTTTTACCATTTCCGGAAAAGATTTCATCTATATTAAAAAAGGCAATGAAGAACAATTTCTGGATAAAGACCTTAAGAATATTGTAGGAGATGGAGTACAAATTTTCGGTTTCTATCCTGAGAGTCTTATTCTTGGGAAACAAGATAAGTATTATACGTTTTCAGTGGTAGATCACTCGATGAAGGAGCTGAAAAACATCAGTCAGATAAAAAATGAGGATGTTGAGTATTTTAACCCTCTTAATCAATATTCAAAACCGTTGGTATGTAAAAATACAGCCGGCTTTTATGGCATTCTGGATGGTAAAGGAACGGAAACTGTACCCTTTGTTTACGAAGACATCATCACATTCGGGAATGCTGAAAACGAAATTGTGGTAAGAAAAGGAGGAAAATTCGGAGTTTCAAATTTCCAGAATGAGCTCCTAAAGGAAATTATTTATGATAAATATTTTTGGCAGAAAGAAGTTCTGAAACTGGATAAAGGTAAAAAAACAGACTTCATTTATTTCACCAGATTTAGAAATAATTCCGTTCAGTTTTAATAAAAGCTAAATAAACATTAAAAAAATCAGTATTTTAACAATTTAAATGGGTTGAATAACATTTTATAATATCTTTGCAAACCGTTTAATTCCGGAAAGGAATGTATAAGAACTAAAAGAGTCAGCTATCACTAGCTGAATGAGTTATAAAAGAAAATAATTATCAATAGATATGAAAATATTAGAAGGAAAAGTAGCAATAATTACCGGAGCTACAAGAGGAATCGGGAAAGGGATTGCTGAAATGTTTGCTCAACAAGGGGCAAAAGTAGCATTTACCTATGCCGGTTCTGTAGACAAAGCAAAAGAATTAGAAGCAGCTTTAAGTTCTGTAACCCAAATTAAGGGATATCAGTCCGACGCATCAGATTATGATGCTGCTCAGAAATTGGTAGAGGATGTAATGGCAGAGTTCGGGCAGATTGATATTTTGGTAAACAATGCAGGAATTACAAAAGATAACCTGTTATTGAGAATGTCCAAAGAAGATTGGGATAAAGTGATTAAGGTAAATTTAGATTCAGTTTTTAACCTTACAAAAGCGGTAATCAAGCCGATGATGAAGGCCAGATCAGGATCTATCATCAATATGACTTCTGTAGTAGGGGTGAAAGGAAATGCCGGACAAGCCAACTATGCAGCTTCTAAAGCTGGAGTTATTGGATTTACAAAATCTGTAGCATTGGAATTAGGTTCAAGAAATATCAGATGTAATGCAATTGCGCCTGGATTTATTGAAACAGAAATGACCGCTGTTCTGGATGAAAAAACAGTTCAGGGATGGAGAGAAGAGATTCCGATGAAAAGAGGAGGGCAGCCTGAAGATATCGCAAATGCATGTGTATTCTTTGGAAGCGAAATGTCAGGATATATCACCGGACAAACATTAAACGTTGACGGTGGAATGTTAACCTAGAAAATGAAAAAAGTACAGAATATAGTAGTATTCTTGTCGATTTTAATAGGCGTCGGTCTGGCATACATTAGTTGGTTTAATGTATATCAGACCGATGATTATTTCTGGTCCTATACAACCAGAAAAATAGGGTTGTTACAAAGTTTTATTCAGACTTATACAAGCTGGGGTGGTAGGTATTTCGGATATTCTATCAATATGTTTAACCCTGTTTTTTATGACAATAATAATCTTCTTCCCAAGATCTATCCTGTTTTCTTACTACTTTCCTTCATTGGAATTTCAGCATTAAACTTTAAAGAATATTTCAATTACTCCCCGAAAGAATCCATCAAAAAAGGACTTCTTCTGTTTTTCTTTTATACAATCCTTCTGGTAAGCCTTCCTGAGCATTACTTCTGGATTACAGGCTCCAATGTCTATTTCGTTCCTGTTGTTTTAGCAGGCATTTTACTCTATTTTTTAAAAAAAAGCGAGGATACACAGGAGAAAATATGGTTTTACCTTTCGGTTTTGCTTACTATCATTCTGATGGGGTCCAATGAAATTCTGGCATTGATTGTTGAAGGACTTTTGTTATTATCTTATTATCAGAAATGCAATAAGAAAAATCTGACTTTGGCACTGATAGGAAGTGTCTTTTTACTGATAAGCTTTTTGGCGCCTGGAAACTTCAACAGAATGGGAGAGACAGAAGGGGGAATTATAAAATGGCTGAAGAGAATTGCTCTTTTTGGGGCGAATACAATGTATGTTGCCGTTAAAGTTTTATTAGTGTTTCCTTTATTTATTAAAGTTTTTGAGAAAGAACTTAAAAATATCAGCACGAAAATAACATTTAAAAAGGCTGTACTATTTTGGTCAGTTTCTTTACTCCCGTTATTATTTACAAGCTATATTCTCAATTCTGTTGCAAGACAGTTTGAAAGTATCATCTTTTATTTTTTAATCAGTTTTGCAGTGTTGATGTTTTTTAAATTTGAAAAAATTAAAAAATTTTGGTGGGTTTCGCTCCTCATTATTTTTCTTCCTGAGTTAAAAATTTTCCCTGAAAAATATTCATATTTCAACGTTGATTTTAATGGAGAAAATATAGTGATGGAGATTATGACGACAGATCTTAAAGAATATGAAAAAGAGATGAATGAACGAGTAGATATCATCAGGAATTCTTCTAAAGACTCTGTTGTCGTTGATAAGATCAAAGAAGTTCCGAGGATTTTGTATATAGATGAAATGGCTTCAGAGCATGAACAGGAAACCTATGTGAATGATCAGCTTCAAAAGTATTTTAATAAAAAATATATAAGGACAAAAGAATAAAGGCTTTAGAATTATCTAAAGCCTTTATTTATTTTTATTCCTAGTCTTTAAAAATCTGATTTTCCTGTTCCTGAACCCTGATAAAAGTAGTTCTCTTAGAAAGTTCCTTCAGTTTGGATGCGCCTACATAAGTACAGGTAGAGCGTACTCCTCCCAAAATATCTTTTACGGTTTCCGAAACCGGACCTTTATAAGCTGCTTTTACTGTTTTTCCTTCGGAAGAACGATATTCTGCTACCCCTCCGGAATGTTTATCCATAGCTGTTTTGGAACTCATTCCATAGAAGAGACGATATTTTTTACCGTTTTCTTCAATCATTTCTCCACCACTTTCGTCGTGTCCGGCAAACATACCGCCAAGCATTACGAAATCTGCACCCCCACCGAAGGCTTTGGCAACATCTCCCGGGACTTTACAGCCACCGTCTGCGATGATATGTCCTCCTAAACCATGTGCAGCATCGGCACATTCAATAATGGCAGAAAGCTGAGGATAGCCAACCCCCGTTTTTACTCTGGTCGTACAAACTGATCCGGGGCCAATACCTACTTTTATAATATCTGCACCTACCAGAAGAAGTTCTTCTACCATTTCTCCCGTAACAACATTTCCGGCGATGATAATTTTATCGGGAAAATTGGCTCTTGCCTTCTTCACAAATCCAACGAAATGCTCAGAATAGCCATTGGCTACATCTATACAGAGAAACTCAATTTTTGGATGCTTTTCGAGGATCTGTCTTATTTTTTCTTCATCAGCCTTCCCTGTTCCTGTGCTTAAAGCGATATACTGATAAATAGTTTCAGGCTGGCTTTCCAGAAACTGGCTCCATTCTTCGGGAGTATAGTGTTTGTGAACCGCTGTAATAATTTTTTCCTTTGCCAGTTCTACAGCCATTTCAAAAGTTCCTACCGTATCCATATTGGCGGCAATTATTGGAACCCCTGTCCATTTTTTCTTAGTATGTTTAAAGGTAAATTCTCTTTGTAAATCAACTTCTGACCGGGATTTTAAAGTAGAACGTTTAGGGCGGAACATTACATCCTTGAACCCTAATTTTATGTCATATTCTATACGCATTTTGTAATTATTTGTCAGAATAAAGATAGTGAATAATCCAAAGCGGATACTTTTTGAATGGATGTATTTTGTCACGGATGAGATAAAAATACGGCATGAAAAATAGTATTTCATGCCGTGTTATTGTTAAAACTTCAACTTCTGATCTCTGCTGAAGTGAAGTTTTTTATACTGTTTAATAAGCAAATGACAAATAAGATTATTTCACCTCATTTACCTTTTCAAAAGTCATGACCTCTTCCAGTGTTTTCATATATTCATAGGCAGTCATGTCAAACTTTACAGGGACGATGGAAATATATCCGTTCGCCAATGCTGTTTCGTCAGCATCTTCAGAATCATCCATATTGTTGAAATAACCCGTCAGCCAGTAATATTTTTTACCATGCGGATTGATTCTTTCGTCGAAGCTTTCTTCCCATTTTGCGTTAGCTTGTTTGCATACTTTTATTCCTTTTATTTCTGCAGCAGGAAGTTTAGGAATATTGACATTCAGAACAACTCCTTTTGGCATTGGGTGTTCCAGTGTTCTTCTTACAATATTCTGAATAAATTCTTTTGCCTGGGTAAAATCTGCTTCCCAGCTGAAATCCAACAATGAGAATCCGATAGCAGGAATTCCCTCTACACCAGCTTCTACTGCTGCAGACATAGTTCCTGAATAGATCACATTGATTGAAGAATTTGCTCCGTGATTGATTCCTGAAACCACAATATCAGGTCTTCTTGTCAGAATCTTATCAAGAGCCATTTTTACGCAGTCTACAGGAGTTCCACTGCATGAAAAATCAGTCTGTGGACCATCAAGGGTAACTTCTTCGTAGCTTAGGGTAGAATTGATGGTAATAGCGTGGCCTTTTCCACTTTGGGGAGAGTTAGGGGCTACAACAACAACTTCTCCGATTTCATTCATAAAACTGATAAGATTTCTGATACCAGGAGCTGTAATTCCATCATCATTAGTAACCAGAATAAGCGGTCTTTCCATAAATTATCTTTAATATTTTTTTTATTCAAATAGAGTGAATTTGTTCATTTTCAGAATCGAACAAATAGAATTTCAACACATCAAATGTAGTCAAAAATAAGATGCGATAAAACAGCAGGGCTATTATTAGGTATTGGTAATTCAGATTTGAAATAGACCTATTTTAGCCAAAAAATGAGTCTGGAAAAAGAGAAGATGAAGAATCTAAGGTTCAGAAAGTGAACTGAAAATGAAGAAAAGTTAACAGGTTAATTTAATCCGCATTTTCAAAATCCACCTCAGTCCTTCACAGATGCTTTTTCAATTAATATATGACTCAACTGAAGAGAATCTGTGAAAGCCTATGGTGTTTTAATTAAAGTGGTTTTACAAAATAATAAACTAATCGAGAGGTTTTCTGCCTGTAATAATGTTATAAAGAATAACAACAATGGCAATGACCAATAAAATGTGAATTAAATAGCCTGTGCTGATACCCGGAACAATTCCCAGTATTCCCAAAAGCCAAACAACGATGCAGATGACTGCAACTAACCATAGTAGACTTCTCATGACTTTATATTTTAATGTTATTTGCTTAGTTTCCTGCATATTTTATGCCCTTATGTCTTAAAAGTGAATTTTGTGGTACGTGTTTTTAACTTTCAACGAAAAAACAAACTGTAAGAATATTTATGAAAAAAAAACAGATCGGGAGTTCGTTTGGGAATCAAAGAGCCTGATAATAGGAAATACCTGAGATTGCTTTTATTATTTGTGAACCTCTTTTAATAAAAATAATTAAAACTGGTCGATATTTGTAAATAAGGTATTAAATTTGATCGTTTGTAACAGTATCAAACTTGTTGCTACTAATTATTATACTTATTTTAAAAATTAATAAATTAAAGACAGTTTATGTGGAAAAATTTCAAACTGAATAAATTTTTACTTCTTATTCCATTAACCAGTCTAATGTTTTGTTTCAACTCGCCAAAGAATGACGATGAAAAGATGCAAACAATAATGGTGAGCGTAAAAAATACACTTTCTTATCTGCATTATAGCCCAAAATCTATCAATGATGCCTATTCTAAGGACGTTTATAAGCATTATTTCGAATTGGTAGACCCTGCAAAAAGATATTTTGTACAATCTGATATGGATGAATTCAGCAAGCATGAAACAAAGCTTGATGATTATATTGGACAAGGAGACCTGACATTCTACAAACTTACAATCGATAGACTGTATCAGAGAGTGGATGAGATCGATAAGATCACTCAGGACATCTTCAGCAAACCGATCAACCTTCAGGAAGATGAAGCGCTTACCCTTGAGCCAAAATTGAAGAAAGTACCTGCCAACAAGCAGGAACAGTATAATGAGTGGAAAAAATTCATCAAATACAATATCCTTCAGGAAGTTGAATCGATGAACAGCAAAGAAGAGGCTCAGAAAGAAAAGAAAGACTCTGTTCAGAAGTACAAGCTTAAAGACACGATCAAGTTTAAGGCCCTTACTCAGGATGAAAAGATCAAAAAAGCGACTGATGAAGTAAAAGATCTTGTAAAAGATACCTTTACCCGATTCAAAAAGAGAAAGAAAATGGATTGGTTTACAGTCTATATGAATGCTTATACAGAAGTATTCGATCCGCATACCAACTATTATTCTCCAAAAGATAAAGAAGACTTTGATACTCAGTTTACCGGAAAAGTAATCGGTATCGGAGCATTGATCCAGGAGAAAAAAGGAAACCTTTATCTCGGGGCTCTTACCATTGGTGCACCGGCATGGAAGTCTAAACAACTTTCCGAAGGAGATAAAATCTTAAAAGTAAGATCCAAACCGAAAGAAGATGCTGTAAATGTTGTAGGAATGCTTTCTGATGAAGCAGTAAGATTGATCAGAGGAGAGAAAGGAACACCGGTAACGCTTACTGTTCAGAAAAAAGATGGTACTACCAAGGATGTAACAATGATTCGTGAAGAAGTAGCTATTGAAGACACTTTTGCAAGAAGTATTGTTGTAAATAAGGCCAACGGTAAGAAATATGGTTTCATCAATCTTCCAAGTTTCAATGCTGATTTTGAAAATGCCAAAGGAAGAAATGCTTCTGATGACATCAAAAATGAAATCATTAAACTGAAAGAACAGAATATTGAAGGAATCATTCTTGACCTTAGAAATAACGGAGGTGGTTCTTTAACTGAAGTAGGGGATATTATGGGTCTTTTCATGGAAGCAGGACCTTATGTTCAGGTGAAAGACGGAAACGGGAAAATACAGACCCTTAAGAACAAAAATGAAACGCCTATCTGGACAGGACCTCTTGTCATCATGCAAAATGAACTTTCAGCTTCAGCTTCGGAAATCCTTGCAGGAGTAATGCAGGATTACGGAAGAGCAATGATTATAGGATCTCCGCAATCTTTCGGAAAAGGTACCGTTCAGACTTTTGTAGATCTAAACAGATTCCTGAATACGGAAGATGATTTCGGATCTTTAAAACTAACGATCCAGAAGTTCTACAGAATCACCGGAGAATCTACTCAGAGAAAAGGAATTGTTTCTGATATTCAGATGAAAGATTTCTTTACTTATGCTGAAGTAGGAGAGCGATATGACGATTATGCTTTAGCATGGGATAAAATTCCTTCTACAAAATTCCAGAAGCTGAACTACTTCAATATTCAGGCGCTGGAAAAAGCAAGTGCAGACAGAATGGCTAAAAACAGCAATTATCAATTGCTATTAGAGTCTGCTCAATGGAGAGAAAGATTGGATAAAGAAGAAAATATCACCTTGAATATAAACAAGTTCAATGAGCTGATGAAGAACAGAAAATCTCAGATTGAAAAGTTCAAGGCTTTGACTAAATTTGAGAACGGACTTCAATTTATGATGTATCCAAGTGAGATTGAAAGAGAGAAAAAAGACGAAGCTTTCAAGAAAAAATCTGAAATGTGGATCAAGAATCTGAAAAAAGATCTTTACCTGCAGGAAGCAATGAATATTGTATCAGATATGGGAGCTAAATCCTAAACATAAAAAAACCGCTAATGAAAATTAGCGGTTTTTTATTGAGTAAAAAGATTACTTAATTTCTACGCATCCCACTCTTCCTCCTGCATTTCCGGTAGGCTGAGTATGGAAGTCATCTGCTGCTGCGTGTACAATAAGACCTTTTCCGATGATATTTTTAGACTCATCTGTACAGCCCAGACACCATTTGTCTGTCTTGAAAGTCAATGTGGCAGTTCCGCTCTGATCGGCAACCAGGTTTCCTATATCTCCCATGTGGAAATGTTCAGCACCCCATTTACCATGATCATTCTTGGAAGGATTCCAGTGGCCTCCGGTAGAAGTTCCGTCTGCTGCAGAGCAGTCTCCTTTTTCATGAATGTGTACTGCGTGGATTCCAGGAGTAAGGTTGGTGATATCCAGTTTCATCGTTACCTCATTTCCGTTTTGGGTAAATTTCGCCGTTCCTCCTGTCTGGGTTCCGCTTTTGGCATTTACGGAGTACATTTTTGTTGTTCCGCATGAAACTGCTAAAAATGCAAATCCCGCCAATAGTGTTAATGTTTGTACTTTCATTTTTTAAATGATTTATAGTGATTTTACGATAAATTTATAAAAGATTTTCCAAAGCGCTTTATGATCCGGGTCTTTTTTAAAAAGATAGTGTAAATCATAACCTCAATCCGGGCGCTTTTAACCATAAATTTTTAAACTTAGACAGAATGGTTATCTTCTTTAAAAAGAGAGGAAAAAAAGCTTATTTTAGTCGTCAGAAAGCAATTTGTAAATCCGGTATCTCTGGCAGGAAAAAAGAAAATGATTATTCTGTATACATTCATCCGTGAAGAAAAACATGAGTCTCTTTTAGACCAGTATCTGCCTGCATTTTCTCAGGAAGCTAAACAGGATATTCTGAGATACAGCAGATGGCAGGATGCACAGCTTTCTTTACTGGGAAAGGTTCTTTTACAATATGGATTGAGGACTTATTATAATATCCCTGAAGCAGAAACGGGCATACTCCCCAACAAAAAACCGTACTTAAAAGACCAAAACCTTCATTTTAATATTTCGCATTCTAAAGATCTTGTGGCTTGTGCTATTGCAGAATATCCCTTGGGAATAGATGTAGAATTCAATAATCCCAGGACCAGCTATCTGGATTTTAGATTTCAAATGACAGCTAATGAGTTTCATGAAATAGATACTTCTGAAGATAAAACAGAAAGCTTCTTTACCTATTGGACCAGAAAAGAGGCTGTATTAAAAGCGCATGGAGCAGGGATGATACTTCCCCTGGATTCTTTTGAAATAGTTAATAACGAATGCGTCATTGAAGGTGAAAAATTCTTTACCAAAGAGATTTTTATTCATGAAGACTACCATAGTTATATTGCCTCTTCAGATCCGAATATTAAAAACGTAATTCCTTTTTTTAAACATTTTGAAGAGGATATTGTACACTAAAAAAAATGAAAAGTTTTCTTGACAATAGCAATAAAAGACAACAGAATTCCGGGGCAGAAAAATATCTTTGTTAACTAACAGTTTTGAATTGGAAGAGTATAAAAAACGAATTGTAAAGACAATTCAATATATTGATAATCATATTGATGCAGATTTGTCCCTGGAAAAGGTTTCAGAGATAAGTGCCTATTCACCGTTTCATTTCCACAGAATATTTAAGCAGATTACAGGAGAAACCCTCCAAAGTTACATTATCAGGAAGAAAATAGAGAAAAGCGCTCTTCATCTGGCGCTGTATAAACATATGGAGATCAAAGAGATCTATTGGAATCTTGGATTTTCAAACCACTCAGCCTTTTGCAAAACATTCAAAAAACATTACGGTCTGCCTCCTACAGAATTCCGTAAATCAGCTCCCAAAATATTTCACAAGATTTTACAAACACAAAGCAAGAACGGACAAATTGATACAGTTTTCAGCCAATACATTTGCAATATCGAAAACCTATTAAATTGGACGAACATGAATTTAAAAATCGAAATAAAAGAAATGCCGGAAATGAATCTGGCAGCAGTGATGAGCCTGGGAATTGCAAATGTGGAGCCTTCCTTCAATATTTTAATAGACTGGGCAAGCAAGAAAGCTCTTTTTCCAAGGGAAAATGTCAAGATGATTTCAGTGTATCATGACAGCTGCAAAATAACACCTCTGGATAAAGTAAGAATTCACGCTTGTATGCTTTTGGATGAAAAACTGACACAACAGGAGGGTGAAGTATTTGCCGAAACCATAGATGCCGGGCGATTTATTGTAGGAAGTGGCGAAGTTACCCTCGACGATTTTGAACAATGCTGGGTTTCTTTATTTTTATGGATGAATGAAAATAAATACAGCGTAAGAAGAACCCTTCCTTTTGAAATCTATCATTCCAACTTTAAAGAACATCCGGAAGGAAAAATGATCGTGGATTTTTGCATTCCAATCCATTAATTACCATTCGGTAACAAAAGTATGCCTTTCGGTCATAATTTTTTTCCAGAAAGGCATTTCTCATCCTATTTTTGACTCAGAAAATAATAACAATGAAAACAAAAGGACAAAATCTACTGCTTCTGATTTTCCTTATCATTTCCATAATGGGATATTCACAAGTGAAAATCTCAGGAAAAGTAGTCTTTAAAAATAAAGGAGTAAGTGAAGTAAATGTAACCCTGAAGGATACTTATGATGGTACTACCACCGATACTCAGGGAAACTTTTCTTTCGAGACCTCAGAAAAAGGATCTCACATATTAACCTTTACCCATCCGAAATATGAGAACGTAGAAAGAACAATCTCTATTGAGAACCAGGATATTTCTTTGAATGTAGATCTTAAAGAACAGATCAGTGAGATTGATGCGGTAGTCGTTTCTGCAGGTTCTATTGAAGCCAGTGATAAGAAAAGAGCGACTGCACTGCTTTCCCCAATTGATATTTATACCACCGCGGGTGCAGACGGACAGATTTCTTCAGCATTGACCTATCTTCCTGGGGTACAGAAAGTAGGAGGGACTGAAGGGTTGTTTATTCGTGGAGGTACAGGCACAGAATCTAAGATTTTTATGGATGGAAGCCTTATCAACAATTATTTTTCTAATTCTGTTCCGGGAATTGCAGGAAGGGATCAGTTCAATACTTCTCTTTTCAAAGGGAATATATTTTCAAGTGGCGGTTATTCCGCGTTGTACGGGCAGGCGCTTTCAGGTGCTTTGATGCTGGAAAGTGTTGATCTTCCGGATGAAAGTTCGTATAGCCTTGGAATATCACCTATTTTCCTGAGTGCCGGATTTCAGAAACTGGGAGACAATAAAAACTATTCCTACGGAGCTACAGCAGGCTATTCTCTTTTAAGCCTGATGCAGAAAGTCCTGAATTTTAATACCGATTTTGTGGAAGCACCACAAGGGCTTAATGGGGATATGAATTTTAGATTCAAAACAAAATCAGGAGGCTTTTTCAAATATTATGGGATGTTCAATTCCAATAAAATGGGCGTAAGATCAGAAAGTCTTGAACCCGGATATGATTTCAGCCTGGTAAAGCTTAATGGTAAAAATACGTTTCATAACCTGTCTTTTAAACAGAAATTTGGAAAATACCTTCTGAATATGGGTGGGTCTTATTCTTATAACAAATCAGATCTTCATTTTTCTACAGAAACGAATGAGGTAGAATCCAACAGAAGCCAGCTTCTTACCGATGGAAATTATTTGAATTTCAAAGCGGTCCTGGAAAGAAAGATCAACAAAATAAGTGCTGTGAGGGGAGGTTTTGAACTGAATAATACCGATGAAAACCTAAACTTTGAAACGGTACAGAAAAATTATAAAGATTTGATCTCTTCGGCTTTTGTAGAAACAGACCTTGGCTTTAGTAATGCTTTGTCTGCGAAAATCGGAGTAAGGGCAGAGCATTCATCTTTCTTAGGAAAGAGCAATATTGCCCCCCGTTTTGCTATCGCTTATCGTCTGGCAAAAGACTGGACAACTTCATTAGCTTATGGTCTTTTTTATCAGAATCCTGAAAGTAAATATATCAATGGTCCTGCAGATCTTGGTTTCCAGAAATCTCAGCATTATATTTTTCAGGTTCAAAGAGCATCAGAAGGCAGAACGTTACGTTTGGAAGCATTTTATAAAAAGTATGACCAGTTGATCAAAACATTTAATGTAACTCCGAACAAAGAACAGAATCAGCAGATTCAGACTGCTTTGAATAACAGTGGGTATGGCTATGCAAAAGGTGTGGAATTTTTCTGGAGAGACAACAAAAAAACGTTTGAAAATATCGACTATTGGATCAGCTATTCATTCCTGGATTCCAAAAGAGATTTTCTTAATTATCCGGTGAGCCTTCAGCCAAGTTTTGCTGCTGAACATACACTTTCTGCGGTTGCCAAAAGATTTATTCCGGAATGGAAACTTGGGGTAAATCTATCATATACGTATGCAAAAGGGCGTCCCTATTATGACATTGCTTCTACATTTGAAAATGGAACAGCAGTTAATTATACCCGAAACGAAGGTAGAATGAAAGATTACAATGCTTTGAACTTCAGTATCAATTACCTGCCTAATATTGGTAAGAAAAATGCGAAAGCTTTTCCTGTATTTGTATTGAGTGTAAGTAATATTTTAGGATCAAAGAATATATATGGCTATAACTTTTCTGCGGATGGATCCAGAAGTTCTGCAGTAGTTCCTCCGGTAAATACTTTTGTGTTCATAGGAGCATTTATAAGCTTTGGGGTGGATAAAACTGATGATGCCATCAATAATAATTTATAAAAAACATAACTTAGGACAAACAAACATAACTAACTTTTAAAATTTGATATCATGAAAAAATACCTTTTAAGCTTTGCTTTAGCTTTTATGAGCTTAACTGCTTTTGCACAGGCCGATTACGACAAAATAATGTCTGAGAAAATTGCGAAAATTGAAACCTGCAAAACAGCTGAAGATTTCCAAACACTGGCCAATGATTTCCAGAGAATAGGAAGTAAAGAGAGTTCCAAGTGGCTTCCGGCTTATTATGCAGCATTTTCTTATATTCAGAAAGGAAGAACATTGATGAGAGACGGAAAAATGCAGGAACTGGATGGTATTGCAGATCAGGCTGAGAAACATTTGTCAATGGCTCAGAATCTTGCAGGAGCAGATAATGCAGAAATTCACCTGTTGAGAAAAATGTCTTATTCTCTTAGAATGATGGTAAATCCTCAGCAGCGATATATGACAGACGGTGCAAGAGCAGCTGAAGAACTTAATGTTGCAGAGAAATTAGAGCCTGCGAATCCAAGAATCGCTCTTATCAAAGCAGAAGATATTTATTTTACTCCTGAACAGTACGGAGGAAGTAAAACCAAAGGATTGGAAATGTTCAAAGATGCTCAGGCAAAATTTAAAGCTTATAAAACAAAAACAGCTTTAGATCCCAATTGGGGAAAAGGGGAAGCAGATTATTTCATTAGCCTTCCGGCAGAAAAAGCGAAATAGGAATATTTCTACTTTTGATATACAAAATCAACCTTCATTCGTGGAGGTTTTTTTATACCATTCGGAGAAGAAAATAAGCCTCTCGGTAAGAATTAATTTTTGATACCTTTAATAAAAACTAATTTTGAGTCAAGAAAAAAGATCATGAAACGGAAAAATTTTATCATACTATTCTGGGTATCGCTTGCAGTCTCGATGTTTTTCTTTTTTGTTTTTACAGAAGAAAAGAATTTTGAAAACTTTTTTTATACCATACTTATCTCTTTTATTTATTCTTTTGTTTTGGGAGGAGGAAACGGAATGCTGAATAACTTTCTGAATAAAAGAATTCCATGGTCTGAAGCTACCACTAAAAGAGCGGTTATAAGTATTGTTTCTATTATTGTAGCCAATTTTGTACTCGTCTATTTTTGCAATTACGTCAATTTTGTACTCATTCAAAAAGCAGCGACTACAGAAGAGTTTTTCTGGGGAAAATATAATTTCCTCAACTGGTTTACGATCAATATTGCATTGTTGATATCAGCATTTCTTCATGCCAGAAGTTTCATGGAAGAACTGAAGAAGACTTCCCGGAAAGAAGTGGTAGAGCAGAAGCTTATCGCTAAGTCCGCAAATGCTCAGTTTGAAAGTTTAAAGAATCAGCTGGATCCTCATTTCCTTTTCAATTCTCTGAATGTCTTAAGTTCTCTGATTGATGAAAACCCACTACAGGCTCAGAAGTTTACCGCTTCAATGTCAAAGATTTACCGATATGTACTTGAACAAAAAGATAAAGAGCTGGTCACGGTGGAAGATGAAATAGAATTTGCCAAAACCTACTGCGAACTGTTAAAAACAAGGTTTGAAGACAGCGTAGGTTTTACGTTTGATGTTCCAAAGGAAGACTATCAGAAATATGTTGTTCCGCTGGCTTTGCAGCTGCTGTTGGAGAATTGTATCAAGCATAATTTTGCTACATCATCAAAACCTTTGATCATCAGAATTTTTTCAGACGGAAATATGCTTTGTATTGAGAACAACTTACAGGTAAGAGAACAGATTAAAGAAAGCTCAGGAATTGGTCTTTCTAATATTGTACAGCGTTATTCTCTGCTTACGGACCGGAATGTGTTTATAGAAAAATCTGAAAATTATTTTAAAGTAAAACTTCCAATTCTTTTAGCTAAGCCCCATATTTCCAGTTCAGAACCTGAAGATGAAGTTGCCGCTTACAAAAGGGCACAGAAGAGGGTGAAAGAAATCAAAGGATTTTATAAAAATCTGATTTCATACTGTACAGTCTGCTCGTTTTTAATCTTTATCAATCTTTTTACAAGCAGCAGAACACAATGGTTCTGGTTTCCGGTACTGGGATGGGGGATTGGGGTCGCTTCCCACGCCTTTCAGGTATTTGGAGTAGGAGAATCATGGCAGGAAAAGAAGATTCGTGAAATAATGAATAAACAAAAAAAATAAAACGATGGAAAGATTTGACGAAAATGATATTGAATATCAACGTGCCAGAAGACAGGTAGAACGGTTACGTGGATTTTACGGACATTTATTCGCTTATATCGCAGTGAATGCTATGATCGTTGTATACAACTGTATGAACCTGAAACCCGGTGAAAGTTATTTTCAGTTTAAAAATTTTTTTACAGCCACTTTCTGGGGAATCGGTCTCTTGGCGCATGCCGTTACGGTTTTTGTACCTCAGATTAACTTTATCAGAAAATGGGAAGATAAGAAGATTAAAGAGCTGATAGATAAACAGAAAAATCATTAGAAGCGAAATCGTAAAAGGCAATACTTATAAAGCTGTTTCGCAATTTAACCTTAAAAAAACTGAACATGAACACTTTATCAATACTATTTTACATTTCAATGGCTGCCTGGTTTCTCAGTGAATTTCTCTATAAAAATATACTAAAATCCGGACAAGAAGATCAGAAGAACAAAGATAAATCGACCTTGAATATTCTATGGCTGGCCATTCCTTTTTCTATAATGAGTTCGATATTCATATCTTATAACACTCATTTTACGATTACTACCGGAATCTGGATTCTTTATTTAGGAGAGTTCCTCATTCTTATCGGAATTATTTTCAGATTCATGATTATCAGATCTCTGGGAAAATATTTTACTGTAGATGTTACCATCAGACAGGATCATAAAATCAAAAAGGAAGGGTTTTATAAATACCTGAGACATCCTTCTTATGCCTTTTCCCTGCTAACCTCTATTGGCCTTGGTTTGTATTTGAACAACTGGCTGTCTTTAATCTTTGCTTTTGTACCTCCGTTTTTAGCCTTTGCCTACAGGATTAAGATCGAAGAACAGGCTTTGGTAGAAAAGTTCGGTGATGAATATCTTGAATACAGAAAAAGCACAAAGAAGCTGATCCCGTTTATCTATTAATTTCCAGTTTTTACGATTCGGATAACATAATCTACCATTCGGTAATATAAAATTGATTTGCCCCTTTTCCTGACCTACCTTTGATTCAAGAAAAAAACAAATTAACCTTTTAAAACAAAACATTATGGAAATTTTACCAAATAAAGAGACCATTGCTTACAGAAAAGCATCCAGAAGAGTAAAAGAATTAAAAGAGTTTTATGGAAATCTAACTTCTTATTGTATTGTTATTCCATTTCTGGCAATACTGAATCTTATAACTGCTCCCGGATACCTGTGGTTTTTATGGCCGGCGTTGGGCTGGGGAATAGGAATTGCGTTTCATGCAATAAATGTATTCGGAATTGGAAAAAGCTGGGAAGAAAGAAAGATAAAAGAACTGATGGAGAAAGAAGAAAAAGGGAAAATAAAAACATTATAAACTGAATAACTAAAAACCTATACAATCATGGATTACGAAGCTGCTGTTACAAGAACAAGAAGTATCAAAAGATTCTATAAAAGCCTTTTTATTTTTGCAGTTTTTGCAGTTCTTATCATTCCTGATGATATTTTTGGCGAAAAGATGATTAGTTTCCGATCGTTTGACAGATATACCATCCTTGGGATCTGGGGATTCATCATCCTTATAAAAGCATCAAAACTGTTCCTTTTTGATTCCGAATGGGAAAGGAATATGATCGAAAAAGAGCTTGAAAAAGAGAAAAAGCCGATAAAATATTAAAATCTGCCCACTTTTATCTAACTTTATTTTCTAAAATCTAAAAACCAAAATTAAAGATCGATGATCAAAACTGTCATTATAGAAGACGAGAAACCTGCTTCAAGGAAATTAGAAAGAATGCTGAGTAAGTTTACTGAAATTGAAGTGGTTACCAAAATAGAATCAGTAGAAGAAGGCGTTGCCTGGTTTTCTGAAAATGAACACCCGCAGCTGATCTTTTCTGATATCGTTCTGGGTGATGGATTGTCTTTCGATATCTTTGAGAAAGTTCCTACCAAAGGATTCATTATCTATACGACAGCTTTTGACCAGTACACGCTGAAAGCATTTAAGCTGAACAGCATTGATTATCTTTTAAAACCTATTCTTGATGAAGATCTTGAAGGAGCAGTAGAGAAATTTAAATCATTCATTCCTGCCAATGACACGAATGGCTCTCAGGATATCAAACAGCTGATCAGAAAAGAAAAATCTACCCTTTCCCGGGTTTTGGTTAAAATAGGGTACAACCTTAAAATTATACAGACACCGGAAATAAGCTGCTTTTTCAGTGAGAATAAAATTGTATATCTTCAGACTGAAGACCGTACATATCCGTCAGATTTTACTCTTGATGAATTGGAAGATGTTCTGGATGAAAAGAAATTTTTCCGCGTCAACAGACAGTTTATTATCAGCTCAGATTACATCAAAAACATCCATACTTCACCTTATTATAAAGTGGATATGGAGTTTCAGCCCGAAGAAGAAATTACAGTAAGCAGAGACCGCGTGAAAGATTTCAAAGACTGGTTAGTCAGCTGATAAAGTAGGAAGATCTTGTATTATCCATCCTCATCACTCAAAAAACAAACACCATGGATCTTATATTATTGATTTTTAAACTATTTCTGTCTCTTTTTTATAAATAGTAACTAAGAATTATAAAAATCGCTGGCAGATTTTATAAACTGATGAAAGGCTTCTGTAACCTCTTTTTTGTGCTTATGTGCCAAAGGAAATGGAACCATATGGGAATATTCATACGGAAAATCTTTAATTTCAACATCAACATTAATATTCCGGTAGCCTCCCTGTAAAGTATTTAAAGCTTCCATCGGAGGAGCAACACTATCTTTTTCTAAGACATATGCTTTTATCTGAGACTGGATTTCATGCATTCTTTCTTCCCTTTCCTTTTGAAAATAATTATAACGGAGCATCTTTTTGAACCAGCTTTCCTGAGGATGTAAACCTTCATTCTGATAATGTTTCAGACGGGTATCTGATTTGAAATCTGAGCTGAGAAGCTCGGTAAAGACTGACTGCATTTTAATCGTGGCCTGTGTGTCCATAATGTATTTGGATATCGGAAACATCCGGTCTATCGTCATTCCTCCACAAAAACAGAAAACTTTGGATTGGGTGAAATAATGACCGGGGTCAGCCATTTTGATGATCAGAGAAAGGAAAGACCCTATAGAATATCCAAATAAATCCAGATCTGCATCAGGAGAAATACTCCCGATTTTATTGTTTTTAATATCTTTTACCACCTCCGTAATATCCGAGTAAGTCTGAAGCCCGGACCAAAAAATTCTCTGAGGATGAGCTTCCAGCCTGGAACTTATCGCGGCATTCACATAAGAGTAATTCGTATTTTCCGGAAATTTTTTCTTTCTAAAACTTACTACCTCCATCATATCATGACGGTTACTCCAGATCGGTTCTGCACGGTCCATGTGAAAGGCTATGGGAAAGAGGATAATGGCTTTATGTGTTTTTTGTGCCAGTTCATAGGCCCAGGGTAAATATTTGTCCCATTTCTTCTCATTCAAACCATGGAAGAAAAAAATACATCCTTTCGCTGTTTCCACATCAGATCTCTTAAGGATATAATATTCAAATCTTTTATTGCATTCAATATCAAAATCGTTGATGTCTACAGCTGGGTGATCATGAAGATGGTGCTCTTTTTCATTGATTTTCAGTTGTTCATTATGTTGGCTGCAACGTTGATGTTCCGAACCATAAAGGAGCTCAGAAGCCTTGGACTCAAAAGAAATTGATTCAATGCTAACATTCAATTCCTTTATTTCAATCATCGCTTTTCCGGAATCAAAATGACTTTTCAAAACTTCATACAATTCATAATATTCCATAGCAAGATAATTGAGGATTCATAATTAGAACTTTCAATTTAGAGAAATATTGCTGTAATGTGTTGATTTTTAAAGGTTAAATATATTCAAGGCATAGAAGAAATAGCGTAATCCCCGGAGCAGTTTTGCTCCGGGGTGGTGTATATATGAATTGATCATGATGTTTCTTATTGTTATTTGTCCAGTGATACGACAGTTTGAAATCCGGTACAGCAATTTTCAAAATGCTATGGCCCTTTTTTAATTATTAATTATCTGTAATCTATCCTGTTAGATTCAGTGTCTTCAAGCTGTTTAATGATAGATTCAGGAATTTCGTCACTGTCGATCGGGAAGCTTATAGAATCAGAAATAAAGTTTTTTCTGTCTGCTTTTCGGAAGATTTCAAACAGGGCAATCGGCTCCTGATTGAAACTTATACAGGTGCTTATGAAGTGGATTTCGTGGAGTTTATAGTCTGGGTTCTTAAGTTTTTCTTTAATGTCTTTTATTCTTGAAATAAAATGTCTCTGACGGATAAAAGTATTGCTGTTCATGATGATAAAAACATAATCGGAATATGCCGTTACCTTCCCAAAATACTT
This sequence comes from Chryseobacterium sp. GW821-FHT04C04, assembly GCF_059420365.1. Lineage (NCBI taxonomy): Bacteria > Pseudomonadati > Bacteroidota > Flavobacteriia > Flavobacteriales > Weeksellaceae > Chryseobacterium > Chryseobacterium sp. GW821-FHT04C04. Next base: position 576,513 of record NZ_JBWKTO010000003.1, on the reverse strand, counting down.
ATGCTGGTCGCCACCGCTTCTTTCAATAAAATATTCTCCGGTTGTTTCAGACTTATAAATTTCCATAGCAGAACGCCATATCCGGTCTTCTTTTGCCAGCAAAGGGTTGTCGGGCAGGTTTCTGTTGTAAGAATACCAGCAGCCCACTAAACGGTCTAAAAGAGCGGTATTCTGGTTTATATTATTCATATCAATTCTGAGATCATTGAAATTGAATGATTCCGTATTAGAATTAATGAAATCTATATAATTGGAATACCCCAAAACTTTGACAATCTGGCTTAGTTTGGCAAGATTGGGCCTGCTCAGAACCGCGTTTTCATTCTGCCTGAATTTTTTCAGTTTATTAATGATCAGGTGTTCATAAAGGTAATTGGTTCCCAGAAGATCAGGATCTTTTTTTATTCCTTTTTCTGAAAGATCATTGATAATGAGGTCATTCAGTTCGGAACAGACATAAGACCATTCAGTTTTCGTAACATCTTCCCAATGGTTTTTCTTTAAAAATTGCCGGCTTAAGAAATTCATGAGTTTCTCAAGATGCAGAATATCATCCTTTTTCATGGGCTTTATTTTATAAGACTAATTTAAGGTTTTTATCAGACTAAAAAATACTACTGCAAGACTTTTATATTTTAAAATCCAATGATATTTGAATACAAACAAAATAAACATCATGGAAATAGAAAACATTTTACAATCGGCTTGGTTGATACCAGCAGTTGTTATTATTGGAAGCTTCTTATTTTATAAATTCATTTTACGAGTATTCTTCGGCTTGGTCATTATTCCCGAAGATAAGATAGGACTGGTCACTAAGAAATTTGTATTAATTGGAAAACAGGAATTACCGGAGGGCAGAATTATAGCTACAAACGGGGAAGCTGGATTTCAGGCCCAGACCCTAGCTCCGGGGATCTACTTTTGGAAATGGATATGGCAGTATTCTATCCACTTTCAGCCTTTTACAATTATTCCAACGGGAAAAATCGGTTTAATTTTAGCGAGAGACGGAAAAGAGTTGGAAACAGGAAGAATTCTGGCAAGAAAAGTAGAATGCGATTCCTTTCAAGACGCAGAAGCTTTTCTGAAAACCGGAGGAAGAAAGGGAAGGCAGACCGCAGTCATTGCACCAGGATCATACCGGATAAATACGTTATTATTTGAAGTTTCATTAACGGATATGACGCAGATTCCAGATAACGCAGTCGGAGTTATTACTACTTTAGAAGGAAGACCTTTGGAAGAAGGCAAAATCGCTGGGAAAATAGTGGAAGAACATAATAAGTTTCAGGATGTAGATTCTTTTTTGAATAATGGAGGCTACAAAGGATTGCAGGAGCAGGTTATTTTAGCCGGCTCTTATTTTTTAAACCCTTGGTTTGTTATCCTGGAAATGGTAAAAATGACTGAAATTCCAATAGGTTCCGTAGGAGTTGTTATAAGTTATGTAGGAAGTGAAGGGAAAGATCTAAGCGGAATAGAATTTAAGCATGGAAATATTGTCGAAAAAGGCTGCAAGGGAGTCTGGGGGGAAGCACTAGGGCCGGGTAAATATCCTGTCAACCCATACATTATGAAGACAGAGCTGGTTCCTACGACAAACCTTGTATTGAACTGGGCCTCAGCAAGAAGTGAATCCCATCAGCTGGATAAAAATCTTTCAACAATCACGGTACGAAGTAAAGACGGCTTCCCGTTCAATCTTGATGTTTCCCAGATCATTCACATTCCATCCAATGAAGCTCCAAAAGTCATTGCCCGCTTCGGGAATATGATGAATCTGGTAGGGCAGGTTTTAGAACCTACCATTGGAAATTACTTCAGAAATTCTGCTCAGGACAGCGATGTCATTGCTTTCCTTGGAAGCCGAAAAGAACGCCAGCAATCGGCAAGAGAGCATATCAGCAATGTATTGGAGCAGTATAACGTTTCTGCAGTAGATACGCTGATTGGAGATATTGTTCCTCCTGAAACACTAATGAAAACTCTCACAGACAGAAAGATCGCTGAAGAACAAAAGACAACATTCGAGGTCCAGAAACTGGCACAGGAAACCCGCCAAAGCCTTGAAAAGGAAACCGCAGTTGCAGATATCCAAAAAGAAATAGTAACAGCGGATCAGGGAGTATTGATTGCAGAGCGTGTTGCCGCAGCAGCTGTGAAAAAAGCCAATGGGGAAGCAGAAAAAACAAGATTGCTTGCCAAAGCCAATGCCGAACAGATCTCTTTAATAGGGAATGCGGAAGCTGAAAAAATCCTAGCCATCGGTAAATCCAATGCGGAAGCCTATAAGCTGTCGGTAGACGCAATGGGAGAAGACAACTTTACCCAACTCAAAGTAATGGAATCTGTTGCCAATCAAAATGTTAAGATAATGCCAGATATTCTCATCGGAGGAGGAGACTCTGCAAACGGGGGAATTAGCGGCTTGCTGGGTCTAAAGCTTTTAGAGCAGATAGATGCCAAAAAGCCGGTGAAAAAAGTGGAAAAGAGAAACTTTGATGATACGACTCAGGATTAAGCATTAGATTCTCCTCAGTAATAAGTTTAATGATTTAAAACCCAACATAATCAAGCCTAAAAAAGAGATTTAAATATTTTAAAGACACCAATTAAATTATAAAGAGCAATACGTATATGGAGACATAAAGATTAAAAACGATCAATAAAAAAAACAATTAAATAATCACAAAATGAATACGAATAAATTAGTAACAGATCATGATTTATGGCAAAGAATCTCAGACTTTTCCATTGATAAAGCAGATGCTGCATTTCCGTTTTCAAAAAAACTGGCAAAAGAAGAACGCTGGAGTCTGGATTTCGCGAAGAAAGCGATAGAAGAATATAAAAAGTTTGTCTATCTCTGCTGTATCCTTCCTAATGGAGCTTCACCAAGCGAAACGGTGGATAAGGTATGGCATATGCACCTTATTTATACCCAGAATTATTGGGAAGAATTTTGTCCCCATATTTTAAAGAGATCACTTCACCATCATCCTTCTAAAGGAGGGACTGCGGAGAAAACAAAACATCAGAACTGGTTTGAAGATACGTTGGTACAGTATCGGAAGGTATTTCAACAGGAAGCACCTGAAGAGATCTGGAAAGAACTGAAGAAAAAATCCAAATTGCAGTCCTGGATAAAAAGAATGGCTTTTTTTGCTCCGATCTTTATTTTACTTCTGCTGTATTCCTGTACAGAAGGAACCGGGTTTACAGGATTGCTGATCACAGCTGTAGTATTTGCGATTATTTTTATCCTGGGAGCTATGACATCAATAATGGGAGATCAGGAGACTTCTGATCTTGGTAAAAAGGATAAGCAAAACCCTGATGGAGGAGGAAGTTGTAGCGGCAGCTCGGGTTGCAGTGGAGGTGGCAGCTGTGGAGGAGGTTGTGGTGGTGGATGTGGAGGCTGCGGGGGATAAAAAACGAATAATTATGAAAAAAATAATCATTCATTTAGTTCCGGTTGTGATAAGCTTTATATGGCTTTTTGCAACATGCCAGACCTTTAATCCTTTTACTCTTAAAGGACCAGATTTCCTGAAGTTTTATATCATCCTGCTTCTTGGATTTTATGCTTCTGTTTTTATGATAAATTCTCTGACAGAAACAATTCCGAAAACAACATTTTATTTTGCAGGTCTTATTTTTTTATTGGGAATTATAAAACTGATAAGAGGAATGCTATTAGGAAAGCCTGTCGGATTTCTGGTCATGATTTTAATAGGAGAATGTATTGTCACCGTGTTTTTTATGTTGACTCATGTCAATAAAAAGATCAAGTAAATAGGAATAAAAAATAAACCCGAAACAAAAATGTCCCGGGTTTTATAATGAGTTTTTGATATTAAATATCTTTCTTTTTTTCCTGTGTCGGTTGGTAACCATACTTACGAACCATAATTGAGATTAGAACTATCAAAATAAGGCTTATACCAATATTTGAATTTTCCGGATGTACAATGGCCTGATAAAGGTTATATCCAAAAACAGCGGATACGATTGAGATCAGGATATTGTTTGCATAGGCATACTGGTTTTTTGTTGTTGTTTTCATAGTACTTTTTTTATTGTTATTTACTCAGTAAGTATGACAACTTAAAAAACGTTACAGAAAATTTCAAAAAAATTATTTTCTTTTAAAAAGACAACCTTAGGCCGTGTAATCCCGCAAATTGAATTCCCAACCTTTTTATGCAATCACCCCGCTTCCGATCAGCTCATCATCGATATACCATGAAGCAAATTGTCCTTCAGCAATGGCAGACTGCAACTCATCAAATTCAATATAAAAAGCATTTTCAAACTGATAAATGGTTGCTTTCTGCAAAGATTGTCTGTATCTGAACCTGGCCAGTACCTCCATAGACTCTCCGTTTTGAAGCTTCATGTCTTCACGTACCCAATGCAGCTCAGAATTATCAATTTTCAGGGCTTTTTTGTGAAGTCCAGGGAAATGGCTTCCCTCTCCTACAAAAATGATGTTGTTTTCCATTTCTCTTGAGATGATAAAGCAGCTTTCTTTATGGCCGCCTATTCCAAGACCTCTACTTTGTCCGATCGTGAAAAATTGGGCTCCCTGATGTTTCCCGATTACTTTTCCGTCAGCTTTTTTATAATTGATTTTTCTAGATAAAAATTCAAGCTCCTCCTCTTTAGATGAAAATTCAGGTTTTTCTTCGGAAAACAGAGGTGAATCTTTGAAAATTTCTACAATTTCACCTTCATTGGGTTTCAGTTGCTGTTGAAGAAATTGAGGAAGGCTTACTTTTCCGATAAAGCATAGTCCTTGAGAATCTTTTTTATCAGCAGTTACCAATCCAATTTCTTTAGCGATTTCTCTTACCTGAGGTTTTGTCAATTCTCCAATTGGGAATAAAGCTTTTGAAAGCTGATCCTGGCTTAGCTGGCATAGAAAATAAGACTGATCTTTATTGTTGTCTTTCCCTGCCAGAAGGTGGAAAATTTCTTTCCCATTTTCATCAAAAGTAGAATTTACTCTTGCATAATGTCCTGTTGCCACCTTATCCGCGCCCAATGACATTGCGGTTTTCATAAAAACATCAAATTTTACTTCTCTGTTACACAATACATCCGGGTTTGGCGTTCTTCCCTTTTGATATTCAGCAAACATATAGTCAACGATACGTTCCTTGTACAGTTCACTCATGTCTATTACCTGAAACGGGATGCCCAGTTTTTGAGCGACCATAAGGGCATCATTACTGTCTTCGATCCACGGACATTCATCTTCTAATGTTACCGAAGCATCATTCCAGTTTCTCATAAACAAAGCCACTACTTCATGACCTTGTTGTTGTAGCAAATATGCTGTAACACTGGAATCTACACCTCCAGAGAGGCCTACTACTATTTTCATTGTATTTCAATTTTACGAAACTCTTAACGGGAGTTCTTAGTTTGATGCGGCAAAAATACAATTAAAAACATTCGTAAAAAAACCATAATTTTAAACATTGATAAAAACGATGTTAATCGTAACCACCACTATCATCCACCAGAATAAGTGGAGAAAGCAAAGAATATTACAAAAACAAAATATCTATATATGAAAAAGCTTATTATTTCTCTAATGCTGATGGGCTCAGGGTCCGTCTTTTCCCAGGTTTCTGTGGGTACACCAACACAGGAAGGCAGCAAATGGACTTTCGGTGGGGGAATTGGAGTGGGGTTCGGAAGCAATAGCGCTTTTAATTTGTCGGCTTCACCCAGAGTAGGATACAGGCTTACCAATGATCTTGAAGGTGGAGTAATAGGAACTGTTTCGTGGCAGACATCAGATTATTATAAATCTACCATGTTTGGAGTGGGACCATTTATGAATTACTATTTCGCCAGATCATTTTATGTGGGAGCAAACTATCAGCACTATTTTGTTGATTATAAGGATAAATATTTCGATTATAAATACAATACAGAAGAAAATGCCCTGTTTCTTGGAGGAGGGTATATGCAGAGGATCGGGAATAATTCTTTTATGCAGCTGGGGTTGATGTATAATGTACTTTGGAAACAAAATTCCAGTGTGTTTTCAAGCGGTCTGGTTCCTAATATCGGTTTTGTAGTGGGACTTTAATCTTATAATTTAATTAATAGGAGTGGGTTTTGATCTGTTCAGTACAATGTTCAAAATGCCATTGGCTTCAGCAAAAAATGTATAAAAACAAAAAGCCCAGGGAAATTTCCCTGGGCTTTTCTATGAAAATTAAATTATTTATTTAATTAAGATTGAGAAGACTTCTCTGCCGCTGATTTTTTCGTTTTCTGCGCTTTTCCAATCAGTCCGTCTTTTGCTTCATTCAGGTCAAGAACTACGGTTTCTCCTTCATTCAATTGCTTGTTTACCAGCATTTCTGCCAATAAGTCTTCAATATATTTCTGGATCGCACGTTTCAATGGTCTTGCCCCAAAATCTTTATCCCATCCTTTTTCAGAAATAAAGTCTTTAGCCTCTTCAGTAAGATCAACTTTATATCCTAATTTTTCAAGTCTGCCATAAAGCTTGTTCAGTTCAATATCAATGATTTTCTTGATATCATCCTGTACAAGAGAGTTGAAGATTACAATATCATCAATTCTGTTCAAGAATTCAGGAGCAAATGCTTTCTTAAGGGCACTTTCAATGGTGCTTCTCGCTCTGGTATCTGAACTGGTCTTTTTAGCTGAGGTTCCAAATCCTACACCATCTCCAAAATCTTTAAGATCTCTTGTTCCGATGTTTGAAGTTAGAATAATGATCGTATTTCTAAAATCAATTTTTCTTCCTAAGCTGTCTGTAACGTGTCCTTCATCAAGGATCTGCAACAGAATATTGAAGACGTCAGGGTGGGCTTTTTCAATCTCATCCAGAAGAACTACAGCATAAGGCTTTCTTCTTACCGCTTCTGTCAACTGGCCACCTTCTTCGTATCCTACATATCCCGGAGGCGCACCAACTAATCTTGAAACAGCAAATTTCTCCATGTATTCACTCATGTCAATTCTGATCAGAGATTCATCGGATTCAAAAAGCTCTCTCGCCATTACTTTAGCCAATTCTGTCTTACCAACCCCGGTTGTTCCAAGGAAAATAAATGTACCAATCGGGCGGTTCGGATCTTTAAGACCTGCTCTGTTTCTTTGAATAGCCTTAACGACTTTTTTCACAGCATCTTCCTGACCAATCACTTTTCCATTCAGCTTTTCGTCCATCTGGGCAAGTTTGTCAAGCTCGTTCTTACCAACTTTCGTTACCGGAACACCACTCATCATAGAAACCACTTCCGCTACATTTTCTTCCGTTACGGTTTCTTTTTTCTCTTTTACATCCTTATCCCATTTTTCCTGAGCAGAATTCAGTTCCATCTGAAGACGTTCCTCTTCATCTTTAAGCTTTCTGGCTTCAAGATAATCCTGGGCTTTTACAGCTTTCTGCTTCATTTCTTTGATATCCTCGATTTTCTTTTCAAAATCAATGATCTCTGTAGGAACTTTCATATTCTTAATATAAACACGAGATCCTGCTTCGTCCATCGCATCAATTGCTTTGTCCGGTAAGAAACGATCTGTAATATATCTTGATGTCAAATTGACACACGCCAAAATTGCTTCAGGAGTATAAATTACATTATGATGTTCCTCATATTTATCCTTGATTTGATTCAAAATCTGAATAGTTTCCTCAATATTGGTAGGTTCTACCATTACTTTTTGGAATCTTCTTTCTAAAGCACCATCCTTTTCAATATACTGGCGGTATTCGTCCAGGGTAGTTGCCCCGATGCATTGAATTTCGCCTCTTGCTAAAGCCGGCTTGAACATATTGGAAGCATCTAAACTTCCGGTAGAACTTCCTGCTCCTACAATCGTATGAAGTTCATCAATAAATAAAATGACATCTCTGTTTTTCTCCAGTTCCGTCATGATGGCCTTCATTCTTTCCTCAAACTGACCACGATATTTTGTTCCGGCCACTAAACTTGCCAGATCTAAAGTGATCACACGTTTTCCGTAAAGAACTCTGGATACTTTTTTCTGTTGAATTCTTAATGCTAATCCCTCCGCAATCGCAGATTTACCAACACCCGGCTCCCCGATAAGAAGCGGATTGTTTTTCTTTCTACGGGATAAGATCTGAGAAACTCGCTCAATTTCTTTTTCACGTCCGATTACTGGATCCAGTTTTCCGTCTCTGGCCAAAGAAGTAAGGTCTCTACCAAAGTTATCCAATGTAGGGGTTTTACTTTTTGCAGAACCTAAGTTTCCTGTAGGCTTTCTCATTTGCTCAAATTCTTCTCTTTCATCATCGTCATCATAAGCACTCATCTGTGGTGACTGCCCTGAATTTTTAAGCATCGTCTGGTATTCTCTTGAAACTCCTTCATAATCGATGTCGTAAGCTCCCAGAATATTTGAAGTAGGGTCCTCATATTTATAAAGAATACCTAAAAGCAGGTGAACGGTATTAATTTCATTGCTTTTATATTGTCGGCATTCTAACTCTGCACGTTTGATGGCATGATCCGCCATCTTGGTGAAAGAAATATTGGTAACCTCTTCAGAAATAGGATTAAGACTTGCTGTATTTAAAGTTTCAATTTTTCTTCTGATTTGTGTTAAATCCGCATTAAGGTTTTGAAGGATTTCTTTTGCAGAGTTTTCCGTTTTTATAATACCTAAAAGTAGATGTTCTGTATTAAGAAATTCACTTTTCAGCCGTTTAGCTTCGCTTTTGCTTTGTTTGAACACTTGGCTCAAACCTTGTGAAAACTTATAATCCATAATATATCTCATTAGAATAATGGCAACGTTGCCATTTATTCATTATCTAAATTACAAATATTTTACCAAAAATCAATTAATGACTTTATGGCAGTAAAAAATTTTATTATCTTATTGAAAATGATTAAGTTTGTTATCCTTAAAAATTTCTCATGAGCCCCGAATCTACTACTTATATCGGATATTCTGCCTCAGTTTTTATCGTACTGAGTTTCATACTGAAAGATGTAAGAAAAATTAGAATTGTCAACATGATTGGCTGTTTTTGTTTTGTCATTTATGGCTTTTTTAGTGGGCCGTTATGGCCGGTTATCATTCCAAACGGATTGATCTGCCTAATCCAGATCTATCATTTAATACTAGGCAAGAAAAAGGAATGAGGAAAAAAGTAATCACTTCAGCTTTTAGCAGCCTGTATACCGACCAGCGAATAGAAAAAGTGTGTAAAACCCTTTTTGATAACGGATATCCAATAGAACTTATAGGAAATGACTGGGAGGGAAATGAGAAAATGGAGCGCCCTTATCCTTTTTCCAGAATAAAATTGACATCAAAAAGTCTAAAGACTGCCTATTTTGAATTTAATTGGAAGCTGTATAAGGAGCTAAAGAAAAAAGCTGACAAAGATACGATCCTTCATGCCAATGACATAGATGCACTTCTGCCAAATTATCTCATTGCCAAAAAACTGAATATCCCTTTGGTCTTTGACAGTCATGAAATTTTTACAGAAATGCCATCGGTCCAAAACAGGTTTTCACAGAAATTCTGGAGAGTACTGGAAAGGAAACTGGTTCCTCAAATAGAATTCATGATGACAGAAAGCGAAAGCTACGCCGAATGGTTCCACGAAAAATACAACGTGAATCCTGTTGTAGTAAGAAATATTCCGAGAAAAATTCTTTCTGTGCCTGAGATTCCAAAAAATCAGCCTAAAATAATCCTGTATCAGGGAGCAATCAATCAGTCCCGGGGAATTGAAAAGATGATTGTGGCGATGCATCATATTAAAGATGCTGTTCTGAAAATCGCAGGGGATGGGCCGAAGAAGAAAACATATGAAGAATTGGTTACTCATGAAAAACTGCAAGACAAAGTCTTCTTTCTGGGTAAGCTGAAACCGGAAAATCTCAGAGAAATAACTAAAACTGCAGATGCGGGTTTCAGTCTTGAGGAAAATAATGGGGTAAGCTATTATTATTCTCTTCCTAATAAGGTTTGTGATTATATTCAATCCAGAGTACCGCTTGTAATGATTAATTTTCCTGAGATGCAGCGAATCAAAAATCAGTTTGATGTAGGGGAGATCATTACAGATCATCAGTCTGAAACTATTGTGAAGGCAATTAATTTGGTTCTGGAAAGAGGAAGACTGCATTATCAGAGTGAACTTAATAAAGCTGCAGACGTATTTTGCTGGGAAAATGAGGAATTGAAAATTCTGCAACTTTTTGAAAAAGCATCCCTTAAATAATTTTTACAAAATTGGTTATCTTTGCATAAAGAAATTTGATTTAAAATGACCATTAAAGAAAAACAGCAGGAAATAATCGATGAATTCGCATTTCTTGAGGATTGGGAGCAAAAGTATGAGTACATTATTGATCTTGGAAAAGAACTGAAAGGCTTACCGGAAGACAGGAAAACCGAAGACAATCTGATTAAAGGCTGTCAAAGTAAAGTTTGGATAGATGCTGAATATAAAGAAGGTAAACTTTTCTTTAATGCAGATTCTGATGGTATTTTACCAAAAGGAATCGTGTCTCTTTTAGTCAGTATTTACAGTGGCCATTCCACTCAGGAAATACTGGATTCTGATTTTGAATTTATTGCAGAAATAGGATTGCAGGAATTTCTTTCGCCATCGAGAGCGAATGGATTGATGGCAATGACCAAGCAAATCAAATTTTATGCTGTTGCTTATCAACTGAAATCATAACCGTGACTAGAATTTTAGCATATCGTTTTTCCGCATTCGGAGATGTTGCGATGACTGCGCCTGTTTTCAGAGAATTTCTGGAGCAGAACCCCGGTGTGGAAATTATTATGGTTTCAAGGAAGAACTTTGAAGCCTTATTTGCCGGAATTCCCAATGTTATCTTTAAAGGAATTGATCTGGATGACTACAAAGGTTTCTTCGGATTGCGAAAACTGAGCAATGAACTGATCCGGGAGTTTAATCCCGACTGTGTTGCCAATCTTCATGATGTAATCCGTACCAAAATTTTAGATAGAATATACAGAAGGAAAGGACTTAAAGTTTTCAAAATAGATAAAGGAAAAGAGGAGAAAGAACATCTTACAGATGTGTGGAATCTTGATAAAGTACAGCTGAAAAAAACAGTGGAACGCTATGCTGATGTATTTCGTAAAATGGGATTCAAAGTTGAGCTTTCACATTCATTAAAGCCTATTTCAGAGAATAAATCAGGGATTGGCTTTGCTCCTTTTGCCCAACATAGAGGGAAGATGCTTCCTTTAGACAAATCATATGAGCTGGTCAGGATTCTGGCAAAGAAACATACCATATATTTCTTTGGGGGTGGTAAAAAAGAAACGGAGACCCTTGACCAATGGGAAGCTGAAATTCCTAATACAAAAAACCTTTCCGGAAAGCTAAATCTTACTGAAGAACTCAACCAAATCGCTCAACTAGAGCTGATGATTTCTATGGATTCTGCCAATATGCACCTTGCAAGTCTTGTGGGAACCAGATGTGTTTCTATTTGGGGAGCCACCCATCCTTATGCCGGATTTTTAGGATTCGGGCAGAGTGAAGAAGATGTTGTTCAGGTAAAGGATCTTACCTGCAGACCATGTTCTGTTTTTGGGGACAAAGAATGTTACAGAGGCGACTGGGCCTGCCTGGAAGAGTTTAATATCCAGAAAGTCATAAATAGGGTTAATTTTTAAAAATAATTTTTACCATTTCTTCGGCTTTGGAATGATCTGAATGTCTTTTTTCCAGAACCTCTTTCCTGTTTCTGGCGGTATCATAGTTTTTTTCAGCTGAAGTGATGATTTGTTGGCGAATTTCGGCCATATTAGCACCATAAAGGCACAAACTCATCAGGGTAGGATCATCTGTGATATTTCCATTAATAATAACAAACCGGCTGTTGTAAAGGGTGTTAAAAAGCTTCACTTTGGTTCCGGAATTTTGATAAGAAAACAGAATGTTTGCGTGAGCATTTTCCAGAAGATAATGAAGGTTTTCAGTAGTTTGAATAGGAGTGAGGCTGATGTTCTCAACGGCTGAAATTTTCTTCTTTATATCTTCACTGGCACGGTCGGATGCGACAACCAGCTTATATTGGGGAAGGGTTTTAAATAAATCTATAGTCTCATTCAGTGCCTTTTTATTATCGGCGGTAGTGAGATCTCCATGGAAAAGAAAATAATTTCCTTTTTTGTCCAATTGTTTTACCGATGGATTGCCGTGGAAAATATGAATAAGCTGCGCGTTTTTCGAATAGTTATTGACTTCATTATATTCCTTTTCAGACAGGCAGAATACGGTTTTAAATCTCTTGAGAAGCTTTTTTTGATATCCTGTGTATTTTAAAGATTCAATTTTATACACAATCTTTTTGAATATGTTTTTTTCCGACAAAGAAAGACCTTTATAATATTCTGTTTCGTTGTTGTGATGGCGGAGATAGAGTGGGGTTTTGTTACTTTTCAGAAACCGGATGATCCGGGTTGTCTGCAAGCCTTCGAATAAGATCGGAGCCTTTATCTTTTCAAGATTTTGAAGAAGGGTTTGGGAATCTCTGATGGCAGCGGCAAACGGTGTTCCTGAAAAATAAAGGAAAGGATTCTTTTTCTTTTTATAAAAAAATACATTTTCGGTAATCTCTTTAATTTCCGGATCAATCGTTTCGGGAATCTGGTCTACAAAACAGTGAAGATAAATCTTTACTTTCAGATCATGTAAACTCTTGATCTTATAATAAACATCAATAATTCCACCATAAGAAGGAGGGTAAGGATAGTTGAATGATATGATATGGAGTTCCTTCACGTGAGCGATTCAAATGCAGACAAAGGTAAATAAATATAAAGGAAAAGGTCTTATTGTAGAACTTTGGAATTATTAAAATATAGAATTCCTCAAAAAATCGAGAAAATCTTTAAATTGGAGTGTGTTATTTGTTGAACCACTTATTAAGCCTTCTTTTTGTTCTATCAAAAGCGGTTTGTTCCCAAATTACTTCAAATCCATTCCAGAATACTCTAATTTGATTACCGTTTTCTCTATAGAATACAAATTTTAAATCTTTATGTTGTACAAAAACATTATTTACATTTGATGATTCGGACAAGTACTTAGAGTTACTCTCTCTTACCTTTTCTAACCTCTCTAATACGCTCTTAGCTTCTTCTATAGGTAAATATCTAAATGCATATGCATTCCCAAAGTATCCATTTTCATCCCGATTTTCACCAAAAAATGCAAGTAATAGACCTCTTTCATTGATTTCATCACAATTAAATGCAACAGAAATAAGTCCCCCACTATCATCAGAAGCTAGGCTTTCTGTCTCAAACTTAATTTCTTTATTACCCGCATCACCAATAATACGATTAATAATAAATTCTTTAGATCTAAACTGTGAAATGGTTTTGGCTGTTTCTTTTTTAGCCATATTTGCGGCTATAAAAGTAATGGTTGCTGCGGCAGCAACTCCAGCAGCTAATGCTGTATTGTTTTTTTGAGCATTTGAGGTGACACCATAACAGATTAGTAATGGAAGTAAAATTTTTTTCATGATTATATAGTTTGAAAGTTAAAACTAAAGTTTTAAAAGTAATTATACAAAAATGAACTAGAAGAATTTTAAAACAAAAAAAATCTCCCAGTTTCCTGAGAGATTTTGTGGGCCCTGAGGGATTCGAACCCCCGACCCTCTGGGTGTAAACCAGATGCTCTGAACCAACTGAGCTAAGAGCCCTG
>NZ_JBWKTO010000003.1:357254-562666 GCF_059420365.1 Chryseobacterium sp. GW821-FHT04C04 | reverse complement strand
GTGTGGGCCCTGAGGGATTCGAACCCCCGACCCTCTGGGTGTAAACCAGATGCTCTGAACCAACTGAGCTAAGAGCCCCTATAACTTGTTTCCTCGTTTAGAGTGGTGCAAATATACAACTTATTCAGAAATCTCCAAATTTTTTTCTAAAAAATCTCCCACAACAAAGTTACTTCCGCCAATAAAAATCATTTCTTCATTTGTACAGTGTTCTTTTGCAGACAGATACGCTTCTTGTACGGAATCAAAAATTTTATAAAAAATTTCCGCCTCCTGAAGCAGATTTTCATAATCTTTCGGGTGTCTTCCCCTGTTGACAGATGGTTTTGCAAAATAAAACTCAGAATTTTCAGGAAGTAAATTCATCACATCATCTATTTTTTTATCATTTACAAACCCCAAAATGACGTGCTTGTGCCTGTCAATTGAATTTAATTGTGAAAAAACATACTCCAAACCTGCCTGATTATGTCCCGTATCACAAATTGTAAGCGGATTTTTTGAAAATTCGAACCAACGGCCAATGAATCCTGTATTCTGATGAACATGGAGCAGTCCGTTTTCCAGATCCTTGTCGGAAATAGCTACTTCCAGTTTTCTTAATTCTTCTACCATAGCCAGGACAACCCTGATGTTCTTTTTCTGGTAGTTTCCTTTCAGATCTGAAGAAAGGGAAGTATTAATATTGGTGGCATCTATACATGGAGCATTTTCTTTAATTGCTTTCTCTCTGATGATATTTTTCACTACTTCGTTGTCATCACCCGAGACAATAGGGATGTTACTTTTAATAATTCCCGCTTTTTCCGTTGCGATTTCTTCAATCGTATCCCCCAGAATATTCTGATGATCCAGCTGAACGTTCGTTATGGCAGAGATAAGAGGCTTAATAATGTTGGTTGAGTCCAGTCTTCCTCCCAATCCGACTTCAATAATGGCAAAATCTACCTGCTGCTGATAAAAATATTCAAAAGCCATAATTGTGGTAAACTCAAAAAAGGAAGGACGAATATCTTCCGGAATTGTCTTTAGTTTTTGAATAAAATCAAAGACAAATTCTTTATTGCAGTTTTTCCCGTTAACCTTAATGCGCTCTGTGAAATCGATAAGATGCGGAGAATTGTATAGTCCTATTTTATAGCCTGCTTCCTGAAGAACTGATGCCAGCATGTTGCTTGAAGAGCCTTTTCCGTTGGTCCCACCGATATGGATGCATTTGATCTTATCCTGAGGATTTCCAAAGAAAGTACAAAGCTTTGTTATATTATCAAGCCCGGGTTTGTAAGCCTGCTGTCCATCGATCTGGTAGTTGGGCATCTGTACGAAAAGCCAGTCAATAGCTTCCTGATATTGTTCGTTTGTCATGGTACAAAATTCTCAAAAGTTTTTTTAAAATAAAATATAATTTTTCAATCTGTAACTTTTTTATATTTAATTCGTCTAATATTGAAAAATCTTTAATATGAAATCGTTGTGATTTACAAGTTACAACACTGATGAAGATGACACGATTCCATATGACCATTAAAAACAAATAAACATATACATATGAAAAAAGTTTGGATCATCGTTTTTGGATTAGGTTATCTGGGTTTAAGTGCTCAGAAGAAATGGTCCTTAAAAGAATGTGTAAGCTATGCAGTGGAGCATAATCTTCAGGTTATCCAAAATCAGTATAACAAACAAAACCAGGAATACAATCTTAAAGCAGCTCAAAAAGAATATTTGCCTTCAGTAACGGGGAGTATGACGACTGGGGTGAGTTTCGGACAAGGATCATTAGGAGCCGGAAGCTTTAGAAACGATAGATTCAATAACAGTGTTGGCCTGGGAGCCGATATCTTGGTTTATAATAATGGGAGATTAGAGAAGAATGTTCGAAAAGCTCAGTTTGATGTAGAAGCAAGCCAATATGACATTGAAACCATTAAAAATGATATTTCTCTTCAGATTGCTCAACAATATCTAACCACTTTGTTGAATAAAGAGATTGTTAAAATCTCTCAGAGTGCTGTGGGAAATGCTCAGAAACAGTTTGACAGAGCTAAAATTACAACTCAGGTTGGAACCACTGCACAGACGGTTTTAGCAGAGGCTGAAGCTGCTCTGGCAAGAGAGAAACAAAACCTTAAAACCGCAGAAGTAAATGTTGGACGTGCTTTGTTTGCCATCGCTCAGCTTTTACAACTGTCAGATTATAAAGGTTTTGATGTGGAAGATGTGAATATTCCGGAAAAACTTGATTTACAACTTACTACCGCAGATGATGTACTTGCAACTGCATATGAGATACAACCTCAGATAAAAGCAGCGGAAAGCCGTATAAGATCTGCCGAAGCACAAACTGAAGTAAGCAAAACAGCATTCTGGCCTACATTAACAGCAAGCGCTGGTCTTAACACTTTCTATAACAGGCAGTTTGATCCTATGCCAGGTACTGTGCAGGGGAATTTTTTTGAACAATATAAAGATCAGTTTGGACAAAATGTAGGGCTATCACTTAATATCCCTATTTTCAATAAAGGAAAAACAAAATTACAGGTTGAACAGTCTAAGGTTAACGAAAGTCTTGCTAAAAATACACTTGAGCAGCAGAAACAGACCGTAAGACAGAATGTACAGAAAGCTCAGTTTGATGCAGACGCCAATTATGAAAATTACCTGGCAGCTGTGGAAGCCGAAAAAAGTTCCAAACTGGCTCTTGATTTTGCTGATAAAAGCTATGCTGCGGGAAGAACAACCATCTATGACGTCAACGTGGCAAGAAATAATTATGCAAATGCACAGGGATCAGTAGCACAGGCGAAATATAATTATCTTTTCAGTCTTAAACTATTGAATTTCTATGCGGGAATTCCATTAAGTTTGTAAAATGTCTATCCAATCATTAGAAAAATATTTACCTCAAAATACTCTTAAATATTTAAGAATCTGGTTTTCAGATCACTATATACATATAAAAGTTACACGAAATAGAAATTCAAAACTGGGAGATTACAGAAAACTTCCGGATAATTCTCATGAAATTACGGTAAACTCTACGCTTACCCCACAACTTTTTTTCTTTGTATTGACCCATGAATTGGCTCATTTGATTGCCTTTGAAAAATATGGACGAAGAATCTCTCCTCATGGCAACGAGTGGAAAGAAACTTTTAGAAATATGCTTCTTGAAAGTCTTGAAATTTATGATCAAGAACTCAAGCCGATCATCGTGAAATTTTCGAAATCACCCAAAGCAAATTTTATGGCGAGTCCTGATCTGGTAAGATATTTTCATACTGAAAAACAGGATAGTAGTCTTCATTTTGTAGAAGAACTTCAGAAGGGTGATTTTTTTATATACCGCAACGAAAAGTATTTATTGGAAGGTCTGGTTAAAAAAAACTATCTTTGTAAGAACCTGGCTACTGGAAGGAAGTATTCTTTCAAGCCTTTAGCGAGGGTGCAAAAATGTAGTTAAGAATGTTAAAATCAGATAGATACTGTGTTATAATGGCGGGAGGAATCGGGAGCCGGTTCTGGCCGATGAGTACGCAGAAATTTCCCAAACAGTTTCAGGATATTTTAGGAACCGGACGTACGATGATTCAGCAAACCTATGACAGAATCAGCAAGGTGATTCCTAAGGAGCAGATATTCGTGATTACGAACAAAGAGTATGTTACACTATCCCATCAGCAGCTTCCGGAGATTCCTGAAGAAAATATTGTGGGTGAGCCGTTGATGAAAAATACAGCTGCCTGTAATCTGTATATGGCAAACAAAATTGCTGAGATCAATCCGGATGCTACCATGATTGTGCTGCCGGCAGATCACCTGATTCTTAAAGAAGATGTATTTTTGGAAAAAGTAGAGCTTGCCTTTGAGGTGGCTTCACAACATGATTATTTGGTAACATTGGGTATTACCCCTACAAGGCCTGATACCGGATATGGATACATTCAGTTTGTAGAAAAGAAAGCTTCTGAGTATTTTAAAGTAAAAACATTCACAGAAAAACCTATTCTTGAGATTGCCCAAAGCTTTTTAGAAAGCGGGGACTTCCTTTGGAATGCGGGTATTTTTGTATGGAATGTAAAAAGTATTCATCATGCTTTTGACCTTTATCTTCCTGAGATGATGCAGCATTTTATGGCTTGTGAGTACAATTCAGAAAAAGAAAACAGCTGTATTGAAACCATTTACCCTAAGGTTCAGAAAATCTCCATTGATAATGGGATTTTAGAGAAAGCAAAGAATGTATATGTAATTCCGTCAGACTTAGGATGGAGTGACCTTGGAACCTGGACGTCAGTGTTTGAAAATACGGAAAAGGATAAAGACGGAAACGCGGTAACACTGAAACATTTACTTTCTTATAATTCAAAAGGAAATATTATCCGGTTAAGGAATAATAACAAGGCGGTAATCATTGATGGTCTTGAAAATTATATTGTTGTAGATACCGATAAAGCGCTTCTTATTTGTCCGCGGGATAATGACCAGCTCATTAAAGATTATGTTCTTGACTTAAAAAACTTTAAGAAGGGCGAGAAGTTTATGTAAAATTTGGTATATTTTCTACTCATTTTTAAATTATGATTAAAGCTGCAACCCGATTTACAATTCTTATATTTTTACTTTTGGGAATCTTAGGATATTCTCAGGAGAAGAAAAAATTTTCAAGCATTCCGAATATTTTGCAACAGATCAACCCAAGTAGTAGAGTAGATTCATGGGTGTTGATATACAACAGCTATGGAAAAGGGCAAGAAATAAAGATTTCGGGGAAGGTAGATTATACCCCTCAGTTTTCAGGGTTCAACCTTTTTCCTAATGAAGAAAGCTTTTACTACATCGCTTATTCGGAAGGAGGGAAAGTAAATTATGTTACTGATGTGGAAGGCCTTAAAAAATTTATTGACCGCATTGATAATGCTCAGGAAGCTGCTGTAATGATGGCTGCTGAAGGTTATATGGTAGATGAGGAGTTCAAAGATCTTGCTGGGAACTATCATGAAGATAAATCGAATTATTATCTTGACCTTGGAAAGCTGACTTCAAAGGAGTGTCCTTACCAAAAAACCCATTATACCGTGACTGTAAATAAATCAACAGGAGCTGTAAGCAATGTAAAGGACAATGGAACCTATATTGAGCTTTACAATAAAAAATGTGCTAATAACCCGAGACTTTTAAAAATCGAAAAAAAGGAAGAACCAAAGAAAGATGAGCCTAGAAAAACACCCAAGCGCAAATAATATCTATGAGACTGAGCGACTAATATTACGTCCGATGTCCAGTGAAGACAGCGATTTTATTTTTGAGCTTTATAACAGACCAAAGTTTATTCAATATATCGGCAACCGCAATGTTAATACCATTGAAGACGCTGAAAATTATATCCTAAACAGATTTGCCCCACAGATTGAAAGACTGGGGTTTGGAAACTATCTTTTAGTGACCAAAGAAGGGAGTGAAAAAATAGGAGCAGTAGGAATCTTCGAAAGAGAAGGGCTTGATGTGGTAGATATCGGATATTCTCTACTGGAAGAGTTTGAAGGAAAAGGATATGCTTTTGAAGCAGCTCATAAGGTTAAATCTATAGGGATGGATGATTTTGGATTATCTAAAATTTCTGCGATCATTTCAAAAGATAATGTTTCTTCCCAAAAGCTGATCGAAAAGCTTGGTTTAAAGTTTCAAAAATACGTGACTCTTCCCGGGGAGACCGAAGAACTAAATTACTACGAAACAGAATAATACATCCATAAAAAATCTTTTCACAAATAACACAGATACATAATTGTGCTATTTGTGAAAAGATTTGTGTTATCTGTGTTTTAAAAAATATTATCCTTCCAGAATCTGCTCAGCAGCAGTCTTTGAAGTTACTTTTTCAATTACTCTTGTACATACCCCATTTTCATCAAAAATAAAAGTGGTTCTTACAATTCCCATATACGTTTTTCCAAACGTTTTTTTCTCCTGCCATACTCCGAATTTTTCAATGATATCGCGACTTTCATCTGCAATAAGATCATAAGGAAAAGCAAATTTGCTGTGGAAATTCTTCTGTTTTTTCACAGAATCACCACTTACGCCCAATAATTGAAATCCGGCCTTTTTAAGCTTGGTATAATTATCACTCAGGTTGCAGGCTTCTACCGTGCAGGTGGGTGTATTGGCCTGTGGATAGAAGAAAACCACCAGTTTTTTTCTAGTTAATTTTGATGAGGTTACTGTTTCACCGTCTTGATTGAATCCTGCAAATTCAGGTAATTTATCTCCAACTTTCAGCATAATGATTTAATTTTGTTCAAATTTAAGGCATACATGACAAAAAAACAAAGAGCTGAGCTCGTTCAGATAGAACTGGATAAATTATATCCCACCACACCCATTCCGCTAGATCACACCGATCCCTATACATTGATGGTTGCCGTAGCACTTTCTGCGCAGACCACAGATAAAAAAGTAAACCAGGTTACCCCCGATCTTTTTGCAGTAGCAGGAACACCGCAGAGAATGGCGAAGCTTGAAGAATTTGAAATCAAAGAACTGATTAAAGAAATAGGACTGTCTAATACAAAGGCCAAAAACCTGAAAAGAATGGCCGAACTTCTCTTAGAAAGACATGACGGTATTGTTCCTCAGACTTATGAAGAATTGGAAGCGCTTCCGGGAGTAGGACACAAGACTGCTTCGGTAGTCATGAGCCAGGGATTCGGGTTTCCCGCCTTTCCTGTAGATACACACATTCACCGTTTGATGACCCAGTGGAAGCTTACCTCCGGAAAAAATGTAGTGGAAACCGAGCGTGATGCTAAAAGTTTATTCCCGGAAGAAGTATGGAATAAGCTTCACCTTCAGATCATTTTCTATGGCAGAGAATATTCTCCGGCAAGAGGAAAAGGAGAAAAGGATTTTATTACGAAGATGATCTTTCAGAAGTAATTTTCTTATTGAGTTAAAATAAATTTTCCCCTGAAAAAGTCTTTGAATTTTATACCATGTCAAGGTTTTAAACCTTGACATGGTATAAAAGATCATGCAAAAGAAAGTGAAAGGGAATTAATAATCCAGCAACCTTCTGTGGTAATTAATCTGTCCCAAATGATAATCTAAATGAGCAACAAGATGAATAAGAAAATAATCTGTGGTCATTTTGCTTTCAAAAACTACTAAAGGATATTCTTTTGTAAGATCTTCTTCAGACAATTTTGGAAGAACAGAATCTATCATAGCAATTGTAGCTTCAACCTTTTTGATGAGCTCGGCTTTAGGAACATCTTTTAAAGAGAATTCCAGCTCGCGGTGTCTGACATAACCGGTATTTCCAAGCTGCGCGCCTATAAAATGGTTGATGTTTCCCACTAAATGAAGACAAAGATTACCTGCAGAATTGGCGATACTCTTATCAATTACCCAAAGATTTTCTTCAGTCTGATAGGCTTCTATCTCTGTTTTTAATTTATTTAAATCTCTGTTGAAAAGAGATCTTATACTTTCTGTGATCATATCAATTTTATTGTATTTCTTTAGCTTTTTGGATCGTTTCTTCAATATTTCTTGTTAGGATTCCGGGAATAAAATTTTCTCTTGGCGTTCCGTTGATATGATATAATCTTTCCGTTGGAATCTGAAATCTTATTTTAGTTTCGCTGAGTTGAAAATTGGAAATTGCTCCTATTAAACCGGCCATTCTTGTACCGATAATTTGTGCTTTTTTCATTCCGTCAAACCCAATGGCAATTCCTTCTCCCATACTTCCGGTCCAGTGTCCTACAAGAATATAAACATTACCGCTGTAAATTTCTTTTCTCGGAGTTACATACTCTGTCCAATGCCTTTTAGTCTGATATTCCTTTTCATCAAATTCGTGAGTCTGATAGGGCAGAAGTTGGTTGGTAAATCTTCCCATAATAGCCCTGGCAACCGTTGAATTTCCTCCCCCTGGAGTCTCTGTTAAATCAATAATCAAATTTTTGTGTTGAAATAAACTGTCGAGTGTTTTATCAAAATCAGCGATTAAGTCATTGGTAAATAGTGAATTATTTATTTTGATGTAGGCTGTGTTTTTATTTAATATCTTTTTATATAACAGCTCATTTCTGTTACCATAATTAACAGGTTTGAATATCTTTTCTTTTCCGTTTTCTATTGCTGTAATCTCTCTTTGAGTGCCATGTGTGCCTGCAAAAAGCATATCAATGCTGTATTGATTCATTCTTTGATCAGGATGGGTTGTGAATTTTGGAAGAAATTTTTTCAATTGTTCCTCAATAGGATTTCCGTTAAATCTTGTTACTTCCATTCCTATTTTCAACCCAGACAGATCGGCTCCAAAACCTTTTCGGATGTCTCTGATGAAATACTTATTTCCTGTTTTCTCAACATGTAGATCCAAACCAGATGGGATCAACCTGTTTGACGTATTCAGGTTCGTATTTAAAGAGGTATGACCATTATAAAGCTCATTAAGAATATTTTCGAGGAATGAAATGAACTCGTTGTCATTTGAAATTTTGATCACTTGTGGCTCGTAAATTTCTTTCACCTTCTTCCAGTCAATATTTTGCTGATCTAAATACGCATAATGATCATTAATGTCCGTCCAGAATTCAATAAAATCCTTTTGATATTTGGTTTGAGCAAAAAATGTGCTTCCTGTACTTAGGAATAAAGTAAGTAAGAATAATTTTGTTAGACTTTTAATATTCATGGCAATTTGTTGATATCATGAGAAAACAAAAATAGTCTCATAAGAAACTATTTTTGTTTTTGAGCCCAAAGCTCCATTTTTCTGTTCAGAACATCCAAAGGAAGACATCCTTGGCTTAATACTTCGTCATGGAAACTCGCCAGATTGAATTTTTTTCCTAATTCTTTCTGATATTTTTCTCTCAACTCACGGATTCTTAAAGAACCTATTTTGTAGCCTAAAGCCTGTCCCGGCATTGCCATATATCTTTCTACTTCTGCTGTGGCAGACCCCTCGTCATAAGAAATGTTGCTTAAGAAATATTTGATGGCTTCTTCTCTTGACATTTTCCCGGTATGAAGTCCCGTATCTACTACAAGTCGTACTGCTCTCAACATCTGATCGCTTAAATATCCCATCTTTTGATAAGGATCTGTATATAAACCGAACTCAGGGCCTAGTGTTTCACAATAATGTGCCCATCCTTCCCCATACGCTCCGAACCATCCGAATCTCATAAATTTAGGAAGTTTTGTGTTTTCCTGCTGAAGAGAAACCTGATAATGATGTCCTGGAATTGCCTCATGAAGGAAAAGAGACTCCATTCCTGAGGTAACATTAAATTTGGTAGGATCTGGCAGCGGAACATAAAATATACCCGCTCTTTTTCCATCCGGAGTTCCGGGAATATATTCAGCGCTGGCACTTGCTTCTCTAAATTTCTCCGTCTGTCTGATTTCAAATTTTGTTTTTGGAGTTACGTTAAACATCGTTTTCAGTTTCGGCGTAATCTTCGTTAGAATGCCATTGAAAGCATTCAAAACCTCTTTAGAAGTTTTATAAGGCATCGCCTTCGGATCTGTTTTTACAAAAGTGATAAACTCTTCCAGTGTTCCGGAGAAACCTACCTGCTGTTTTACTTTTTCCATTTCTGCACGAAGCATTGCTACCTGCTGTAGTCCGATTTTATTGATCTCAGTAGGAGATTTCTTGGTGGTGGTCCAGCTTTTTACATAATAGTTGTAAATTTCATTACCGTTAGGAAGGCTGTTGTATCCATCTGTATCTCTTGCCTTTGGAAGATATTCTTTCTCTAAGAATACTCCCATTTTTGTGTAGGCAGGAATGATTTTTTTCGTGATAACATCTTTATAAAGTGCTGAAAATTTGTCTCTCTGATCCTGAGTAAAGCTTTTCGGGAAGTTTTTAACCGGTCCGTAGAAAATGTTTTTTTCCATGTCAGACGTTGTGATTTCCTCTGCTTTCATTTGAGGAATCATTTTGACAACCAGTTTTTTAGGAAGAACTACCTTATTGCTGATTCCTTCACGGAAGTTATCTGCGGCGGCATTCATCCATTCAGGGAATTTTTCCATTCTTTTTAACCAATTACTGTAATCTTTTTCAGTTTTGAAAGGCTGGCTCCCCTGTCCGCTTCCATACAATGGAAAAGTAAGCGGGAGACCTCCGAATTGGGTAAAAGGAATATACTCGGGATGATAGGCATATGCCTCAATTTTATCCTTTAAAGTATAATCCAGCACATCATATACTACTTTATCTTCATCAGAAAGCGTTTTGTAATCTACATGCTCCAGCTGTTTCTGTACAGAATTGTAGAAAGCGACTTCCCCTGAGATAAAATCTTTATCAATATTGATAGGAAGCTGGTCGTTGTATCTTGTATCTCCCTGAGAGGTAGCATCCAAAGGGTATAGCTTCAGATACTGCTCATAGTAGTTGGAAGCAATAGAGTCCAGATTGCTGGGCGTTACTTTTGTAAGAGGAGAATCCGATTTTTTGCATGAAGCAAGACCGATCATCAATACCAGCCCCAGAATACCTTTTGATAAAATGTTTTTCATTTTCAGAATCTTTATGAAAACAAAAATAAGTATTATTGGGGTATTCAGACTTATGGTATGAATTGATTTTAAAAAAATTATTTTCAAAATCCTTTTAACTTTGAATCAATTTTTTATCTTTGTCTAAAACGTTTAACAATCATATTATTACAGTTCTTTTTTAAGAAAAAATGAAAGGGATTTTAAAAATTTACCATCCGGAGGAGACGCTAAAATACAATATCAGAAATACTTATTGTAAAGCAGTCTACAGCAATCAACAACATTTTTTAGAGGTTGAAGTTATTACGGATGACAGTTTGGATCACGTAGACGATGATTCACTACAGTACAACTTTCCGCAGCTTTCACTTGAAGTTTTTGATTTTCCTATCGAATCAGCGGAAATAGAAGGAAAAACTATCACAATCAATGACTCTGATGAAGAAACCTACACCGAAGTAGATCTTTTCGATGACGAAGATGCTTATATCTACGACAACGAGCTTCTTTTCGAAAGAAATGAAGAAGGAGAGCTTCAGGTCATCTGGAAGGGTACCATTGATGATTTCTATACCGGATCAGATACACCGATTCCTTTTAGATTAAAATGCGAATTCAAGCAGGATGATATTGAGGTAGACGAGGATTAGCAGAAACCTTGTTCCTTTTTTACTATCAAATTTCTTTTCAAATTATTTTTGGAAAGAAATTTGCTATTGGTAAATAATAACAAATTTTAAGTTGTTTTTAAGCAATTTTTAAGAGTTCAATTCATAATATTCTATTACATTTGTCGTTGAAACTTTAATAAAATTCACATTTAATGCTGTTAACGGAACTTTCTCAGATTTTATTTGCACAAATCGCCACACCTGCAGTTGCTGCAGACAACTTAGAGTTCTCATTCTGGAAAATCATGTTTCATGGGGGTGCATTCGCTAAAATAGTGATGGCCATTGTGTTGCTGTTGGGAATATTTTCTCTCTATCTGTTTTTTGAAAGATTTTTCTTTATCAAAAGACTCACTTCAAAAACGGATTCCAACTTCATGAACAATATCGAAGACTTTATAAAAGCAGGAAAAATAGAGGCTGCGGCAGATTATTGCAAAACACAGAACTCTCCGGAAGGAAGAATTTTAGAAAAAGGAATTTCAAGATTGGGACGTCCTGTTTCTGATATTGTAAGTGCCATGGAATCGCAGGCTCAGGTAGAAGTTGCTAGTATGGAGAAAAACCTTAACCTTTTGGCGGTGGTACCAAGTATCGCACCGATGTTAGGTCTTTTGGGTACAGTAATCGGGATGATTATTGCTTTCTTTAATCTATCCCACGCAACAGGATCTTTCTCTCCAAAAACACTTTCAGAAGGTATTTATACCGCTTTAGGACAGACGGCAGTAGGTTTGGCAGTAGCAATTCCTGCTAATTTCTGTTACAATATTCTTTTGACAAGGATTGATAAGTTTGTGCTGAAAGCTCAGAATATGTCAGGAGAATTTTTAGACCTTATCAATAAACCTTTATAAAATTTCTTGCGATGAAAATTCAGAGAAGAAATAAAGCAAACCCGGAATTCAGTTTAGCAGCGATGACAGACGTTATCCTGTTGATGCTGATCTTCTTTATGATCACCTCTTCTGCCGCCAATCAAAGCGCCATTGATGTGAATCTGCCGAAAGCCGGAGCTGTTGACGATAATATACCCAATCCTGTTACGGTAAGTATCAAGCCGGATGGTTCATTCTTTGTAGATGATAACCCTGTTAATAAAGGAGAACTGGAGAAAGTTATTGTTGATAAATTAGCCAGTCAGACGAATAAATCTTTCACGATCAGAGCCGACGAAAATACGCTGCATAAAGATGTTGTTTTTGTAATGGAAATCGCTGAAAAACATAAATTTAACATTGCTATTGCAACGGTTAAAGATAAATAACAGATCCGGATTTCCGGAAAGAATTACTTTTTAAGATGAAAAGCTATACAGCAAACAGAAACGACGAAAACAAAGATAGGATAAAGAGCGCCGTGCTTTCTATTCTTATCTGGGCTGCCGTTTTGCTTTTTGTTTTTTTATATAAATTAAAACCTGAACTGGATAAAGAACCTGAAGTGGTAACGACTATGTTGGTGAACTTCGGAGATAACAGAAACGGAAAAGGTATTGAAGAACCTGCTGAGCAGCCGGGAAGCCTTGCTGCAGCTACAGAAGAAGTGACACCTGAGCCAGCAGAAACACCTGTTCCGGAAACAAAAACTGTAGTACAACCAGAACCGGTACCTACTCCCGCACCAAAGAAACCAGAAGTTAAGGAGAAGGTTATTACGGGAAACAATTCAAAAGCAACCGTTCCTAAAAAGGAAGATTCAAAAAAAGCTGAGAAAAAAGAAGCAACAAGTGCGAGCGCTTCAAAAAATACCAAGAAATCAGGCGCTGCTACAGCCAATTCAAAAACCGGAAACGGGGATGGAAAAGGAAATGCTGCTATTGGAAACCTGATTAAAGGAAGAGGTACAAAAGCAGGAAGCCAAGGGACAGGAGAAGGAATCGGAAATGCAGGAGATCCTTTAGGTGGAGATGGAAACGGAGACAGTAAAGTTGGAATTGATAGAAAGCTCGTAGGCTATATTCCTGGAACAATGGGAAGAGGAGGAGCTCAGCCTTCTCACAGCTGTACTGTAAGTGGATCAATTACCATTGCTTATACTGTAGATAAAGCAGGAAATGTGGTGTCTGCAAGAAGAGCCGGAGGGGTTTCAGACCCTTGTGTATCCTCCACATCTGTGGCATGGGTGAAGAAATATGTAAAGGCAGAGAAAGCCAATACATCATCAACCGGAAGTTATAAAATTACATTCTAAAATACAAAAGCACTTTATTCAAGTGCTTTTTTTAATTCATTTATTCTGTTGATAATCGGAAGGGCAAAAATACCGCTGGTCTGAAGATACAGCTCATAAAATGTCTTTGCTTTATCCTGAAAGTCTTTATTCTGATCATGCCTGCTGTTGAAGTAGAAAAGGTTTCCAAGCATTTCATAATAATCTTTGTGATCCCTTTCTTGCCTTTCGTTAACGATAGCAATGATTTCTTCCTTGGTCTTAGAAGAGACTTCTGTGAAACTTATCTTGAAAATATCTCTCATCAAAGTATCAAAATCCAGTTCTTTCTGCATTAAACTTTCTTCAGGTTTATCCAGGATCAATTTTTCTAATGCCTGAGTCAATTGGCGAATGAGTCTTAAAGTAAATTCTTTATCTGTAATCATAATGATTTAAAGTTTTAAGTTTAGTGTTTAAAGTTAATAACATCGGCCTCAACCAGCACTTTTAATTAAGCAAAGAACAAATAAGCTAAGGCAATTGCAGTGATAACACCGACTAAATCGGCCAGAAGCATAGCAATTACTGTGTATCTTGTATTCTTAACGGCAACGGCGCCAAAATAAACCGCGATCACATAGAACGTCGTATCTGAGCTTCCCTGAAGTACGGCCGCTAGTTTCCCCTGGAAACTATCAGCCCCAAATGTTGACATTGTATCCACCATCATTCCTCTTGCTCCTGAACCAGATAAAGGTTTGATTAAAGCCGTTGGAAGTCCATCAACAAATCTTGGATCCATATGGGCAACGTTGGCCACCCACTTCATTCCGTCAATGATCACATCAAAAACACCAGAAGTTCTTAATAAGGAAATGGCAATCAACATTCCAACCAGATAAGGGATAATCTTGACGCAGGTGGTAAAACCTTCTTTTGCCCCTTCAATAAAGGCATCAAAAACATTGATTTTTTTATAAACAGCTCCAAGTACTATGGCAAGGAAAATAAAGAGAATAAGTCCATTGCTTAATATCTTACTGAAGTCATCCAGTTCATCTTTGCTTAGTTGTACAAGATATACCACCAGTAAAGCAATAACGGCTGAAATTCCTCCTACATAAGCGATAACGACAGGGCGAAGCAGGTTGATCTTCTGGTATAAAGAAACAATAATCATCGCAGCCAATGTAGCCGCAAAAGTAGCAATCATACAGGGCAGAAATATATCAGTAGGGGTCTTTGAACCCATGGATGCTCTGATGGCAATAATGGATACAGGAATTAAAGTCATCCCTCCGGCATGGAGACATAAAAACATAATCTGAGAATTGCTGGCGGTATCTTTATTAGGATTTAAGCTCTGTAAACTTTCCATTGCTTTTAGGCCAAAAGGAGTTGCTGCATTATCCAATCCCAGAAGGTTGGCACTGAAATTCATCAACATATGTCCAAAAGCGGGATGGTTTTTAGGGACGTCGGGAAATAATTTGGAGAAAAACGGCTGTATCAGGCGGCTTAGAAGATTGATTCCTCCTGCTTTTTCAGCAATACTCATGAATCCCATGAAAAGCGTCATGATCCCGATAAGACCAATACAGATCTTTACCGCTGTTTCTGAGGTTCCGATCACTCCATCAGCCTCCTGAACACGATAAACGCTTACATTTTGTTTTAAAGAATCTGTTTTGTAGTGAATTCTGCTGTCGGCAAAATCATTTTTTTTCATCAGACTGTCTCTGATAACAGGAGAAAGGCTGTTCATCGGTTGAGATACAACCTTCACGGTATCACCACCTTTTCCCACAACCATATCATTAAAAATAGTTTTGTAGTGAGCTGATGAAACGTATTTTATACTGGCAATGGCAATGGCAATGATAATAAAGGCCGACCAAATTCTGCTGAGAACCATCTGATTGATTTAATTGTTTAAACTTATCAAAAATACTTTAAACCACAAAAATAACTAAAGCCTTTTGTTATTCTAGTGTGAGAGAACTAATGATGGTTTACTGATTTCAAATTATTTTAACGCAATGCACGCAAAGGTTTTTAATGATGAAGTTTGATTTTTCCGTTCGCGAAGGCGTTAGCACTAAGCAAAGAGAACTTCAATTATGGAACACTGCTGAATGAAATGCCCTTGCGGACGAAAATATGCATAAAGTTTTTAAATTTTCCTTGCGATCTTTAGCGTTTAAAATAAAATGAATTATTTACTCTTCCAAATAGACAAGGTACCCTTCAAAATCATCATCCAGATTTTTCAGAACTTTGGCATCATCCATTTTTTTGATCAATGCCTCTACAAAAAAGCTTTTTTCAAAAAACTGGCGGTGAATGCCCGGTAGAAGCTCCATGAAATAATCCATTCCGATTTTATTGTTGTGGAGATCCATTTTTGTCTCCAAAGGTTCATTCGGGAATAGTTCTTCATGCATATCTGTAATTCTTTTGCAAAAATCAAGTGCTTTTTTAGGAGAAGAAATTTTGCAGCAGTACATCATAATGAAGCAGCACCACAAGGCATGTCTGAAAGCATTTCCAATACCATTAGTAGAGGCCGTTTTGGGGAATTTTTTCTGTGCTATGGTGAAAGCTTTTACAGTAGCATAGAAACTTAACAGGGCAAAAAGGGGATGAGGAAGGATAAGTGATAAAAGACGCATAATCTTTTTAAAACTCATACTTCTGATGGTATTGAAAAATATCTTAAAAGTCCTCATAAATAAAAATCTCTCCCTAATTAGAGAGAGATTGTATTGTTTTTGTTACAGATACTATGCTTTTACAGCTAATAAATTGACTGTTTTAGCAACAGTATCCTGAATTTCAGTTCTTTTTACGATGAAATCTACAAATCCTTTTTCCTGTAAGAATTCTGATGTCTGGAATCCTTCCGGTAAGTCTCTACCGATCGTCTCACGGATTACTCTTGGTCCTGCGAAACCGATCAATGCTCCCGGTTCTGCCATGATGATATCGGCGGTCATTGCAAAAGAAGCTGTGATTCCTCCGAATGTAGGGTCACAAAGGTAAGCGATGTATAAAAGTCCTGCTTCAGAAAGCTGAGCTAATTTAGCCTGAACTTTTGCCAGCTGCATCAAAGAGTAGGTTGCTTCCTGCATTCTTGCTCCTCCGGACTGACAGATAATCATATACGGAAGTTTATTGGCAATACAGTAATCTACTGCTCTTCTGATTTTTTCTCCCATTACAGATCCTAAAGATCCACCAATAAAAGCAAAATCCATACAAGAAACTACCATTTCAGTACCCTTTACAGTTCCTACAGCATTTCTGATAGAGTCTGTAAGTTTTGTCTTCGCTTTTACTTCTTTTAAACGGTCTTTGTAAGGTTTTGTATCTTTAAAGTTTAAGATATCAATACTTTCAACATTAGCATCCAGTTCGGTAAATTTACCACCGTCAAAAAGGATGTCAAAAAATTCCGAACTTCCTATTCTTACATGAAATCCGTCTTCAGGAGAAACATAGTTATTTCTCTTTAGTTCATCATGTTCCACAACTTTTC
This sequence comes from Chryseobacterium sp. GW821-FHT04C04, assembly GCF_059420365.1. Classification (NCBI taxonomy): domain Bacteria; kingdom Pseudomonadati; phylum Bacteroidota; class Flavobacteriia; order Flavobacteriales; family Weeksellaceae; genus Chryseobacterium; species Chryseobacterium sp. GW821-FHT04C04. The sequence continues at coordinate 545,770 of NZ_JBWKTO010000003.1, read as the reverse complement.
CGGATGGAGTCTGATGCCATAGACCTTTGGGAACGTCCTTTTTTTCATCAGTAGAAGTGGTAATGTTTTTTGCTTTTCTTTTAAACCAGTCGAATGCCATTTTTGCTTGTATTAATGTATAAATGTAAAATGTACCCATGTAAATGTATTTCTATGAATACTTTTTACATCGGTACAAATGTACAGTTCTTATTTTAAAGTATTTACGTTATTTAAATCTTCAAATGCTTTCACCAATCTTGTAGAGAATGTGTCTTCACCTTTTCTTACCCAAACTCTTGGGTCATAGAATTTTTTGTTAGGTTTTTCCTCTCCTTCAGGGTTTCCGATTTGAGTTCTTAAATACTCAATATTATTTACCATATAATCTCTAACGCCTTCTGTATATGCAAACTGAAGGTCAGTATCGATATTCATTTTAATTACTCCGTAGTCGATAGCCTCTCTGATCTCTTCTAAAGTAGATCCTGAACCTCCGTGGAATACAAAATTAACAGGTTTCGCTGCCGTTCCGAATTTTTCCTGAACATATTTCTGAGAATTGTCAAGGATTTTCGGTGTAAGCACTACGTTTCCTGGCTTGTAAACTCCGTGTACGTTACCGAATGCTGCCGCAATGGTAAAGTTGTCAGAAATAGCTTTTAACTTTTCATAAGTATACGCTATATCTTCAGGCTGAGTATATAATTTAGAGTTATCAACGTCTGAGTTGTCAACACCATCTTCTTCACCACCAGTAACTCCGATTTCTACTTCAAGAGTCATCTGAAGTTTTGCCATTCTTTCGAAATATTGAGCTGAAATCTCAAGGTTTTCTTCTAAAGATTCCTCAGAAAGGTCCAGCATATGAGAAGAGTAAAGAGATTTTCCTGTCTGCTTGAAGAATTCTTCGTTAGCATCCATCAATCCGTCGATCCAAGGAAGTAATTTCTTTGCACAGTGGTCTGTGTGTAGAATGACTGTTGCTCCGTAAGCTTCAGCAAGAGTGTGAATATGTTTTGCACCAGCAATAGATCCTAAGATGGCAGCCTTTTGTCCGTCATTGTTTAATCCTTTTCCTGCGTTGAATGCAGCTCCACCATTTGAAAACTGAATAATTACAGGAGCGTTCAATTTCGCTGCAGTTTCCATCACAGCATTGATGTTGCTTGATCCAATTACGTTTACTGCAGGTAATGCAAATTTGTTTTCTTTAGCATACTGAAAGATATCAGTAACTAGCTGACCTGTGGCAACTCCTGCCGGAAAAATTCTGCTCATGTTTTACTTTTTATTATAAATTTATTAGGTGTTTTAATTTTGTGTAAAGGTAATCATTTTTAAGAAATTACTAATTTCTTTTATCCCTGCCCCAAAGTAGCTTCTGACGGATGGTTTCATAGAAACTCAACCCGTTGGGCTGTACCAGAAGAAGCTGGAATCCCGCCTTTTTGATAATAATTTCCTTATCAGTTTCGATATGGATCAATCGGGAATCCAAAGAAAGGGAGTATTGAGGTACACGGCTTTCTACCCTGAATTTTATTTCTACTTTATCATTTACCACCAATGGCCTCACATTCAGATTGTGAGGGGCAATAGGAGTGATGACAAAATTTTCGTTGTTCGGAGAAATGATTGGTCCACCACAACTCAAAGAGTAGGCGGTAGAACCGGTAGGGGTTGAAATGATCACACCATCACCCCAAAATACATTCAAAAACTCATCATTGATATAAGAATCTACCGTAATCATGGAGGTGGTTTCTTTTCTGGAAACAGTGACATCGTTCAATGCATAAGGAAAAAAACCTTCCAGATTGGGAGATACCACTTCAATGACAGAACGGCGGCTTGTTTTTACATCTCCTTTTAAGATGGAATCCAGTTCTTTAAAGGCTTCTTCTTTCGTAAAAAAAGCTAGAAATCCAAGTCTTCCCGTATTCACTCCTACAACAGGAATTTCAAGATCTTCAATGAATGTTAATGAATTTACGATTGTTCCATCTCCGCCAAAAGTGAAAAACAGATCTACTTCTTTATCCAGAAGATCCTGTTTACAGTTGAATGTTTCGAAGATTTTTGAAAACTGAAGTGCTTCAGCCATTTCATCATATAGAACAGATTTTACATCTCTGGCTTCAAGTTCAGAGATAAACTTGCTTAAATATAAAAAAGTATCAAGATCTTTTTTCTGAGAATATATGGCTGCCTTCATGTTATATTTCTATGAATTTTTGTAAAAAACCAAAACGGTCTTTAAACAGATCGGACTTCTCATCAGAATAATATTTTTCAACAATTCTGTAATCGTACCGGTCAAAAGTTGAGTCTATCGAGGCCAGATTTTCACTACTGATTTTGATGGTCACATGGATCACTTCATCAGACATGAAACTTATAAACCCACCGTAGAATTTAGCATTATTGGTTTCTACAATACTGGCAATTTCCGTCATTGAATATTTTCTGGCGGGAGTTTCTACAGTAAGAATAGCTCCTGATTCTGAAAATAAAGGATAACGGGAAAGATCCTGAAAGATATCTTCACAGGTAATATATCCCAGATATTTTTCATTCTTATTAATTACCGGAATCACGTTGGAACTAAACGTATAAAACAGACGGATACTGTCCATAATATTATTGTCTTCCAAAATAGCAAACCGCTCAATCTGGTGCTCCAGGTCCTTCAGGGTTCCACCCTCTTCTTCATACAGAAAGTCCATTGCAATAGCTCCGTAGAAGTGATGGGATTTTTTGATGAAAACATGGGAATATCCGAAATCTTCCAATATATCTCTGGCCGACTCTATAGAGTCAGACAGGCTAAAACATGGAAAGTCTTTAGAGATATAGTCCTTGATAAACATTGTGCTAATTTATAAAAAATTAAATGAAACTTTTTCTGAAAACACCACTTTTTTTAAGATGAAACAAAAAAAATGCCATCAAAATTTGATAGTAAAGAAAAAAAAAGTACCTTTGTCGCCTTTCATTTTTACTTTTTATTAGATTTATTTCAAACTGCACTGTCTACTAATGACATATGCAGTTTTTTTATTTTAAAGCTTTTGCAAATTCCCACATCACAATTCCTGCACATACACTTACATTAAGAGAATGTTTGGTTCCAAGCTGCGGAATCTCTAAGAATACATCAATATTAGGCAGCACTTCATCACTGATTCCTTCTACTTCATTTCCTAAAATCAGTGCATATTTCTTCGATCTGTCAATCGTAAAATCAGTAATAAGCTTGCTGCTGGTCGTCTGCTCGATTCCGATAATTTCGTACCCTTTGCTTTTCAGATCAGCAATTGCCGTATTGGTATCTGATTCATGAGACCAGTCTACACTTTCCGTAGCTCCCAGTGCCGCTTTATGAATTTCACGATGAGGAGGCTGGGGGGTAATTCCGCAAAGAACGATTTTTTCAATTAAAAAGGCATCTGCCGTTCTGAAAGCTGCACCTACGTTGTGCATACTTCTGATATTGTCTAAAATGATGACCAACGGAATTTTTTCAACCTTCTTAAATGTTTCTACATCTATTCTGTTAAGTTCTTCCAGTTTTAGTTTCTGTACCAATTGTATTATTTTGTTGAGATTAATTTTCCTTCTTTATAGACCTCGGTCTTTTCTATGCTTCCGTCTTCACGGTAATGAACCCTGTTGCCATTTCTTTTATCGTTGGCAAGCTCCGTCTCACGCTGTAGTTTTCCAGAGGGATAAAATACTTTCCATTTTCCGGTAGCAAGGCCGTTGTCATACTGTCCGATATCTTTCAATGATTTTCCGTCTTCATGAAAGGTTCTGCTTTCACCCTGTAATTTATTGAATTTATAATTCGAAATTTCAGTTATTTTACCTGCAGGAGAATAAAAAGTGGCCGTAAGACTGTTGTCATAAACATTCTTTTCCCCATTTCTAAAAGCTTCTTTAGAAGTGAGTACTCCGTTTTTATCAAAATAGGACCATTCTTTTACTTTGAATCCCTTTTTGTATTCTCCTTTTGACTGTACTTTTCCGTTGTCGTAATAAAAAATGGCATCGCCATCCACTTTCCCTTTTTTCCATTCTACTGTATTTTTTACTTGCCCGTTATCATAGAATTCTTTACAAGATCCCTCTTGTAATCCGTCTTTATATCCACAAGGTTTCTGTGCCATAACGATAGTGGAAGCGGAAAAAAACAATAGAAAAATGTACTTCATAGCTATTTTTATTTCAAAAATAGTAAAATACTTATATTTGACTCAAAAATATACTATGAAAAAATTATTCACATTATTCATACTGATGTTGGGGTTTGTGTACCTGGGAGCACAAAATACGTATTATCCTCAAGCTTTTTTTGATAAAAAAATGGCCCGTGATATGCTTGGATTCGGGAATTCTACCATTGAAGGGGTGGCTTCTACCAAGCAGAAGACAGCCCTGGGCATTAAGCCTTTGCTGGGAGAAAAACATTATGCAAAGCAAGGAACAGTAATCATGCTCTTTCCGGTGACTCCTTATTTTGAAGAGTTTTATGATATGAGAAGGAAATATGAAAACAAAAAAAATACGGTGTATATGTCTGAAGAGGCTTTTAAATATAGAGTAGAGGCATTAACGGATGACCGTGGCAGATTTAAGTTTGAAAAACTGAAACCCGGCAAATATTATCTTGAGACGATTATCAATTTTACAGCGACAGCCAGTTACCAGAAGCAGACAGGAACCACAGATACTTATAATGGGATGGGAGGATATATGTATTCCTCTCCTATATATAATACATTTTTCTACGGTTATTCTGCTGCCAACAGGGAAAGCAAGTTTGTAGAAATAAAACAAGACGGAGAATTAAAAGAAATCAAGCTTTAAAAGCTTGATTTTTTATTTTCTAATCATAATCTGATGTACATTTTTTTCAATATTCTGTGCCAATGCTTCCATAGGAATATCGTTTTCATCATTATTGAAAGGGTCTTCAATTTCTTCCGCAATAAGCTCAAGGCTCATCAATACATAATAGACAAAAACGGTAAGCGGGATCATAAAAAGACCAATGGTAATGACATAAGCAATAGGCAGTGCAAAAACGTACAGGATAATAAATTTCTTGATGAAAGAGGAATAAGAATAGGGAATTGGTGTATTTTTGATTCTCTCACAACCTCCGCATACATCCAGGAAACCAGATAGTTGAGTGTCTAAATATAGCATTTCAATTTCTGAAATCTTACCTTCCTTCTTTAATAGGTTCAATTTATGGCTCATCAGAATAATCATCTCACTCGGGCCATGATTTTTTAAAGAATTTTCTATTTCAGAATAATCTTCGTCCAAAGCGAGCCTTGTAGATTCTTTAGAAAGATGCTTGGCTAAAAAGTGAGGAAAAAATTTTAAATACCGTGCGATTTGTTCTGCATCCTGACGGTTGTCCCCCAAAATGGTATTGATCTTTATAGCAAAGTTTCGGGTGTCATTTACCAGTTTTCCCCAAAGTTTACGACCTTCCCACCATCTGTCATAAGCCGTGTTGGTTCTGAAAACCAGTAAAAGAGAAAGAACAAAACCCAGCAGAGAATGAATCATTCCCACATTGCTGATTCCGGATTTTGAAGTAAGATGCAGATATTCTACTTCCAGATACTGAATGCCCCAGGAATACAATCCTACAAGAACCATACTTGGAAAAAGAATTTTTAAGGTATCGCTTTTGTGTAAACTGAAAAGGATTTTAATGAAATGTTTGGTGTTGTAGGCTCTCATAAGTTGACTTATTACTACAAATATAATTTTTTTTCATTTAGTGCTGACTTACGGTAACCCGTAAAATTTATACTGAAAGACCTCTTTATTTTGCTTTAAAAACTAAAACATGGGTTATTATAGAAAGGGACACTTCAAAAAAAACGGAACCTGGGTAAGCGGTCATTATGTGAATACCCGCGGCAGAGTAAGGGGAAGCAAAAGTTCTCCGGGTTGTGCTTTCATTTTTTTGGGTGGAATCATTTCCATACTGCTGTATTTATTAAAGTAAGTTTTTATCTCTTCTTTTAAAATTTTTGCAGGTTTCAAAAAAAGACTATTTTTAGTTCGCACTAAATATAAAATACATGATCCTCGAAAACGTAGATATTGTAAATGATATCAGTAAAGAAGATTTTCAGAAGAACTATTTTAAAAAAAAGAAACCTCTTTTAATCAAGAATTTCGCCAGTCGATGGGATGCTTTTGAAAAGTGGAATCTGGCCTATATCCTGGAAAAAGCAGGAGATCAGGAGGTTCCGCTGTACAACAATAAGCCGGCTGATGCTGCGAAAAGCTCAGATGCTCCGGTCACCCGTATGAAAATGAAGGAGTATATTGATACGATAAAAAGTAAGCCTTCAGATCTGCGAATCTTTTTCTATATCATCACAGACAAACTTCCTGAGCTATTGAAAAATTTCACCTATCCGGATTTGGGGATGAAGTTTTTCAAAAGACTGCCTACTTTATTCTTCGGGGGAAGTGAAGCTCATGTTTTAATGCATTATGATGTGGATCTGGGTGATTTTATGCATATCCATTTTGAAGGAAAAAAAAGAATCCTGCTATTTGACCAGAAGCAATCTCCGTTTTTATATAAAGTTCCCTTATCGGTTCATACAATTTATGAACTGGATTATGAGAATCCGGATTATGAAAAGTTTCCGGCCCTGAAATATGCGAAAGGCTATGAAATTTTCATGGAACATGGTGATGCGCTCTTTATTCCCGGGGCATTCTGGCATTTCAACAGATACTTGGAGCCCGGTTTTTCACTGTCTTTAAGAGCTCTTCCCAATAAGCCCAATGTCTTTGCCAATATGCTGTATCACGTCTTTATTATGAGATATACAGATAAACTCATGCGTAAGCTTTTCAAAGCCAAATGGGTGGATTATAAGCAGAAATGGGCCTATAAAAAAAGTTCCGAGGCTTTGGAGAAACATCTTAAAACGGAAAGATAAAGATGACAGGTTAGATAATTTTATCGCAAGGACGCAAGTTTTGATTTATTAAGTTCGCAAAGGCGTTTCACTCATCGAAGCAAGATTTCCATTGCTAAATGAAATGGCTTTGCGAACGAAAAATAAAAAGAGTTAATCAATTTTCTTTGCTTCTTTGCGTTGGATTTTGAATCAATTTATTTATTGATAAGACCAAAGATTGTGGCATCTACAAATTTCCCTTTTTCAAAAAAGAAATCTTTCAAAGTTCCTTCTTTGCTGAAATTTAAAGAAGTTAAAAGTCTTTCGGAAGAAATATTGGAAGGATCTATAAAAGCATCTACACGATGAAGTCTCATTGTTTCAAATCCATAGGTCAGAATCGGGAGAATGGCTTCTTTCATATAAGACTGCTGCCAGAATTTGGGATTAAGTTCATAGCCGACTTCTGCCCTGAAGTGTTCTCTATACCAGTTATGATAACCGCAGGTTCCGATAACCTTTCCATTAGATTTCAGTTCGAGGGCCCATCTGAACCCTTTTCCTTTTTCAAATTCACTGTTAAAATGTTGAATAATACGTCGGGAATCCTCTTCTGTTTTAAAGGTATCCAGATCATAATATACCATAACTTCATCCAGAGAAAAATACTCGAACAAGTCTTGGGTATCATCAAAAGTAAGCTGACGTAAAATAAGCCTTTCAGTTTCTAAAACAGGAAATTCCATGAATAATGTGATTTGATGGTGAAAATACGATTAATTGCTGATAAAGAAAAGTATAAAAGATTAACTGATAAACAATTCTCATACCCTGAATTTATTTTTCTAAATTTGGGGCTCATTTTTTACTATGGCAAAAGCAGCGAAGAAAGAAACTCCATTAATGACGCAGTACAATACCATCAAGGCGAAATACCCTGATGCGCTATTATTATTCAGGGTTGGGGATTTTTATGAAACTTTTGGGCAGGATGCTGTCAGAACTTCTCAGATTCTGGGTATTGTGCTTACCAAAAGAGCCAATGGTGATGGGCATATAGAACTAGCCGGATTTCCACATCACTCTGTAGACTCTTATCTTCCAAAATTGGTAAGAGCAGGCATGAGGGTGGCGATCTGCGATCAGCTGGAGGATCCAAAAACAGTGAAAGGGATTGTAAAAAGAGGCGTTACGGAGTTGGTAACACCTGGTGTAACCTTCAATGACCAGGTTTTAAATTCAAAAAAGAATAACTTCCTTCTTTCTTTACACAAAGAAAAAGAGAAATACGGAATGGCCTTAGTAGATATCTCTACAGGAGAGTTTCTGGTAAGTGAAGGAACTCTGGAAAAACTGTTGCATATTGTCAATACTTTTGATCCCAGTGAGATTATTTTCCAGAGAAGTACACAGATTCCGGAGCAGATAAAAAACAAAAATGCTTTCAAACTGGAAGACTGGGCTTTCCAATATAATTTTGCCTACGAAAAATTAACGAATCATTTTAAAACCAATTCTTTAAAAGGATTTGGGGTAGAAAGCCTTCCACTGGCGATCACTGCAGCAGGGGCTATTTTTGCTTATCTGGTGGAGGATACTCATCATAACCTGCTTTCCCATATCACAAAACTTCAGATCATTCCGCAGGAAGATTATCTCATGATGGATAATTTTACCCTGAGAAACCTGGAAATTGTTTATCCAAGTAATCCACAAGGAAAATCTCTGCTGGATATCATTGACAAAACTTCTACTCCGATGGGAGGGAGATTATTGAGAAGAAGAATTATTCTTCCTTTAAAATCAGTGGATGAGATTATGAGAAGACTTTCTCTGATTGATTTCTTAAACGAAAATGAACCTCTGAAATATGAGATCTGCCAGCTGTTGAAATCGATTTCGGATCTTGACAGATTAATGGGAAAACTGGCTGCAGAAAAAATTTCACCCAAAGAATTAGGATATCTGCGTCAAAGTTTGATTAATATCCATAAAATCAAAGCGTTATTGCATCCTCATGCAGGAGTACTGGCGTGGTTGGAACCATTATTTGATCTGGAAGAATTAATTAAATTCCTGGAAAACCACCTTAATGAAGAACTTCCGGTAAACATTGCCAAAGGAAACATTATTAAAGCCGGTATTTCTGAAGAGCTGGACAGGTTAAGAAACCTGCAGAGTAAAGGACGCGGATTTCTGGATGAAATGTGCCAGAGAGAGATTGAAAGAACGGGGATTTCAAGTCTTAAAATTGATTTTAATAATGTTTTCGGATACTATATTGAAGTTCGAAACACCCATAAAGATAAAGTTCCGGATGACTGGGTAAGAAAGCAGACCTTGGTGAATGCTGAACGATATATTACCGAAGAGTTAAAGGAATATGAAAACCAGATTCTGGGAGCCGAAGAAAAAATCGGTGTTCTGGAAACTTCACTGTACAGGAATCTATGTGCAGAAACGATGATTTATATTGATCAGATTCAAGGGAATTCCAATATCATTGCACAACTTGATGTGGCTGCCGGTTTGTCTGAACTGGCTGTTTCTGAGAGTTATACAAAGCCTGTTTTGAATGACGGCTATGCGATCGACCTAAAAGAAGCCAGACATCCAATCATAGAGAATGCTCTTCCGTTGGGAGAAAAGTACATTCCGAATGATATTTTCCTGGATAAAGATTCTCAGCAGATCATTATGGTTACAGGTCCGAACATGGCTGGTAAATCGGCAATTCTGCGGCAGACGGCTATTGTATGTCTTTTGGCTCAGATCGGAAGTTTTGTGCCTGCAAAGCATGCTGAAATCGGAATGCTGGATAAGATTTTTACAAGGGTAGGAGCCACAGATAATATTTCTGCAGGAGAATCTACTTTCATGGTAGAAATGAATGAAGCGGCTAATATTCTGAATAATATTTCAGAACGAAGCCTGATTTTACTGGATGAAATCGGCCGTGGAACTTCCACTTATGACGGGGTTTCTATTGCGTGGGCTATTGCAGAATATCTTCATCAGCATCCAACGCAGGCGAAGACCCTGTTTGCAACCCACTATCATGAGCTGAATGAAATGACCATCAACTTTGAAAGGGTGAAAAATTTCCACGTTTCTATCCAGGAAAACAAAGGAAATATTATTTTTCTGAGAAAACTGGTACCAGGAGGAAGTGAGCACAGTTTCGGTATTCATGTTGCAAAACTAGCCGGAATGCCATCCAAGGTGGTGAACAGAGCGAATGAAATTCTTAAAACACTTGAAGCGAGCAGAACTCAGGGAGGAAATACGTCTGAGAGTATCAAAAGAGTGACTGAGGAAAATATGCAGCTTTCTTTCTTCCAGCTGGATGATCCTGTTCTGGAGAATATCCGTGAGGAACTGACAAAAATAGATATCAATACTTTGACACCAATTGAGGCTTTGATGAAGCTGAATGCGATAAAAAAAATGATTGGAAAATAATCCAATCATTTTTTTTGTTATAAAATTAAAGCTTAATTAACAGCAGTAGCCGTCTTTACCTTTTGGGCCAATGATCAGGAAGTGGTTTACTCCTCTTAGTTTGCATAAACCTTCTGCACAGGCTGCCCCGCCATTGATTTCTTTCAACTCAGTTTTGGTGAGTTTCCTTTTCTGAATGTTTGAATCTTTCATATTCTCCTTGTTTAAATGGTATAAACTTGGTTAACAGCAAAATCCATCCTGCATCCCGGGAACTCCAGATCTTTCCTCTCCGGTATGAGGATCTGTACAGCTTATTACTCTTGGGCAGATAGGTCTGCTGGCTCCTCCGCTGATCCCTTTCAGCTCATTTTTACTAAGCTTTCTTTTCTGATTTTTTGAATTTTTCATAATAATTTTAATTTGGTAAAAGCTAATTTACAAGTTATTTTATTATGTTCAAAATATTGTGAGTCAAATTGTTAACTTTTTTAGGTTTAAAATATTAATTCAAAAAAAAGATTGAGGGGTTCCCTCAATCCTTATTTTATCTAACAAGATTACGTGATATTAACAGCAGTATCCGTCTCTACCTACAGGACCGATAACATATTGGTCATCACCTATTTTGCATAATCCTTCAGGGCAAGCGATAGGTCCATTACCTCCGTTAATTTCTTTCAGCTCGCTTTTTGTTAATTTTCTTTTTTGGATGTTTGATTTTTTCATGATAATTTGATTGATTATTAGAGTTTAATTAACAACATTGTCCTTTGGAATTACATGCACCTATGCTCATCTCTCCGTCAATATTGCAAAAACAAGTTCCTGGACAAAGAGGTCCGCTGCCTCCATTGATTTGTTTTAATTCGTTTTTTGTCAATTTTTTCTGATTGTTCAATTTTTTCATGGTAGTTTGATTTTGGGTTATTGTTTTAATTTAATATTGGGTTAGCAGCAAAATCCATCTCGTCCCACAAGCCCGGGTACCATCTCTCCTGAGTCAGGAAGGGTACAGAATCCGCGGAGACATCTAGGGGGAAGTGCTCCACCATTAATTTCTTTTAACTCAGTCTTGGTTAATTTTCTCTTTTGAATGTTTGATTTTTTCATGGTAATTTTAGTTTTGATTCTAAGCTAATATACAAAATCATCCATATAATTCCATGAATTGGGAAAAATTTAACATAGGTGTTAATGAAAACAAAAAGAGAGCATTAAGCTCTCTTTTCTATTATAAATGATTGTATTCGTAAGTATTCAATTCGCTGTTCGTTACCCCTGTTCCGGTCTTATTATAATAAGTTCGGACATTTTTAGTAGGATAATTGCTGGTATTGTATTCGTAAGTAGACTTAAAGATTCCCCATTCAGCACTTCCTGAGCCGTTGTTATAATTAAGGAGATTATTATAGCTTAGGATATTGTGGGTGGATCCGTTTTCATCTTCGGCATCAATAATTTTTAAAAATCCTGTTATATTTTTAAAAGGAGCGTTCTTAGTATCGTATTGGATAGGCTGTAAAGATCCTGTTGCACTATGAAATCCTCCGGTGTTAGCAGGAACTGATGCTGTTTCTGTCCAGCTGCTTAGGGAGCCGTCTGCATTTAATGTTGCCGTTTTTGTACCTGTTCTTATAGCAGAAGACCCTGTAAAGTTTGCAGTATAGGTAATTTTTACACTATTGCTGGAAAGATATGTATAATTGGTTTCTACTGTAGAAACAGCTCCGGATGAAAGATTATTCTCAACATATATTTTTTTGCTCAATCTGTTGTTTCCATCATAGGTATAATTGGTTTTATAGCTGGTGCTTGAACCGGTAGTTACCTGCTGAGTAATCAGATCTCCTGAATAACTGAATAGAGTAACTTCACTATTGGTGATGTTTTTAATCTGAGAGATTTTTGAGCCATTGTAAGTAAACGTTGAAGTGTCTCCGTCAGCAACCATTTTTGTAACTAAGACCGGACTGTTATCATTGTTGTTCCCGTTATTATTGGATGATTCTGTATCATCATTACTGCTAGAGCAGGATGCCAAAAAGAAAATTGGCAGAAGTAAATAAGCTTTTTTCATGGTTTTAATTTAAGGCAGTAAAAATATCAAAAAAATGAATTGCTGATGAAAATAAATTGTTTATTTGTAAATGATTTATAAAATCTGTAAATTTCGTTATTGTATATAATTGAATAATAGTGTTTTATTAATTTTGAATATGAAAAAATTATTAATGGTATTCGCCATATTCCTGTTTTGTACGGTTTTCAATGCCCAGCAGACTGAAATTTCAGTGGTGAAATATGAAAATCTGGAAAAACGAATTCAGGAAGAGAAAGATAAACTTCTTGTGGTCAACTTTTGGTCAACCACCTGTGGCCCATGTGTAAAGGAGATGCCCCACTTTATGGAGATCAATCATCAATATGTCGCAAATCCTAAATTTAAAATGATTCTAGTTTCACTGGACAGGCTTGCAGATAAAGAAAGAGTTTTGAAATTCATTAAAAATAAAAATCTTACTGCTGAAGTGCTTTTGCTGGATGATATCAAAAGAATGAATACCTGGATCCCAAGGTTTGAAAAAGACTGGGATGGAAATATTCCGGTAACGCTGTTCTATAGAAATGGAGAGAAAGTTCATTTCAATGACGGTGAAATGAGCAAAGAAGATCTTGAAAAAACAATTAAAGAAAATCTACAATAAATAATCTATTATGAAAAACCTGAAAATTGTAATGACCGCAATCATTGTTGGACTTGGATTACTAAGCTTTACGACAACGGATCACGATAAAGGCAAAAATAAAAAAGAGAATGTTTCATCTGTAAAAGGCTATGAAGTAGGAGATGAAGCTGCTGATTTTAAGCTTAAGAATATTGATGGGAAAATGGTCTCTCTGAGCGATTTTAAAAGTGCAAAAGGATTCATTGTGGTATTTACCTGCAACCATTGTCCTTATGCAAAGAAATATGAAGACAGAATCATTGAGCTGGATAAAAAATACAAAGCTCAGGGATATCCGGTTATTGCCATTAATCCTAATGATCCTAATGCACAGCCGGAAGACGGTTATCAACAGATGATTGAAAGAGCCAAGCAGAAAGGCTTTACTTTCCCGTATCTGGTGGATGAAGGGCAGAAAATTTACCCACAGTACGGCGCTACAAAGACGCCGCATGTTTTTGTACTGAAAAAGGAAAACGGAAAGAATATTGTAAAATATATTGGCGCTATCGACAACAATTATGATAATCCGAATGATGTATCAGAATATTATGCTCAGGATGCTGTCAATGCTTTAATAAAAGGAGATGCTGTAAAAATGACAAAAACAGCAGCCATCGGATGTACAATCAAAGTAAAGAAATAATATATTTGCTTACCTATAATAAGATCGGTGTTCTTGGAATACCGATTTTTTATGCCTTAAACCCAATTTGAAATGAAATTACAATTCAGCCTGAAGTATCTCCTTCTGACCCTGTTTATTTTTCTTGCAGAAATTTTAATCGCCACAAAACTGAGCGGGATTTTCTTCGTTAGAGCCTATCTTGGAGATGTTATTGTGGTGATGCTTATTTACACCTTTGTGAAGAGTTTTGTAAAAGTAAATGACCAGAAGCTGATCCTCGGAATTCTGATTTTTTCATTTCTGGTAGAATTTGCCCAGTATTTCCATGTTGCAGAAAAACTAGGCTTCCGTCCTGGAAGCCTAATGTATATTGTCATTGGAAATTCTTTTTCGTGGATTGATAATCTGTGTTACGCGGTAGGCTGCCTAATTCTCTATCTTATCATAAAAATGAAGAAAGACGAAACATTAGGCCCAACCAATTCCTAATTCCTGCAACCTAACACCTTCTCTCTATCTTCCAAAACTATCATATTTATCTTCCGCATACTTGGTAAAGCGATTCAGTAAAGCGACATTGTCTTTTTCCATAGGAGAAAGGTCATTATCTACATTGCTGGAAACAGGAATATACCAATCTGTTTGTTCAAAGAAGTTTCTGTAGGTTTCTTTTTTAAAAGAATAGCCGTGTCTTGCAAATACAGAATTTTTGATGATTTCAAGATCAAGTTTTCTTAAGTTTTTAAGATCTTTTTCCGTTAGCTTCTGCTTGGATGCATTCAGTTTGAATATTGCTTCTGAGGCAATGCGGTTTTTAGAGGTTTTATAGCTTTCTGTTTTTCCGGTTTCTTCATCCTTATACTTTTCTGTAAACTCTTTAGGGTTCGACCAGTCTACCAGATCAGAATTCTTGTCCAGCATAAAGTTAGGATTATAAACGAACTCTTTTTTGGTCAGTTTAAGTGTTTTTGAAGGTGCTTTAACTGATGTTTTATTGAATGCATTCCATTTTCCGGTTAAGCTGTCACCTTTCAGTTTCACCTCGAACCTTCCGTCTGTTTTGTCATTTCCAGGTTCATCCAGGACAAAAGAGGCTGTTGCTTCATTGAAAACTCCTCGGAATGGGCGCTGATTTCCATTCACAATACTTTGTCCGTAAACGCTGTCCTTTGTGATTCTGTTGATCTTCAAAGAGATTCTTTTATAATTATTGACATCATATTCCGAACCGTCCATTTCGTCAACGACCTTTTCCATTCCTGCAAATTCACCGGTATAAATTCCGTAATATTCTTTATGAACTTCAGGAACGACAACAGAATCCTTTTTTGCGGTTAGAGAATCTTTTCCCGATTCATTGATCTTCCCATCTTTTTTGCAGCTTACCAAAGAAACTGCCAGTAAAGAAATAAGCGTGTAGTTTACAATTTTCATATATGTTTTTTTGTGATTAAATATTCAATAATAAGGAGGTTAGGAACCCATCCCAGCCATGCAATGATCTGATAGACATCCATAGGATTGGGATGAAATAAATATACAATAATAACTTTCCACATTCTCAATGTAATAGCAGATAATGTAAGGGCAAAACTCCGCCACATCCATTGCTTGTGTTCTTTAAACCTTTTCTGCCTTGCCAGCTGATACGCTTTAAACGTTGAAAACCACCATAAAAAGCCCAAAATAACAAAAGAAACCTTCGACAGAATACCTCCGTTGGCAAATATTCCCATATAAATTCCCGAAGGTGCCGCACAGATCAAAATGAGAAAAATATACACTTTTCCCATATTCTGGTGGAAGTTTTTTAATCCAAAATTCCTTCTGAGAATAGCCAAAAACCCTGAAAGAAGTACAAAAATACTCGTATAGACATGAGTATAGAAAAACGCAAGGTATTCCGGTCTATCTACTACTTCAGTCTGTTTGATCATCAGAAAACTGGCTTCAGAATTAAAAGGAATGTATTCTAACGTAATCTTCAGCATCAGCCAAAAGAAGTATCCGAATCCTATGGTGAGAAGGATTTTAAAAAGGGTAGATGTATTTCTTTTAGCAGAGAGCATCTCGATTATTCAAAGCTTATAGTTAGAGGAAAAGTCAAATAGCTGCGGACAATCCTGCCATTGGATTCTGCTGGTTTCCATTGGGCTTTCAAAGATTTTATAGCTCTTTCTGTTTCTTTATTGAAATCAGCATTATCTCCGGTTACTATAATGCCATCTATTTTACCTTCGATAGTAACTATAAACTTTGCTCTCGCATTGATTATTCCTTGTCCTCTTATTTTTCTCGTTCTTATTTTGTCAGCAATATCTTTTCGAAGTGTCATCATGCCCCCGGGATATTCAGCGTTTTTGGTGTTTACAGCATTATGCTGATCTTTGGTATGATCCTCCACAGGTTGTGTTTTATTTTCTTCTGTTTGAGCAAATGCAAGGCCAAAACCAAGACATAAAATAAATGCTAATGTTTTTTTCATAGATATGGTTTATTAGCTTTTCTAGATTAGCATTTTAAAGATTTAAAGTCATAGGAATGCGGTACGTTGCCTTAACTGCTTGCCCATTTTTAGTAGCAGGCTTCCATTTGGTCTTTAAAGCTTTTATGACGCGGTCCATCTCTTTATTCAGAGCGGGATTATTTCCCGTTGTTGAAACAGAACTTATGCTCCCATCGGGATTGATATCAAACTTTGTAATTGATTTAGATACTCCCGAGGAGTTTTCAAATTTTGAAGGATCAAAGATTTGACTAATATCTTGCCTCAAAGCAATCATTCCTCCAGGATATTCGACGGGAGAGATTTCATTTGGCTTAATTTCATCCTTATTTATCTCTGACGATGGAGTTGATGATTGCTGTTCCTCCTTTTGTATTGTTTGAGAAAAAGCAAATTGAGCTCCTAATAGTAAGATGAGTATTGAGATCTTTTTCATGGGTGTGTTTTTTATAAGTTATTGAGATCCTGTGCAATCAGCCATCCTTCACTCCAGCATGCCTGGAAATTGAAACCTCCTGTCACAGCATCTATATTGAGAACCTCTCCTGCAATATAAAAATTAGGAAGCAGTTTTGAAGACATGTTTTTAAAGTTAATTTCCTTTAAATCAACACCTCCGGCGGTTACAAATTCATCTTTAAAGGTAGATTTCCCCGTTACCTGAAACTTTTTTTGGCAAAGGTTTTCAATGATTTTCTGCATTTCCTTTCCAGAAATATTGGCAACCTGTTTGTTGAGGTCAACTTTTGAAATCTCTAGAATCTTTTGCCAGAACCTGTTCGTAATATCAAAAATCTTAGACTGTCCGATGGTCTTTTTAGGATTGCTTTGTTTGAAATGAGTAAAGATTTCTTCCGCTTCATCTGTTTCTATGGAAACAAAATTAACTTCAATTTCAAAGTTGTATTTAAGCTTTGCAAGGCTTATCGCTTCCCATGCAGAAATTTTCAGAACAGCAGGCCCTGAAAGTCCCCAGTGGGTAATAAGCAACGGTCCGCTCTCCTCAGTTTTCAGTTTTGGAATGGAAATACCAGCGTTTTCAAAACTTGTTCCCGGAAGATCTTTCAGCAGATCATCTTTAATATTAAAAGTAAAAAGGGAAGGGACAAGGTCCACGATCTTATGCCCTAGATTCTCAATCATTTTCAACGATTTTGGAGAACTTCCGGTAGTATACACGATATAATCTGCCTTAAAATCTCCTGAATTGGTTTTTACAATATATTTTTCATCCTGTTTTTCAATCTCTTTTACCGAACATTTTGTTTGTACAGAGACATTTTTCTTTTGGGTCTCATTCAAAAAAGTATTAATAATGGTCTGTGAAGAATTGCTTTCAGGGAAAGTTCTGTTATCGTTTTCAATTTTCAAGGGAACATTACGCTGGTCAAACCATTCCATGGTATCCCCAGGCTGAAATTTGCTGAAAACACTCAGCAGTTCCTTGTTTCCACGAGGATAAAACTGAACAAGTTCTCTTGGATCAAAACAGGCGTGGGTTACATTACAGCGTCCGCCTCCGGAAATTTTAACCTTCTGAAGAACATCAGAATTCTGCTCTAAAATCGTAATTGTATATTTTTTTTCGTCAAGATTGGATGCACAGAAAAAGCCTGCAGCACCGCCTCCGATAATAATGATCTGTTTCATGTCTATGTAATCCTATGCGGAAGATTATTTTTTCAAAAGTACAATTTTTATAAACCATCTTATTTGAGTATTTTTGAAGATTATAATTTAATCATACCAAAAACGATTTTCAAATGATTTTCTACCATAAATTTGAAGTGCGATGGAGCGATCTTGATGCCAACAAGCACTTAGCCAATTCATCATATGTACAATATTGTGCGCAGGCCAGAATGGCTTTTATGACTAAAGAGAAAATGGGAGTTACCCAGCTAAGCAGATGGGGAATTGGTCCGGTGATGCTGCACGAAAGATATTCTTTCTTCAAAGAGATCTATGCAGATCAGGTCGTAATTGTAAGTGTAGAAATTGACGGATGCTCAGAAGATTCTTCTATTTACCGTTTCGTTCACAAATTCTATACTCCGGATGGGATGCACTGTGCTACTTCAGAAGCGACAGGAGTATGGATCGATATGATGCTTAGAAAAATGACCACTCCGCCGGATGACGTTGTGGAGGCAATGAATAAATATAAGAGCCCGGAGACCGTGGTATTGTCGAAAGAAGATTTCAAAAAGTTTCCTTTCCACCCGCACAATATCGACCCGTCAGAAATTAATATATAAATGATGAATGATGATTGATCGATGATGTTGATAAAAATATTACATTCTTGATCTATCAATTATCATTTATCAATGATCACTTATAAATAGAAATCATGTTTGAAGATAAATCACAGGAGCTTACGCCCATTTCGAAATTAGGAGAATTCGGTCTTATTAAGCATCTGACAGAACATTTTCCGCTATCCAATGAATCTTCGGAACTTGGTGTAGGAGATGATGCGGCAGTTATTAATCCGGATAATAAAAAAGTAATTCTTACGACAGATGTGCTGGCGGAGGGAGTCCATTTTAATTTAGGATATGTTCCTTTAAAACATTTAGGATATAAAGCTGTGGTCGTAAACCTCAGTGATATTGCCGCAATGAATGCAACGCCTACCCAGATATTGGTTTCCCTTGCGGTTTCAAATCGTTTTCCGGTGGAAGCTTTGGAAGAAATCTATTCCGGGATTCAGGCGGCTTGTGCAAGATATAAAGTAGATCTGATAGGAGGAGATACTACAAGTTCCAACTCAGGGCTGGTAATGAGCATTACAGCTGTAGGAATTGAAAATGAGGAAAACATCGTAAAAAGAAGTGGAGCAAAGCCAAATGATCTTCTTGTTGTAACAGGAGATTTAGGTGGAGCATACATGGGCTTACAGATTCTGGAAAGAGAACATGCCGTATACCTTGCTGACCCTAATATGCAGCCGGAAATGGAAGGCTACGATTATATCCTGGAAAGACAGCTGAAGCCTGAAGCAAGAACAGATGTTAAAAATATTTTGGAGGAACTGGATGTTAAACCCACTTCAATGATCGATATTTCAGACGGTCTGGCTTCTGAAATCCTTCACCTTTCAGATCAGTCAAAAGTAGGATTCAGATTGTATGAGGAAAAAGTTCCATTGGACAACCTTACGATCTCGACTGCGGATGAAATGAATTTGAATCCGGTAATGACTGCTTTAAGCGGTGGTGAAGATTATGAACTTTTGTTCACTATTTCGCCCAATGATTTTGATAAAATTAGAAACCACCCAGATTTTACCATTATCGGACATGCGGTAGAAAATGAAGAAGGAAACTTTATGGTAGCAAGAGGATCTAACCAGCTGATAGCCCTTACAGCTCAGGGGTGGGATGCTTTTTTAGGCCAATAAGATGTATACTTTTACAGTATTACCATGTTTAGTAATTATAACATTCATAATAGTTACCCTATACAAACACTACATTAAAAAAAGAAATCAGAACCTGAAAGAGTCTTTCGTTTTTGTCTTGTTTTTTGTAACAGTATGGAGTTTAATTTATTATCTTGTTTTTAGTTAAATAACATACCAAAACCGAAAAATTATATTTAATTTTAAATATTGTAAGAAAACCGTAGTACTTTTTGCTGCGGTTTTTGCTTTATTTGATCAAATACATTAGCAATGAGTTCATCTGAAAAAAATATTCCTGTTCATAATCTGGTGTCTGAAGAATTTCAGGTCAACACCTTAGAAAATGGGCATCCGGAAAACTTCGAGGATATTCATCGTCATAATTTTTTTGAAATTATCTGGTTTAAAGAAGTTCATGCAGACAGCAGCCTTGAGTTGGATTTTGAGAGTTATCCTGTGAAAAACAACCAGATCTGCATTATTGTTCCCGGACAGGTTTTTAATATGAAACTCCGCAAGGAAAAAGGATCTGTCTTGGCTATCAGCAAAGAAATTTTCAAAGAAGCCTGCGATACTGAAGTGGTTCTGGCAAATGGAGCTAGACCTTTCTTTTTGGATGAAGAAAGCAGTGAAACCGGAAATAGGCTGATTTCAATGATCAAACAGGAGTATCTTGGATCCGGACGTGTTGAAATTTTAAAAGCTTATCTGAGAGCTTTCTGTCTCATTATTACTGATCAGATCACGATGCAGAATACATCGGAAGAGGATAAACCGAGAATTCAGCAACTGGTAGCACTGATAGAAGAACATTACATCACTCAGAAAAACACTGATTTTTATGCTGAGCAGCTTAAAATAAGCGCCCATCACCTTAATGATATTGTCCGGATTTCCCGGGGAACAACTGTGAAAAAAATGATTGCCCAAAGACTTATTCTGGAAGCCAAAAGAGAGCTTAGTTTTGGAGCTTTAACTGTAAAAGAGATTGCTTTTAAATTAGGTTTTGGTGATGCTTCTTACTTTTCCCGTTTTTTTAAAAAACATACCCGGCAGAATCCCGATGGGTTCAGGGATGGAAAAGGCTAATCTTCAGAATGTTCCTTTGTTTTTTATTTTAAATAAACAATTCAGGCACAGAGGCATAGTATAATCCTCAGTTTGTGCTATTCTTCCTTCAGTTCTTTTATTGAAAAACTAAGCTTTTTACAGCAACTTTGCAACTGAAAAATCACCCGTGAGGGCTTATGTTATTTATGAAGAAGAATTTGAATATTGTAGTGTTTATTCTTGCACTGCTCAACACATTGGAGTCGCTAAGTATAGATCTTTATCTTCCCGCTTTCCCAAGTATGGCTAAAATCTTTAATACCGATATCGGTCATATCCAGATCTCCATTTCGGTGTTCTTTGCCGGGTTTGCTTTCGGACAGCTGTTATGGGGGCCTTTATCTGACAAAAAAGGGCGTAAACCCATGCTGTATTGTGGACTTTTACTTTTTATTATAGGAGCTACGGCCATCTATTTTACCTCAGATATTTATGTTTTATGGGCAATGCGTTTTCTGCAGGCGTTCGGAGGAAGTGCCGGAATCGTTATTGGCAGGGCTATCATTATTGATCTTTACGATAAACAAAAATCGGTAACGATCTTTTCCCAGCAGTCTCAGATCAGTGGTATCGCACCTATTGTTGCACCATTATTGGGAAGTGTTTTCCTTAAATTCTGGGGCTGGAACAGTTCTTTCGCTTTTTTATGCATCATGGGACTGATAACGCTTTTCATGGTTTACAAATATGTACCGGAAACCAATAACAGAATTAATCTTCCGGATGGTGAACTGTTGAATGAAAAAGGATTAAAAGATCAGCTGAAAATGATCATTTCCAACAAAGATTTTATCAACAGTACAATGGTGGGAAGTCTTGCTTTTGCATCCCTTATTATTTACATTTCGAATGCCCCCTTCCTATTTATGGAACTCCATGGTTTCTCAAGCGGTGTGTTCAGTTTTATATTTGCTTTTAACTCCCTGGCCTTGATAACCGCGGCATATATTACCCCTAAGCTGATCAAAAGAATAAGCAACTCAACGCTTTTATTTACGGCTACCATTGTCCTACTGGTGGTGTGTTCTCTCCATATTCTGATTGCTGCAGAAAACGTTTCTGTAGCCTTGGAAATTGCAATGCTTTATCTGTCATTACTGGCAATCGGTATTTTGTTTCCTATCACCTCAGCTCATGCACTATCTCCATTTAAAGAAGGAAGAGGAACAGCGGCTGCATTACTTGGATTCATGCAGTTGATGGTTACCTTCTTAATGTCAGGACTGATAGGTCTTTTAGAAGCAGATTCTATCATTCCGATGGTGGTGACACGCTCTGCAATGGCATTAATCGCAGTGTGGTTCGGATACCGTATTTTTAAGGCTCAAAAAGCAACAGCTTAAGTATCTGTTCTGATACAACAAAATAGGGTATTGAAAAACTAATCCTCTTATTTGATCCTGTTGTCATACTATCCGGACACTTAATCAAGTAATTTTTGTAAAAAATGGCCAAAGGGTTCTCTTTGCATAAAATTTAAAATATGAAAAGAACCCTTTCGACGGTTTTATGCTGCTTAATGCCATTAGGGTATTGGGTAAGTGCACAATCCGGGCTATCTGCAGAGCTGAAAACAGAATATATTCCGGACTCCAACTATATCCGCCCTGAAGACAGCACAAAAACAAATTCTAAAAGTGATTTTAAAAGGATTGATCTTAACCTGAGTATTCCGTTATCTGTAAAAAAAGATACCGATGGGAAAGTAAGATCGTGGTCTATGCTGCTGAGCGGGTCTTATGCAAAGATGACACACAAAAATTACGAAACCCAATTATTTCCGGATCAGATGCTGAATGCGCAAGTCGGAATACAGCATATGAGACCTTTGGGTAAAAAGTGGAGTATGATGATGACTGCATCCGTGGGAGTTTATACAGATCTTGAAAGAGTCAATTTTGATGATGTACTGGGACAGGGAGGAATTTTGTTTATCAGACATTTTAATCCTAATCTTTCATTGGGTGGAGGACCGGTACTTACCACTGCTTTTGGAGTTCCTATGATTTTACCCTGGATTTATTTTGACTGGAAAACGAATGGAAAGATAAAATTCAGCCTCAATTTCCCACAAGGTATGGAAGCCGGTTATCTGTTTTCAGACAAATTTGCTTTAAAAGCTGTTGTAGACCTCAATGGGATGACTGTAGAGAGAAATGTAGGCGGAAAATCTATGTTGCTGGGTTACCAGCAGATCACCGCAGGACTTAGACCAGAATTGAAAATCAATGACAGACTTACGTTACGTCTAACAGGTGGAACAGCAATACTGAGAAGCTTCAGCGAAAATGACCGAAAGATCAAAAGTATTTTCAGAGACAAAAAAGTAGCAGACCCAAGATTTGCAAGTACATTCTACGCTGCAGTATCACTGCGCTGGAATCTGCCATAAAAAAATGCCGGAGGCGGGGAATTTGATAACTCCCAGCTTCCGGCTTCTCTCTTCCAGCTATTTGCTGATCAGTTTCTTATATACCACCTGATTAAGTAATTCTTCTTTTCGGGTACGGGAAATAGGAAGCTCAATTTTATTAATGAAAAGCCGCCCGCCGGAGATCATATCGATATGGGTGATATTGATGAGGTATGACTTATGAATCCTGAAGAAGTGATCTGAAGGAAGTGATTCTTCAATAGCTTTCATCGTCTGATGGATAATCAGCGATTTATCTTTAAAATGAAGCTTGGTATAATTCTGCATACTTTCAATGTAGAGAATATCTACCCAGGAAACCTTAATAAAGGAATCAGACTGCCTCACGTATAGAAAAGGATCATCCAGTGAAGTATTCTTTTTCAATTTTTCACTGATGATAAACTGCTGTTGCGCCCTATTTACTGCCTGATAAAAACGATTAAAAGCAATAGGCTTTAAAAGATAATCCGCAACCTGCAGACGGAATCCTTCCAAAGCATATTCGGAATAAGCTGTGGTAAGAATACACAAAGGCGGATTTTCAAGTTGCTCCAGAAACTCCAGACCGGAAAGATAAGGCATATTGATATCCAGGAAAAGGAGGTCTATTTCATTCTCCTTTACTTTGGCGTCTGCTTCCAGTGCTGTGGCACATGTTCCTTCAACCGATAAAAAGTCAATCTGATCAGCCAGTTCTTTAAGATGGAATCTTGCCAGAGGTTCATCATCTATAATCAGGCATTTCATTTTAGGAATAGTATTACTCATGATGGTCAGATAGCGTTAGTCGTAAAGTTATTGTAAAGATATGATTATCCGTTTCAATTTTCAGATCATGGGAATCCGGATATTGTAGTTTTAAACGTTTTTTTACATTTTGAAGACCAATTCCTCCTGTTCCGTCTTTCTTTTTATAAGTTGCCATATCCGAATAAGAATTTTCAACATAGAAATAGAGGTGGTTGTCTTTTTCTTTACAGGAGATTTTTATATATCCTTTATGACCGGGCAGCCTGCAGACGTATTTAAATGCATTTTCGATGAAAGGAACAAGAAGTAACGGAGCAATAAAAGCTTTCCTATTACCAATTTCCCAGTTTGCTTTCACATCCAGCTCATTTCCCCATCTCAGTTTTTCTACCTCAACAAGATTTTGAAGGTATTCAACATCTTTATCCAAAGGAACCATGACCTGGTTACAATGATACAGCTGATACCGGAGAATATCCGAAAATTTCATCAGTAGAAAATCTGCCAGCTGCGTATCCGTTTTCATCAGAATATGAATATGATTCAGAATATTAAATACCACATGAGGATTGATCTGATCCTGCAAAAGCTTAAGCTGGTTTTCCAGATGAGCCTGCTGAAGGAGAATATGATCACGTTCTATTCTTCCGTGCTCTTTATAAAACTTGATACCGCATGCTGCTCCGTTGATCAGAAATGAGGCGGGCAAAGACATATAAAAGCCCTTCCACAAAAAAGGGAGGTGCTCCGAAAAATCTTTTGGAAGCTGCTCTTTGGGAGCAACTTCAAGATAAGTGAAAACAATAGCGAAAATCAGGCTTAATATAAAAATCACCATCACTGCCTGGGTCAGAAACCGCTTCATTTTTTTTTCCTGTAAGGCTTTTGGAAGAAGTTTATTGGTTAAAAAATGGGTAAATGTAAAAGAAAAACTCACAATGATAACCGCTTGTATCATTGCAAGATAATTTTCTGTGGTGGTCTGAAAATTACACCATAATACAATAGCGAGAACAAGCCAGAAAATAAAAGTAAATATGTATTCTTTTAAAACAAAAGATTTTGTCATGGAACTGGATATAGGTTGATAAAAAAATTAGAAACTGCAGGGAAAACAGTTTCTAACAGGTAAAGATAATTTAAGTTTTTTAGAACAGGAAATACCCTATTCCGAGGGAAAAACTATGGGGTTTGGACTTAAATTCTTTACTAATGCTTGTAAGGCCGGTCTCATACCTCAGATCTACCGTGAAATTTTTATAGTCTAATCCTACCCCTCCCGTAACACCAATATTGGATTTGTCAAACTTTTTAAAACCTTCCTGAAGAGCCTGAGAAGTAGATAAATTATTATTAAAAGCATAGCTGTAAACTCCTCCGGCAAATACCCTTACATTGAAATCATCGGTTTTAATGAATTTATATCCTACCATTACAGGGATATCAATAGCGTTCCATGAAAGTTTTGAAGAGTTTCCGTCTTGGGACTCGAATGATGTTTTCCTTTTGTTGAAGAGTGCTTCTCCTTGTACATACAGGCTTCCCAGGTCTACTCTTGTCATGACTCCCGCCTGATAACCGAAGCCGTATTTTCCTTCCAAGGAAGAAGATTCCGTGGAGGTTTTTGTAAAATTTGTTCCTCCCTTTATTCCGATGTGAAAAGCTGGAGCTTGCTGTGCTTTCATCTCTATGGTGCAGGAAATGCACAATAATAAAGAGCTTAAGGCTAAAAATTGCTGCTTCATAAATTAAGTGTTGTTAAAAATCTGATGCAAAACAACAATTATGAAACATGGGGTGAAATTTTATTTGATGAACGGCAGAGATGCTTTGACAAGGTTCTGTTTTCGGGTGAAAAATAAAAGCCGGAAGTAGTACTACTTCCGGCTTTCTATTACTAATACGGTTGCTCTTCACAGATAGAAGGAGGATTGCATCCACCTCCTCCGCCAGGATTTCCACCACCTCCTACAGCGATGCATTGTCCCGGACTTCCATCTTCATACATTTCACAGGCATTTCCCCAGGCACACTGGCAGTCATCCTGACAATTATAGGAATTTCCTCCCATATGACAGCCTCCGCCTCCGCTTCCTAGAATTGCAGATAAGTCTTTTCTCAAAAGTTTTTTCATTTTTTTCATGATTAAATTTGGTATTAAATGTTATAGTTTAAAATTGTACATCCTTGTAAATATAATAAAATTGCGTTAATTAATTGTAAATGAATTATATGTATGGTGTTTTTTATACTAAAATAAGCCACTCTTGAAGTGGCTTATTGATAATGAGATAAATGATCTGCTCTGTTTTAGAAACTGAAATCCTTTTGATACAGCAGATATTCTTTTTTGAAAAGAGGGATAGTCCCTTCATACCTGAGAGGAGCTATTCCAAAACCATAAAACATATCTGCCTGAATTTTGCCTTTTACAGAAAATACTCCTTTTCTTTCAGGAATAAATGTCAGCCCTAAAGATGAAAGAGCAGAAGCTCTTCCTCTTAATCCGGAATTGGCAATAGGAATAGAAATAAACAGCAGCCCTACGGCTCCTTTAGCCTCTAAACCGGCTTCAGCAGATAAGTTTCCTTCCACACCGGTGATGGCGGGATCTGATTTCTTTTGAAGATTGATATTCAGTGCCGGATTTTTGCTTATCAGGAAGTTGGCATTTCCTTCAAGATCCAAAAGCTGTCCCTGCACTTTTCCTGTTGCCTGCACTCCAAGAAATGGTCCTGCAGAAAGGGTAGGGCTTAAAATAAGACCCGTAGGCCCCAGGACAATAGGAACGATAGGAATATTCAGATAATCTGTCGTGCTGGCTGTATAGCCCAGGCTTCCTACAATACTTGCAGAGCTCTGAAGTTTGATGTCATCCATGATGAGGTTGACATAAAAATCAGATAAATGGCCCCACGAAAAAGTGATATTATAATCAATTTTTGGAGTAAATCCGCCCTTTACATTCACGCTGGAATTTCCTGCTGAGGATAAGGGAAATGAAAAGGTTTTATCAAAATCAAAACGGTTGAAAGCAACTACTTTTTGATTTTGGAGGTTCCTGGCTTCAATAGAAAGTATTTTACGATTGATTTCCTGAGAAACCAAACCTTCTACGGGAACATAATTCACCATTTTTCCATTAATATTAACGGGCGCTTTATCTGATGGATCATACACTCCGCTCAGGGTTCCGCTATAGATAAATTCTTCAAGTTTTGCACTGGAAGTTTGTACCGTGAAGCCGTTATTTGATTTGTAAACAGCGTTCACTTTTGAAAGGATTGTGCTCACCTGATTACCTTCTACTTTTGTACCAACAATAACAGTTCCTGCCAAAATACTGTCTGTTTGCGGAGTACTGCGGTTAAATGTAATTTCCCTTTCATTGTGGGCAGAAATTGCATTTACCGATTCATCATTCAAGATAATAACATTTTTCTGTAAAGTCAGTTTTCCTAATGTCTTCATAGGAGCAGACTCTGTAGAATTTTCAACAGGAGTATCCAGTGGATCATCCTGAGAACAAGACGTTAAAAGAAACAAACAGAAAATAGAAAAAAGAATAGAAAAATAAAATTTTCTGCTGATTGTGAAGGGGTTAGATTTCATTTTCATAAACAGTGATTTTAAGTTTCTATCTAATTTAGATGAATTATTTAACGCTCCCAAAAGAATCATATTAAATTAGTGTCAATAACATAATGATTTTCAGTGAAATTTACATTGTGTTCCCCGCTAATAGGGAATATGAATTCCTAAGGTATAGGAAATGAAAAACCCGCTGTGATGAGAGCGGGTTTGTATAGATTATTTTTTTAAAATCAATGCTAAAGGAATAGAAACGGTAGAGGATACCGGTTTTCCTTTATCTTCTGCCGGCTTCCACTTGCCTTTGTCTTTTATGCGGTAAAAAGCGGCTTCAATGAATGCATTTACATCTTCATTATTTCCTTTTACGTTGGGGTCAAGAGCATTTCCTTTGGAGTCTACAACAAAAGTGATTGTTGCTTTGTAAGCATCTGAAGAAAAATTGAGAAAGTCAAGATCCACTGCTTCATATAAAAGCTTTTGGAAAGCGGCTTTACCTTTATCGTATTCAGCTTCTTTAGTAACCTTTCCTTTTGCGGGTGGATCTGCAGCGATCATTTTCTTATCCTCAACTGAAGCTTTTTCCAAAGCATCCTTGTAGGCGGCAATTTTATCCTCCGTCAGGAGCCATTCTTTCTTGGTTTTTAAATCATTAGGCTTAGGATATTTGTTATACAGAGCCGCTTTCTTTCTTTCATAGCGGGAATCTGCCCTTTGAAATTCAGAAATCTGGGCGCTGCCGAAAATAAAAGTGAAAATGAATGCTGATGCTAAGACCTTTTTCATGATTTATTACGCTTTTACAATATTAATAATTACTTCAGTTGCTTTTTCCATACTTTCCAATGCTACATACTCGTATGGTCCGTGGAAGTTGATTCCTCCTGCGAAAAT
The DNA here is from genome assembly GCF_059420365.1 of Chryseobacterium sp. GW821-FHT04C04. NCBI lineage: Bacteria > Pseudomonadati > Bacteroidota > Flavobacteriia > Flavobacteriales > Weeksellaceae > Chryseobacterium > Chryseobacterium sp. GW821-FHT04C04. The sequence goes on along the minus strand of NZ_JBWKTO010000003.1, from coordinate 517,367 downwards.
ATTTGGGCATGGAAGTCCCATATAAGAAAGCTGTGCACCGTCAGTTCCTCCTCTGATCGCCTTGATCTTAGGCTCAATACCAGCTTCAGTCATTGCTTTTGCGGCAAGATCTACAATGTGCATTTTACCTTCAAACTGCTGCTTCATGTTTCTGTATTGTTCTTTGACCTCCACTTCAGCGGTTCCTTCACCATGCTTCTGGTTGAATTCAGCGATTTTCCCTTCCATGAATTTCTTTCTGGCTTCAAATTTATCTGCATCATGATCACGGATGATGTATTGAAGTTTTGCTTCGGAGATATCTGCTGTAATATCCATTAAATGATAGAACCCGTCAAAACCTTTTGTTGTTGCAGGAGTTTCGTTAGCCGGAAGCGTTTGAGCAAATTCAGCTGCTAAAAGAGCTGCATTGATCATTTTTCCGTAAGCATAACCGGGGTGAACGCTCAATCCGTGGATTTTTACAACAGCTCCGGCAGCATTGAAGTTTTCATATTCCAGTTCTCCAACTTCTCCACCGTCCATGGTATAAGCCCACTCTGCACCAAATTTAGCAACATCAAATTTATGAGCGCCTCTTCCGATTTCTTCATCAGGAGTAAATCCTATAGCGATTCTCCCATGTTTGATCTCCGGATGAGCGATAAGGTACTCAGCGGCAGTTACAATCTCTGCACAACCTGCCTTATCATCAGCACCAAGAAGAGTTGTTCCGTCAGTAGTAATTAAGGTCTGCCCGATGTATTTTTTTAAGCTTTCAAATCTTGAAGGAGATAATGTGAATCCTGTCGCCTGGTTCAAAAGAAGATCATTTCCATCATAGTTTTCCCAAACCTGAGGTTGTACATTTTCTCCACTGAAATCCGGTGAAGTATCATAGTGTGAAATAAATCCGATAGTAGGTCTGTCATCATTTTCAAGGTTAGAAGGAACATATCCCATAATATAACCATGCTCATCAATTGAAACATTTTCCAGACCGATAGTCTTCAGTTCTTCAGTAATATAGTTGGCAATATCCCACTGGCGCGGAGTAGAAGGTGTTGTTTCACTTTCTGCATCGCTGGTTGAATATATTTTTACATAGCTAAGAAAACGGTTCAGTAATTTCTCTTTCCACAATGGGTTGAATTCTATTGTACTCATCAGATTTATCATAAATTTTAACAAAGTTAGCAAATTTGATGCTGAGAATACATTATTTGAGAGTGAATATCAGTGATTGAAATTATAAATCAGATATAAAACTTTGAAAATCAAAATAGTGCTAGATTTGTATGTACAGTATACTAAGTAGTTTAGTTTTATTATATTTGAGAAAATCAAAAAGTACCAATGTTTCTTACCGAATGTCCTAGAGATGCCATGCAGGGATGGGGAGAGTTTATCCCTACCGATAAAAAAATAGATTATATCAACTCCTTGATGGATGTTGGCTTTGATGTGTTGGATTGTCTGAGTTTTGTTTCTCCTAAAGCAATCCCACAGATGGCTGACTCTGATGAGGTGGCTAAAAATATTGATAAATCACGTTCCAAAACGAAAGTTTCTGCAATTATCGGAAACTATAGAGGTGCCGAAAAAGCATTGAAACACTCATCTGTAGATATTCTGGGCTTTCCGTTTTCTATTTCTGAAACCTTTCAGCATAGAAATACCAATAAAAGTCAGGGAGAAGCTTTTGAGGAGATTATTAAAATGCTTGAGCTGACAAGAAGTGAAGGAAAACAGCTGAATATCTATTTTTCCATGGCTTTTGGGAATCCTTACGGTGAAATGTGGAAATGGGAAGATGTAGACCAGTGGGCACAAAGATTCTCCGATATCGGTGTGAAAGACATTTTATTGTCAGATACAACGGGTGTGGCAACTCCGGAAACCATTGCTCTTTTGTTCGAAAAGATACCTTCAAAATACCCTGAGATCAACTTCGGAGGACATTTTCATAACCGTTATGAAGATTCTTACTCGAAATTAAAAGCGGCTTATGATAAAGGCTGCCGAAGATTTGACAGTGCCATCAAAGGAATCGGCGGTTGTCCTATGGCTAAAGATGATCTGGTAGGAAATATGCCTACCGAGCAGGTGATCAACTTTATGAGTGTTGAAAAAGCAGAACATAAATTGAACCTCCTGAACTTTGAAAGTTCTTATAACAAAGCGAAGGATATTTTTCATTTTTAAATAGTTGTAAAGAATAAAAAAATCAATAGGAGCGGGCTTTAGCCCGCTTTACTATATTAAGATACACATGGCTTTAGCCAAAACATAATCAAATTAACCCCAAAATCAACAAAATGTCTCCAATCATCTCACCTTCCGAATTAAAAAAACTTTCCACAGAAAATCTTATCATTCTTGATGCAAGAACAGGAAAAGAGGTAAAGCAAAACTATCTTGAAAAGCATATTAAAGGAGCTAGATTTATTGATCTGGATAAAGATCTGGCTGAGATAGGAGAAGATGCTGCTTTTGGTGGAAGACATCCGCTTCCTTCTGTAGAAAAGTTTGCTGAAACATTGTCAAACCTTGGGATCGATGAGAACTCTCACGTTGTTGTGTATGATGATAAAAATGCTTCGAATGCAGCAGCAAGAGCATGGTGGATGTTAAGATCTTTCGGTCTTGCAAATGTTCAGGTTCTAGATGGCGGAATGCAGGCAGCCGAAAAAAATAACTTTGAATTTTCTTCAGGAGAAGAAGTCTTTAATAAGGCGGTTTTGATTGAAAAAAATCAGTGGAACCTTCCGATTTCGAGCCTGGAGATTGTTGAAAATGATCTGGCAGACAATTCTTCTACTGTCATTGATGTAAGAGATGCCTATCGATACAGAGGTGAGTCTGAACCAATAGATCTTGTTGCCGGACATATTCCGGGAGCGATCAATATTCCTTTTTCTGAAAACCTTGATGAAAACGGTAATTTTCTGAGTCCGGTAGTTTTAAAAGAAAAATACAGCCAGTTATTAAAAAATAACCCTGAGCATCTGATCATTCACTGTGGATCTGGCGTTACAGCATGCCATACTATTTTGGCTCTGGATTATGCCGGTTTTCCAATGCCGGATTTGTATGTAGGATCCTGGAGTGAGTGGAGCAGGAGAGAAGGGAAAGAAATTGCAACAGATATTTAAAAAACAAAAACCCCGAAAGAATTCTTTCGGGGTTTTATATTGTTAAGAGTAATTAAAGCATTCCCAGTTCAAACTTCGCTTCTTCACTCATCATATCCTTATTCCAGCTCGGTTCAAAAGTAAGCTCTAAATCTACACTTTTTACATTCTCTACTTCAGCCACTTTATCTTTTACTTCCTGCGGTAGTGTTTCTGCAACAGGACAGTTAGGAGTCGTAAGTGTCATTATAATTTTTACGTCAGCATCATCGGAGATCTGGACATCATAAATCAGTCCTAATTCGTAAATATCTACCGGAATTTCGGGGTCATATACGGTTTTTAGCACACCAATGATTTCCTCACCAATGTCAGCAATTTGATCGTCTGTAAATTTCATTTTTTAATCTAGATTGATATTCCTTTTCAACAAATCTTCCTGACGCATGCGCCGGAAAATATTTGCCAAAGTTAAGACATCTTTTTCACAATAGTCAACAATTCTCTGCAAGTCTTTTTCTATGTAGTAAATTGATGAAACCATTGAGCCGTCAATATCATCTTTCGGAGTGGGAATACCAAAGACATGAGCCAGTAATTCCAGTGATATAAAACTCTTATAATCCCCGAACTTCCACAGTTCCATAGTGTCTATATGAGGAATCTCCCAGGGCTTTTTTCCAAACATCTGAAACGGAGCCGGGGGCTGCATTCCGTTGATAAGGTATCGTCTGGCAATCCAGGGGAAATCAAATTCCTTTCCGTTGTGAGCACACAGAATGACATTATAGAGTCTGGGGCTGTTGAAAATTTCTCCAAATTCCTGAAGCATTTTCTTTTCATCATGCCCGGAAAAGCTTTTTATTTTTAAAGTATCATTCTTTTCAATCATCCCGATGGTGATGCAGATGATTTTTCCAAACTCGGCCATAATGCCGGCACGTTCATAAAATTCTTCTGCCGAGATCTCTTCTTTTCTCTGGAATCGGGTCTTCTTGTCCCACAGATATTGCTCTGTTTCGGATAATTCGTCCCAGGATCCTGACTGTGGAACGGTCTCAATATCAAGGAATAAAACTCTTTCTAAGGGTATGTTCTGTATCATGTTTTTGTTGGTGTCTATCCTACCTGCATTCCGTTTTTTGTTGGCAATGAAGGGGCTAAAAGAGTAACATCTTTTTTATCATCACCATACAATCCCAAAACAAGACACTCACTGAAGAAGTTGGCAATCTGCTTTTTAGGGAAATTAACCACGGCTAAAATCTGTTTTCCTATCAGTTCCTCTTTTTCATAAAGAGAAGTAATTTGTGCCGATGATTTTCTGATTCCCAGATCTCCAAAGTCTATTTCCAGCTGGTAAGAAGGGTTTCTGGCTTTTTCAAAATCATTCACTGAAATTATTGTTCCGCATCTGATGTCTATTTTTTCAAAATCTGCCCAGGTGATGTCTGGTTTTACTGTCATGGTAATTCGTTGATTAAATGTTCTACTTCTGTTTTCTGTTCCGCATATTTTTGCTGTAATACTGACCCTTCACCCATTCTTTTGTAATATTCCAACGCTTTCCCGCCGAAGAATTTTTTATGAAAATCTGAAACCTCCGGAATCTGTGGAAATACTCTGTGAAAAAGCATCTCATAATACGCCTGAAATTCTCTTTCATTTTTGTCTTCAATGACTTGTCCGGGAGCTTTTTGTCTTACATGAAGCATCTCGTGGGCCACCATATTCAGGACAAGGTTCAGGTCAAAATCAAATAAATTTCTTGGGATCATTACGGTTTGCGGCCCACCCAGACCTCCCTCTGCTGTAAGAAGCATTGAAGTGGGAGAAAGTTCTTCCCTGAATCCAAACCCGGCAAAGTTTTCGTGTTCAAGATCAAAAGAATGGATCAGATATTTTGCTGCATCCAGAATCTGGTTATGCTCTTTGTAAGCCTCAAGGTGTAAGTTGATCTGCTCGAAATTCATCTGAAATATGTTTAATAACAAATGTATTAAAATATTGAGAATTATGATATATTTTAATTATTCGAAAGTACAGGGGAAAAATGATAGTTTTGACCTTTCAGTTCACCTTATCATACGTTTTTGAGTAAGGGATTAAGGGGGTTCTTGTCAATTCCAAAAGAAGATAATAATCTACAATTTAACATGATAAAATAACAAATAGAAGAAAATTTAATATCGTTTTTTGAGACTATAAAAAATCGTTAGAATTAATTTTTATCAGAATCCAAAGCTCTATTCCAGTTAATTGATATATTCATTTCCCAAGTTCCAACACTACACCTTTTCATAAATTATTGAATTTAATTAGGGTTTGAGTTGTAATAAAATTTGGTTGACGAATTACAGAATCAAAAGAAATAAAATTAATGTTTAATATTTTTGTCCTTTATTAATCGACTTATATAAAACATTGTTTAATATTTAAGAAGCAGATTTGATAATCATTGTTCAAAAGTTATTATAAATTGCCTATTCATCTGTGTTCTATGTAAATGTGGAAAACTTTTTAGATAGTCGACTTTTTAATACACAAAGTCTTTAATACCTTTGATAACTAATAAACTCGAGATTGAGCCCTCGAGTTTATAATTTTTCCATAATGGAAGATTTTTCTAATTTACTAGAACTCGTAGTAATTCTTATTCAACTTTATGATACGATTCAGTCTCGTTCAAAAAATAGATAAGAACTGTTCTAGCCAAAAGCCTCCTTTATGGAGGTTTTTTCTTTTTTAAAAAGAAAAAATATCATTTTGATATATCATTTTGTTGAACAAATGTACGTACAAATATTCAATGGTTCATTCATTCCTCCATAAATTTTTTATAACCATAAACACTGAAGAGCAGGAAATATGGTAACACCATTTTATTGAAATCCTTTATTGATAATAACTTTTGTTATCAAACTGTTCTTAAATTATTCACAAAAAAAAGTTATTAACATCGACTATTCTAAATAGGTCTTATTTAATCATTTGTGTTAAATATTTTATTAGTTTTTATATAGTTTCTAGATAATCTATAATCTAAATCTTCAGTATTTTACTATTGGTATTCTATATAAAAAGATCCAATTAACTATTATTGTTAGGCTTAAAAATTTCAGCAAATTTTTGAAATAAATCAAGCATTTTGTTTGGATCTGCTTCATCACTCAATGAACTTATTGAACCGTTTTATGAAACAAAATAAATATTTTTTCTTGTTTTTAAATAAGCCTAAAAAGTTTTCTTTTTAGTACTAATATACTTGTTATTCAAAAACAGAATAGGATCACAAAAAAAGTCTACCCCGAAAGGTAGACTTTTGATTGAAACTAAAAATAAATTAAGGATGTTCATTTCTTGCTCTGATGACCAGATTCACCAAATCTGAGCCTCCACTTGCAAAGTTATCACTCGGATTATGAGCGCTTTGAGTGGCCACGGCATACGGAGAACCGTCCCAATATCCCCAGAAAGGACCCCCGCTTTGTCCAGGCCATATATCTGCTTTATGGCTCATGCTTTCGTTGTCATCTGCACTCCAGAAGTCTCCGTCCAGCGCGATTCCTGTTTGGTAGGTGGGTCTTTGGGTTCCTGTAAGGTCTCCCGGATATCCTGCGTGAGTCCAGTAAGCACCTCCATCCCAAGAATCGGAATATGATTTTGAGCCTAACCAGCCTGTGCTGTTTCCGATAGGTCTGTCTAACACAATCACTACATAATCGTATTGTATTTCTGTTGAATCAATAGAAGGACCTGCTACTTTATACTTGTAATACGTTAATGTACCCCAGGCTGTTCCGTAAGGAGCGCTTCCGTTGTAATACATTGGCGTGAATTTCAGCCATCCTGTAGTATTATTGGGCTGCCAGTCTACAATATGAGAACAGGTAAGAAGGTGTCTTGGTCCAATCATGACACCGCTTCCTGATCCTAAAGAGCTTTCTACTCTGCCGACACATCTCCATGGATAGGCTGTAGAATTATATACTTTTCTTTGATCTGCTCCAAAAATAGTTCTTGCATTTTCAGGAGTCAGGAAAGAATCTCTGTCGATAAATTTAGGTTTACGGTCTCTTTTGGGTTCCAGTTTGGGATTGTATTCAAAATCAGCATGGGTAGGATAGAAATGATCAGTTTCCAGTGATCGGTTTTCTGCTGTTTTTTCATCCATAGGCATTCCTATTGTTTTCATTCCTTTAGGAAAAGTTCTTCCGTTAATAGTTTCCATAGCGGGAGCCAGCTTAAATAATTTTTCAATTACTTCTGGTTTTTCAGTTGATTTTGCTTTAACAGCTCTAAGTCTTAAAACTTCTTCTGCTGTCATTGGGTTGTTGTTTTCAATTTTAGACATGATTATTATTTTTAATCTGGTATATTCCTACTCTTTTGATGGCTTTTCGGATTCCGCCGGTAATGGTTGTATGATTAAGTGAATATTTTTTGTGAAAATTCTGCAGTGATGCTTTCCGTTTGGTTGATCTGAGCGGCTCCCATCGCAGCTAATGCGATAGCAACCTGTTTATCAAGTGTTTTTCGGACGATATTTCCATTGGTCGCACGCAATATTTTGCAGAAGTGATACGTGAAATACCCTCGTATCTGCCCGCTGATATTTCCTTCCATAGATACCTGATTGTCTTTCGCGGCAGCCCATAGCGTGTGATTCATTCCGGCAACAGGGATTAATGCTTTAGTCAGAACAGTTGATTTTTTTGAACTTTTAGAAGATTCCATTTCACTGGCATAGGTCAGATAAAATTCATCCTCAAGCATTGGAGGAATATAACGGGCAGTTTCATTAAGGAGGTCTGCTTCCAGTCCCAGATCCATTTTTCTCGTTCCTGTTCCGGAATAACAGCAGTCGAAGATGACTTCCATATTGACTCCTGGTTTTAGCTTGCTGAGAACGGTTTTAAAATCATCATCACGAATGACCCCATTATTAGCATAGTCGTGCGGACAAATAGCTTCATCCAGACCATCCAGTTCCAGATCTGACCCGATATTAGCCACTCGGGTTCCGTGTCCTGAATAATAAAAAACAAGAGAATCTCCTTTTACACTGGTACTGATGATCGATTTCAGATAGTTTAATATATTCGCTCTTGTGGCATTTTGATTGGTCAGGATTTTAATCTTTGCCGGACTAAAACCACAGATCACCAATGTGTTGGCCATATCCCTCGCGTCATTTACGCAGCCATTAAGATCTGGTCCTCCGTATCCGATAGGTGCATAATCATTGATTCCTACGATGAGTGCTTTTTTCATTGTATTAGTTTTAAAATAATCCCTACTCTGTTTCGGCTTTTCGGGTTCTGCCTTCCTTTGTTTTTCTATGACAAAATTCCGTCATTCTACAGAACAAAAACAGAGGATAAAACCGTATTTTGAGAAAGGTAAAAGCCCCTTTTTGATTCTGTATGAGTATGTTATGTCATCAAAAATCCGGCAGCTTGAAAAGCTGCCGGATGGATAAGTAAGATGTAAGGATGTTTGTTTTATGAGATACAATAAGATCAGAATATTGAAATATTCTATCAACACAGATCGTGTTTTAAAGCAAAGAGCACCAGACCGGCTCTGTTTTTTATATCCAGTTTTACAAAAACGGAATCTCTGTAGCCATCAATTGTTTTGGGACTGAGGCACATCTTGTCTGCTATTTCTTTATAGGTAAGTTCACTGCACGCCCATCTTATAAACTCTTTCTCCCGGTCTTTCAGTTCCGAAAGTAAAGAGGCGGTTTTTATTTCTTCTGTTTTTACTTTCAGAAGTTTCTGGGCCACAAAATCAGTATAAAAGCTCCCTTTTTCAAAAACAGTGTCGATCGCCTGAAAGAGGATAGAGGGCTGCATGTCTTTGAGTAAGTATCCTTTAGCTCCTGCCTTTAGCATTTTAATCAATGTTTTTTCATCATCATCCATTGTCAAAGCAATGACCCTGATGTCAGGATAGTGTTCACTAAGCCATTCTGTAGTTTCTATGCCGTTTTTATAAGGCATATTGACATCCATCAATACGACATCCGGCAATTCGGACGCTTTTTCTATGCCAGCAATAAAATCTTCTCCGTTAGGATGATTCATGATCACCCTATATTGAGGATTTTCTGAGATCATATTTTCCAATGCTTTGGAGATTAAAGTATGATCATCCACGATGGCTATGGGAATGGTTTTCATAATAAATTTTTGTGATAGGTTATCAAAGTTTGTGTTCCTTTGTTCAGTTCAGATTGTATAGACAGTTCAGCATGGATAAGCCTGGCCCTCAATTTCATGTTTTTCAATCCTGAACCGTCCTGAATATTGCTTGTATCAAAGCCTTTTCCATTGTCTGAGATACTAATGTGTAATTTTTCACAATCATCTTCCATTTGTATAGAAACATTTTTGGCTTTTGAATGTTTCAAAACGTTATTGATACTTTCCTGGATAATTCTGAAGAGGATCAGCCCATGTTTCGGAGAAATATCAATGTCCTGTTTCTGAGTGAAGAATTCTATTTTTAATAATTTCAGTTTTTTGATCCTTTGAACCTCTCTTTCTATGGATTCTGCCAGTCCGAAATGAATGATTTGTTCGGTAATCAATGTTTTAGACAAGTTTCTGATATCCTGTATACATTCGCCTAAAAGGTCATTCAGCTCCATCAGGTCTTCTTTTTCTGTATTTTTTAGCTTCGTAATCAGTTGATTTTGCCGCAACCTGACCACAGAAAGTTTTTGTCCAAGATCATCATGCAATTCCTGCCCGATATAATTGAGGGTCTGTTCCTTCATTTCCACCTGAGAAGTGGCCAGTTCTTTTTCAAACCGCAGATCTTTTTCCTTTTGCTCTATCAGCAGCGTTGTTTTTTTCTTGATAAAAACAGCATAAATGAAGATCATTGTAAGAACAACGATGAATAAAGTAATGGTAAAGATGATGACCAAGTTATTCTCTTCCATATCTAAGAAGCATTTATCTGTTTCTGTCTTGTTTGTTCCCAATTAAACCCAATATAAGGATGCTGTTGCTGATCAAATTCAACATAAATAAAATGAAGAAATAAATACTCTCCGAAACCGTAGTCCTGAAAAAGAGAATAGGAATACTTCCGATAAAAAAGATCAGTAAAGCCACTGAAATCCAGAAGGGTAAGTAATTTTTGATTTCTAGTATTTTATCTGAATTAAAGGTTTGGTACAGGAACAAAATAATTGAAAATAGCAGCAGAAGAATATCTACATACAGCATATTAAAAGAAAAATGATGAAGCAGATCATCTTCTGTGTAAAACATTACCGCAATATTGAGGACAAAAAGCACCAGAATAAGCATCTGTATCTTTTTGAGCAGCGGAACATACAACAAATGGTAATAATACAGTAAGTATAAAAAAAATACGACCATCAAAAAACCAATGACATAGAATATATCCGTAGGCAGACTTGTCAGGTCATAGTAGAAATAACAGAAAATATCAATCAGGGAAAACAACAGATATCCGATGATAAAAAACAAATTTTCCTTTCCGGTTTTTCTATATTTTATAATCATTAAAATCATGACTATAATAGATATGACCATAGATATCTGTTTTCCTATTTCAATATTCCAGTTCATAGTTTTATTTTTTTTATGGCATTGTTCCAGACAACGTTTTTGGCGGCGGAGCCAGATTGGTCATATTCATAGACTCTATTGAAGGAACATCTGTATTTTCCTCAGATGTCGCGGATGTTGCGGATCTCGACATGGCATTGTCTCTTTTTTTCTTTTGTGCAGTAGGGGCCAGAAATATGGTTTGATAGCCTGCATATTCAGGTTTTGCCATTCTGTTTTTAGGATGATTCAAAGGATATTTTCCCATGTAAATCCTGATTCCCGGATTTTTTAAATTCTGTTTTTTGGCGTTTTCTTTTACGTATTTAATATATCCTTCCATATCTTCCAGCGAAAACCAGTACCATCGGGAATCGGGCTCACCATTCCTGTATTTGGTGAGAGCTTCATGATTGGTTCTCGTGTATTCATCAAAAAGAACCCAGCCTTCACGATAGCTGATCAGTTTCTTTTTATAACTGTTGCTAACGGGTTCTTTAGGAGGTTCGGAGCAGCGGGTACAGCTTAGTAAACAAAAAGCGATAACAAATGCTGCACAAAGCGGACTTAAGATTTTAGTAAAAAAGGAAGTTTTCATTTTTATGGTTTTTAATTTTATTGAACAAAATTAGCGAACGGGATAACTATAAAAAAGAGGGAAAACACTGTTTTTTATCCTTTAATAAATTTACGACTTTTTGATATTCAGATGGATATGAATTGTCAATTTGTTTTCCTTATCAGAAAAAATCCCAATTGTACCCCTCAAAATAGAAAAATCTGTGTCTGAGTTTATCCTTAAGGTTTCCCGAAATTGAGGGTGAAATAAAACTCAAAAACAGAAGCATGAAAATCACAATAGTAGGCTATAAAAAAGAAGAAAGATTCTCGCAGGGAGTGGCCAATGATGAAGATACAGAACTGATTAATTTTTTAACACATAAAGGCTTAGATGTTGTTCCTACCATCTGGAATGATAGAAATGTTGATTGGAGGAGTTTCGATGTCGTTGTCATCAAATCTCCCTGGGATTACCACAATCACTTACATGAATTCGTGAACTGGCTGGACAATCTTGAAAAATTAGGGGTAAAAGTATTAAACCCTGTTGAGATCATTCAATGGAACAGTGATAAACATTATCTGAAAGATCTTGCAGAAAAACAACTTCCTGTTATCCCTGCCGAATATATTGAAAAAGGTTCCGGATTTGATAACCGTTTCTTTGCGTATTTCAATACTGATAAGCTGGTTGTAAAACCCTGCGTAAGTGCAGGAGCACAAAATACAATCACGGTAAGCAAAGATAATTTCAATGAACGTTCTGTGGAAATTGAAACCCTTTTGAAAGAGCAGGATTATATGGTACAGCCATTTGTAGATGAGATTAAAAACGGAGAATGGTCTTTCCTGTTTTTCAATGGAAAATATAGCCATTGTTCACTAAAAACGCCTAAAAAAGGAGATTTCAGAGTGCAGCATTATCATGGAGGAAGTATCAGTTATCCTGTTCCGGATCCCTTACACATAGAACAGGCGGGTTCCTATTTGAAAAGCCTGCCACAAGTGACACTGTATGCAAGAGTAGATGGTGTTTTAATCAACAATTCATTTCAATTAATGGAATTGGAGCTCATAGAACCTTACTTATTTCTAAATGGAGATCACCGTTTATTAGAAAATTACTACGAGGCGTTAATGGCTCTGATGGTATAGTTTCAAATTACATGAAGTTAAAATAAAAACAGGACCGGAAAAAGATTTCCGGTCCTGTTAAACAAGATTAAGTGTAAAATTTAGCCTTCAAAGGCAAAAAAGGATAATTCAAATGTGTACAGATTTTTATTGATCTTAATCTACGTTTAGGGGAATTGATAGCAATGGTATTTTATTTTTATAAGCCATAATAGCTGTTTTGCTTCGATGGAAAAGAGCTTCCACAAGGTTGTATTTATAGGGAAACATGGTCAAAAGATCTGGATTCGTCAATCTGATTTCGTCTTCAATAGCCTTGATCACCTCAATGGACTGAATCATTTTAAAGCTGTATTTAATATCATCCAGATCATGTCCCGAATTCAGGTCGATATCATGGATCACCTCAGCAAAATCTTCCAGTCTTTCACTTACGTTGAATACCTCTACTTCAGCATTAAATTCATTAATGAAATAATAAATGTCATTCATCGCAGACCAGGTCATATTTTTATGATTGTCGTAGGCAAAGAGAATTTTCCTGATTCCCGTGTATTCTATATGAGCGGGAACAATTAATATTGGTTTTTGTATTCTATGGATAGCCCTTGTTACACTATTGCCCAAAAGCCTTTGTTCAAGGGTCTTTTCTGCCATTCCCATAACAATAAAATCACCCCCGTGGACTTGTATACAGTTTTCCAGTTCTTCAATGAAATTACCAGAAGCCAGGTGATGTTCAGTCTCTATAGTGTATAGCGTCTTAAGTTCAATGGCTTTATCTTCAAGCTTTTTCTGATTTTTAAAAGTCTGGGAATAGAAAAAATCTGCTGAAGCCTGAGCATTCAAAGCATGAATAGAAATAGTCTGTAGATTAAACAGTACGATTCTGTATTTATTTTCTTTAGCCATAGAAGCTGCATAATGAGTAGCATTTTCAGCTTCAGGGGAAAAATCTGTGCAGACAATTATTGTTTTCATTGTACCGGATTTAATACTGCAAAACTAGGATAGACTGTTGAGGTCTTATGATAAAAATAATGTGATGTTGCATAAAATGATGATGAAATGTCTTTTTCAGGTGATGAAACGTTAACCTTCATTTTAAGTCTTCTATTTTACGTTTCAAAGACGGTTTTGGCGGTCTCGTTCAAAATAGAGGATACTCATATAAAATCTATTTCTATATTTACATTCATAAAATCCCGGATATGAATAGGATTTCTACCCTTAGGAAAAATATAGTACGGAATAAGAAGGTTCTTTCTACCATGAAGAGAAGGCTCGTGATCTGGGCGGTAGCAGTGGTCACTTTCTGTGTCTTTTCCTATCTTATTGATCCATTTGATCCCGTTTGGAAAGGATATCTGGAAGCTCCGCTGCAAATGATCCTGGAAGATGCCACATGGATCATCTTTTTTTCCATCATTATTTCAGAGGTCAGTATATTTATAGACAGGACCCTTAATAAACTGCTTCCCTGGAGAGACAGAACCATAAAACGACTGCTTATTCAATGTTTACTGCAGATCGTGGGAAGTGTTATGATTGTGATTATTATTAACGCCATTGTAGACTGTACTTCAGTGACATTACCTGAGATGGATTCCCGCAAAGAATATACACTCCTGGGACAGTGGATTGCAACTAATATTGTAATATCATTGATTATCAGCGCATTTAATACTGTGGATTATTTACTTGAAAACTGGAAAAAGACAGCAGTAGAAGCCGCCCAGCATAAACTGAGGGCATCCAAACATAAGCAGGCTGCTATGGCAGCAGAACTTCAGGCTCTTAAACTGCAGATAGATCCCCATTTTATTTTCAATAATTTAAGCGTATTGTCTGAGCTTATTCTGGAAGATCAGCAGCTAGGCTATGAGTATTCAGAAAACTTTGCAAGAGTATACCGATATCTGTTGGTCAACTCCAAAAAAGACATTATTGCAGTAGAAGAGGAACTGAAATTTTTAGAATCCTATATCTTTCTGATTGAAAAAAGAATTGGTGAAGGGGTGGTTTTTAAAATAGATGTCCAGGAAAAATACAAGCCGATGTACACCCTTCCATTGTCTTTACAGCTGCTGGTTGAAAACGCCATTAAGCATAATCAGACATCAAAGGCCAATCCTTTGGAAATAGAGGTTTATACTAATCCCGAAGGAGAGCTGGTCGTATCCAATACATTCCTGCCTTTGATCAATAAACCGGATTCCTCTGGAGTAGGGCTTACCAATATCATTGCACGGTATGAAATCTTAGGATATCCAAAGCCGGTTATTGAAAAAACTGAAGATAAATTCTTTGTAAAACTTCCATTGATATGAAGATTAATAAAATTTTAATAGTTGAGGACGAAAGACCCAATGCAGACAGATTAAAAAGACTATTGCTGAAGCTGAGACCCCATATCGAGATTCTCTCAGTAGAAGATTCTATTACCTCAACAGTACATTGGCTGGAGAATAATGTCGTTCCGGATGTCATTATGATGGATGTACGTCTGGCAGACGGACTCAGCTTTGAAATATTTAATAAACATAAAATTAAAAGTGCCGTCATATTTACCACAGCATACGATGAATATGCAGTACAGGCATTCAAATACAACAGTGTAGATTACCTTCTGAAGCCCATTGAAGAAGACGAACTGGATGCCGCTTTAAAACGCTATGAAACCTTTATGGAAGCTGTTCCGGTGGTGGGGTCCGCTATTGAAGGCTTGCTGAATTATATCCAGCCCAAAGATTACAGGAAACGCTTTCTGATTACTCACCGGGACGGATATAAAACCGTGTTGGCGGAAGATATCTTATACTTTTATACTGAATTGGGTATCAGTAAAGCCATGCTCACTACCGGAGTGGTGGAAAATCTTCCCCAAACTCTGGAAGAGCTGGAAAAACAGTTAGACCCGAAATTCTTTTTCCGCGCCAACAGGCAGTTTATCATTCACATTGATTCTGTAAAACAAATTTTCAACCATTTTAATGGAAAGCTGAAGCTGGAACTCAGAAAGCAACCCGATATGGAAGTGATTGTAAGCAGAGAAAAAGCCTCCATTTTCAAATCCTGGATGGATTATTAATCTTATAAAAAGGTTGTCTTATATGTAAGGCAACTTTTTTGTTTCATTTTTATGTTCACTATGATTCAATAATTTGTTTTCATTGGTTTTATCTTGTTTTCAACCAAAAATGCTGTTTTTTTATAGGTTTTATAAGGAGAAATGCATGTTTTCTTTTCATTTTTAATATGATACGCTTCACCTGCGATTAACGACACTTCACCCAATTTCTGAAAGAATATCACTATAAGATGAAGTTATTTTGCTGCTGTAAAATTTAAAAACCAATGTTATGAATTACAGAAAAGGATATCTGGTACTTTCACTTACAGCTGCAGCGGTATTATACTCGTGTGGTTCTGGGAATGGCCAGGAAAAAGCGCAGCAGATGCAGCAGGCGTTTCCAACAGATTTTATTCAGGTGAAATCCGGAAATGCAGATGTATCTACGGGATACCCTGGAAGTATAGAGGGGCAGGACAATGTAGATATTAAGGCACAGGTGACAGGTTATCTGGAGGCAGTATATATCAAAGAAGGACAGTATGTAAGTAAAGGACAGACCCTTTTCAGAATAAATCCATCAGTGTACAATGAGCAGGTAAATACCAATGAAGCAGTTCTGAAGTCAGCGTTGGCAGCCCAGGAAACAGCAAGACTTGAAGTTGAAAAACTAAAACCGTTGGTAGAAGGAAAAGTAGTTTCTGATATGCAGCTGAAAACAGCTCAGGCAAGTTACAAAGCAGCATTAGCACAGGTAGCTCAGGCACAGTCTTCTTTAGGATCATCAAAAATCAATGCCAACTTTACGTATATCAAGGCGCCCGTTAGCGGATATATAGGAAGAATTCCAAATAGAGTAGGAAATCTCATCAGTCCGTCGGATGCATCTCCGTTGACAACACTTTCAAGCATAAACAGTGTCAATGTTTATTTCTCGATGAATGAGGCAGATTTTATTGCACACAGCAAAGCGGCAACTTCAGGAAATACAGCGGAAGATGTAGAGCTTATCCTTGCAGATGGTTCCACCTATTCTCTTAAAGGAAAATTGGAAAATGCCAGTGGAAACTTCGACAAAAATACCGGAAGTATTCAGATGAAAGCTGTTTTCCAAAACCCGGATAAATTATTGAGAGCGGGGGGAACAGCAAGAATAATGATTCATAATGCACTGAACGGAGTGATCAAGATTCCAAAAGGATCCGTGAAAGACATTCAGGACCGGTTCTTTGTCTATAAACTGACCGGTAAAGACAAAGTGAAAATGACCCAGATTACCATTTCAGGAAGTACATCTCAGGATTACTTTGTGAAAGAAGGAGTGAATGCGGGAGATAAGATTGCCATCAACAGGATTGATGCTCTTACAGATGGTGCACAGGTTGCTGCCCAAACAGTTCCTTTGAAATAGTTGTATAACCCTTCATAGAAAATTCAAAAATGTTAAAAAAGATAATAGACCGTCCGGTACTGGCGACAGTAATATCCCTTATCATTGTTATTTTAGGGATTATAGGATTAAACCAGCTGGCGGTAACCAGATTTCCAGATATTTCTCCGCCTACAATCACTGTTTCAGGATCTTATCCGGGAGGGAACAGTGAGACGGTCATCCGTTCCGTGGTAACTCCGCTGGAAGAACAGATCAATGGAGTGGAAGACATGGAATACATGAAGTCTACCGCAAGTAATGACGGTACATTTTCTATCTCCATTATATTCAAACAAGGGGTGAATGCCGATCAGGCAGCCGTAAATGTACAGAACAGAGTACAGCAGGCCACGCCGATACTTCCACAGGAGGTAGTTAGAATGGGACTTACCACATCCAAGCAGCAGAATAGTATGGTATTGATTTTCAATATTTATACTGAAGATAATAAACAATATGATGAAACATTCCTTCAGAACTACGCGAACATTAATCTTATTCCACAGGTCAAAAGGGTAAAAGGAGTAGGGCAGGCCATGGTTTTTGGATTGAAAGATTATTCCATGAGAATATGGCTTAATCCTCAGAAAATGTCTTCCTACGGACTTGAACCGGCTGATGTTTCCAGAGCAATTGCAGACCACAGTTTGGAATCTGCTCCGGGTAAATTGGGAGAAGAGTCAGATGCAGCCCTGGAATATGTCATCAGATATAAAGGGAAAAAGAACAAGCCGGAACAATATGAGAATATCATTGTTAAAAATACCGGAAGTCAGGTAATCAGACTTAAAGATGTGGCCCGCGTAGAATTCGGGGCTATTTCGAACACTGGAGATAACCTTTCCAATGGGAAAAATGCGGTGACGGTAGCGATCATGCAAACCACAGGATCCAATGCGAATCAGATTGAAATAGGGGTAAACAAAGCCCTTGACCAATTATCAAAATCGTTCCCTCCGGGTATTAAATATACGAAGGTAATGAGTACCAAAGAAAGATTGGATGAAGCGACAGGACAAGTGAAATCTACTTTGATCGAAGCATTTATTCTGGTATTTATTGTAGTATTTATCTTTTTACAGGATTTTAGATCTACCATTATTCCGGCAGTGGCGGTTCCGGTAGCCATTATTGGTACCTTCTTCTTCCTTTTGGTCTTAGGATTTACCATCAATGTACTGACGCTTTTTGCCCTTGTACTGGCGATCGGTATTGTAGTGGATGATGCCATTGTAGTCGTGGAAGCTGTTCATAGTAATATGGAGGGAACAGATCTTTCAGGAAGAGAGGCTACCCACAAAGCGATGAGTGAGATCACAGGAGCGGTTATTTCCATTACATTGGTGATGTCAGCGGTATTTATTCCAATTGGGTTTATGTCCGGCTCAGCAGGATTATTCTATAAGCAGTTTGCCTATACATTGGCCATCGCAATTATTATTTCAGCAGTTAACGCATTGACTTTAACTCCGGCTTTATGTGCTGTGTTTTTGAAAAACAACCACGCAGGAGAAGGTAAAAAACCGAAAGGATTCGGGCAAAGATTTGCGGTAGCATTCAATGCCGGGTTCAATAATATGACCAACCGCTATGCGAAAGGCGTTCGTTTTTTAATCGGGCGAAAATGGATTGCAGGAGGATTGGTGGTTGCCATTATAGGTGTTGCAGGATGGCTGATGTCAAGCACACCTAAAAGCTTTGTGCCGATGGAAGATGATGGATTCTTCATGTATACCTTAAGTATGCCTCCGGGAACAGCGTTGACAAAAACGACAGAGGTTTCTAATAAAATCAATGAAATCTTAAAAGGGGTAGACGCAGTGAAGGAAAATACATCCATTACAGGATACAACCTTCTTAGTAACAGTGCAGGACCGGCTTACGCGATGGGATTTGTTAAGCTGAAACCCAAAAAAGAAAGAGGTGAAGTTCAGGATATCCAGGCGGTTGTAGATATGGCCAATGAAAAGCTGGGTGTTATCAAGGAAGGGAGTGTAATGACCTTCAGAATGCCTCCGGTAGAAGGATATGGAATGACGAATGATGCCGAAATTGTACTTCAGGACCGTATGGGTAGAGACCCTCAGGTTCTTAAAGCCAAAGCAGACGAACTGATCGGTCAGCTGATGAAGGTTCCGGAAGTGGGATTCGCCTATACGATGTTCAGAGCAGACTACCCTCAGATGGAGCTTGAGGTGAATGAAGACAAAGCAAAACAGCTTGGAGTAAGTATTTCAAACCTGTTAGGAACCGTTCAGACCTATTTCTCAGGAGACCAGTCTCAGAATTTCTCAAGATTCGGAAAGTTCTACAGAGTCAATATTAAAGCGGACGGGGTTTTCAGAATGGATGAACAGGCGTTCAATGATATTTTCGTAAAGAATGAAAAAGGAGATATGGTGCCGGTGAATACGCTGATCACTTTGAAAAAAGTCTACGGTCCGGAATCGGTTCAGCGTTATAATCTTTACAACTCATTAAATATCAATGTGTCTCCAAAACCAGGAGTCAGTAACGGAGAATTGATGGGTAAGCTGGAGCAGACATTAAGCAAATTACCTTCTGACTACAGCTACGAGTGGACTGGATTGAGTTTGGAAGAGAAATCTGCAGGAAATCAGACGATTGCCATCTTTGGTTTATGTTTGCTTTTCGTATACCTGCTGCTGGCAGCACAATATGAAAGTTATATTCTTCCTCTGGCAGTAATGCTTTCCATTCCGACGGGTATTGTAGGCGCTTTCTTAGGAATAAAAGCAATTGGACTGGATAATAATATCTATGTACAGGTAGGATTGATCATGCTTATTGGTCTCTTGGCCAAAAATGCCATCCTTATTGTCGAATTTGCCATTCAAAGGAGAAAATCAGGACTTTCTATTCTGGATTCTGCACTGGAAGGGGCAAAGGCAAGGTTGCGTCCGATCATCATGACCTCGCTGGCCTTTATTGTGGGGATGATTCCGCTGATGATTTCTACAGGAGGGATGGCTTCAGGAAACAAATCCATCAGTACGAGTGCGGCAATGGGAATGCTGAGTGGAGTGGTTTTAGGAGTTTTTGTAATTCCTGTACTCTACATGTTCTTTCAGTATCTGGATGAGAAATTCTCTGCCAAAAAGAAGTATCATACGACAGAAAATCAATTGACAAATGAGAATATTTAATATAAAGAATTTCCTTATTTCAGGCGCAATGGCATCATTGCTGATGTCTTGTGCCGTAGGGAAAAAATATACAAGAACAGATCTTCAGGTTCCCGAAACATACAAAGAATCTGTACAGGTAACGGGAGATACGGTGGTTCTGCCGTGGAAGACCTTTTTCAAAGATCCTAAACTGATAGGATTAATAGATAAGGCCCTTTCCAGAAATAACGAAGTAAATGTAGCGTTGAAAAATATAGAACAGCTGGATCTGATTTATAAGCAAGCCAAGCTGGGATTGATGCCAACGCTGGATTTCACTGCGGGTGCCAACAGAAGCTGGGCTTCTCCCAATACGCTTAACGGCTCTCTTAACGAACAGTTTGTAGGGACAAAATATATAGATGATTTTAGTGCTGCGTTGAGACTTTCCTGGGAAGTAGACATCTGGGGAAAAGCTAAAATGCAGAAAGAGTCTGCTGCTGCAGAATACTTTGGGCAAAAAGAAAACTTAAATGCCATCAAAAGCAGAATTGTAGTTCAGGTGGCTCAGGCCTATTACAATCTTATCAGTCTGGATGAACAGCTGAAAATCGCTGAACAGAATATTGAATTGAGTGATAATACTCTTAGAATGATGAATCTTCAGTTTAAGGCAGGACAGATTAATTCATTGGCTATTCAGCAGTCAGAGGCACAAAAGAAAACAGCTGAACTGCTAATTCCTTTGGCGAAACAGAATATTTCTATCCAGGAAAATGCTTTGAGTATTCTTTGCGGAGGATATCCAACCCAGATAGAAAGGGAAGGAAATCTGAAAACAATGATTCCTGAAAATAAACTGTCAGAAGGATTACCGGCACAACTGCTGAGCCGGAGACCCGATCTGAAAGTGGCAGAATTTAACGTAATCAGTTTAAATTCTAAAACTGGGTTGGCAAAAGCCGCAATGTATCCAAGTATCAGTCTGAGCCCGCAGATAGGAGTGAATTCCAATAAATTCAGCTCGTGGTTTGATATTCCAGGATCTATTACCAAAGCAATCGCTGCGAATTTAGCGGCTCCTATTTTTCAGAAAAAACAGCTGAGCACAGCTTACGAAACAGCTTTGATTGAACAGGAAAAAGCAGCCATCAATTTTAAACAATCTGTAATGACTGCTGTGGGAGAAGTATCCGATGCGATGGCGAAGTCTAAAGGTTCTTCGGAAAGGCTTCAGCTTTTAGACCAGAGAACAGCCATTCTGGACAAAGGAATCAATGATGCGCTTAAGCTGTATAAAAGCGGTATGGCCACCTATCTTGAAGTGATCACAGCCCAGAACAATAAACTTCAGAATGATCTTGAAGCCATTAATGTAACTTTGGAAAGATTAAATGCTGAGGTAGACCTCTATAGAGCACTTGGCGGAGGAGTACAGTAAAATGTAAATGATGAATAATAAAAGGAAGCTATGTGATGTAGCTTCCTTTTTTGTTATTTCTGAGGGTAAATAAAATAAAATTTTTACATCAGGTCCGAAATTTGCAGAGGAGTGATGAATTTTTATCTCCATAAAATCAAATGGTTATGAAAAATTTATCTTTTTTTTCTAAAAATCATGCAAGATTTTTAGAAAGGGAGATTTATATAGATGAGTACTCGAAAATAATTAATGTTTAACGAAAAAGTAATGCAATGAAAAAATTGACAGTACCCCGATTTTTTATAACAGTTTTAATGGTTTTAATAGGATTTACTCTATCCTCATGCAATAATAACGACGGACCGGACATCCCTCCTGTAAAACTGGAGAATTTAAAAGGCAACTACAAAGGAAAGCTGGTTATTGTACAGGGAAATAGTAAAAGAGAAGGCATAAAAGAATTTAAAGTAAAAAAAGATACCATCTCATTTGCTGAATTTCCAATAGAGGAAATTGTAAAAACAGTAGTGAAAAACCCGGTAAAAGCAGAAGCTGCATTAAAAGCAATGGCAAAAGTGAAGTATGATCTAAAATATGCAGCAGTAATCAATACGGCGAATAATGTCATTGAGCTGACTTTAACGCCAAAAGCTTTGGAACTTCAGATTCCTGTAGATGGTGTTAATAAAAAGACGGTTGTAGAATTGGTCTCTAAGCAAAAAGGATATTATGTAGGATTGGATCAATCGCTGAGGTTTGCCGTCACAGCAGAAAAGATTACCGTAGATGGTACATTGATTACGCCATATGAGGTTATTGATTATAATTTTCCTTTCTGTATAAAAAATTAATTAATAGATATTATCATCAATGGATTGCACTTTATTAATAAGATGCAATCTATTTTTGCTTGACAGTTTTATAACATCCACTGGATACGGCGGAAGCATATATGGAAGAAAGTAAAGAACAGATTTTGGTAAAGCATCTCCTGAAGAAGGAGGAAGCTGCCTGGAAAGAGCTTTTTGGAGCTTATTCCAGAAATCTGACCTATGTATGTTCTCGTTATGTTGCGGAGAAAGAAGATGTTCATGATGTACTCCAAAACAGTTTTATCAAAATGTTCCGCTCAATAGAATCTTTTGAATACAGGGGAAGTGGTTCTTTAAAAGCCTGGATGACCCGTATCACCATCAATGAATCTTTGAAGCATATAAAACAGAAAGGCGATTTTAAATCTGCTGTTGAAGTAGATGATCTTCCGGACATTCCTAATGAAGAAGAACCGGATTTTGAAGAGATTCCGCGTGATGATATTATGATGATGATCAAAGCTCTTCCCGAAGGGTACAGAACCGTTTTTAACCTGTATGTGTTTGAGAAAAAAAGCCATAAAGAGATTGCCGGACTGCTGGGAATTGCAGAAAACTCTTCTGCATCTCAGTTTCACCGTGCAAAAGGACTGCTTGTTCAGAAAATAAAAGAATTTAAAATGTCAAAAAAAGCACAATATGAATAACGAGTGGCTAAATAACCTGCGAAGCAGAATGGATGACCATGAAGAGGACGTTCCGGAAGGGTTGTGGGATGACATCAAAGATGAATTATTCTCCGGGGAAGAAAAGAACAGCATTCCCGGGTTTATTCCAGAAATTCATGAAGGGGGTGCGAAGAAAAAAGAAAAGATAGCCGGTGCAGGACGAAAATCTTTATTATATCGTATAGGAGGTATTGCTGCTGCTATTGCATTGTTGTTTTTATTGACGAAAATACTACCACAGAATGATACAGATACAAAGAAAACCTTGTCTCAGAAACCGGAAGATGTGGAGAAAGGAAAAGAAGGAAATTCTTTAAAACCTATAGAAACTGAGAGTATTTCAAGCAATGAAGTGAAATCAGGATCAGAAACTTTTTTAGCTGACAATATAGTAAAAAAGGGGTCTCCGGAGAATATTGCAGCGCAAAGGTATGCTGAGAGCGGAGCGGAAAATCAAGTGGAAAATAATCAAAAAATCCAGAATATTTTCACACTTCCTCCAGCATCGGAGTCTTTTCAGAAGGAAAGCAGAATTGCTCAGAAAGTACCTTCTGTTGATGATACAGTAAAAGACACTGCAAAAGAGCAGACTTCTGATGAAGTTCTTTTTAAACAGGACAAATCAAAGGAAGTATATGCTGAAAACACAAAGCGTAATACTGGAAAATCCCGTGATAAAAAGTCGTGGATGCTGAGCATGCTTACAGGAAATGTTGCTTCCAACTCTGCAGAACAACAGTTTCCGGGGTATGCTTCGATGACGGGAAAAGCAATGAATGTTGAGCAGTTGTGGAGTGCGGCTGAATATAATGATGATCCTCTGACAGCAATATTCCTGGCAAATCAGAGTCAGCCGGTAGAAGCGAGAATCAGGCATAAAGTACCTGTAACATTCGGATTATCCCTTTACTATAACTTGGGGAAAAGATGGGGAATAGGGACAGGTTTGAATTATACGAAACTGGCTTCTGAGCTGCATTCGGGGAGTGATAACAACTATATAAAAGGAGACCAGACTGTTCATTATATAGGAATTCCTGTTCAGGTCAACTACAATGTTATTCAGAAAGGAAGATTTACAGGATATGTTACAGGAGGAGCACTCGTAGAAAAACCTGTATCAGGAAGCATTACAACGACTTATGTTGTCGATAATGAAATAAAAGAATCCTCGAAGGAACATCTGGATCACAAACCCTTGCAATTTTCTGTCAATACAGCAGTAGGATTTCAGCTGAAGATCATTGATAAAGTTGGAATTTATGCAGAACCGGGAATAGGATATCATTTTAAGGAAGAAGAAGCTCCCAATACAATTTATAAAGAGAAACCGCTTCATTTTAATATGAAATTCGGGATCAGAGTGCTGCTGGATTAAATGTAGAGGATTTATTATAACACCAAACTTAATAATCTATATATGAAAACAAAGCTAATTTTTTTAGTGGTTTTATTATTCACTATTTTGAATGTAAAAGCACAATGTACCCCTACACTTACAAGTCCGAGATTAGGGCAAAAATACCCTGGAACGATTTTATTCTGTGATACGGAAGATGAGATACTTTCCACTACACAGACTTACGCAAGTTACCAATGGTATAAACAGGAATGGACCTGGCAGACGCCCAATAACAACCCTTGGGTGCTGATTCCGGGGGCTACCTCACAACAGCTAACCATCAATGGGAATGATCAGCTGAATTATTTTAAAGTAGTGGTTACAGAGGGAGATTGTACAGCAGAAAGTTCCACAGCAATGGCAGATGGTTTTGTATATGGTCTTCCGGCTATGATGACCACTTATACTCCCGGAACGTATGAAGAAAATGGAGGAACAGTGAATGTATGCAACGGTGCTTCTGTACAGTTTGACAACATCTTTCCTCTAGTATATGGCAAGCATACCTGGTTCAGATGTGTCCCAGGCAGTAATCCTCCGGTTGCGGGAGATCCCTGCATTATCCCTGGCGTAATAGGAGACACCTATGTGGCAACAACTTCAGGGAAATATGGATTTTATGCCTGTACAGAATACTGCCCGGATCAATGTCAGATGTTAGACCCCTTCGCTTTTGTGGAGGTGAATTTTGGAAACTGGGAATTCTGCAGCAATCTGGGAACAGGAGAGACGAAAATTAAAGATAACAATTTGAAAATCTATCCGAATCCTACCGCGCAGCACCTTTATATTGGGAAAGAATCAGATAAGGTTTATAAGGAAGTTACCATTATAGACATGTCCGGAAAACTTGTTCTGAAGAAAAATGACCACCGATATAATCAGGCGATTGATGTGAGCCAGCTGGTACCCGGAAATTATATCATTATTTCCAAAAGTGCAGATGGAAGTGAATACAAAAATAGATTTATAAAGAAATAGGATTATAGAATCTGAAGATGTTTAAAGATTGATTGTGGGAAGGAAGAATGGGTGTCAGAGGAGGGATGTTCCTTGTATTGAAGAAGGACTAAAGTATTTTTATTCTGGTACTTTACGCTCAATAGATAAAGTTCATCCTTGTTAATCTAAGACGGTCATAATTACCCCAAAAGGACCCCCCTCTTTCTGGCATCCGTCTTCCTGACTTACATTTTTTTATGCAGCATTCAGATAAAGAATCTTTTCGTTAGTTTTAATAATGGTTGGGTCGGTACAAATTTATTTGTACCGATTTTTTTTATTCCGGGATCATCTCAATCTTATCCATATAGTAGTCTCCCGAAAGCGGAAAAACGATGCTGGCTAAAAGAGTTCCCGGTATTTTACCTCCATTGAAATTGATAGAAGCATAGGAAACAAGCTGCTTCTTTATTTTAGATCTATAGAATGAATATTCTATAGTGCTATGTCTTGTTGTTCTTCATATGACTTTTTTCATACGGACAAAATAGTGTATTGCGATGTTTTTATATTGACACCTGAATGTGAGCTTGTTACGATTTTAACGGAAAGTTATATATAAATAATTGTTGAGTATAATTAGAACAATTAAAAATAAAGTCCGCTTTCCCTTGGGAGTTTACTTGTGAACCTTTAATTTTGCTATTTATAATAATTATAAATAATGAAATTGTATCAGCGTATTTTTATCTTTCTCATTTTTACCCTTACAATTTCCCTCATTAAAGCACAGGATGCTGATTTTACTGTTCAGGGAGCTGTACAGAATCACGCAATGCAGGGATTAAGTGGAGTAAACATTTTTGTTGAAAACACAAAAATAAATACAAAAACCGATCAAAACGGAAATTTCAAGATCAGTTACAAGAAAGGAGAAGCTACATTAGTCTTCAGCCTGGATGGCTACAGAAAACTTAAAAAGAAAATAAACTTCGGTAGCAAAGTATCTCCGGTAATTATTCAGTTAGCTGATGATCATGCGGCTGTGCAAGAAGTTGTAGTACACGGCAAAGGTAAAGTAAAAGCACTGCAAGACGGTGCTTTTACTGTTAATGCTATAGATGTTGCCAAATTGGCCAATACCACAGCAGATCTTAACCAGGTCCTGAACAGAACCACAGGGATTAAAGTCCGTCAACA
This sequence comes from Chryseobacterium sp. GW821-FHT04C04, assembly GCF_059420365.1. Lineage (NCBI taxonomy): Bacteria > Pseudomonadati > Bacteroidota > Flavobacteriia > Flavobacteriales > Weeksellaceae > Chryseobacterium > Chryseobacterium sp. GW821-FHT04C04. The sequence goes on along the minus strand of NZ_JBWKTO010000003.1, from coordinate 490,827 downwards.
GGGAGGTATAGGTTCCGATTATAATTTCTCTATCAACGGAATGTCCGGTAAAGCGGTGAAATTCTTTATCGATGGTGTTCCTTTGGAAATGCTTGGAAAAGGAGTGGATCTGAGTACGTTACCTGTAAATATGGCAGACCGTGTAGAGATCTATAAAGGGGTTGTTCCGATCCATTTAAGTACAGATGCAATGGGGGGAGCGGTCAATATTATTACGCCGTCAAGCAGCAAAAATTACCTGGATGCAAGTATAAGTCTTGGTTCTTTTAATACACAACGTATCAATCTGAATGGACAGTTTAAAGATGATAAAACCGGAATTATCCTGCGTATCAACAGTTTTTATAACCATTCGGATAACGACTATCTGATGAAAGATATGAAAATCTGGAATGCAGCTAAAAACGAATATGAGCTAAAAGACCTGAAACGTTTTAATAACAGATATCAATCTGTTTTTGGGATGGCTGAGGTAGGAGTAGAAAACAAAAGCTGGGCAGATTCTTTCTTTGTAGGAATGTCACAATCCGTTTTTGATAAACAGATCCAGACCGGTTCTAATCAGGAAGTAGTATATGGTGGGGTAAAGCAAAACGGACAGGCTCATAATTACTTTATGAAGTATAAAAAAACAGGTCTGTTCAATGATCATCTGGATGTGAATGTGTATGCAGGTTTCTCAAAAAGCGTTCAGAAAGCAACAGATACCCTTATGCGTAAATACAGCTGGGATAACACTTTTGAACCTTCTGCTACAAGTGAAAAAGGAGGAAGAACGATCATCATGCAGCATGAAGACCGTCTTTACTCACAGGTAGGAGCTACTTACAAAATCGTTGAGCATCACAAGCTTATCTTCAATTATGTACTTGATTACCTTAAGAATACTACATTCAATCAACTTGAAGAGGAAAAAAAGAATGTACCTCCGGCGAAGATGACCAAACAGATCTTGTCTATGGCTTATCAACAGGAATTTTTTAATAAGCATTGGACTAATATTTTCTTTGCTAAATATTACCAGGTAGGACTTCAGAAAATGGTTTTTGATCCGGTGACTAGAACCGATAATCCGGCAAAGGATCATTTTAGCAGCTGGGGCTATGGCTTTGCTACCACCGTGAAAATTACAAAAGGATTGGGAATAAAAGGATCCTTTGAACGTTCTTATCGTTTGGTAGAACCACAGGAAATTTTCGGAGACGGAGTTGCTGTAACCAGTAATATGAATCTGAAGCCCGAAACCAGTAATAATGTAAACGTAGGGTTGTACTATGGCCATCATTGGGGGCAGCATGCTTTCCGTATAGAAGGGGCGGGATATATTCGTGATACAAAGGATTTCATTTATACCGTTCCCAATTTGTATAACAGTACTTTCAAATATGAAAACCTATCTAATATCTTTACACGAGGGCTTGAAGGAGAAATAAGTTACCAATACAAAAGGCTCCTGAACGTTTTAATGAATGTGAGCTACAACAAAGCTTATGACAATACAAAATTTGCCAATAATAGTGAAGATGTCGTTTCGGCAACTTACAAAAAAGATGTTCCCAACCAGCCTTGGTTATTTGGAAATGTAAATGTAAGCGTGGGTAAAGACGACTGGTTTCAGAAAGACAGCAGGATAGAGCTTTACTATGGACTACAGATGACAGAGTGGTTCTACAAAAACTGGAAATCCTATGGAAATCCACGCAACATTCCGATTATTCCAAGACAAACCCTTCACAATATAGGTATAAGTTATTCCATGAAGAACGGAAGATATAATCTGGCGTTCGATGTAAGCAACGTTGGGGATGCACTGGCCTATGACAACTTCAAACTTCAGAAGCAGGGACGTGCTTTCTATTTAAAATTCAGATACCTACTTAAGTAAAAAGATCATGACACAATATTTCAAAAACAGTATACTTTTAATACTTGCATGTTTAACCATTTTTAGCTGCGAACGCGAACCTGGTTTCGGTGACTCTGAAAGTGGTGAAAAAGACTATAAATATTTTTTACTTTCCGCTCTCGGAAGCTGGCCCAATACAGTCCATTACATGACAGCGACCAATGATCTTACAAAAGGTGAAATGGATATTACCAAAGAAGGAGATGAAATTAACTCCAAAGGAACCTACTCCTACATTGTAAAAAATGGCTTTATCTACAACTATAAAACCGATCAGGGTATCTTCAAAAAATTTAAATATACACAGGATAGGCTGACGACTGTAAAAGAAGTGCCTTATACCTATATCAGTGATATTGCCAGCTATGTTTGGATAGATGATCATACTTTGGTTGTTGTAGGAGATACAGGTGATGGTCAGCATATACGCTATACCGTTTTCAATGCTGCCGACCTTAGTATTATCCGTCAGGGTGAGATCGAAGGATTTCAGCCTTTCCCAAATGCGTATAATTTTTATTCGCTGGGTGCTATGACTTATATGGATGGACAGATCTATTTGCAATACAGCTTCCGCGATGGTAAATGGCTCACTCCTGAATATTACAATTTTGCGGTGATAGATTATAACACCTTCAAAGTAAAAAATTCCATAACGGATCACCGAAGTTCCGGAGTAGCCAATGGTTCTCCTTATTTCAAAACAACTTTTACAAAAGATAAAGAAGCTTTTTATTATACATGTTTTCCACGTGCAGGAGCTGGAACAAGTGATATTTTCCTTTTCAGGGCTCTCAAAGGAGCAACTACGCCTGATGCAGGATATCAGATCAATCTTACCAATCTTGTTGGCGGTAAGTCTTTGGAAACGGTTATAGAGTATATTGGGAATAATAAAATGGTAGTTCTGTACCGTGATCCTGCATTAGGAGGCAGCTACAATGGTCGGTATGCTATTGTAGATATCGAAACCAAGCAGTTGGTGCGGGTTCTGGACGAACTGCCCGGAGATGAACCTTATGAACAAGGCATGTTTGTTCAGAATAACAAATTATACATTGCTGTAAATACCAATAAAGGAGGTAACTATGTATGGATTTATGATCAGCAAACTGATAAAATAACTAAAGGAATGAAGCTTCCCAATAGTATTTCCGGATTTGCCCGTTTCGATAAGTTATATGACTAATTATAGCATATTTATTTAACAAAAAAGCGGTTCTCAAAAATTTTTGAGAACCGCTTTTTTGTTAAATGATTTCCGTTCATTGGTTTAAAAGAAAAACCTTGTCAAGGCTGCATTACAATGACCAGAAAATATGCAGCCATTTTAAGCCGACTGAGAGCTTTTATTTCTATAACTTGTTCTTTATTAAAGCTTATAATTGAATGATAACGTTACCACCCGGCTGTCCAGATTGTATTTTTGTCGGATGGTAGAGCTGAAGTTATTTCCTGTTACACGGTAATTATTGGTCTTTAATAAATCCGTTACTGCAATTTTTACGGTTGCTTTATCTTTTAATAAGGTTTTAGAAACCCCTAGTGTCAGGTCAAAATAAGCATCACGGATAAACAAACCAATATTAGATTTTGAAAAATACTGTGCATTAGCCTCTGCTTTTACTCCTTTTGCAATAGTGAAGCTGTTTTGTGCGTTTAGGGTAAATGCCAGTTGTGAACTGTTGACCGGGTAATTCTGATAATTACCCTTATATTCATTGTTGAATACATTCAGCATAGAGGTCAGCGACCACCATTTGAAAAGCTTTGTAGTGGCGGTAATGTTGGCACCATATACATAAGACTTATTTATGTTGTCCTGAGTTTTTACGAGTATTCCTGTGTCCGGCTGATAGTTGTATACTTCTGTCATTACATCGTTTGTAACACTAAAATAGGCCGATGCAATAATATATTTCCCCCAGGTATATCCCAATTCTGTTGCGTGTGTAAATTCCGGATTCAGGTTAGGGTTTCCTTGCCAGTAGTTGAAAGGATCATCATAAAAACGGAAGGGATTCAGGTCGAAGTGACTTGGTCTGTTGATTCTTTTGCTGTACGAGGCATAAAACCCATGCTGATCATTCATCTGGTATTTGATGGATGCACTCGGGAAAAGGTTTGTATAATTTCTTTTTCGCTGTTCCTGGGAAGTTTTCTGGTTGATATCCGTATGGGTCATTTCCGTTCTCAACCCCAGCTGGAATGTCCATTTCGTCAGATTAAGTTTGTAGTTGGCGTACAATGCATGTATCTGCTCTTTGTATGCATATTCATTACTTGCTTTATCATCATTGATCCATTCATCACCCTGCTGTATAAAATACTCCGAAGGATTGTTATTAGACTTTATAGTAGATTTCAACCCTGTTTCCAGACTATGCATTTCGCTAAAAGGCAGGGTAAAATCTACCTTAGCATTGAAGACTTTCAGACGGGAAGCAATACTGCCTCTTCTGTTGTTGAATTTCTCTGTTCCCAGATTCACCAACGCATCTGAAATCTGATTCTGACGGGAAGAGAAACGTGAAGTTTCATATTCCAGATCCACATCCACCTTATAATCCTTGTCATTGAAGATATGAGTACCCTTTAAATTGTAGGTATAATCGTACCAGTTTTCCTTGCTTTTATTATCTGAGAGTACATGAGCAAACAGGTTATCTATTGGCTGAAATATTCTGTTTTCCCCTTTCGAAAAATCTTCATATCTCCCTATTTTAGCATCAAATAAAGCACCAATAGTTGTTTTGTCACTCAAAGCATAATCAGCCCCGAATTTAAAGTTATTAGAAGTTAAGGGCTCATTGGTTATTGAATTTTGATCGGTTCTCCGAGTCATTTGCTGAGGTTGTTTTTCATCGAAGAAAATCTGACTGAAGTCCCGTCTTTCTTCCTCGCCACGGAAAGTATAACTGTAGTCTCCGTGTAAAGAAAGTTTGTTATGAGTATAGTTTAGACTTAATCCTGTATTTACTCTGCTTTTACGGCCTCTTCCTCCGTTCAGATAATAGTTGCCACTCAATCCTTGTGATGAGCTCTTTTTCAGTATAATATTAATGATGCCGGCATTTCCCGCAGCATCATATTTGGAGGAGGGGTTGGCTATAATTTCAATATTTTTTACCAGTGTGGAATTGGTAGAACGCAATAGGTTGGCCAGCTCCTTTGCTGATAACGAACTGAGCTTTCCGTTGATCATTACACTTACTCCTTTTTTGCCCCGTAAAGAGAGTTCTCCTTCCTGCGAAACTACCACCCCGGGTGTTTTGCCCAGCAATTCCAAAACAGTAGTACCATCTGATAATACACTATTCTCTACATTAAAAATCATTTTATCAGCTTTTTGCTGGAAAACGGCTTTACTCCCCTTTACTACGATGCCGCTAATCTCTGAGATTTTATCTGTCTGCAAAGAATCGTTCTGACTTTCTGTCTGTCCGTAGGCATTCAAGCTCGCCATTAAAGGGAGCCATATATAGTGTTTCTTCATGATAATAGATTTAGGTTGTTGGTTTTTTTTTATTTTTTCTGCCCCACCAGATCATAAATCCGGTTATGGGCAATGAGGCACAGAATAAACTCATGATAAATGCTAAAATTTTTCCTGGCATTCCGAAAAAAGCTCCCACGTGAAGATCATATGTAGCATCTGTAGCTCTTTCTGCCATAGGTTTGTCTTCGTGGGGATGATTAAATAAAAGCTTTCCAGAATGTTCATCGAAAATCATCATTGAAGACTCGGCATAAGTAAATTCTTTATCCTTGATCCAGATGCTTAAATTATCGTGTTTGTGATCTGCTTCCGCATGGTCTTCAAGATCAATTCCAAAAGAATAAGCTTGAGGATAATGAGTTTTTACCTGTTCTATAATACGGTCTATGGTTGTTACAGTCTCCACAGATTCCGGAGCGGTTGTTTTATATTGACTGAAATCTGGTGTAGCAGTGGAAAAGCCATTGAGTAATGCATATACCCAAACTTGGGTAATACGAAACGAATACATAATACCGGTAATGGCTACAACAATGGCAAGAAAAGAGGCATAAAACCCAAGGATATTGTGTACATCGTAATTTTTACGTCGCCAGCCTTTTACTTTCTCCCATCGAAACCATAGGCGCTGTTTGCGCATTTTTTTATTCTTCGGCCACCATAGTATAATTCCCGTAATCAGCATTATGACAAAGATGATGGTAGAAATTCCCACGATAGTACCGCCAATTTTATTGCTTAGCAGCAACGAGCGGTGCAGAGTCATGCAGATAAAGAAAGGATTATTTTTTACATCATATATGGCGAGTACCTTCCCGGTATATTGGTTTACATAAACGTTTTTATAAACAATAAAGGTATTGAAGTGATTCCAGCCATCTTTATTAACTTTAATCAGTCCGAACTGATAAGAGCGGGCAGCATCTATAGGAATGGTGACTTCATCTGTTTTTACAATTTCATTTTTCAGCTGGGCATTCACCATATCTTTTAACTCATGTATAGGAATAGGCTTCTTATGCTGAATATCTTTTTCTCCATGAAAAGTATTTTCCTTGCGCAGGGCAGCGGTAATATCTTCATTGAAAACAAAAAATGCGCCTGACAGAGAAACTACCAATACAATGATACCTGAAAACAATCCGAGCCATAAATGAACTTTTAGAATGTATTTTTTGAAGGTACCTTTGTTTTTTTTGGTGGTGGTCTGCTGCATTTTATTTCTATTTAGTCTTGTTAAAAATAAATAAGCTGCAAATATAACTTTATTTATACTAATTCTAAACAGTAGGATGGTTTTATTTCTCCTTTAAAACCTGATTTTTATTAGGATGTATGCTATATGGAATGAAGAAGAGACTGCTAAAGAGGATTTCATTGGATAGATAAGTGTTGGATGGGAATAATTTTTCCTGAATTGAAAATGATAGAACACTTTGTATACAACGCTGCGTCTTAAAAATAATTGGGAATAAGTACCTTATGCAAGCCTAATAATGCTGAAGATCAAATCTCGATATTCTTTTATTGATACCTTTTTAAGTACACTTATTTTTATAGAAAATTATCAATGTAATTGTCAGATTTTCAAAATAATATATTGATTATTTTTACTTCAAAAACATGTCATGCTGATCAAAATTTATGGAAGTGCCATTCATGGAGTAGCTGCCCAGACCATAACAATTGAGGTAAATGTAGACACCGGTGGAGTAGGATACCATCTGGTGGGTCTTCCCGATAATGCTATTAAGGAAAGCAGTTATAGAATCTCTGCCGCATTAAAAAATGTAGGATATAAAATTCCTGGGAAAAAAATTACGATTAATATGGCTCCGGCAGATCTCCGGAAAGAGGGTTCGGCTTATGACCTTAGTATTGCAATCGGTATTTTAACGGCTTCAGATCAGATACTGGCAGAAAACATTAAAGATTATATTATTATGGGTGAACTTTCTCTCGATGGAAGCCTGCAGCCTATTAAAGGAGTTTTACCAATTGCTATTCAGGCGAAAGAAGAAGGTTTTAAAGGTATTATTCTTCCAAGACAAAATGCCAGAGAAGCGGCCATTGTAAGTGATCTTGAAGTATATGGCATAGAGAATATCAGAGAGGTCATTGACTTTTTTAATGAAGGAAAGCCTCTTGACAGAGTTATATTGGATACCAGAAAGGAATTTCAGGAGAAAATCGACGACTTTCCCTTTGACTTCTCTGAAGTTAAAGGTCAGGAAGCCGCCAAAAGAGCGATGGAAGTGGCAGCAGCAGGCGGCCATAATATCATTCTGATCGGGCCTCCCGGAAGCGGAAAGACCATGCTGGCTAAAAGAGTTCCCGGTATCTTGCCTCCATTGACATTGAGAGAAGCACTAGAAACAACCAAAATTCATTCTGTAGCTGGAAAGATAGGAACCGAAGCCTCATTGATGACCGTTCGTCCCTTCAGATCTCCACACCACACAATTTCTGATGTTGCTTTAGTAGGAGGGGGAAGCTACCCGCAGCCCGGAGAGATTTCTCTTGCTCATAACGGGGTACTATTTTTGGACGAAATGCCTGAATTTAAAAGAACAGTGCTGGAAGTAATGAGACAGCCTTTAGAAGACAGAGAGGTCACTATTTCAAGAGCCCGGTTTACTGTAAACTATCCGGCAAGTTTTATGCTAGTCGCTTCAATGAATCCCAGCCCGAGCGGATTCTTTCCTGATGATCCTAACAATACATCCTCTGTTTATGAAATGCAGCGGTATATGAATAAAATTTCAGGTCCACTTCTGGATAGGATTGATATTCATATCGAAGTCCAGAAAGTAGAATTTGAACAACTTTCTGAAAAAAGGAAAGGAGAAAAGAGCAAAGACATTAGAGAACGGGTATTGAAAGCAAGAGACATTCAGAATAAACGCTATCAGGACCTCAATATCAGCAGCAATGCTCAGATAGGTCCCAAAGAAATTGAAGAATTTTGCAGCCTGGATGAGGCCTCTTTCAATCTCATAAAATTAGCAATGGAGAAACTGAACCTTTCGGCAAGAGCATATGACAGAATCCTGAAAGTATCCAGAACCATTGCAGATCTTGAAGAATCGCAAAACATCCTTTCTTCCCATATTTCCGAAGCCATACAGTATAGAAGCCTTGATAGAGAGTTTTGGAACGCTTAGTTTTATTGCTATTTAATTGATTTAAAAATAAATACAAATTTGTTTTTTCATAAGTTTAACTCTCTTTTTGGAGATTAACATAGTAATTATGTAACACTTGGTTTAATTTATTATGTTAAGTTTGATTACCAAATAATCAAAAATATTATATTATGAAAATTAATTTTTTAAACACTGAATAGCCGCTGTATTTGGTTTCTTAAGAATATACCAAGTCTATTCTTCCCACTTTTCGATTGTAATAAATAACGTTTTTCAAGTTGTTTACGGTTCTGCTTATTAAGTGGATCAATTTAAAATCATTGTAAATCAGATTTTTAATAATCTATTATGAAAACACATTTAGTAAATAAATTGTGCCTATAGCTTGTGCCCGGATGTTTCATCTTTTCTTATAGTTTAAAATCAGATTCACACAGAAAGAAATTTATTGATTACAAAATTTTTAACCAAATCACATTATTAAAATGGCAAATACAATTCCCTCATTAGAAACCTTATCCATAGGTGCCGCTGTATTGCTGTCAAATGAAGACAGAGAAAAGCTGTTAAATGGATTCAATAAAACCGGTTGGGACTATCATCATGAAGAAACATTGGAGTCTCTTTTCCGGAAACAGGCAATACTTCATCCTGATAAGGTTGCCGTTATTTATGAGGATCGGAAGATCACTTATAGAGAGTTAGACCGAAGAAGCAACCAGGTTGCCAATACATTATCGAGCCAGGGCGTCAAAGAAGGAAAGTATGTTCCTATCTGGCTGGATCGTTCCTTAGAATGGATTGTTGCAGTGCTTGGAGTTATTAAAACGGGAGCGGCCTATGTTCCAATAGATCCTGCTTATCCCGTTAAAAGAGTAGAGTATATACTTTCAGATACCGCTTCCGATATGATTATTACCAATCAAAATCTTCAGGGTCTTTTATCTGAAAAGGAAAAGACAAAAGTATTTGATTTGAGTAGTATGGATCATCTTAACAACTTACCTTCAGAATATCCGGAAGCTGACATTCACCAGAATGATTTGGCATATACAATTTATACTTCTGGTTCAACAGGAAAGCCGAAAGGAGTCATGGTAAGCCATCAGGCGATACAGCATTTGGTAACATGGCATAATCATCATTTTCATGTGGATCACAGTTCAAAGTTGACCCTTGTTGCCGGATTGGCATTTGACATATCGGTATGGGAAACATGGTCGGCACTTACTTCTGGAGCAACTCTTTTCATCGCAGGGAATGAAGATAGGACAGATGCTCACGCGCTGGTGGATTACTATAGAAGAAATCAGATTACACACGGTTTCGTTCCATCTGTTCTGGCTCCGTCTGTAGTCAATTGTACCCGAAACTATCATGATCTGAAATTAAAATATCTTTTTACTGGTGGTGAAAAGCTAAAACCAGTACTGACTTCTGAATTAAGTTACGAATTGGTAGATTATTATGGTCCTACTGAATGCACAGTATATGCTACCTTCAAAAAAGTGAAAGATACGAATGGGAAATATATTTCCTCAATAGGTAAACCCATTGCCAATGCCAAAGCCTATATTGTAAACGAAAATATAGAATTGTTACCGTTGGGTGCGGTTGGAGAGCTATGTATTGGCGGAAATATTTTAGCGAAAGGATATCTTAATAATGAAGAACTCACAACATCTAAATTCATTACCAACCCATTTAATGAAACAGAAAAATTATATCGTACCGGAGATCTGGCAAAATGGCAGCCGAATGGCGATATTGAATTTTTAGGAAGAATAGATAATCAGGTGAAAATTCGTGGATTTCGCGTTGAATTAGGAGAAATAGAACGTACTTTGGTTCAGCAGGATGATATCATGGAAGCCGTAGTCATCAGTAGAGAAACAGAAGGGAGTACTCAATATCTTATTGCTTTTATTGTCCTAAAACCAGAAGCTGAAAAAGATATTACATCAGTCCGGAATGCACTAAAAGAAGAGCTTCCGGGTTATATGATCCCTGCACAGATTATTTTTATAGATAAATTTCCGGTAACAGCAAATGGTAAAACAGATACCCAGTCGCTAAGAGACCTAGCCGATAAAGAAGCTAAAGAACTTATTTCATTTGAGCCGCCAACCAATGAGACTGAAAGAATTATTGTAGATGTTTGGGCTTCAGCACTTGAACGTCCTGTGATCAACATCACAGATAACTTTTTTGATATTGGAGGAAATTCTTTGCTGGTGGCAACGGTTGCTGTCACATTACAAAGAAAGCTTGATGTAAAAGTGTATCTCAGGGATGTTTATCAATATCCGGTACTACAGCAGCTATCGGAAGTTCTTATAGAAAGAGCCAGAGAAACCAGGGAAGCCATTCCCGTGGAAGATATGGAACCCTATGTCGAACTGCAGAAAGATGTTTATCTAGCCCCAGGAACTGTTTTTGCAGGAGGATTTGATCCTAAACAGATAGAAAACCCAACGACAATATTTCTAACCGGCGTTACAGGATTTGTAGGAATTCATCTTTTACAGGAACTTCTGGATACGACAATTGCTGATATTTACTGCCTCGTAAGAGCGCAGGATGAATTTCATGCAATGGAAAAAATTGATAGATGTTTTAAACAATACGATATTCCTCAAAAAGAAGAGCAGAAGTCAAGAATTATTCCTGTAATGGGAGATTTAGCATTGCCTTCATTAGGACTGTCACAAGAAACATTCAAAAAATTAGCAAAGCAAACCGATCTGATTTACCATTCAGGAAGTTCAGTAAACTTTATTGAACCTTATTCCTATATGAAAGCCCCGAATGTTGAAGGATTAAGAGAAATTATAAAACTGGCAGGAGCGGAAAGAACAAAATGTCTTGCTTTATTATCTACCATTTCAGTGTATAGCTGGGGACATCTGTTTACAGGGAAAACGGTGATGCTTGAATCTGATGATATCGAACAGAACCTGATGTCGGTAAGTAAAGATATAGGCTATGTAAGAAGCAAATGGGTAATGGAAGCGGTTGCAGATTTAGCAGCAAAAGAAGGACTGCCATTAATTACTTATCGTCTTGGCTATGCAATGTGCCATAGTGAAACGGGAGCCAGTGCATCCTATCAATGGTGGTCCGGATTGGTGAAAAACTGTATAGAATTCAAATCTTATCCCGCATTGACGGAACTTAGAGAAGGTCTTATCACAGTAGATTATATGACGAAGTCTATGGCTCATATTACAAAGAATAAAGAAGCGATAGGTAAAAAATTCAATCTGATAGCCCGCCCGGAAACCAATCTTACATTGGAAGATTTCTTTGGACTTATGAAAAAATACTATCCTTTCACGCTGAAAGATCTTCCTTATAAAGAGTGGAGAAAACAATGGGAAGATGACAGCAAAAATAGGTTGTATCCACTGACGAGTCTTTTCAGGGACAATATGCACGAAGGGTTATCCACTGTAGAGCTTTATCAGAATACCTACGTATGGGATTGTTCCAATGTGATTCAGTTTCTGGAAGGATCAGACATTCAGGAGCCTGTATTTGATAAAAAAATATTGGATTCTTACTTAAAATATCTAGGAATTCAGGTTGAATAATATTTGAAGATTTAAAAAGCCCAAACAGATTCTGCTTGGGCTTTTCTATGGACAAATGAATTTTATCCGAACCTGGTTATAGCACTTATAAACTTTAATAGAATAAATGAAGCGTCAAGTTTTGTCGTAATACAGACTGATATTTGTCTGATAATAAAATGAAGTCACTGCTCTGTTTCCTTATCAACTGAAAGTAAATAATAATAAATGAATAATTTTATTGTATTGTCTAAAGATTTTGCAGCCAATGAAAGTGCTGTGATTGATCTTAAATCCTGGGGATTGCTAAACCCATTAGGAGCACTCACGTTTCAGAATAAAACAGGACTGTCAGCCAGATTTCTTTGGCAGGGAGATATTATCCCTGGTAACAGAGAGAAAACAGGCTATTTTAAAGAAGTAATTAATGATTTAGGCGTAAAAGTAAGCCATTATGAAGGTTTTATAACCATTACCAATGGTGGCGGAAAACAATATTTGGAAGGGAAATTAAAAATATAAAAAAGCTTATATTTTTTGCCGGAATCATTATGCTTTACAATAAAAAAGCCAGACATTATTAATGTCTGGCTTTTTCTTTACCTAAAGATTGATTTTAATTCACCGTTACCTTCACTACATTCTGAACAGCAGGAACCGGATAGTGATTTCCAACTTTGGAAATAACCATATTCTCAGCTTGCGGAGTTCCACCAAACAAAGCCTGGTGATTTCCAGCTCCCGGATATTGGTCAATCCCTGTCCCTGAATCAAATAATGAGGTTTTTGAAGTAATATCCCCTTTATTATTCGCGTCAATACTTTGCTCGTTGGCATAGAACCAGTCATTAGAAAAACCAAACATTGTTGCATAGGCAATTTTATCACCCGGATCAGCATTAAAGCTTGTTGTCACTTTACTTCCCGGTGCTACAGGAGTACTCCCCGCAACATATACGCCTTTTACATTCGGTAAGGATTTAAGGCTGTTCTGAAGCTTGGCTATATTTCCAAATTGGGCAATGTCTTTCAGCCCCATTCCACTGTCTGTTTTTCCCAGTTCATAAATAGGATTTTTATCTCCACGGTATACTACCACCAATGCAGGAGAAAGACCAGTTATAATTCCTGTGTTGGCGTTCAGTTTAGTCGTCATTTTAGTGATACTCCCCATTTGAGCAATATCTGTGATTTCCGGATTTGATAAAGCATTCGGGGTAAAGAACGGAGTGCTGTTCACCAGCTGACCACCAAGGTAATTGGAAACTGCCCATACTCCGGGAGAAAGAGGAGTCTCGTTGGCTGTTCCGCCGGAAGTATTGGTGATCGTAAGCGTGAATTCAGAAGAGATGTCATTGTAAGCCAGATTAAGCTTCACAAGCTGGGCTGCATTTACATTAGGAACCTGCATAATAGGTTTGCTTTCGGCTTGTCCTGTCGTGTCATTTTTCGTTCCGTTGTCCCATAATCGGACGCTTGATGAAACATCGCCGGTAATAGCATTTCCATTGTTGTCAAACAGTTTGATACCTGGCTGTTGCGAGGCAAAAAACCAGTCTTTTGAAGCTCCATACATGGTGGCAAACATTAAAGCTTGTGTTTTTCCTGCACTGAATTTAATAGAAACGGATTGTCCCGGCAAAATAATAGGAGGAGTGCCTGTTCCCTGAAAACTCCCGCTTTCTACAAAATCTTTAGGAGTTACAACGTTTTCAAAAGTAATGGTTCTTTGAAAGGCCATATCCGTCATCATGTTGTTATCCGAATCATTACATGAAGAAAGAGTAAATGCAGCTAAGGTAGCTGCCGCTAAAACCGATGTTCTGAAAATAAACTTGTTCATAAAAGTAATTTTTTATAGTTATAATTGATATCTGTAACTATAGTCGGCTACTTTTTGAGATCCTGACAAAATAATCTAAAATATTTTTTTCATAAATGATACGTCAAGTTTTGTCGTTGTGCAGAGCGATATTTGTATCAAGACAAAAAGGGAATATGGCCATATCAATTGTTGTCTGTAAACTAATTATAATCAATAAATATTAACCACATGAAATTTACAAACGATTTTTTTTCACCCACTTCTACAGATCCTGCAGATGATTTGGTACAATTGGTAGACAGTTATTCTTTAGAAAACGTAAACTATCAGAAAGTGACCCACTGGTATCATGAAGCCAATCCTGTAGCAATGACAGATGCTTTATGTGATGGTATTATTTACCGAAAAAGGAAAAATGAATACTATGCACTAACAAGTTTTCTGGCAGGAAAACCTATTAACATTGAGCTTTTTGGAGCAAAAGGAGATTCTACCACAGATGATACACAGGCATTTTTAAATGCTGCAGATTTCGTTAACAGACTTTATGACTTTGTGTCTCTTGATCCTAATGATCCAAGGGAACAATATTCTCTTGAACTGCAATCTGTTACTTTGGTTGGGAACAGCCCAATTGGATATAAAATTACGGATACGGTTTTATTTAAAAAGCCGGTAAACTTTATTGTAGATAAAATATTCTATAGAGGATCAAGTGATAAAACGGCATTGATCTTTCAGAATAGTTTTAAAAATACAATTACCACCAATATTTCAGGAATACCCGGAACGAATGTTTCTTCAGATAATTACATAGGAATATTGCTTCAGGGTTCACAGCACTGTAAAATGTATCTGGGAGCTTCATTCTTTACAAAGGGGATCATTTGTGATGCTAATGATTCTCCTGGGCTATTTCCCGGTTTTGCATGGAACGAAATTCAGTTAAAATCAATGCAGTCTAATCTTGATGCTTTTGTAATCAGAAATACAAATAAGGGCTGGGCAAATGCCAACCGTGTTATTGGTGGTGAATTTGGATCTTTTACCGGACTGCTGGATGCGAATACTGTCACTCGAAGAAGAACATTTGTAAAATTTGAGAAAGACAGTGTTTCCGACGGTTGTAATTCATGGCTTTTCATTAATCAGGCATTTGAATGGGGACTGGATATTGACCCTTGGGAAACACTTTGTTTTGATTTTTCGGCAGCTCCATGCTATGGTATTTCTATTTTGGAGCCAAGAATTGAAATTAAAAAAGGAGAAAGAATTGGTATTTTCCACCGAGGATCCGAGTTTAATTTTAGTTCAAATCAAATCCATTATCTTACTTATTTTACAGATCAGAATGGTATTAAATATATAGGAGAAAAACCTGTTGTTTTACTGGATGAAGATTTAAGCAGTGACTTAAAGACCAATGGTTCAGACAGCCACTTTTATGTAAAAAATCTTGAGCCTTTTAATGAATATTCAGGGTTGTTTCCGAATGCCGATTATGATAATCAATTTTGTCAGATTTTTAAAATCAATGACCATAATACCAACTTATGGGTGCAATGGCATCGTTATCCACAGTTTGTTCTTTTCGATGAGAATAGAAATATGATAAAAGATGAGACTCTACTGCAGGCTCAGATAAATTTACTTGATTTTAGACCGCAGGATTATTGGATTCCCCCTGGAATAACTTCTGATGTGAGAATTATTAAGATTGGAGCTGAAGACGATGGAGATTATGTGAATAATATGTCATTCATTCCGGAAGCGAAGTATGTAGGAATTATCCAGAGACCGTATGAGAATGTAAGGTTAAAGGTCATGATTAACAGAGCAGATAGAGGAAAGATCGAAAAGGTGAAATTCCTTGAAATCCCTGAAGAAACTTACTCAACGGTTAATGATCTTTCAGCTTCGGCTATGGTTGGATTCAATTTCAGCACTGGCGAGAAATTCTACAATTTTAATACCCATAAAACTTCAGTAGTTAAAGAATCAGGAGTTGGAAGTGCATTGTCAGGATATACTGTAGACGCTGTTGCAGGATCAAGAATGTTTACAATAAAGACCGGAGATATAAATAAACTATCTCTTGGAACAATCTTCTACATCAATACTGCAGGAGGTACCGTTCGTTTTAAAATTGCAGCAAAGGCGGGAAATGCCATAACAGCTAATATTCCATCTCATATTACTGTGAATGATGCGGATATTACTTTCCCAATTTGTACTTATGATACTTATTAAAATAATAGATTGAGTAATAAAAAATGTAAGAGTTCAGGATTTCCTGGACTCTTTTTTATATCCCCTTTTTTCCATCCAGAATCATCTGGATCATTTTTATCTTTCTGTTTTCTCTGGTCTCCGGTTTCTTGGCTTCTTCTATCCAACGGATATATTCCTTTTTATGCGTATAACTCATTTTGTCAAATAAAGCTTTTGCTTCGGGGCTTTCATTAAAAACAGAAACAATATCATCGGCAATCTCTACCACTCTTTCTTCTTTATCTTCAATAAGCGAAACAGAAACATTATCTCCGAACGATTTACCAAGCTGTTTTCTGACTTCCTGCGTAAGCCCGAGAATATGGCAGTCCGATTTCATTTTGGCAAGACTTCCACGGTATTCAACTTTACCGTCAAATAGCGCTTTAATTTTTACCTGACCTTTTTTATTAAAAAGTTCTTCCGTAGAAAAAGGAAATTCCACAAACGCAGCATCCATCTCTCCGTTTTGCTGTATAATAGCTTTGAATTTGATAGTTTGAGACTTCATGATGAGAAATTTTAATAGTCAAAAATAAAAAAAACCGTGAAAGTAAATTTCACGGTTTTAAAAATAGATCAGATAAGATTATTTTTTATTAGTTTTCTTAGGTGTTGTAGTAGTGCCAGAGTTTTTAGTTTTTGTATCAGCTGGGGTGTTTTCACCTCTTACAAGCTTCAATTCGTCAACTAATCTTCTTGCACCTGCATACTTATCAATTGTCCAAAGAACGAAACGAACGTCTACGTTGATTGTTTTCTGCCATTCAGGCTCGAATACGATATCACCGCTTAATGCTTCACTGTTTCCGTCGAAAGCGATACCGATAAGGTTTCCGTCTCCATCAATTACCGGAGAACCAGAGTTACCACCCGTAATATCATTGTTAGAAAGGAAGTTTACAGGCATGTATCCTGCAGCATCAGCATACTGTCCGAAGTCTTTAAGGTTATAAAGATCGATCACTCTTTGAGGAAGATCAAACTCTTCATCACCTTTCTTGTATTTTCCAACAAGACCAGTCATGTCTGTATAATAGTTATCTGTAATACCGAAATAGTTTCTGTCATTTCTGATAGGAAGTTTATCTACAGTACCGTAAGTTAATCTCATAGTAGAGTTAGCATCCGGATAGAATTTTTTCTCAGGCATAGCTTTCATTAGACCAGCTAAGAACATACGGTTCTTTTTAGCAAAATTATCATCTACCTGAACATATCTCTCAGTACTCATCTTTTGATCAGCAGCAATTCCGTTAGCCGCTTTCCAAAGTGGATCAGCATCAAGCTTCAATGCATCTGGATTCAATAAGAAGTTCGTTGCAGAAGTTTTGTTGGCGAAAATTGAAGAATATGCCAGGTTAGAAACTGTTTTAGCATCAAGACCTAAAATAGTTGCAGAAGCAATGTCTTTATTGGTAACTCTTGTTTGGTATAAGTTAACCATAGAAGTAAGCATTTCTCCTTCTAAAGATGGATTAATGTTTTCATAAGCTGCTTTAATAGCCGCTTCAGTTTTAGCTTTCATAGCCAGTCTTCCTTGCATATCCTGAGCAGCATAAGTCTTAAGGACAGATCCTACTTGCAGCGCAAGTGATATGTATTTTGCATTTCTTGAGAACTGAGAAGCATAGTTTCTTTCAACATTTCTTTCAGAAACCTGCTTGTAGTACATTGCAATATCTTCCAGAATTCCGTCATAAGCCTCATTACCAGCTGTCATAGACCATTTTCTGAAAATGTCCTCAGTTTTTTGCTTGTCAGCAATGGTTCCGTTCTTATCTACTGCATCAATAGTTCCTTGTCTGTTTTTCCAGTAGTTTGCTACTGAAGCATATTGAGAAGCATAGTTAAGCTGAGTTGCTTTATCCTTGTCCATGTATTTCTTCATTACATCCATAGCAAGTTTAGAAGCTTCAACCCAAGCCGGGTAATCTTTGTTTACCATCTGCTGAATTCCATAAGAAGTCAGGTAACGGTTCGTTCTTCCAGGGTATCCAAGGATCATAGAGAAGTCACCAGGCTTAATTCCTTTAAGAGAAACAGGAAGGAAATGCTTAGGCTTCAAAGGAGTATTGCTTGGAGAATATTCAGCAGGGTTTCCTGCAGCATCAGCGTACACTCTGAAAACTGTGAAGTCTGCAGTATGTCTTGGCCACTCCCAGTTGTCTGTATCTCCTCCGAATTTTCCTAATGATGAAGGTGGAGCACCTACCAATCTGATGTCTTTATAATCCTGATATACGAAATAGTAGAATTCATTTCCGTTGAAGAAATCTCTTACCACTACAGTATATTTTCCGTTTTCAGAGTTTTCTGTCTGGATTGCTTTAGTCTCAGCATCAATAACAGCTTTTCTCTCTGCTCCGGTCATATTGTTGTTTAGTTTAGAAGTGATCCTTTGAGTAGCATCATCCATTCTCACTAAAAATCTTACGTAAAGATCCTTTGCATTGAACTCGTCTTTCTGTTTCATTGCCCAGAAACCGTTCTTCAAATAATCTTTTTCCGGTGTAGAAGCAGCAGCAACAGCACCGTAACCACAGTGGTGGTTTGTAAATATAAGTCCTTTATCAGAAACAATCTCACCTGTACAGAAACCACCGAAACTTACGATAGCATCCTTTAAGCTTGAATTGTTTACCGAATAAATTTCTTCAGGCGTAAGGTGTAGACCCTCTTTTTGCATATCAACACCGTTAAGTCTTTTGATGAGCATAAGCAGCCACATCCCCTCATCCGCCCTCATCTGAGCAAAGCCCAATAAGAAAGTGAATAGTAGAAATAGTCTTTTCATTTTATAAAATAATTTTTGTGTCGCTAATTTACTAATTTTTACGAGATTCTGTCCCGGATTGGTATGAAAATGGGAGGATAACCTCTATGAAAAAGATACTATTACCACTTTTTGCAGTTTTACTTTTAGGAGTTGTTTTAAATTGCTCCACAGTACCGGATAAAAATCCATCCCTTCAAAGGCAATGGATGCTGGTTTCTTTTGATGGTTTTTCAAAAGATCAATTGATAGCCAATAAAGCAGAAATGAATCTGACAGGCAGCATGGATAATGGTAAAATTCGAGCGAGTGCCTATATGGGGTGTAATCAAATGTCTTTTGTATCCGAGTTTAAAAAAGGAGGAAAAGTGAAAATTTCAAAAGGAGTGAGTACCATGAAAGCTTGTCAGGATATGAATCTTGAAACCTCTTTTCAGAAAAAAATTGAAACCATGACCAGGTATTCGGTAGAAGGGCATTTTCTCACTTTATCCGATGATAAGGGAACCTCAATGAAATTTGTAGCAGCCGATTGGGATTAATGATTCCTGTTTTACAATATAAAAGTCCGCCGGAGCGGACTTTTTTGTTTAAAAAATCTAGTTTGGTTATCAGCTTTTTGAGGGTTATTAGTTCTGAGATTATTAGTTTTTGAGAATAGTTTTTTTATGTGCTCGTCTATATTATGGTTAGTTCAATAAATTTTGTATTTGTGTTCCTAGAATTTATAATAGCGTGATAGACATGCCTGTTGGTCTGTTGGGAATAGTTTTTTGAAATAGTCGAAATTCAGGATGTTGGAACAAAGTTTTCCAAAAGTTCAAATAAAAATATTGATTTTGCATTCTTGCTTTTTATATCAAGTCCCTGTTTAGGAAACCGGACCTGCTGTCAAAACCTAGAATCAACATGCGGAATTGCAAAAAATGAGAGAATAGATAGATTTTTTTTTCATAGAGAGTTGTTTTTAAGGTATTAGGTTTCAGTGTTATAATGCGGGGTAACTTGGGAAGACTAAATTACTATCTATCTTAATCAAATGACAGGAAAATAGACCAACGGCAGAAATAATCGACCAATGACATTTTATGAATTATTTGTTGAATGTCCGGTGAGGTTTTTAAGGATTGAAAAAAGAAAGATTATCCTTATATGTCCGGCCTATAGGAAGCTTTATATGATGGGTAAGCTCTATTTCATGACAGTTTTTTCCGCGGATGAGATGGCGTGGCACAGCATAGCTTTTGTGTATTCTGACAAAAGAATCGAAAAAACTTTTTTGGAGGAGATTCCCCAGAGAATTTAAAATACAGTGATTTTTTTCAAGGGTGATGATTCGCGTATAATCTTTTAAAGCTTCCAGATACAGAATATCTTTCATTTTGATTTGAAAAATATTGCCGCCCTCTTTTATTTTAATGCAATTTTCTCCTACCATAGCATCATAGCATTCACATTTTTCTTTGACTTCAAAAAAATCAAAAAGCTTCTGCATGGAATAGTGAAAGCGCTCGGAAGTAAGAGGTTTAGTAATAAAATCTAATGTGTTGATCTCAAAAACTCTGGCAGCCAATTCAGGATGGGAACTTACAAAGATACAGGCAGGAATCTTATGAGCCAGCTTCCGGAATTCAAGTCCGGTCATTCCCTGTAAATTGGTTTCGGTGATCAGAAGATCTATAGGGAGATCAAGATAGGGAACAGCCTTTTCTGCAGAATCAAAAGAGGCGACAATCTCAATGTTTTGATAGTGTCTGATATAATGCTGAAGAACCAGCCTGTCCAGTTCATCATTATCAATAATCATACATTTAATATGGCTAATCATGATATTCCGGATATTATTTTAATTTAAATATTTAAAAATCAGAAATTTATTATTTAAAGTTATTGATTTTTTGTATAACCTTCCTCATGTAAACTTAAATTTATATTAAAATATGTTATTAAATAAAAATTGATTTTGTTTTTTTTCTGAAAAATATTAACTTGTAAAAATCATAAACATAGACCGAACTTAATGTTAGAAAAGAAAGAACATAACTATGAGAAAGCAGTCTTGGTGGGTGTTATTACCCAGAATCAGGACGAAGATAAACTGACGGAGTATTTAGATGAACTTGAGTTTTTAGCTTTCACAGCAGGAGCAACCGTAGAAAAACGTTTTACTCAAAAACTGACTCAGCCTGATTCCAAAACTTTTATCGGAAGTGGAAAGGCTATTGAAATAAAAGAATATGTAAAAGAAAACGAGATCGGGACCGTAATCTTCGATGATGAACTCTCTCCTTCGCAGCTTAAAAACCTGGAAAGAGATATGGAGGTTAAAATTTTGGACCGTACCAATCTTATTCTTGACATTTTTGCCCAAAGAGCACAGACTTCTTATGCAAGAACTCAGGTGGAACTGGCACAATATCAATATCTTTTGCCACGATTGACAAGAATGTGGACCCACCTTGAGCGTCAGAAAGGGGGTATTGGGATGAGAGGTCCCGGTGAAACGGAAATTGAGACTGACCGTCGTATTATCCGTGACAGAATTACATTGCTGAAAGAAAAACTGAAGACGATTGACAAGCAGATGGCTACTCAGCGTAACAACCGTGGAAAAGTAGTTCGTGCAGCTTTAGTAGGGTATACCAACGTGGGTAAATCTACTTTGATGAATTCTCTTTCAAAATCTGAGGTTTTTGCAGAAAATAAATTATTTGCAACACTGGATACGACGGTAAGAAAAGTGGTCATCGGAAATTTACCGTTCCTGCTTACAGACACCGTAGGATTTATTAGAAAATTGCCAACTCAGCTGGTAGAATCGTTCAAATCTACTTTGGATGAGGTTCGTGAAGCCGATCTTTTGATTCATGTGGTGGATATTTCTCACGAAAGCTTTGAAGACCATATAGAATCGGTAAATCATATTCTAATGGAAATCAATGCTCACCAGAAACCCATGATTATGGTTTTCAATAAGATTGATGATTTCAGTTATGAGAAGAAGGATGACGATGATCTTACGCCTTCAACCCGTAAAAATATCTCTCTGGAAGAATGGACAAAAACCTGGATGGCAAAATCGAAATATCCAACAGTTTTTATTTCTGCCTTAACGAAGGAAAACTTCCCGGAAATGAAGAAAATGATCTATGACGAGGTGATGAAAATTCATATTTCGAGATTTCCATACAACGATTTCCTTTTCGAATATTTCGAAAACGACGAGGAAGAAGAAAGCGACAATTAATGAAGTACCAATTTTTCCTTTTATTCATTCTATTTTCGGTTTTTGGCTTCGGTCAGAACTCGAAAATAGACTTAAAAGCTATTGAGAAAAGTCTCCAAAATTCTGACTCTCCTTATAATTATGAGAAGCTTATTTTCAAGTATAAAGGATATCCAAAGTCTTTGGATAGTATAGAGTCACAATATCTTTATTATGGAATAAATTTCAGAAAAGATAAAGTAACTACTTCAGAAGATAGTTTTAAAAACCTTGTAGATGCCTTTAAGCAGAACAATTTTGCAGACTGTATCAAGCAAGGGAAAGCTTTGTATAATAAAGATCCAACAAATCTGGATATTCTGCTGATCCTTCTCAGGGCTTATGACTCTGTAAAGGACGGCAACAATTTTATACATCATCTGAATCAGTTCCGTGCGATTACTGAAGGCATAAAAAGCTCAGGGGACGGGAAATCTGAGAAGACAGCTTATATCGTTAATTCCGTAGGAGATGAGTATATTCTGCTGAACATTCTGAACATAGGGCAGGATTACAAAAGAAACTCAAAAACGGTTAAAGATGGTATGTTTGATATCTGGGAAAAAGATGGTACAAAGATTTACATAAAAATACTCTATTGGGAACTCACCAATTAATCTCAAAATAAAGACACTTAGTGGAATTATATTATTCATTTTCAGCGTTAATCGTATTAGCATCAATATTTGCATATCTCAATTACAGGTTTTTAAAACTTCCGAGTACCATCGGAATTATGGTGATCGCAATCGTGGTTTCTATTTTTTTGGTAATGTTCGGAGAAACAGTGCTTCCGAGAACTTTCGGACACCTGCATAACCTGATGGACAGCATCGACTTTACGGAGGTTTTGATGGGAGCTATGCTTAATTTTCTTCTTTTTGCAGGAGGAATTCATATTAATATTAACGATCTGAAAGAACAATTCAGACCCGTTGTTATATTTTCCACAGCAGGTGTTGTGATTTCTACTTTTGTGGTAGGATTTGGAATGTTTTATCTGCTTCCTTATGTGGGCGTTAAGCTTCCTTTTATCTACTGTCTTGTTTTTGGGGCCTTGATTTCACCTACTGATCCGGTAGCCGTTCTGAGTGTTTTAAAGCAGGCTAATGTATCCAAATCACTGGAAACAAAAGTAGCCGGAGAGTCTCTCTTCAATGACGGTATGGCGGTTGTAGTCTTTACAGTGATCTTACAGCTTGCGGTAGGAAAAGAAGTGGATCTGAGTGTTGAAACAATAGGATTGCTTCTGCTTAAAGAAGCAGGAGGAGGTCTTTTACTGGGAGTTTTACTCGGATGGGTTACGTCAAGACTTATGCGTGAAGTAGATGATTATATTATTTCCGTATTGGTGACCCTTTCTGTTGTAATGGGAGGGTATCTTATTGCCCGACAAATGCATATTTCAGGACCATTAACGATGGTGGCAGCTGGACTATTTATGGGGAACTTCAACAGAAGTTTTAAAATGAAATCGGTCACTCAGGATTATCTGATTAAGTTCTGGGAACTGATTGATGAAATTCTGAATGCTGTATTGTTCTTATTCATTGGATTTGAACTTTTGATGATTAAAGATCTGAAACATTTTATGGTTCCTGGCTTACTGGCAATTATTGTCGTTCTTTTGGCAAGATTTATTTCCATCTGGGGTCCTACAAAATTTACCTCTCTGAGAAAAAGTTTCAGCCCGCAGACTGTAAAAGTTCTGGTTTGGGGAGGAATTCGCGGAGGAGTTTCTATTGCGCTGGCAATGTCTATTCCTAAAAGTGAATACAGTGAGATTATTTTAAGTATTACTTACTGTGTAGTGGTTTTCTCTATCATTGTTCAGGGGCTTACTATTGCTAAAGTGGCTAATCCTAACAAGATAGCAAAAGAAGAGGAAGAACAGGAAGAACAGGAAAGCCTTGCGGTAGAGGAGAAAGCTTAGAAGTAACAATCGTTCAGAAACATGAGTATGGTCAAAGAAATACAGGAAGCATTAGCTGTTTTATCCATTCCTGAAAAGGCAGAATTTTTCCCAAGATTTTTCAAAACTGGAAAAGGAGAATATGGAGAAGGAGATCTGTTTCTGGGCGTAAAAGTTCCGGATCAGCGCTCTGTAGCCAAAGAATATTATTCGAAAATCAATTTAGAAGAACTCAGTACTTTACTTTCTTCAAAATACCATGAACATAGGCTGACGGCTCTTTTTATGCTGATTTCAAAGTTTGAAAAAACAAAAGATAAAGCTGTAAAAGAAGAAGTGGTCGCTTTCTATCTTAATCATCTTCCTTATGTCAACAACTGGGATCTGGTAGACTCCACCTGTTATAAAATTTTGGGCAGGTATACTTTTGAAAACCAGAAGGAAAGCCTTCTCAGGGAACTTTCTGAATCTGAAGAAATGTGGCATAAGAGAATAGCCGTTGTGGGGACAATGCATTACATAAAAAAAGGATCGTTTGACCTTACTAAGGAATTCGTAACCAGAAACCTGAAACATCCTCATGATCTGATGCATAAAGCAAATGGCTGGTTATTAAGGGAAATGGGAAATAAAAATGAAAGAGCGCTGATCGGTTATCTGAATCAATATTACAAAGAAATGCCCAGAACCTGCCTTCGGTATGCTATTGAAAAGCTGGACGAAGATCTTCGTCAGGACTATCTGAAAGGGCGTATTTAAAAAAGAATAAACCCAAAAGTAGTGTAGTTTCCTGTCTTGAAAAAGTCCCGGAAAACAGCTATTTATGCTCAAAAGAACAAAGATTGTAAGGATTTAAGGTCAAAATTGAGTAATTTTGTGGCTTTAAAACCAATCATGAAAAATTTTCTCAGATTATTTCTTCTATTTTTTCCTTTGTTATTTCTTACAAGCTGTTTCGATATCCTTGATAAAGTGAATGTAAAGGCTGGCGGAACAGGGGAGTATACTATTATTCTTAACGCCAGTAAAAGCAAAACAAGACTGGCATCCATCTCCAAAATGGAAACCATCAACGGAAAAAAGGTTCCTAAAAAGGCTGAAATTGAGAATAAAATCAATGAAGCTGCAAAAATTTTCAAAGGAACTCCCGGAATCAGCAATGTGAAAACATCCATGGATTTTGATAATTATATCATTAAACTGAGCTGTAATTTCAAAAAGATTGAAAATATCAACGCCGGCTTGGAAAAACTGAAGGCTCAGAATATATTGGGCAAAATGGTTCCAACACAAGTGTACAGCCAGAATCTTGAAAAAAAGACGTTGACAAGGAATAAAGTCAATACCTTCAAAGCAGATTACGATAAGATGAGCAAGGCAGATAAGGAAGTTTTTAACGATGCAAAATATACTTCCATTATGCAGTTCGAAAGCACGGTGAAATCACAAACGAATAATACGTACGTACTTTCTCCCAACAAAAAAGCACTCAAACTGGAGGCTGATATTCTGGATCTGATCCTTCAGAAAAAACAAATACAAAACACTATTCTTTTTCAATAAATTTCTAAACTATCGTCATGAAATCTATCTTATTAAAAACACAAAAAATTATTTTTATACTCTTTGGGTTTACACTGGTTTTTGCCCAAAATAGCATGAAAATACCGTCCGATGCTGTATTTTACATGGAGGTGAACGGAAAACAGCTTAACAATAAAATCAATTGGAATAAACTGAATCCTTTGCTGCATGAACTCAGCAAAAAGAGCAAAGAAGCCCTTTCATGGACAGATTATTCCAAAACAGGAATCAAATACGATGCGGTTCAGTACCATTATGCAAGTTTTAATGATTCCATTAAGACCTACAATACCCATTTTATCATTGATAATAAAGAAAAGTTTCAGGAATTCGTTAATTCTGTAAAGAAAAAAGGACAGGAAGTATCTAAGAAACCCAACTATTCCTACGTTGATATCAATGATGATGTTTTTGTAGCCTGGAACGGAAGCCGTGCAGTGCTTAGCATGATAAGCTATACCAAACCCTACAAAGACCTTTGGACAACGGAAGCTGTTGCAGATAGTGCTGCGGTAGCTGTTGATAGCGTAGCAGTAGATGCGGGAGATACTGCTTATACAGATGAGCCGGAAAAACCTTTTGATTATAAAGAAGAAATTAAAAGCCTGAAGGAAGATGTTAAATATCTGAAAGAAAGCATTAAAGATAATAACAACGAGATCGCAAGAATTCAGAAAGATATCAAATACCTGCAGAAGCATCACAAATACCCACAGGAAAAGGAAAATGCAGAGCAGCATGAAGATGAAAATATGCCTGATGAGGGATATGAAGATGATGGGAAAGCCTTCCAAAAAGAGCAGGATTCTATCCGCAGAGAAAACTTCAAGATCGTTAAAAAGAACGCAGAAGATCGTTTTGACCAATACTTCAGTTCAAATTTAGAAATAGAAGTTCCTAAAGAAATGCTGGCTTTCAGAGATGGCAGTTCCGATGTTTTTGTCTACACAGACTACGGAAGAATTGTAAATGAAGGAATTTATGGTAAGATGGCGAAGTTCTATAGTTATGGACAGTTCTTCAAAAATATGTACAACTCTAACTATGCGTATAATCTGTATTTTGATAAAGACAAAGTAAGGCTGGTGAATAATTATCAGCACAAAGATACTGACATTCAGAAGAATATCTCTGCCATTTATAAAGGCAAGAAAAATAAAAAATTGCTGGAACTGATCAATGAAAAAAGCGTTGGCTATTATGCAATGAACGTCAATGGGGCGAAATGTTTTGACATGATGTACAGCCTTCTTCAGAACTCCGGAGAAAATGAGTACAAAAAAGAAATGGAGCTGATCATGGAAACCATGAAAATCGTTTTGGATGAAGAAGCCATTACCAAAATAGCACCAGGAAACGGAATCTTTGTTTTAAACGAACTGAAATCCAAAAAAGTAGAATACACCGATTACGAATACGATGCTGATTTCAATGAAAAAGAAGTAAAGAAAACCAAAGAGATTGCTGTTCCTAACTTCACTTTTGCTTTTGCAACGGAAAATGAAGGATATTGGAACCGTATTTTTGATGTACTCGCTACCAATAAAAAACTGGCTAAAAGATTCTCTAAAAAAGGAAACATCTACACTTTTAAAGAAGAAAAAAACGGAGGGTATATTGATCAGCTATTCTTTACCGTAAAAGACGGTGTGGTGTATCTGATGAGTTCTGCTGATAATATGTTACCTGTCAGCCAGTCTGATATTTCCAGAAAATGGGCGAAAGATTCCGCGAAGTATCCTTTATCCGGAAGATTGGATATTCAGAAACTTTTAACCGGCTTAGATAAAGAGTTTAAAAGTCCTAAGGAAAGAAAAACATTAGAGGCAATCAGAAAAAATGTAGGCGAATTGTATTATAAAACTGAAGTAAAAGGAGAAAGTATCCAGACTGAAATGAATTATAATATTAAAGATTCTTCTGAAAACAGCTTGATGTATTTCTTTGATGTATTTGAGCAGGTTTTTAAAACAAAAGAAAAAGAAGAGAAGCCACAAATTTTATAAATGAAGAAAAAGAAAATTATTGTCCCGTTACTTTTATTGCTCGCAGCTGCAGTATATTTTGTGGTTTTCCGTAAAGATAAGAACCTCAGATATATTCCTGAGAACGCAGATGCAGTTGTTTTAATCGATATCAAGAAAGTAACGGGACAATATCTTTTCAGTTGGATAACCCATCCTTCACATTGGTCTGGAAGCAAAGCAAAAGGTAAAAACTCCGGATCATTGAAAGGTTCAGGAATCAGAATCCCGGATTTTTTACAGATCTTCCATGTAAAAGACAGTAAGTTTTCAGAATGGTACACTGTAATAGAGCTTAAAGATCCACAGAAATTCATTGCTTTTTTAAATAAGCAAAAATTTACAGATAAAGGGAACGGTCGTTTTCAGAAGGACCAGATTTTCATTATGCTAAATGGAGACCATTGTATTGCAGGAACTTCTGACCAGGCTTTTGAAGGCATTCAAAAAAAACTTCTGCAAGCTTCTGCACATCGTGTTTGGAATGCAGATCAGCTTATTGATAATACATTGGGGAGCCTTTCTTTCATTTCAGGGCAGAATATTCAAAACTTTTCCATTGAATTACATGATGATGAGATTGAAATAAAGAATAATGCAAACCTGGAAATCTTTAATTCGATGGCTTCTAAACTTCAAAAGGAAAGCCGCTTCCTGACATTGGAATTAGATAAAGAAAATATCAGGAACTTCAGCCGGTTTTTCAACAAAAGCATTGCGGATTCTTCGCAGGCATCTTACATTAAAGCAGCGGTAGATCTTGAACGCGTTAATGACACCATTATCAGTTATGAGTATGATGATAATTTCAATGAAGTTGAAAAAAAGACCTTTCAAAAGATAACACAGCCTAATTATATCATCGATATCCAATCTAGAAATCCTGTACAGACATGGGAATACTTTCAGTCTAAAAAGTGGATTAATACGGAAAATCAATTCACCGCAATTCCCTTCCAACCCAATGAAATCAGCCAAAACAATAGCGGAGTTGTAATAAAATCGACCAGAAATCCCGTGATGTTATCGGCTCCATTCAACGAAAACTATATTTTCATCAGAAACAATGTTCTGCTGTATTCTTCTTTGAAAATGCTGAATAATACTGAAAAAAGAATCATTTCCGATATAGATTATGTGCTGTATGGGAATAAGTCGAAGGATTATTGGGTAAAAATAAAAGCCAAGAAAGGAGAATTACCCTTAATTTTACGGTGGTAAGCATAGAAACCGAAAAAATAAATACCTATTAATGGCTCCATCAGACATTGCGTTGCTCAAAACATGCACACATTATTTTTTACATTTTGTATTTCCAGTCTTTATTGCATTGGTTTTTTATCCTAAAAACTGGAAGAAAGTATATCTTATCCTATTGGCAACAATGCTGGTAGATTTGGATCACCTTTTTGCTACTCCTATTTTTGATCCTTCAAGAGGAAGCATAGGTTTTCATTTTTTACATTCCTATTATGCCATTGCGGTGTATTTTTTGATGTTGTTTTTTAAAGGAAATATCAGAATTATAGGAATCGGGCTTCTGTTTCATATGTTGACAGATTTTCAGGACTTTACCTTCTGGCCTCATTAAAATATTATTAATATTTTCTTTTGATATTTAAAATTTCATAGATTTTTTGTATTTTGTAGTCACTTATGAGACCTAAAGAATTCTTACATTATACTTATATTTTCCCTGTCCTTGCGGTAGGTTACTACTTTTCCGGATTGATGGGGGGAGGAGTTCTTTATGATATCATTGCCGGTATTTTATTGATCGGGAGTGTTTTATCGGCAGTACATCATGCAGAAGTAGTGGCTCACAAAGTAGGAGAGCCTTTCGGAACCATTATTTTGGCTCTTTGTATCACCATTATAGAAGTCGCGCTGATCATCTCGCTCATGGTTGCCGGCGGAGATCAGGCGATCACGCTGGCCAGAGATACAGTCTTTGCCGCTGTCATGCTTATTCTAAACGGAATTCTGGGAATATGTATCCTTGTAGGCGGTGTTAAATATCATGAGCAGTTCTTCGCAAGAACCTCTGCAACTACTTATCTGGTAAGTATTGTTTCCATCCTGGTGCTTACCCTTGTTCTTCCCAATTTTACGTCAAGTGTAAACGGTCCTTTCTATAACGAAGCACAGCTTATTTTTATATCCATTGCCTGTTTGGTGATTTACGGAATTTTCCTGATGGTACAAACGGTGCGCCACAGAAGCTATTTTATCATTCCTGATGAGCATCCTGAAGAACATTATATCCCGTCATTGACAAAAACTCTGATCAGTTTTGCCTTCTTGGTCGTTTGTCTGATTATTGTTGTGTTAATGGCAAAAGGACTTTCCGATACTATTGAAGGGATGGTACAAAGTGTAGGAGCTCCTAAATCTTTGGTTGGGGTAATTATTGCCGCTGTAGTTTTGCTTCCTGAAGGGGTAGCCGCAATTCGTGCAGCAAGAGCCAATCAGATTCAGTCTAGTTTAAACCTGGCATTAGGTTCAGCTCTGGCAAGTATCGGATTGAGCATTCCTGCTGTTTCAGTAGTGTGTATTATGTATGATATTCCACTGGTACTGGGCTTAGACAAAAAAGACATTATCCTTCTTTCTTTATCAGTCTTTATTGTAATGCTTTCATTGAGCCGCGGAAAGACCAATATCCTTTATGGAACCGTTCTATTAGTGAATCTGGCAGCTTATATCTTTACGGTAATCGTTCCTTAAAAAGACAAAATGATATCATTGAATTTGTCCTTATTTACAAAATAAATCCTTGGAATTTCGAATCCCGGAACTCGCTAAAGTCTTCTTGCTAATTCCATCTTGAAAGCCATCAGTTTTGCTATGTTTTCGGATTTGTAAATTGCCATATCGGCATTTTCTCCAACGAAGTTTTCTTCAATCGTAGTTCGCCAAAGCTCAAGCCATCTGTCAAAATGTTTCTGCTCCATGGCCTGTATCTCATTGATTGGGAAATGTACCCCCATCGGATTGCCTTTATAAGTCATCTGCCCAAAAAGAATACTCTCCCAAAAAGAATACATTTTAGGAAGGTGTTTGTCCCAATCTACTTTAGCGACATCATTAAAAAAGAATCCTATCGTTTTATCCTTTACGACCTTTGTATAAAATGAGTTGACAAGGTGCTCAATATCTTCTCTTGACTCCAGTTTTTTCATATTTCAAATGTACTCCAAAATCGATTTAAAACTCAAATGAATCAATTGATAAAATTCATCAAAACAATATTTTATCTTTGCTCCAGAATTAACGGAAACGCAAGTTTGCAAATTAGCTGAAAGGATATAAACAATAAAAAAACAAATGATATACAATGACAGGAGGATTTAGAAAAAAAATTCGTCAGAAAAATGCGGAAAACAGTGGCTTCGGAACTAATGCATCCGGAAGATTTATCAACAAAGATGGTCTTCCGAATGTTCAGAGAAGGGGAGTGAATGTTTTCAACAGGCTCAGCTGGTATCATACTATGCTGAATCTCTCCTCATTTCGTTTTATTTCCTATCTGGTCATTGCTTACATTCTGATCAACCTTATTTTTGCAATGATTTATTACCTGATTGGTGTGGAGCATCTTACCGGAATTGATAAAAGTGATCCGTTGAATGAATTTATTGATGTCTTTTTCTTCAGTTCTCAGACCTTTACAACAGTTGGATATGGAAGAATAGCTCCTGTAGGGTTTTTAGCCAGTCTTGTAGCTACTTTTGAAGCTTTTCTGGGATTGCTTACCTTTGCCATTGCAACAGGACTTTTTTATGGACGTTTTTCAAGACCGAGAGCATACCTGAGATTTTCTGATATAGCTGTTATTGCTCCTTTTCAGGAATCTTCAGCGTTAATGTTCAGGCTTGCTCCCTATAAAAATAATGCACTGACAGATGCTGATGTGATTGTGTCGGCGGCTATTGAAGTAATAGAAAATGGGACTGCTAAAAGCAATTTTTACAGACTGGAAACCCAATTAAACAAGATTAATACCCTGGCACTCAACTGGACCGTGGTGCATAAAATTGATGAAAATTCTCCGTTTTATGGCTTTTCTGAAGATGATTTTAAAAATACGGATATTGAGCTTATTGTACAGGTACGGGCGTTTGATGAAGTGTTCTCAAATACAGTGGTTCAACGGTCTTCGTACACTACAGGAGAAATTATTTATGGAGCCAGATTTATCCCGATGTATTATCCAAGCAGAGAAAATATCACGACTGTTTTGGATCTGGATAAAATCAATGAATATAAGAAAGAAGAACTTCCGGATGCCGTGAGAAATAAAGAATAAATGAATTTAGATTTTTATAAAAAACAAGCGATACAAAAGCAGAAAGAGCATAAGAAATTTCTGGACGGATTAAAGAAAAAACCGCCCAAAAACCTTGATTATATCGTACAGGAAACCCATGAGGAAGTTTTTGATGAAATAGACTGTTTACAATGTGCCAATTGCTGTAAAACAACCGGTCCGTTGTATACTGAAAAGGATGTTGAACGTATTGCCAAGCATCTCCGCATGAAATCTGCAGACTTTGAAGCCAAGTTTCTAAGGGTAGATGAAGATAATGACAAAGTATTGCAGAATCTTCCCTGCTTTTTCCTGAACAGCGATAATACCTGCTCTATCTATGAAGTGAGACCTAAAGCCTGCCGCGAATACCCTCATACAGACCGTAAGAAGATTTATCAGATTAATAATCTGATGCTGAAAAATACAGTAATCTGCCCCGCAGCATTTGAATTTGTAGAAAAAATGATGAAAAATATAACAAAATAATTTTTTGTGAAATCCTCTTAAATAATTATAAAGTACGTTAAATAAGCTTTTTACACATAATTTTATAAATGATGCTTCGTTTAAGTTAAACAATCATTTAAATATTACATTATGAAAAAGTTATTTTTAACGGCAGCGTTTACATTAGTCGGAGTAATCGCAGTATCAGCACAATCAACACCACAAAAGCCAGCTGATACCTCCACTCATAACCCAACGACAACTCAAACTCAACAACCGAATACACAAACTACAAGTCCTTCGGATCCAAAGAATCAACAGGAAAAAACACCTGCTACCACAATGGAGACTTCTCCTGCAACTGATCCATCGGTAAGTACAACCCCTACGGATGCCACTAAGCCTGCAGATGCTCCTAAAGAAGGAAAGAAAGACAAAAAGAAGAAAAAGTAAGTACTTTAGCAAACACTAGTCGGAATCCTGAAATCTTGTATTTCAGGATTTTTTATGTTCCGTTTCTTTTACTTTGAACTGAACAATTGCATGAATCAAATCCAGCGGAAGATCTTCGGTAATCGGAAACTGTACAGCTCCTTTTGAAAATTTATAATTTCTTTCCTCAAAATCTTTCTCAAAATTACTAATACCTTCAGCTCCCGGATAGAAACCAATATGCTTTTTATACCCAGCAAAGTAAACCAAAGGCTTTCCTTTATACCTGAAAGCAGGCATCTGGTATCCGATATACTCTTCCAGATCCGGAACCTGTGCGTGAATGGCTTGCCTCAGCTCAAGCAGTTTTTCCTGCGCTTCTATTGGGAAGAGAAGAATGTATTCATCAATATTTTTAAAAGTGTTTTTCATAACATAAAAATAAAAAAAAGCGCTGCATATAGCAGCGCTTTCTCCTTTCACTTTTTACTTTTTTCCCATTATCCCGGGAACAGGCTTTATCAAAAAAGGTCGGGAATTTTTCCCAACCTTTTTTTTTTTCTGTTATACAACTCCTTGAGCCAACATTGCTTCTGCTACCTTTACGAAGCCGGCAATATTTGCACCCTTTACGTAGTTTACATAACCGTCTTCGTCTTTTCCGTAGTCTCTACAAGCTTTGTGGATACCGATCATGATTTCCTTTAATCTTGCGTCAACTTCTTCAGAAGTCCAGTTAAGACGGATAGAGTTTTGAGTCATTTCTAATCCTGATGTAGCAACACCTCCAGCATTGGAAGCCTTACCAGGAGAGAATAATACTTTATTGTCTAAGAAATAGTTGATAGCATCTAATGTAGAAGGCATGTTAGCCGCCTCAGTTACACAAACACATCCGTTTTCAACTAGTTTTCTTGCGTCATCTAAATCTAATTCGTTCTGAGTTGCAGAAGGGAACGCAACATCACACTTCACATCCCAAGGACGTTTTCCAGCGTGGAACTCAGCAGATGGATATTTTTTAGCATAATCTTCAGCTCTGTTATTTCCTGAAGATCTAAGCTCTAATAAATAATCAATCTTTTCTCCGCTGATACCATCTTTATCGTAGATATATCCGTCAGGACCAGAAACCGTTACTACTTTAGCCCCTAGTTCAGTTGCTTTTTTGATAACTCCCCAAGCTACGTTTCCGAAACCTGATACAGTTACTATTTTACCTTGGAAATCCTGTCCGATAGTTTTAAGCATCTGCTCAGCGAAGTATACAACACCGTATCCTGTAGCTTCAGGACGGATTAATGAACCTCCGTAAGCAAGACCTTTTCCTGTAAGAACTCCAGTAAACTCGTTTCTGATTTTCTTGTACTGCCCGAATAAATATCCGATTTCTCTTGCTCCAACACCGATATCTCCTGCAGGTACATCTGTTTCAGGACCAATGTGCTTACATAATTCTGTCATGAAAGCCTGGCAGAAACGCATTACTTCCATATCAGATTTTCCTTGTGGATCAAAATCTGAACCTCCTTTACCTCCTCCCATTGGAAGAGTTGTCAGAGAGTTTTTGAATACTTGTTCGAAAGCTAAGAACTTAAGAACTGATAAGTTTACAGTAGGGTGGAAACGGATTCCTCCTTTGTATGGACCAATAGCAGAGTTCATCTGAATTCTGAAACCTCTGTTAACCTGAATTTCTCCTTTGTCATCAACCCATGGAACTCTGAAAATAATAATTCTTTCAGCTTCAGCCATTCTTTCAAGCAGCTTCATTCCGGTATATTCTTTTTTAGTAGCAATGAACGGAATTACGGTTACGGCAACTTCTTTTACAGCCTGTAAGAACTCTGGTTCGTTAGGATTTTTTGCTTCAATTTTTGCAATAAACTCTTGGATTTTCTGGTCAATATTATATTGTTCCATATATTAAGGTTGAATATTATTGTCAACAAATTTAATTTTTTTTTCAAGATTCACAACACTATATTTTAAGATTGTTAAAAATTAAATAATAATGTTTCATAATATTATTAAATTGATAATTTGTGTTTAAATTTTATTAAAAATGAAATGTTATGTATGAAATAATGCAATATTAAGAAATCATTAATTCTTAAATTGCCACAAATTGCCTCCCGGAAAACGATTTTACTTTCCCTAAAAGTTCCAATTCTAAAATTATTGGTAAGATTTTGTGAGGAGAGACATCCATTTTCTGTGACAAATCGTCCAGAGAAATCTGGGGATGTTCTTTTATAGATTGATATATTAAATACTGATTATCAGATAATTGTATTGTGGTCTCGCTATAAGGAAATAACTCTTCAATTTTTTCATTAGGACCATTAAATCCCAGCAAGCTGATAAGATCTTTTATGGTAGAAATGGCTGTCGCTTTATTATGGAAAATCAATTGATTACACCCCTGGCTGCAGAGGTCTGTAATTTTTCCCGGTAGGGCAAAAACATCCCGGTTGTAGTCATTGGCAAAAGCTACTGTACTTACAGAACCTCCTCCAAAACCGGTTTCCACAACAATAGTGGAAGGTGATATTCCCGCCACAATTCTGTTTCTCTGGATGAAGTTTTCGCGGTCGGGTTTTCTGGAAGAGCTGAACTCTGTTATTAATGCTCCTCCTTCCT
This sequence comes from Chryseobacterium sp. GW821-FHT04C04, assembly GCF_059420365.1. Lineage (NCBI taxonomy): Bacteria > Pseudomonadati > Bacteroidota > Flavobacteriia > Flavobacteriales > Weeksellaceae > Chryseobacterium > Chryseobacterium sp. GW821-FHT04C04. Next base: position 455,213 of record NZ_JBWKTO010000003.1, on the reverse strand, counting down.
GAAGAATTTTCTCTGAAAGCTTTCTGTTTTTTGCCGGATATAAATACTGAAAACCATGGGCAAGGACTGCTACCGTAGGTTTTCGGTGATGAATAGACTGTTCATGAACCTCTTTGTCCACTCCTAATGCCAAGCCGCTTACCGATATATATTTTGAAGATTGCGTAGCCTCAAAAAAGTCCCCAATAAACTGTTGCCCATAAGCTGTCATATTTCTGGATCCTACCATGCTTATTGTGGGAAGAGCATCATCAAGGTTTCCTTTTTGGTAAAGTATTGCTGGAGCATCCGTACATTCATTAAGGAGAGAAGGAATTTCATTAAGGTGTCTTAGCCTGATTTGGACATTATGCTTTTCGCAAAATTTTAATTCTTCTTCTGCGAATTTCAAATGATCCTTGTTGCCAATGTCCGAAACCGTTTTTTGTCCTATTCCTTCCAGTAGTTTATACTCTTTCTTTGCTCTTTTCCATGCTTCCTGAGCACTTCCGAAAGTACGCACCAGTCTATGAAAATGGATGTCACCAATCTGGCTGCATTCGCGGAGAGCGATAGCGTAAAAATATTCTTCAGAGATCATGTGTGTGTTTTTTCAAATGTAGTGAAATAAGCTTTATCTTTTTCTTAATTCATCCAAATGATCCCAGATATCATCTCTTTTCTTGTAAGGAAGCTCCATAAAGTCTTCCGGGTGATTTTCCTTGTATTCTTGCCACAGTTTATCATCCTTTTCATTATAATAATTAGGGAATTCCCAAATGAATTTTTTCTTCTTTTCCCCAACATTTTTAAAAGCAAATGCAATGATACTTCCCACTACCGCTCCAGAAAGATGGGCCTGCCATGAAATCTTGCTCGGTTCCTGCATATTATAGAACAATTCTTCCGGAAGCATTCCCCATACTAGACTTCCATAATACAAAACCACAAGCATTGAAATGGTCAGAAGTTTTGTATTCCATTTGAATACGCCGCTGAAAAAGAGGAAAAATGCAAGAACATATACCACACCACTGGCTCCGATAGTACAAGTGTACATATATTCTCCGGTGAGAATGTCAATAGGAGGAAGAAGCCATACCAAAAGTCCTGTTGCCAGCCAGCCGATAATGAAAACCTTGTTGGCGACTAAAGGATAGAACTGATAGAGCAGAAACATCAATGCCGCTATCGGGATTGAATTTCCTATAATATGATCAATATTTCCGTGTAAAAGGGGAGATGTAACTATACCCAGCAATCCTTCTGGCAAAAGCGGAATGATGGCTCCAAAACAGCTTTGAAAAAAGCCCTGCATTTGTAAAAAATACCCGAACCACATCGCAGATAGCATCAACAATGGGTATATAACCGCTTTTTTGGAAATTACATTTTTAAACATGAGGATTTTACGTCAAATCAAAAGCCAATGATAAATTTCGGAAAATTTGTCGATGAATATGGATCTATCAAACTGATTTTAAGACAAAAGGTATCAAATTATTTTTCAAACTTATTATTTTGGCATTGATTTTATAGAAATATAGGGTTGAGAAGTAATTCAACGGTAATGAAATTGGATTCTTTAAAGGAGAATTTACCTTTAAAAAAAAATATATTAATATTTTTGTACTGAAAATTATTTAGAGTAATGAAGAAGTTTTTATTGATTCTTTCCATTTTTATGGGAATTTATGCAAGTGCACAAGAAGAATTGAAAAAAGATTCCGTAGTGGTAGACACCGTAAAATACTGGTCGGTTTTAGGAAAAAATACATTAATGATTAACCAGGCTGCCTTTTCAAACTGGGTAGGAGGGGGAGCCAACAACGTGGGATGGCTTGCCGGTATCAATTACAATCTAACCTATGAAAAGGATAATGATCTTTGGGAGAATATTATTATACTGGGCTACGGGCAGAATGATACCAAGGGATTGGGAATAAGAAAAACCCAGGATGTTATCAATGTTTCTACCAATTATGGGCGGAAGTTTTCAAAAAGCTGGTATTTTTCAGGAGGAGCCGGGCTTCAGTCCCAGTTTGCCGCGGGGTATGAAGACGGGAATAATCCTGAAGCAAAGAAAATATCGAATTTTATGGCACCAGGCTATGTGAATGTTGGTATGGGGATCACGTACAGACCTAATGATGATCTTACGGTCACTTTACGTCCTACCAACGCCAGATGGACTTTTGTATTGGATAAAGACCTTCAGACGGCAGGAAGTTATGGTTTGAAAAGCGACGGTGATACTTCCTTATTACAATTCGGTTTTCTGGGAACGGCAATATATAAACTGAAAATAATGGAAGATATCTACTTAACGAATACAGCTTCTGTCTTTTCAAATTATCTTGACCGTCCGGACAGATTGGTTCTTGCGTATGGAGCACTATTGAACCTGAAAGTAAACAAATATATCTCATCCAATGTGACATTAGATTTGTTGTATGATCACAATCAGATAGAAAAAACGCAGCTGAAACAGACCCTTGGAATTGGATTTGCTTACACACTGAATAATGGGGTAAAAAGATCTGATCGCAAAGACAGCCAATGGTGGATAAAAAAATAATATACAATCATATTTCAATAGAAAAAAACACTTCAGAAATGAGGTGTTTTTTGCTTTTAAAGTACTGTGGTTTTAAGTAGGTTTAAGTTCATAATGGATATAGGTTATCTTTAAATGAGTTGTTTTCATGAGGTTATGAGACTGAAATTATTTATGTTAAATTCATTTTAAAGTGAATTTTATTCCGGCGTAAATTATTATTTATACATTTGTAATAAATCAACATTATGAAAAAACTTTTATTGATCAGTTCCATTTCTTTTGGAGCGATAGCTTTGGCGCAAGAAACTAAAACAGATGCTTCGGCAGCAGACACCGTTAAAGCCTGGTCTATTCAGGGACAAAACACATTAATGCTCAATCAGGCTGCCTTTTCAAACTGGGTAGGAGGGGGAGCCAACAACGTGGGATGGCTTGCCGGTGTCAATTACAACATGACTTATGAAAAAGGGAAAGATCTTTGGGAAAATATCATTATTCTGGGCTACGGACAGAACAATACCCAGGGAACGGGAGTGAGAAAAACTCAGGACGTCATCAACCTTTCTACAAACTATGGTAGAAAATTTGCTGAAAGCTGGTATTTCTCAGGAGGAGTCGGGCTTCAGACTCAGTTTGCTCCGGGATATGAAGATGGGAATAATCCTGATGCTAAAAAGATTTCCAATTTCATGGCTCCGGGATATTTAAATGTGGGTGCAGGGGTTACCTACCGTCCTAATGATAATTTGACGGTGACTTTACGTCCGGCCAATGCAAGATGGACTTTCGTCTTAGATAAGGATCTTCAAACCGCAGGAACGTATGGTCTTAAAAATAATGGGGATTCATCACTTTTCCAGTTCGGTTTCCTTGGGACAGCCATCTATAAGATCAAAATCATGGAGAATATAAACCTGACCAATACAGCGTCTGTATTTTCAAATTATCTGGATCATCCGGATAGATTGGTGTTAGCTTATGGAGCGATCTTAAATATGAAGATCAATAAATATATTTCATCCAATATTACCCTGGATCTGCTATATGATCATAACCAGATATGGAAAACACAGTTGAAGCAGACATTAGGTGTTGGTTTAGCCTATAATTTCGATAACGGTAAGAAACGTTCAGATAATAAAGATAACCAAGGCTGGTTAAAGAAATAAAGCGGAAATAAACCCGTTAAAACGATAAAAGCACTTCTTTTGAAGTGCTTTTATGTATCAATATATATAAAGTTTTAAAATTCTATATCTACTCCTAGTTTCTCAGCCAATAGCTTTGAAATTTTCTCTTTTAGAGGCTCTATATCAATATTCTGCATGGCATCATTTGCGAAAGCATATAAAAGCAATGCCTGAGCTTCTTTTTTAGAGATTCCTCTTGCTCTCAGGTAGAATAAAGCATCTTTATTCAGCTGACCTACGGTACATCCGTGAGAACATTTTACATCATCTGCAAAGATCTCCAACTGAGGTTTTGTATCGATGCTTGCCCCTTCACTTAGCAATACGTTGTTGTTTTGCTGATATGCGTTTGTTTTCTGAGCAATTTTATCTACAAAAACTTTTCCGTTGAAAACTCCGTGGGCATTACCATCGAAGATTCCTTTGTAGTTCTGGTAACTTTCACAGTTCGGGAAGTTATGGTGAACCGCTGTATGGTGGTCTACCAACTGATCTTTCCCGATGATGGTGATTCCGTTCATGAATGAATTGATGTTTGATCCATTATGAATAAAATCCAGATTGTTTCTTACCAGTTTACCCCCGAAAGAGAATGTATTTACAGTCGTTAAGCTGTCTTTCTCCTGTTTTGCGAAAGTATTATCAATAAGATAAGTTGTATTGTTGTCATTTTGAAGCTTATGCCAATCTGCTTTTGCGTTTGGATAGGTAAAGATCTCCGTTACAGAGTTTGTCAATACATACGTGCTGTCAAAATTATGGTGGCTTTCAATCACTTCTACTTTTGCTCCTTCTTCTACGATCAATAGGTTTCTTGTATTGTAGAATGTATTTTCCTCTTGATTTTGAGAGATATAAAAAACGTGGATTGGCTTTTCAATCACTACATTTTTCGGAACCTTAAGAAAGAAACCGTATTTGCAGTAAGCAAGGTTTAAGTTGGTAAAAGCCTGGTCTTTAGAAGCTGCCGTGTTGAAATATTTTTCAAAAACCTCTTTATGCTTCTCGTCGTTCAATGCGTAGTTGAATGAAAGAAACTCTACATTTTCAATAGAAACTTTTGAAAGTTCCTTGTGAAGTTTACCGTTTACAAAAACAATCCAATCAAAATTTTCCTCTCCAAGGTGCAATTCATCAAACTGCTCTTTAGTGATATTGTGGCTCTCTTTCGGGAAGAAGTTATAGCTTTTTTCCGTGATCTCCTTTAGATTGGTATATTTATATTCTTCGTCTTTTTTTGTTGGAACGCCAATGTTTGCAAATCTTTGAAGAGCCGCTTTTCTTTCATCATCCAGAAACCTGTGACGAAGACTCTCCAAAAATTCATTATGGTTCTCTATAATTTGTTCTTTTAATGCCATTACTGGTATATCTGTGGTTTGCACCATTTTTTCTTTTTATTTTGAATTAAAATATTGTTATTCCAAACAATGTGGAACCCAATTTTTAATATTAGAGATTCTTCATTTTGTTACGTCTCATGAATAATCGCAGAAAACTTTAATCTCTGAAATAATATATTCTTCTTAGTTAAGAAGCCAGTCGTACCCTTTTTCTTCAAGTTCTAATGCTAAAGACTTATCACCCGTTTTGATGATTTTTCCGTTAGCTAAAACGTGAACGAAGTCAGGCTGAATATAGTTAAGCAATCTCTGATAGTGAGTAATCAAAAGAACTGCATTTCCTTCATTTTTAAAGTGGTTTACCCCATCTGCAACGATTCTTAGTGCATCGATGTCCAATCCGGAATCGGTTTCATCAAGAATAGCCAATTTAGGATTCAGCATCATCATCTGAAAAATCTCATTTCTTTTCTTTTCACCTCCTGAGAATCCCTCGTTCAATGATCTTGAAAGGAAATCTTTTTTGATACCCAACTTTTCAGATTTTTCACGGATCAATGCAAGCATTTCTTTTGCAGGCATCTCTGTCAATCCGTTTGCTTTTCTCGTCTCGTTTAAAGCAGCTTTGATAAAGTTCGTTACAGAAACTCCCGGAATTTCCACTGGATACTGGAAAGAAAGGAAAATCCCTTTGTGAGCTCTATCTTCAGGAGCGTCTTCGCTGATATCTTCTCCTTGGAAAAGAATTTCTCCACCCGTTACTTCGTAATCATCTTTTCCAGCGATGACAGAAGAAAGGGTAGACTTACCAGCTCCGTTTGGTCCCATGATAGCGTGAACTTCGCCCGGCTTTATTTCAAGATTAATACCTTTTAATATTTCTGCGCCATCTTCAATTTTGGCGTGAAGGTCTTTAATTTGTAACATTCTTGCTAACTTTTGCTTTTATAATTGTGTGAGCTTCTCCTGTATATACATTATGTCCTTATTTGGAAATTTCTCCAACAGACGGATAGAAGCTTTTTATATTTTATGTTTGTAATAATCTTCTGTGAAGATTAGAACTTATATTTCCGTTTGATCCAATAAAAACGCTGAAAACCTTGCCATTATATCAGTTAGTTTTTATCTGAGAGATCCTTTTTGAAGGATTTATCCTACTGAACCTTCTAAAGAAATTTCTAATAATTTCTGAGCTTCAATAGCAAATTCCATCGGAAGTTTATTTAAAACTTCTTTACTGAATCCATTTACAATCAGAGCAATAGCTCTTTCTGTGTCAATCCCTCTCTGGTTACAGTAGAAAATCTGGTCTTCCCCAATTTTTGAAGTCGTTGCTTCGTGCTCTAACTGTGCAGTAGGATCTTTGATTTCAATATAAGGGAAAGTGTGTGCTCCACATTCATTACCCATCAATAGAGAGTCACACTGGGAGAAGTTTCTTGCTCCTTTTGCAGAAGGCATTACTTTTACCAATCCTCTGTATGAGTTTTGAGATTTTCCGGCAGAAATACCTTTTGAAATGATTGTTGATCTGGTATTTTTACCAATGTGAATCATTTTTGTTCCTGTATCAGCATACTGGTGATTGTTGGTTACCGCAATAGAGTAAAACTCTCCAATTGCATTGTCCCCTTTAAGGATACAAGACGGATACTTCCATGTTACTGCAGAACCCGTTTCAACCTGCGTCCATGAGATTTTTGCATTTCTTTCACAAAGACCTCTTTTCGTTACAAAGTTGAATACTCCTCCTTTACCTTCTTCATTACCAGGATACCAGTTTTGAACAGTTGAGTATTTAATTTCAGCATCATCCATCGCGATCAGTTCTACAACTGCTGCGTGAAGCTGGTTTTCATCTCTTGATGGTGCTGTACATCCTTCAAGATAAGAAACGTAGCTTCCTTCATCTGCAATCACAAGAGTTCTTTCAAACTGTCCTGTTCCTGCCTGGTTGATACGGAAATAAGTAGAAAGCTCCATAGGGCATTTTACCCCTTTAGGAATATAGCAGAAACTTCCGTCAGAGAATACTGCGGAATTCAATGCTGCATAAAAATTATCTCCTCTAGGAACTACTTTTCCCAGATATTTTCTTACTAAATCTGGGTGGTTCTTAATCGCTTCAGAAATTGAACAGAAAATAATTCCTTTTTCTGCCAATGTATCCTGGAAAGTAGTTTTCACAGAAACTGAATCTATTACAATATCTACAGCGACCCCAGAAAGTCTTTTTTGCTCTTCAATATTGATCCCTAATTTGGCAAAAGTTGCCAGTAATTCAGGATCAACTTCGTCTAAACTTTCCAGTTCAGGCTTTGCCTTTGGAGCAGCATAGTAACGGATTGCCTGGAAATCTGGTTTTTGATATTTGATATTTGCCCAAGTAGGCTCTACCATTTTCAGCCAGATTTTGAAAGATTCCAGTCGCCATTCAGTCATCCATTCCGGCTCTTCTTTTTTAGCAGAAATTGCACGGACGATATCCTCATTCAAACCAATTGGGAAGTCTTCATAATCTATCTTCGTTTCCCAACCGAATTCATATTTTTTATTTTCTAGATCGACTCTTAAATCGTCTTCTGTATATTTACTCATTATTTTTTTTTAGATTTCAGATTTTAGATTTCAGAATTCAGAAGTTACTCTGAGATCTGAAATCTAGGATCTAATGTCTTTTCACTAAAGACTAAATGATTCCCCACATCCACATGTTCTGGATGCATTCGGGTTGTTAAAGACAAACCCCTTTCCGTTCAATCCTCCTGAATACTCAAGAGTTGTTCCTGCTAGATAAAGGATGGATTTTTTATCTATAATAATTTTGATGTTATTATCTTCAAAAATCTGATCTGCGTCTGTTTTTTGGTTATCAAACTTTAAAACATACTCTAAACCAGAGCATCCGCCGCTTTTCACCCCTACTCTTATATAATCTTCAGCAGGGTTAAAACCATCTTCCGTCATCAACTGGATGGCTTTCTCCTTTGCATAGTCTGATACTTTTATCATTGTATTTATTTAGAATGATTTAATGATGCAAAAATACGAACTAATTTCCGCAATCTCAAATCGAAGATGTCTATTTTAATGATTATGATATTAATAGCGATCTTGGAGGGAATATTTATGTTAAAAAATAGATAAAATTGTTATCCTTATGTGAAGATTTTATTTCTAATTTTAACCTTGAATCGTATTTTCGATCTATAAATAAAATTGGTAATGAAACAAAAAATAACTGTTTTTTTTGTGCTGTTCTTCACCGCAGTGTCTTATGGACAAACGACAAGATTTGTATATGAAACCCTGGTAAACCCAGATTCAATCAATCTTGTAAGCATGAAAAGTGAAAGAACTTTTCTGGATATTAAAGGAGACCACTCTTTATTTATCAGTGAAAATAAATTGAAAAGAGATTCTCTTTTTGCTTCTTTAAGGTCAGAAATGAAGGAAACTCATAAAAAAGAGGAAAAAGATTTTTCAAAATTGGAAGGAGGTAAAAATCATGAACCTACTTTCTTTGAATATTTTATTACTAAAAGTGTTCCGGATCAGAAAGTATATTACTATGAAAAGGCGGCCGGAAAACAAATTTATTATCAGGAAGACAGACCCATACAATGGGAAATGTCCAATATTGTTGAGAAGCAAAACGGATATTCTGCTCAAAAGGCAGTCACAGAGTTTGGCGGCAGAGTATGGACAGCATGGTTTACAAAAGAGATTCCTTTTTCTGACGGACCATACAAATTTTCAGGATTACCTGGATTGATTGTAAAACTGGAAGATGACAAAGGAGACTATAAATTTGATCTTGTTAAAAAAATGATCGTTAAAAATGCTTTTGAAGAACAGATAAACGCTGATGCAAAACAGAGTACAAGAGTTAATTTCCATGGAGATAAAGCTGCGCTGGAGATGGAGTTTGGTAAAAACAGAAAATCGATGGCCGGAAATAATGGAGGAGGAAATATGAATCTTGAAGGAGGAAGACACGGCGGCGGTATGAATGGAGGAGGAATGAGAGGTGGAGGCCACGGAGGTGGCGGAATGCATAGAGGAATGGGCGGGGAAAGCCAAAGTTTTCCTACACAACAGAATTCATCTATAGAAAGTTACTCCTTTACGGGGAGTATGGTCCAGAATCCAATTGAATTAAAATAAAGAAAAATATAAATGAAAAAATTAGGTATTATCGCATTGGCACTCTTCATTCAGAATGTTTCTGCACAGACAAATAGGTTTGTGTATCAGGTGACTATGAAACCGGATGCAGAAAACAAAACAGATATCAAAACAGAAAATGCATATCTGGATATTTCTTCCGAAAAATCTGTATTTTATTCTGAAAACAGAATTAAAAGAGACTCTATCATGCAAAAAGCATTTCAGGGAGGAGGGGGAAGAGGAAGCATCAACAGAGATCAGATGGAAGGCTTGAGAACGAATATCAACTATTCTATAGAAAAGGATAAAAAGAACCAAAAGACGTATTTTAAAGACCGAATTGGGCGTGATGTTTATTCGTATGAAGAAGACAGACCTTTGAACTGGAAAATTGAGTCTGAGACAAGAAAAATAGGAGAATATAAAGTTCAGAAAGCTGAAGCAGACTTTGGCGGTAGGAAATGGACTGCATGGTTTACCACTGATCTTCCTTATCAGGATGGACCTTATAAGTTTGGAGGTCTTCCGGGATTGATTGTAAAAGTAGAAGATGACAAAGGAGAATATTCTTTTGATTTAATGAAGAATTACAAAATCGCTGAATTTCCTACTTTGAATCAGTTTGGAAATACTTTAAAAGTAAAAAGAGCAGATTATTTAAAACAACAGCAAAAATTTAAGACTGATCCTATGTCATTCATGAGTCAAGGTGGTGGACAGGGCGGATTTTCTACTACAGTAAGAGTAGGTGGTGGCGGAGGAAGAGGCTCTGGTGGTGGAAACCAGAATCCTGCCGATATGAGAAAGAGAATGGAAGAAAGGGTAAAAGAAGAAGCCAAGAAAAATTCTAATCCAATTGAATTGCAATAAATAAAAAATGCGGCCTTATTTTGAGACCGCATTTTATTTTTTTAATCAGAATGGTTCTGATAAATTATTTTAATAACTGGTTGAAAGTATCACCCTGTCTGATATCACCGGTGTTATAGCCTTTCATAAACCACTCTTTACGTTGTGCAGATGATCCATGAGTGAAGCTTTCCTGGTTAACGTATCCTTGTCCTCTTTTCTGAATATTATCATCTCCTACAGCTTCTGCTGCATCTATTGCAGATTCAATGTCTCCGGGCTCCAGAATATGTTTGCTGTCATTGGTTCTTTTTGCCCAGACTCCGGCATAGAAATCTGCCTGTAATTCTGTAGCAACAGATACTTTGTTCATTTCAGCTTCAGAATATCTTCCGCTTCTTCTTAATGCATCTACCTTTTGTGTTGTTCCTAAAAGAGTCTGCACATGGTGTCCAACTTCATGGGCCAAAACATAAGCTACTGTAAATTCCGTTACTTTAGCCCCGAATTTTTGCTGCAGCTCCCCGAAAAAACTCATATCCATATAGACTTTCTGATCAGCTGGGCAATAGAATGGTCCCATAGCAGACTGAGCTGTACCACATGCTGAAGAGGTCGTATTTTCAAAAAGCACAACCTGAGGATCACTATAAGTCATTCCGTTTTCTTTAAAGATCTGGTCCCAGGTAAGGGTATTCCATTTGGCCATCATATCGACCATTTCTCCAATTTGCTTTTCATTGGCCGTAAGTTCTCTTTTTTCACCGGAATTTCCTGAAGACTGCATACTGCCGGAATTCAGAATGCCGGATGGATCTCCTCCCAAAAAGAATACGATGGCGGCTATAATTAAAGTTCCAAGTCCGCCTCCTACGATCATACCACCACCGCCTCCTCCGGAACCACGGCGGTCATCAACGTTTCCGCCTCTGTCGTCTGTCCATTTCATACTAATAAATTTATGGGTTAATTTAAATATTTTACGCTAAACTATAGCGGTAAAATATTTAAATCTTTATTTGTTAAGTTGTTTCGTTTTAAGCCAATAAGAAGTAGATTGATACGCGGATACGGCATCATTTACCAGTTTTGGATCTTCTGTTTTTAATAATTTCTCGTTGTAATACAGCTTAAATGCTGGAGCAAGATCACTTTTTTCAAGTTCTAAAGAATATTGCTTCACCTTTTTTACCGGTGAGATAATGGTCAATCGTCCATCTTTTATAAATCCAAGATCCTGATAAGTGGCAACATAAGCCTTGGGCTGGAATTCCTGTTTGAAGACATCCTGACCCAAAAATTTAGATTGATAACTGAAGTTTAATAATCCGAAAAGGGTAGGCATGAGGTCTATCTGAGACATCAACGCATCAAACTTTTGAGGCTGAATAAATCCTTCTGAAAAAATCATAGCAGGAATTCTGTATTTATCCATCGGAAGCTCAGTTTTTCCGGCACTCGATGCACAGTGGTCTGCAATGATGACAAAAACGGTGTTTTTATACCAATCCTGTTTCTTGGCCATATCAAAGAATAATTTCAGGGAGTAATCTGTATATTTTACACCTCCTTCACGGGATTTTGCTGTCCCGGGAATATCAATTCTTCCGTCAGGGTAAGTAAAAGGTCTGTGATTGGAAACCGTCATCCAGTGATTGAAAAATGGCTTTCCTGATTTAGCTTCAGCATTCATTACCTGAATCGCCTTTTTAGCCATATCTTCATCAGCAACTCCCCAAACATTGGCAAAACTGATTTCTTCAGGTTTAAAGTTGTTTCTGTCTACAATGCCATAGCCATTTCCACTGAAGAAGTCCTGCATATTGTCAAAATAGCTGTAACCACCATATAAAAATTTAACATCATACCCTTTGGATTTGAAAACGCTCCCCGTTGTGAATTTATTTTTGTTATCATCTCTTTTGATGATACTTTCTCCAGCTGTTGGAGGAATACACAATGTTAAAGCTTCCAGTCCGCGTACCGTTCTGTTTCCGGTAGCATACAGATTGGTGAACATCATTGATTTATCTGCTAGGCTGTCGAGGAATGGAGTGATTTTTTGTGTATTTCCATAATGTTCCATGAAATCTGCAGAAAGACTTTCAATAGAGATCAACACTACATTTTTCTTCATATCGGGCTGCTCAGCAACAATATTTCTTGATAAGGTCTGCTGTGGATATTGGCTTAGGAAATTTTTTTCTGCCTGCTGCTGGTTGATCTGTGAATAAAACTGAAAGTAATCCAGCTCATTATGAGTAAAGGCCCAATAGAATTTTGGGATTCCGTTGGCTTCAATTTCATCTGCAAAAACATTATCAGATTTAATCTGCATTAGAGAGGGTATTGCCAGCAAACTAAGAGCACCAAGTACCATAAAACTTCCCAAAAGAACCATTTTTTGTTTAAAATCCGGAAGTTCCAGCAGTTCATCCTTTGTTCTTCTATAAATAAACCATGTGATGGTAAGGGTAACGATCATGATGCCAGAAAACAATGGAATAACAGGATAGCTTTCCATGATATTTCCAATGACTTCATTTGTATAAATAAGGTAGTCTACTGCAATGAAATTATAGCGTACTCCAAATTCATTGTAAAAGAAGTATTCACTTACCCCGTTGAAAATAATCAGGAGAACATATAACAATAATGTTATGAAATAGAGTGTGTTGCGTATTTTGATCCTTTGTGTAGGAAGGAAAAGCATTATTCCAAAGAAAAAAGTCTTTATTCCTACAAAAACAAGGGCTACTTCCGTTACAGAACCTCCATATTGCTTGAAAATATTGTTGGGAATAAGCCAGATATAGAGAAAAAATAAAACGAGCGCTCCAAAAATAAGGTAGCCGTAAGGCTTTTTATATTTTGAATTAGAAAGGAAGAGAAAGTATAGGGCGAGAATGGAACTGGCGAGAATGAAAACGAAAATATCATTCACCAGACCTATCAGCAAAACCTTTACAATTTCGAAAAATCCAAAACTAGCTGTTGTAATAGGATGAAAAAAGAATACTGTTCTTATTATCAATGAAATAATAAGATAGAAAACTCCTAAATATAGGAACGGCTTTATTTTTTTTAAAAACATGTATTGACTGTCTATATTAGTTTCACAAAGATAGTTTTTGTACAGAACTTTTGATGGAAAAAAACAAAAACATCCTGTTTATTAGGAAGATTTTAGATTTACAATTATCCCAATAAAAAAGGACTATTAAAAAATAGTCCCTGTGTGTTGGTTAAGGTTGATTTTCGGTTAAGAATGTCCGAAACCGATATTTCCTTTTTTATCAGATAATTTCTTTTTGAAATCAATCATTCTTAGAGCTGTTACAGCTGCTTCTACTCCTTTATTTCCAAGATCACCACCGCTTCTTGCGATAGATTGTTCTTTTGTATCATCTGTCAATACACAGAAAATAGTAGGAGTATCAGTCATGATGTTGCAGTCTTTGATTCCCTGTGCTACTGCAGAACATACATAATCGAAATGAGGCGTTTCTCCACGGATTACACATCCGATAGAGATTACTGCGTCATATTTTCTCTCTTTGCATAGCTGCATGCTTGCATAGTTTAATTCAAAAGCTCCGGGAACAGGGAAAAGTTTGATGTTTTCAGGTTTTACGCCTTCTTTTTCAAGAATTTCCAAAGCTGCATCACGAAGATTGTACGTTACAAAATCATTCCACTCAGAAAAAACAATGCCGATAGAAAATTCTTCGGCATTAGTTATATGAAGTGGCTTGTAATCCGAAAGATTAACTGTTGCCATTTTTTAGTAATATTTAGTCATTTCAATATAAGAATCAGACATTCCGTTGTCGTAGTCCTGATATTTCTCGTCAATTGCAGAGAAGTATTTTTTAGCTTCTGCATTTTTCTTTAATCCTAAAGCAACAATACCTGCTTTTCTTGTGAAGTAGTAGGTTGTGTAAGGATCGTCAGAAGCTGATGCTGCTTTGTCTAGTAAAGCTAAAGCTTCATCGTTTTTGTTAAGACCTGATTTTGCATCTGCCATAGCTCCGAATTTCATGGCTACTAATGTTTTGTTGTCAGATGAAAACTTGTCTAAAAGATCATAAGCTTCCTGATATTTTCCTTCTTTGAATTTTAATAAACCAGCGTTGTAAGAAGAAAGTTTACCGATTTCAGTTGAAGAATATTCATTAGCTGTACCTATAAAACCTGGGTTAGCTGCAGATTTTCCTCCCAAAGCGTCTTTATCTTTACCTTCAGCAAGGCTTTTTTGAGCAGAAAGGAAACTTTTCACAGCCTCAGTGTTCTTCGGAGCAACTACAAATTGCTTGTAAGCAAAGAATCCTAAAACTCCCAAAATCAATACTCCAAATACAAAACCTAGTGGCTTTGAATATTTTTCAACAAATTTTTCAGTGTTTAAAGCTTCTCTATCAAGGTCTTTAAAGAACTCAACTGTTTCTTTACCTTCTTGCTCGTTCTGAGCACTCTTTCCCAATTTTGCCATAAGTTTTTAAAAATTGAAATGCAAATTTAATTGTTTCTGAGAGATTTACAAAATACTTTGTGAGTATTATTGATGAAATTTTGTGAATTGTTAATCGTGAATGATGAATTTATTAAAAAAAGGAGCTTCGACAAGCTCAGCATGGCACTTCTAATCTCACAGTAAATGATTAGCGTTGTCATGCTGAGCTTGTCGAAGCATATATGTTTTAAATTTAATATCCTAAAATGTGATAGATCTCTGCATCAAATTTTTTCAGTTTTTCATCCCCATTCAAACCTTTTAAGCCAATAAGGAAGCTGAATTGGGAAACCGTAGCGCCTTGTTTTTCTACCAATTTTGCCGCCGCTTCAGTCGTTCCTCCTGTTGCTAAAAGATCGTCGTGAATCAAAACTCTTTGTCCGGGTTTTATTTGTCCTTCACGCGTTTCGATAATAGCGCTTCCATATTCCAGGTCATATTTTTCTGAAATGACTGGGGGGGGAAGTTTTCCTGCTTTTCTGATGAGGATGAACGGGACTTCCAATGCTACAGCAATGGCGATCCCAAACAAATAACCACGGCTTTCTATTCCGCAGACTGCATCTACTTTTCCTTTACTGAAGGCAACAAGATCTGCGATAACATCTTCGTAAAGTTTGGGGTCTAAAAAGATGGGCGAGATATCCTTGAACTGTATTCCCGGAATCGGAAAATCAGGGATATTTTCAATTGTTTCTTCTAATTTTTTGATGAGTTCTGCTGAAGCCATTTATTGATTGATTTTATAGCTGGAAATTTTCCAGTCTCCGTTTACATTTTTAAGCCCGAAAGTTACTTTTAAAGAAGTCGTCTTACCGCTTTTATCCGTTACATCATAAGTGGCGTTTACACTGGCCCCGTTTGCAGTGGCTCCGTTTGTTGTAATATTTTTCACACTTACATTTTTCACAGATCCGAAACCTGAAGTAGGATTTGAGAAAGACTCATAACTTCCCCAGCTTGGATTACTGGCTGTTTCATAAGCTGCTTTCAAGTTCTGTGAACTTACATTGTTCAAAAATTTATTTACTGTATTTTTAGGATCAGCAGTTGGCTGTTTTGGAGCAGCTGAAGCTGCTGGAGTCGTTGCTGCTGGATCTGTAGTGGTTCCTGGAGTAGCTGATGGATTATTGGGATCTATCACAGCACTTGGTTGTTCCGGTACAGCAGTTGTATCAGTTTTAGGAATTGCAGGAACTTTCAGAGCGGCTGCATTTACATCAAGTCCGATTTTTGACATTTTGAAAGTCTTGGCAGTTGTTTTTACAGAAACCGTGATATCAATTTTGTTGTCTACTACTTTTGCTGCAGGAATAGAGGAGAACTTTAAGTTGAATCCTTTAAAATTATTATCCTGCATCAGGTTCTTTGCCGTAGCAAGTCTTACTCCATTACTGAAGACTTCCAATGTAGCTTCCAGACCTGCTCCGGTGAAGGCAACAGGCTTTCCAGCCGCATCCACAAGTCTTGGAACGATCTGAATTGCCGTAGCTGCTCCAGATCCGTCATCTCCTGTAGGGGTTGTAATAAGGGTTAATGAGCCAGCCTTAACGTCATTAGGATCGCTTTCTTTGGCTTTATCATCTCCGAAGATATTCATTTCTCCAAGAGATGGTGGGGCAGTACTTGCCCATTCTATTCCGTTTTTCTGTGCAACCTCGTCTGCAAGTGCCATTACTTCAGGAACTTTTTTCCCGTTGATCAGTTTTCCAAGTGCTTTTAGCTCATTAATATCACCATCAGCTTCTACGCCAAATGTCTTAAGGATATAAAGAGCTTCATTAAACTTAATCTGCTTAATGGTAGGTAAACTGGAAGTCATATCATTGATACTTGACTGCAGTGTTTTAGTATTCGTAGCATCTACATGATCTTTCTTACATGCTGTAAAAAGCAACAGACTGAAAACAAGTAGAAAAGAAAACTTTTTCATTTTTATTTGGTTTGTTGCAAATTTAATAAAACCTTTATTAATACTGGATTTTATTTTTTACTTTATGTTTTCAAGTTGATTTTATATTAATTTAGAGCGCTTTATTGTTTTTTAGGCTGCTCTTTTAGCTCTCCTTTGAAAAAGCTGCTGAAAATAGTCTGCATATTGGGGAATGAAGGATCTTGCCAGTAGGATATTTTGTAATTGCTGTTGTCTTTATCAAATTTTACTTTCTCAACATCATTGTCATTGCTGAAGCTAAGCTCTGTAGGATAAAAATTATTATACAGCATGATCTGGTTGTAATCTGGTTCGCTTTTGTGTTTCAGTTTTACAAAAGCCAATTCATTATATTCCAGGAAATCTTTTAATGTTTTTTCTGATCCTTTTTCGAAAGACATATTCAGGATGGTTCTGATATCATAGAATCGAAATCCGAATAGCGAAAATTCTTTTTCCTGAAGCGCTGCATCAGTTACCTCGATCTGATCTTTACGTTCGCCTTTTAATTCTTTAATGGTATTTCTTTTTGTTTTATAGTCTTCGGGATTTCCTACATTTTTAAGTTTTGGGAGCTGCAGAGAATTGCCATAATCCCATGAAGAAGTCTCTTTTTTCTCATTTTTAGAATCTGTAAGCCTGAAAACTCTGTATTGTTCAACATTGGTGCTTTTCAGTTTTTTGGATTTATTATCAAAAATGTAGGTTACAATTCCGTCAGTATAACTATTCAGCTTATTGTTTACTGTTACATAGGCGTTAAAGTTTCCTTTGATGAGAATGTATTTAGCTGGTTTATTATTTTTGATAACCACGGTTTCAATTTCCTTTACCTGATCATTGATTTTAATGATGGGCTGATCAAAGTCTGAATAGGATAATGTGGCCACTGGAAAATTATTATAAACAAGCTGGAATTTTTCCTGAGCCGGAGATAATGTCTGTTTATCAATTTTTCCGTCGATATCAGAAAAAGCGAGTATGCTTCCATCTCTTCCAAACACCGAAACTCTTGGAAGGGGCTGATTGTTTTTTTCAGAAACGAAAGTGATCGTCTGAGCCTGGATCAAGCCGAACAGGAATATGAATAGCGAGTAAAGGAAAAATTTTGTTTTCATAATAAGAATTTGGTTTAGTTAATCATCTCATTATAGAGACGCAAAAAGTTCAGAATAGTTGCCTGGTGATTAATATGCAAAAAAAAAGACTGATTGTTTAACAATCAGTCTTTTATAATTTTATTTTGTTACAAGTCCTTAGAAAGGATACTCATAAATTTCAGATTCGTGTAGGTAAGGGTTCCCTGTAGGGATCAACTTCAGTTTAGATAAAGCTGAAAGTACAGTAAACATAAACAATCCTCCAACAAATAATACAGCTCCAACAATTAATAAGAACACTTCAGGAGTTTTCCAGTATGGCCCTACCGTTCCTGGCATCACCATGTTGAAGTAATCTAGAAGGTGTCCTAAGATAACTACTACAGCCATTGTGGTAACTACTTTATAGTTTCTCTTGATGCTGCTGCTCACTAGTACCAATAATGGTAATAAGAAGTTTACAATCAGCATTGGTAAGAATGTAGTACCATAGTGCTGGAATCTTCCGAAGAAGTAATTTACCTCTTCCGGAACGTTTGCATACCAGTATAACATGAACTGTGCAAACCATGTATATGTCCAAAGCATACTTGTTGCGAAAAGGAAAACTCCTAAATCGTGTAAGTGGTTGTCATTGAACTGTGGTAAGAAACCATTTTTCTTAAGATAAACACTTAATAGAATGATTACAGCGATACCACTTGAAAGGCAGCTAACCATTGAATACCAGATATACATTGTAGAATACCAGTGAGGGTCAATAGACATCAACCAGTCCCATGCCCAAGCTGCAGAAGCAAATCCGAAGAATGCGATATATCCTACTGCCCATCTGTAAAGGAATTGATATTCAACTTTAGATTTAGTCTCATCTACTTTTTTAGACTGAGCTTTCAGTTTCCATGCGAAGAAAGAAGCACCTGCTACATAAATGATGGTTCTGATAGCATAGAAAGGAATATTTAAGAATCTTTTCTTTTCGAATAAGATCACATCAAAATGCGGAGAATCCGGGTTTGTCAATTCAGGGTCCATCCAGTGGAATAAATGACCATTATGAGTGATGTTTAAGATCATCATGATAATCAAGATAGCCCCTCCATAAGGAATATAAGAAGCGATGGCTTCCATTACTCTTGTGATGATAATCGGCCATCCTGCGTGAGCTGCGTGCTGAATACAGTAGAAAAACAGTACAGCGCAACTTACTCCAAAGAAAAAGACAGCTACAAAGTGCAGCGATGCCAATGGCTGGTTGTGAACCTGAAGCTCAGTATGCTCTAAATGAGCTGCGTGATCCTGAGGTCCTACCATTTCACTTGAGTGTGTAGGAGCGTCGTGACCTGAAGCATGAACAGCTTCCATCATTTGTTCTATTTTCTCAGTAGAAATTCCTTTGTTCAAAAAGAAACCAATACCGAAAAGAACTAAACCTACAACAAGAAGTATTATAGAAGTTGATTTTAATTTTGGTGAAAAACTATACATTTCTTTTCTTATTTTTTAGTTTCGGTAGTCGTTTCAGTTTTTGCTGCTGCCGGTGCTGCTGCTCCTTTTTTGAAAGCACTCATCACATACATTGCTACTCTCCATCTGTCTCCTGCGTTCAATTGTCCCGCATAAGATCCCATTGCATTTCTACCGTTTGTTAATACATAATGAACAGATCCTACAGTAATTTCTCTGTCAGCATAGTTTGGCACTCCGGAGAATGCTCCACTTTGTACGATAGGTCCTTGTCCATCACCTCCTGTTCCGTGACATGCAGCACAAGTATGATCGAACAATACTTTTCCTCTTTCAATATCCTTAGCAGCATTTGCTGGGTTTAAAGGAGAAGCAGTCAGCTTTTTAGAAGCATCATATCCTGCGTTGTACTCGTCAACATTCTTTGGTAATAAGCTTTCTTCAAAAACTCCGTCTTTATTCTGAGGAACTGATCCTTCTACGGGAGAAAGACCTGTTGCTCCATTATTTTTAACAAAAGCGGGAATTTCATTTTCATGATCTGAATAAGCATCCTGCGCTTTCATCAATGGATCATAAGCTACCGGAAAATACATATCCGGGAAGTATACCAGTGGTGTATTTTCTTTTGGACCGCAAGAGTTAAGTAAAACTGTTGTTAAACCTAAAACTGCTGTAATTTTTAATACATTCTTTTTCATTTTAAGCGTCTTTAACAGTTATTTCTTCAACTCCAGTTTCAATAAGCAACTGCTTTACAGATTCTACATCTTCAGTTACAAATTCCATCATGAATTTATCATCAGTAGTTCTTGGATCTGGGTTCTGAGCTGGAGCCCCTGGATACATTTTGTTTCTAACTAAGAAAGTTAAAGACATCATGTGAGCAGCACAGAATACCATTAATTCAAACATAGGAACTACGAATGCAGGCATATTGTGAGCCCAGTCAAAAGCTGGTTTACCACCAATATTCTGAGGCCAGTCATGATTCATTACATACCAGGTAACCGTAGCACCGATAGTAACACCATAAAGAGCATAGAAGAAAGCAGCATCAGAAATTCTAGTTTTCTTTAACCCTAAAGCTTTGTCTAGTCCGTGAACCGGAAACGGAGTGTAAACCTCGTTTATTGCGATTCCTTTATCGTTGAATGCTTTAACGCCGTTCATTAAATCGTCGTCGTCAGCATAAAGTCCGTATACAATTTTAGTGGTGCTCATCTCCTTCTTTTGCTTTATAAGTTTCACCTGAAATTTTCAGAATCGATTTTAATTCAGCCTGTGCAATTACAGGGAATGTTCTTGCGTATAGTAAGAATAATACAGAGAAGAATCCGATTGTTCCTAAATATACACCCACATCAATGATCGTTGGCTTAAACATAGTCCAAGATCCTGGTAAGTAATCTCTCGAAAGGTTGATAACGATGATATCAAAACGTTCAAACCACATACCGATGTTGATGATTAATGCAACAATGAATGTCCAGATAATGTTCGTTCTAAGTCTTTTGAACCAGAATGAAGCAGGAACAACAAGGTTACAGATGATCAATGACCAGAATGCCCACCAGTAAGGTCCTACAGCAGCACCTGGAGAAAGATATGTGAAATCTTCAAATCTAGATCCTGAGTACCATCCGATGAAATATTCAGTAGCATAAGCTACGGTTACCATACCACCTGTAAGAACGATTACGATGTTCATAATTTCGATATGATACATGGTGATATATTCTTCTAAGTGACATACTTTTCTAGCAATCAGCAATAGAGTCTGTACCATTGCGAATCCTGAGAAGATCGCACCAGCTACGAAGTAAGGAGGGTAGATTGTAGAGTGCCATCCTTTAATAACTGAAGTTGCGAAGTCAAAAGATACGGTTGTGTGTACTGAGAATACAAGCGGAGTTGCCAAACCTGCAAGAACCAAAGAAAGCTCTTCGAATCTCTGCCAGTGTTTTGCTTTACCACCCCAACCGAATGCTAGGAATGTATAGATTTTCTTCGTCCAAGGAGTTTTAGCTCTATCTCTGATCATTGCAAAGTCAGGGATTAGTCCCATGAACCAGAATACAGTTGATACTGAGAAATACGTAGAGATCGCAAATACGTCCCAAAGTAGAGGAGAGTTGAAGTTCCCCCAAAGAGAACCGAATTGGTTTGGTAAAGGGAATACCCAGTATCCAACCCAAACTCTACCCATGTGAATTACAGGGAAGATTGCTGCCTGTACAACCGCAAAGATCGTCATCGCCTCTGCAGATCTGTTTACAGACATTCTCCATCTCTGTCTAAATAATAATAATACTGCTGAGATTAAGGTTCCGGCGTGACCGATACCTACCCACCATACAAAGTTGGTGATATCCCAACCCCAGTTAATAGTTCTGTTAAGCCCCCATGCTCCAATACCTGTCCCGATAGTATAAGCGATACAGCCGAATCCATAGAGAAAGAGAACTAACGCAGCATATAATGAGATCCACCATAATTTACCTGCTCTTTCTTCGATAGGTCGTGCAATATCTTCTGTGATATCGTGATAAGTTTTGTGACCAATAATTAGAGGTTCCCTTATCGGAGCTTCGTAATGTCCTGACATTTTTTACCTATTTATTATTTAAACTTTATTTTTCTACTCTGTTTCTTACTTTAGTATGATAGAACACGTTTGGTTTTGTTCCGATCTCCTCTAGTAAATAATATCTTCTGTTGCTAGAATACAATTCTCTAACTTCAGACTCTTTATCATTCATGTCTCCGAAAGTCATTGCTCCAGTAGAACAAGCAGCAGCACAAGCACAAGAGTTCTTGAACTCAGTATCTGTTACTTTTCTGTTCTCTCTCTTAGCTGCTAAAATAGTAGCCTGAGTTTCTTGGATACACATTGAACATTTCTCCATTACCCCTCTAGTTCTTACAACTACGTCTGGGTTAAGTACCATTCTTCCTAAATCGTTGTTCATGTTGAAATCGAACTTATCGTTTAGGTTATACGTAAACCAGTTGAAACGTCTTACTTTGTACGGACAGTTGTTTGCACAATATCTTGTACCGATACATCTGTTGTAAGCCATATGGTTTTGACCTTGCTTACCGTGTGAAGTAGCCGCTACCGGACATACCGTTTCACAAGGAGCGTGGTTACAGTGCTGACACATTACTGGTTGGAAGATTACATCCGGATTGTCTGCAGGGTGGTTTAGTGCACCTCCGTCTCCGAAAGCAGTACCATACAATTCTGGTACAGCCATTCCTTCTTTCAATCCTTCGTATACTTCTACTTTCTGTCTTGAAGAATAGTAACGGTCAATTCTTAACCAATACATATCTCTAGACATTCTTACCTCTTCTTTACCTACTACAGGAACGTTGTTTTCAGCCTGACAAGCAATTACACATGCTCCACAACCTGTACAAGAGTTCAAGTCGATCGATAAGTTGAAGTGAGGTCCATCTGTATCATCGAAAGCATCCCAAAGGTCAATTTTTCTTGCCGGAAGAGCTCCACTAATTGTGTGGTATTCCAAAGGCTTGTTCCATCCTTTGTGCTCATCATCGAAAGCTACGTTTACAAAATCAGCCAAAGGAACTTCCTTAGCAATCTCATAACGTCCCATCAATGTATTTTGAAGCTGGATCCCTGCAAATTCGTGGTCTTCTCCTGTTTTTTCAATTTTAACACCTGAAACAACAAGATTAGAACCGTCAAATAAAGGATAAGCGTTTACCCCTGTATCTGCAGTTGCTCCTGAGTTTTTCTTACCATAACCAAGCGCAAGACCTACAGATCCTTCTGCCTGACCAGGTTGAATAAATACAGGAACATCTTTTATTGTTACTCCGTTTACAGTAAGGTTTACAATAGAACCATCCAACTGCATTCTCGCGTTAAGATCGTTATCAATTGCAAATTTCTCTGCATCTTTAGGAGAAATTGTTAAGTAGTTATCCCAAGACATTCTTGTCAATGGATCTGGTAACTCCTGCAACCAAGGGTTGTTTGACTGTGTACCATCTCCCATTGAAGTCTTAGTATATAATACCAATTCTAATTCAGAAGCTTTGAAGTTTCCTAGTTCAGCAACAGCTTGAGCAGCGTTTCCACCCGCATAAGCTAATGTTGTTGCATTATTAGAAGTAGTAATACCGTTGTACAATGCTTTGTTGAAAGAAGTAGCACCTAAGATAGAAGCTGAACTTGCTTTTAAATAATCATAATAATTATTTGCTGCATTGTTTTTACCGTTCTTCCAAACCAATAGAGATTCTTCAATCTGTCTTGATTTGTAGATCTTCTGGATCGTAGGCTGCATTAATGAATATACTCCAGTCTGTGGTTCAATATCTCCCCAAGACTCTAGCCAGTTTGCTACTGGAATTACAGCTTTCGCTGCTTTGTACATTTCATTTTTCTTATCAGCTACAGCAATAACATAAGAAACTTTTGATAAAGATTTTTTGAAATCTTCACCTTTTGGATGAGAGTAGATAGGGTCTACGTTGTTTGCGATTAATACGCCAACCTGACCTGCATTTACCCATCCTAAGAATTCCTGGTATCTTGCTTTATCAAATTCTTTAAGGAAGTTTGCTTTACCTGTGAAAGCTACTGATCCTAATTTTTGGTTGATTAAGTGTGCTAAAACCTGTGCTCCTTTAGAACCGTCAGCTAAAACAACAGCTTTGCTTCCTTTTGCTTTAAGTTCGTTAGCAATTTCAGTTGCAGTCTTATCAGTAGTACCGCCACCTACAATTGCGTTGTAAACTTCAACTAAAGTTTTGTTTACAGCACTTGGTTTTAATCTATATCTTGAGTCAGCGTTCGCTCCAGTTAATGACATGTTAGATTCCACTTGGATGTGTCTCAACATGTTTGCACCTGGCTTTCTAGCTGCTGCATAAGATGTTTCTAAGCTTGAAGCATTATAATCCCCTAAGAAATCAGCATGGAAAGAAACTACGAGTTCAGAACCTTTAAGGTCATAAACAGGCAATGCTCTCTGTCCGAATACTTCCTGAGCAGCATCTAGAGCCGCAGAATAAGGGAAAGCATCATAAGTTACTAATTCTGCTGTAGGATATTTAGACTTAAACTCAGCAAATAGCTTTTTGAAAGTAGGTGAAGCAAAAGAGTGTGATAAAAGCACAATCTTTTTACCTGACGCTTTAGCTTCTTCTAGACCTTTAAGAACAAAACTGTCTACTTTATCGAAAGTTTCGTCTTTACCGTCTAGTTTAGGCTGCTTTACTTTATCATTATCATAAAGAGAAAGTACACTTGCCTGAGCTCTTGCGTTTGTTTTTCCTAAATCACCAGCTGCTGGGTTTGGATCAATTTTGATAGGTCTACCTTCACGGGTTTTTACTAAAACACTAGCGAAATCGAAACCGTCAAAATATGTTGATGCGTAATAGTTGGGAACCCCTGGAATAATATCATGTGGTTTTACCACGTAAGGGATTGTTTTGATTACCGGAGCTTCGCAGGCAGCTAATGTTACTGCTGCTGTAGAGAATCCTAATAATTTAAGGAAATCTCTTCTTGAAGTACTTGATCCGTTTTGTTCAGCATCTCCAAGGAAATCTTCTACCGGAATTTCTTCCTGAAACTCTTTAAGAGCCAGCTTACCATTTAAAGCTGGGTCTTTAAGTTCATGAATACTTCTGAATTGTATTTTGTTTGAAGCCATTTATACTTCTAATTTTTTAGTTATTAATAATGACATTTACCACACTCAAGACCTCCAATTGCATCTACAGTGATCTTACCTCCATCTTGTGGATATTGTTTTTTCAACTTGTCATGTAGATTTTTGAAGTACTCTTTATTATAACCGTTGTTCATATCAACCTCAGTCGTTCTGTGACATTCAATACACCATCCCATAGTAAAGTCATTAGCCATCTGAACAACATTCATTGTATCAATCTTACCGTGACAAGCTTTACATACAACGTCAATTTTGTTGTTAGGATTCTTTTTGTTGAAAGAATTGATGATCGCTTGTTCACCTGCTACTACGTGCTGAGAGTGGTTGAAGTATACGAAATCTGGCATGTTGTGGATTCTTGTCCATTCAACCGGCTGTGTTTTCCCTGTATACTGTTGTTTTGCAGGATCCCAACCTGTTGCAGCATAGATCTTCTGGATTTCTCCGTCATAGAAAGCCTTATCTTTTCCTGGCTCCATGTAGTGATCTTTGTTGTATTCAGAAATTGTTCTGTGACAGTTCATACAAACGTTCATAGAAGGAATCTCAGATACTTTTCCGTATTTAGCACTAGAGTGACATAATTGACAGTCAATTTTCTGTTCTCCAGCGTGAATCTTGTGAGAGAAGTAGATAGGCTGTTCAGGTTTGTACCCTTTATAAACCCCGATCCACATTAACCAGTTCCATACTCCATAAGCTGCTAAAATAGCCAGAATAGCTAATAAGCCCTTACCAATAAAGTGGAACTTCTCATACATTTCACTGAACGAACGAACTCTTGTTTCGTTGAGTCCTGCTAATTCTTCAGACTGACCTAAAGTTACCAATTGTCTTAGTTTAACTAAGATCCAAACCAGTAAACCAGCGATCGCTAAAAGTGAAATGATTACTACGTTTGTAGTAGTTTTGTCTGCGGGAGCTGCCGCAGCAGCGTCAGTTGCAGTTGTTGCTTCCGGCTTTTTCTCTTCCGGAGCAGGAGGATTAGTCGTGAAAGCTAAAATGTCGTCAATATCCTTATCTGTAAGATTTGGAAAGACCTGCATTTCAGTCTTGTTAAACTTTTCAAAAATCTCATTGGCGTATTTATCCCCAGAAGCTCTAAGAGCTTTGTTGTCTTTGATCCACTTGTGAAGCCAATCTTTGTCTACACCACCTTCTGTCTTTACTCGTTCCACAACCCCCTTCAATGGTGGTCCAACAACTTGTTTGTCCAGCGCGTGACATGCAGTACAATTCGCTTTGAAAAGTTTCTCTCCGTTTTTAGGATCGCCGTCTTGCCCGTAAAATGAAGCACTGGTTGATAACAATAAACCTATTGCAATCAACGTTTTTTTATAATGCTTTCTCCAACTAATCATTTAAATTATCTTATGTTAGTAAATTATTGAACATTCAATCAATTCCGCAAAAATAATATTTTTAACAGGAATTTAACGGTATATCGAAAAGGGAAAATATCATTTACGTTTAATTTGTATTGATTCTAAATAACTAGTTTGGTATAGTTTTTTAATTTGTATAAATTTGCGCAAACAAGTTTAAATGAGAAATTTGATTAAAATATTTTCGATATTATCATTGTTTTGGTTTTATAATATTGAAGCACAGCAGGTTGTTAAGAGGGATACTCTTTCAGGGACAGAGCTTGTCATGACAATGGATTCCAAAATAAATGCAGCTTTGGAAGGAATTGAAGGGAAGTGTTCTAAAGTTGTCACAAATAATTCTACTAAAGATTTTACGAATATTGATAGTGGAATTTCTACGGGGACTATTACGAAGCCTCCCAAAATTTATATTCCAAGCAGGGAACTTACCAATGCTGAAATTTGTAAAAAAAATCCAAGAATTTTAGGATTTAAAATTCAAATTACAACAGTAAAAAGTAATGAAGAAGCCAACGAAGTGAAGTCTTATTTCAGAAAAAGATTTCCTAATCTGAAAGTTGAAACGGATGCTTCTTTAAGACCAAATTATAAAATTTTGGCGGGAAGTTATTTCACTAAGCAAAGTGCTGCGGGAGATCTTTCAAAAATAAGAGAGTACTTCAAATCTGCAGTACCAGTACAGTACAGGATTTTCTGTGCAGAAGCAAAATAGGAGAAATTCTTTTTAAAATAAACAAAAAGCCGAGAAATTTTCTCGGCTTTTTTATTGGTAATAAGTTTCCATAAACCAGAAAAATTCTGACATTCTAAATAGATTATTGGCCAGAAGATAAACAAACAATATGGCTGCTGTCCATGTTAAAAATGATAGTATTTTTGGTGATGATCTGTATGCATAAAAAAGCCATCCTATGAGAAGAGGATATACAAAAACAAAGTGTCCTCCGTAGATGTATGATGTATGAAGTCCGAATCTCATAACACAATGAATGACAATGTCAACAATGAATGAAAGAGTAATAATCTGAACCCATTTATTTTTAAAGTTTTTAAAATAACTCCAACTTATAAGGGCTAATAATACCGCTATAAAAAGGTAAGGGAGAACAGAAGAATAAAGATCCATATAAAGGCCCTTGAAATGGAATCCCTTCATATTATGTTTATCTGAAAGAATGAATCCTGGGAAGAGAATATTGCCTCCGAAAAAGAATGAGCTGATCATATCCCATGTTGGCATTGATTCTACATTGGAAAACTTTTCATACTGCTGGTTTGTTTTAGAAAAGATAGTCTGGTATTTGAAATCTATTCTGTTCAAATAAAGGAGTATAAAGCAAATGGTGGCTATAGCTACTCTGAATACAGCGTTTCCGAATTTTTTCCAGTCTCTGAAAAGATTTTTTTCAAAAAGAAGGGGGATGAAAACCTTTACAAAATTGGTAATGGTAAGCCCTCCAATGGTAATTCCTGCAAGAGAAAGAGCTGCAGCAGGTGTTTTTTCTTCTTTCCTTAGTTTTATCGCCGCATAATGATTGTATAAGGATAATAAAAATAAGGTATAGGTGAAATTTTCCGGAGTAAAGGATAGGATGATATTTGTTGAAAATGTTCCAAAGAATAGAATAATCAAAACATTTAACCATAGTGGAAGAGAGATGATATTCTTTAAGTATTTAAAAACCTGTATGATATTCAAGCTGATAATGATGTTGCTAAGCCATGCGAGGGTGAGTCTGAAGTTCACGTCCATTTTCCCACCTGAAATGAATAATGAAAATTCTCTTACCCAGTTGAAAAAGTAATAGGATAGTGGATGTCTTTCAAAGCTTCCTCCGGTCATAAGGATAGATTTGTTATCAAAGCTAAAATAAGCATCCCACGGTATTCTGCTGTCAAATATGATTCTGTAATGAATAGCAATATAGGAACCTAAAATTCCATAGCAGGTAATGAAAAACAGGAAAACAGCCAGCTCGGTATAGGTGGAAGGAAAAACGAGTTTAAGGAAACTGATGATTTTTGTTTTGATAAAAGACACGTGTCAAATTTTTTGCAAAAGTAAAATAAAAAACCACCAAAATTGGTGGTTGTATAAAGATTGTATAAACGTTGTTATTGTTTAATGACTTTTTCTGTGGTAGAAGTTCCATCTGAGAAATCTACTTTCAACAGATAGGTTCCTTTTGGAAGTGAAGAAATATCTGTATTTCCGGAATCGCCCGCCTTAATGGTTTTTCCTGACATATCGATCACGGATGTTGATTTGATTTTTTTATCAGACTTAATATTGACTTCTCCTTTTGAAGGATTAGGATAAACAGAAAGATTATTGGCCTTTGTTTTTGAGATCTCATTGGTGCCAAGAACTCCGTTGGCAACAACCAGAACATCATCAATTGAAACGGCATCAGCATCATTTGCAACATATTGGAACCTTACTTTTACATTGGCTTGCCCAATATAGGTGCTAAGACTTTTCTGTACAATAACAGTGTTGTAAAGGTCGGTGTCTATATTTCCGTCACCATCGTCGGTAAAAGCGGGCTCACTGTCTTCATTCCATAGAGTAGTCCAGTTGGTTCCTCCATCTGTTGAGATTTGTGCTACCAGGTTACCTTTGTTCAAGCTTATCATATATCCCCAGCCTACTTTTACTTTGAAGCTGAAGATGGGGCTTGCTGCTCCGACTAAGCTGAATGTCGGACTTACAAGATTGGCTGTATTGGCTCCGGTGACCCAGTCAATAGTAGCAGAATTATTTCCAGCAATGGTAAATCTTGTTTTCAATTCAAGAGAAGGGGCGGAAGTCCCTGAAAAAACAGTGCCGGTTAAATCCCAGGCTCTTGATGCGTTTGTATTGGACCTTGCCCATCCTATTGGAGGGAATGTCGCTCCTTCGAAACTTTCCGAAAGTAACGTTTGGGCGTTGCTGTAAAAGCATGATGCCAATGCTAGAGAAAATACAATTTTTTTCATATTAAAGATTTTTCTAAATTTAGTAAAAATATTTAATATGTTGAAAACATACTAGATAATTGTATTTTTTGTTGTTAATTTTTTAAGAACTACATGAAAGTGTAGAACATCCTGCAGTGTCATCATAGCCAGATGGTCTTTTGACGGAGAACTTAGGATATACTTCCTGATATGGAGATTCTAATGCTTGGGTGAGTTTTTCAAGCATTTCTTTTTTACCATTACTGATCTCTTCAATGCATTCATAAAGGAGGTAGTTTCTAAGAATAAACTTGGGGTTTGTTTTTTTCATCATCGTTAAAGAATCTCCTCTTGAAATAGAGTTTAAACTTAATCTTGCTTCGTAACTCTTTGTAAAGCTGATAAGTTTTAAAAGTTTTTCTTCATTAATGGGAGCATAAGAAACATCTTTGAAATGTTCTTTTATATTAGTATCCGGAGTTATTGTTTCCAGTTGGGTGAAAAACAAGGTGTAGTCTAGCTGAAGTTCTTGCATTAATCCCTGCCAATTGGTGAAGAATTCTTCATCCTCTTTTTGAAGTTGATCAAATCCAAATTTTTTACAAAGCATTTGATCATGGGCTTCCCAGAAATAGGTTCCAAAACTATTCAAGGTGTCTTCTAGAAATTTTTCATCTTTAATTAATGGATGAAGGGCGTTGGCAAGCTGCCAGAGATTCCACTGAGCAATCTGCCCCTGTTTTCCGAATGCATATCTTCTGCCGGGAAGATCGGTTGTATTGGGCGTGAAATTCAAATCATATTCATCCATCATAGAATAAGGTCCGTAATCAATCGTTAATCCGAGAATAGACATATTATCAGTATTCATAACTCCGTGTACAAATCCCACTCTGAACCATTCCACGATCATTTCGGCAGTCCGGGTGCATATCCTTTCAAAAAAGTCTCTGTATTTCTGACTGTCGGTAGATGTAACCTCCGGAAAATAGTTTTCAATGGTAAAATCGGCAAGATCCTGTAAGGTATTATATTCTCTTTGGGCAGACATCAATTCAAAATGTCCAAAGCGTATAAAGCTTTCAGCTGTTCTGATGACCGCAGCGCCTTTTTCAAGTTGCGGATTTCCGCTATACATGATATCGCGCATCACATCTTCTCCTGTAAATGCCAGGCTGAGTGCTCTGGTGGTAGGTACTCCTAAATGATACATAGCTTCGCTCATCAGGTATTCCCGTACTGAAGATCTTAGTACGGCTCTTCCGTCAGCATGTCTGGAGTAGGGAGTGGCACCTGCGCCCTTCCATTGAATTTCGGTTTTTTTGCCGGCATTATCGGTGATTTCACCTGCAAGGATGGCTCTTCCGTCTCCAAGTTGACCTGCCCAATTTCCAAACTGATGTCCTGCATAGGCTGTGGCATAGGTTTGAACGTTTTCAGGAAGGCTGCTTCCTACCAGGAAATTCAGGTCTTTATCTTCAAATTTCCCCAATCCTATTTCTTCTGATAAAGCTTCATTAAAAGCAATCAGTTCAGGTTTGTCAAAGCCAGCAGGTTTAGTGGTGGCGAATAAAACCTTTGGAGTATTTCTCTGCATAGAATTGTTGGAGAAATCACCAGGGAATTTCTCAATAAAAGGCTGTCTGATACGTTCGATATTCATGCTTCAAAGGTATTAATTATAAAAGAAAAGACCTTCCAAATAATTGAAAGGTCTTGTGTATTTCTAAAAGAGAATTTATTTATTGAAATCTACTTCATCATTAGAATGAAGGTTTTCATTGACGTTGTCCTCTTTCTTTTCTGTAGGTTTTTTAGGGGTAGGATCTGCCGGTCTTGGATTTTTGATCTCATCGATGGTCTGAAGACTTCCATCATCTCCATATCCTCCGCTTAAGCCTTTAAGGTTTGAGCAGCCGTCTTTCCAGTCTGAAGGTTTGACAAATTTATCGTCAGGAGTTATTCCTAAACTCTTATCTGCCCATACTTTCTTCATGAAGATTGCCCAGATCGGTAATGCCATTTTTGCACCCTGACCTTCACCTGTACCGAAGAAGTGAGTGGCTCTGTCTTCCCATCCAACCCATGCTCCGGTTGCTAATTTTGGAGTGATTCCCATAAACCATCCATCGGAGTTGTTCTGAGTTGTACCTGTTTTAGCAGCAATTTCTACCGCTTTTGAGATTCCTCTTCTTCCTAATTCTCCAGAAGCCGTTCCGTACTGTGCTACACCTTTCATCAGTTCAATCATGGTGTAAGCATACATCGGGTTCATTACTTCTTTTGGTTCCACGTTTACTTCCTTAATTACTCTACCATTGGCATCTTCAATTCTCCAGATCATTTCCGGTTTGTTGTGGTTACCATAGTTGGCAAAAGTACTATAAGCTCCCAGCATCTCGTAAATTGTAATGTCTGATGAACCTAGAGCGATTGTATTGTTTCTCGGAATATCTTCTGTTACTCCCAGATCTCTTGCGGTCTGGATTACAGCGTCTACTCCCGTCATTTCAATAAGTCTTGCAGCAACAGGGTTTTGAGAGTGGGCTAATGCATCTTTTAAAGTAAGCATTCCTCCTCTTCCCGGGACATGCCATCCATTATGATCATAAGTTCCGTTAGAAACAGCTGAACAAGGAGTCATTCCCAGTTTCATAATAGCAGTGGCATATACGAAAGGCTTGAAGGTAGATCCTACCTGTCTCTTACCTTGCTTGATGTGGTCATATTGGAAGTGCTGCCAGTCTATACCCCCTACCCACGCCTTGATCTCTCCTGTTCCGGGAACCATAGACATAAGGCCGGCCTGTGCAATTTGTTTGTGGTATCTGATAGAATCCCAAGGAGACATTTCTACCTCTTCTTCGCCATTCCATGTGAATCTTGAAGTTTTGATAGGTTTCTTGAACTCCATCATAATAGAGTCTTCAGGCATACCGTCAGCTTTTAAAAGCTTATATCGGCCAGTTCTTTTCATGGCCTGAAGCATCACGCTTTGGATTTGTTTATCGTTCAGATAATAGAAAGGTCTGTTTTTTCTTCCTCTCTGTTCTGCATCAAATCTCTTCTGAAGATCAGTTAAGTGTTCCTTGATAGATTCTTCCGCATACTTTTGCATTTTAGAATCAAGGGTTACATATATTTTTAAACCGTCTTTATAAAGGTTAAGCTTCTTACCGGTTTCTTTTTCATTAGCTTCAAGATATTTGTCAATCTCTTTTCTCAGATAAAACTTGTAATAAGCAGAATATCCGTCAGTAATGCTTTTAATAGGGTGGAAGTCTACTTCGACCGGAGTGTTGGCTGCCTTTTCATAAGTAGCAGCATCAATGTATCCGGTTTTCTGCATCTGATCCAATACAACATTCCTTCTTTCTTTTGCCTTTTCAGGATATCTGTAAGGGTTGTTTTTTCTTGGGTTTTCAAGCATTGCTACAAATGTTGCAGCTTCAGGTAATGTAAGTTCCGAAGTTTTTTTGTTAAAATAAACTCTGGAAGCCATTTCAATACCGTTAGCATTGAAAAGGAAATCAAATTTATTGAAATAAAGAGTGATGATCTCTTCTTTCGTATATCTTTTCTCAAGACTTACTGCTACAACCCATTCTTTTAATTTCTGGAATCCTCTTTCAAATTTGTTCTGAGAAGCGTTCCCGGTAAAAAGAAGTTTTGCAAGCTGTTGGGTAATGGTAGAACCACCACCACGTCCACCACCATAGGCTACAGCTCTGGCAACGGAATATAAGTCGATTCCTGAATGTTCTTTGAAACGTTCATCTTCTTTAGCCTGAAGAGCATAAATAAGATAAGGAGGAAGATCCTTATAAACGATAGGCTGTGTTTTTTCTTTTTCAAATTTACCTAAAGTGACTCCGTCTGAAGAAATAATTTCAGAAGCGACAAAGATATCTGGGTTCTCCAGTTCTTTTACATCAGGCATTTCCCCAACGAATCCTTGGGAAACCGCAAAGAAAAGCCCCGAAATTCCCAGCACTACTGCAATGAGTCCAATCCAAATAAATGAAACCCATTTTCTCCAGGAGGTATCTTTCTTTTTTTTGGGAGGCAGAGGAAATGTTTTCCCCTTATTTCCTGCATTTTTTTTGTTTTCTTCCATTTATGGTTACGGTTTAGCCGTTTCTATTTTTACCCCAATATCCTCAATTCCCGGAAGGTTATCATTTCTCATCGCCTGAGTCAAGCCGATTTCATATTTTCCTTTTCCCGGAAATTTATAATTTAATTTATACTGAAACAATGTTTCCTTTGTATCACCAAAGCCTGTACCAAGCCATTCTCCGTTTGGTTTTGCCAATACATAATTCAAGGTGTCGGTTTCCTTTTTTTTGTTCTGGAGATTGGTGAAATTTACAATGAACCTTATATTGCTGTAAGGATAACTATTGTTGTTTCTTACGACAAATATAATATTTTTAGGATTCTGCGGATCTGAAATTTCAAGATTAAATTTTTGCTCACTTTTCTTATTCCATTTACTATCAACGGAATTCATGATAACATCCCCTCCTGAGGAAGAGTTACAGCTAAAGAAAAGGATAAGGGAAAATAATCCTAAAATTTTACGCATCTTTATCTTTTTTTGGGGGAAATTTCTTTTTGAATTTCTTCTTGTTCGGATTGTTTTGTGGCTTATTGTCAGCATCAGAATTGCCTTCTACTTTTTCTACAGGTCCTTTTTGCTGTGGATGTTGTTTTTGTGGTTTAGGCTGGTTTCCGGACTGAGCATTTGGATTTTCGGCTTTATCAGATCTTTCCGGTCTTTCTTGTCTCTCCGGTCTGTTTCTTTTTTGCCCTTGTCCTTGTCCTGACGGTGCCTGCTGATTGTTATTTTGCTTATTCTGGTTGTTTCTGTTCCTGTTTCCTCTGTTCTTTTTCTCAAAACGATCCACATTATTTTCCTGGATCAGGTCAATATTGTGAGTAGAAGGTTCCGGCTGTTTCAGGTCTTCCAGAGGAAGTATTCTTTCTCCTCTTTTATTTTTTGCAATCAGTTTTTTTACAAGATCAATGTCAAAATCGTACCATGCCATAGAGCTATCTACATAGGCAAACCACATTTTCTTTTTGAAAACATCAATTTTGATACAGAATGCTTTTCCCTTCTCTGTCTCCAGCATTGTTGAAGAAGATGGGAAGTTGCTCAAGGCATCCAAATAACTGTCAAGCTCATAGTTAAGACAGCATTTCAGCTTTCCACATTGCCCGGCTAGCTTTTGAGGATTAATACTCAATTGCTGATATCTTGCAACATTGGTGTTTACAGATCTGAAATCTGTAAGCCATGTAGAGCAGCAAAGTTCACGTCCACAAGATCCTATTCCACCTACTTTAGCCGCTTCCTGTCTGAAACCGATTTGTTTCATATCGATTTTAGTTCGGAAAGTTCCAGCGTAATCTTTGATTAGCTGTCTGAAGTCTATTCGGTTATCAGCTGTGTAATAAAAAGTGATCTTTGAAGAATCACCTTGATATTCCACATCAGTGACTTTCATTTCAAGGTTTAATCTTTGAGCAATTTTTCTTGCCTCAAGTTTTACACCCTCTTCTTTTTTTCTTGCTTCCTGCCACACCTCAAGATCCTTTTGGTTGGCTTGTCTGTATATTTTGAGTGCAGATTCTTCAGAAAATTTTTTCTTTTTCATCTGAATCTTTACTAGTTCTCCTGTAAGGCTTACAACACCTACATCGTGTCCCGGACTTGATTCTACTGTAATTACGCTACCTATATGTAAAGGAATATTATTTACATTCTTATAAAACGATTTCCTGTCATTTTTAAATCTAACTTCCACAAAATCACACCTGTTCGGTGCCGGATTGTTGATGTCAGAAAGCCAGTCAAAAACACTTAATTTATAACTATTCCCGCAGGTATTTACACTTTCACAGCCACTTGCAGTTTTTTTAGGACCACAAGAATGTGCAGAATCGCCGGATGTTTTACATCCACAACTCATATATTACTATTATTTATAATCTGCAAATTTATGTATTTTTATCTTTATGCAATTCTAAAATACTTAAATAACCTGAATTCGGTATAAAACATTTATGTATTTTAAATCAGAATAAGAGCTCGAAATTAAAATTAAGGATGTCATAGAGGGGATAAAAGGGTAAGATTTAAAAAAAATAATATCTTTTATTTGACTCCTTTTTTTAATTAACATTTATTATCATTTGCCCTCCCACTTTATTTTTTTGAAGTAAGATTATTTAATAGTTAAACAATTGTTTAATATTAAACGGGTTAATTTTAATTATTTTATAATGTACTTAAGTATTTAATAATTAAAATATTGTATTGTCTTTATTTCAATGTGTTATTTTAAACATAGTTTTCTTTTAAGATATTGTTTAAAATATTAGGAAATATTAACAGACGTATTCAAAATAATTTTATATTTGAATTATATATAATAGTCTATGAAAAAAATATTAGTATCAACTGCTTTATTGGCGGGAGTTCTATCTTACGCAGGAGGCTTCAGAGTTTCCCTGCAAGGGGTGAAACAATTGGCAATGGCGCATACTAGTGCTCATGCCGAAGACGCGAGTGTGACATTCTTTAACCCTGCGGGTATGTCATTTATCCCTTCCAAACTGAGTGTAGTGGCTGGAGGGTTTGCTGCAAGTAACAAGGTTACTTTTCAAAACTTCAATACTTTACAAAGTACAGAAACAGATAACCCTGTAGGAACTCCTTTCTATGCTGCGATTACTTATAGACCAATAGAAAAACTAACAGTGGGTCTTAGTGTTACAACACCTTTTGGAAGCACAATTAAGTGGCCAGAAAACTGGGAAGGTAGAGAATTGGTTCAGAAACTAGAACTGAAAAGTTTCTACTTCCAGCCGATGGTTTCTGTGAAACTTGCCCCTTGGGTATCTTTTGGTGCAAGTTATATTTATGCAAAAGGAGTTGTAGATTGGGATAAAGCTGTAACACAATTCGGTGGGCAGGTGAATATCAATGATAAAAAAGCAAGCGGACATGGATATGGTTTCGGTTTTTATTTCAGACCTGATCCAAAATTAGACGTGAGTATTGCTTACCGCTCAGCAATAGATATGAAAGCTAAGAACGGTACTGCAACATTCCAGTTCCCGTCTCAATCTATTTACACACAGTTGAAACTGAATGCAGCAGGACAGGATGGTTTCTCCGCAACTCTTCCTCTTGTTGAAGAATATACAATTGGTTTAACATATAGAGTAACACCGAAATGGCAGGTTTCTGCAGACTTTAACTATCATGGATGGGAAAGATACAGCAAACTTACTTTAGATTTCGAGAATGCACCTATCGGAAATAATCCATCAGATCCGACTATTCTTACCAATCCTAAGAACTTCAAAAACTCCAAAACATTTAGATTAGGGACTCAATATGCCTTCACCAATATGATTTACGGACGTTTGGGAGCTTATTATGATGAAGCGCCTTATACTACAGATAACTTTATTCCGGAAACCCCTTCATATGATACTTACGTTGTAACAGGAGGGATAGGCATTAAATTGAAGCAGTTCGGAATTGATATCGCAGGAGGATATGCAATGCCTCAATACAGAAATGTAAATAACGCTAGTCTAGGTTTCTATGGACAATCAAAAGCAACAGCGTTCTACTTGGGTCTAGGTTTATCTTATAATCCTTTTTAATTTTAGAAGACTATGAAAAAAATTATAATATCGACAATTGCAGTTTCTGCACTTCTTTTTACAGTAACAAGCTGTAATACGGATTTCGATACGGATGTGAAAGATATCCAGGTAACAAAAGGAGATGCCGACTTCTCAAAATATATTTCTTTAGGAAACTCATTAACTGCTGGTTATAGAGACGGAGCTCTTTATAGCAGCGGGCAGAATGAATCTTACCCAAGCATGATTGCAGCACAAATGCAATTGGCTGGTGGTGGTGCTTTTAAACAGCCTATGATGCCTAATGATATCGGAGGATTTACCAATCTATTTAACCCGACAACCGGAGATTTTGCAGGTAAATATGTATTAAGTGTTGTTAACGGTGCTTTAACTCCAGGTCCAACAGCTCCTGGTGGAGCATTGGATAATGTCTCTTCAGGTGGTCCTTACCAGAATATGGGAGTTCCAGGGGCAAGAGTAGCTCATTTAATAGCACCAGGATATGGAAATCCAGCTGGATTAACAGCTACACCAGCTACAGCTAATCCCTATTTTGTAAGATTTGCATCAACAACAACAGCTTCTGTATTAGAAGATGCGCTGAAGCAGGATCCTACCTTTGTTTCTTTATGGATTGGAAATAATGATGTTTTATTATATGCAACTTCAGGAGGTGCTGATCCCAATATTCCAATTACACCGGTAGATGGTGCTGTAGGAGTAGGATTCAGCAATACCTATGCTTATTTAGTGGATAAATTATTCCCTGCTGGAACAAAAAGAAAAGGAATTCTTGCGAATATTCCAACAGTTACCAATGTACCTTATTTTACAAGAGTTCCTGCAATGCCATTAACTGGATTAACAGATGCTCAGGTAACTCAGTTGAATACAGGATATGGTCAGTATAATGCAGGATTACTTCAGGCTAAAACCCTGGGAGCGATCAACGATGCTGAATATCAAAGAAGATTAATTAAATTCACTGCAGGAGCTGCAGTTAACGGAGCGGTTATTGTAGATAAAGATCTTTCAACAGTTCCGGGACTTCCAAAATACAGACAGACTACAGCTAAAGATTTAATTCTTTTGCCGGCAAGTAAAGTTCTTACTCCACAAGCGGGTGGCGGGACTTCAGTTCCTTTAGAGGATAAGCTTGTCCTTACAGAAGCTGAGACTGCAAAAGTAATTGCTGCAACCACTGGTTATAACAATGCTATTAAAAAGGCTGCTTCGGATAAAGGAATTGCTTTCGTAGATATGGATGCTAAAATGCAGGAGTTGAATTCCAAATCAGGAATTGTGTGGGATGGTGTGAAATATACAGCAACATTCGTTACAGGAGGAGCTTTCTCTTTAGATGGAGTACACCTTACAGGACGTGGTTACGGTATTGTAGCTAATGAATTTATCAAAACTATTAATGCAAAATATGGTTCTACACTTCCACAGGTAGATCCGAACAAATATTCAGGAGTTAAATTCCCTTAATTATTGATAAAATAAAAACTTAGAAACCACAAGAGTAATTCTTGTGGTTTTTTTTTAAATTTGCAAAATCTTTTAAAAAGTAAAAATGGCCGATCAGTTAAGTTATCTATTTTGTACAAGAACCAGCAGGGACTTGGCAGAGAAAATTGCCCAGAATTATGGGAAAGAATTAGGAAAAATCAACTTTCAGGAGTTCAGCGACGGGGAATTTGAGCCTGTTTTGGACGAATCTGTAAGAGGAGGAAGAGTTTTCCTAATCGGATCTACATTCCCTCCTGCAGACAATCTTTTGGAGCTTCTTCTAATGATTGATGCAGCGAAAAGAGCTTCTGCAAAGAGCATTACCGTTGTAATTCCTTACTTCGGACTTGCCAGACAGGACAGAAAAGACAAACCAAGAGCGCCGATCGGTGCTAAGTTAGTTGCCAACCTTCTTACAGCAGCGGGAGCAACAAGAGTGATGACAATGGATCTTCACGCAGATCAGATTCAAGGATTCTTCGAAATTCCGGTAGATCACCTGTATGCTTCAAGTATTTTTGTAGATTATATCAGATCATTGAATCTTGATAATCTTACCATTGCTTCTCCGGATATGGGAGGTGCAAAAAGAGCTAAAAACTATGCAGGCCACTTAGGTGCTGAAGTAGTAATTGCTTATAAGGAAAGAAAAAAAGCAAACGTTGTAGAGGAAATGTTCCTTATCGGAGATGTGAAAGGTAAAAATGTAATCCTTATCGATGACATGATTGATACTGCAGGTACGCTTTGTAAAGCAGCAGAAATCTTAATTGAAAAAGGAGCAAAAACAGTAAGAGCAATGGCCACTCACGGAGTGCTTTCAGGAAAGGCTTACAATAATATTGAGAACTCAAAACTCTTGGAAGTTATTGTAACTGACTCAATTCCTGTTAAAAATAATTTGTCATCTAAAATAAAAGTGCTATCTTGCGCCCCATTATTTGCAGATGTTATGACAATGGTTCATGAGCACAAATCAATTAGCAGTAAGTTTGTTATTTAATTGATTTTAAGCGAATTGCAAATTATAATTAGAACAATTTTTTAAATTTTTATAAATGAAATCTATTACAATTCAAGGTACAAAAAGAGAAAGCGTGGGCAAAAAGTCTACAAAAGCTTTACGTGATGCTGAATTAGTTCCTTGTGTTGTTTATGGAGGTGGTGCACCATTGAACTTCTCTGCTGAAGAGAGAGCTTTCAAAGGGTTAGTATACACTCCTGAAGCACACACGGTATCTATTGAAGTTGATGGTCAAACAATTCCAGCAGTTCTTCAAGATATTCAGTTTCACCCAATCACGGACAAAATTCTTCACGCAGACTTCTACCAATTATCTGACGATAAGCCAGTTGTTATGGAAGTTCCAGTAAGACTTGTTGGACGTTCTAAAGGTGTTGTAGCTGGTGGTGTTTTACGTCAGTCTTTCAGAAAGCTAAAAGTAAAAGCTATTCCTGCTAACTTGCCAGATGAAGTCGTTGTAGACGTTACTCCATTAAGAATCGGTAACAAACTTTACATCGGTAGCATCAAAACAGTAGGATATTCTTTCGTTCACCCTGACAATGCAGTAGTAGTTGCTGTTAAGATGTCTAGAAATGCAATGAAAGGTGGTGCAGCTGCAATGGATGATGAAGATGAAGAAGAAGTTGCAACTGAAGAAGGTGCAGCTCCTGAAGCAGCAGAATCTGCAGCAGAATAAGAATTGCTTATTTAAACAATATAAGAACCCGTCAATTTTTGACGGGTTTTTTATTTGGGTTGTTGAAAGATAAATAAGTGAATTTTTACTTTTATCCTTCCCGTCTTCCTTTATCTCATCGTTTTTCTCCGCCTCAAATCATCGAATATTTCTATCAACTGACAACTATCAGCATGCAGCCCCATGCCTTCTTTCAGAAAAAAAACCGTAAATTTGAAGTGTTCTAAATAAGGACGTTTTAATTTAAAAAATAAATAAATGTTTGACATTCAGGAAATAAGAAGTCAGTTTTCTATATTGAACAGAGAAGTGAATGGTAAGCCTTTGGTTTATCTGGATAATGCAGCTACATCTCAAAAGCCAAATTCAGTTTTGGATGTCTGTCACACATATTATACAGAACTTAATGCTAATGTTCACAGAGGGATTCATACCCTGAGCCAGCTGGCAACAGAAGAAATGGAACTTTCAAGAAGAAAGATCCAGAAATTCATTAATGCTGAGCATGATTTTGAAGTGATTTTTACAAAAGGAACAACAGAAGGGCTGAACCTTATCGCTTATATTTTAACTCAGAAACTGCAGAAAGATGATGAGATCATTATTTCATATCTTGAGCACCATTCTAATATTGTTCCTTGGCAGATGCTTTGTGAAAGAACAGGAGCAAAACTTCGTGTAATTCCAATTGATGAAAACGGAATTCTTCAGATGGATCATTTTGACCAGCTTTTAAGTGAAAAAACAAAGATTGTTTCTGTAAACCAGGTTTCCAACGCGTTGGGAATTGTGAACCCTATTGAAGAAATTATTGCAAAGACAAGAAAGAATACAGACGCTTATATTGTGATTGACGGTGCCCAGTCTGCGCCGCATTTCAATATTGATGTTCAGAAGATGGATTGTGATTTCTTTGTATTCTCAGGTCATAAAATGTATGCTCCGATGGGAACGGGTATTTTATATGGAAAACGTGAGATACTAGAAGACCTACCGCCTTTCCATGGAGGAGGGGAGATGATTGCAACATGTTCTTTCGAAGGAACTACGTATGCAGGTCTTCCATTTAAATATGAAGCAGGAACACCGAATGTGGGAGGAAATATTGCTTTAGGTGCTGCTGTTGATTTTATGAATAATGTAGGCCATGCTAATATTCAGAATCACGAGAATGCTTTATTGGAATATGCCCAGAAGCAGCTTTTGGAAATAGAAGGTATTAAAATTTATGGTGAAAAAGCAAATAGAACAGGGGTGGTTTCCTTTAATCTGGAAGGAGTAGGGATTGCGTCTGATGTAGGAATGATCCTTGATAAAATGGGTATTGCGGTAAGAACAGGACACCACTGTACACAGCCTATTATGAACTTCTTTAATATTGCAGGGACGGTAAGAGCCAGCTTTGCTGTTTATAATACTTTCGAGGAAATTGATAGTCTGGTAGAAGGAGTTAAGAAGGCACAAAGAATGTTGAGCTAATTATACAATATTCATTATTATATAAATTAAAAAGCAGCTTAATAGCTGCTTTTTTCTATTCCCATGGAATACAATGGCATCGGCCATTAATAATAACCTGATAATATCCAATGGCGCATTCAAGGCAGATCTCTCCTCCAGCCATAATGCTTTTCATTTTGTCTTTGTTTAATTTTTTCATATTCAATGATTTAAAATGTTAATGGTGACATGAAGATAATTAAAAATATTACGGGAAAACGAATAAATCTTCCAAATTTTGGAGGGTTTATTCGTTTGATTCATGGAATATTCCAAACCAGGCTGTAAATAATAGACTTTGACAATCTCTGAGATAGGAATTTTTATATCTGCTCGTCTTTCTTCTTGGAGTAATTTTGCCTTAGTCTAAATTTAATTTAATGGAATTAATAGAAAAACTGAACTGGAGATTTGCAACCAAAGCAATGAACGGTCAAAAAGTACCACAGGAAAAAGTGGATAAAATATTAGAAGCTGCAAGACTGGCGCCAACATCCAGCGGGCTTCAGCCTTTTGAAATCATTGTGATCACTAATCAGGAGGTAAAAGAGCAAATTAAGCCTCATGCATGGAATCAGCCACAGGTTACAGACTGTTCGCATCTTTTGGTATTTGCTGCCTGGGATAATTATACAGAAGAAAGAATCAACAGTATGTTTGATCTTACCAACGAGATCAGGGGCTTTAAAAATGAAGGTTGGGAAAACTACAGACAAATGCTGTTGGGAACGTATCCTCAAAGATCTGCTGAAGAAAACTTTACCCATGCTGCAAAACAGGCTTATATTTCCTTCGGGGCTGCTATTATCGCAGCTGCTTTTGAAGAAGTGGATTCTACACCCATGGAAGGATTTTCACCTGATGCAGTAGATGAAGTGCTAAACTTAAAAGAAAAAGGGTTGAAAAGTGTTTTGTTGTTGCCAATCGGGTACAGAAATACGGAGTCAGACTGGTTAGTAAATCTTACGAAAGTGAGAAAGCCTAAAGAAGCTTTTATTACCGAAGTGAATTAATAACTCATTTTTTCTTATAAAAAATCCCTCTCAATTATTTTTGAAAGGGATTTTATTTTGTATGAAATAAACCTTAAATATTCGGTTTCCAGTCAACGACTGCTCTGATGAATGCTTCTGCATTTTCAACAGGAATATTAGGTAAAATTCCGTGTCCTAAATTGGCAATGTATCTGTCTTTTCCAAAACGGTTGATCATTTCAGTTACCATCTTCTTGATCGTCTCAGGAGTAGAATGAAGCCTTGCAGGATCAAAATTCCCCTGAAGGGTCATCGTATGGTTCGTTAATGTTCTTGCAAGCTCAGGCTTAATGGTCCAGTCAACACCTAAAGCAGACACTTTAGACATGGTCATTTCTTCAAGGGCAAACCAGCATCCTTTTCCAAATACAACAACATGGGTAAGCGGACTTAATGCTTCAACAATCTGATTGATGTACTGCCATGAGAATTCCTGATAGTCAGTCGGAGAAAGCATTCCCCCCCAAGAATCGAAAACCTGTACTGCAGAAACTCCTTTCTCTACTTTTCTCTTTAAATAAGCAATCGTAGTATCTGTAATTTTTTGTAATAATAAATGAGCAGCTTCAGGCTGTTGGAAACAGAAAGATTTTGCAATATCAAAAGCTTTACTTCCTTTTCCTTCTACACAATAACACAGGATAGTCCATGGAGAACCCGCGAAACCAATCAATGGAATGTCATTGTCCAGCTTCTGAAGAGTCAGTTCAATAGCGTCAAAAACGTAGCCTAAAGTATCATTCACATCCGGAGTTTCAATATTCTGAACCTGCTCCATTGTTCTGATTGGAGTGTCTAACCATGGTCCAACAGATTCCTTCATTTTGAAATCTATTCCCATTGCCTGAGGAACTACCAGAATATCTGAAAACAGGATCGCAGCATCCAACGGAAACCTACGGATCGGTTGTAAGGTAATTTCAGCCGCAAGTTCAGGGGTCTGACATCTTGTAAAGAAATCATATTGATCTCTTAAAGCAATGAATTCCGGCAGATATCTTCCAGCCTGCCTCATCATCCAGACAGGAGGTCTTTCAACGGTTTCTCCGCGAAGTGCTTTTAAATATAGGTCGTTTTTTATCATAATCTATTTAAACTAATATTACCGGCTATGTTCGGCAACTGATATTCTAAATTTTATTCCTGATCTCTCTTCTTATCAGCTCAAAGATCGAAGTCAGTGTATTTTCTTCAGAAGTGAAAATTTCTTTCTGTGTGTAATTTCTCAACTCACCAGAAGTCGTTTCACCAATTGAAAAAAGCGTCATCCCTTCCAGAGAATTTCGCCTTGCAAAACTACGAACTCCGCTCGGACTAAAAAATACTGCAGCATGATATTTTTCAGTTATTAAAGGATTGATTTCTTCGGTGTTATAAATCGTAACTTTTTTGTATTTAATGTTTTGTAAAGGAAGCTCCTTGTCCAGAACATTAATGGCAAGATTCCCACAGAAGTGGAGAAACTGTTCGTGCTGGCATTTTCCGATAATGAATTTCGAAAGAGTTTCAGCATTTTTCAGAACCTTAAATGTTCCAAACCCATGTTTCCTCAATTCCCTTTTCGTTTTTTCACCCACACAATAGATCTTATTGTAATTTTTTGCAGTGAAATTTTCATTGGGCTTAAACTTGTTTTTAAAAAACGAAATCACTCCATTGACACTGGTGAAAATCAGAGAATAGCTTTTCAGATCAAAAGGACTGATCATAATAGGCTTGGTCTTAATTACCTCAATACAGTCAACCGTGTTATCCTCTCCTAATTCTTTGGATATAATAGTCTGGTCTATATTTTTGGTAAATAAGATTTTCATGTCTGTAGGTAAAATTAAGAAGATGAAAAAATACGGTTATAAAGAATGTAAAATCTATAATAGAGATTTCTAGAGTTGGCTTTTGATTTCTGCCATTAATTCTTTTCCACCATTTTCTAGAACTACTTTTGCATACTTTTCTCCAAAATTTTCTGTTGGAGTATAAACAAAGTTTTCGTCTACGGCAATACTATTTTTACCATCTAAAGAGCAAAGTGCTGCTTTGAAACGGATCTGATCACCGATAATTTCTGCAAAAGCTCCAATAGGTGCAGTACATCCGCCTTCTAAAGTACTTAAGAAATTTCTTTCAATCTCTACACAGATCTGAGTCTGTTTATGATTGATCTGATGTACAATTTCGTTGATCTCAGGTTTGTCCGTGTGTCCAGCCACAGAGATTACTCCTTGTGAAGGCGCAGGAATCATTAATGGAAGCATCTCATAATCGATTTCCATTTTCATTCTTTTGATGC
Source organism: Chryseobacterium sp. GW821-FHT04C04 (assembly GCF_059420365.1). Classification (NCBI taxonomy): domain Bacteria; kingdom Pseudomonadati; phylum Bacteroidota; class Flavobacteriia; order Flavobacteriales; family Weeksellaceae; genus Chryseobacterium; species Chryseobacterium sp. GW821-FHT04C04. Next base: position 410,345 of record NZ_JBWKTO010000003.1, on the reverse strand, counting down.
CGGCCAAAGATAAAATGGTTGCATCAAAATTCCCGTCTTCCAATTTTTGAAGTCGTGTCTGAATATTTCCACGGATGTCAGAGAAGTCAGTGTTTGGATAATTTCTCAGCCAAAATGCTCTTCTTCTCAAACTGCTGGTTGCCAGTTTGAGCTCATGGAACTCCTTGTTCCTGGCAGATTCTTTTCTGATCAGGATGTCTTGGGGATAATCTCTTTCCAGATAGGCGATCATCTCGATATTCTGAGGCAATAGAGTAGGAACATCTTTTAAAGAATGAACGGCAATATCAATTTCATCATTCAATAAGGCAATATCAAGGTCTCTTGTGAAAACCCCTGTAATTCCTAAAGAATATAAAGGTTGATTAAGGTTCTTATCGCCAGAAGAAACGATAGGAACAATTTCCGTTAAATAATTGTTGTTCTGAAGGTGCCTCGCAACCTCTCTAGCCTGCCAAAGTGCAAGTGCGGAATTTCTCGTTCCGATTCTAATGCTTTTCATTGAATTCGTTGTTTGGTTGTTCAACTAATATTTCGTGCATTAATTTACTAATTTCTTCGGCTTTTAAAGGATTGTCAATGATATATTTTGCAAAACGGTTGGTGATTTTCTGGATCATTTTGTCAGAAAGTTCCATGTCCGTGATGTTTATATATTTGTTCTTTCTATAAAAATTATGCATTTCATTGCGTTCCATGTTCTTTAAAACGGCTTTGAAATGATGAATATTTGGTGCTAATTTTCTCTTTTTTTCCCACTCAATGAAGTCTTTCATCAGTTCCTTGATAATTTTCTCCGCTTTCGGGATTTCTCTTTCTCGTTGCTGAATGGTTTCCTGGATCTGTTTTGAAAGCTCATCTACATCAATCAATGTTACATTCTCATTTTCGGTAACGTTCTTTTCAACATTGTGAGGAATGGAAAGGTCAATGATCAGTGTTTCTTTCCCATTGGGGAAGTGAGACTGGTTCACAATAGGATGTTTGGCTCCTGTTGCTACAATAAGAATATCGGTATTTTTTAATTCCTGGTCAAAATCAGAATAATCAACGTGAGGAATATTATATTTCTGGGAAATTTTTTCAGCTTTCTCCTGAGTTCTGTTGGCGATTTTAATTTTGGGCTGGTAAACATGCTTTACCAGATTTTCAACCGTATTTTGTCCGATTTCTCCTACTCCTAAAAGAAGGATGTTCTTTTCGGCGATTCTCTTTTGGCTATTTAAAATATAATGAACTGCAGCATAAGAAACAGAAGCAGCTCCATTGGAAATACCGGTTTCGTTTTTTATTCTTTTCGAAATCTGAATTGCTGCATTGATTGCTCTTTCCAGATAAGGGTTAGAATTCTGCCTTTCTTTTTTGAAACGGCTGTATGCTTTTTTGATTTGTCCGATAATTTCAAAATCTCCGATAATCTGGCTTTCAAGACCTGCCGCTACTCTGAAAAGATGAATCAGCGCTTCTTCCTTGGTAAGGATATTGGCAAATTGAAGAAAATCAGTAAGATGTACTCCAATGGTTTTGCAGTACTCTTCAGCAACTAAAAGGTAATTGGGAGAAGTGGTATAAATTTCGGTCCTGTTACAAGTGGAAACCACAAATGCATCCCCTAAATCTTCCTGGTGAACCCTGGAAACAAAGTTTTTGATGTTTTCATCAAAGAATGCAAACTTTCCTCTCGTTTCTACGTCGGCTTTCTCGTAGCTTATAGAAAGCACGGCAAAATTTGACGTTTGATGGATGTTGGAATACTGTAACATAAGCAGTCGCAAATTTACGCTTTTTTTAATTAATCATTCTCTGATAGTGTATATGATAATTATCGTAAAAAACTATAGGAAGTAGACGGTTTTGTAGGAAGCTAAAAAAAATAGTGAAGGTTGATGTGACGGTAGAAAGTAAGGGTAAAAATGCAAAAAGGTGAAAAAACGGATTTTCTTTAAATACTGTTAGTGAAGTTTTAAAAAGGAATTACTATTTTAATGTCGCTTTAAAGATTTGATCTTGAATTAGTTAATCAGGGTTTTTCTTACATTGGCCGGAAATTGCTGTCCTATACCCAAAAACAATTTTCAAATTCGCGTATTAACTTTCTCGGGCATATTGTTTTCTTTACCGTTTTTCTCATTTGCAATTTTGCTTTTCCGCCCTTTCAACGTCCCATTAATTTTAGTTTAACTCAAAGTCTGTAAACATCTAAATTGAAAGTTAATAAAGAATTGTAAATTTTAATAAAACTTTAACCAAATTAAGTTGGTGGGAAATTTCTTTAGTAGTCTTAAATTTATATCTTTGTAAACTTAAAATCAGAAGAAAAATATGAGTTTATTTGATATGTTTACGCAAGAAATTGCGATAGACCTCGGAACGGCTAATACCCTTATCATCCATAATAATAAAATTGTTATAGATCAACCGTCAATTGTTGCAATTGAACGTTCTACGGGTAAACCCATTGCTGTAGGGGAACAAGCTAAGCATATGCAAGGTAAAACTCATGAGGACATCAAAACAATCCGACCTTTGAAGGATGGGGTTATTGCAGATTTTCATGCTTCTGAACACATGATCAAGGAGTTTATCAAAAAAATTCCTGGGATCAAAGGTAGATTCATACAGCCAGCATTACGAATTGTAATCTGTATTCCTTCTGGTATCACTGAAGTTGAAAAAAGAGCGGTAAGAGATTCTGCTCAGAAAGTAAACGCAAAAGAAGTAAGATTGATCTACGAACCAATGGCAGCCGCAATTGGGGTAGGAATAGACGTACAGAAGCCTGAAGGAAATATGATCATCGATATAGGTGGAGGGACTACGGAAATCGCTGTAGTAGCTTTAGGAGGTATCGTATGTGATAAATCTGTAAAAATTGCAGGAGACGTATTTACCAATGATATTGCTTATTATCTAAGAACTCACCATAACCTTTATATCGGAGAAAGAACTGCTGAAAGAATTAAAATTGAAGTAGGTTCTGCAGTAGAAGATCTTGATGTAGACATCGAGGATATCCCGGTACAAGGTAGAGACCTTATTACAGGTAAACCTAAAGAAATTATGGTTGGATATAAAGAGATTGCCCGTGCATTGGACAAATCGATCATCAGAATCGAAGATGCAGTAATGGAAACACTTTCTCTTACCCCACCGGAACTGGCAGCTGATATTTACAAAACAGGTATTTATCTTGCTGGAGGAGGTGCGTTACTAAGAGGTCTTGCGGACAGAATTCACAAAAAAACAGGTCTTCCTGTATTTGTTGCTGAAGATCCGTTGAGAGCTGTAGTTCGCGGAACAGGTATTGCCCTTAAGAATATGGATAAGTTCAATTTCTTAATTAAATAATTTTAACTTTTTACGACTTTATATCTGAATGGGATTTTTGCTGAGATTATTTTCGAAGAACACTCTTTTCGTCTTCTTTATATTCCTGCAAATTATTGCTTTGGTTTTGATATTCTCCAGAAATGCAATGCAGAGATCTTGGGTAGCGGGTCAAACAGCTGCGTTCAACTCATGGGTTTCCGGATATATTGATGAAGGAGTTTCTTATCTGAAGCTAAAACAAATCAACGAAGATCTTGTCGTTCAGAATAAAGCCCTTATGACTGAACTCTATGGAAAAGACGGAACGAAAAATCCTGTTTTCAAAAGAGTTCATGATACCATTGGTGGAGGGCAGATCTATACTTTTGTTGATGGAGAAATTGTTTTCAACAGTATCAACAGAAGAAATAACTATTTTACAATCAATCGTGGGAGAAGAGACGGAGTTTTTCCTCAAATGGGGGTAATGGCACCAAAAGGTATTGCGGGGATTGTAATCAATTCTACAGATAGTTATGCATTAGTTCAATCCGTTTTAAGTGTAAACAAAATCAGAATTAATGCAGCACTTAAAAGCTCAGGATATTTTGGTACCTTAACATGGAATGGAGATAATTCAAGGGTCATGCACCTGGCGGATATTCCGAAATATGTTGCATTAAAAGTAGGAGATACCGTTGTTACTGATGGTAAATCGGCTATTTTCCCTAAAGGTGTTACCATAGGAACCATTGCAGGGTATTCTGTAGACAATAAAACCGGCTTCTGGGATATATCCGTTGAGCTGAGTGAAAAAATGGGAGCGTTGAATAAAGTGTATGTAGTGAAGAATCTTAAGAAAGCAGAAGTGCAGAAGATTCAGGACACTATGCAGGCTGTAATAAAAAAAGAAAATGATTAGCAGGACTTTATTTACTGATATATTGATCATGATTTTTCTTGTGGCATTACAGATATTTGTATTGAACAGGATTACGCTTTTCGGGAAATATACTCCGGTATTATATCCTGTCTTTGTCATGTTCTATCCCTTTTTTAGAAATAAATTTCAGTTCCTGGCATTGAGCTTTTTAATAGGCTTGTCTATTGACGGTTTCCTTAATACGTGGGGGATCAATGCATTTGCGACAACGTTGATTGCTTATTTCAGAACGTTGATCTTCAGGACTTCCACAGATACGTCTACGGACTTTTTCTCTTTTCAGTCCCTTCAATGGGCGCAGTTTTTGCTGTTTTTATTTTCAAGTATTTTCCTTCATCAGCTTTTATTACAGTATATCGAGTTCTTTAAGTTTAGCAGGTTTTTTGAAATATTATTTAATGTCTTGGTGACAAGTGTAATTTCGTTTATCTTTATAGTCATCTACGCATTAATATTTAAAATCAAACAAAAAGTTTGAACACACGTTATTTTAAAATCTTTTCCATCCTTGTTACGATCGCCCTTATTTTTGTGGCGAGGCTTGCGTATTTGCAGTTGTTTACAGACCGTTACGCACTGAATGCTGCCAATACTTCCATTAAGACTGAATATGTTATCCCTCAGCGCGGAGTTATTTTTGACAGAAACGGTAAAATCATGGTGGGAAACCAGCCTGCTTATGAGATATCTTTTACGCAGGGATTAATGAGGCCAGATTTTGATACACTGGGATTCTGTAGTCTGATGAAAATCAATAAAGCAGATTTTATCCAAAGAATCAATATTATTAAAAAAGAAAAATATTATTCAAAGCTGACTCCGATGACTTTTCTAAAAGATCTCAGCAGAGAAGATATTGCAAGAGTTCAGGAAATTATTTTTAAATATCCCGCTTTTACTATTGTACAGCGACCTCAGCGTCAATATGAAGTTTCTACTTCTGGAAATCTTTTGGGATATACCAGCGAAGTAAATGAAGCCGAAATTAAAAAAGATTCTGTGTATTATCTTCCGGGTGATTTTATCGGTAAGAAAGGGATTGAAAAATCCTATGAAAAAGAACTTCGCGGAGTAAAAGGAGTAAAATATATCCAAAAGGATATCAGACTCCGAAACGTTGGTTCTTACAAAAATGGGACTTTAGATAAAGATGTTATTACCGGAAAAGATATTACTTTAACAATTGATTACGACCTTCAAAGGACGGCAGAAGAAATGCTTGTTAATAAGCATGGAGCCATTGTTGCCATCGACCCGAATAACGGTGATATTTTAACTTTGGCAACAGGTCCTGATGTGGATCCGAATTTATTTACGGGACCTTATAAATCCAAAAATATTAACATTTTAAATAAAGATACGCTTTACGAAAATAAGCCCATGTTTGACAGGTCTGTTCAGGCAGCGTATCCTCCAGGTTCTACATTCAAACTGCTGACTGCTCTTGCTGCGATGCAAATGGGAGTAATGACCGAAAATACAGTTTTCCCTTGTGGCGGTGGATTTAATTATCGTGGATTAAGAATTAAAGGACACGGAGGAGCAGATCCCTTAATTCCATCCATTCAGATTTCCAGCAACTGTTTCTTCTCTTATGCTTATTTAGCAATTATCAATAAATATCCTGGCAATCCTTCCAAAGGGGTTGATGAATGGAAAAAAATCATGAACAGTTTCGGAGTCGGAGAATTTTTAAATAATGATCTGGCTTCAGGTGCAAAAGGAAGAATTCCAAGCGGTGAGTTTTATGAAAGAAGAATGAAATCTATTCTTAAGGCAAGCGGTTCAACAAAAGATTATAAAAACTGGGATCCTTTAGCAACAGGAGCCGTTTTCAACGGAATGGGGCAGGGAGATATTATGATCACGCCTCTTCAGCTGGCTAATTATGTTGCTGCAATCGCAAATAAAGGCTGGTATTATACCCCTCACATTGTAAAAGGTATTGATGGAAAACCAAATCCTGACCCGAGATTTAAAGTAAAACATAAGACCCTTGTTGATCCTAAGCATTTCGAACCGGTTTTAAAAGGAATGGAAGCGGTAGTTTTGAGAGGTACAGCGCGCGGATTAAAATCAAATGACTTTACCCAGCTGGCTAAAACAGGTACAGCACAGGTTCCGCAAGGAAAAGATAACTCAATTTTTGTATTAATTGCTCCTGCTGATAAACCCAAAATTGTGGTGGTTGCAGTAATGGAACATGCCGGATTTGGAGCTACCTGGGCAGGTCCTGCTTCTACAGTAATTGCAGAAAAATATATCACAGGAGATCTGAAACGTGAAAATCTTTACAAAAAGATGATCACTTCCAGTTTCATGCCCGAATATAAGAGACAATGGGTGATTGACCTTAAACGTAAAGGTTTATATGTTGACCCTAAACCTGATTCGATTAAACAAAAAAGAATAAAGGATAGCCTGGAGTTTGTGAAACAACAAAAAGCCAAACTGCAGAAAAGAATAGACGAAGAAACTAAAAACAATAAATCCGCTAAACCTGTAAAGCAATGAAATGGACAGAAGGAATAGATAAACTGGGCCTTGGGCTGTATTTCCTGCTTTGTATTTTTGCGATTGCAAATATCTACAGTGTTGACCAGAAACTGGGGGAGAAACAATTGGTCTTCTTTTGTATCTCCTTATTTGTGGGGCTTATTATATTCGTTGGAAGAAGTAAGTTCTTCGAGAATATGTCCGGGATTATTTATATTGGTGGTGTTCTTCTACTGGTAGGGCTTTTTCCGTTTGGTAAGGAGATTTTAGGACAAAAGAACTGGTATAAGTTTGGTAGTTTTACCATGCAGCCTGTTGAGTTCGCAAAAATCGGAACAGCACTTATGGTGGCCAATTATGTTTCCGGACCGGATTTTAATCTTAAAAATAAGAAGTCTCTATGGACTACTTTAGCGATTATTGGTGTTCCGGCAGTAGTTGTTCTGGCTATTCCGGATGTAGGTTCCATGCTAGTATTTATTGCATTTTTCATCGCTTTATATAGAGAAGGGCTTAGTGGTCTTTTATTCGGTGTAGGATTTGTTTTTGCCGGAGTTTTCCTGGTATCATTAGCGATTCCTCCCATCTATGTTGCAGCAGCTGTTCTGCTGATTGCCGGTGTTCTTATTGCCATGAATTATCATAGAATGTCATGGGATGTCATTTCAATTTCAGGAATTGCCGGATCTATTATTTTATTATGCGGACTGGCTTTCGGTTCTCCTTATGTTTTAGAAAAACTTCCTAAGCACCAGAGAGAAAGAATTGAGGTTCTTTATAAAGGTGAGAAAGCATTCAGAGATACTTCGGGATACAACTTATTATATTCCAAAACAGCTATTGGTTCCGGTGGGATCTGGGGCAAAGGATACCGTGAGGGATCTGTTACCCAGGGGAAATTCGTTCCGGAGCAGGAAACCGATTATATTTTTTGTACGGTAGGAGAAGAATGGGGCTTTTTAGGAAGTGCCACCCTTATCCTGTGTTATATGGTCTATATCGGAAGAATATACTATCTCGCGGAGAAACAAAAATCTACTTTTAACCGCGTATTCGGATATTGCTTTGCATCCATTCTGCTGATGCACTTTTCGATCAATTTGGGGATGGTTATGGGGCTTTTCCCTACGGTTGGGATTCCTCTTCCGTATTTCAGTTACGGAGGAAGTTCTTTGCTGGCTTTTTCTATCATGACCTTTATTTTCTTTAAGCTTAATTATTCGGATAAGAACAGCCTGGTATAACTGTCTTTGAAGAGAAAATATAAAATCGCAAAAGGACGAACGTTTTTACTGTCGTTTAAAAATCGGTCGGATGACGGAGTGTATTGTCATTTTATAAATCATAAAAAATATGAAAGAAGCTTATATCCTGGATCAGGATTTTGAAAATACAGATGTTTCTCAGTTAGAAAAAGGGGAGTACGAAAACTGCACATTCAGAAACTGTAATTTTGAATATGCAGACCTTTCCGGCTGCAGCTTTACAGACTGTGAATTTATCGAGTGCAACCTCAGCATGACAAAGCTTATCAAGACTGCTTTTCACAATGTGATCTTTAAAGAATGCAAAATGTTTGGGCTTCAGTTTAATGATTGTAATCCATTCGGATTATCTTTTAGATTTGATGCAAGTGCTTTGAATAATTCTGTTTTCTATCAAACATCCGTTAAGAAAACGATTTTCAAAAACTCTAAATTAATTGAGGTAGACTTTGCTGAATGTGATTTATCCAATGCAGCCTTCAGTAACTGTGACCTGTCGGGCGCTGTTTTTGACAATACAAATCTCGAAAAGGCAGATTTCAGAACCTCGGTCAACTATTCAATAGATCCGGCTTTAAATAGGCTTAAAAAGACCAAATTCTCCCTTTCCGAAATATATGGACTGTTATATAAGCTGGATATTGAAATTGATAAGAACAGCTGATCTCCATAGTCATGTACTGGCTGTTATAAAAGATATAATATTGATTCAATAGGAGTGGACTAAAGTCCGTTTTTCTTTAGATATCTATTCCATTGGCTTTATCCAACTAAAGCACATAAAAAAACCATCAGGAATCTGATGGCTTCATTATTTAAATCAATTATTTATAAAATTAAAAATTTGCGGGTGTAGCAGGAGTTGCAGATGCTAAGTTGTTGTAAGATTCTCCTTCTTCATTGATTACTCTTTTCGCGAATCTGAACTTAGGTCCCCAATAAGAATCATTCAGTGAAGAAATCATGACTCCTTTTGATGTTGCTGCGTGGATAAACTTGATCTCACCTTCTTCAGTAACACTTTCTACAATACCTACGTGAGAAATTCTTCTTCCATGAGAAAAGAAGATTAAGTCTCCTTTCTGTAGTTCTCCTTTTTCTATTCTTTCCCCTTCCTGAGCTTGAGATGCTGCTACTCTTGGTAAGCTAAGACCTGCTGCTGCTCCGAATACAGAAAGAACGAAAGCTGAACAATCTATACCGTTTCTTGTAGTCCCTCCGTATCTGTAAGGAGTTCCAAGGTATGTTTCAGCCTCTGTAAGGATACCATCAATGGTTTTATTATGTTTGATTACTTTCGCAATCTCAGAATTCTTAATTGCTTTTTTAGCATTTGCTATAGATGCAGCCTTTTCAGCAAGGAAAGAGTCAATAAGTCTCTGCTTATCCTGCTCCATTTTTTTGTTATCTATAGAAGCTAGTTTGGCATCTGTTTTGTATTCTTTTGCGTAAGTTGCTGGTTTTGAAACCACATAATTTGTAGCACACGATTGCATTGAAACTGTAGTAACTAAAGCAACTAAATAAAACAAAACTCTTTTCTTCATATATATTTGATTATCCGTGTTAAAAAGGAAAATTTATTTTCAAAAGCAATACAAAAGTAGAGATTCCAAATAAAAGACCCCTGTTATGATAATTATCAGGATCTTACTTTAACACATTTTAACATATTATTTACATATGTTAAAGAAAAAGAAACCGCAACAGCCTATTTTTGGTAAGTGTGCGGTTTTTTTTATTAAGATTCTTTAACAAACTTATTTCGGTTTATCCTTCATTAGTATGTTTTTTAATTTTTTATATCAGAAAAACAGATTGTAATTTTTGTTAATAAACAGATAGTTATGAGCCTATTTTGGGAGTTTAATTCTAATACTTTGTCCATCACGGATTTCTTCTGATGCACTCTTAACAATCACGTCGCTTGAGGATACCTGCCCAATGATTGTGGTGATCTCGCCATTCGCAATTCCTGAAGTGACAGGTACCCAACGGGCTATGTTTTTTTCTACTTTAATAACGAATACCCCCAAGGTAGAGTTGAGAACAGCAGAAGTGGGAACAGACAATGACTTGTTGTTTTCGCTTAAAGGAAGGATTACGTTGGCAACCATTCCCGGTAAAAGTCTTTTGTCTTTATTATAAACATCCATTTCCACCCATTGAGAGCGTAATTTGTTGTCTAAAGCTCCTGCAAATCTCGATACACTTGCTGTGAAGGTTTCACCCGGAATAGATTGAATTGAAAACTTTATAGCTCCGTTTTTATTCAACAGTCCGGTGTAAGATTCGGGGACATTTACAACCAAACGCAATCTGTCCTGCTGAACAAGACTGAACATCGGAAGATCTGATCCTTTTCCTGATGGCCCTACATACGCTCCTGCACTTACATTTCTCGTTGCAATGTTTCCGCTAAATGGAGCTCTGATCTGCAAATAGTTTTTAACATCAGCCACTTCACGATATGATGCTTTTGCGGCTTCCAATTGAGCCATATCAGATTTTTGAGCCGCTAAAGCCTGTTCCAGATCAAGGGCGGAAATTGTTCCCGGAGTTTTGCTGGTTTCTTTTAAACGGTCATACTTTGCCTTACTGGCAATATACAGCGCTTCCTTTGATTTCAAAGCTGATGAAGCAGCACTTTGCTGAGAATTGATCTCCGGGGCCTCTAAAGTGGCCAGCAATTGTCCTGCTTTTACTTCGTTTCCAACATCCACGTATAATTTTTTAACAAAACTGCTCACTTTAGCATAGACATCCACTTTCTGATAAGGCTGCAGCTCCCCAGGAATAGCTGTTGATGAAGAAAACTCTTCCTGCTTGGGATTCACCGTTTCAATTTCAGGGGATGAAGGCTCTGCTGATTTTTTTATTTCCTTTTTTTCCTCATGTCCACAGCTCTGCAAGCTGAAAACCAGTATGGTTGGGATGAGATATTTATATAATCGATTCATATTTTATTTTTAATAGCTTATTATTTTACAATTTCGGGCATAAAGTGAATGCTTTCTTCGTCTTCAGGATCAAGAGAAACACTTTGAGTGGTTGCTTTTCCTTGTCCCCATGCAAAGGCTAGCGGAAGAATGAAAAGGGCTGCAAAAGTAGAAGCAACCAAACCTCCGATCACGGCTCTTCCAAGTGGTGAAACCTGATCTCCGGCTTCTCCCAATCCTAAAGCCATAGGAATCATTCCCACCACCATCGCTAAAGCGGTCATTACGATAGGTCTTAATCTCAACGCTGCGGCTTCTCTGGCAGAAAGTAAGGCATTGCCATTATGTTTTCTTAATTGCTCTGCATTGGTAATTAATAAGACCGCATTGGAGATTGAAACCCCGACTGACATGATAATTCCCATGTAGGATTGAAGATTAAGCGTTGATCCACTGATAATTAATAAAGCCAAAGATCCTACTAAAACCGCCGGAGCTGTTGTCAATACAACCGCTGAAACTTTGAAAGACTGGAAATTGGCAGCCAGCATTAAGAAAATCACGACAATGGCAATGATCAGGCTGCTTTGTAAACTGCTTAAAGTTTCATGTAAAGTCTGGCTCAAACCAATCATTTGGATATTAAGTCCTCTCGGAAGCTCTCCGATATTATCAATAACTTTCTGTACATCTTTTGAAGCAGTTCCCAAATCGGTATGATTAAGGTTCGCGGTAACCGTTAATGTAGGCATTGCTCCCAGATTGTCGGTTTCGCCGTAAGTAAAGCTGTTTTTAATGGTTGCTACATCTCCCAAATTCGGTCTGTTGGCATTTTTCTGTAACGGAATTCCTGCAATTTCTTCTTTGCTGTTCATTTTATTTTCAGGAATCTGAACCTGTACATTGTAGCTATAGCCTGCTTTTTCATCCGTCCAGATATTTTTCTCCGTAAACCTTGAAGATGATGTAGAAGCCACCAGCGAACGTGAAATATCAGACATGTCAATACCCAGTTGAGCTGCACGAACACGATCAACATTGATGTCAAGCGCAGGATATTTTATAGATTGCCCTATCTGAACATCCCTTAAATACGGAATCTTTTTAAGCTCTGTTTCTATTTTTTTAGCATACGCCTCGTTCATGCTTTTATCTCTTCCCGATAATCGTACTTCAATTGGCGTTGGAGAACCTTGGCTAAGGATTTTTTCGGTTAATTCTATCGGTTCGAAAGATAATTTCATATCAGGATTAATGCCTTTGGCTTTCTCTCTGATTTTGTCTTTCAAATCATCCATGTTGGTGTGATAATCTTCATGTAAGCCCACCTGTAATACCGTTTCATGGGAACCGGCCATCCAAAGGTAAATCGGGCTTACCGAGAAAAGAGTAGGGTGTGTTCCTACATACGCAGAGGTGATCGAAACATTGTCTTTTCCTACAATTTCTTTAATTCCATCCAATAGTTTTAAAGTTTGAAGTTCGTTTTTTTCAATCCTTGTTCCGTCAGGGATACGCGTTCTTACCTGAAATTGATTTCCATTTACCTGCGGTAAAACATCTCGTCCAATACTGTTCAGGAATAAGGCAACCATTGCCATCATCAATATAATATAAGCTGAAACCAATATTTTTCTGTACGGCATGATCCGGTCTAAAAACTTCAGGTAACGGAATCGGATTTTTTCAAACAAGCTTACTTTTCCATCACGGTTGCTGTCTTCATTTTGAAGCAGAATTTCTTTCTGGCTCCATGTATCACTTTCGTCACTTAATCCAGCTGCCTGTAATTCCTCGGAATCCGTCAGAATATGTCCATCTTTTGCTTTGTGATGCTTCACCTTCATGATCCAGTTGGCCATGATGGGAACGAAGGTCTGTGCAAGAAAATAAGAAACAATCATGCTGAAACCTATCGCCAAGGCAAGAGGTAAGAATAATGATCCTGGAATTCCTCCCATCGTAAATGCAGGTGCAAAAACTGCCAAAATACAGAATAAGATCAGCAATTTCGGGAAGGCAATTTCCTTACAGGCATCCCAGACCGCGAGAGATTTCGGTTTACCCATATCCAGATGCTGGTGAATATTTTCTATGGTAACGGTACTTTCGTCGACGAGAATTCCGATGGCCAGGGCAAGTCCGCTTAAGGTCATGATATTAATCGTCTGACCGAAAAGATTTAAAAATAAAACTGCCGATATAATGGAGGTCGGAATGGTGAGTATCACAATCAATGCACCCCTGATGTCCCCGAGGAATAGAATGACCATCAATCCGGTGAGTATGGCGCCAATGGTTCCTTCACTCAATAAACTTTTAACAGAATTGATAACATACGTAGACTGGTCAAATTCAAAACTGACTTTCACATCATCCGGAAGATTGGATTGAATCTGTGGCAATTGTTTTTTCAAATTCTGAACTACATCCCAGGTAGAAGCATCGGCACTTTTAGCAATACTCAGATAAACGGAACGCCGGCCATTGACTAAAGCATACCCGGAAGTCATATCTGCTCCATCGGTAACTGTGGCAACATCTCTTAAGTAAAGATTCTGGACACTGCCTTTATACAAAGGGATATTTTCAAAATCCTTTACATTTTTAATCATCGTATTAGTCGGAGTAATATAATATTTATCTCCTATTCTTACGTTTCCGGAAGGTGCTGTCTGGTTGTTCAGACGTAAAGCTTCCACAAGCTGATCAGGGGTCATATTATGCTGGCGGAGCAAATCCGGGTTGGCATTGATGACCACTGTACGGATATTTCCCCCAAAAGGAGGGGATGAAACAATCCCCGGAATGGAGGTAAATGTCGATCGGACGTATACATTTGCGAGATCAAGCAATTCATTGTTTGATCTTTTGTCACTACTCAAAACAAGCTGCCCCACCGGAAGGGTAGAAGCATCAAAACGTATGATAAAAGGAGGGTTGGAGCCTGGCGGAAAGGCGGCCTGAATTCTGGTGGAAAACGAGTTTAGCTCTGCTGCAGCCTGTGCCATATCGGTTCCGGGATAGAAGTTAATTTTCATTAAAGTCAATCCCTGAATATTTTTGGTTTCAATACTTTTAATCCCGTTTACAAAGAGAAAAATATTGATGTATTGTTTGGCAAAAAATGCTTCCATCTGTTGCGGTGTATATCCGCTGAAAGGGTGAGAAACATAGATTACAGGTAAATCCAATTTTGGAAAAATGTCGACTTTAATAGAGCTTACCGACCGTAATCCGAAGAAAAACAGTCCGGCAACAATCACTAAAATCGTAATGGGTTTTCTTAATGCAAATCTTATTAAGTTCATTGAAATACTATTGATTATAATTGATATTAATCTTACAGTTCGTTTTCGAAAACAGAGAAGTCTCCCATGGCGGCAGCTTTTAACAATAAAGCATTCCACACATTGGTAATAGCGATATCTCTGTCTGTTTCGGCTCTTACCAATGCATAAATGGATTGAGACAAATCAACGAGATCTGTTAACCCATTTTTGTAGAGAACAGATCTCTGAATGTAAGCGTCTCCGGCAGATTTCAGCTGAACCGGAACCTGATCATAAATCAGGATGGCGTTTTTCCATTTATTATCAGATAAATCCAGCTGAGCTTTCAATTGTTGCTCTGCAAGGTCATATTCATGTTGTAAACCCTTACTTACATACTCCTGAGCGCTTATTTCCTTTGATAGCCTAAAGGTTTGAGTGAAGTTCCATGAAACACCGATCCCAAGAAGATAGTTGCTTCTTGTAGGGTGGATGCCATCCCAGTAAGAGGTGGAATAGTCATTTTGATTTTGTGCATATCCGTTTCCAAATCCTGAACCTCTTGTCTGGAAAATCCCAACCATTGAAAATGACGGGTAATATTGTGTTTTCAGGAATTGTTTTTCCTGTTCACTTACATTGATTCTGCTTTTATATAATGCCAATAAAGGATGGCTTTCCAGAGAAGAACCTTTTTCTGTGGGGAACTCTTCAGGAATTCTTTTTAATAAAGTGCTGTCGAGCACAAACTCCTGAGCCGGAATCCCCAGCAATTGGGCGAGTTTATTTTCCTGCTCCTGCTCGTTGTCTTTTGCTTTGGTGTAAGTAATCATTGCATTGGCGTAATCAGCTTTTGCAAGGGATAAATCAACTCCCGGAACAATGCCGTTTTTTTCTTTAACCTCAACGATTCTTCTGATCGTATCGGTTCTTCCGAGATTTCGGGCATAGGAAAGCTTTAATTTTTGAGCGGCTAAAACATTCAGATAAGCCGCCGTAACTTTTACTTTATGCTGGAAAATTTCATCGGATACATCTTTGGTGTCTCTCTGATTTTTAGATTCTGCAACTTTCACTCTTTGTTTTGCTTTTCCAAAAGAGAAAAACTCCCAGTTGACATTTGCTAAATATAAGGCTCCGAAAGAAGCGTTCCAGTTTTGATCAGGGAGCGGAAGTCCGGATGAAGCGACTCCATATCCTCCAAAACCATACAAAGGACCGTTTTGTCCGTTGACTGTTCCGTAATCCTGTTGAATACTGATGTTAAGATTAGGCAGGTATTGCCGTTTTGCCAGCTCTATCGATTCCTTTGATGATTGCCGATAAGATTCCTTGGCCTTGATAGATCCGTAATTTTGAACGGCCGTTTCCAGCGCAGACTGAAGTGTGAGAACTTCCTGTGCTTTTACGTTGTTGACAAAAAAGACGGATAATAATGCGAGAATAAAAACTCTTGAAAGCATTTAACGTATTTTTCTTTTTTCAAAGTAAAAAATACATTTTGAAGCAAATTTGAAGTTGGAAAAAATAATTAAAACGGCGATTATTTAGCAAAATTTACTATCTGTTCTACATTTTCAAAAGCGATTGTGTTTTCAGTTAATATCCTTTTAGAAATTGATAAATTGTGTACTTGGGTATTGTCGAAATAGACGGTAATACTGTGCCATCCGTCTGCAAAATCATAATGAACAGAAAAGTCATTTACCTCACAGATTTGTTTCACAATAGAAAGCCCAAGTCCTATACTTTCTTGGGACTGATTGCTTTTTTTGAATCTTTTAAACAGTTCCTGTGTGGGGACGTGGGGTGGCAGCCCGGTATTGCTGATCTGAAAGTAATTATGCGTTAAATGGATTTCAATTTTCCCTCCTTCAAGATTATGGCGGATTGCATTTGACAGGAGATTGCTCAGCAGAATCTCTGCTAATGCCGGATGAATTTTGACAAAAACACTCTTTTCACAATTCCTGTTTAAGGTAATATTCTTCAGGGCGAGATGATCGGCATACATGCATAATGCTTCTCTTTCCACACGGCAGAATTTCAACTCATCATCGGTCAGGAATTCGTTGTTGTTAAGCTTAGTCAGAAGAATTAATGAACGGTTTATTCTGCTCAGTTTATCAATAGAGTTTTGAATGTCCGTTAATAAAACAGCTTGATTTTCATTGATTTCCGTTTCTGAAAGCAATTCAATTTTGTTCTGGATAATGGCTAAAGGGGTCTGAACTTCATGCGAAGCGTTTTCTGAAAACTCTTTCATTGAAGCATAATCTTCCAGCGCTTTGTCTGTCATTGTTTTCAGAAATTCATTTAATTTTTTAAACTCTTTTGTGCTTGTTGGTAAAAGCTGCAGGCGTTCTTTTTTCTGAATACTGAATTGCTGCAGTCCATTGATGGCATGGTGAAAAGGTTTTAAAATAAATCTGGATAGAATTCTTGCGGTAATGAAAACAATGGCTGTGATTAATAGTACCTTCCAGAAAAAAGCAACCAGCATTCCGTCCATGATCTGCTGGGTAGCCGTAATATAGCCGTATGAAGATATCCTGTAAATTGTGTTGTCAACTTTTGCGTAGGAATTGATCAGGATTTTACATTCATTCTTTGAAACACCTTTATTTTCCAGACAGGTGTGAATAACCTCCGGTTCTATGGGGATATTTTTCCCTTTAAATAGGCTTACAGAAATTGGGAGTCCCTGGGATGTTTTTGCATGAGTTTCTCCTTTTTTTATCTGGTTGAGAACGTAGTTGTTGACGTTTTTAAGCCTTTCGATTTCAACACTGTCAAGGCGATGTTTTATACTGGTGTACGAAATATACATGCTTACAGGAGTGACGAGCAATACAATGGCAATAAACCAGACTGATATTTTATTCAATAAATTCATGAGCCATTATATTTTAAAGCATTAAACTTGTAACCCAAACCGTAGATGGTTTCGATATAATCATTTCCCTGGGCAGCCCCTATTTTTTTTCTCAGATTTTTGACGTGCTGATACACAAAGTCAAAATTAGCCAAATTATCTGTATAGTCGCCCCAAAGATGATTGGCGATGGATTGCTTTGATAATACGCGGTTTTTATTGACGAGAAAATAGAGCAATAATTCAAACTCTTTTTGGGTAACTTCCAGTCTTGCTTTATGAATGGCAACCTCGAATGTATCTGTATTTAATAGTATTTCATTGAATTTGACTTCACTGTAGCCGTCCATTTTTTTTCTGCGGTAAACAGCTCTTAATCTGGCATGCAGTTCTGGGAGATGGAAAGGTTTTGTAATGTAATCGTCGGCTCCTTTTTCCAGTCCGTTTATTTTGTCGTCTAATGCATTTTTAGCAGAAATAATGAGAATTCCGCTGTTGATTTTTTCGGTTTTAATGTAATTTAAAATATTCAATCCGTTTCCGTCGGGCAGCATAATATCCAATAAAATACAGTCATATGAATTGAAATTCAGGCGTTCCAGAGCTTCACTGTAATGGTAAGCGCATTCACAGATATAGTTCTCGCCTTCAAGATAATATTCCATGCTTTGGGCGAGTTCTTTGTTGTCTTCTACGATCAGGATTTTCATAATGAAAACAAAGGTAAAATTAAATTCTGTACCAATTTTGAAGTTGTGGAAGTCTTTGTCTATTAGTATTTTAAATAAAATAAAAAATTCCCCGGTTTTCCGGGGAATTTGAACTAATATGGAACTTTACAGAGGTTATTTTGTAAATAACATTTCTCTGTATTTTGTCATTGGCCAAAGCTCATCATCTACCATCATTTCCAAAGCATCAGAAGCTTCTCTGATAGGATCGAATAATGGTTTTACTTTGTTGCAGTATTGTTCTGCCTGTTTTTGGCTGTCTGATATATTTTTTGCCGTTTCTCTGGCTTTAAGAAGATCTTCAACACCAAGCTTGATTTTAGAAACATTTTCAGAAATGCTTGTAATTAAACTCATCTGTTCTTTCGCCAATGGCTTGAAATCTTTATCTCCGAAGATCTCTTTAAGACCTTTTACGTTTTCAATCAATCTGTTCTGATAGTTTAAAGCAGAAGGAATGATGTGGTTTCTTGCGATATCACCTAGAACTCTTGCTTCAATATCGATAACGGTAGAATATTTTTCTAATTTGATTTCATTTCTTGCTTCAACTTCTCTATGGTTGAAAATTCCCATTTCCTCATAAAGGTCCAGGAATTTTTTGTCCATTTCCTGTTTAAGAGCTTCCGGAGTCGTTTTAAGGTTGTTCAATCCTCTTTTCTTAGCTTCTTTTGCCCAGTCGTCAGAATATCCGTCACCTTCAAACATGATGTTCTTAGATTGCTTGATGTACTCTCTTAATACATTGAAGATCGCTTCATCTTTCTTTAATCCACCTTCGATAAGTGTGTCTACTTCTTTTTTGAAGTCGTTCAGCTGCTTCGCTGCAATAGTGTTCATTACAGTCATAGATTCTGCACAGTTAGCAGAAGAACCTACAGCTCGGATTTCAAATTTATTTCCTGTAAATGCAAATGGAGAAGTTCTGTTTCTATCAGTATTGTCTAATAAGATTTCAGGAATCTTTCCAACTACGTTTAATTTTAATTCTGTTTTCTCTTCCGGAGATAGTTTTCCGTTGGTTACTTTTTCAAGTTCTTCCAACACGCTGAACAACTGACTTCCGATAAATACGGAAATAATTGCTGGTGGAGCTTCGTTGGCACCAAGTCTGTGATCATTGCTTGCAGAAGCGATACTTGCTCTTAAAAGATCTGCATATTCATGAACAGCTTTAATCGTGTTAACAAAGAATGTTAAGAACTGTAAGTTTTTCTTTGGATTTTTTCCCGGGCTTAATAGGTTTTCACCTGTATCTGTTGCCAAAGACCAGTTGTTGTGCTTTCCGCTTCCGTTTACTCCTGCGAAGGGTTTTTCGTGGAAAAGAATATGGAAATGGTGTTTGTGAGCGACTCTTGCCATGATGTCCATCAACAAAGAGTTGTGGTCTACAGCAACGTTCACTTCTTCAAACATTGGAGCAAGCTCGAATTGGTTTGGAGCAACCTCGTTATGTCTTGTTGTTGCAGGAATTCCCAATTTCATACATTCAATTTCCAACTCTTTCATGAAGTTCATTACTCTTGTAGGAATAGAACCGAAATAATGGTCATCCAGCTGCTGTCCTTTTGCAGGAGAATGTCCTAATAATGTCTTACCTGTTAATACAAGGTCCGGACGTGATTGGTATAATGCTGAATCAACAAGGAAATATTCCTGCTCCCAACCTAAAGTAGGAGTTACTTTGGTAACGTTCTTGTCAAAATACTGCATTACATTTGTAGCAGCATCATCCACAGCGTTCAATGATCTTAAAAGAGGTGTTTTGTAATCTAATGTTTCTCCGGTATAAGAGATAAAGATGGAAGGAATACATAATGTAGTTCCCATGATGAATGCCGGAGATGTAGGATCCCAAGCTGTATAACCTCTTGCTTCAAAAGTATTTCTGATACCTCCGTTAGGGAAAGATGATGCATCAGGTTCCTGCTGGATTAGCATACTTCCACTGAATCTTTCAATCGCTCTTCCTCCTTCAATTGGGGTAAAGAAAGAATCGTGCTTTTCTGCAGTAGTCCCTGTTAAAGGCTGAAACCAGTGTGTGTAGTGAGTTGCACCTTTGCTCATTGCCCAGTCTTTCATCGCTACCGCTACCTGATCTGCGATATGTCTCTGGATCTTAGTTCCTTTTTTAATAGCATCCATAATAGAATTGAATGCTTCTTTTGTTAAATATTCTCTCATTGTTTCTTCTGAGAAAACATTTTTACAGAAAAGTTCAGATAATTTTGCAGGGATTTCGACAGCGTTGTCTTTTCTGAAATCCTTAAATGGTAGGGTTTCTAATGCTTTGAATCTTAAGGTTGACATATTTGGGTGATTTTTTACAGGGCAAATTTACGAAAAAAATGAATTGAAAACATTTTAACCCTAAAAAATTTAGGGGTGTTTTGAAAATTTATACAACTTAAACGCTTGTTTGGTGTTTTTAGAGAGGGGTGATTTGTATTTAAGTTTAAAAATGAATGACTGTAAATCCAGAAATAGAAACTTTTACTGTAATGTCCTTTTGAAAATAATCATATTAATAACAGCTGTCATGACTATTATGGTATTTGAAACAAATCTTTTATGACCACTTATGCTTGTCTAAATATAAGAATAAAATAGGGATATTCAATTTTACATTAAATAATTAAACAAAAAGGAGTGCAGATAGATCTTAAAATACACCTTCTTATCAATAGGTTTTAAACAACTTATTAAAAGACAGTTAAAATAAGATGGGCAAAGATTTTGTATATTTGTGTGAAATTTATTTTATGACAAATTCTAGAGCAAGAGAGACAACAGAAGCTATTGAAAGATTATACATCTCTATGAGACATTTATTTTATAGAGGATTTTTCAAGCCGGGAGGTGTTTCAGGAGAAAGTATCAGAAGTTTGTTGAAGACGATCAATCCGGAAATTTATGGAACCATGAATATTCCAAGCAAATTGGAACTTGACGGTTTGATGTATGTATTAGACAGACTTCCGGAAGGGATTGAAGAATGTGCTTTTATTCATCTTACATCTGATGAAGGGTTTGATAAAGGAAGTTTCGAACCAATTGTTCCAAAGAAAAGAAGAAGAAACTGTTATAGAATAGACGAACACCAGATGAATATTGAGGTTCTTTTGGGCCGTTCCGAAATTTATGACATTCTTACCCACCTTACCTTTTTATTTATAGAAGCGGATAAAATCCGTAATCTGGCTTTCATTCAGAATGAAAACTGGAAACCGACACGTGCTTTCAAAATTATAGAAGAAGTCGTGAAAGGGGAAAAGAAGTTCAGCAGAAAGGAAAAAGAAGTGGCACTTATTCATCTTTCTTCTTTAATAGGAAGATCTTTTGATGAAACGTTAAGAGCTTACAATACATTTGGTGATGATCATAATCCTGATCGTTTATTCAAAATCATCTACAACTTAGGAAAAGTAAGTCTTGAGGATGCAAAAGGAAGCAGAGAAAGAGAAGTTTATTTCAGCGCTATATTAAAGGAAAGAGTAGGACATCATTATTTTGGTGAGAAATGGGCCAACAAAGTGAAAGAGGTTTTATTTGATAACAACCTTCACATGCGCCCGCTTCATATCATTTCTGCCAACATGCACTCTGTGAAAAATATGCTGTATGCCAACAATGCCGTTAAAAAGAAACAGCATCATGAAATTGACTATAAACTGTACGAAGAGATTTCGAACAAAAAAGAACTTCGTGATAAAGTTTTAAAATATGCGTTGGATGAGGGAATGATTCATATTGCTGACAAGAGTGGAAGTAATATCGATGTTCAGATCATTGACCTCAGCAAAACAGACTTAAAGAATACACCGTTTGCAGACTGCAAGTTTTCAGGAGATGATGTGGTAATGGTATTCGATTATGCTTTTGGTGAGCAGGCTTTTGAAGTAATGGATGAGCTGTTGAGACCTTTTGAGCACAAAGGGGAAATATATATGATGAAGGTGAAGTCTGTTTCTATCATGGGGAAAGCCGGTATCCTTAACGGAGCGAAAGGTGATATCATGATTCCTACTTCTCATATTTTTGAAGGAACGGCAGATAACTATCCATTTGAAAATGCATTAAAGCTTGATGACTTCAATGATGATGAGCTGAAAGCTTTTGAAGGGCCTATGATTACCGTATTAGGAACGTCACTGCAAAACAGAGATATTTTATCTTACTTTATGAATACTTCATGGAAGGCAATTGGTCTTGAAATGGAAGGGGCACATTATCAGAAAGCTATTCAGGTAGCTTCTAAAATCAGACACCACATTTCACCGGATCTTTTTGTGATGTATGCGTATTACGCTTCTGATAATCCGTTAGAAACAGGAAGTACATTATCTTCAGGAGGTCTTGGTCTTACAGGAGTAAAACCAACTTATCTGATCACTCTAAAAATTCTTGAAAAGATTTTAAGAAGTGGAAAGAAAGAAGCTTCTGCTAAAAAATAATGATCATTCAATATTATAATATCAACCTCAGATGTATTTTGCATTTGAGGTTTTTTTCAACATACAAATGAAAGAATAATGCTCATGCTTAGTATTGATACGTCATTTTTCCTTCATCAATTTTATCAAAATAATTGCTTAAAGACAGGATGCGGTCTTTATTCACAGGATTAATATATCGCAGAAACATTTGTTCGGTGCTGTGGCCTGTAGCTTCCATCAACAGTGGTGTGGGAATTTTTCCATAAAAGTTGGTTGCAAAACTCCTTCGTCCTATGTGGCTGGACAGCGTTTCCCACTTTTCTGATTGCACTTCCTTACTTCTGTAGCCAACTCTTTTCCTGGATTTTAAAGATTCATTCAGGTGGGCAAGTTTTGCAATTTCTTTAATGTATTTGTTGTAATGCTGGATGTCCATTATTTTGGGAAAGCGGTTCTCATTGTGTTTAATGATGTGCAATACTTTAGGATGTAAGGGCAGAAAAATTTCTTTTTTTGTTTTCTGCTGTTCAAACGAAAGACAGGTTTTCCCTTCTATACTATGTAACTGTTGAGTATTAAAACGTATAAAATCCGAAAATCGCTGACCGGTATAACAGCTGATGAGCAACCAGTCTTTTGCGGCTTGCAATTCTTCTGGAACTGCTGTTTTTTGTATTTTGATGATTTCCTTTTCTGTAAGTGTTACCACTTCTTTTTTTTGCTTCTCCCTGCGCAACTCCAGTTCTCTTACACAGGTTCTGATGCCTTTTCTTTCTACAAAATTCAAAATGGTTTTGATAAAATGGATGGTGCGGTAGATTGTATTTTCGCTGTATTCTTCCTTTTTTCCAAAAATCATAAAATCCCTTATGAAATCAGAATCTACATTCTCAATATAAACGGATTTACATAAAAACCCTTCAAAACGTTCCAGGAGGCGTAAGAAAACTTTGTATCTTTTATAAGTGGAATGGCATATGAGTCCCTTTTTGCTGTCAATATACCATTGCATATAGTATAGGAGAGTGTTTTCTTGTGGTGGATCCTGCACTCCATTACCTATATTTTTTATTTTGCATACTATCTCACGGCGAAGAATTTTTTTATTATCAATATATCCTGTTATTTCCTTTTTTATACAATCCAATTTTGCATTGAGTATTTTATACTTCTTTATATAAATATTGCAGGGACGCTGTTTCTCTTTGTCCCAGTTTTCTTCGGAAATACTAAGGTTTGTGCAAAAATTGTATTTTTTATTTTGTTGATTGTCAGTAATTACCAGGTGGATGTTTTTCTGTATGCCACAATTTTCAGATAGGAAAAATTGAAGTGTCATTTTATAGGGTTTAGCGATTATTATCAGCTAAATTACCATAAAAAAAGTAGTCCTCTTTAGACTACTTTTTCAATGCAAATATAAACTTTTTTTTGAGAAACCTAATAATTTAAAATTCTGTTTTCTAGTTCATTGTGTATGCTTTGTTTCATTGATTTAATATTTATAGATAAAAAAAATAGAAAGATAAATTTTTATTGATGCCAATTCTTTATTCTAAAAATATTGATTTGTAAATCAATGGGTTAAACAATAGTCTAAAGAGGACTATTGTTTAATAATATGATGAAAAACATTCTGGTGAAAGAAAGTTTGTTTCCAATAGCATACCGTAAGTACGGTATGTCTATTGGCTTTTTTCTGCATTTCATCTCTGTGTTTTTATTTTCCCAAACTTTTAATAAAAATAATCCTGCAGTTATTATCAAAGGAAACGGTATTCTTTATGTAGCAGATGATTTTGACAGTTCAAAAACGAAAATCAGTACAGGTACAGGAAAAACCGAAATTTATATTGCAAAAGGTGTTCATATATATGGTGCGGAACATTTCGGAAATTCAACATTAAATGAAGAAAGAACAATTACCCGAAGATCGATAAAGAAAAAATGGGCTGTAAGTCCAAAATGTCAAAAAGCAAAACCTTACAAACCGGAAAAAAAGCTTCAAATCCTTTCTTATGTTAAACCTTTAGGAAATAGGCATACATTATTGGCATCGCCGGGTGGTTATTTGGGGTTTGCGGTACTGAACAATAATCCCGTTATCCAGAAATATCAGATTCTATACGAAGATTTGTATATACCCATATACTCTTTTGCCTGGGAAAACACTATTGCATTTTCATTTTGTGACTCTTCTCTTGTAAAAGAAAAAGTGGTGGCTCATTATTCCCGCCCCCCGCCTTTCATAATACTCTTTACTGCTTAAGTCTTTACAATTAGCTTTATCAAAGCTCAAAACTTTGAAAAAAGGATGTGAAGCATTTCCAACTTAACAATATTCAAGTTTACAAATTATCATCGTAAAAAATACATAGTATGAAAAACAAGTATTTATTAATTGTATTAATAGTGCTATTTCAAATAGCGAACGGACAGGTCGGAATCGGAACAACAGCACCCAGAGGTGCATTAGATATTAATAAGCCTACCACCTATAATATGGGCTTGGTGTTGCCTACGAACACTTCCACCGGAAACATTATAAACCCTCAGGGAGGAAATGTTGCAGAAGGAACTATCATTTATGACAGCAGCATGAAATGTGTAAAAGTATTTAACGGGACAGCATGGTCAAACTGTTTATGTGATGCTTGTTCCACAACACCTACCATAGCAGCGGACTGTACTCAAAGCGGATTTCAGGGTACTTATACAGGAGGTGTAGCATTATCTGGAGCAACATTTTCTGTGACGCTTACCAATAATTCCTTTTCCACAGCTACGATTGGTTTTCAGGCCAGCGACCTTACTTTAAGTGGTGTAACTGGAGTTACTGTAGCTTCTGTAACACCTGCATCGGTCACTCTTAACGCAGGACAATCTCAAGTAATTACTTACAGCTTAAGCGGAACACCTTCCGCATCCGGAACCTTAACAGGGTCATGGGCTAAGTTAAACTTAAGCTGTTCAAACTCTGTAGCCGTTCGAAAAACAGTTCGTTTTGCATATTGGTCAACGTATTCGATAGGAAGTACCGAACAAGCTGCCTACAATTCGCAACTCAGCAATGCTGCTAATTATGGAGCTTCTGGAACATATACAGGCAATTTTAATGGGTTTACTTTTACAAATATCACATCCACTTTATCTGGGCTTACAGTAGCTAATTTATTAAGTTCGTATGATGTTATAAGTACAGGATTTGCCAATATGACAGCTGCGGATGCAGCC
This sequence comes from Chryseobacterium sp. GW821-FHT04C04, assembly GCF_059420365.1. Classification (NCBI taxonomy): domain Bacteria; kingdom Pseudomonadati; phylum Bacteroidota; class Flavobacteriia; order Flavobacteriales; family Weeksellaceae; genus Chryseobacterium; species Chryseobacterium sp. GW821-FHT04C04. The sequence continues at coordinate 384,845 of NZ_JBWKTO010000003.1, read as the reverse complement.
AAAATTAAAGGGTTTGTAGATGGCGGAGGAGTTGCAATCATTCTTTTTGATTCTGGTACTGGAACCAGTCTGTTTAATGCGTTCGGAGGCACAGGTGCTGTAGGTTCTGGTGTAGCGACCGCAACAACCAATACAAATTCGATCAACAATGGAATATTTGGGAATACGACAAACATTCTGATAACAGGTCAGGGATCATTTGGTAGTGTCACAACTTCTCAATTACCTGCAGGATATACGCTTTTGGCAGCTAATGGAGCTGCTCCGCAAATATTTGTTGCCGGAAACCAAGGGAAAGCCATTTTCTTCTGGGATGAAGGAGCTTTCAGAGATACCTCAGTGGCAGGTACTGTGATTGACACTCAACAAGAGAGATTCTTGCATAATATCATGGCTTATGCTCTAGGTAAGGCAGGATTTTAATGTATAAAATCTGATCTAAAATAATGATGCAGTGCTTCTTTCTTTTAATATGGTTATAAAAGTATAGAAGACTGCATCTTTTAAATTATTAGAAAAAGAGAAATACTAACTGTCCTTAAAGTCTCTGTATAAAACTTAAAAGAGCTTAGAGGCATTTCCATTTTTGGGTTACAGAAGACAATAAAAAGTAAAACAATGGTAAATTTTAAAGAAATACATATAGGAAAGATGATTGAAAAAAGAGTTACAGAATGTAGGATAGAAATATTCCGGATCTGCAACTTTATGAAATGTTCACAGGAGGAAGTAAACAAAATGTATGCAGCCCAAAGCTTAGATAGCGAGGTTCTACTCCGCTGGAGCAAGCTTTTGGAATATGATTTTTTTAGGATTTATACACAACATTTGATATTGTATGCCCCAGCTAATGCTGAAAGAGGAATTGATAAAAAGACAAAGACGGCTCTTCCACAATTTAGGAAAAATATTTATACCAGAGAGATCATAGATTTTGTACTGGAGCTTATTGAAAGTGGAGAAAAAACAAGGTTTCAGGTATTAGAAGATTACAGAATACCTAAAACAACTCTTTACAAATGGATTGGAAAATACAGAAAATCAGTAGACTAATATCTATTAAACCTCAAAAAACCATGCAAAAATCTAACATTAATTATCAACAAATTTTCATGGATATTCTCGACGCTAAATATCCTGAAAAAAAAGCGGAATGCCTTTCTTTATTGAAAAACGAAAACCTTTCAGCAATAGATGTTATCAAGCTGAACCATAAAATATTCGGGAAAGCAGATAAAGAAACAGAAGCTTTTAATCAGAAACACCGTTCTTACAGTAAATCTGCTATTCTGAAAATATTAGACTATCAGAAAAAGAATAATCTGAATAACCTTCAGTTGGCGAATCATTATAAACTGAGCAGAAATACAATAACAAAATGGAAGAAACTTTTCTATGAAATGGATTAGCCAATACTCAGTCTTATAATTATTGTTTTTGCGATGGAGATCATCACAATCACTTTCCCACAAGAATGTCAGTTTTTCTAAAAAACTGACATTCTTTTTTTATTATTTATCTTTAGAAAACATAATATAGTAGCCCATGAGTTCAGTATCAGAATTATCAAAAAGGTTTAGGGAAGTATTACTGGATGGTCTTTGGATTGCCAATACGAATTTTAAAAATCAGCTTTCGGATGTTAGCTGGGAAGAGGCAGTGACGAAGTTGGATTCTTTGAATAGCATTGCGATGCTCACTTTTCATATCGATTATTATATCGCAGGAATTGTGAATGTTTTTGAAGGCGGAGATCTCGAGATCAAAGATAAATTTAGTTTTGATCTTCCTTCCATCGAATCTCAGGAACACTGGGAAGACTTATTACATACATTATGGAACGATTCAGAGAAGTTTGCTGTATTATTGGAGCAGATGCCGGATTCTAAACTTGATGAGGTATTTGTGGATGAGAAGTATGGAACTTACAGAAGAAATATAGACGGAATGATCGAACATTGCTATTATCATCTGGGACAGATTACTTTAATCAAAAAACTATTAAAAAGCAGATAAAAAGATATACAGAAGGATCACAGTAAATAAAGCTCAAAAAAAGAATTTAACAATTTTAATTAAAATCCATCTAAAACCATATCAAACAGAATAAAATCTCAGAATAACTCCTATTTGAGGTTCTTATTTAAATTACCTAACTTTAGAAAAAATAAAATTTTAAATGAGGAAATCGGCTGCAATCATTTTTGCGTTTATCATTTCACAATTTCAGGCTCAGCAAGGAGCTTATTATCAGCAGGCTGCGAAGTACAAGATGGATATTGATGTTAATGCTGAAAAATTTACCTACCAAGGAAAACAGACTTTAGAATATACCAATAACTCACCTGATGAGTTGAAGGTGGTGTATTTTCATTTATACTGGAATGCTTTTAAGCCCAATTCTATGATGGATCAAAGAGTGGCTTCCCAGGGGAAAAATGGTGACGGAAGGTTGCAGAAAGACGGAATCTCAAGATTGGCTTCTATTCCAAAAGATCAGGAAGGTGCTCAGAATATCCACTGGATTAAACAGAATGGAAAAGACCTGAAGTTTGAAGTTCAGGAAACCATTATGAAAGTATATCTGGCAGAACCTATTAAACCGAATTCTACCACTACTTTTACAATGGATTGGGATTCTGTGATCCCGCAGCAGATCAGAAGAAGTGGAAGAAACAACAGAGAAGGAGTAGATATGACAATGACGCAATGGTATCCGAAAATTGCTGAGTACGATTATGACGGCTGGTCAACTTTTGACTATTTGGGAAGAGAATTTCATGCTCCATTCTCCGATTTTGATGTTACCATTAAAATCAACAAAGATTATGTTGTAGGAGCAGGAGGAATTCTCGAAAACCCAGCAGAAGTAAAAGGTTATGATGCCAATGCTAAAATAAAAGCAGAAAAAGATAAGAAAGTAACCTGGAAATGGACAGCAAAAAATATTCTTGATTTTGCATGGAGTGCAGACAGAGATTATTCTGTAGAAAGCTTCAATGTTCCGGAAGGGCCAAAAGTATATCTGGTGTATCAGAAAAATGATAAAACAAAAGCGTGGGGAGAAACACAGCCTTATATCACCAAATATTTCCAGATTATGAATTCTCACTTTGGAAAGTATGTCTATCCTACCTACGCATTTATTCAGGGAGGAGATGGCGGAATGGAGTATGGGATGTGTACCATGATATTAGGTGAAGCTAAAAATGTTAAAGATCTATTGGGTTTAATGGCCCACGAAGGATCTCACTCCTGGTATCAGCAGATGCTGGCAACCAACGAATCTGTTCGTCCATGGATGGATGAAGGCTTTACAAGCTATGCAGAAGGATATACGATGTATCAGTTATTCCCGGAAGATCTTCCGAATCCTTTTATGGAAAGATTGGATGCTTACAGAAAGTTTATTAAAAAAGGAATTGAAGAACCTGCAGTTTGGCTGGGGGATCACCATGATAACGGGACTTCTTATACGTATGCTTCTTATGTAAAAGGTGAATTATATCTGGTACAGCTAGGATACATTATGGGAGAGCAGAATCTTGCAGAAACCCTAAAACAATATTATGATCAGTGGAGTATGAAACATCCTTCAGACAGAGATTTCCTTCACATTGCACAGAAGGTTTCCGGGATGGATCTAAAGTGGTTCCATAACTATTGGATCAATACCACAAAGACCATTGATTATGGAATTAAGGATGTAAAATACGATGCAAAATCTACAACCATTACCTTAGTCAATAATGGTCAGGTTCCTATGCCGATCGATTTTGGGGTGATGACCACTGATAAGAAAATAGTGACTTACCAGATTCCATTGAATATGACTCATACATGGAAAGAAAAAGATGTCTATGGTGATTTTAAAACAATGCCTTACTGGCCCTGGACTCAAAAAGAATATACGTTGACGATCCCTTACACAAAATCTCAGTTATCTGTTCTGGGAATTGATTTCAGCCAGAGAATTGCTGATGTGAACATAGAGAATAATTTTGTTGAAGTGAAATAATTAACACGAAATAAAAAAAGAATGGCGCGGAAATAAAATTTCCGCGCCGTTTAATTTAAAGAAGAAGCAATATTTTGGTCTTCCGATTTTTAATGATTTCCACAGATTCAGCAGGTTTTAAAGATGTTATCTTGCTCAATTGAGAAAATCTGCGAGAATTAAAAAGCATGAAATATTTTATTTCTCTAAAATATCATTTTGTTACAAACACCTCTCAGGAGGGGGAATGCAGCTTCCAGAAGGTTTGTTTTATAGTAAAGAAGTTTTTTAGGAAGGATATTTTTAAGATAAAAGTAATTTATGAGAGATCAAGGGGTAGTTTTTTATAAAAATCATTAAATTTATTCCCTCAAAATTAAGCAGGAATCTCAGTTATAGATTATGGGATTTCTTCTGAAAAATATGTCAATGAATTCAATCGTAATCAACGTAGGGAACAGCAATATCCGATTTGGGCTTTTCAATGGCGATAACTGTGATATTTCGTGGGTCATCAATACAAAACCCTACAGAACAGCAGATGAACTGTATGTACAAATGCTGATGCTTTACCAGACCTATAAAATTGATCCAAAAGATATTGATAAAGTCATTATCGGATCTGTGGTACCCCAGCTTACCAAGGTAATGAGCTCGGGGATCAAAAAAATTCATGGAACGACTCCTGTGATTGTTGACAGAGGAACTCCTTCGGGAGTTCAGGCAAAATCAAAGCAGATGGGGACAGATATCTATGCAAACCTTGTGGCAGCACACAATTTGTACCCTGGCAGGAAAAAGATTATCATTGATTTTGGAACGGCCCTTACAGCGAGTTGTGTGACGGAAACAGGCGAGACTTTAGGAGTGATTATTGCTCCGGGAATTGTTACCTCACTCAATTCACTGATCAACCAGACCGCACAGCTTCCGGATATTGAACTGAAAAAGCCAAAAACTGTTTTAGGATTGGATACGGTAACCTGCATGCAAAGCGGTATGGTATATGGATTCCTAGGTATGGTAGAAGGTTTTATCACCCGTATCAATGAAGAAGTGAATGATGACTGTTTTGTCGTTGCCACTGGAGGGGTTTCTCATATCTATAAACCTTTGACAGATAAAATTCATGTGATGGATAGGCTTCACACTCTAAAAGGACTTTATTTCCTTGGAAGAGATTTGTAAACTTAGAGAATTAAGAACAGCTGCTTAGCTTGAACCTCAGCTTTACTATTTAATATAATGAAAAAATTTCCCGTACTAGAAACCGAAAGATTGATTCTCTCCCAATTGGAAGAGAAGGATATTCCTTTCATCGTTGAATATCTTCAGCATAGAATTTTTTCTGACCTTACCTCCAATATTCCTTATCCCTATACTGAAAGTGATGCCATATCCTGGGTGAAAATGTCAAAAGAAGTTTTTGATGACCATACCGGTTATACGTTTGCTATCCGGAATAAAGAAGGTCAAATTATAGGAGCTATCGGGCTTCATGACAGGGATGATGATAAAGCAGAGCTGGGCTATTGGATCGGAATTCCTTACTGGAATAAAGGATATGTGACTGAAGCGGCAAAAGCGATAGTGGATTTTGGTTTTAAGGATCTGGAGTTCAATAAAATTTTCGCCACTCATTTTCTTCATAACCCTGCTTCCGGAAGAATTATGGAAAAGATAGGAATGGAGCAGGAAGCTATTTTAAAACAGGAAATGAAAAAAAATGGTGAATATTTTGATATTGTGAGATATTCTATTTTCAAAGACTGATTCCGAAAAAGTTTTTTTACCATTCCAGACATTATAAAAACAAAAGCAGAGAATATTGAAAAATATTCTCTGCTTTTTTATGCTATGATTAAAAGTCTATCTTTTGCTTTTAAAAAAATCTTTTACGATAGAAGAGCACTCAGCTTCCATAATACCAGTGATAATCTCTGTTTTCGGGTGTAGAGAAAGATGCTTATTAATAAATCCTCTTTGCTCATCCCTTGCTCCAATCACCACTTTTGAGATCTGAGACCAGGAAAGGGCTCCTGAGCACATGACACAAGGTTCCATCGTCACATACAGCGTACAGTCCTTTAAATATTTTCCTCCAAGGAAATTAGCTGCTGAGGTGATGGCCTGCATTTCTGCATGGGCTGTGACATCATTCAATGTTTCCGTAAGGTTGTGAGCTCTTGCAATAACGCGGTTATTAGAAACCACTACACATCCAATAGGAACCTCATCTTTTTCTAAAGCGGCCTCTGCTTCCTGCAGTGCCATTTTCATGTAATATTCGTCAGTAAACATTTAATCTGTCATGGTTAAAGTTAAAGGAAGAGTAAAACGATAGATTGCCGGATCCCCTTTTATCATGGCAGGGGAAAACTTTTCTGCCAGAGAATATAATGCAATTTCAGCCTGTCTGTTGAAAGTGAAATTATCACCCTGAGCATGAACATTGCTGATGGTTCCATCTTTTTCTACAATAAAAGCAACATCTGTTTTTACCATTTTTTCTTCAGAATATACCCCGTCAATGTACAGAAGATTGGCGACTTCCTGTCTCAAAGAATTGAGTCCGCCGGGATAATCGGCAACCTTTTCTGCATCTGGAAACTTTTCAGATGAGATGAGTTTGGGGCTCTTGATCGTGTTGAGGTCTTCCAGGTTTCTAACCCTTAATAAAGCTCCAATCAGTGCATTGTTTTCAATGCTGTCCATTTTTTTCATGAAATAGAGAAAGTCTCCTTTTATTTCAATTTTTTTTACGGTATTGGATTCTGCATCAAATTTTTTCTTGAATTCTTTATTCAGCATATTTCTGTGCTGGTTGTAATAATTTTTTACAAGCTTAAATTCTTCTTTCTGCTGTGACAGTAAAAAAGAAGAAATAAAACAGCTGATGCCAATGAATAAAGTTTTCAATAAGGGTATATTTATGTAAATATAACAAAAAATATGAGATGTGTTTCTTATTCTCAGCTTTCAAGATAACGGTTTAAAGATTCCTGCAGATGATTGCGGATGTCATCAACTAAAGCTTTAGGTTCCAGAACTGTTACTTCTTTTCCAAAAGAAAGAATCTCCTGCATAAAGTCGTAGGTGGGGTGAAGAAAGAACTCAAAATAGATCTCTTCCGGAGTTTCTTTGGTTTCCTTCTGTGATTGATGAAGAGGAAAGCTTCTGATATATTCTCCCTGATGGCGGCTGCATCTCAATACAATATTTTGGGGTTTCTGTTCTGCCAGATTCATCACTCCAAAAGCATTTTTGAAATGCTCTCTGAAGTTATATTTATACTTCTCCCTGAACTGATTTTTAGCCACATCCAAGTAATTGATTCTATCAAGACCGAATGATTTTAAAATTTTATCTTTTGTATCAATAGCGATGAGGTACCATCTGTCTTTGGATTCTTTTAATGCCAAAGGATGAACCTTTCTGGAGGTCATTAGTTTGTTTTTGTAATTGTAGTGCTCAAAAGTCACAACCCTTTTATTTCGGATGGCAAAAAAGAGGTCATAAAAATTTTCCACACCAGTAGGCTTCCTGCTTTCGAAAAAGATAAAATCGGAAAAATTGGGATGGGTATTCATGGCGTTGCTCACCTGAAAAGATTCCAATAGTTTTTGGTTGTATTCATCCACTTCCATGATCGGGCGGCTCTCAATATAATATCGGTTGTCCCCCTTTTTCTTGTTGTGAATAGAAAGATTGAAAAGGTCAGAAATCTCACGGATATCCCTCTGCAAGGTACGGATAGAGTAGCTCTTGATTTCTGCATCCTGAAATTCAAAAGAGTTTAAAAGATAGTCCTCCAGCTGAGAATAGGTAGCCGGAGAACTTTCTAATCTTTTAATTATTAAGGCATATCTTGTCAGATAAAAGTCTTTCTTCATAGTAAAGTTTTGTAAGACAAATATATGTGCTTAATGCGACAAAAGGTGTCGTGTTTTATTTTTTTGTTGGAAGTTTAGTTAAAAACTAATCAGCATATTTTTTAAAATGTTCGTGAGGGGTTTTTGATTGAGAATCATAGAAAAATAATGTGGCATCTTTTGATTCAACTAACTTTTTATAAAGGTTGTAATATGAAAAAAATTCTCCATATTTATTATCAGTCATTTTAATATTGTTAAAAATGTTTTCCAAGCTATTAATAGATAAAGACTGTTTTAGATCAAAGGTTTCTTTTAACCATTTTTCTAAAAAATCTTTAAAATCTTCTAAGAACGTTTTTCTACTTATATTAAAATCTGAATTACCCATCAGAAGTGAATATGTTTTTTTGTCATTATTTTTTAAATAAAGTAAAAAATCTTTGAATTTGAATTCAAAATCATTGCAAATAGTGATTCTTTTATTATCGTATGTATATAGTTTTTTCATTTTATGGTTTTTTAAATTTTAGTTCAATCCAATATATTTCAGCGGGTCTATTACCTCCGAGATCTAAAACATCCCAATCATCAATAGATACTTTTGTAAACCCATTCTTTTTGGCAATTTTTCCAGTAGGTGTATTAAATGCTGCAACTTCTTTAGATAAATTATTTTCCAAATAATCAAATGAAAATGATTTTAAGTTTGTAGAAGCTCCTCCTTCATATTTTGCAGCAGATAACCATCTTGCTTGAATTCCTTTTACTGAACTCCCTTGTTTTTCAAAAAATTCAATGGATTCTTCAATAATTTCAGTGCCAAGTCTTTGTTTTTGAAAATTTCTAGGAATATTAATATCAAAAGAAAGGTAGCCACCATTTGAAATGGCTGCACTTCCAATCTCAACATCTTGATAAAAATATTTTCTAACATTATTTTCATATTTTATTTTAAATCTACTTTTATAAATCTCACTTTGTTTTGGAATTTGCTCTTCAAGTTCTTCTTCTAAATTTTCAAAAATTTCTTTTGTTTCTTTTTCAGCTGTTTTTTCTTCTAACTTTTTAGCAAAATCATCAGATTGATTTCTTAATGCTTCATAATAACCATCCAAGTATTTTTGATACTCTTGTTCTGCTACTAAATCTTTTTCGGCTGACGTAGCTGCTTTTTTTAGTATAGAAGCTTCCTCAGCGGCTTTTGCTGCTCGGCCAGCTTTCAAAGCAGGAACAAGAATAAAAAGTATATCAGGAGTAAGTTCACCCAACTTTTTATACCAATAATATTGGTTGGTACCGTACTTTAAATACCAATCAGGGAATTCTTTTAATGCTATAACAAGTTTTGTCCAAAGCTTCTTTATGAAATTTTCAAAGTTAAAAACAAGCTCATTTAAAAGATTTTCAAAAGCTTCCCCCAGTGCATCAGTAAGTACAAAGCCAATACCATCTCTTGCGATAATCATGACTAAAGAGACTAAATCTATAAGCCCAGCTACAAATTCTAAACATCCATTCCAAAGACCTACTAAAAAAGCATTGAGATTGTAAATCTCGTTAAGCATTTCTCCTTCGGGTAAAATTTCATCTAATTTTTTTAGCCCATCATCTAATAAAGAAGAAAATTTTTCAAACAAATATAATAAAACATTATTCAGAATTTCCTTAAATATTTTTTCTACGACTGCATCGTTTTGATTGAATTTTGAAATGCTATCAATCTGTTGCTTAAACTTATTTTTTATAGATTCCTGTATTTCTTTTCTGTTTTGAGGAACGATACCATTAGGCAAAAAAGCAGGAGTAAATCCTTTATTCAATAAAGCATTCCAGTATTTTTCTTCTTCATATTTTTTGGTCCTCATCCAATGAGAAAATTCCAGAATCTTTTTAGGAATATTTAAGCCTAAATATTTGTCTCCTTGTAAAAAGAGTAAAAACCATGACATATCATCAAATTTCTTTTGATTAAAATCATATTTGATAGCTTTTACTAAAAGATCTTTTAGTTCTTTTGTATCAAGTTTTACTTCTTTGCTAGCCTGGACAAATTCAAGATTTGGATTGTTTTTTACTTCAAAGGGACGTTTTAGAAATTCTTCTGCTAATTCCTCCTCGTCTGTTTGCCCGAAAAAAGGATATTGAAAGTAAAGTTTTTTTATTGCTTCCGCTCCTAGTTTTACCCGGACAATTTTTCCAAAATCAAATTTTCCATCATCGGTTTCAATAAAAAATATAATTTCATTATTATCCGGTTTTACTTCTGGATTCGCATATTGTTTTAAAACTTCCTGACCGTCAGGATTGGCGTAGACTTTAAACTTTATGTCCCCCCAATCCTCGCTAATTGTGTTGTTGTAAAGTGCTGATGCTGAATAATTAAATTTTTTGGAAAGATCTATAATACTGAAATTGGATTCATTTAAAATTCTTGCTGGGCCATAATCTGCAATAGCCCAAGAAGGTAATTGCTTTTCCCAATATTGTCCAAAAGGACTATTTTTAAAGGTACTTATTTCCTCAAAAGTATTTTTTTTATTGTTGAATAAATTTTGTTCAAATAATCCATTATGAATGTTCTCTTCTGAAAGTAGGTTAGACATGGATAGATCACTGCTCCCTTTATTGTTTAATATCTCTAAACTCATTTTGTGATTTTTAGGTTAAAAAAGACAAGGGTTTTATCCCTCGCCCTTAATTGATTATTCTATTCAAAGGATAGTTACTTATTGATGAGTTTATTTTCTGGAAAAATCATCGCAAGTTTATTGTTGGAATAATGCTCTTTTATTGTTTGTTCATCTAGAACGAGAAGATCCAAATAGTAATCTTGATCAATCAATGCATAAGCATTTTTAAGTTTACATTTAGCCTGAACCAAAACATCCCAGTCTTTTCCTTCCAAAGTATCCCATTCATCAAAGGGAACCCGGCCTCTGCTTCCGAAAAGAAAGATCTTTTCCACAGCAGTTATATCATCAATCCTATCCTTTAAGGTCGTGAGGATATAAGGCAGCACTTGATCGTGCTGCCAAATAGCCTCGAGTTTTACTCGGCTCATGGTTTTATGTTTTTAAAGAATTAAATTAAAAATCTAGACAGAGCAATTTTTTCAGTATAGTCCTGGAAATCAATTGACTTGTTGTCTTTGTCAAAAAGTCTGTTTGAAGAACCTGTAAAATTGTCATTCGCAAATTTTATGTAAGCTATACCGTCTGTTGTGAAACTTAGTGTATCAGCGTCTTCGGTGTATGGAGGTTTTACAAATTTGAAATTTTTGATTTTGTCTATATCCACTCGAATGGTAACTCCGTTTTCTGTATTGGCAAAGGCTTCAATACCCTCTATTCTGGAAAGAGCACCAGCCAAATCACCATAAAGCTTTACCAGAGAATCTGTTTTAGACCATTTTGCATCTCTTACAATTTCAATGGTTTGTCCCATACATTCATATTTTCTGGGGAACTCACCTGCATCATCAAGATCACCAATGGTCTTATAAGACGCCGTACTGTCTAATTGTTTTAGTGAAAACTGGATCTGCTTAATACTTGATTTAGTTCCCATTAAAGAATTATCTTTCACGAAATTGCTTTCAGTGATAACCTCTCCCGGAACTTCAAAATCGTTAGGATCTTCAGCTGTGAAAGGCAAAGCGTGCCCTACTTTTAAGCCGATGCTTTCTGCCTGAAGAATATTTAATGGAGTAGGAAGTCTCGTAATCCAGGCTTTTCCTTGTTTTTCTCCTTTTGGCTGCTTCATTTCATCTACAATAGACAAGTAAAGCTTATCACCAATGACAGGAACTTCTCCACCACTCCAGATTTTTCCTGTTGCCATATAGAACTGGACAGCATCTTCAAATCCTGGACGAACGGTTGCAACCACTCTTGCCATACCACTTTGTAAGAATGCTCTGAATAAAGGATCTACATCTTCTGACTGGTAAAGTTTACTCCATTCTGTTTTGTTAGCCCAATAATAAGGATACAGATAATAAGAAAGATTTTCCCATTCAAAAGCCTGTTCCATGAACTTAAGGAAGGCAGTATATTTATCCAGATTTGAAGACAGGTCTGTTTCATAATCCATAAAAGTACTTCCTGTGGTTAAGCCTGCCATACCATATCCATGGGTAGAATTGGCAGATCTGTTGATCATATAAGAGATACAGTTTTTACGAAGAACCGTATTTTCAATCTGACGGTAGAATCCTGGGTTTGAACCTTTAATCTGAATACCAGTAGCTTTTTCTTCAGCTATCTTCTGTTCGTAAATTGCTAATGCTTTTTCGTAGCTGTCTATAATAGCTTTGAATGTTTTTTGGAACCATGCATTTCTTGATTCAGAAGTTAATTCTAAGTTCAGTTTTAGAGTTCCCTGCATAATCGGGCTTTCTCCGGTAGCGAAACTAAATTCAAGTTTGTTTTTGATATTCAGTGTTGTAGTTGTTCCACTTACCTGTGTGCTGTTGGGTGAACTAATCCAATAAGTACCTTGCCCTCCAATGGTCATGAAGGCCTGGTGTGCTCCTTTGAAGCTATGTGGATAAGTCTGGAACGTATAATCAACCGTTTTTAATAAATATCCTTCAGGAACTTCTACTTCTCCATTTCCATTGACGATCTGAACTTTATCATCATCTTTTCCTCCAAAATTTCCATCGCGTCCACTGAATGATTTACTGATACCAAAATACTCGGAAGGTCTTTCGTCAATTTCAGCATTGTATTTACTTACCCAATATTTTAATGCAGCTTCATTACTTAAAGAAGCATAATTTTCCAAAGGTAAATAGCTTGCTTTTCTCGGATCTTCAGGTTTTACGAGATCACTTTTTGTTGCTGAATTATCCAGAGTCATACCCAATGTATGAAGTTTAGCCGGCTGAGGAATCATAAATTCAAACATCAGACGTTTTCCATAATTATAGATCTGGTTTTTCATTAGTTTGTCAACCCAACGGAAAACACCGACAACATGCTTGTCTCCTTTCGTATTATCAAAGCCATGTTTGTTGTTTTCTTCAAACTCCTCAATGATTTTTTCGATCCTTTCCTCATGAACTTTAGTCACCACTCTGTCTAATGCTCTTGCTGTAACATCTTGTGCTTGGGTAAGTGCCTGTCTTGTACTTTCTTCTTTGGAAGAATGACTGGCATATCCTCCCGCCACTCCTGTGTTGATGGTAGCTGCCATTGCTCCTGTTCCTGTTTTCCAGCTTGCATCAAAATGTGCCTGTACATTGGTATCCCTTGATTCCTGCATCATTTTGGCAATTTCAGTCTGCATTTCAAATCTGGTAGCAGTTGTTGTATCGGTAAGTTTCTCTCTCTCAGTATCTGAAGAGGTCGTGGTTGTATTTTCGCTTCTTCTTAGCCTTCTTGTTGCTTTTTCGCGATATTCACGAGCCATTACATTTTCAATGTGAGCGACTTCTCCTTCTACATAAGCATGAGTAGTTTGCTCTACCTTAAGATAATCTGCAATCCCAATTTGTTTGAATCCAAATCCTGAAGGAATGTAAGCATCATCCGGCTCTTCGATAGGGTCCTTAATTTCATTTACAAATTCAAAAGCCGACGTGTAGCAGGATTTCATCGTGATGATCCTTGGATTGAAAGCCGTTACTTTACCATTCGTAAAGGTGATCTTTACATCCATTGTGAAGTTCTCAGTCTGAGGGATGTATACCCCGTCTGTAGTTGCAGATGCTAATAGTTTACTCAAAAAGATCTTATTTCCTACGCGGCTTTTTTCAAAATAAGTTCCCGAAATAGGGCCTGCATTGGTGTAAAAAGTATAGTTCATGCTGGCTACATTCCAGGAGGCATCAGGTACATCAATAGATAAATCCAGAGAGGTGAGTCTCATTATAAGTTTCGGACATAACTGATAAGTAAAAGGAATGGTTTCTACTCTGGAAACAGGAAGAAGGATTCCACCAATACTGGTATAGGATTCCGAATTATCTGTGATGTTATCCAGGATAAGCTTGTTGGCTCTTTCCGTTGCATTTGAAATAATATCTTTTACTTCAGAGAAAGTATTCCTGCCAGCCAGTAGATTATCGATAGTCCCTACATTGTCCATTTTTGCTTTAACCGGTTCTGAAAAATCATAGTCTAAAAGAGATAAAACGGTATCAATACTGTTTGGTTTCAATGCATTGACAAGTGTTCTCGCCTCAATTTCAGGACGGAATGGAAATTCGAATTTAGGAAGTTTCGGATAAGGAATTGCTTCCGGCTGGTGACAAGGGTCTGCAGGGTTATAGGGCTGGTCAGGTTTTCTGATCTCACAGTATTTTCTTCTAGCTTCTTCTAAACGAACATAATATTCATCAATGATGGATTGATTTTTTTCATTGTGCTCTTCTTCACTTCTTTTATACTCCTGTGCATACTCTTTATTATATCCTGTTTCAATAAGAGAGATCTCTTTTGCTAAAACTTCATATCTGCTAAGTAAGGCCTTCGCTTCCTGAATCTTTTGCTGCTTTTCCATGTAAGCAGAAGGAGCGGTAATTTCTCCTGATTCCCTTTCTGCCATTTTGGATGCAAGACCAATTGGATTAGCATCCGGAGTATCCAGCATCAGTTCTCTGGGAATTACAACTCTTGCAGATAATAGATCTTTGTATTCATCTCCGACTGGGGCTGAGTTTTTAGGGTCAAGAGTATGAGCAGCCAATAAAACCTGCATCAATCCTTCTTTAACATAAAAGTCTTTTTGAGTAGCAATCTGATAAATTAAGTTATTCCATAAATTGATAAGATTAGGGAATGCATAAGAAGGGGAAAATTTTACCTGATTCTTTTTCTCATTGAATTGATTATAAGAACATGTGTTTTTGTTTTTAGCAAGCCATAGTGCATAATCATATACTATTGTATAAACTTGTTTCAAAGTTTGAGTATCTGGAATGAAATTACTGTTTTGTTTATACAGTTGGGCTCTTTCTTTTAATACTCTTTGCTTAGAGCCATTGTTTGAAGCCACGGGTTTGTAGAAAGAATCATCACTTTTTAAGCTATCCGGAATGGTGATGAACTTTTTGTTTTCCTTTTCTTCATCAGGGAGTTGCGGGCTTCTTAAGCTTACAAATCTGAAAAGTGTTTGTGATGGGGTGTTGTCAGCTGAAGAACCAGCGATTTTGTTTTCAGTATTACTCATTTTGTAATTTTGTTAGGTATTTTATTAATTGAGTTAAAATGTTGAAACTTCTTTTTAATAGATAGGTCTCAGGTTGTAGTCTTATTTTTTTAGGTGGTTTCAGACAAAAGATATCCACCTTTACTCTTGATTTTCAGATTCATTATTTGTTGTTTTTTTAGAAATTTTCAGACATAGTTCTGGCTGTCCAGCATTTTTGTGAATGGTGAATTCAAAGGTGTTGAGAATGTTTAATGAAACTGCTGTACGCGTATTAGAAAGATTTCAAAGGTAATGTCGGACAGCGTCAGAACTTGTCGTGTTTTAAATTTTTATTTAAAATGTATCTTCTTCAAGTTGGTCTTCTTCACAGTCTCCTCTGAAGAAATTTTCAATGTCATTGAGATAGTTTTCGTAATCCATCTCAGTATTTTCGATATCGCTCCATTCTATGGTATAGAGATCTTCATCGAAGAGTATATTGTGATGGGGTGTTTCTATGTTTTGTGTTATAGGGTGTTGGTTATATTTTGAACATACTTCAGGCTGTTCAGCATAGGTGAATGTTGAATTCAATGGCTTTTAAAAGTTTTTATTGATTGTTGTTTTGTGTCTTTTTGATACTCCAAAGATAATGGTGCGAAACGACAAAACTTGACGTGTTAAAAAAAGATTTTCTACATTTTTAATATAATCTTTAGAGCTTATATTGACCTATTATAAGGTTATAAGATTATATTTTATTTTTGATGAGTTTTTGAACAATCAGATTCAATGTTTCTCTGTTATCATCAATATAGCTTAATCCGGCTTGTATCAGATTCTCAATATTAGACCTTCTTACATTATCCATTGCCGGAGAGGCATTTTTCAATGAAGGATTCAGGCGGTAATAGTTCTTTTGATTTCGGAGACCTAAAGTCTGAAACATTTGCTCCAACTGATAATCTACTGTTTCGGCATTCGCAGACATCAGAATGTCAATAATTGGACTTACCCAGCCTATTTTTCCGGATTTTTCAAGTCTTTTAAAAGGATAAGGTCTGGCTTCAATTCCGGTTCCGATAGAAACAATGATCATATCGTTTACACTCGGATGATTGGCTTTCTGATGATTTTTCAAAACCTCTGCAAAAGGAATTTTTCTTGCTTCGGCATAGGCACAAAGCGACGGATTATTGGCAAACATCCCTCCATCAATCAGGCTGAAAATCTGTCCATACATCGATTTGATCTGCACAGGGCTGAAATAGGTGGGAGCTGCGGAAGTTGCCCTGCAGATATCCTTTACATAGAAGTTATCTGTGCTGAGGTTGGCTTTCCATGAGTTGAAAAGTTTTGCCCTTCTGTTTTCAATGTCATAACTTGTTATCAAACATGGTTTTATTAATTCTTTTAATTCTAAATTTCCAAAAAAATCATTTAAGTTTTTTTCAAGCGCTTCCTGGGAAATTTTTTCATTCAATAATCCGAATGGATTGACCAGTTTTTCCCAAAAAGAAACCTGGAAGATGTCGCCGCCCTTTTCAGCATATAATTCCAATCCTTTCTGAATAGAATATTTTGCTTTTCGGGTTTCATCAGGAGATAGAATAATAGAAGCAATCAGACCGCCGGTGCTGCTGCCTGCTACCAGATCAAAATAATCTCCGAGCTTGGCAGCCGGTTTATCATAATACTGGAGCTGCTCTTCTATGTAACGCAGAATAATGCAGGTGATGATTCCCCTTATTCCACCTCCGTCCAAAGAAAGAATAGTTGTCTTTTTCATGTGATATTTTTAATGGTTTGTTAAAAGGACACATGCAATCTTAAATTTGCAGAACCTATTGATTTATCAGAAAAATAGTAAGGTTCCATGCTTAGATTTCATTGCTTTTTTCGTTGTTTTCTTATAAAGCAAAGGTAGGCTGGGGAAGCGACAGAACTTGTCGTGTTTTAATTATTTTCAAATAAATAATCACTAAAAAACAACATAATTCTGCTTGTCTCTGGGCATCTTCAACAGTGTCCTCCAGCTGGTTTTTACAAGGCCTTTTTGGGAAGGAATGTTTTTCTTTTCGAAGTGGGGAAGGTCCTTGAAAGTTTTCCAGTTTCCACCCCAATCCCAGCCATGGCGGGCAAAAATCTTTACACACTCGTACCAATCCGCAACTTTGTCATTATCCCAGTCTTTTACGGTATCCCAGCTTGCGGTTTTTCCGTCTATCATCAGGCAGATATCCACAGCAAGGCCATAATTGTGAATGCTTTGTCCTGCTTTGGCATTGGTCACCTTTTTTCCTGATGTAATTCTTCCGATGGCATAAAGCTTTTCCTGTTCTTCAAAAGATCTTAACCCTTGAGTGATTCGTATCTTGGCTCTTCCGGTAAGTGCTTCATCACATTCCTTTATAATCTGCTTCACTTCATCTCTTACCAACGGGTGAAGTTTCTGAATTCGTTCTAAGGTTACTTTGTCCATATTTCTTATTGTTATGATACAAAAGTATAGAACAGAAGCGACGAAACTTGACGTGTTTTATTTAAAATTCTACAATATTTAACCTGAGATAAAAAGGGAATATGAAAATAGACTGATGGCATCAAATTAATCTGCAAGCATAAAAAAAACAAGAAAAAAATTGCTTTTAAATTTTTAAAAATCAAATAGAAGTAGTAAATATGATGGACAAAAACACAATATCAAATGCATACCATCTTACCTTTTTTACTGGCTATGGTAGCAGCCATCGTACTGCTAAACATGTGGGCTGCCAGATTAAAAATTGCTTATCCGATTTTACTTGTTGTATTCGGACTTTTTGTTTCTTTTATACCTGGTTTACCAGTTGTAAAGATCAATCCGGATCTTATATTTTTTATTTTTTTACCTCCTTTATTATTTGAAGCAGCATGGTCTATTTCCTTTAAAGAGATGAAAAGATGGTGGCGTATTATTGGAAGCTTTGCCTTTCTGGTTGTTTTTTTTACAGCGCTGGCAGTGGCGGTAGCCGCTAATTATTTTATTCCAGGATTTACGATTGCTTTAGGGTTCTTGCTGGGAGGAATAGTGTCTCCTCCTGATGCAGTAAGTACAGGAGCTATTATGAAATTTGTAAAAATACCAACCACTACATCCGCTATTCTGGAAGGAGAAAGCTTACTCAATGATGCTTCCTCACTTATTATATTCCGTTTTGCTTTGATTGCCGTAGGAACCGGACAATTTGTATGGCAGGAAGCTTCCTTAGACTTTTTGTGGATGATTATCGGAGGGGCTGGAATTGGCTTGCTGCTCGCCTGGATTTTTGTACAAGCTCACAAGCGACTTCCTACAGAACCCTCATCAGATATTGCATTGACTCTTATTGAACCTTATCTCATGTATTGGGTGGCAGAGCAGTTTCATTGTTCCGGGGTTTTAGCGGTCGTTTGTGGAGGTTTGTATATGTCTGCCAAAAGGATGATATTTTTAAACAGCAGCAGTCGTATAAGGGGCTACAGTGTATGGGAAAGCTTTGTATTTATTCTGAACGGGATTGTATTTTTAATTATTGGGCTTGAGCTTCCCGAAATTGTTGGCGGATTGCGGTCAGAGGGAGTTCCTTTGAGGCTTGCCATCCAGTATGGAGTTTTGGTAACGGGTATTCTCATTGCCGCCAGAATAATAAGTGCATACGCTGCCATGCTGGCTACTTTGATTTTTCGGCCCAGTGTAGCACCACGTGCATCTTCTGCGAGGAGGCGTTTGCTGATGCCGCTTATCCTTGGATGGACGGGGATGAGAGGTGTTGTTTCATTAGCTGCTGCATTGGCCATTCCGATCACCCTTGAGAATGGACTTCCTTTTCCCAACAGAAACCTAATCCTCTTCATTACTTTTGTTGTGATTTTACTTACATTACTGGTGCAGGGACTTACGCTGCCGTACATTATCAGATATGGACATGTATTTGATGATTTTACAGATGAAGAGAAAGACAAACAGGCCAGAGAAGAAATAAAACAAAAACTGAAGCAGCATGTTTATCATTTTCTTAAAAATAAGCATGAAAGCGAACTGAGCAGCCATGCCGGAATAGAGCGAATACTGAAACATTGGGAAGAAAAAATACAGTCCGATGGCACGGAATGGATGAATGAAAAAACGAAAGGTGTCTTTTTTGAGATGTTAGAAAGCCAGAGAAAGTTTCTTGCAGAACTCAATAAGGATATTTCAATTGATGAAAGTATCATTCGTCATCAGCTTTATCAGATTGACCTTGAAGAAGAGCGGTTAAAAATGATTTAATCTGCAGAATAGCTATTAAATAATAATGTTTTTGAAAACAAAATTAAAGCACTAATACGACAAAACGTGTCGTGTTTAAAATTTTATTTATTTGTTTTTCAGATTGTTAAATATGATGTTAATTATAGTCTAAAAGATTATTTTATTCTTTAAAAACTATAATTTTGTATAGATATTTCTTATACACTTGTCATGTACGCTCTGGTAGATTGTAACAACTTTTTTGTTTCCTGTGAAAGGACTTTAGATCCTGCGCTTGAGGGTAAACCCGTTGTGGTTCTTTCCAACAACGATGGTTGTGTTGTATCCCGGAGTAAAGAAGCAAAAGACCTGGGAATTCCTATGGCAGCTCCGGCATTCAAATATAAAGAGCTTTTTCAGAAACATGATGTGAAGAGCTTTTCCGCTAAATTTGAATTGTATAATTATAAAAGCCAACAGGTCATCAATATAGCCAAATCCTACGTTATTGATCATGAAGTATACAGTATTGACGAGCTTTTTCTTGATTTAACGGGTTTTAAATATATTGATATGCATGAATACTGCCTCAAAATCAGAGAAGAGATTCTCCACAAAGAAAATATTCCCGTGAGTATAGGAATTGCGCCTACCAAGACCTTATGCAAAGTGGCGAACAGAATTGTAAAGGATTTTCCTGATAACTTTAACGGAGTTTACATCTTAGATACTCCCGAAAAAATTGAAAAGGCATTAAAATGGCTCAATATAGGAGATGTATGGGGAATTGGAAGAAGGCTTGCCATTAAAATGAATGACAATGGCGTCTATAAAGCCTGGGATCTTCTTCAGAAACCCGAAATGTGGGTCAGAAAAACGATGGGAATTCATGGAGTAAGGATGATCCATGAACTGAAAGGAATCCGCCAGCTGGAACTGGATGCTCCTTCTCCTAAAAAATCCATCGCGGTTACCCGAAGCTTTATGCAGATGCTTACTAAGAAAGGGGAAGTAAGAGAAAGGGTGGAAACTTTTGGAATGTATTGCTCAGAAAGATTGAGAAAGCAGAATACCTGTTGTAAAATGATCACTGTTTTTGTACAGACCAACCGCTTCAGAAAAGATCTTCCGGAATACAGGAATGCCATGACCCGGATTCTTTCCAATCCTACCAATTCATCCATCTTAATCGGAAGAGTGGTCAATGAACTTTTTGAGGCCGTTTATAGAGAAGGATTTCATTATAAAAGGGCCGGAGTTATGGTCAATGACTTTGTTCCTGAAGATCAGAGACAGATCGGCCTTTTCGAAGAAGATATACAAAATCAGCATCTTCCTGTGATGAAAGCGATGGATGCCATGAACAGAAAATTCGGAAAGGATAAAGTACGTCTTGGAAGCATGAGCGGAGAAAATACCTTTGGTCGAGCAAAACTGTCTCCCGAATATGAAGCCTTCCTGAAAAAGAATACCTTGCCGGAAGCGAACTTTAGGTTTCATTAAGAATTATTTTCAATTCAGAAACTTTTTTTATTTTCTCTCATACTTCCAGTTTCTCCCCTTACCCTCAGAAATCCATTCCAAAAACTGTTCCATCCTCTTATCTCTGGTCACTTCTGTTTTAGCATCAACAATCCAGGAGATATATTCTTTTCTGAATGATGGTGAAGCTTTTTCAAAAACTTCCAGAGCCTTTGGTTGAGCATCTAAAGCTGATTGAAAATAATCCGGAACTTCCATTTCCGTTTTGGAAGGGGCCGCTTTCTTCATGGTAACCCCCATATCCGTAAGTTCCATGGCTTCTTTAATGGCTTTTTTAAGCTGAGGTTTGGAAGGAAGGTCTTCGAGCATAGTGATTTTCCCTAAGCTGAACATTGAGTTTTTTTCAATATCCTGAGTGATTTCCTGCATGGTTTTCATTTCTTTTTCCAGCCAGAACCCAAAAGTACAGTGCTGTTTAAAAGAAGCCATAGCACAAAGATTTTTCCCTTTGTAGATAAAGTGAGGGAAACTCCATTTCATGGTTTCCTCTGCTTCCGGACAGAACTCATGGACGGTTTCACGGATATAATGCAGTATTGGTTTGGCAAAATCCTGTGATTTTTCAATATAAGCATCTATTTTTGAGCTGTATTTTTCCATCATTTTTATTGGAATAAAGATACAATTTCATTCACAAAGAATTTAACCTGGTCAGGTCTTCCTCTGTCATTTTTAGGGTTGTTGGAGTAGCTTCCTGTTTTTACAATCACCATTTGGTGTTCCGGAATCATAATAATATACTGTCCCTGAAGCCCCAGAAAATAATAATGTTTGATTGGATTATCATGATTGATCCAAAGTCCCATTCCATAAATGTTTTCGGATTTTTCTGTCGGAGTTCTCATCTGTTCAATAAAATCAGCATTAAGAATTTGCTGATCCCCAACTTTTCCATCATCCAGAAATAATTGTCCCAGTTTGGCAAAATCTCTTGCATTGGAATGAATACAGCAATAGGTTTTTTCCATTCCATAATCGTCTGTACTCCATTTTGCATTTTGTTCCATTCCCAAGGGAACCCAGAATTTTTCTGATAAATATCCAGCCAATGACTTATCGATTGCTTTTCTAAGGGCAAAACCAAGAAGCTGTGTAGAGCCGCTTTGATATTCAAATCGGGTTCCAGGTTCTTCTTTAAAATTTCTTGGGAATACGGCTTTTACAAGGCTCTTTCCGTAATAGGCTTTGGCATTAGGAAAAAAAGGATTGTTGTAATTTTCATTCCAGTCCAGTCCGGCTTCCATTTGAGCTAAGTTTTTAAGGGTAACCTGGTTTCCTAATGGCTTATTTTTAAATTCAGGATAAAAATCAGAGAACTTTTCATCAATAGAGGGAATAATACCTTCTTCCAGTGCTTTTCCCAAAAGCATGACAGTGACTGCCTTTGCCATAGAAAAAGAATTGGTTTGTGACAGTTGGTTGTATCCGTCCCAATATTGCTCATGAAGAATTTTCCCATTCCGTATCACTACAAAAGATGCTGTTTTGGAGTGTTTTAAGTTTTCAACTAAATGTTTCGGTAATTCTTTTTTGTTATAATCAGGATCTTCTTCCCACAACCGGGGTTCTTCTGTAGCAATAGGATTGCTAGGGAAAAGATTTCCGTCATCAATATAGGCACTTGATTTTCCTTTAAGATAGGTTTTGGAGATACCACTAAATAAATAATCATATCCCAGAAAATAAGCTGCTGCGGCACCTGCTACAGCTCCGCCTATCATATACTTTAATATTCTCATTTTTTCATGAATGGGTCTCTAACAAATTTAGAATAATTTGGCTATAAAAATTAAAATGAATCATCAAATAAGTTATTTTTGCTCTTATTGATGAAAACTATGACCAGAAAACTAATTGTATTGGGTTGCTTCCTATTTTCTATTATGGGAATGTCACAGATTTATAAGCCAATAGATACTGCAGATTACCTACAGAGAAAAGCATTTTTAAATAATTTTGAAGCAAATAATGAAGCGACTGTAAAGAAATTAAGGTCCCAATATTCCGGCAAAACAGGTTCTCAACTCTCTAAAATTTACAAAGAATTTGGAACTGACTTTGAAAAGCAGGTGAAAAATAAGGATTTTATCTTTAAATCTGAATTTGAAACCAGTATACACTCTATGATTCAGCGTCTTAAAAAGAATAATCCTAAAATTCCTCAGGATCTGAAAATTCTGATTGCAAAAGACAATACCCCCAATGCTTATTGTCTTGCTGACGGCACTTTTGTAATCAATATGGGGCTTTACAGCTGGCTCAACAATGAGGAGCAGATTGCTGCCGTGATTTCTCATGAGCTGGGACATAAAATAGAAGAACATTCCCTGAAAACCTTTTTAAAAATTATAGAACAGGAAAAGCTGGATAAAGTACTGGTTGAGAATATAAAATCAACCACGGCGAGCCAAAGTCAGAGCCAGAATCAAAAAGCCTTTGATATTGTAAAAAATACCGTGTATAAAAAAAGCGTGGAGAGGAGACAGAGTGAAATGCAGGCAGATTCTTTGGGCTATGTCATTTTTAAAAACAGCGATTTTAAGAAAGCAGAATTTGTGAATGCTCTTCAGAGGCTGCAGGATTTTGATACGATTTCACCCAGAGAATTGAAGGTAGAAACGTATAAAAAACTTTTTAATCTTCCCAAACAGGTTTTCAATGAAAAGTGGATGAAGAAGGAGGATTTTTCACTGTACAATTATAATTTCTACAAAGAAAAGCTGAATAAAGATTCTCTGGCTTCTCATCCTGAAGTGTCCAGAAGAATTGAGATGCTTAAGAAAACATTTGCGGAACTTAAAACTCCTATTGCCCCGGATAAGCCTTCAGATCTGTTTATAACATTAAAGAAAGCAGCAAGAATGGAGATTTTACCCAATTATTTCCACTCAGAAGATTACGGACTGGGAATTTATACCGCCATGCAGTTTTTACAGGATGAAGAGGAGGAAAAATATTATAAAAGCTGGTTAGGAAGATGTTTTTCCAAAATATATGAAGCGAGAAAAAACTACAACCTAAACCGGTATCTGGATAGGATAGAATCCAAAAATCAAAGTGAAAGTTATCAGCAGTTCCTGAATTTTATGTGGAACCTGAGTTTGGATGAAATAAAGAATATTGCAGACTTTTATCAGACGAATGAGACATTGGCAAAAGTAAATTGAAAATAATTAAGGAATCAATAGGAACGGGCTTTAGCCAAAACATAAAAGAAAGAACCCTGATGAAAATTCAGGGTTCTTTTTTATATTAGTAATTTAATTTCTCCAAACGGATCTTATTAAATTTTTCTTTCTCATTATACTCACGAAGAAGGATATAGCCTTCTTTTCCTACATAGGGAGTTACTGTATAATTGTCTTTTTCAGAAATAGGAACAGTTTCCTGTTTGAATTTCCCGTCAATAATAGTATTGATGAATAAATTCCATCTTTTTTGCCTTGTCACTTCATCTTTCAGGTAGTCACGATAGAAAAATACCACATCTTTTCCTCCGTTGAGGTATTGTGAGAACAGATAATCACTGTTTACCCATTTTGATTTTTCCTTTTCGAAAACCTGAACATTTTTTACTTTGAAATCTTTATCGGTGTAGATGTACACAAGATCAGTGGTTTTAGGAGCCGAATATTGTCCTGCCGGTTTATATTTTTCAGATAGAATCCCTACACTTCCGTCATTCATAAAATACATGTCCTTAGTCTGAAGCATATAGCCGCTTTCTACCATCCCATTTCTATTGAGTTTTGGAAGAAAAGCAGAAATATTAGGTTCATAATTAATCGCTTTGGTATCTACTGAAAAGTCGGTTTTGTTTAGGACCATTCTAGCAAATCCTACAGATTCAGAACTGTCATAGTTTCTTCCCAATAGAACTACTTTATCATCAAAGGTTTTATCATTATCAATCTTTCTGTAATTAGAGTAGAAGGATTCAATATTGTCTATGGTGTCATCTGATAATCCGGTAACTGGCTTATTGGAAGTTTCTTTTCCTGTTTTCATATCAAGAACCAGAAGACTGAATGTTTTCTGCTTCTCATTGACTTTTTTCATGATGCAGTACATGTAGTTTTCGTCTCTTTCCAGAACAGATAAAGTGGTATAAATTTTCTTGCTTCCGTCTGTATTGTATTTGTATCTCCAAACCTCCTTTTTGTTTGGATCAAACTTTATAAGGCTGTTGCTGTTCTCATACTTTCCATAATCTTTGTATTCAACAGCAAAGTAACCCCCTTCTTTCAATTCTCCTACAGCAGAAACGTAGTTGTACCCTTTGTCTTTTTTCTCATCACGGTTTTCCTTGCGCTGTTCTTTCCAGCTCTTAGGTTCATTGATCTCTTTGAAAGTCCCATTTTCCAGATAGTCATAATATATTTTTCGGGTAATAGAATTGGTTTTTGGATCGATTACCATAGAAACCGGAGTAAATACTTCTCTGCTTTTGACCAGAGAATAATCCATCATGGAAGGGTTTAAGATAATCTGCCCTTTAAAATCAACATATCCTACGTAAGATGCTGCGGTGATATCTCCTTCAAACTCTTTGTTGGCAACGGGGTTGAGGTTCTTGTCTAATACAACGTATTCAAATTTTTTGGTCTTATCACCGGATTTTCCGTAAGAATATAGAGAAACGTAACCGTAAAGATTGTCTTTATCATCGAATAGAGCATTCATTCCCACATGATCCCCGGCAGCTAGTGTCGTTAAATCCTGGGTTTGGGCAAATGCCAATGTCTGGATCACTCCAAACATTATGAGTGTTATTTTTTTCATGGTTAAAATTTGAGGGATAAAAATAATAAATTAACCCATATGTTGATAAAAATAAAAAAGCCCTGCGAACAGGGCTTTTACATTATAATTTAGAAAGTAAATTTCTGAAGTTGGTTTTCTCATCAATGATTCTTCTCAACTCTGAAACAGGAACTCTTTCCTGCTGCATCGTGTCTCTGTCTCTGATGGTTACTGTATGATCTACAAGAGAGTCGTGGTCTACAGTGATACAATAAGGAGTACCGATGGCATCCTGTCTTCTGTAACGTTTTCCAATCGCATCTTTTTCTTCGTAGAATAGGTTGAAATCATATTTCAGATCGTTGAAGATTGTTTCTGCATACTCTGCCAAACCATCTTTCTTCATCAAAGGAAGAATAGCTGCTTTGATGGGAGCAATCGCTGGAGGTAAAGATAAAACAGTTCTCTCAGAACCATCTTCCAATACTTCATCTCTTAGACAATGTGAGAAAATTGAAAGGAATAATCGGTCTAAACCTACTGAAGTTTCCACTACATAAGGAACATAGTTTTCATTTCTTTCAGGATCGAAGAACTGAAGCTTTCTTCCAGAGAATTCTTCATGCGCTTTTAAATCGAAATCCGTTCTTGAGTGGATTCCTTCCAGTTCCTTAAATCCGAATGGGAAGTTAAATTCAATATCAGCAGCAGCATTCGCATAGTGAGCCAATTTCTCATGGTCATGGAATCTGTAGTTGTCGTTTCCTAGACCTAGAGCTAAGTGCCAGTTCAGACGCTTTTGCTTCCACTTCTCGTAGAATTCTAGTTCCGTTCCCGGAGCTACAAAGAACTGCATTTCCATCTGTTCGAATTCACGCATTCTGAAGATAAACTGTCTTGCAACAATCTCATTTCGGAATGCTTTACCGATCTGTGCAATACCGAAAGGAAGTTTATGACGTGAAGTTTTCTGTACATTCAAGAAGTTCACAAAGATTCCCTGTGCTGTTTCAGGTCTTAAATAAAGATCCATTGCAGAGTCTGCAGAAGCACCCAGTTTTGTTCCGAACATCAGGTTGAATTGTCTTACTTCCGTCCAGTTTCTAGAACCTGTATCAGGATCTGCAATTTCAAGCTCTTCAATCAATGCTTTTACATCAGCAAGATCTTCATTTTCCAGAGATTTTGCCAGTCTTGAAAGAATAGTTTCCCTTTTTGCTCTGTATTCCAAAATTTTTGGATTCGTTGCAACAAACTGATCTTTATCGAAAGCCTCACCGAATCTTTTCGCAGCTTTTTCGATTTCTTTATTCTCTTTATCTTCAATTTTAGCACAGTAGTCTTCCACCAAAACGTCTGCTCTGAAACGTTTCTTAGAATCTTTATTGTCAATCAATGGATCGTTGAAGGCGTCTACGTGGCCCGATGCCTTCCATGTTGTAGGGTGCATAAGGATCGCCGAATCAATACCAACAATATTTTCGTTAAGCTGTACCATAGCTTTCCACCAGTATTGTTTGATATTATTTTTAAGTTCGGCCCCGTTCTGTCCATAATCATAAACAGCGGATAAACCATCATAGATCTCACTTGATGGGAAAATAAAACCATATTCTTTAGCGTGAGAAATCACTTTCTTGAAAACATCTTCTTGCTTTGCCATAATTTTTACGTCTGATGTGCAAAAATAATGTTTTTTATTGGGAAAATATTAATACCTGTAAGATCCTACATTAGAGATGGTCATCAAAAAGCATCCTCCCGCACCAATGATAAATAAAATCCCGGCCATAATAAACAGTAATATCTTTGCTATTCTGTATTTTTTTAATGGGACAAAAAGAATTGTAGCGATCGTTATAACGACAGCGATCACGATCAATTTTACAAAAAAGCCAAAATAGTCTGTCATTTTTTTAAAATTATGGTAAAACCTTATACTAATATAGAGATTTTATTTGAGGTTTAATCATCACCCTGTTAAGGAGCCGGGAACCTGCTTTCGCTGCTCGCTTTTTCTGAGTTTTGGGGGGGGGGGGGGGGGG